>CACBYP010000021.1 GCA_902543485.1 uncultured Pelagibacteraceae bacterium | reverse complement strand
ATGTTTAAATTAGTAAAACGATTGACTTCAGTTGTTGCTATGTTTGCTGTTTTATTTACTTTTACAACAGAAACTATGGCTGCAAAAAAGTCAAAAACTCTTAAAAACACACAGAAAAAAGGTTTTGTGAGATGTGGTGTTTCACAAGGTCTACCAGGATTTTCTAATGCTGACGCTGCAGGAAACTGGACTGGTGTTGACGTTGATGTATGTAGAGCAGTAGCTGCTGCAGTATTAGGTGATGCAAGTAAAGTTAAATTTACTCCATTAAGTGCTAAAGAAAGATTTACTGCACTAACATCTAACGAGATAGATATTCTATCTAGAAACACTACTTGGACTCTTTCTAGGGATGCGGATATCGGTCTTACTTTTGTAGGAGTAAATTTCTATGACGGTCAAGGTTTTATGGTTAGAAAAAATTCAGGAATTTCATCAGTTAATGATTTTAAAGCTGGTGTTTCTGCATGTACTAACCTTGGAACTACAACAGAGCTAAATATGAGAGATTTCTTTAATTCAAAGGGAATCAAATATGAGCCAGTCACTTTTGAAAAAGCTGATGAAGTTGTAGCTGCGTATGACGCTGGTAGATGTGATACATATACTACAGATAAATCTGGTTTAGCCGCTCAAAGAATTAAATTGAGTAATCCAGACGACCATATGGTATTACCTGAAACAATTTCAAAAGAGCCATTAGGCCCAGTTGTTAGACAAGGTGATTCTGTTTGGGAAGATATCGTAAGATGGTCACTAAACACTATGATCGAAGCTGAAGAGTATGGCGTAACATCAGCAAATGCTGATTCTATGAAAACTTCAGATAACCCAGCTGTAAAAAGACTAGTTGGTGCTGAAGGTGAACTAGGTGCTGCTCTAGGTTTAGACAATGAGTGGAGTTTAAGAATAATCAAGCAAGTTGGTAACTACGGTGAAAGCTATAAAAGAAATATAGCTGATACTGGAATTCTACCTGATAGAGGTCCAAACCAATTATGGACAAAAGGTGGAATACTATACGTACCACCAGCAAGATAATTCTTTTAAAAAACAATATAAAGAGGGCTAGATTTTTCTAGCCCTTTTTTTTATAAACCATACTTAATCGTGAATTTTAAGAAAATATTACCCCAGTTACTTACACTAGTAGTTGTTATTCTAGTATTTGGATTCTTTTCATATAACGCCCAAGTTAATATGGAAAACAGAGGTATAACATTTGGTTATGGATTTTTATCTCAAGAATCTTCATTTGATGTTCAATTTTCACTGATAGAATATGATGGCTCACATTCTTATTTTAGAGCCTATTTGGTTGGATTATTAAATACTATTTTAGTTTCAGTTATTGGAATTGTATTTGCCACAATCATTGGAGTTGTTGTTGGAATAGCTCGATTATCAAATAATTATCTTATTGAAAGAACAGCAGCAATTTATGTGGAATTTTTTAGAAATATTCCTTTGCTATTACAGATATTTTTTTGGTATTTTGCTGCTTTAAGAGCATTACCTTTGCCAGAAAAAGCAGAACCCATGTTTGGGGTTTTCTTCTTAACTATAAAAGGTTTTTTTATTCCAGCTTTTATTTGGAATAATCTAGATATTTTTATTTATTCAGTAATTGCAGCAATAATTGCAATATTTTTTGTAAGAACATATGCTAAAAAAAAGCAAGAAAATCAAGGAGCTCAAACTCCGGTTTTATTAATATCAATTGGTCTTTTAATTATTTTACCATTATTAAGTTTTTTACTAGGTGGGGTTGATGCATCAATTGAAATACCAGTTATTGAACAACTATCAAAAACATCATTTACTTATAAAGGTGGGCTTAAATTACCTCCTGAATTAATATCATTAGCATTAGCTTTATCTTTATATACTGCAACTTTTATAGCTGAATGTGTAAGAGCTGGTGTTCAAGGTGTGAGCAAAGGTCAAAAAGAAGCTGCAGCTTCAATTGGTTTAACTCCTAATCAAGTTCTTAAACTAGTAGTTATGCCCCAAGCTTTGAGGATTATAATTCCTCCAACAACAAATCAATATTTAAATTTAACAAAAAATTCGTCACTTGCTGCTGCTATTGCATATCCAGACTTAGTACTTGTTTTTGCGGGAACTGCTTTGATGCAAACAGGAAGA
>CACBYP010000020.1 GCA_902543485.1 uncultured Pelagibacteraceae bacterium | reverse complement strand
ATTATTAAGAAATTTTTCAAAATTACATCCTTTTTCTAATTTATAAGCAAATCTAAGTTTTGCTGACCTTGAGGGAGGGTTAATATTAATCTCACTGGATGATGGAGTTATTGGTTTTTTTTTGGTTAAATTAAAATACTTTTTATTTGAAATACTTTTAGGTAAATATCTGGAAGAATTTTTTACTTCTGAGTATTCTTTAAAAAAAAACTTCACTATTTTATCCTCGATTGAATGAAAAGTAACAACTGCTATTAGTCCACCAACTGGTAAAATATTATAGGCTTTTATTAGACCATATATCAGCTCGGTTATCTCTTTATTTACAAAAATTCTAAGAGCTTGAAAAACTTTAGTGGATTTATTTTTTCCACTTTTCTTTTTTTTTACACCTTCAATGATTTCTACTAAATTTTCAGTTTTAATTTTTTTATTTTTTCTTAATTGTATTATTTTTTTTGATATTGGTTTTGCATATTTTTCATCTCCAAAATACTTGAAAATTTTAAATAGATTTTGTTGGCTCATTTTTGATATTACATCATCACAAGAAAAATCATTCAATCCCATTCTCATATCTAGTTTGCCTTTGCTATTAAAAGATATGCCTCTATTTAAATCAGAAATCTGATTTAATGAATATCCCAGATCAAAAATAATTGCTTTAATATTATCCTCCTTTATTTGATCGATATCCGAAAATTTTTTGTTATAAAATTTAAATCTTTTTTTATACTTTGTGTGGAACTGATTAGCTATACTATTGACAGAATTATCTCTATCTAGTGCTATTATATTATTTAAGTTATTCTCTAATATCTTTTTTGAATATCCGCCTGCACCAAATGTGCAATCGATAAATGTGCCACCATAAAGAGGGGAAATAATACTAACTAATTCGTTTAGTAATACTGGAAAATGTTTTTCCAGATTTATGGTGGCATTCATTTATTTTTTTGAAGACCATTAATTTTTTTGTCTTCTCAAAAATGCTGGAATTTCTAAATCTTCCTCTTCATCTGAGCTTTCCTCTTCTGATGAAGTTGGTAAGTCGTCATTAGGATCAGAATTAAATAATTCAGGAGAATCATCATCACTCAACTCAAAATTCTCTAGACCATTATTATCAGATACTTGTTCTTCTATCTTTGTCTCAAAATTAGTATCTATTTGATTAGTTTGAGAGACTTCGTCTTGTTCTATAGTCTCAGATGATAAAGTGTTTGATGTTTCATCTAAAGCACTACTATCTAAATTATTCGAACTCAATTCCTCATTTTTTATATCTTCTTCTATTTTGAGCGCATTTGCACCATTAGTAATTATAGAATTACTGCTGTTTGAAAATTGAAATGATTGAGTTGATGAAGAATTTGAGAACTCAGAATAACCTGGATTTCTATTTTGAATTCTATGTACCATATTAATTACTGATTTTGGCTCAGGTTGTTGTCCATCTAATGCAGTAGCAACAATTGAAACTCTCATGAATCCATCCAAACTGTCATCGGTTATAGCTCCTATAATTAATTCTGCCTCTGGATCGACTTCGGCTCTTACTTTATTCACAGCTTCATCTACTTCAAATAATTTTAAATCTTTACCTCCAGTGATATTAACCAAAAGTCCTTTTGCCCCTTTTAGAGAATAATCGTCAATTAAAGGATTGTTAATTGCTGACTCAGCAGCTTTTACGGCTCTTCCTTCTCCTTCGGCCTGACCCGTGCCCATCATAGCTTTACCCATTGAACTCATAACAGTTTCAACATCGGCAAAATCTAAGTTAATTAGCCCAGGTCTAACCATTAAATCAGTTATACTTTGAACTCCATGCAACAAGACATCATTTGATAAAGCAAAAGATTCTTCAAAAGTTGTTTGTTCACTTGCAATCTTGAATAAATTTTGATTTGGAACAACAATAATAGTATCAACATGTTTTCGAAGTTCTTCTAGACCTTGTTGAGCTTTTCTCATCCTTGAAGGTCCCTCATATAAGAAAGGTAGAGTTATAACCCCAACTGTTAAGATATTAAGTTCTTTTGCAGCTCTAGCAATTACATGAGCAGATCCAGTTCCAGTTCCACCACCCATTCCAGCTGTAATGAAAACCATATTTGCACCCTGCAATATATTTACAATTTCATTTAAAGACTCGTCTGCAGCAGCTTGGCCTATATCTAGTTTTGCACCTGCTCCTAGCCCTTTAGTTAAATTTAATCCCATTTGTATTTTTGTTTGTGCCTTACTTAATCTTAAATCTTGGGCATCTGTATTGACTGCAATAAACTCAACACCCTGAAGCCCGGCCTCAATCATTCCATTGATTGCATTTCCACCCGCTCCTCCTACTCCTAATACTAGAATTCTAGGTTTCAGTTCTTTTATATCTGGTGTTTTAAAATTTATTGTCATATTTTTCCCCTTTTAGTTATTAAATTGCCTTTCCCATTTAAGACTTGCTCGATGAATATTTGATTTTTTTCTTGCGTTTGCCCTAAATTTTTCAAAATGTGTTGGTTCCCAAATTTGAAATGTTTTGCCTTGACCAACAAATAACATGCTGTTTTTAATTCTTGCATGTTTTAGTAATTTTGTCGTTATTTGAACTCTGCCTTCACTATCAAATTGTAAATTTATACTTTCTGATAGTATAGATGTTGCAAAATAATCTTTCTTTTCTTCAAATGGATTTAATGAGTCTATTGCATTAGATATTTTTTCAATTCGATCTTGTGGCCATGCCTCAATACATAAATTGTTAAATGATGGATAACAAATTATTCCATTGTAGCCTATGTTTGATAAATATGACCTATATGATGCAGGCACTGAAACCCTTCCTTTTTTGTCCAATTTGTTTTCGTAGGTAG
>CACBYP010000019.1 GCA_902543485.1 uncultured Pelagibacteraceae bacterium | reverse complement strand
TTTGAGGATAGTGCAGTCATTGCATCAAACATTGCTGTCATTGCAAAGTGAACCTCATCACTTCCACCTGCAAAAATAATATTTTGTTTTCCTAATTGAATAAGTTCCATCGCATTACCAATACAATGACCACTCGTTGCGCATGCTGAACTTATTGTGTAATTAGTGCCTTTTATTTTAAATGGAACTGCTAGAGTGGCAGAAGCAGTACTTGCCATAGTTCTTGGAACTATAAATGGACCCATTTTTTTTGGATTTTTTTCTCTAGTTTTATCTGATGCTAAAATCACATTTTCAATTGATGGTCCTCCAGATCCCATGACCATACCTGTTGATATATTACTAACCTCATTTTCTTCTAATCCAGAGTCTTTAACTGCTTCACTCATTGCAACATAATTATATGCTGATCCAGCACCCATAAACCTAATAACTTTTCTATCAATATAATCTTCTAATTTGATATTAGGTTTACCATGAACATGGCTTTTTAAATTATGCTCTTTGTATTCCTCAGAAAATGTTATTCCTGATTTTGTATTAACTAATGATTGATAAACCTCATCTTGATTATTTCCTAAACATGAAACTACACCAAGTCCTGTGACAACTACTCTTTTCATTATTTAAATAATCCTACTTTAAGATTTTCTGCACTATAAATCTTTTTTCCATCAGCAAGCAATATTCCATTCGCAAGACCTACAGTTGTTTCTCCTTTAACAAGAATTCTTTTCATATCTATTTCATATGTTGCCATTTTGACATTTTTAAGAACTTCCCCAGTGAATTTTACAGTGCTCACACCTAATGCTCTACCTCTTCCTGGATTTCCAAGCCAACCAAGAAAAAAGCCAACTAGCTGCCACATAGCATCTAAACCAAGACAACCTGGCATAACTGGATCTTCTCTAAAATGACAATCAAAGAACCACAAATTATCCTTAATATCAAGTTCGGCTTTCATAGAACCTTTTTTATAAAAACCCTCACTCTCAGTTATTTCTGTAATTCTATCAAACATTAGCATTGGTGGAGAGGGTAATTTTGCATTACCTGGACCAAATAACTTACCATTAGCGCAATCAATTAGTTCGTCGTAATTAAAGGAACTTTTTTTCATAATTTTGTAATCTTATTACTTGATTTAGGAACATTATAATATACAAATAGTTTAGAATAGTTTTAAATTGCTAATGACTAGTAAACAAGAATTTATTGAAAAACTAAGAAACTCTAGCTTAAGACCAACTAAACAAAGAATAAATATATGCGAAGTTTTATTTAATAGAGATAAAACTTTCCATTTCACAATAAACGACTTATTCAATTTGATAAAAGATAAAACTGGAGAGAAAGTTTCTTTAGCAACTGTTTACAATACAGTTCATGCATTTCATAAAAAAGGATATTTAAAAGAAATACCTATTAATTCTAATCAAACTTATTTTGATACAAATGTCACAGATCATCATCACTTCTTCGATGTTAAAGAAGAAAAGCTTATTGATCTTAAAAATGAGGATGTAGGACCAATAGAAATTCAAAAATCTATACCTGGAAAAAAAATTAAATCAGTTGAAGTTTTAGTTAAATTAGAAGACTGAGTTTTCAAAATTACATCATAAATATTCTGACTTATTGACAATCTTCTTTAGAATAATTATAAAGAAGCAATTAGAATAATTATTAATACTAAAGGAGATAAATAATAATGAGTGCGGAATTTCATAAGAGTAAAACATTTAAATCAACAGAATTAAGCAAGTGCCCGTTTACAGGCGCAGGTACACCAGCAAAATTTAGCGCTGGAAGAGGACAAACAAATAGAGATTTTTGGCCAAACAGTTTGAATTTGAAAATTTTAAGTCAGCACTCGAATTTATCAAATCCAATGGAGAAAAAATTTAATTATTCTAAAGAATTTAAAAAACTGAACTACAAAGCACTCAAAAAAGATTTAAACAAATTAATGACAGACTCACAAGATTGGTGGCCAGCAGATTACGGTCATTATGGTCCTTTATTTATTAGATTAGCATGGCACGCAGCAGGTACATACAGAACAGGTGATGGTAGAGGGGGAGCTGGAACAGGTAATCAAAGGTTTGCACCGTTAAATGCTTGGCCTGATAATGTTAATCTGGATAAAGCTAGATTACTTTTGTGGCCAATAAAACAGAAATATGGAAAAAGAATTTCTTGGGCAGATTTATTTATACTAGTTGGAAATGTAGCATTAGAGTCAATGGGCTTTAAAACGTTCGGTTTTGGAGCGGGAAGAACTGATATCTGGGAACCCGAAGATGATATTTACTGGGGTTCAGAAAAAGAAATGTTAGGTGTTAAGAGATACAGCGGAAAAAGAGATCTTGAACAACCATTGGGGGCTTCTCACATGGGATTAATTTATGTAAATCCACAAGGTCCAGATTTTAATCCAGACCCATTGAAAGCAGCTCATGATATTAGAGAAACATTTGGACGAATGGCAATGAATGATTATGAAACAGTTGCACTAGTTGCTGGTGGCCATACTTTTGGAAAATCTCATGGTGCTGCACCTGAATCACATAAAGGACCTGATCCAGAGGCATCAAGAATTCAAGATCAAGCAACTGGTTGGAATAGTAATTACAAATCAGGAAAAGGTGTACACGCAATAAGTAGTGGTATTGAGGGGGCATGGACACAAACACCAACACAATGGGATATGGGTTACTTTGATTGTTTATTTAACCATGAATGGGAATTGACAAAAGGACCTGCTGGAGCATTTCAATGGACTCCAAAAAAGAATGGTCAGAGAATTAAAATGGTTCCTGATGCTCATGATAAAAGTAAAATGCATCCTCCAATGATGCAAACAACTGATTTATCTTTGAGAATGGATAAAAGTTATGGACCAATTTCAAAACATTTTTATCAAAATCCAGATGAATTTGCTGATGCATTTGCAAGAGCTTGGTTTAAGCTTACTCATAGAGACATGGGACCAAGAGCATGTTATTTGGGTAGCGAAGTACCAAAAGAACAATTAATTTGGCAAGATCCTATAGATAAACCAAAATATAAACTTAAATCAAAAGATATAAGAGATTTAAAATCA
>CACBYP010000018.1 GCA_902543485.1 uncultured Pelagibacteraceae bacterium | reverse complement strand
GTTTTTGATGATGTAAAAATCAAAAACGACATGAACGAAACAAGTTTTTCGATAGATAGTACAGAAGGACCTTATAATTCTGGAAAAAGTTATGAAAATGGGAATATGGGTCATAGACCTGGAGTTAAAGGTGGATATTTTCCAGTCCCTCCAGTAGATAGTGCTCAGGATATAAGAGGTGAATACCTAAAAGGTTTAAGAGACGTAGGTATCACAGTTGAAAAACATCACCATGAAGTTGCTCCAAGTCAGCACGAACTTGGAATGCTTTTTGGTACATTAGTTGATCAAGCTGATAATGTTCAATTATACAAATATGTAGTTCAAATGGTTTCACATTCATTTGGTAAAACTGCTACATTTATGCCTAAACCTGTAAAAGGTGATAATGGATCAGGAATGCACGTTCACCAATCAGTTTGGAAAGGAAAAACTCCAGTTTTTTCTGGAAATAAATATTCAGGTTTGTCACAAACCGCGCTTTATTATATTGGTGGAATACTTAAACATGCTAAGGCGATTAATGCGTTTTCAAATGCTACAACAAATAGTTATAAAAGATTAATTCCAGGTTTTGAAGCTCCCGTATTGCTTGCTTATTCTGCAAGAAACAGATCAGCATCTTGTCGAATTCCGATAACTCTAAGCAAAAAAGGAGCAAGATGTGAAATTAGATTCCCAGATGCATCTGGTAATCCATATTTAACATTTGCATCTATGTTAATGGCGGGAATTGACGGTATCAAAAATAAAATTGATCCAGGCAAATCATTTGACAAAGATCTTTACGCTTTATCAGAGAAGGAAGTTAAAAAAGTTCCAACCGTTTGCGGATCATTAAGAGAAGCAATGGAAAGTTTAGATAAAGATAGAAAGTTTTTGACTCAAGGTGGAGTATTTACTGACGATCAAATTGATGCTTATATTGCTCTTAAATTTGAAGAGATACACAACTTTGAACATACGCCTCATCCTATCGAGTTTGATATGTACTATAGTTGTTAAATAGCTTTTTTATTTTTTTGCTATTTTATTTTTTCCTAAACCTTTTTTAACCACGTAGTTGAGGGTGCCATGTGCGCCCGCTTCTACTGGTTTAATTAAACTTCTGAATAAATATTTTCTTTTTTGAGTTTTAACTTCAGAGTTAATTAGGTTTTTATGCTCAAAAGTGTTCATATCAATGTTTCTATCATAGATATGCAATAAACGCAATGCTGATATGCATATATTAAATACTATATTTTAAAAGATTCTCCGCAACCACATCTCTCCGTTTCATTGGGGTTATTAAATACAAATTGTGAAGAAAATTTTTCTTTTTTAAAATCCATTTCTGTTCCAAGTAAATACATTACCGCTGCAGAGTCTATGAAGACTTTGACACCCTTATCTTCTACTACTTCGTCATTTGGGTTTGCCTCTTTTGTATACTCCATAACATAAGACATCCCTGCGCACCCACCTGACTTGACTCCAACTCTAACTCCTAAAGAGTCTTTTTCAGCATTAGACATAATTTCTTTTATTCTTTGAGCTGCGTTATCGCTTAATGTTATAATTTGTTTTGTCATAAATTTAGTTCAAGTTTTGCAGCTTCAGACATCATTGATTTGTTCCATGGTGGCTCCCAGACTAAATCAAGATCAACTTTTGAAACTTCTTTAATTTCTAATATACTGTCTTTAACTTCTTTAGGCAAACTTTCAGCCACTGGACAATTTGGTGTGGTTAAAGTCATTTTAACCTTAACTTCAGAATTATTAACGATAATATCATATATCAATCCTAATTCATATATATTAACAGGTATCTCTGGATCATAAATTTTTTTTATTTCAGCAATTACTTTTTCTTTAAGATCCATTTTCATTCCTCTGTTTTTACAATTTGATCTGAATTATCTAATGCTGATGTAAGAGTATGCCAAGATAAAGTTGCACACTTTACTCTCATAGGATATTGCTTAACACCAGATAAACTCATTAATTTAGTTTTTTCGTCATCTTTTAAAATATTAGTTTCTAAAGAATCTTTTTCTTTTATCATTCCTAGAAAATCAGTTACAATTTCTTTTACTTCTTTTTCTTCTTTGCCTCTAACCATATCAGTCATAATTGATGCCGATGCCATTGAAATAGCACAGCCATGACCTTCAAATGCAATATCTTCAACTTTTTTATTTTCATTTAATCTGAGATACACATGAACATTATCACCACATAAAGGATTATTTCCCTTTGCATCTTTATTATAATTATCAAACTTTCCTAAATTCCTTGGATTTTTTCCATGGTCTAATATTATTTCTTGATATAAATCTTTTAAGTCCATTATAAGTTAAAAATTTTTTTACATTTATTTATTGCTTCATCAAGCTTATCAATATCATCTTTCGTATTATAAACTCCAAATGAAGCTCTTGCAGTTGCAGGTAAATTTAATTTATCATGTAATATTTGACAGCAGTGATGCCCTGCTCTAATAGCTACTCCATCTTCATCAAGAATTGTTGCAATATCATGTGGATGAACACCTTCAATAGTAAATGATATAACCCCACCCTTTTCTTTTGGATTTCCTATAATATTAACTGAATTATTTTTTCTTAACTTTTCTAGTCCGTAGTCTAATAATTTTTTTTCATGTTCTTCGATATTTTGAATACCAATTTTTTCCATAAATTTTATGGATTCATTAAAAGCTATAACTTGAGCTGTAGCCATTGTTCCAGCCTCATATTTATTAGGTAATTCACCATAAGTAATACCTTCTTTTTTAACCTCATTTATCATTCCTCCTCCACCTTGATATGGGGGCAAATCATCAAGCCATTTTTTTTTAGCATATAGAATACCTATTCCAGTTGGTCCGTACATTTTATGTCCAGATATTGCATAAAAATCACAATCAATATCCTGCATATCTAATTTTAAGTGAGGCGCACCTTGGCAACCATCAATTAGAACCGGTATATTTTTCGAATGAGCCAATTGTACAATTTCTTTGATAGGTAATATTGCGCCTGTTACATTCGATAAATGACTTACACTGATTATTTTTGTTTTGTTTGTAATTTTTTTTTCTATAGCTTCTAATGTTACTTCGCCATTATCATTAATTTCAGCAAATTCTATTTTTATATTTTTTGCTTTTCTAAGAAAATGCCAAGGAACATAATTTGAATGATGCTCGAGTTCAGTCAACAATACTTCATCTCCATCTGATAAATATTTTTGACCAAAAGTGTTAGCGACTAAATTAATTGCTTCAGTAGCTCCTTTAGTAAATACGATTTCATCTTTATCTTTAGCATTAATATATTTTTGAACTGAAACTCTTGTTTGTTCATATAAATTAGTAGCAGCAACCGCCAAATAGTGAACACTTCTACCTACATTGGAAAACTCTTTTGTATAAAAATCATAAATTCTATCTACAACAACTCTTG
>CACBYP010000017.1 GCA_902543485.1 uncultured Pelagibacteraceae bacterium | reverse complement strand
CAAAATAAGTCCATGTGTTGTCAGATTTTTGTAATGCTCTATCTTTATCATCCCCAAAATCTGTTGATCTAAAAAGTAACTGATCTCTTTCTATCCAATTAGTTGTGTCTTCTCCTTCGGGAGCTTTTATTTTTCCTATATATACAAATTTATCTTTTTTAAGTTTCTCAATAACCTTATCAACCTCTTTATTTTCAACTATTTCAGTCTCACTCACAAAATTATCATGAATAATTCCCAAATTATTTAAATTGGTCTTAATGAGTTTAAGTGACTCTGTAATTGCTAATTTAGTAAGTGTTAACTTTATTTTTTCATAATCATCAAATTGTAAATCTTTATTATTATCTATAATATGTTGGGCTATATCCTTGATGTATTCACCTGGATATAAATCATCCTCATTTAGTGGAAAGGTTTGATTATCTAATTTTTCTTTTATTCTCAAATATACAGATCTAGTAAAATGTAAAATTTGATTACCATGATCATTTACATAATATTCTTTTACAACTTCTTGATTGTTAAATTTTAACAAATTAGAAATAACATCACCTAGAATAGCACCTCTACAATGACCAACGTGTAATGGTCCAGTGGGATTTGCAGACACAAATTCAATTAAATGTTTCCTTTTAGAGCCATTAAGTGCTGCGCCAAAATTATTAAGATTATTTATATTTAAAAGAAATGAAGTCCAAAACTCTTTTTTTAAAATAATATTTATAAATCCAGGCTTTGCTATTTCTATCTTCTCAATATTATTATCGTCTTTAAAAATAATATCTTTCAATTTTTCAGCAATTTTAATTGGTGGTTCATTATTTGTTTTAGATAAAACCATTGCAACATTAGTTGACAGATCGCACTTAAATTTTTTAGGAGGTATGTCTACGTTTATACCAGATAAACTTTCAGGTAATAAAATTAGCTTTTCTTCACTTGCTAATTTAATTTTATCTAAAATTTTATTTAAGTATTCCTCAAATATATTCATTTTGATGCTCTATATAATTGTATGGCGTACCTATCGGTCATACCAGAAATATAATCAGATATAGCTCTTTCTTTGTTAGTTTTTAAATATTTAGTTTTAATGTATTTTTTTGGATTTTTGTTAATTACACTAAAAAGCTTTTTAATTATCTTTTTTCCTTCATTATTTTTTTTTAGTACATCTTTATTATTGTACATAGTTATTCTAAGGAAATCTCTAATCTCATTTATAGTTATTTTTAATTTGTTGGAAAAATCAACAATTTGATTTTTTTTATTTGATACATCTTTTTTTGTAGATATTTTATTCACTAAAATGTTTCTTGTCGTTGTTTTTATTAAGTCTTGAACCATTAAATTTATAGAGTCTCTTATAGTTTGATATACAAGAATATCATTATTTTCACTCTTTAATTTATTTTTATATGATTTTAAAATTTCATCAAAAAAAGAGATTTGTTTAAGATCGTTTAAAGTAAATAATTTAGCTTTTATTCCATCTTGAATATCATGGTTATTGTATGCAACGTCATCGGATATAGATGCAATTTGAGCCTCCAGTAAGGAGTTTTTTGAAAAATTAATTTTATTTTTTAAATTTTTCAAACCAATTAAATTATTTATTTTGACTAGCTTTGTTACCGGACCATTATGTTTAATAAGTCCATCTAATGTTTCTAAAGTTAAATTAAGACCTTCAAATTTAAAATATTTATTTTCAATGAACATTACTATCCTAAGTGTTTGAAGATTGTGGTCAAATCCCCCATATTCATACATACATTCATTTAGGGAATCTTCTCCCGCATGACCAAAAGGGGTATGACCTAAATCATGAGCTAAGCTTAATGTTTCAGCTAAATCATCATTTAAACCTAAGTATTTAGCAATTGTTCTAGCAATTTGTGAAACTTCAATGGAATGAGTGATTCTGGTTCTATAATGATCTCCTTCAGTATTAACAAATACCTGAGTTTTGTGCTTCAATCTTCTAAATGAGGTAGAATGAATTATTCTATCTCTATCTCTTTGAAAAGGTGATCTGAAAGGATTGCTCGCTTCTTTAAACAGTCTACCTTTTGAGGCAAATGTTCCTAATTTTGAGTAATTTTTCATTCTTTAAAAATGGCAAAATATTATTATATTGTTTTATCAATGTTTAATTATGATTAAAGAAATTAAATTTACAGATAATGCTATAAAGCAGATAAACCATCTTCTTTCATCAAAAGATAAAGGGTCATTTTTTAGAATCGCTATTAAAGGTGGTGGATGTTCTGGATTTCAATATGATTTCTCATTTGATAACTCTGCTAAGGATGATGATCTACAACAAGATAATATTCTTATCGACAAAACATCGGCAGATTTACTAAAAGGATCTGAAGTTGATTTTGTAAAAGAATTAATCGGAGATTCTTTTAAAATAAACAACCCGCAAAGCAAATCTTCTTGTGGTTGTGGCGTATCTTTCTCGCTTTAATGATAATTAGTTCCTGGAATGTTAACTCTGTAAGAGCAAGAATTGAAAATATTAAAGAGTATTTAAAAAAATATTCACCAGATATTTTAATGATGCAAGAGATCAAAGCTCAAGATGAAAACTATCCTTACGAAGACTTTGAAAAATCAAATTACCAGAATTATGTATTTGGTCAAAAATCATATAATGGAGTTGCGATAATTTCTAAAAAAAAATTAGACAAAATTGAAAAAGATATTTTTAAAGACAAAAATAAACAATCTAGAATTATTACTGCAGATCTAAAACATAAATCAAAAACTATTAAATTAATAAACATATACACACCCAATGGAAATCCTGTTGATACAGAAAAATATACTTACAAATTATATTGGCTAGAAAGTTTAATTAAGAAGTTAAAAGGTTATTTAAAAAAAAAAGAAAATATAATTATTGGTGGTGATTTTAATATAATTCCATCTGCAGAAGATGTTCATAATCCTAAAGGATATGAAAATGATGCATTATTTAGACTTGAGATAAGAAAAAAATTAAGAGAATTATTAAGTTTAGGTTTTCATGATGCATATAGATATATCCACCCTGATAAAGAAGGATATACTTTTTGGGATTACACAAGCGGTGCATGGCAAAAAAATAATGGCATGAGAATTGATCATTTCTTAGTTTCAAACTCAATTATAAATCTTGTGAAAGATGTTAAAATTAACAAATTTCCTCGTGGAAGACAAAAACCTTCAGATCACACACCAATTGAAATTGAATTAACTTAATGATTTTATTTTATTAACAAGTTCCTCATTAATATTTCTAGGTCCAGTATCTAATCTGTTTTTGTGACGTCTTTCACCAGGCAACCTAACCTCTCCCATTGATTTCATTTTCTCAAAGAATTTATTTGAATGACTATCCCAATCAGAATTTGTTAATTTGTCAGGAGATATAGCTAAAATAAACTCTCCACCACTTGGTGGTCCACCATCATCTGTATCCTTCTCAGCCGTCTCATAACTAAAATTATCTCCAACTAAGGCTCCAGCAAGTAATTCGACCATCATTGCTATTCCTGAGCCTTTATAGCCGCCAAATGGCAACAAAACTCCACCATCTGCTATTTCACCAGGATCTGTTGTTTCTTTTCCATCTTTAGTTAAACCAGTTCCTATTGGGACCTTGTGCCCTTCTCTTTTTGCAACTTGAACCTCTCCCATGGCCATCGATGCAGTAGCCATATCATAAACTACAGGTGGTTTATTTTTTCTTGGCCAAGCAAATGAAATTGGGTTTGTTCCAAATAAAGGTTTAATTGCTCCTGCTGGTGCAACTGCTGGCTTGTATGATGTACAGGCAAAAGCAACAAGTCCTTGCTCTGCTATTGCTTCAGTCTCAGGCCACATAGCAGCCATATGATGAGAATTAGTGATTGCTAAAACTGCAACTCCATTTTCTTTTGCAGCTTTTACGAGTTCTGGTATTCCATATTTTAAAACCATTGGGGCAAGACTATTTTTCCCATCTGCTTTAACAACACTTGGGGTTAATTTTGAAATCACTGGTCTAGCCTTACCATTAATTTTTCCGCTTTTTAAACCAGATACATAAGCGGGTAATCTAAATAGACCATGAGATAATGATCCATCTCTTTCAGCATTTTTGATTAAAGTAGATAAAGTATCTGCTGTTTCTTCATCGCATCCGTTAGCTATTAATGTTTTTTTAGCTAAATAAAAAATTTCTTCTAAACTTAAAGGAACGGTTGCCATAAATAATATTAGATATTATTTACGGCAAAAGTTCAATTTTTAATTAACAACCTTTAAAAGATTTAGACATATTTCTGATTAAATCAAAATATAAGTCTTTTCCAGGATCCAAAGTAGCTCCTAATGGGTCTACAACACCAGTTTTAATATT
>CACBYP010000016.1 GCA_902543485.1 uncultured Pelagibacteraceae bacterium | reverse complement strand
CTTTTGATGATGAGTATTTTCCAAAAACAAGAAGTATTAGGCAATTAAATTTTTATTTAAAATATTTTGTTCTTGTTAGAGAAATATTAAAGGAGTCTTTTAATGATATACCTGAGTACCTTGATGAAATAATTTTCTATCTAGGAAAATCTTATTCTGTTTTTTCTAAAATCGAACAAAGTTTACTATTCAATGGGAATCATCAAAATGATTTAAAGGAATTTAATAAATATCTTTCACTTTATAAATATAAGTTTGAAAATTCAAATAATGAAGTAGGAGGATATGCTATATTAAAAAACAAAAATTGCATTCTTGCAATGGATGTTGGAAATTCACCCCAAAAAACATTTTCATATAACTATCAAAGTGGAGCTCTTTCATTTGAATTCTTATATAAAGGTAAAAAACTTATTTCTAATTCTGGTTACTTTCAGGATTATAAAAATAAATTAAATCTAATTTCAAAATCTACTGCTGCTCATTCTGCACTTATAATTGATAATCATTCAAGTTGTTCGTTTAGAAACAATGGAAACTATAAAACATTAGAAAATGGTTTAAAAATTAGTGATAAAAATATTGTTAATGAAAAGAACTATTGGTTAATCAAAGCATCTCATAATGGTTTTTTAAAAAAATTTGGAGTTTTGTATGAAAGATCTATAGAATTTTTTGTTGAAAAAAATAAATTGATAGGAACTGATAAAATAATTTCAAAAAACAAGCTAGATCCGAAAAAATATGATATCAGATTTCATATGGAGCCAGGTGTTAAATTAACAAAAACTTTAGATAACAAAACTATACTAATTGAAATTGAAAATTCTGGATGGAAATTTTCAACTAACTGCGAGATTATAAATATTGAAACGGGTATATATTTCGGTAATAAAAATTTAACTAGTGAAAACCAAAATATATGTTTATCAGGCAAAATAAAAGATATAACTCAGGAAATTAAATGGGCATTCGAAAAAATACAATAAAAATTAAGACTGCTTTAATTTCATTGTCAGATAAATCCAGTTTAAGGCCATTATTAAATTTACTAAAAAAATACAAAATAAAAATAATAAGCTCAGGTGGTACATACAAAAAAATTAAAAGTATGGGTTTTAAATGTTTAGAAGTATCTAAATTTACAAATTCAAAAGAGCTGCTAGATGGAAGAGTAAAAACATTACATCCAAAAATTCATTCTGGAATTTTGAATGTAAGAGAGAATAAAAAACATCAAAAAGAAATGAAAATTAACAATTATGAAAATATAGATTTAGTTATTATAAATTTTTATCCGTTTGAAAGGGTTGTGTTAAGCAATTCTGACCATAAAAATGTAATTGAAAATATAGATATTGGAGGACCAACAATGGTTAGATCAGCTGCAAAAAATTATAATGATGTAGTTATCATAACTAATACAAGACAGTATGAAGATTTAGCTATTGAATTAGATAGAAATAAAGGATCTACGAATTTAAAATTTAGGGAAAAATTGGCCGAGGAAGCATTTATGGAAACCGCATATTATGAGTCAAAAATTTTTAATTATTTCAATGAAAAGTCAAAAAACCTTTTCCCAATTAAGAACATTTTTTCTGGAAAGTTAGTTGAGAAGACGAGGTATGGAGAAAACCCTCATCAAAAAGCGGCGATATACTCACAAAATAACAAACAGGAAATTATTCAAATCAGTGGAAAACAACTAAGTTACAACAACTATAACGATCTTTATTCGGCTCTAAGTATATCCAAAACTTTGCCAAGAAATAAAGGTGTAGCAATAATTAAGCATGCTAATCCCTGTGGTGTTTCCATTAATCCAAACAAAATCAAATCTTTTAAAGAGGCTTTAGAAAGTGACCCAATTAGCGCCTATGGTGGTATTGTATCATGTAACTTTAAATTAAATATTAGTTTAGCTAAAGAGATTAATAAAATATTTTTTGAGGTAATAATTGCAAATGGATTTGACAAAAAATCAATCAAACTTTTAAAAAAGAAAAAAAATCTAAGGTTAATTGATTCTAGTAAAGTAGAAAAAAATTTTAAATTTAATTTTATAAATAAATTTAATTCTATTTTAGTTCAAGATCAAGATAATCAAAATTTTTCTAAGAAAGATTTTAAAATTGTATCAAAATTAAAACCTACAAATAAAACTTTAAACAAACTTATTTTTGCATTTAATATATGCAGAAGTGTAAAATCGAATGCGATAGTTATTACAAAAGACTACAAGACAATAGGCATAGGTTCTGGTCAACCAAGTAGGTTAGATAGTTGCAAAATAGCAATTGATAAAATGAAAAAGTTTCAGAAAATAAGCGACAGTGATGAAATCTTAGCAGCATCTGATGCGTTTTTCCCGTTTGTGGATGGTATAGAAAAATTAGTTCAAGCAGGTGTTTCGGCGGTCATTCAACCGTCGGGTTCAAAAAATGATAAAGAAATTATTAAATTTGCTAACCAAACAAATACTATTTTAGTATTTTCCAAAACAAGACACTTTAATCACTAATCAATTTATCTTATCTATTTTAGCAGCTAAAATAAAATCACTCTCAGCAAGACCTTTAATTGCATGAGTAAATATTTTAATTCTTGCATAGCCCCATCCAAACCACAGATCAGGGTGATGTCCCTCTGTTTCAGCAATTTCTCCAACTTTATTCACAAATTCTTGACTTTGTAAGAAATCATCAAATTTAAAATTTTTTATTAAATGAAATCCATCTATTTTATCCTCTATAACTTCCCATCCATCAACTTGTTTTAAATATTTATGAATTTCTTCTGTGTTAAATGGCGGGATGTTGCCTTCGCACGGGATACATTTTTTATTTGCTAAATCACTCATAATATAATTCCTTTAATGGAGCGGGCAATGGGACTTGAACCCACGACCTTCTCGTTGGCAACGAGACGCTCTACCACTGAGCTATGCCCGCTTATTCTTACATGACAAAATTAAAAGCTTTTTTGGATTTTAGCAAGTGATTAAATAATCAAATGCGACTATCAAATCATTTCTGTCCAGTTGTATCTTGAAAAAGAATAATTATAATCAAGTCATGAAACTTGATGAATTACCAAAAACTATACCTATTTTTCCACTATCAAATTTTATAATGTTTCCGGGCACAACTGTTCCACTAAATATTTTCGAGCCTCGATATTTACAAATGGTGAATGATAGTATGAAAAAGCATAGAATGATTGGAATGATACAACCAAAAAAAACAGGTTCTTTAAAAAAACCGGACTTATATGATATTGGATGTATTGGAAAAATTACAAGCTTCAATGAAACAGAAGACGGTAGAATACTTATTATTTTAAACGGGATTTGTAGATACAAAATTAACTCAGAGTTAGATACTGACAAAATGTACCGTGAATGCAATGTTCAATATGATCATTTTTCAAAAGATATAATGCAAAAAAGTAACGAAGTTAACTTTTCAGACTTAAGCTTAATTATGAAGAACATGAGAACATTTTTCAAAAAACAAGGATATATTGTGAACTTAAAAGATTTAGAAAAGAAAGATCTTAGCCAAACTCTTAACGATCTATCAATGGCATCACCTTTCTCATTAGAAGAAAAGCAAATACTATTAGAAAGTCTTGATATAAATATAAGAAAAGAAAAAATGGAACAAATATTAAATAATTATATTAAAGACGAATTTGAAAATACTACTCTTCAGTAATTTATAAATTTAATCCTTTATCCGATAAAATATTAGAATATTTTTTAAAAATAGAATTATTATTTAAAATATTAAAAACTGGTTTTGAGATTGAGTTGTTAATATTGTTATCTAATCTAAAAAATTCATATATTCCATCTATTGCTTTTCCATAAAGATAATTAAGATGTTTTGTAGAACTCTGGAAATCTTCAGCAACGGAAATGTCTATTGGAAGACCTAGAGATAATCTATCATTAACTATTTTTGATATTATTTGAATATCTCTAATTGTCATATTAAATCCTTGGCCTGCAAGGGGATGTATACGATGTATTAAATCGCCAAAAGCTAGGATATTATTATAAGTATAATTCCTAAGCATTTCAAAACTCAGACTAAACTTTTCAATTTTACTAATTTTAGTAAATGAATAAAAAGAATTATATTTTTTGAATATATCGACTATTTTTTCATCATCTATTTTCATCCCCTTATAAGAAAAAACTATTGAAGTTTTAGTACCAGACAATGGCAGGAATGCCAAAGGTCCAAATTTTGTAAAAACTTGAATAGCTATATTATTATCTTTACGTCGATGATTTATTAGAAATGTATATGCTCTACTTCTGTAATCTTTTTTTATTTTATTTGTAAAAAATTTATTTGAAATGAAATTTTTGTTTTCACTGTTTATTACTAAATCATAAATTTTAGTTGTTTTTAAAATGTTTTGACTAACA
>CACBYP010000015.1 GCA_902543485.1 uncultured Pelagibacteraceae bacterium | reverse complement strand
CACCAATCGCCATCAAACCTGGGACTGTTTTTTGAGATCCGTTTACTGTTAAAACTTCAGCTTTATAATTTGTTGGTATACCACCCATATTATAATGAACTGTTGGAACAACTGGTATCGGTTCTTTGGTTACATCTACATTTGCAAATAATCTTGCTGCCTCAGTAATGCCTGGCAATCTATCTTCAATAACTTTTTTATCTAAATGACTTAAATATAAATGAACATGGTCTTGATCTTTACCAACACCTCTTCCCTCATTGATTTCAATAGACATTGATCTGCTAACTACATCTCTTGATGCAAGATCTTTTGCGTTGGGAGCATATCTCTCCATAAATCTTTCACCTTTAGAGTTTACCAAATATCCACCTTCACCTCTTACACCTTCAGAAATAAGTGTTCCGTGTCCATATATTCCTGTAGGGTGAAATTGTACAAACTCCATATCTTGAAGAGGTAATCCAGCTCTTAATACCATTGCATTACCATCACCAGTACAAGTATGTGCAGATGTTGCTGAGTAATACACCTTCCCATATCCCCCTGTGGCTATAATTGTTATGTGAGATCTAAAACGATGAATCGTTCCATCATTTAAATTCCAGGCAATTAAACCTTTGCATTGTCCATCTTTCATAATTAAGTCTAATGCAAAATATTCAATAAAAAATTCTGTATTATGTTTAAGTGCTTGACCATACAATGTATGGAGAATTGCATGACCAGTTCTGTCTGCTGCAGCACAAGTTCTTTGTACAATTCCATTTCCATAATTTTTTGTCATTCCTCCAAATGGTCTTTGATAAATTTTTCCATCTTCTGTTCTACTAAAAGGAACACCATACTTTTCTAATTCTAAAACTGCTTTTGGAGCTTCCTTACACAAATATTCAATACTATCTTGATCGCCTAACCAATCTGCTCCTTTTACAGTATCGTACATATGCCAACGCCAATCGTCTTCTCCCATGTTTCCAAGGGCTGCTGAAATTCCACCTTGGGCAGCTGATGTATGACTTCTGGTTGGAAAGACTTTAGAAATGCATGCAGTTTTTAATCCAGCTTCACTTAAACCAACCGCAGCTCTTAGGCCAGAACCTCCAGCACCAAGGACAACGACATCGTATTCATGATCTATAATATTATAAGATTTCATATAGTTAGTTTAAATACCGCAAATATTGTAATTAAAGGAATTGTTATAGCAAAAAAATTTAAAGCTTTGTTTGCGGCATTTTTGATTTTTTCGTCTTTAATATAGTCTTCAAAAACCTCACTTATGCTTAATGCTGAGAAAAAGTACGCAAAAATAAGAAATAGACTAAATATAAACTTTGAAGGTTGAGAAGTTAGAAAAGTTAATATCTCTGAGTAACTTTTATCATAAATACTAACCAAATTTAAAGCAAACCATAACATCAAAGGTAATAATATGAGAGAACTCAACTTTAAAAATACCCATTTTTTTGTTACTGCTCTCATTACAATAAATTTCGTCCTATTAAATAAATTGAAACGGTTAATACAAAAGATCCAAATATTACAATCAACCCTGTAATTTTTGTAGTTTTTAATTCAAATCCATAACCAAAATCCATGATTAAATGTCTTATCTCACTTAAGATTTGGAAACTAAAAGACCATGTAATACCCAATATGAAAAATTTTCCAATAATAGATTGGAGGAATAACTTTATAAATTCATGACTTTCTTCACTAAATGAAAAAAATATAAAAAAAATACAAATTAAAGTTATTGCTAATATATTTATTATTCCAGTAATTCTATGAGATATTGAAACTAAAGATGAAATATGCCATCTATAAATTTGAATGTGAGGAGATAAAGGATTATTTTCCATTTTGATTTGCTTTCATTATTGTTTCTGCAATTTCAACAGAATTCAATGCGGCTCCTCTTAATAGGTTATCCGAAACGATCCACAAATTAATTGAGTTCTCTTTTGTCTTATCATCTCTAATTCTGGAGATAAATGTTTCATCACTACCAGTTGCTTCTATTGGTGTGCTATATCCTCCATTTTCTCTTTTATCTATAACTCTACAACCATCAGCATTATTTAATGCCTCTCTGATTTGATCAAGAGAGTAAGGATTTTCAAACTCTATGTTTACTGACTCTGAATGTGATACTAGAACAGGAATTCTAACGCACGTAGCTGTTAACTCTATATTATTATCAAGTATTTTTTTTGTTTCATTAGTCATTTTCAATTCTTCTTTTGTGTATCCATCATCCGAAAAAACATCAATGTGAGGAATTATATTGAATGCTATTTGTTTAGTAAAATTTTTAGATTGAACAGGATTTCCATCAAGATAAGATTTAGTTTGTTCAATCAATTCATCCATAGGTGCTTTTCCACCTCCAGAAACAGATTGATAGGTAGAAACTATTACCCTTTTTATTTTATATAAATCATGTAATGGTTTAAGAGCTAATACTAACTGAGCTGTTGAGCAGTTAGGATTTGCCACAATATTTTTTTTCATTTGATTAATTTTTTCTGCATTCACTTGAGGCACAATTAGTGGAACATCGGGGTCCATTCTAAAAAAACTAGAATTATCAATTACAGTTGTTAATTTTGCTGCACTTTCTGCATATTGTTCTGCAATTTTACCACCTGCTGCAAAAAAAGTTATATTCGCATTTGAAAAATCATATTTTTCAAGATCATGGACTTCGTAATCTTTGCCTTTAAAACTTATTTTTTTTCCAGCACTATTAGAAGAGGCAACTAAAAAAAGGTTATCAAATTTAATATCTTTTTTTTCTATAACTTCTAAAGTCTTTCTCCCAACATTACCGGTTGCACCGATGATAGCTATATTAGTCATTTTAAAGACTTATACTAAATGAAAGGTAAATCGCAAACTGTTCCGTTAAAACTATTACCATTTATATCAATTTTGAATGTTTGCTTTGCTTCAAAATATGGTTTTTTTATCATAGCTATACCAATTACCTGTTTAAAAGTTGGATTGTAACAACCTGATCTTAGTTCTCCGATTATATTATTTTTTTCATCTGTTAAATTCATTGAACCAGTTACACTTATTTTATCAGTATCAATTTTAACGCCCATTAGTTTTCTTTTAATTCCTTCAGACTTTATTTTTTTTAATTTCTCTTTTCCTAAAAATTCAACATCACTATCAATATTAATATATTTATCAAAGCCACATTCGTATGGGTTGTCTCCATTGTCCATATCGTTTCCTTGAGAAAGTAATCCACTTTCGATACGTTCAATTAAATTAGGACATCCTGCTCTAATATTAAACTCATCTCCGATTTCAAATAAATGATCGTATAGTTTTAAACCCGCATCATTATTCTCTACATAAATTTCATATCCACCTTGTTTAGACCATCCTGATTGAGCAATTAAATGTTTGGCTCCAGCAAAATCAAAATATTCAAAACCAAAAAATTTTAAATTTGTTATTTTTTCACCAAAAACTTTTTCCATTAATTTAAATGATTTAGGCCCTTGCACGGCCATAATATCAACTTCGGGTTCGATAATATTTACATCAAATTTATTCCCAATTGCCAATCCTTTAGCAAATAAGATTACATCTGTATCTGCAATAGAAACCCACCATTTATTCTCATTAAATCTTAGGACAACTGGGTCATTAATTAATCCAGCATTATCATCTATAATTGGACAATAATAACATCTTCCATCTTTTGATTTTGAAAGATCTCTACAAGTCATAAGTTGAACCAATTTTGCTGCATCTTTTCCAGTAATCTCTACTTGTCTTTCAGCAGCCACATCCCAAACTTGAACATGTTCTTTTAAATGATGATATGAGTCTTCTAAAGAACCAAATGCAGCGGGAAGCAACATATGGTTATATATTGTGTAAGCAGTAACACCTTGTTTTTCAATTCTTGATGTATAAGGCGTACCTCTAAGTCTTCTTGATTTTGCAATAGAAAAATTTTTCATTTTTAGCTTAGTGTCATCTTTTTATCTATTTGTAAAGAAAGTAAGTTGTTTATTTGAAAGAAATCTAAGTAAGTTCCTTAGCTCTTTTTCTTAATTCAAATTTTTGGATTTTGCCTGTTGATGTTTTTGGAAGTTCACAGAAGTCTATTTTTTTTGGAATTTTGAACCCTGCTAGAGTTTCTCTACAAAAATCGATTAATTCTTTTTCATTTGTCTCTTTATCTGCCACTTTCTCTATAAATGCACATGGAACTTCTCCCCATTTCTCATCTGGTTTTGCTACTACTGCAACAATTGAAACAGCTGGGTGCTTAGAAAGTGTGTTTTCGATTTCGATAGAAGAAATATTCTCTCCACCTGAAATAATAATATCTTTCGACCTATCTTTAACCTTGATGTATCCATCTGGATAAATAACTGCCAAATCACCAGAGTGAAACCATCCATCTTTCATAGCCTTTTCGGTAGCCTCTTTGTCCTTAAAATATCCTTTCATTACAACATTACCTTTGATCATTATCTCGCCAATGGTTTCTCCATCCATAGGTACAGGTTTCATAGTTTCTGGATCTAAAACAACCACTCCTTCTGTGTTTGGAAACCTCACGCCTTGCCTTGCTTTAATTTCATTAATTTTATCTTCTTCAAAATCATTCCATTCATCATTCCAAGCACATTGTAAAACATGTCCATATGTTTCTGTTAAACCATAGACATGCATTACTTCAAATCCTAATGCTTTCATTTTTTTGAAAATAATACTTGGAGGTGGTGCTCCAGCAGTTAAAACATAAACTTTATTTTTCAATTGTTTAATATCATTTTGTGATGCACCTGTTATCATATTAAGAAC
>CACBYP010000014.1 GCA_902543485.1 uncultured Pelagibacteraceae bacterium | reverse complement strand
TATCTAATACAGATAATGATATTTCTGGAGAAACACATGCACAAACTACACCAAGTGTATTTTCATGTTTAATAATTTCAATTAATTGCTCAATTTTTTCTTCTGAGGGCAAGTCACCATTTTTTTTTAAATGTATTCCTATTAAAAATTTTTTGTTTATCTTTTTGGATATATTAAGAGCGGCTTTAACTTCATTAGTGCTGCTAATAACATCTAAATATAAAAAGTCAGTAAATTCGCTTAAAATATCAGCTTGTTCAAACATATCTCCCTCAATTAATTTGATATCGCGATTATCAGTTATATAAGTGTCTCTTTGGCTTGGAATTGATCCAGCTACTAATACATTTTTTTTTGATAAATCTTTAGCTTTGATTGCAAGTTTACATGCAATTTCATTTAATTTTTTGAATTGATTGCCAACATTATTTTCTATTAATCTAAATTTTCTGCAACTAAAAGTGTTTGTAACAATAACATCTGAGCCTGCATTGATATATGATAGATGAGTATCAACTAACAATTGATGATACTTTTCATCTAATAAAGCACTTGCAGACCATAAGGTACCCATAGATACCATTCCTTTTTCAAGTAATAATTGACCCATGCCACCGTCTAATATTCTTACTTTTTTAAAAAAATTGTTATCCATTTTTTTTATCCCTTGTAGCTATAAATACTCCAACAGTTGTTATTAAAAAACCAATTATGTCAGTAAATGTTAATTGTTCATTTAAAAATATCCATGCCATCACTGCTGAAGTAGGAGGTACTAAAAAAAATAAAGTAGTAGTTTTGCCCACAGTACCCCTTTTGATTAAAAACATAAGAATAGTAAAAGCTCCAAATGAAACTAATATAATTTGGTGAGACATACCTAATATAAAACTAGTTGTAAAATTTATGTAAGCATTTTCAAATATAAACATTAACAATAGATTAAAAAGGCAACCACCAATTGCTTGATATGCATTGTTAACTGACAAAGCTAAATTTCCACTCAATTTTTTTTGCCACAATGTTCCAGCCGTTATTGCAAATAAAGCTAAGACTGTAGCTAACAATCCTAAAGGAGGAATTTCTTTTCCAAAATCAATACCTAACACAGTAACAGAACCAATGAAACCTAAACTGATACCTACCCACTGTTTCCAAGATATTTTTTCTCCAAAAATTGGACCAGATAAAATATTTGTTAAAATTGGTTGAAGGGTAACTATTAAAGCTACAATTGCAGCAGGCATCCCAATTGAAAATGCATACCAACATCCACCTAAATAAATCCCATGAAATAAAATACCTGTTGAAAGACTTTCAATAATATTTTTTAATTTTCCAAAAATTTTGTCATTACTGAAATAAGCAAATACGAGAAAACCAATTGTTACAATCCCAAATCTAAATGATAATGCTGCAAATGGAGAAGCGTTTTGAACAATTTCTTTCCCAGATATGAATGCAGATGACCATAATAATATAAAGAGCAAAGGAAATGATTTTGTCATAGTAAAGATATATGGCGTAATATCTAATTTTTGTTGTGAATTCTATCCATTTCTTGAAGCTCGACTTCAAGTTTGTCTAATTCTTCACCACCAGCCATCATACTAAGAAGTTTTTCTCTAGAAATATCTTTTTTTTGGAACGTTCCCATGCTTTTGCCTCGGTTAAGTACAGTGAAACTATTACCAACAGGGTAAGCATGATGTACGTTATGAGTAATTAAAATTACAGCCAATCCCTCAGATGCAGCTTTTACAATATATTTTAATACCATTGATGCTTGATGTACTCCTAAAGCAGAAGTTGGTTCATCTAAAACTAAAACTTTTGCTCCAAAATATATAGCTCTTGATATTGCTAGGCATTGTCTTTCACCACCGGACATAGTTCCAACTGCCTGAGATGGATCTCTAACATCAATACCTATTTGTCCCATTCTATCTGCTGCTATCTTATTTGCTTTCTCTACGTCAAAAGTTTTAAGGAAAGGAATACCTTTTTGAGGCTCTCTTCCCATAAAAAAATTTCTAGTAACACTCATTAAAGGAACTAATGCTAGATCTTGATAAACTGTTCCTATACCAATATCTAAAGCATCTTTGGGTGAATCAAAAACAATTTTATTATCTTCAAAAATAATTTCTCCTTCATCTGGTTTATGGACACCTGCTAAAGTTTTAATTAAAGTCGACTTTCCTGCTCCATTATCTCCAAGCAAGCACATGATCTCGCCTTTTTTTAATCTCATAGTGACATCTTTAAGCGCTATTACTTTCCCAAAAAACTTACTAATGTTATTAAATTGAACAAGATAGTCAGACATTATTTACTTTCAGTCACTTTCTTTCTGATATAGTTATTAAATACTACAGCTATCAACATCATTGCTCCTAAAAAAACTTTAAACCAATCAGTATCAACATCTGTATAAAATATTCCCATAGATACAGTCCCAAATATTATTGCACCAAAAGCTGCACCAATTGCAGATCCATATCCACCTGTTAAGAGACAACCACCAACAACAGCAGCTGCAATAGCTTCTAGTTCTTTTAAAGTACCTCTCATTGTATCTGCAGAACCCGCATCTAATACTTGAATACATGCAAAAATAGTTGATGCGACTGCCGTACCGATAAATAGACTTATTTTTACCCTTCCAACTGGCACACCCACATTTGTTGCTCCAACCTTATCGCCTCCAGATGCGAAGATCCAATTACCGTATCTTGTTTTCATCAATATCCATGTTGCAAACAATGTTAATGCAATAAACCAAATAACTGATGGAGGTATTCCAGTTGCAAGAGGAGTTCCATCAGTTCTTAGTTCAATCAATTTTAATGATCCCAACCAAGTAAAAAGCCATTTAAATGTATCTGTAGCAAATAACCATGCTAATGGATCATCTTCAATTAATACTCTTAGTCCTGGAACTTGAGTTCTACCAGTAATCAATCTTGTTATTGCTAATGTCAAACCTCTTAAAATAAAAAGCATCGCAAGTGTTACAATAAAAGATGGCAAACCGGTTTTAACAACCATTATGCCATTAAAGTATCCAACCAATACTGCCATAGCGAAAGCAAAAACTATACTCATCCATAAAGGCCAACCCCAATAAATTGCAGGAATTGCAATACAAATTCCAGCAAATCCAATCATTGATCCAATTGACAAATCAAATTCACCACCAATCATTAACATCGCTGCTGCTATTGCTATAATTCCTAAATTAGCTGAAACATCGAGGAAATTCAGCATTCCATAGGCGCTAAACATACCAGTATCGCCAGCTACAATTCCAAAAAATATAAATACAAGTATTGAGCCACCTAATGCCCCTAGCTCAGGCCTATTCAATAAAACTCTTAGTGGTGATATTTTTTTTAGACGTTCGTCTTCATTAAGACTACTTTTTGATGAAATACTTTTTGATTTTAATGACATTTAAATTTTGAAAAAAGGCCTGACTATTAAATTTAGTCAGGCCTTAAATATAGATTTTATCTATAACCTTGAGCTGCCCATTTAATTACTTTAGCAGCATTATCAGGAGTAACAAATCCAGGTCCAGTCATAACTACACCAGCAGGCATTGTTCCCCATCTCATGTACTGAGCAAAAATAGCTATAGGCAAATAACCTTGTAGATATTGTTGTTGGTCAATTAAAAACTCTACTTTACCCGCAGCAGCAGCTTTTAACATATTAGGTGACATATCAAATGTTCCTAATTTAACATTTCCAACTTTACCAGCAGCTTCTAAAGCTTTTAGTGCTGCTTCACCAGATAAACCAGCTCCTAAAGTTAGAATAGTGTCATATCCACCACCTAATTTTGCAGCAACAGCTTTTTGAATTTCAGTTGGGTCATTTGATGTTCCAAGAATATCAACAGATCCACCAAAACCTTTTTTGAAACCTGCACATCTTCTATCAAGCGCTACGTTTCCAACTTCGTGGTTAACGCATAAAGCTTTTTTTCCTCCAGCAGCTTTCATTTTTTGTCCGCCACCAACACCAGCTTCAAATTCAGTTTGACCTACGTGTGCACTAATTCCTAATGATGCATAGTCATCCGAACCAGAGTTCATAGAAACTACTGGTATACCAGCAGCTATTGCTGCTTTAACAGATTTTCCTAGTGCAGCTGCATCAGGTAAAGTAATTACAATACCTTTTGGTTTTTGTGATACAGCGTTATCTATTAGTTTTGCCATTTCAACCATGTCAAAAGTTCCAGGTGCAGTGTATTTGCAAGATACTCCCATATCTTTACAAGCAGCATCAACTCCATTTTTAGCTACCGACCAAAAAGGGTCGTTAGCTTGTCCATGTGAAACAACAATTATATCAGTTGCTAATGCTGATACAGACATCATTGCCCATGCAGCAACAGCTAATATAAAGTTCTTTATTGTTTTCATTTTTAATTTCCTCTCTTAAATAAAAGTTAACTTTTAAACTTTAAAGCTAACATAAATTTATTTAGATTGTAAAGAAGCAGGTTGTATTCAACCTAAAGTTGATTTTTAATATTTTATTTTTTCAAACTTTTTTGATTTTAATGACCGTATAGCACTCTCAGCAATTTGTATTGAAATCTTTCCATCTATAAAACCACTTTTAGGTCTCAAATTTGATCTGAATAATTTGGCAAGATCATTTAATTGTTCTTTATATGCCTGATCGTATCTTTCTATAAAAAAATGTTTAAAGCTTGAACGTGCATTCGTACTTTTATTAGAATACAAACTAATCTCATTTTCTTTGATATTATCAGATATAATCATTCCTTTACTTCCAAAGAGCTCTACCCTTTGATCATATCCAAAACTGCAATGTCTCGAATTACTTATAATACATTGAACACCATTTTTTGTTTTCAAAATTGCCGTAGCAAGCTCGAAATCTTTAAGTTTATTGAAGTATTTATTAGAAATATTGCTCCCTGTAGCAAATATAGAAACAAATTCATCTTTACCTGCATAATATCTTGCTAGATCGAAATCATGGATCATCATATCTTTAAAAATACCACCTGAGGCTTTTAAATAATTTATAGATGGAGCAGCCGGATCTCTGCTGGTAATAATAATTTTCTCTAGCTTTCCTATCTTACCTTTTATTAAATTACTTTTTAGAGAACTGTGACCTGGATCGTACCTCCTATTAAATCCAATTTGAATTTTATGATTAAATTTATTTATTTTTTTTTCGTAATTTTGAATTTTTTTT
>CACBYP010000013.1 GCA_902543485.1 uncultured Pelagibacteraceae bacterium | reverse complement strand
GATGGTGAAAAGACGAGAGTTGTATCAGGCGGTTTTCCATCTGTCGTAGCAAAATTTAAAGAATTAAAATTAAAAAATGAAAATGTTATCAAGCTTCATGCGGGTGATGCTATTACAGGGACATTATATTACACTCTTTTCAAGGGCAAAGCAGATGCAGAAATGATGAATCAAATTTGTTTTGATGCTTTCGCTATAGGAAATCATGAATTTGATGATGGTGATAAGAGTTTAGTTGAGTTTTTAGATTATCTTCATACTGATAAGTGTAAGACTCCAGTTTTGTCAGCAAACATTAAAGCAAAAATAAACTCACCTTTGTCAAAAAAAATTAAACCTTACACTATAATCAATAAAGGAAATCAAAAAATTGGAGTAATTGGAATTGTGATCTCAAAAAAAACGAGAGAGTCATCAAATCCAGACGACACAACTTTATTTTTAGATGAAATTAATTCAGCACAAGAAAATATAAATAAGCTTAAACAACAAGGAATCAATAAGATAATTCTTTTAACTCATTATGGATATAAAAATGAGATTAACATGGCTAAACTTCTCACAGATGTTGATGTTATAGTTGGAGGTGATTCTCATAGTCTAACTGGAGATTTCGATAATGTAGGACTAAATTCTAATGGGGCCTACCCAACTGTAGTCAAAAATAAAAATGAGGAAGATGTTTGTATAGTTACAGCATGGGAATATTCTCAAATTGTTGGAGAACTTAATATCGAGTTTAATAACGATGGCACCATCAAGTCATGTGATGGAATACCACATATAATGTTAGATGATTCCTTTAAGAGAAAAGATTCAAATGGAAAAAGAGTTGAGATAGATGGTAATTATAGAGAAGCCGTATACAAGGCTATCGAAGTTAATCCAAATATTTCAATCGTAGAGGCTGACGCACAAGCATCAAAAATATTAGAAAAATACAAAAATGAAGTTAAAGAAAAAAGCAGTGAAGTAATTGGCAGAGTAACTGATGATTTATGTCTTGAAAGAATTCCTGGACAAGGAAAGTCAAAACTTTGTGATGTATCAAAGACTGAAAAAAATGGATCCGATATTTCGAATATTGTAGCACACGCCTTCAGAGAAATGTCCAAATTAAGTGATATTGCAATTCAAAATGGTGGTGGAACAAGAATAGATATAAAAGAAGGCAATATTACAATTGGGGACGCGTATACTTTATTACCTTTCAGTAATACTATTGTAGAATTGAAAATGAGTGGAGAAGAAATTAAAAATGTTTTGGAAGACTCAATTGATTATGCTTTAACTCCAGATGGTTCTACAGGAGCCTATCCATATGCTGCTGGATTGAGATGGGATGTTCAAGCAAGCAATAGTAAAGGAAATAGAGTGATAAATTTAGAGTTTAAGGGTAGAACAGACAAGAGTTGGGTAAAGATAAATCCAAGTAAGACTTATACAGTAGCAACAAATAACTATATTGCAGCTGGTAAAGATGGATATAAAACTTTTGGAATTATATCTAAGCAAGGAAGAGTAGTAAATACATATCTCGGCTATGCTCAATCTTTTGTAGATTATGTCAAAAAGATAAAAACTTTATCAAAACTTCCCTTGTCAGAATATTCAACTCAATCTTTCACTAAATAATTTAAATTTCATATCCTTCCAGCTTGTATTAGTTTTTACTTTTAGAAAAAAAAATTTAGGTATAGACTTAAATTGTGAAAAAATTTCTTGTTGCTATTGACCAAGGCACAACATCAACTAGAGCAATTCTCTTTGATTTAGATGGTAATATAAAATTTACATCCCAGTTTGAATTTAATCAATATTTTCCAAAAAATGGATGGGTGGAGCATAATCCAAACGAAATTTGGCTTACAACTCTAAAAGCGTTGAAAAAAGTAATAAAAAAAGCATCACTATTAAGAGGAAAAATATTAAGTATAGGAATAACTAACCAGAGAGAGACAACTATTCTTTGGAATAAGAAAACAGGAAAACCAGTCTACAACGCAATTGTTTGGCAAGATAGAAGAACCCAAGACTATTGTGAAGAGTTAAAGAAAAAAAATTATGAAAAAATTTTTAGAAAAAAAACTGGATTATTTATTGACCCATATTTTTCTGCAACTAAAATTAAATGGATACTAGAAAACGTAAAAAATGTTAAGAAACTTTTAAAATCAAATAATTTATTATTTGGTACTGTTGATACTTTCCTTATTTGGAAACTTACTAATCGGCAACATCATTTAACAGAAGCAACTAATGCTTGTAGGACCATGTTATTTAACATTAATAATAATAAATGGGATAAAGAAATCTTAAAAAAACTTAAAATTTCTGAAAATATTTTGCCAAAAGTTAAAAATTCAGCTGATAATTTTGGTTTAACAAGTAAGAGAATTGTCGGCAGTGAAATACCAATATCAGCAGTTCTAGGAGACCAACAAGCAGCTGCAGTAGGACAGTCATGCTTTGAAAGAGGTTCAGTAAAAAGCACATATGGAACTGGTGCCTTTGTCATAATGAATACTGGTTCAAAAAAAATTTATTCTAAAAATAAATTATTAACAACAATATGTTACAGATTGAATGGAAAAAATACTTATGCTCTTGAAGGATCTATTTTTATTGCAGGTGCAGGTGTACAATGGTTAAGAGATAAATTAAAATTTATTAACAATGCTTTTGATACGGAAACAATTGCTCAATCAAAAAAAAATAATGAGGGTGTATACGTTGTGCCTGCCTTCAGTGGAATGGGAGCACCTTATTGGAGGCCTGATGCAAGAGGGGTAATAACAGGTTTAACAAGAAATAGTGATTGGAAAACCTTAGTTAGAGCAGTATTAGAGTCAGTTGCCTATCAAAGTAATGATTTATTTAATGCAATGAAAAAAGATGGTTTAAAACCAACTAAACTTAAGATTGATGGAGGCATGGTAAAAAACAACTGGTTTTCGCAATTTTTATCTGACATCATAAATATAAATACAGAAAGACCAAAGGTATTAGAAACAACTGGTTTAGGAGTAGCTTTACTAGCTGGATATCAAATTGGATTATTTAAATCATTATATCAAATCAAGAGGAAATGGAAAAAAGATAAAATTTTTAAGCCTAAAATAAACCGAAAAGTTAGGAACGATTTAATAAATGGTTGGAAATTATCAGTTCAGAAAGCTCTATTATAAAAAATACAGATAAAAATTTAATTGTCGTTTATGAAATATATAAATTTTATTCTTTTATTTTTGCTAAGTATTTTTAATTCAAATTATTCACAGGCTAATGATTTAGTAATAAGCGAACTGCAGAAGGGTGGGAAAATTGTATTTATAAGACATTCACTTGCACCAGGAAATGGAGACCCTGACAATATTGATTTAACAAAATGTGATACTCAAAGAAATTTAAATCAAGAGGGCATAGAGCAATCAAAAAAAATTGGAATATTATTTAGTGATAATAATATTCAAATTGATAAAGTGTTATCCAGTGAGTGGTGTAGATGCAAAGATACTGCAAGATTTGCCTTTAATAATTATGAAACCTTCAAAGGTTTAAACTCTTTTTATCAAGAGAAGTTTTATAAATATAAAGATGAACAAATTATTAGTTTAAAAAAATATATATCTAACTGGAATAGTGAGAAAAATCTTATTTTAGTAACACATTTTGTAGTTATTTCAGAAATGTTAAATTTTGGCACTTCATCTGGTGAAATTGTAGTTATAGATAAAGATTATAAATTTATAGGAAGTATAGAAACTATGTAGTGATATTTAATGATATGTCTTTCATATTTAAAAATGTAATATCTTTAATTAGAAATGACTAAAAATCAAAATCCAGAGCAAAGAGCTAGAGATAATATAGATAAATTATTAAGAAGCTCAGGTTGGGTAATACAAGAAAAAAATAAAATTAATTTAGAAATTGGTGATGGTCAGGCAGTAAAGGAATATCAAACAGATGTAGGACCAGCTGATTATGTTCTCTTTGTTAATAAAAAAGCAATTGGAATTATTGAGGCAAAGAGAGAAGAAGAAGGACAACGTCTAACTCAACACGAAACTCAAACAGAAAGCTATGCTTCTGCAAATTTAAAATGGTTAAATAACAAAATCCCGCTTCCTTTTTTATATGAGAGCACTGGAATAATTGTAAGATTTACGGACGGAAGAGATCCAAGACCACGTTCAAGAGAAGTTTTTAACTTTCATCAACCCAAAACTTTAGCTGAATGGATAGATCAAGATAAAAGTTTAGCAGGTAGATTAGATAATATGCCTTTACTCAATCCTGATAACAAACCAGCATCTATTTTAAAATTAAGAGATTGCCAAGAATTAGCAATCTCAAATTTGGAGAAATCATTCAAGGAAAGCAAGCCTAGAGCTTTAATACAAATGGCTACTGGTGCAGGTAAAACTTATACAGCTATAACCTCAATGTATAGACTTATAAAATATGGTGAAGCAAAAAGAATTTTATTTTTAGTAGATACAAAAAATTTAGGTGAGCAAGCTGAGCAAGAGATGTTTTCATATAATCCTTTAGATGACAATCGTAAATTTACAGAATTGTATAATGTCCAAAGATTAAAGTCCTCCTATGTGGCAAAAGACTCACAAGTATGCATAAGCACAATTCAAAGATTGTACTCAATTTTAAAAGATAAGGAAATGGATGAAAAAGCTGAAGAAATAAATCCAGCTGAATTAATACAAACTAAGGAACCATTACCAATAGTATACAACAAAAAAATACCTCCAGAATTTTTTGATTTTATATTTATTGATGAGTGTCACAGGTCAATTTATAATTTGTGGCAACAAGTATTAGATTATTTTGATGCTAAATTAATTGGACTAACGGCTACACCAGATAATAGAACTTATGGTTTTTTTAAAAAAAATATAGTCAGTGATTACAGTCATGAAAAAGCAGTTGCAGATGGAGTGAATGTAGGTAATGAGATTTATATTATAGATACAGCTATCACACAACAAGGTGGAAAAATTAAAGCAAAACAACATGTTGAAAAAAGAGAGACGCTTTCAAGAAAAAAAAGATGGGAACAACAAGATGAAGATCAAGAATATTCTTCAAAACAACTTGATAGAGATATAGTTAATCCAGATCAAATCCGAACAATACTAAGAACTTTTAAAGAACAGTTGCCAGAAATATTTCCTGAAAGGAAAGAGGTTCCAAAAACATTAATTTTTGCAAAAACAGACAGTCATGCTGATGATATTATACAAACCGTCAGAGAAGAATTTGGTGAAGGAAATGCATTTTGTAAAAAACTTACCTACAAAGTTGATGAGGATCCAAAATCTATTCTTTCTCAATTTAGAAATAGTTATAATCCAAGAGTTGCAGTAACAGTCGATATGATAGCAACAGGTACTGACGTCAAACCATTAGAATGTTTGCTATTTATGAGAGATATAAAAAGTAAAAATTATTTTGAACAAATGAAGGGCCGTGGAACCCGAACTTTAAATATGGATGATTTAAGAAAAGTTACACCTTCTGCAAAATCTGCAAAAACTCACTACGTAATAGTTGATGCAATTGGTGTTACTAAATCTTTAAAAACAGCAAGCCAACCAATAATAACAAAACCTTCTGTACCACTTAAAGATCTTGGAATGAGCTTAGTTATGGGTTCCAAAGATGAAGATATAGTAAGTTCTTTCGCTGGAAGATTAGCAAGACTGAATAAACAGCTTAATGATGAAGATAAAAAAATAATAAGAGATTTTACAGGTGGTATAGATCTATCTAACATTGTTTCAAAACTATTTGATGCAATTGATCCAGATAATATTGAATCAAAAGCAAAACAGATTGTTGAACCAAATACACAACAGAGCTCAATAAGTGATAATATAAAAAATGCTAAAGAAATTTTAATTGATGAAGCTTCAAAGAAAATAAATGGAGAATTTATAGAATTAATTGACAATATTAGGAAATCAAAAGAACAAATTATAGATCATGAAACACTGGATACTGTTACAGGATTTGGTTGGGATAAAGACATATCTAAAAAAACTCAAAATATAGTTACTGAATTTACTGAATATTTAAATTCCAAAAAAGATGAAATTGATGCACTAGAGATATTTTTTAACCAACCATTTAGACGTAGAGATGTAACTTTTGAAATGATAAATCAAGTTTTTAATAAACTTAAAAAGGACAAGCCTAATTTATCACCTTTATTTATCTGGCAGGCATATAGCAGGCTCGATGATGTTAAAAAGAATAGTCCAACTTCAGAATTAACAGCTCTAGTTTCTTTGATAAGAAGAGTGTGTGGTATTGACGATAAAATAGAGAACTATCATGATGTAGTTAGTAGAAACTTTATGAATTGGATTATGAAACGACATTCTGGAAATACTAAAAAATTTAATGAAGAACAAATGGAATGGTTAAGAATGATAAGAGATCATATTTCTACTTCTTTTAATATTCATAATGATGATTTTAATATAGCTCCTTTTGACAGCAAAGGAGGCCTAGGTAAGTTTTATGAATTATTTGGAGAAAATAATGATAAATTAATTTTAGAATTAAATTCAGAATTAGCAGCATGATTAAAACAAAAAGTTTCCTTCCAGATGACTGGAATATTATTAAACTTGGTAAGTTTGTAATAAATGAGAAAGGAAAGAAACCAAAAAATTTATCTAAATCAAAATCAAAAAAATTTAATATTCCCTATATCGATATACAGTCATTTGAAAAAGGGATTATAAACTCATGGACTGACGGCGAGGGTATTAGAGAATGTTTTGATACAGACTTTTTAATGGTTTGGGATGGTTCAAGGTCAGGATTAGTTGGAAAAGGTATGAACGGTGCATTAGGAAGCACGCTTGTAAGAATTAAATTTCCAAAAGTTAATAATTTGTATGCTTATTACTTTCTTAAATCTAAATATTATGAGATTAATAAAAAAGCTAAAGGCAGTGGAACTCCTCATGTAGACCCAGATTTGCTGTGGAACTATGATTTTCCAATTGCACCTTTAAAAACACAAGAAAGAATAGTTAGTTTTTTAAATGATGAATTTAAAAAGATAACTTTGATTGAAGATAATTTAAATATTACTAAAAAAAAATTAAAATACTTTAGACAATCTTTAATGAATAATGCTTTTTTAGGAAGAATTTCAGACAGTTGGAGAAAAAAGAATAAATGTGGAAATATTGATCAATTACTCTCCAAAATAAAAATAGAATATGAAGAAATATATCTTGAAGAAAAAAAACTCTTAAATAAAAAAGATAAAAAAAAACCTAAAAAATTTGTTCCTTCTGATCCTGAGGCATTGGAACTTCTGCAAAAAAATTTAGATACTATACCAAAACAATGGAAGTGGGTGAGAGTAAAAGATATTTCTATATTAGGTACTGGAGCTACACCATTAAAAAGTGAGACAAAATATTATTTAAATGGAAATATTCCATGGCTTACTAGCGGAGCATTAAATAAAAATTTTATCGAAGATTGTGATGAATATATAACTAAAGAAGCTTATGATAAAACTAATTTGAGATTATACCCTCCAAATACTTTGTTATTAGCAATGTATGGAGAGGGCAAAACAAGAGGCAAATGTTCTGAGCTCAAAATTAAAGCTACTACTAATCAAGCAATTGCAGCAATTGTTATGAATAGGACAGCTAGCAAACTGAAAAAATATCTGAAGCTTTTTTTTCAAAAAAACTATTATTCTTTACGGGAAAAGGCGTCGGGAGGTGTTCAACCAAATTTAAATCTAGATATCATAAAAAATACCCCTGTACCGTTATGTAGTATTGAGGAAGCAAACTTTATTGTTGAGGAGTTAGAAAAAAAAATATCTGTAATTGAAAATATTCACGATTCTCTCGATGAGCAATTAAAAGAAATTGAATATTACAAATTTTCATTATTAAGATCTATATTTTTAGGAAAGGAAATTTATTAGAATTAACTTATGATAAATACCGAAAGCATAATTAACAAAGTATGGAATTTTTGCACTACACTTAGAGATGATGGAGTTAGCTACGGAGATTACCTCGAACAAATAACATATCTTATCTTTTTAAAAATGGTAGATGAGTATAGTAGACCTCCATATAATAGACAGATTAATATATCAAAAGAATTTAGTTGGGCGACCTTAAAGGCAAAAAGAGGTTCAGAACTTGAAGATCACTATATAAAATTGCTCAGAGAATTGGCAAACAAAAAAGGTATGTTAGGTGCAATTTTCTCAAAATCTCAAAACAAAATACAGGATCCTGCAAAATTGCATAAATTGATTATAATGCTTGATGAAATAAGTTGGGTAACATTAGGGTCAGATATCAAAGGCAAAATATACGAAGGTTTATTAGAAAAAAATGCTGAAGATATAAAATCTGGTGCAGGACAATATTTTACACCTCGAGCATTAATTAGAGCAATTGTTGAAACTGTCAGACCAGAAGTCAAAAAAACAATTGCTGATCCCGCATGTGGAACTGGAGGATTTTTTTTATCTTCTTATGATTTTTTAATTGCTAATAATAAAATGGACAAGAGTGAGAAATTATTCCTTAAAAATAAAACATTTTTTGGAAATGAAATTGTTTCAAATACAAGAAGGTTAGCATTAATGAATATGTTTCTTCATAATATTGGATCAATTGACAGCGAAAGCTCTATATCTTCTAAAGATGCTTTAGTTTCTGATGATG
>CACBYP010000012.1 GCA_902543485.1 uncultured Pelagibacteraceae bacterium | reverse complement strand
TTTATAGACTCTCCCCAAAAGTTGTACATTGTATCATGACCTATAAATAATTCTTTAAATAAAAATCCTGAAAAAACAGCACCGACTGCTAATAACACCAAAGGTAACATCATACTTAATGGAGACTCGTGCATTGTATCAATACTAAGATCTTTATTTTTGTAATCTCCATGAAAAGTTTTAAATATTAATCTCCATGAGTATATAGAAGTCATTACAGCAGTTAATACACCTATACCAGCAGCATATATTCCAAATTTTGTGTCACTTATATAAGCAAATTCAATTATTGCATCTTTAGAATAAAAACCTGATAAGAAAGGAAATCCTGTTAAAGCTAAAGTACCAACAACCATTAGTGCATAAGTGTAAGGTAATTTTTTAAATACTCCTCCCATCTTAGTAACATCTTGTTCATCTTTAAATGAATGAATTACTGATCCAGAGCCTAAGAAAAGTAGAGCTTTAAAAAAAGCATGTGTAAATAAATGAAACATTGCAACATTATATGCACCTACACCTGCCGCAAAAAACATGTATCCCAATTGACTACATGTTGAATAAGCGATAATTTTTTTTATATCTGTTTGCACTAATGCAACTGTAGCTGCAAAAAAAGCTGTGGTCATTCCAACTAATGTAATTACAGACAAAGCTAATTCTGAGTACTCATAAATTGGAGAACATCTAACTACTAAAAAAACTCCTGCAGTTACCATTGTGGCTGCATGAATTAATGCGGATACTGGTGTAGGACCTTCCATAGCATCTGGCAACCATGTATGAAGCAAAAATTGTGCAGATTTTCCCATTGCTCCAATAAAAAGTAATAAACAAATTAAATCTATTGTATTAAATTCAAAAGATAGAAAATTTATTTTTTGATCTATTATTTCAGGTATCTTAAGAAAAACTTCATCATAATTTACTGTGCCAAAAATATAAAATATTAAAAAAATTCCCAATGCAAAACCAAAGTCTCCAACTCTATTTACTATAAAAGCTTTAATAGCAGCAGCATTAGCAGTTTCTTTTTTATACCAAAAACCAATTAAAAAGTACGAGCAAAGGCCAACTCCTTCCCATCCGAAAAATAATTGCAAAAAATTATCTGATGTTACTAAGGTTAACATGGCGAATGTAAATAATGATAGATAGGACATAAATCTTGGTTTATGTGGGTCGTGAGACATGTAACCAACAGAATAAATATGAACTAAGGATGAAACTAGAGTAACTACGACTAACATTACTGCTGAAAGAGCATCAACTTTAATAGACCAATTTACATTTAAAGATCCTGAATTTATCCAAGTTGCGATAATTGCATTATGCTCATATCCTGATGAAACAACTTTAAAAAATATGAACAAAGACAATAATGCTGAAATAGAAACCAAAATACATGTTATTAATTGAGATAATTTATCACCAATAGTTTTACCAAAAAAACCTGCTATGATTGAACCTATTAAAGGTAAAAATAATATTAAATATTCCATTTACCCTTTCAATCTGTCGATTTCTTCAACTCTTATTGTTCCTGAGTTTCTGTAATAAACCACAATAATTGCAAGTCCTATTGCAGCTTCTGCTGCAGCCACTGTTAATATGAATAATGTAAAAACCTGGCCACTCAGATCGTTAATAAAAATAGAAAAAGATACTAAATTTACATTTACAGCTAAAAGTATTAATTCAATACTCATCAATATAACGATAATATTTTTTCTATTTAGAAAAATACCTACAATACCGATTGTGAATATAATAGCAGCAAGAGTTAAATAATGTCCAAGACCAATACTAAGCATCTATTTTAACTCCTTTATTATTTTCAACATCAACTAATTCAATACCATCATTTCTATCTCTAGATATTTGTTTGAAATAACTTTGTCTTTTTACTCCAGATCTTTGTCTGAAGGTCAATACAATTGCTCCTATCATGGCTACCAATAAAACCATTCCAGATAATTGAAACAAATGAATATAATCAGTATATATAACGCTTCCTAAAGATTGAGTATTTGTTAAGTCAGTATTTATTTCAATCGCAATTGAATCTAACAAATCTGGTTTATATTTCCATCCACCTATAACAATAATTAATTCAAAAAATACAATTATACTTACTAATAGACCAACTGGAATATGGGAACTTCTTCCACTAGAATTAAACCATTCATTTTTTTGTTGAGCCACATTTAACATCATAACCACAAATAAAAATAATACTGCCACTGCTCCAACGTACACAATAAGCATTATCATTCCTAAAAATTCGGCACCAATCATGATGAATAGGCAAGAAATACTAATAAAGTCCAATATTAAAAAAAAAACTGAGTTAACTGTGTTTTTCGAAACAGTTACCATAATTGCAGAGACAATTGCAATCAGCGAAAATATATAAAAGACTATTGCGTGAGCAATCATTGATTATCTGTGGGAGCTATCAGCATTAATATTTGCTGCTAAAATATTCTCCCATCTATCTCCATTCTCTAACAACTTTTCTTTGTTATAATAAAGTTCTTCTCTTGTTTCTGTAGCAAATTCAAAATTTGGACCTTGCACAATCGCGTCCACTGGACAAGATTGTTCGCACAAACCACAATAAATACATTTTAACATATCAATATCATAACGAGTAGTTTTTCTACTTCCATCTTCTCTCTCGCTAGATTCTATAGTTATAGCCTGAGCAGGACAAACAGCTTCACATAGTTTACAAGCAATACATCTCTCCTCACCATTTGGATATCTTCTTAGCGCATGTTCTCCCCTTGCTCTCGGACTAATTGAACCTTTTTCAAATGGATAATTAATTGTTTTTTTTGGTTTAAATATTTCTTTTATTGCCATGATTAATCCTGTTAAAAAATCAATCATAAAAATTGTTTTGAAAAATCTTATTAAGCTCATTTTAATTCCCCGGTAATAAATCAAAATACATTAAAAAACTTGCAGTTAATACTACATAAATTAATGAAAATGGTAGAAAAATTTTCCATCCAAGTTTCATTAATTGATCATACCTGTATCTAGGTACTATTGCTTTTATCAGAGCAAATAAGATAAATAAAAAGAGTATTTTTAAGATTAACCATATTGGAGCTGGAATAATGTTAAATGGAAATAAATCTATAGGAGATAACCAGCCACCAAGAAATAAAATGGATCCCATTGCACACATAAGTAAAATGTTAGCATACTCCCCTAACCAAAACATTGCATACATCATTCCAGAGTATTCTGTCTGGTAACCTGCAACTAATTCTGCTTCAGCTTCGGGCAAATCAAAAGGTGGTCTGTTCGTTTCTGCTAAGGCTGAAATAAAAAATATTATAAACATTGGGAATAGAGGTATTACAAACCATAAATCTTTTTGAGCTAAAACGATGTCACTTAGATTTAATGAACCTACACAAAGTAATACATTTATAATTATTACACCTATGGAAACTTCATAAGAAACCATTTGAGCAGCCGATCTTATTGCTCCTAGAAAAGGATACTTTGAATTAGATGCCCATCCACCCATAATTATTCCATAAACACCTAAAGATGAAACTGCAAAAAGATATAAAATACCGACATTGATATCTGCTAGTACAAATGTTTCACTAAAAGGAATTACCGCCCAAGCAATTAAAGCCAAAGTCATTGTAACTATTGGGGCTAAGATAAATATAACTTTATTTGAGCTTGCTGGAATAATTATTTCTTTAAAAATGTATTTTAATGCGTCAGCTAATGTTTGAAATAATCCAAATGGACCAACAACGTTAGGACCTCTTCTTTTTTGAACAAATGCCCATACTCTTCTATCTAACCAAACAATCATTGCAACAGATACTAAAACTGGGATCAATAGAAACAAAATTCTATAAATTTGTTCAAAAAATATAAGTAGTTCAGCCATTAATTATCGGTTCCAGTTTTTGGTAAACTCATTCTAATATTTTTACACTCTGACATTGTTTTTGATGCTCTCGCTATTACATTTGAATGATAATAATCAATCTCTTCAGTAATAATTTTTTCTGATTTGAAATTATATTCAGGCACCTCAAAATCAGCTTCATTTTTATTATTAAGATTTAAATAATTTATTAATGAAAGGATAAGTTGATTTTTATCTTTATATAAATTTTTTCTCTTAATGAATGAGGACAATTCATTTATTATTTGCCAATCCTCTTTCGCTTCACCTGGTGGATATGATGCCTTGTAGGCTTTTTGTAATTTTCCTTCTAAGTTTGTAAAATAACCATCTTGTTCTGTGTAAGTAGCACCAGGCAAAATTACATCAGCAATACTTGCACCTTTATCACCGTGACTACCTATATATATTATAAATTCATTTTTTTTCTCAAAATTTAAGTTATCTTGACCAAATAAAATTAAAATTTCAAATTCGTTGTTTTCTAATTTATCCAATATTTCGTAGCTAGAATTTTTTGACAATACATTTAAGTCATATGAGCCTACTGTGGATGAATTTTTTGATAATATATTTAATGCATTCCAATCATCAGAAATTTTATTATTTTCAAATAGATATTTTTTGAATTCTTCAAAAATATAAGGTGCCGACTTAAGTTTAAGAATTGATTGTCCAAAAATTATACTTGGATATTTCGATTTTTTAATTTTTTCTGAAATTTCATGCTTATTATCAATAATATCTTTTATAGTGTCGGTATTATTCGATATAACTTGGTAAGGGTAAGTTAAATCACCAACATCACCTAAAGATATAATTTCGGTCTTATTTTTTAAATAATTTTTTCTTATTCGTGAGTTTAATATTGTTGCTTCAAATCTTGGATTTGTACCTATTAGAATTATTAAATCACTTTTTTCTATTCCTTCAATTGAACTGTTAAATAGATAATTACTTCTTACCTTTGTATTAATATATAATTTTTCATATCTAGATTCCAAATTTTCAGACTTGATCGTTTTTTCAAAAAAATCTTTTGCTGCATATATAGTTTCCATATTTGTCATATCACCTATAAATCCAGCAATTCTTTCAGACTTTGTTTTTGCAATTCTTTCAGATACAGCTTTGAAAGCTTCGTCCCAACTTGATGGCTTTAATTTATTATTAATCTTCACATAAGGAGTATCTAATCTTTGATTTTTTAAGCCGTCACATGCATATCTAGTTTTATCAGATATCCATTCTTCATTTATTTCCTCATTAATTCTTGGAAGAACTCTTTTAACCTCCCATCCGTATGTATCTACTCTTATATTTGATCCAACAGCATCCATCACATCAATTGTCTCAGTTTTTTTTAGTTCCCATGGTCTAGCTTCGAATACATAAGGTTTTGATGTAAGTGCTCCGACAGGACATAAATCAATAACATTAGCTGAGAGTTCGGACTCCATCGCTTTTTCTAAATAAGTGGTGATTTGCATATTCTCACCTCTGCCAATTGCTCCAAGTTCGGGTACACCAGCAACCTCTGTAGCAAATCTAATGCATCTTGTGCAATGAATGCATCTTGTCATTTGAGTTTTAATTAGAGGACCCATATATTTTTCGGGTACATATCTTTTATTTTCTTTAAATCTGGATTTATCAATTCCGTAATACATAGATTGATCTTGTAAATCGCATTCTCCGCCTTGATCACATACTGGACAATCAAGTGGATGATTTGCTAGTAAAAATTCCATTACACCTTTTCTAGCTTTTTTAACTTTTTCGGTATTAGTTTTAAGTACCATCCCCTCTGCAGCAGGCATTGCGCAAGAGGCTATAGGTTTAGGGGATTTTTCCATTTCAACTAAACACATTCTACAATTACCAGCTATAGATAATTTTTCATGATAACAGAACCTTGGTATTTCTGCTCCGGCTTGTTCACAAGCTTGCAATACTGTAGTTCCTTCTTCTACCTCAACATCTATATCATTTACTTTAAGTTTAAGCATTTTCTTTTTCTAATAAATGTTGATCAACTAAATAAGGTATATCTTTTTGCTTTTTCACAATTGGATCAAACTTATTTCTTTCAATTATTTCGTCTTTAAAATTTCTGATTAATCCCTGAACAGGCCAAGAAGATCCTTCTCCAAAAGCACAAATAGTATGTCCTTCAATTTGTTTTGTTACATCTAATAACATATCTACTTCATCTCTTGTGGCTTCACCTTTTGCCATTCTTTCCAACATTCTCCACATCCAACCAGAACCTTCTCTACATGGTGTACATTGACCACAGCTCTCGTGTTTATAAAATCTTGCTATTCTAGCCATGCACTTAATAATGTCTTGATCTTTATTTATAACAACAATACCAGCTGTCCCTAAACCAGTTTTATTTTCAACACATGCATCAAAATCCATTTTAATTGTTTCACATGTTTCTTTTGGTAGTAATGGCATTGATGAACCACCAGGTATAACTGCTTTTAAATTATCCCATCCACCTATTACTCCACCTGCATGTTTTTCAATTAATTCTTTTAAAGGAATTCCCATTTCTTCTTCTACGTTGCAGGGATTATTTACATTTCCTGAAATACAATAAATTTTAGAACCAGTATTTTTTGGTCTACCGAGGGATGAAAACCATTTTCCACCTCTTCTTAGTATAGTTGGCACCACTGAAATTGTTTCGACATTGTTTATTATTGTCGGGCAACCATAAAGACCTATTAAAGCTGGAAATGGAGGTTTTAATCTTGGTTGACCTTTTTTTCCCTCAATACTCTCGAGCAAAGCAGTTTCCTCACCACAGATATAAGCTCCAGCACCATAATGAATATATATATCTAATTCCCAATTAGTCCCTGCAGAATTTTTTCCTAATAGACCATCCTTGTACGCTTCATCGATAGCTGTTTGAAGCTTTTGTCCTTCATTAAAATATTCTCCTCTTATATAAATATAGCACTTGTGTGCATTAACTGCGTAAGATGCAATTAAGCAGCCTTCTATTAATTTATGAGGTTCAAATCTTAGAATATCTCTATCTTTACATGTACCAGGTTCAGACTCATCGGCATTAATTACTAAATAATGTGGTCTTGACCCAACTTCTTTTGGAGCAAATGACCATTTCAATCCTGTAGGAAATCCAGCACCACCTCTTCCTCTAAGTTCTGATACTTTAATTTCATTAATTATCCATTCTCTTCCTTTGCCACAAATTTCTTTTGTATCCTTCCAGTCTCCCCTCTGTTTTGCAGATGTTAAATCAGCACCAAAATCATTGTATAAATTTTGAAAAATTCTATCTTTATCTTCAAGCATTTTTATTACCTATTAATGTTTTTCTAGTATTTTCTGGTTCAGAACTTAATCTGCCTCTATAAGATCCTGGCTGTGGAACTTCATCATTACTTATTTTATCAATTATTTGCTCAAGTTTTACTGGATCTAAATCCTCATAATAATCATCGTTTAATTGAAGCATTGGAGCATTCACACAAGCACCTAAACATTCTACTTCTAACCAAGAAGTTTTTCCATCCTCAGACAAACAATTTTCCTCATCAGAAATTTTTCTTTTACAAACATCTACTAAATTATATGCCCCCCTTAACATACATGGGGTTGTAGTACATACTTGGAAGAAATATTTACCAACTGGAGTTAAATTATACATGCTATAAAATGTAGCCACTTCATATACTTTTATGTATGGCATATCTAAATACTTTGCTATGTATTTCATTGCACTTAAAGGTATCCAATTATCATTTTGTTTTTGTGCTAAGTACAATAAAGCCATAACTGCACTTTGTTGTTTTCCAGAAGGATAATTTTTAATAATACTATCAGCAGTTTCTTTGTTTTTTTTATTAAATTCAAATTTTTCAGGTTGTACTTTTGATATTTTTTTAACAGCCATTATCTATCTACCTCTCCAAAAACAATATCCATTGAACCTAAAACTGCAGGAACATCAGCTAACATATGACCTTTAATTAAATAATCCATAGCTTGCAAATGAGAAAATCCTGGAGCTCTAATTTTGCATTTGTAAGGTTTGCTTGAACCATCAGAAATTAAGTAAACACCAAATTCTCCTTTAGGAGCCTCTACAGCTGTATATATTTCATCTTTGTCAACTCTATAACCCTCAGTATATAACTTAAAGTGATGGATCAATGCTTCCATAGATTGTTTTATTTCTTTTTTTGGTGGTGGACTGATCTTTCCATCATCAGTTTTAATTGGTCCAACTGGTAAATTTGCCAAGCATTGATTTATTATATTTACACTTTCTTTCATTTCTTCAATTCTGCATAGATATCTGTCATAACAATCGCCATTTTTTCCCACTGGAATTTTGAATTCGAATTGTTCATAACAATCGTAAGGCTGGGATTTTCTTAAATCCCAAGGAACTCCAGATCCTCTCAACATAACACCAGAAAAAGAATAATCGAGAGCATCTTGTTTTGATACTACTCCTATATCAACGTTCCTTTGCTTAAATATCCGGTTATCTGTTAAAAGTAATTCTAAATCATTTATTATTTTTGGAAATCTTTCACAGAATTTTCCGATCTCTTTATCTAAACCTTTTGGTAGATCTTGATGTACTCCTCCAGCTCTAAAATAATTAGCATGCAATCTAGAACCAGAAACTTTTTCATAGAAACCCATCAATATTTCTCTTTCTTCAAATCCCCATAAAGTCGGAGTTAATGCACCAACATCCATTGCTTGTGTTGTGACATTCAAAATATGACTAAGTATTCTTCCAATCTCACAAAACATTACTCTTATGTATTGAGCTCTTATTGGAACTTCTATTTTTAATATTTTTTCAATTGCTAAGGCAAAAGCATGTTCTTGGTTCATTGGTGCAACATAATCTAGCCTATCAAAGTACGGAACAGCTTGAGTATATGTTTTGTTTTCAATTAATTTTTCTGTCCCTCTATGCAATAAACCAATATGTGGATCTGCTTTTTCAACTATTTCACCATCCAACTGTAAAATTAACCTCAAAACTCCGTGTGCAGCAGGATGCTGAGGTCCAAAATTTAGATTTAAAGTTTTAGTTTCTTTTGCCATTATTCTTTAGTTTGTTCTTTTATATACTTAGTTCCTTCCCAAGGACTCTCATAGTCAAAGTTTCTATAATTTTGTTCTAATTTGACAGGTTCATAAATAACTTTTTTGGTTTCATGACTGTATCTAACCTCATTATGACCTGTTAAAGGAAAATCTTTTCTTAATGGATGTCCTTCAAAACCATAATCTGTAAGTATTCTTCTTAGGTCTGGATGATCTTTGAAATCAATTCCATACATGTCAAATACTTCTCTTTCCATCCAATTTGCGGCAGGAAATATAGATGTTATTGAGTCAACAATTTCTTTTTCTTTTACTTCAATCTCTATAATAATTCTTTGATTAAATTCATGACTTAATAGTAGATAAACTAATTTAAATCTAATTTCATTTTCGGGAAAATCTACAGCAGTGATATCTATCAATTGTCTGAATTTGGTCTTTGAATTTGTTTTTAAGAATAAAATAACTTCTGTTAAGTCTACTTCATCAATTTTTAAGTAAATTTGATTATGTTTGATTAAAGAACTTTTTATTTTAGTGTTTAGTTCTGAATTCAAAATTTTTTCTAAATCCTGGATGTTTTGCATTTTTTATCTTTCCAAAGAACCTTTGTTCCTGATTTTCTTTTGAAGTTGCATTATCCCATATAAAAGTGCTTCAGCAGAAGGAGGGCACCCGGGAACATAGACATCAACTGGTACGATACGATCACATCCTCTAACTACAGAATAAGAGTAATGATAGTATCCCCCACCATTTGCACAACTTCCCATGGAAATTACATATCTTGGTTCTGGCATCTGGTCATAAACTTTTCTTAGTGCTGGAGCCATTTTATTTGTAAGAGTTCCAGCAACAATCATAACATCTGATTGTCTAGGTGAAGCCCTTGGGGCAGCACCAAATCTTTCTAAATCATATCTTGGCATTGAAGTTTGCATCATTTCAACTGCACAACATGCAAGACCAAAAGTCATCCAATGCAATGATCCAGTTCTAGCCCAGTTAACGAGATTATCTAGTGATGTTGTTATAAAACCATTATCACTAAAATCTTGTGCTAATTGTTTAAATTCTTCTGGAATATTTTTTCTTCTTTCTTCTAAATTCATTTTATTCCCAATCTAATGCTCCTTTTTTCCATTCATAAATAAACCCAATAGTAAGAATAAATAAGAAGATCATCATTGATGTAAATCCAAATATTCCAATTTTGCCTAAAGATATTGCCCAGGGAAATAGAAAAGCGATTTCTAAATCAAAAATTATAAATAATATTGCAACAAGATAAAATCTAACATCAAATTCCATTCTAGAGTCATTAAATGGTTCAAATCCACATTCATATGCTGATAATTTTTCTGGATCAGGGTTTTTTGGAGATGCTAAATAATTGACTGCTACAAATGCTACACTTAATACAAGTGCAACTAGTAAAAATACAATTATTGGCAAATAATCTTTTAAAAATTCCGCAAGCATGATGAGTCTATATAGCACCTTTTAGATCAACTAAAAGAGCAGATAGGTCACATTTTAAGGCTTTATTTTATTCATTTATTTGATGGCGGGAGTGAAGGGACTCGAACCCTCGACCTATCGCGTGACAGGCGATCGCTCTAACCAACTGAGCTACACCCCCGTGTTCTGGTGGGCAGTAAAGGACTCGAACCTTTGACCCCCTCGGTGTAAACGAGATGCTCTACCAACTGAGCTAACCGCCCAAAACCAAAAAGTAACGTGTTTTATATCTTTTAGAACGTGTAGGTCAAGATTTATTACCTTCGAAAAATGGCTAAAAAATTTATTTTTGTAACTCAACTGTGCGCAGAGTGTGCTTAAATATTTAATGGTTTTTAATTAATTTCTGAAACTTTATAATCACACAAGTAATGATCTAAAAACTTCTCATTTTTATAATCATATTTAGACATTACCATTCTCTCTTTTTTATCATCTTTGAATAAAACGTTATGAAAACCAAGTTCATAATCTTTCAATCTTACTTTAAAATAATCATCTCCAATTATTAAATCTTTAGTATTAATAATTTTTAAATTATTACTATCAGATTCGTAATACTTAAAATGTATTGCATCTAAACTAAAATATTCTTTTTTATATTTTTGACCAAGTACTGTTAACATATTTAGACAAGAAATTATTAAACCTTGATCAGCTCGACATGTAGATGTAAGTATTAAAAAAATAATTATGAAACGCATTATAACTTATTTCACAAATTATTGTTTTATTTTGGTTATAATTTTGTTTAAATATTGATTAAACTAAATTTATTTGTAGGTATTAAAAAATGCCTTTCTATTATTTTGATCTTTAAGCATTTTTTTTATTTTAGCGATAGTCATAAAACACTCTAGGTAAACCGTTCCATTTATTATTAATTCGCCTAATTCTTTATTAGTTAGATCCTTTTTATTTGGTGGTAAAAATTTTAGTCCATTTGCATTAGCAAAAGTATTGAGTGTAGATGATTTTATCCCAAAATTAAAACTTTCGACTCCATCTTTTTTACCATAATTTGCTACTGCAACACCAATTACATTACCTTTTTGATTTATAATTGGACCACCACTATTTCCCTGGTTCAACGCTGCATCAGTCTGAAATTCTGAATAATTATCTCCATATCCCGCTAATGCAGTAACACTACCTTTTGACGTTTTTATTGCAGAGCTAACTCTTTTACCCAATGGAAATCCTGCGATGATAATGTCCTCTAACAATGAAGCATCAACTGTTGCTACTGGATAAATTGTTTGTGGTTTTATATTACCTTTCATGATTGCTAGATCATTCATCTTATCAATTGCTAATATATCTAGTTCAATCGCTTTACCTTTGTAATTAAGTTTGTTTATATCGCATCCCTCAATCACATGAAAATTTGTTATTACATGACCATTATTTGATACAAAAAAACCAGTACCAGAAGCTGCAGAAACTATTTTATTTTCTTCTTTGGAAGATGTAATTTTTTTCTTTTTTGGCTCATTTGTTTTAGGTTTCTCTGCAATTTTATAATCAACATTATTACATTTATTATCTAATATAATAGATCCGGTATTATCATATTCTCCACTTTTAAATCTTTGGAATTCAACAATTGAATTCTTTGGATATAAAATTATTTTAAATGTAAGATAGCTTAAATCAGGGTTATCATGAGGGTACTTGTTTGTCTCATAATTATCACCAATTTGTTTAATATCATAAATCCATGTTTTTTTAGGACCATATTTATTATATGGAATTGATCCTTGTTTGAAATAAGTTGTTCTTGAAAGCTTTTTTGTTGATAAGTTAATCTCAAAATCTTGATATTTTACTAAAGCTTTATCTGTCTTTATATAATTACAGTTTTTCATTAAAATTTTATCTTCTGAAAACGAATTAGTAATTGAAAATAATACAAGCGCTACAATCCATAAAATTCTCATAATCTGACTTTATCAAATTCTCAATGCATTAATCAACAAATCGTAACGAGATTCTTAATTATTTATGAAGTGTGCGTGTAGTGTGCTTAAAAATTAAAAGTTATTTATTTTAAATAGTAAATTGAGGAAAATTGTACAGTGTAAACGAGATGCTCTACCAACTGAGCTAACCGCCCAAAACATGGTACTATTACATCAAGCTTATTATAATGTAAAATGTTTATTACTGAATACTAGCCTGAGATTTGTCGTCTTTTTTAGTTTCAGTTAATTTATCTACTTCAGTCCATTCAGTAGGCTTCAATTCTTTAGTTAAAGCTATTTTAATTACTTCATCAGCAGTTTCCACTGGTACTATTTCAATATCATCTTTCACTTTTTTTGGTACATCAACTAAATCTTTTTCATTCTCTTTAGGTATCAAAACTTTTTTAACTCCAGCTCTATGAGCTGCTAATAATTTTTCTTTTAATCCACCAATTGGCAAAACCTGACCTGTGATTGTTACTTCGCCTGTCATTGCTATTTCTCTCTTAACTGGAACTTTTGTAATTGAAGACACTATTGATGTAACCATCGCTATACCTGCTGAAGGACCATCTTTTGGCGTTGCACCCTCTGGAACATGTATATGAAAATCTTTTTTCTCAAATAGTGGCGGTGTTACACCAAATTCTAAACATTTTGATCTGACATAAGATTTTGCAGCTTTAACAGACTCTTGCATTACATCACCTAACTTACCAGTTATCTGCATTCTACCTTTACCTGGCATATTAACTGTCTCCACTTTTAATATCTCTCCCCCAAACTCTGTCCAAGCTAAACCTATAACTATTCCCACTTTATCTTTTGCTTCTAGTTCACCGAATTTGAATTTCTTAATTCCAAGAAAGTCGGGTATATTTTTTTCATTAACCTCGACACTCTTTTCTTCATTATTTACAACTTTTTTTACAACTTTTCTTGTTACTTTTGATATTTCTCTCTCTAAATTTCTGACACCACTTTCTCTTGTATAACTTCTTATAATCTCTTTTATTGTATCGTCAGCCAACTTCATTTCACCTTCTTTTACACCGTTATCTTTTATTTGCTTAGGAAGTAGATATTTGTTTGCAATATTAATCTTCTCGTCTTCTGTATATCCTGGAATTCTTATGACTTCCATTCTATCTAAAAGTGGAGGAAGAATATTTAAAGTGTTTGCTGTTGTTACAAACATAACATCGGACAAATCATAATCGACTTCTAAGTAATGATCATTGAATGTTGTGTTTTGCTCAGGATCCAAAGCTTCTAATAAAGCTGAGGATGGATCGCCTCTATAATCATTTCCAACTTTATCAATTTCATCTAGTAAAAATAAAGGATTTTTAGTTCCTGCTTTTTTCATCATTTGAATTATTTTTCCAGGAAGTGAACCAATATAAGTTCTTCTGTGACCTCTAACTTCTGCTTCATCTCTTACTCCACCCAAAGACATTCTTACAAATTGTCTGTTAGTTGCCTTAGCTATTGATTTACCCAAAGAAGTTTTTCCTACACCCGGCGGACCTACTAAACATAGAATAGGGCCTTTTATTTTATCCATTCTTTTTTGCACTGCTAAGAATTCTATTATTCTTTCTTTAACTTTTTCTAACCCAAAGTGATCTTCCTCCAAGATTTTTAAAGCTTTATTTAAATCTATGTCTACTTTATCTTTTTTAAACCATGGTAAATCTATCATCCAATCTAAATAGTTTCTTACAACAGTTGCTTCAGCAGACATTGGGCTCATATTTTTAAGTTTTTTTAATTCAGACATACATTTCTTTTCAACTTCTTTAGGCATCTTTGCTTTTAAAATTGATTTTTTTAAACTTGTAGTCTCATCCTTGCCGTCTTCAATTTCGCCTAATTCTTTTTGAATAGCTTTTAACTGTTCATTTAAATAATACTCTCTTTGAGTTTTCTCCATTTGAGTTTTAACTCTTCCTCTAATTCTCTTCTCCACACCTATGATACTTGCCTCATTTTCCATTATTTTAATGACGCTATTTAATCTCTTCTTAACATCTAAAGTTTCAAAAATTTGCTGTTTCTCTGAAATGCTAGCATTGATATGTGAAATAATATTATCTGCAATTTTTGATGGATCTTTTAATTGTTTAATATTGTTAATTGTTTCGGAAGATATTTTTTTATTTACTGTAGTAAGCTTCTCTAATCTTTTTATGGCTGTTAAGCTTAAAGGAAGTAGATCATCCTCTTTTGATAAAATATCTTTTTGGTATTCAAATGAACATTTTATAAACTTTTCGTCATCTTTGAAGTCAACTATTTTTACCCTTTTAGTACCTTCAACTAATACTTTAACCGTTCCATCTGGAAGTTTTAGTAACTGTAAAATGTTACTTTCACATCCATAAGTGAACACATCATTTTTCTTTGGGTCATCTACTTCAGAATTTTTTTGTGTTACTAGAACAATTTTTTTATCGCATTTCATTACTTCATTTAATGCAGTGATGGACTTGTCTCTTCCAACAAATAAGGGAATAACCATACTTGGGAAGACAACTATGTCTCTTAATGGCAATAACGGTAATGTTACTTTTATATCCATCAGTGAAATATGGATATTATATTTTATAATGCAATAGGAAATTATGGTTTATTAACGCGAAATTATGCTGCTGAAGTCTTATCAGTTTTAGTTTTGTTCTTCGAATGAACAATAACAGGTGCCGATGTTCCTTTCGCCGCACCAGAATCAATTATAACTTCTTCAATGTTATCTTGACTTGGTAGATCAAACATTGTTTTTAATAATATGTTTTCTAGAATCGATCTAAGTCCTCTTGCCCCAGTTTTTTTAGATATAGCCTTGTTAGCAATATCTTTTACTGATTGATCTTTAAAAGTAAGTTTTACTCCCTCTAATTTAAATAGCTCTTGGTATTGTTTAACTAGAGAATTTTTTGGCTCAAGCAAAATTTTAACTAAAGATTTCTCGTCCAGATCCTCTAGTGTTGCTGTTATTGGTAATCTTCCAATAAATTCTGGTATCAATCCATATTTTAGTAAGTCCTCAGGTTCAAGATTTTTCATCCACTCACCTACTTTTTTATCTTCTAAACTTTTAACCTCAGCTCCAAAACCAATAGATGAACCTTTGTCTCTTTGAGAAATTATTTTATCTAAACCTGCAAACGCACCACCGCATATAAATAAAATATTAGTAGTATCTACTTGTAAAAATTCTTGTTGAGGATGTTTTCTTCCACCTTGAGGGGGAACACTAGCAACTGTTCCTTCCATTATTTTTAATAAAGCTTGTTGAACTCCTTCACCCGAAACATCTCTTGTAATTGATGGATTTTCTGATTTTCTACTAATTTTATCTACCTCATCAATGTAAACAATTCCTCTTTGTGCTTTTTCAACATTATAATCCGCTGCTTGTAATAGTTTTAATATTATATTTTCAACATCTTCACCAACATAACCAGCTTCTGTTAATGTAGTTGCATCTGCCATTGTGAAAGGCACATCTAAAATTCTTGCTAAAGTTTGTGCTAATAATGTTTTTCCACATCCTGTTGGTCCAACTAACAAAATATTTGATTTTGAAAGTTCAACATTTTTACTAGTTTTATTTTCGTAGTTTAATCTTTTGTAATGATTGTGAACCGCAACTGATAAAACTTTTTTTGCATGGTCTTGTCCAATTACATAATCATCTAAAACTGCACAAATCTCTTTTGGTGATGGTAATCCATCTTGATGTTTTACAAATGTGTCTTTGCTTTCTTCTTTGATGATGTCCATACATAATTCAACACACTCATCACAAATAAAAACAGTTGGTCCAGCAATTAATTTTCTGACTTCGTGTTGACTCTTTCCACAGAAAGAACAGTAAAGAATATTTTTATTATTGTTGCTCATAGTTTTTTATAACGAATCAATTTGAATACTTTATTACAAAGATTACTTCTTAATCAAGTATAGGTTGTGAATAAACTATATATTGTTGTTTAGTCTCTTTTTTCTACTACTTTATCGATCAAACCAAAATCTTTGGCGTTATCTGGAGTCATAAAATTGTCTCTCTCCAAAGCTTCTTTAATTTGATCAACAGACTTACCTGTGTGTTTCGAATAAATTTCATTCAATCTTTTCTTCAAAGACATCACTTCATTAGCATGAATTTCTATATCAGTTGCTTGACCTTGAAAACCTGCGGATGGTTGATGAACCATTATTCTTGAATTTGGTAAAGATAATCTTTTTCCTTTAGATCCTGCGGCCAATAAGAATGATCCCATGCTTGCAGCTTGTCCAATACACAATGTACTAACTTCAGGTTTAATATATTGCATCGTGTCATAAATTCCTAAACCAGCTGTTACTAATCCACCTGGACTATTTATGTATAAAGAAATTTCTTTTTTTGGATCTTCAGACTCTAAAAATAATAATTGAGCAGTAACCAAAGATGCAACTGCATCGTTAATTGGTCCAACTACAAAAACAATTCTCTCTTTTAATAATCTTGAATAAATATCATAAGCTCTTTCACCTCGGCTTGATTGCTCAACAACCATTGGAATCAAAGTACTTAAATGTTCTGGAATTTTTGTTGTCATAAGTGATTCGATTTACTTATACAACTTGTGATTACTTTTTGCTAACTTTTTTTGTTGATTTAGTTTTTTTTGCTACTTTTTTTGGAGCTTTAGATGGTTTGGCTGTTTTCTTTTCTTTTTTATCTTCTGACTTAACTTCTTTTTTCTCTTTTACTTTATCATCAGCTCCTTCAGATAATTTTGCTAATTTCTCTTGCTCTTTTAGATTTTTTTCATTTTCTTCTTTTAAGATTTTTTCAGCTTCTTCTTTGCTAATTTCTTTTTTGTTTACTTTTGCAATTTTTTTAAGTTCACCTATTATTTTTTCTTCATAAATAGAACCTCTTAAACTCTCTATCGCTCCTGGGTTTTTCTCATAATATTCTTTAACCATTTTTTCTTGTCCAGGCATCATTCTGAATTGTTTTTGTATTTCTACATTTAACTCTTCTTGAGATACTTTAATTTTATTTTTTTCTCCAAATGCATTTAAAATTAAACCAGTTTTAATTCTTTTTTTAGCTTGTTCCTCAAAGTATTTAATATTTTTTTTCTTTTCTTCTTCTTTCATGCCTTGAGCTAATATATTTACCTCTTGTTCAATAAGGTTAGCTGGTAACTGATCAAGTTTTTGTTTTTCAATTTGTTCAAGGATTTGTTTTTTTGAAATCATTTCCAATGAATTTTTAAATTCATCATTGATTTGTTTAGATATTAATTCTTTTAAATTATTTAAGTCTTTTGCTCCTAAATTTTTTGCAAAGTTGTCATCAATTTTTGTTTCTTCTGGTTTTTTTACAGCTGTTATTTTACAATCAAACACTGCAGATTTGTTAGCAACATCTTTTTCTGGAAAGTTTTCTGGTAGCTTAACTTCTACTTTTTTATCCTGTTTATTTTTGACACCTTCTAATTGCTTATCAAACCCTTTAATAAATAAATCTTTTCCAAGTTCTAGTTGAGTATTTTTTCCCTCATTTCCTTTGAAATCTTTACCATCAACTGTGGCTTTATAATCAAAAACAACTAAATCACCCTCTTTAGCCGCGTAACTTTCTTCAGCATCTTTAAAGTTTTTTTGAGTTTTTGCTATTTGATCAATTCTTTTATCTGTTTCTTTTGGATCAATTTTAACTACGTATTCGTCTACTTTAAGATCTTTTAATGATCCAACTTCAACATTAGGTAATTCTGTTACAGAAATTGTGTATTCAAGATCTTTTCCTTCACCAAACGATTTTAAATCAATTTTTGGCTGACCAGCTGGTTTAATTTTATTATCCTCAAGAGCTTTAGTTGTTGTATCTTTTAATACTTTATCGATTACTTCACCGTATACAGCTTTTCCAAACTGTCTTTTTAAAATTTCTGTAGGAACTTTTCCTGGTCTAAATCCTTTTAAAACAACATCTTTTTTTATCTCTTCGTATTTTTCTTCGAGATATCCAGATATAGTTTTTTTATCGATAAAAACTTTAATATCTTTTTCTAAACCTTTTTTATTTTCTACTGTTACTTTCATAAATTATGGTAGGCGAGAAAGGACTCGAACCTTCACAGTTTGCACTATTGGTTCCTAAGACCAACGCGTCTACCAATTCCGCCACTCGCCCAAATTATTGGTGCTTTATATATGATTGTTTATAATTGTCCAATTAGAATAATAGTGTAAAACATTAGCTTAATTGATATGAGCAAAACAAATATTGCAATTGTTATTTATCTCGTCGGTCTTGCATTAGGTGCAATCTTTTTAGATATATGGAGTGCTGAAACTAGTCCAAAAGCTTTATTAGGAATTGCATGGACAACTTTATTTGCTATTGCTTTATTCTTTGCTGAAAAAGAAAAAGAAGAAAAAAAAGATTAATTTTTCTTTATTAATTCACTTATAAAAAGTTCACCATCACCATCATCAACAGCTTTTTTATAAAATGATTTTGATAAATCAGATAATTTTTCTGCATTATCCATTCCTTTTAATAAGTCCGTTATATATGTTAAATCTTTTAGTGTATTAGTCGCTGTAAACTTAAAACCTGTGTAATCATCCTCTAAAACTTTATCAAAAATTCTCTTTAAAGCATTAGAATTACCTGAGCCTAATTGGGCTACCTTATAAAGTTTATCTAAATCAATATTCAACTTTTTTGCAGCTTTTATTAATTCAATTACATATGTGGCTGTTCCTAAAGATAGAAAATTATTTAATAATTTTGTTTTCGCACCATTTCCAATCCCTCCAAAATGATAATAATTTTTACAAAAACATTTTAAAAGTTCTTCTGATCTTTTTAAATTTTCCTCAGATCCACCAACAATTCCCCCCAATATTCCCTCTTCTGCTTGAACAGGACCTCCCATTACAGGGCACTCTAAATAAGGAATATTATTTGCATTTAATATTTGCTCCATTTCAATAGATCCATTTTGATTATGAGTAGTAATATCAATGACAATTGTTTTATCAGACAGTAATGAAACTATTTTTTTTCCAATTTCATGTGCAATTGGAGAATTTGTTACGCATAAAAACAGAGCATCTAACCCACTTTTACAAAGTTCATCATAGGATTTAACTTCTTTTGCACCCTCTTTAACTATTCTATCAATTGGCTTTCTGTTCTTATTGGCAATTACAAATAATTCATGATTATTTTTAAGGATGTTATTTGCGATACCAAATCCCATCCATCCAACACCTATAAATCCAACTTTCATGTAGTATAATTTTAATTAAATATTTAAAAATTGCGATAATATTTTCAGATTTAAAACCATATTATTTTTAATTTTTTTTATTTTTTGAAGCGGAATTTAAATTTGTTAAGATTTCCTTGAAACTAATCAAGTTTGACTCTATATTTTCAATGATATCAGAGGCAAGAACATCGGGATCTGGTAAATTTTCAAAATCAATTAATTCTTTATCTTTTAACCAAATTATATCAAGGTTTATCTTTTCCCTTTTAATCACATCATTGTAGGAAAATCTTCTCCATCTTCCCTCTGGATTATTTTTCTCATGCCATGTTTCTTTCCTATTATATCTATTGCTAGCATTAAAACATTTTATAAATTCTTTAAAATTTTCAAATTTAAGAGGTTTCTTTTTTAATGTGTGATGAATATTGGTTCTATAATCATAAATCCATATTTCTTTTGTCCAAGGATCTTTGCTAGAAATTTTAGAATCAAAATATATGACATTCGCTTTAACACCAGGCTTATAAAATATACCAGTTGGTAATCTTAAAATTGTATGAAATTCTGTTGTATCAAGAAGTTTTTTTCTTATTGCTTCTCCTGCGCCACCTTCAAACAAAACATTATCAGGGACCAC
>CACBYP010000011.1 GCA_902543485.1 uncultured Pelagibacteraceae bacterium | reverse complement strand
CAAATACGTTTGATATAATGTTATTTCCAGAAGAAATTTACTTTTTAAGCACTCTTCCATCAGAAATAAATGTTAATTCAATTATTTTAATTGCCTTATGTTCAATTATAACAACTTCAGTTGTATCAATTTATCCAGCTTCTAAAGCAGCAAGATTAGATACAATACAATCGCTTAAATATGAATAATTTTTTAAAATTAAACAATTTATCAAAAAAGTATGAAAAAAATAAATCACATAAAGTTTTAAATAATATAAATTTTAAATTTGAATCAGGCAAAGTGTACTCAATTATAGGACCCTCTGGATCTGGTAAATCAACACTATTAAATTTACTATCATTAATTGATATTCCTTCATCAGGTTTCATCGAATTTAATAAAAAGAAAATTGATACAAATAGTTCAATTGAGAATGACAATGTAAGATCAAAAAATATTGGTATTATTTATCAAGACAAAAATTTATTGCCTGATTTTACAGCGCTTGAAAATGTTATACTGCCTAATTTGCTAATTTCTAATAATAAATCAAAATCAACAGAGTTAGCAAAAAAATTGATTAAAAAATTTGATTTAACATCGAGATTAAATCATTATCCATCTGAGCTTTCCGGTGGGGAAAATCAAAGAATAGCAATTGCTAGAGCTTTAATTAATGAGCCTAATATTATCCTGGCTGATGAACCAACTGGAAGTTTAGATTTTGAAAATGCTAAACAAATATTTAAAATTCTATTTAATTTAAAAGAAAAAAATAGAATTATAATTTTTGCAACCCACAATAGATATTTTGCAAATATGGCAGATTGTAAAATTAAAATGATTGGTGGTAAGATGAAATTCACCAATGAAAGAATCAATTAACAAAACATTCAATCAATTTAAAATACACACTCAATATTCAATTTGTGAAGGAGCAGTAAAAATAGAAGAATTAAAAGATTTCTGTAAAAAAAATAAAATTAAATCCTTAGGCTTGTCAGATACTTATAATTTATCAGGCGCATTAGAGTTTTCTGAAAATTTAACTTCCGTAGGCACACAGCCTATAATTGGAACTCAGATTTTATTTAAATATAAAGAATTTGAAGGTTTAATACCTCTTATAGCTAAAAATAAAGATGGATATAAAAATATAATTAAACTCTCATCAAAATCTTATTTAGAAAATTCAGAAACAACTACCCCCCATTGTAAATTAGATGACTTATTTAATAATTCTGAAGGTATAATAATTTTGACTGGTTCTATTAAATGTTTTTTTGGTTCACTTTTTAATAAAGGTTTAACCAATGAAATTGAAGAAATACTGGTCATGTTAAAAGAAAAATTTCAAGACAATATTTACATAGAAATTCAAAGGCATAATGATTTGAATGAAAAAGACTTTGAAAATTATAATCTAAAAATTTCAGCAAAGTTAGAATTGCCAGTTATTGCTTCTCATGAAGTTTACTATTTAGATAAAGATATGTTTGAAGCTCACGATGCATTGATGTGTATAGGTGAAAAAACTTATGTAAATGACTCAAATAGAATAAAACTTACAAATCAACATTATTTTAAATCATCAAATGAGATGATTGAGGTATTTAAAGATTTACCGGAGGCGTTAGAAAATAATTTTAATTTACCTTTAAGATGTTCCTTTAAGCCAAATTTTTCTAAACCTATTTTACCAAGAATTTCATCTTCTGAAAAAGATCCAAATGAAATTTTGAAACAATTATCTATTGAAGGACTAAAAGATAAATTTAAATTAGTTTTTGATGTAGATCATATTCACATTGAGAAAGATGAAAAATATTTAAAATATAAAAAAAGATTAGATCATGAAATACGAATAATAGTTAAAATGAATTATTCTGGTTATTTTTTAATTGTTTCAGATTATATTAAGTGGGCTAAATTGAATAAAATACCAGTGGGTCCTGGTAGAGGATCTGGTGCAGGCTCTTTAGTAGCATGGTGTTTATCCATAACTGATATTGATCCAATAAAATTTAATCTTATTTTTGAACGATTTCTAAATCCTGATAGAATTTCAATGCCAGATTTTGATATAGATTTTTGTGAAGAAAAAAGAGATTTGGTTTTTAAGTATCTAACCACAAAATATAAAGATAGTGTAGCTCATATTATCACTTTTGGTAAATTAAAAGCAAGAATGGTTATAAGAGATGTTGGTAGAGTTTTGGGATTGCCCTATGGCTTTATAGACAGTATTTGTAAAATGATACCTTTTGATCCATCCAGACCAATGTCATTACAGGAATGTATTAATGTAGAGCCCAGACTTCAAAAGTTAATTAAAGAGGACAAAAGGGTTGATCGTTTAGTTAATTTATCTCTGAAATTAGAGGGTTTAAATCGTAATGTTGCAACTCATGCAGCAGGTGTTGTGATTGCAGATAAAAAATTAACAGAAACTGTACCTTTATACAAAGATAATTCAGCTGATTTATTATTACCCTCAACTCAATTTGATATGTACTCAGCAGAAAATGCAGGACTTATTAAATTTGATTTTTTAGGCTTAAAAACTTTAACTGTTATCGATAAAGCTCAAAAACTAATAAATAAAATTAACCCTGAATTCAATATTGAAAAAATTAATTACGAAGATCAGAAAGTATACGAATTATTATCTAGCGGTAAAACAGTTGGTTTATTTCAATTGGAGAGTTCTGGAATGAAAGATGCGCTTATAAATATGAAACCTAACAGATTAGAAGATATTATTGCACTAGTTGCTTTGTATAGACCAGGTCCCATGAGCAACATACCAATATATAATGATTGTAAGCATAGAATAAGAGAACCTGATTATCTTCACCCTAAATTAGAGGAAATTTTAAAACCTACATATGGTGTAATAATATATCAAGAGCAGGTTATGCAGATAGCTCAAGTTCTTTCAGGATTTACAGCTGGTGAAGCAGATATTTTAAGAAGAGCAATGGGAAAAAAAAAGAGAGCAGAGTTAGAAAAACAAAAACAAAGATTTGTAGAAGGGGCATCTAAAAATGGAATAAGCAAAGAGATAGCTGCTAGTATATTTTTAAAAATTGAACCATTTGCTGAGTATGGATTTAATAAAAGTCATGCAGCTGCGTACGCATTAATAGCCTATCAAACAGCATACCTTAAAACATATTATCCACATGAATTTTTTGTAGCATCGATGTCTACAGAATTGTCTAATCAAAAAAAATTAAGCGAATTTTATGAAGAACTTAAAAGATTAAACATAGAAATAATAAGACCCGATATCAATAAATCTTTTGCTGATTTTACCTCAGACGGAAATTTTTTTTATTATGCATTAGGTGCTATAAAAAATGTCGGATTTGAAGCGATAAATAATGTTATTAAAGAAAGATTAAAAAATGGAGAATTTAAAAGTTTAATCGACTTTGTTAACAGAGTGAATCCAAAAGATATAAATAAGTTACAACTAGAAGGTTTAGTGCAGGCAGGAGCATTTGATAAATTAAATAATAATCGACAATCATTATTTAAATCAATTCCAAATATAATATTAAAATCTAAAAACATTCATGAAAATAAAGCTATAAATCAAATTGATTTATTTGGAAACCAAGAGACTGAGGATAATAATTTTCTAGATAATTGTGAAGACTGGGATGTAGACAATAAGCTCAACAAAGAGTTTGAGACCCTAGGATTTTACATGTCTGATCATCCATTAAATCAATATAAATCAATTTTTAAACAGTATAATATTACTTACTTTGATGAATTTGAGAACAATAAAGATATTCTTAGTTCTAATGTCGCTTGTACAGTACTTAAAGTTCAAGAAAAAAAAACTCAAAAAGGAAATTCATATGGAATAATTAAATTTTCAGATTTATCAAATATATTTGAGCTTTTTATTTTCTCTGAAATTTTTGAGCTTAATAGAAAGATTTTAATTGAAGGAAATTCAATAATGTTAACTTTAATGAAAAATTATTCTGATGACAATAACAATAGAAGTCAAAGGAGAATTAATGTAAAGAAAATGATATTATTAAAAGATTTATTAAATAAACCTATCAAAAATATTACTTTTAAATTTGAAGATTTTCAGGATTTTTATAAATTAAACCACTTAAGTAAAAATAGTGCTGAGACTGAAGTTAAAATTATTCTTTATAAAAATGATAAAATTCATACTTTTCAATTAAAAGATAAAAGGAAAGTGAATAATCAGCTTTTAAACACATTAAATTTAACAAAAAATATTGTTATTGAGTAAAAAAAGGTTGTTTTTTATAAAAAAATTAGTATTTTTCAGCAAAATTAATACGCACACAATTAGTGGTTAAATACCTCCGGTCCCATAAGGGCAATAATTGTGGTGGCACAACCGGGAATAAATATGAAAATACCAAAAATCTCAATTGAACAATTATTAGAAGCAGGCGTCCATTTAGGCCACAAAACTCTTAGATGGAATCCAAAGATGAAAAAATACATTTTTGGAAAAAGAGACTCAATACATATTATAGATTTGACACAAACTTTAGAGCTGACCAACACAGCGCTAGAAAAAGTCCATACCACGATTTCATCTGGTGGAAAGGTTTTATTTATATCTACAAAAAAACAAGCATCTGAAGCAGTCGCACAATTAGCAAAAGATACAGACCAATATTTTGTAAACTATCGTTGGTTGGGAGGCATGTTAACTAATTGGGGTACAATTTCCAATTCAATTAAAAAACTAAACAAGATTAATTCAGATTTGTCTGCAGAAAATAGAGGATTTACAAAAAAAGAATTGCTAAAAATGAGTGGACAAAGAGATAAGTTACAAAGATCACTTGGTGGAATAATAGAAATGAAAAAGATTCCAGATCTTGTTTTTATTATTGATACAAATTATGAGTCGCTAGCAATAAAAGAATCAATCAAATTAGGAATTCCAATTATAGCAATCTTAGACACAAACTCAGATCCCGATGGAATTGATTATCCAATACCAGGAAATGATGATGCCAGAAGATCAATTGATTTATATTGCAATTTAATGAAAGAAACAATTAATGATGCCAAAAAAAATATAAGTCAACCTAAAGAAGAGATTTTAAAGAAGGAAAAAAACACAGAAGTTAAAGCTGTAAAAAATATTTCAGAAAAAAAATTAAATTAAATTAAATTAAATTTAAATGACAGATATAGATAAAGTAAAAAAACTTCGTCAATCTACAGGCGCTGGCTTTAAAGATTGTAATTCTGCTTTAAAAGAGTCAGGTGGTAATTTAGAAAAGGCTGCTGAAATATTAAGAGTAAAAGGAATCGCCAAAGCATCCAAAAAAATGACAAGAGATGCAAAAGAAGGTGTTATCGTTATTAGTGGCGATCATAATAAAACATCAATTGTAGAGATTAATTGTGAAACAGATTTTGTTGCAAAAAATGAAGATTTTATTAATTTTGTAAAAGAATTAAGTGATTTAAATAATAATAATTCATCAATTTTAGACAAATTAAATAAATCTGCCATGTCTAATGGTAAATCAGTTGAAGAAAATTTAGTTGCTTTAATTGCAAAAATTGGAGAAAAAATCACAATAGGAAGGTTAAAAACCATTCAAAATGAAAATTCAGAAAATTTTATATATCAACATTCTGTTATTAAAGATAATGTCTCAAAATTAGGCGTAATTGTTTCTTTAGAAAAGTCACATAAAAATGATAAAATTAGTCATTTTGGCAAACAATTATCAATGCATATTGCTGCTTCCAATCCTCTTGCACTTATTTCAGATGAAATTTCAACAGAAATTTTAGTAAAAGAGCAAACCCTTATATCTGAAGAATTAAAAAACGCAGGGAAACCCGAGGAGATTGCAAAAAAAATTAGCATAGGAAAGATGAATAAATTTAAAGAGGAAAATAGTTTAATGACACAAGATTGGGTCATGGAACCTAAGAAAAAAGTTAAAGATATTTTATCTGAAATTGATATTCCAGGTTTAAAAATTAAAGAATTTATAAGAATGAAAATTGGAGAGTGATGTTTGAGTTAAACACTTATAAATCGAAAATGCTAAAAACGATTGAGGTTTTTTCTAAAGAGTTGGGTTCGTTAAGAACAGGAAGAGCAAATTCAAGTATGCTAGATTTAATAAAAGTTGATGTATATGGTCAAAAATTACCAATAAATCAACTCGGTACAATAACAACACCTGAACCCAGATCAATAAATATACAAGTTTGGGATGTGAATAATTTACAAATGATTGATGCTGCAATAAAAAAATCAGAATTAGGATTAAATCCTCAAATAGACGGGCAGCTTATTAGATTGCCCATCCCAGATTTAAGCGAGGAAAGAAGAGTTGAAATGAAAAAAATGGTTAAATCTATGGGTGAAAAATGCAAAGTCTCAATCAGAAATATTAGAAGAGAAGCTAATGATGATATTAAAAAATTACTTAAATCAAAAAATATTTCTGAGGATGATGAAAAAAAATTTGAAAAGTTAATTCAGGAAAATACAGATAGTAATATAAAAATTATAGATGAAAAAGTTATTGTAAAAGAAAAAGAAATAATGACGATATGAATTCTCCTAAACATGTAGCCATAATTATGGATGGTAATGGTAGATGGGGATTAAAAAAAAAAAAATCAAGAAATTATGGCCATAAAAGAGGTTTAGAAACAGTAGAGAAGATTATTAACGCAGCTATAAAAAAAAATATAGAATATCTTACGTTATTTGTTTTTTCGACTGAAAACTGGAGAAGACCAATTAAAGAGATTAATTATTTACAGTCTTTACTGAGTACATATCTTGATAAAGAAATTAATAATTTGATTAAAAGAGATATAAAAATTAGAGTTATTGGTAAATTAAACCCATTCTCTACTTCATTAAACAAAAAACTAAAAAAAGTAGAAAGCTTAACAAAATTTAATAAAAGAATTCAAATTAATATGGCTTTGAATTATGGATCAAGACAAGAAATATTAAATGCAATTAAAAAAATAAAAAAAAAATCCATTCCTGTAAATGAAAAAAATATTGAAAAATATTTATATACTAATGGTATCCCCGATCCAGAAATTTTAATTAGAACAGGAAATACAAAAAGAATAAGCAATTTTTTAACCTGGCAGTTAATATATACTGAAATTTTCTTTGAAAAAAAAATGTGGCCTGATTTTACGAAAGAGGATTTTTACAGCATTATAAAAAAATTTCAAAAAATTAATAGAAATTTTGGTGGATTGAATGATAGATCTTAATAAAAGAATTTTTACCTCTATTTTGTTAATAGGTGTTCTATATCTTTCAGTGAAAAGTTATTTATTTTTGTTTATAATATTAATTCTTACCTTATTTCAAATTTATTATGAATTTTTTATCTTACTAAGAAAATTTTTTTTTAATAAAAATGAAAAAATATTAATATTTTTGTTTATTATTTTAATTTATTTAACAACAATAGTTATTACTATTTGGAATATACTTTATTCAAATAATTTTGATAATAAATTACAGTTGTATTTGATAATATCAGTTTGTGTTTTTACTGACATTGGTGGTTATATATTTGGAAAAATATTTGGTGGTAAAAAATTAACTAAAATAAGCCCAAACAAAACATATTCAGGAATGATAGGTTCATATTCTTTATCATTATTAATTACTTTTTTTTTATTTAAAAATTATATAACTTTTGACTTAATAATCATGATTTCACTATTAACCTCTACAGTATCTCAGGCTGGAGATTTATTTATTTCATATCTTAAAAGAAAATCAAAATTAAAAGATACTGGAAATATATTACCTGGACATGGAGGCTTACTAGATAGGTTTGATGGTCTCATATTTGCTATACCATTTGGACTTAGTTTATTTAAATTATTATGAAGATAAATGATATTATAATATTTGGGTCTACTGGATCAATAGGAACATCAACTTTAAATTCAATTAAAAAAAGAAGAGAATTTAGATTAAAATTAATTAGCACAAATAAAAATGCAAAAAAAATATTAAAACAAGCTATATCATTTAAAGTAAAAGATGTCGTTATAGAGGACTATGAAGTATTTAAAAAACACAAAGATAAGTTTAAACAAAAAAAAATCAATTGTCACTGGGGACATGCTAATATTAATAAAATATTTAAAAAAAAAGTATCATATTGTGTAAATTCTATTACTGGTATCGAAGGTCTAGAGCCAACTTTAAAAATCATTCCATATACTAAAAATTTGTTAATTTCCAATAAGGAATCAATAATATGCGGCTGGGATTTAATTAAAAAAAAATTATTAAAATATAATACAAAATTCATACCACTTGATTCTGAACATTTCTCCATTTGGAAATTAATAAAAAATGAAAATTCAAAAAATATAGAAAAAATTATATTAACAGCATCAGGGGGTCCATTTTTAAATAAATCAAAAAATAAAATAGCTAATATAAGCCCAGATTTTGCTTTAAAACATCCTAACTGGAAAATGGGTAAAAAAATTTCAATAGATTCATCAACATTAATGAATAAAGTATTTGAATATATTGAAGCAAAAAAAATTTTTAATTTAAATAATAAAAATTTATCAATATTTATTCATCCATCATCTTTTATTCATGCGATAGTTTATTTTAAAGGTGATTTAATAAAATTATTAGCACACAACACTGATATGAAAATTCCTATCTCAAACGCATTGGGTATTAAAAAAAATATTAAAGATAAAAATTATAAAAATTATTTAATTAAATTAAATAATTTAAAATTTGAAATTCCTAAAAAAAGTCAATTCCCAGTTCTTTCTATAATTGATATTATACCTGATAAAAGTAGTTACTTTGAAACTATACTAATAACACTAAATGATAATTTAGTGCAAATGTATTTGGAAAAAAAGATTAATTATTTATCTATAAATTCAAACTTATTAAAATTAATAAAACACCCATTTTTTAAGAAATATTATAAATTAAAACCAAAAAATATTTATGATATAAAAAAAATGATATTAATTACAAAAAACTTTTTAATTAAAAAAGTGAAAATTTATGACTTTATATAGGTTAAATAAAATAATTATTTTAATAATAACTTTTTTTTTATTTTTTTTTAATTTTGCTAATTCTGATATTTTAAAAAAATTTGAAATCACTGGTAATGAAAGAGTTTCAGATGAAACAATAGTAATGTTTTCAAATCTTGAAATTGGACAAAAAATTGACGATGAAAGTTTAAATAGTTTAATTAAAGATCTTTATAGCACAGACTACTTTAAAAATATTAAAATTGAAAATCAAAAAGGTGTTATAAAAATTGAAGTTATTGAAAATCCAATAATTCAATTAGTTAAAATTAATGGTATTGATGAAAAAAAAATTTTAGAAAATATAAAAAAAGTTACTAAAAAAATTGAGAAATATCCATTTGTTGAATTTAAAATAAAAGAACAAACTCTGTTGTTAAAAGATATTCTAAAATCATATGGATATTATTTTGTAAAATTAAATACTTCTTTCATTACGAATGAAAATAATACTATTGATTTAATTTATGATTTTGAACTTGGTCAAATAGCTAAAATAAAAAAAATTAAATTTATTGGTGACAAAATATTTAGAGAAAGTACTCTGAGAAATGTAATAATATCAGAAGAAGATAAATTTTGGAAATTTATTACTAGGAATAAATTTTTAAATACTAATAGAATAAACCTGGATATTTCTAGACTAGAAAATTTTTATAAAAATAGTGGATATTATAAAGTTGATATCAAGTCTACCACAGCAGTAATAACAGAAGAAAATCAATTTGAACTAATATTTAATATTAACTCTGGTAATAAATATTTTTTTGATAAATTTAAAATTAACAATAATGGAAATTTACCTAAAGAAAATGTTATCTTATTTGATAATAGATTTAAAAAATTGCAAGGAAAAAAATATTCTAAAAAGTTAATTAATAATTTAGTAAATGAATTTAATGAGTTTGCGCTGCAAAATGATTTTATTTTTTTAAATGCCAAACATGAGGAGATAGTAAAAGATAAAAATAAAATTGATATAATTATAAATTTTGAAGATAAAGATAAATTATATGTAAAAAAAATTAATATTTTTGGCAATTTCATTACTGATGAAAAAGTTATAAGAAATTCATTAATTATTGATGAAGGTGACCCTTATAATGAAATTTTATTTAATAAATCTATTCAAAATTTAAAATCAAAAAATATATTTAAGTCTGTTGAATTTAATACAAAGGATGATGTTCAAAATAAAATTATCAATATTACAGTAGAAGAAAAAGCGACAGGAGAATTGTTTGCTGGTGCAGGTACTGGTACTACTGGAAATTCAATATCTGGTGGTATTAAGGAAAATAATTATCTTGGACTTGGCATTAAATTAGATACAAACCTATCGCTAACGGACGACACGATTAAGGGTAAGTTTTCAGTAATTAATCCAAACTACAATAATTCAGACAAAACTGTAAAAACCGTAATTGAAAGTTCATCTGATGATTTTATGACTTCAAGCGGTTATAAAACAAGTAGAACTGGTGTTACATTGGGAACTGAATTTGAGCAAAAAAATAATCTTTTTGTTAATTTTGAGCTTTCAAATTTTTATGAAGATCTGGAAACATCATCATCTGCAACTAATATAGTGCAAAGACAAGAAGGAAACTATTTTGAAAATTTATTCTCATATACTATAAAATATAACAAACTTGATCAAAATTATCAGCCAACAGACGGTTTCCTAAATCTATTCTCACAAACTATACCAATATATTCAGATGATAGAGCAATTGAAAATAGATTAGTAAGTTCTGCATATCATTCAATAAATGACAATTTAATTTTATCTGCCAATTTTTTATTAAGAGCAATAAATTCTCTTGATGACAATGTGAGGGTATCAAAAAGAGTATTTATACCTAGTAGACGATTAAGAGGTTTTGAAAGTGGTAAAATAGGTCCAAAAGATGGTAGTCAATATATAGGAGGCAATTATGCTTCGTCGCTAAATCTAAATTCAACACTACCAAATATATTTTTTGAAAACGAAAGTATAGATTTTAGTTTTTTTATAGATTTTGCAAATGTTTGGGAGGTTGATTACAACGATTCATTAGATTCAAACAAAGTAAGATCTGCAACAGGGTTGGCTGTAAATTGGTTTAGTGGAATAGGACCTCTTACATTTTCTTATGCTATACCAATAAGTGAAGCAAAAACTGATGTCACTGAAAGATTTAGATTTCAAATAGGCACATCATTTTAATGAATAAAAATATCTTTTTTTTTATAGTTTTTTTTTTTTTCACTATTTCGAATGTAACAGATAACATAGTTTATTTAGATATACAGTTTATTATTGATAATTCAGAACTAGGCAAATTTTACAAAAAAAAAATTCTACAATTACAAGATAAAACTAAACAAGATTTAAAAACTGAAGAAACTTTAATTAAAAATAAAGAAACCGAGATCAACAATAAAAAAAATATATTAAAACAAGATGAACTAGATAAAAAAATAATAGAATTAAATCAATTGTTAAAAAATTATCAATTTAATAGAAAAAAATTCAATGATGACACTTTAAAGAATAAGCAAAAATACAGTAATAAAATACTGAAGGTTTTAAATCCTTTATTGACTGAATATGTTGAAAAAAATAATATTACACTAGTGATAGAAAAAAAAAATATCCTTGTTGGGATCAAGACACTAGATATAACTAAAAATATTTTGGATATTCTTAATGATGAAACTTTAAAAAAAAAATTAACAAATGAAAATTAATAATCCCTTTTTTAAAAAAAAAAAAATACTTTTAATCTCAGAAATATATAAATCTTTAGGTTTAAATAAATTAAAAAAAAATATTAAAATTAATGATATTAAAGATTTAAGAAATGCAAAAAAAAATGATATATCTTTCTTTAATTCTCTTAAATATCTTGATGATTTAAAAAAAACTAAAGCTATTTATATAATAACACATAAAAAATATTTACAAATTGTAAAAAAGCTTAAAAAACCTATTTTAGTAAAAAACGTTTTATTATCAGTTGCAGAAATTACTAAAAAATTTTACCCAGACTCAATTTATGATAGTATTGATTTTTCAGTGAAAAATATAAATGAAAAAGATTATAGTAAAGTTAGCTTTGGAAAAAATATTTTAATTGGAAAAAATGTGAAAATAGGCGAGAACACATCAATAGGTCATAATACAATCATAGAGTCAAATGTAATAATAGGCAAGAATTGCATCATAGGAAATAATGTTCATTTGAAATATTCAATTGTGGGAAATAATGTTAGAATCTTGGATGGTTCTATTATAGGAAAAAAGGGATTTGGTTTTTTTCCGAACATAAAAAAAAATATAAGATATCCACATATTGGTATTGTTGTTATTCAAGATAATGTTGAAATAGGTTCAAATAACACAATAGATAGAGGATCTATCTCTAATACAGTTATCGGACAAAATACTTTTTTAGATAATCAAGTTCATATTGCACACAATGTAATTATTGGAAAAAATTGCATTATAACAGCTCAAGTTGGATTTGCTGGAAGTTCTAAATTAGGAAATAATGTAATTATTGGAGGACAAGCTGGAATTTCAGGTCATCTTGAAATTGGAAATAATGTTCAAATTGCAGGTGGTAGTGGAGTAATAAAAAATATACCAGACAATTCTAAAGTGATGGGATATCCTGCTAAAGATATAAGAATTTTTTTAAAAGAAAATAAAAATGGAAGACAAATTAGATAAAAATCAAATTAAAGAATTACTTCCTCATAGAGAACCTATGCTTTTAATTGATGAATTAATTAATATAAAAAAACTTAAATCAGCCACTGCTATTGTGAACGTAAAAAAAGATAGTTTTTTTGTTCAGGGTCATTTCCCTGACGAACCAGTTATGCCAGGTGTGTTAATTGTTGAGGCATTCGGCCAAGCAGCTGCTGCCTTAACAGCAGCTGGTATAGACAAATCTACTTATGAAAATAAATTAGTTTTTTTGATGACTATCGATAAGGCAAGGTTTCGAAATCCAGTAATACCAGATTGCAAACTAGAACTTAATATTCGGGCTGTAAGATCACATGGTAGAGTTTGGAAATACCAAGGGGAAGCGTTTGTTGGAGGAAAAAAAATGGCTGATGCTCAGTGGGCAGCTACTATTGTAGATAGAAAGAAATAATCAGTAGCAATTGTTGATAAGCTTTTAAATAACAATTTGTTATCTTTAAATTGTGATACATCCGACAGCAATAGTTGATATTAATTCAAAAATTTCAGATGGTGTTGAGGTTGGTCCATATTGTGTTATTGGACCAGATGTTGAAATAGATTCAAACACTAAGCTTCATTCGCACATTAGTATAAAAGGGAATACTAAAATTGGAAAAAATAATGAAATATTCCCATTTGTTTCAATCGGAACTCCACCTCAGGATTTAAAATATAAAGGTGAGAGTAATTCAATTTTAATTGGAAATAACAACAAACTAAGAGAATATGTAAATATAAATCCAGGTACATCACAAGGTGGAACTATTACAAAATTGGGTAATAATAATTTGTTGATGGTATACACACATGTTGCTCATGATTGTAAATTAGGAAACAATATTGTTCTTGCAAATAATGTTCAAGTTGGTGGTCATGTTACTATAGAGGATAATGCAATAGTTGGAGGAAGCTGTGCTATACATCAATTTTCAAGAATTGGGAATTTAGCAATGGTGGGTGGAATGACTGGTGTTTTAAGCGATGTAATTCCTTATGGTCTATCATTAGGAAATAGAAATAATTTAGTTGGACTTAATCTTATAGGACTTAGAAGGGCAAAAATTTCTAACGAAGATATTAAAATATTACAAAAATTTTATGGTATAATTTTTTCTAATCATAATTTTAGATCAAATATAGACAATTTAAATTCAGATATGAAGGATAACAAATATATTAAAATTATAATTGATTTTATAAATTCTGATAAAAAGCGTCCTATATCTCTTCCAGAAAATATTAAATGATTGGACTGTTTTTAGGGGAAAAAAAACTTCCATTAGAAATTTTAAAAAGTTTAAAAAAAAAGAAAATTAAATATTTCATAATAGATTTATCAAAATATAATAAATTCAAAAAAGATAAAAATAGTTATTTTATTAATATCGGAAAATTTGGTAAAATTTTGGATTTAATTAAATCAAAAAAATGTAAAAAAGTTTTATTTGCTGGAAATATTGATAAACCCAAAATTTCTAAATTAAAATTAGATCTAAAAGGTATTTATTATATTCCTAGAATTATAAAAGCTTCTAAATTAGGTGATGCAGCCATATTGAAAGAATTGATTAATATTTTATTAGAAAACAAAATAAAAGTTATTAAATTAAACACTTATAATTCAGAATTAACTTTAAGCAAAGGATGTTACACAAAATTAAAACCTAGTATGACTGATAAATTAATAATTAAAAAAGGTATTCAAATATTAAACAAATCAAATTCATTTAATCATGTTCAGGCACTAGTAATTAATAACCGGAAAGTTGTTTCACTCGAAACAAGAAAAGGCACAAAAGATATGTTAAAATCACTTAGAAATAATAATCTACAGAATAAAATCTTGTTAAAGATGCCCAAATCTAAGCAAGACTTACGTGTTGATTTGCCGACTATTGGTTTGGATACACTAAAAGATTGTAAAAAAGCGAATATTAAAGGGATTGTTGTAAAAGCAGGCCAGAATATATTTTTAGATAAACACGAAGGACTTAAATTTGCAAATAAAAATAATATATTTGTTATTGCTCAATGAAAAAGATTTTTATTTTAACAGGTGAGCCATCAGGTGATAAATTAGCTGCAGAAGTTATTAAAGAATTAAAAAAAATAAAAAATGATATTGAATATTTATCAGTTGGAGGTCAGCATTTAAATTCGATAGGAATTAAATCTATATATGATCAAAAAGATATTACTTATATAGCTTTTACAGACATATTATTAAATATTTTTAAGATAAAAAATAAAATTAATGAAACTGTAAAAAAAATTTTAGATTTTAATCCTGACATTTTGTTTAGTGTTGATAGTCCTGACTTTACTCTTCGTGTTTCAAAAATAATTAAATTTAAAAGACCAGATATTAAAACAATTCATTTTATTGCTCCTAAAGTTTGGGCTTGGCGTGAGGGTAGAGTAAAAAAAATGAAAAGTTACTTAGACCATATTCTTTTATTATTTGATTTTGAAAAAAAATATTTTGAAAAGGAAAAACTAAAAAATACATTCGTTGGTCATCCAATATTAGATAATACAAAACAAGAAAAGATTGAAATTAATAAATTATTAAAAGATAAAATTATCTCAATTTTTCCTGGTAGCAGATTATCAGAATTAAAAATACATACGCCTATACTTATTGAGTTTATAAAAAAAATGAATGCAAAAAAAATTAATTACAATTATATTTTTCATGCAACTCAAAATTCAAAAGAATATTTATCACTGATAATAAAAAAAAATAATTTAGAAAATGTTGATCTTATTTCGAATGAAAATATAAAAATTGCTACAATTAAAAAATCTGTTTTTGCTATTGTTAAATCTGGAACAGTCTCACTTGAAGTTTGTAAATATGGTATCCCATCGATTATAATTTATAAAATGAATTTTATAAATTTTCTTATAGCGAAGTCATTTTTAAAAATAAAATTTGCTAACATGATAAATATTATTAATGATAAAGAAATTATACCTGAACTTTTACAAAATGAATGTAACTCAGATGAAATATATAGAGCGGTTAATTACTTATTAAATAAACCTGAACTTATAAATGAACAACTAAAAAAAGTTAATAAAACCATTGAAGGTTTAAGATCGAATACTTCATCTTGCTATGAAGCTTCTAATGTATTGTTATCCTATTTGAGATAATCTTTTATAAACTTCTTCTTTTCCTAGTGAACATAGTATATCATATATACCAGGTCCAAACCTTGATCCTGTAAGACATATTCGTAATGGTTGTCCAACTCCTTTAAAATTTGTGTTATTACTTTTTATTAAGTTATCGATTATTGGTTCAAGTGTTTTTCTATTAAAATCTGAAATCTTATTTATATCATCAATAAATAATTTAATAATATTAATAGCTGTTTTGTCTAAAAGTTTTTTATCTTCTTTTTTGATTTGAAATTTGTCATCAATCAAAAACTGCGAATTTTTGTAAATATCCTCCAAAGTTTTCGCCTTATTTTTTAAGAAATGTAATGAATTTTTAATTTTTTTTTGGGCTGAATCAGGTATCTTTTCCTTAGAAGTTTCACAATAAGTTTTTAAAAATTTAAATAAATCATCTTCATTAATATTTTTTATATAATATTCATTCATTGAATAAATCCTACTAATATCTAATTTTGAAGGTGATTTTCCTATTCCTTCCAAATTAAAGTATTTAATACTTTCATTTAAGTCAAAAATTTCTTTATCTTTGTAAGACCATCCTAATCTAAGAAGATAATTTCTAAGGGCATTAGGCATTATTCCAATACTAGAAAAATCATCTAATGTTGATGCATTATCTCTTTTTGATAGTTTTTTTCCATCAATAGTATGAATTAAAGGTATGTGTGCAAAACATGGAACTTCCCAATTCATAGCTTCGTATATCTGTATTTGTTTGAATGTATTTATTTTATGATCATCACCTCTAATTATATGTGTCATTCCCATTAAATGATCATCTACTGAAGCTGATAAATTATATGTTGGTGAACCATCTGCTCTTAATATAACAAAATCTTCAATAGTATTATTTTCTATTTCTATTTTTCCTTGGACCAAATCTTTTAAGATAGATTTTCCTTCAATTTTACTCTTAAATCTAATTACTGGATTAATTTCTTTTGGATAGTCTGTTTCACTTTTATCTCTCCATTTTCTATTATAAATATAAGGTATTTTTTTTTGTTTTGCTCTTTTTTTTTGCTCTTCAATTTCATCACTGGAGCAATAACATTTATAAGCCAAACCTTTTTTTAACAATTCATTAGCTACATATATATGATCATCTATTTTTTTTGATTGAATGTATTCACCATCCTCATAATTAATACCTATCCATTTTAATGAATTTATTATTTGATCTTTAAATTCCTCTTTAGACCTCTCTTTATCAGTATCTTCTATTCTTAGATAAAATTTACCGCCTTTGTTTTTTGAATAAAGCCAATTGAATAAAGCGGTCCTTACCCCTCCTATATGCAAAGGTCCAGTTGGTGATGGGGCAAATCTAGTTGCAACCGTTTTCATCAGATTTATTTAGACTATTTTAGGAAAAGTTTCTATATAAAGATACTAGAATTCCTTGAACTTTGACTCTATCGGGACCAAATATTTTTGTTTCGTAATTTCTATTAGCACTTTCCAAAGCTATAGTTTTACCTTTTCTTCTTATTCTTTTTAGCATTGCCTCATGATCGTCAATTAACGCGACTACTATTTTTCCATTTTCAGCTGTATCAGCTTTTTTTACAATTACTGTATCACCATCATTTATCCCAGCTTCAATCATTGAATCTCCTTGCACTTTAAGTCCAAAAAATTCTCCATTCATTTCAATATTTGAGGGTAAAGGTATTCTAGCAACTTCGTTTTGAATTGCTTCTACAGGTGTACCTGCAGCAATTTCACCTAATACAGGTATTTCATTCTCATCTGAATTATTTCGATTTGAACTTTCATCAAGTCCACCTTTAATTACACTTGGTGAAAAACTGTTATAAATATCGTTTGCTGAAGCTGTTTCAGGCAATTTAATGACTTCCAAAGCTCTTGCTTTATGAGCCAATCTTTTAATAAAACCTCTTTCTTCTAAGGCACTAATCAATCTATGAATTCCAGATTTCGACTTTAGATTAAGCGACTCTTTCATTTCTTCGTAAGAAGGAGAAACTCCACTGGATCTCAACTTCTTGTTGATAAATAAAAGCAGGTTTTTTTGTTTCTTAGTTAACATAGAACAAATTATGTACATAAATGTTCTATAAAAGTTCTTTCAATTAAACAACATTTAAAATGCTAATAAAATCAACACTTTTCTTATAAAATAGAAAAAATATTATTATTTTCTAAATTTTTTAAAATTGATTCACCAATCAGAAATGTTTTTATTTTAGTTTCAGATGTTATCTTTAAAATATCTTCTTTGTCTTTTATTCCACTCTCTGAAATTAATGGTCCGTCGTGATTAATTAAAATATTATGAATATCATAAGTTGTATTTATATCTGTTTTTAGTGTTTTTAAATTCCTATTGTTTATCCCTATTAGTGCATTTTTGTACTTTAGAGATTTTTTAGCCTCTTCAACAGTGTGAACTTCAACAATTACAGACATTTTAAGTTTCTCAGCTTCTTCATACAACTCATCTGCAGTTTTTTCATCAATGCCAGCTAAAATTATTAATATAGCATCAGCACCATAACTCCTAGAAAGATGGACTTGAAATTTATCAACAAAAAAATCTTTACATAAAATAGGTAAATTTATTTTTTGTTTAATTTTAGTAATATGAATTAAGTTTCCCAAAAAAAAATCCTCTTCAGTTAAAACTGACAAGCAAGTTACATTATTTTTTAAGTATATATCTGCAATTTCAACAGGGTTGTAATTTTCGACAATTATACCAGCTGAAGGGCTTGCTTTTTTAATCTCTGCAATAATAGAGATTTTATCGTGATTTATATTATTAAGTATTTTTTCTTTAAAATTTATATAATATTTTTCATTTATAATTTTGTCATTTAGAGAATTTATCGAAATATCTTTTTTTAAAATTTTAATTTTATTTTTTTTTTTATTAATTATTTTTTCTAATATATTCTCAGACATTTCTTAATTTTTCTAAATGTGAATATGTTTTTCCTGATAATAAATGATCTCTTGACTTTTCATAGGCATATTTAAAATTATCTTCTCTTTCAGATATTATTAAACCAGCTGCAGCATTTAATGATACTGCTTTAGAAAAATCATCATCATTACCTTTAAATATGTCTATAATTTTTTGTGAATTAAATTTTGCGTCATTTCCAACTATCTTATCGAAACCTTCAGCATTTACTTTCAATTCTTTAGGATCAATAATCATTTCGTTAATTTCCCCATTTCTTAATTCTTTAACGATAGTTTTATCGTATGGAGATATTTCATCTAAACCATCATTGCTATTAACAATCCAAGCAAACTTAATATTTAAATCTTTCAAAGCATTAGCAAATATATCTAGAAGTTTTTTATCAAAAACTCCTACAACTTGCCTTTCAACATTGGCTGGACTACTCAAAGGTCCAATCATATTGAAAATTGTTCTTTTTCCAATTTTTTTCCTTGTTGGGCCAACATATTTCATTGCACTGTGATAATTTGGTGCAAACATAAATCCAAAATGATTTTTTTTAATTTGATTTTCAATATCATTTGGTTCTAAATTGATATTTATTTTTAACGCTTCTAAAACATCTGCAGATCCACATTTTGATGAAACTGCTTTATTACCATGTTTTGCTATATTAATACCCATACTCGAAAGTAATAATGCGGAAGCAGTAGATATATTTAGTGTATCCTTGCCATCGCCACCTGTTCCACAAGTATCTATACAGTTATCTACATTAACTCTTTTCGCCTTATTCCTAAGTACTGAGACACCACCCGCTATTTCAGTAGAAACTTCGCCCTTTTTAGAGAGCAGAGTTAAAAAATTATAAATTTCGTTATCATTAGCTTTACCATTCATCAAAATTTCAAAAGCACCAACACTTTCCTGCAATGTTAAATTTTCTCTTACTTCAAGTTTTTTTAAATATTTTTCCATTTATTTAATAAAATTTTTCAAAATTCTTAAACCAACCTTAGTCTTTATACTTTCAGGATGAAATTGTACTCCATGAACATCATAAATTCTATGTTTAACACCCATAATTATTCTATCTGAGGTCATGGCGGTAATTTCTAAATCTTTAGAAAGTGTTTTCGTATCAATTATTAAACTATGGTATCTAGTTGCCTCAAATATTTTTGGGACTCCTTTTAAAATACCTAGATTTTTTGAAATGATTTTACTTGTTTTTCCATGAACCAATTCTTTAGCTTGAATAATTTTAGATCCAAATACTTGACCTATAATTTGATGACCCAAACAAACTCCAAGTATTGGAATTTTATTATACAATTCATTTACTATTGATATACAGTTTCCAGCTTGATCAGGATTACCTGGACCAGGTGATATCACAATTTTATTATATTTTTTCTTTAATATTTCTTTTGTATTAATCTTATCATTTCTTACTACATCTACATTTTGACAAAACTTAGATATGTAATGATACAGATTAAACGTAAAACTATCATAGTTATCAATTAAAATTATTTTCATAATTACTCAATTGCTTTTAATAGAGCCTTTGCTTTATTAACTGTTTCAAGATATTCGTTTTGTGGTTTGCTATCTGCAACTATTCCAGCGCCAGATTGCACATAAAATTTCTTATTTTTAGCTACTGCAGTTCTAAGTGCGATACATGTATCAAATTCACCATTTGCCGAAAAATATCCAATTCCACCGGCATAAACTTTTCTTTTAGTTGTCTCTAGCTCATCTATTATCTCCATTGCTCTAATTTTTGGAGCCCCAGATACTGTTCCTGCTGGAAATCCAGACAGCATAGTTTCAAATTTTGAGTATTTATTATTAAATACTCCTTCAACATTTGATACAATATGCATGACATGAGAGTATCTTTCTATTGAAAAACTTTCAGTCACTTTTACAGTATTAATCTTTGATACTTTTCCAGTGTCGTTTCTCCCTAAATCAAGAAGCATTAAATGTTCGGACAGCTCTTTTTTGTCATTCAGTAAATCTTTTTCAAAAAATAAATCTTGTTTTTTATTTTTCCCCCTTGGTCTTGTTCCAGCAATCGGCCTAATTGTGACTTTATTATTTCTTAACCTAACAAGTATTTCTGGACTTGCGCCAATAATCTGAAAATCTTTAAAATTAAAAAAATACATAAATGGAGAAGGGTTTGTTTTCCTTAATTTTTTATAAATTTCTATTGGGTTTTTAATTAACTTAGTTTCAAATCTTTGACTTAGAACTACCTGAAATATGTCTCCAATTTTAATATATTTTTTAGCCTTTTTTACATTTGATAAAAATTTTTGTTTAGAAATATTTGATTTTACTTTAGTTTTAACTTTTTTATTAATTTTATCTACATACGAATTATTATAATTAGATAAAAAAATTAAATTCTCAATTTGATTAATTATTTTTTCATATCTTATTTTATAATTATTTATTTTTTCATCACAAAAGACGTTAATTATAAAATATAATTTCTTTTTTATATTATCATGTATTATTAGTTCTCTTGGTCTGATAATTCTAGCATCAGGTAATTTTAAATCGTCTTTATTTTTATTAGGAATATTTTCTAGATATCTAATAATGTCATATGAAAAGTAACCTGATATTATGGAGCTTATTGAGGGTAATTCTCTAGGAATTTTAAATTTAAAACTTTCAATAACATTTTCTATATTTTTCTTTGCAGTACCTTTCAAAATTTTAACTTTTTTATCAAAGTATATCTTGCTTACATTATTATTAAATTCCCAAATTTTATCAGGGTTTTTTCCAAAAATTGTATATCTACCTTTAATAAATCCTTTTTCTACTGACTCAAATACAAAAGCATTTTTCTCAGTAAAAAAATTATTTATTAAATTAACTATTTCCTTGGAACCATCACTATCCAAAGACAAATAGAGTATTTGGTTTAATTTTTTTTTATGATTTATCTTAAATTGTTTAAGGCTTACATTAAGCATTATTTAAAATAATCTTTTAATCGATCTATATTGTTATTAAAAATTTTAACTTCATACTTTGTGTTAAGTGATGTATCATATGAACTATAAATATCATCGATTAATTTTATATTTGTTTTAGCTAAATATTCTTGAATATTTTCGTTTGTACTTTTTAAATTTTCATAATTAATCTGATTAATCTTTGCTAAAAATATATTATTATCTCTATTTGAAACCATAACAAAACTATTTTTTGGCAATTCATAAATAAGTTTTAAAGATGTCTCATCAAATAAACTATCATCATTGATTGAATTTATTATTCCTGAATTTATATTTTCTTTATTTTTTACTAAATTGTCAAAGTCGGAATCATTGAAATCTTTATTTTGAATTTTTTCAAATAAATTTTTATTAAGATCAAATTTTTTCTTTAATAAAATTCTATTTTTAACTTTATCTCTGAAGGATGCATCATTTTTATCTGGTAGCAAATTATTTATTTTTGTAATCTGATATAGTAAAAAGTAATTGTCTTTGTCTTTTAAAAAAATTTCTTTTTTATCTCTATTTTCATAAATTTCTTTAGATACATCATCCTCATTTACGAACTTAAAATTGTTTCTTTTTTGCAATTTTATTTCATACTTTCTAGTGATATCTTCTAAAGAAATTTCATTTAAAATATCATTTTCGATTTCATCAATTTTCTTGTAAAAATCTTCATTAAATTCGTTAATTTCAATTAGATTTGATGGTTCAATTTTAGCATAACTAAAATCTATATATGCTTCTTTTAGGTTTTCCTCATTTTCGATTATATAATTATTAATTTCGTCGTCTAAAATATTTTTATCGTAAGCATTTTCAAGATCATAGTATTGAATATTTATTTTTTTATTTTCATTTATGTAAACTTTATTTTGTAAATAATATGGTGATTTAATGCCACCACCTATGTAATCAAATAACCTTTTTCTTAACTCAGAATTTTTTAGTCTATTTTCAAATTCAGCTGCAATAATATTATTTTCTAAAAGAAATTTTTCATACTTTAATCTTGAAAAATTTTTGTCGTCATCAACAAAATTTATATCGTTTTGTAAATTTAATTTTAATGATCTATCTGAAACTCTTACATTTAAATCTTTATACTCCATTAACATTAAATCTTTTGATATAAGGTCACTTAAAATTCTTTCTAAGATATTGTTATCTAAATTTTCTTTTATGTAATCAGGATTTATTCTTGATTGGTTTATATGATCAATGAAGTCTTTAGTTGAAATTGAATTATTATTTATCTTAGCAATATTATTTGTATTACCACCACTAAAGACACTTCCCATTCCCCAAAATACAAAAGGAACAATTATTATAGCTACGAGGACACCCGCCAATTTACTATTTGTAAAATTTCTTAATTTTCCTATCATGAGTAATTCTTTATATATTGATTATAAAAATCAAACCTATAAATTAAATTATCTTAGATGACAAATAATAATATGATCTTTATAGCTAATTGGAAGATGAATGGAGAAAAAAGCCATATCTCTGGCATTAATAAAACCATAAAATTTTTAAAACAATCAAAAAATAAAAAAAATCAAATAATTTACTGCCCACCATTTACCCTAATTTCTTTGCTTAAAAATAAAGTAAAAAATACTAAAATTAAAGTAGGTGCTCAGAACCTTTCCCAATTAAATGATTATGGTGCATTTACAGGATCTGTAAACTCTAAATTAATTAAGTCAGCAGGAGGTGACTATGTTATTGTTGGTCATTCTGAAATTAGAAATAAAGAAAATGATATACTAATAAATAAAAAAATTCACTCAGCACTTAAAGAAAAATTAAAAGTAATTCTTTGCATTGGAGAAACATATAAAGAAAAAAAAAATAATAAAACCCTCTCAGTTCTTAAAAGACAATTAACAATCGCTTTAAAGAATATAAAAAAAATTAATAATATTATTTTTGCATATGAACCTAGATGGGCAATCGGAACTGGAAAAATACCAAAATCATCTGAATTAAGAAAAAATTTTAAAGACATAAATAATATAATTAATAAATTAAAAAAAAATCAAAAATATAAAATTATTTATGGAGGATCTGTTAACTCAAAAAATGTATTAGAGTTAAAAAAAATTAATAATTTAAAAGGATTTTTAATAGGAAGTGCTTCTTTGGAAGCAAAAAATTTTATTGATATAATTAAAAAATCAACTAATTAAACCTCGTGGAAAATATACTTTTAATAATTAATATTATTCTTGCAGCTATTCTTGTTGTACTAGTTTTATTTCAAAAATCCGAGGGTGGCGCATTGGGCATTGGTGTGTCCCAAGATAACTTTATGCTCTCAAGATCAGCTGGAAATTTTTTAACTAAAGCTACAGCAATAATTGCTACTCTATTTATAATATGCAGTCTGTGTTTAACGATTCTTTCGAGGGGTGAATTAACTCCCACAACATCAGTTTTAGATAAAATAGAGGAAACTGATGATGCTCCAAAGGTTCCAGATAGCAATAATTAATACTTTGAATTTTTAAATTTTAGGTCTATAAGATACTTCCATGGCGCGATATATCTTTGTCACTGGCGGCGTGGTATCATCTCTTGGAAAAGGATTATCCTCAGCATCACTTGCATATTTATTAAAATCACAAGGTTATAAAGTCAGGATACGTAAAATGGATCCATATCTAAATGTTGATCCAGGAACAATGAGTCCTTTTCAACATGGAGAGGTATTTGTTACTGATGATGGTGCAGAAACTGACTTAGATTTAGGACATTACGAAAGATTTACAAATATTTCATCAAAACAATCGGATAATATTACTACAGGTAAAATTTATAGCGATGTAATAAAAAAAGAAAGACAAGGGGGCTATCTAGGTAAGACAGTTCAAGTCATTCCACACATAACAGATAGAATAAAAAAATTTATTAGCAAAGACATTAGTAATGAAGATTTTGTAATTTGTGAAATTGGTGGAACGGTTGGCGACATAGAAAGCTTACCCTTTCTAGAAGCCATAAGACAGTTCTCAAACGATCATGGAAGGTCTAGAACATTATTTGTTCACTTAACATTAGTTCCTTTCATGAAATCTTCTGATGAGATAAAAACCAAACCTACACAACATAGTGTTAAAGAATTAAGAAGTATCGGTATACAGCCAGATATTGTTATATGTAGATCAGAGCAACATATACCTTTAGAGCAAAGAAAAAAAATATCTTTATTTTGTAATGTTGATATTGAAAATGTTATTGAGACTGTCGATGTTAAAACAATTTATGAAGCACCAATTAGTTTTTATAACCAAAAATTAGATAAACAAGTTTTAAAATATTTTAAAATAAAATCAAAAAAGAAACCCAATTTAAATCCATGGAAAAATATTACTTCAACTGTTTTAAAAAATAATAAAGTAATTGATATCGGAATAATAGGTAAATATGTAAACTTAAAAGATGCATATAAATCCTTAGATGAAGCATTAACACACGGCGGCATAGCAAATAATGTAAAAGTTAATTTAGTAAGAATTGAATCTGATAAACTAAAAAAAAATGAAATAAGCAAAAAACTTAGAAGTGTCTCTGGAATATTAATTCCAGGTGGATTTGGTAAAAGAGGAACAGAGGGGAAGATTGCTGCAATTAAATATGCAAGAGAAAAAAAAATACCCTTTTTTGGTATTTGTTTTGGTATGCAAATGGCAATCATTGAATTTGCCAGAAACAAATTAAATATAAAAAATGCTGGTTCCACAGAGCTTGATAAAAAATGCTATCCTGTTATTGGATTAATCCACGAATGGAACAAAAATGGTAAAGTTTATAAGGGTACAGAAAAAAACTTAGGTGGGACAATGAGATTAGGTCTTTATACAGCTAAATTAAAAAATAATTCTGCCATAAAAAAGATTTATAAATCAAAAGAAATAAAAGAAAGACACAGACATAGATATGAAGTTAATAATAACCAAAAATCAAAATTTGAAAAAAAAGGATTAATATTTTCGGGCATGTCTCCAGATAATAAATTACCTGAAATAATTGAATTAAAAAATCATCCCTGGTTTATTGGTGTTCAATTTCATCCAGAGTTTAAATCAAGACCATTATCACCACATCCATTATTTAAATCTTTTATAAAAGCTTCAAAAAATTATCATGCAAAATAGAATTGTTAAATGTCAGGATTTAAATATTTCTAACTCAAATAAAATTTGTTTAATAGCAGGACCATGCCAACTAGAAACTGAGCAACATGCTTTGGACATGGCAGGAGAAATTAAAAATATTACTGACAAATATAAAATTGGATTTATATATAAAACATCATTTGATAAAGCCAATAGAACAAGCCTTAAAGGTAAAAGAGGGGCTGGATTAGAAAAATCTTTACCAGTTTTTGATAAAATACAAAATCAAATAAAAGTCCCTGTCCTTACTGATATTCATAATGAAGAGCAATGCTCAATTGTTGCGCCACATGTTGATGTTTTACAAATTCCTGCATTCTTATGTCGACAAACAGATTTGTTAGTTGCTGCTGCAAAAACAAAAAAAATTATTAATGTGAAAAAGGGTCAGTTTTTAGCTCCATGGGATATGGTCAATGTTACAAAAAAAATATCAGAGTCTGGCAATAATAATATTCTAGTAACAGAGAGAGGTGCAAGTTTTGGATACAATACTTTAGTATCCGATATGAGATCTATTCCTATAATGGCAAAGAATGGATATCCTATTGTTTTTGATGCCACTCATTCAGTTCAACAACCAGGTGGTCAAGGAGATAAGAGTGGTGGACAAAGAGAATTTGTTGAACATTTATCTAGAGCAGCTGTTGCAGTGGGTGTTGCAGCAATTTTTATAGAAACACATCAAGATCCTGATAACGCTCCATCTGATGGGCCAAATATGGTTCCACTTAATAAATTAGATAATCTTATTCATAAGATTGTAGAAATAGATAATCTAATAAAAAAAAATAATGTCTAAAATTTCTAAAGTTATTGCAAGACAAGTTTTTGATAGCAGAGGAAATCCAACTATAGAAACAGAAGTATTTGTAAAAGATATTAGCGCATCAGCAATTTGTCCATCTGGAGCATCAACCGGATCTTATGAAGCTTTTGAAAAAAGAGATATTAATAATAAAAAATATCTTGGAAAAAGTGTTTTAAAACCTGTTGAATTTATAAATAAGGTAATATCAAATAAATTGAAAAATTTTAATGTTCATCAACAAGAAAAGATAGATAATTTATTAATAAGACTTGATGGAACAAAACAAAAAAAAAGAGTCGGAGCTAATGCAATTCTTTCAGTTTCAATTGCTGTCAAAAAATTATCGTCTAAAATTAAAAAAATTCCAATTTATAAAAATTTACTAATAAATAAGAATTTTAAATTACCTTATCCCTTAATGAATATAATTAATGGAGGTGCACACGCAAATAATGGTCTCAGAATTCAAGAATTTATGATAAGACCAGATAAAGCTAAATCATTTTCTGAAGGTGTTAGAATATGCTTTATTGTTATTAATAAATTAAGACATTTAATTAAGAAAATGGGTCATTCCACTTCTGTAGGAGATGAAGGTGGATTCGCTCCAATGATAAATGATAATGAAAGTGCTCTTAAACTCATTGTAAAAGCTATAAATTTATCAGGTTTTAAAAATGGAAAAGACGTAGTTATATGTTTGGATGTTGCCGCAAATGAGTTGCTTAAAAATAAAAAATATTCAATTCATTCAAAAAAATACACTAATGTAGATGAAACTATAGAAAATTATCTTAGACTTGTGCAAAAATATAAAATTATGTCTATTGAAGATCCATTTGGTGAAAATGATTGGTCAGCTTGGACAAAGCTTCTGAATAAAACAAAAAATAAATTACAAATAGTTGGAGATGATCTATTTGTTACAAATTTAGAACGATTGAAAATTGGTTTTTTAAATATTTCAGCTAATTCAATATTAATTAAATTAAATCAAATTGGCACTGTCACAGAAACACTTGAAGTTATAAAATTTGCAAAATTAATTGGTTATAAAACAATAATCTCGCATAGATCTGGCGATAGTGAAGATACATTTATTGCAGATTTTGCTGTAGGAACTGATTCTAATCAGATTAAAACTGGGTCATTAGCTAGATCTGAGAGGGTTTCAAAATATAACCAATTGTTAAGAATTGAACAAGAGCTTGGAAAAAAATCAAAAATGCATAATGTTAATTAATGTTAAATAAAATAAAAAAAAATTATTTTATTTTAATAGTAACATTTTTATTTATTTATTTTTTTTTCAATTTACTAGGCGGTGATAGAGGATTAATTTCCTACATAAAAAAAAAAGAAATTTACAAAGATTTAAAAATTAATCAAAAAGATCTTCGAATCAAAATTCAGGATTTAGAGCATAAAAACTCATTATTAACTGAAAATATAGACCTTGATTTTATTGAAATTTTAATACGAGACAAATTTTTATTTGGAAAAGAGGGAGAGACTACCTATATAATAAAAGACAATGGAAAAAACTAAAACAAGACATCCGGAAAAAGTAAAAAACCCAATAAATCCAATTAAAAAGAAACCAGAATGGATTAGGTCTAAACTTTCTGATAGTAAAGAATTTTTTATTACCAAAACTGTAGTTAATGAGAATAATCTTGTTACTGTTTGTCAGGAAGCAAACTGCCCAAATATAACAGAGTGTTGGAGTAAACGACACGCAACATTTATGATTATGGGAGATACCTGCACAAGAGCATGTGCATTTTGTGATGTCAAAACTGGAAAACCAGAAAAATTAGATCCTTTTGAACATGTTAAAATTGCAAATGCAGTAAATAAATTAAACTTAAGACATGTTGTTATAACATCAGTTGACAGAGATGATTTACCAGATGGTGGGTCAAATCATTTTAAAGAAGTAGTATTGATGACTAGAAAAAAAAATCCAAATACTACAATTGAGGTTTTAACTCCAGATTTTTTAAGAAAAGGTCAATCTTATAAAACTATATTAGAGTCTAATCCTGATGTTTTTAATCATAATATTGAAACAGTACCAAGACTGTATGTCAAAGTGAGACCAGGTGCCAGATACTTCGCATCCTTAGAACTTCTTAAGAATGCAAAATTAAATAATAAAAAAGTATTTACTAAATCTGGAATCATGGTTGGTTTAGGTGAAGAGAAAGACGAAATAATACAAGTTATGGATGATCTAAGATCAGCCGATGTAGATTTCTTAACAATTGGTCAATATTTGCAACCGTCAGTAAAACATCATCCATTAGAAAGATACTACCATCCAGATGAATTTAAAGAATTAGAACTAATAGCAAAGTCAAAAGGATTTTTATTGGTTTCTTCATCTCCTTTAACCAGATCATCATATCACGCAGATGAAGATTTTGCTAAATTAAAGCAAAACAGACTTAATTAATTTCATGCCAAAAGCATCTGTAACGCGATTTATAGAACGCGATAAAAAAACACTTATAGATTTTGTTTTAGATATTGAAAAATATCCAGAATTTATTCCGTTTTGTATAGATTCAAAAGTTTATAAAAAAAAAGAGGAAAAAGACTCTATAAATATAATTGCTGATTTAACTATTGGTAAAAAACCTTTTACGGATACTTATAAAAGTGATGTTAGATTTGATAAAATAAATGATCATATTCATGTCACGAATATTGACGGACCACTTAATTATCTAGAAAATAACTGGAAATTTATTGAAAAAGATAATTTTACAGAGGTACACTTTGATGTTGATTTTGAAATAAAAAATAAATTCCTTAACATTATTATGACAAAATCATTTCAATTTGGTCTTAATAAAATAGCAGATGCTTTTCAAAAAAGAGCAGAAAGTTTGTGATATTTGTGTGTATTAAATAATATCTTGAATTAATTTAATACACTTTTCAACAGTTTTATTTTGTATTGAATTTCTATCTTTTTTCTTAAAATAATTTTTTGAAACTATAGTTTTGTTTCTTTTTGTTAAACCTATATATACAAGACCAACAGGCTTATATTTTGTACCACCGTTTGGACCAGCTATGCCAGTAATAGATATATTAATTTTACTTTTTGATATTTTTGACAATCCTTGCACCATAGCCTCACAACATTCAGGGCTAACTGAACCATACTTATTTATAATTTTTTTGTTAACTTTTAATATTTTAACTTTAGCATTGTTTGAATAAGTAACCAAACCCATTTGGAAGTACTTTGAAGAACCACTTAGTCTTGTAAATTTACTTGATAATAGGCCTCCCGTGCATGATTCAGCTGTAGATAAAGTTATTTTTTTTTTAATTAATTTCTTATGCAGCTTTTCGATATTCATTAAAATTTAAGACTTATTAAGTAAATTAATATCATAGTATATAAACCTGCCATAATATCATCCATTATTATTCCAAAGAAGTTTTTATGCTCTTTATCGAAATAACTGACTGGAAAAGGTTTTACAATATCAAAAAATCTAAAAAAAATAAAAGACAGTAAATAATACATTTCAATAGGTATACTTATTAGATTATGTGAAGAAAGGTAAACAATTAATATTAAAGGCATAGCTTGTCCCAAAACCTCATCAATTACAATTTGTCTAGGATCTTTATTTTCAAACTCGGTTTCCGAGTCCATAACTGCGTAAAAGGAATAAAAAAAAATTATAGAATATAATATTAAAATATAATTTAGATTTTTAAATTGTAATACTTCAAATAATATATAAAGGATTATTAATGTACTTAATGATGTAAAAGTTCCAGGAATTTTAGAAATATATCCATTTCCAAAAAAAGTTGATATTAATACATTAATTTTTTTCATTTTGATAAAGAACAAACTACTTCACAGGCAATAGCTTGTTCTTTTCCGATTATACCTAATTTTTCAACAGTTTTACCTTTTAAATTTATTAAATTTCTATTTACAGATAACAAATTTGATAATGATTTTATTATTTTATTTCTAATTATAGAAACTTTGGGTTTTTCACATATTAGGTTTATATCTATATTATTTATTGAAAAGTTATTATGATTTAATAATTTAAGAACTGGAGCAAGCATATTCTTAGATCTTATATTTTTAAATTTACTTGAATTATTTGGGAAAAGTGTCCCAATATCGCTTTTTCTCATAGCCCCTAGCAAACTGTCAATTATAGCATGCAGAATTACATCTCCATCAGAATGACCTTTTAGACCTGAGTGAAAAGGAATTTTCACTCCCCCAAGAAAAAGTTTTTTATTTTTAATCAATCTATGTATATCGAAACCTATCCCATAATAGGTTTCTAATTTTAAGTATTTTAAATCGTCTACTGTTGTTATTTTAAAATTATTTTTATCTCCAATAATAAATTTAATTTTCTTATTATTATTTATGTAAAGACTGGCCTCATCAGTAATCTTTTCTTTATTATTTTTATATAATTTAAAAAGTTCATTGAAATTAAAGCATTGAGGTGTTTGGGTTAATAAGATTTTGTCACGATTTAAATTATTTATTTTATTATTATTTCTATATTTTACTGAATTTTCTGAATTTAAATAAGGAACTACAGCATTATTATTTTTTAAATTATTTTTTAATTTTCTCAATAAATTTGTTGATAAATTCGGTCTTGCGGCGTCATGAATATATACATTTTTAATTTTTTTATTCTTTAAAAATTGTAATGCATTTTGAGTAGAATGATGTCTCTCTTTTCCGCCTTTTATTATATCAACACTTTTGTATTTTGTTTTTTTAATTTTTTTATTTGTGACTATTAAAATTCTTTTAAAAAATTTTGAGTCTTGAGCAATTTTTAAAGAATGCTCAAATAAAGGCTTATTTTTATACGTTATAAATTGTTTATTAACTTTTGATTTAAATCTCTTACTTTTTCCTGCACTTAATAATATAAAACAATCACTCATGTATTTATTTATAAATTTTTCATATATTCATAGTTTATGCTAGCATTCATAAAAAGAAATTTATTTATAATAATAATATTTTTTCTTACAGTTTTATTATCTTTTATTACATTTCTAACATTTATTGACAAAAGTTTTATAGAGCTGAACGAGAAGAATTTGCAATTAGTTTTAATTTTAAACATAATTTTTTTGTTTTTGTTTTTTATTCTAATTTTTATTGATATTAGAAATTCAATTAAAAATAATATAAATGTAAGGGGATCTGTTGCAAATAGAAAATATATAATATTTTTTGCTCTTTTTACATTAATACCATCACTTTTAATTGCTATATTTTCATTATTTATATTTTCTTTTGCACTTGAAAAATATTTTGATAAAAAAATTACAACAGCTGTAAACAATTCTTATGAAATAGCAAAAAATTATGTTGATGAGAAACGAAATAAAATTCAATCTGAAATAGTTTTAATAGCGTTTGATTTAAACAAATATCACAATGTTTATAAAACAGATCCTAAAAGATTTAATTCATTTTTAAATACTCAAAACTTAATTAGAGACATAGATCAACTTTATCTAATAAATTCTGATGGTGAACTAATTATTTCAGCAAATAATTCTAAATACATAAAGATTGAAGATCGTGCAATTGAAATGGTTAGATCGGACAACAGACCTCTTAAAATTATAAATGCACCAGAAAATAGATCCGCAGCTGTTATTAGATTACAAAATTTCGATGATACTTATTTATATGTTGTGAAGAGACTTGACAAAAATATTTCAAATTATTTGATTGAATCAGAGGAAGCAGTAAATTTCTATTATACTGTTGAAAATCAGAGTTTTGGTATTAGAATCTCATTTGCAATTATTTATATTTCTTTAGTAACACTTTTACTTTTTTTATCAATAACCATAGCTATAAGATTTTCCTCAAGATTCTTTATGTCTATAAATAATTTAATTACTGCATCTGATAAAATAGGTAAAGGAAATTTAGATGTAAAAGTTCCTGAACTTAAAGCAGATAGAGAGATGGAATTATTAAATAAAAACTTTAATTCAATGATTGAAAAATTAAAAGACCAGCAAGATAAATTATTATCCAATGAAAGACATGAAGCATGGGAAACTGTGGCAAGAAAAATGGCACATGAAATTAAAAATCCATTAACTCCAATACAATTAACAATCGATAATCTTAATTCTAAATATTTACTTTATTTAGAGGATGAAAAAAAAATTAAATATCAAAACAATTTAAAGACAATTTTAAAACAGATAAAACAAATTGAAAACTTAGTTAATGAGTTTTCTGATTTTGCTAGAATGCCAAAACCTTTAATCAAAAATAACGATTTAATTAAAGTATTGCATGAAAATATTGAATTATTAAAAAAAGTGGACAATTCTATTAATTTTAAAATTAATAATAAAATTGGTAAAAAAGTTATAACCAATTTTGATAATGAGCAATTTAACAGATTATTTTTTAATTTAATTAAAAATTCCATTGAAAGTATTCAAGAAAAAGTTAAAAAAACCAATAAATCATTGAAAAATATTGATATAGAAATAAATCAAAGAAGAGACTATATAACAGTCAACTTAATTGATACTGGCGAAGGTTTTAAAGATAAAAAAACCAAAGATATTATAAAACCATATTATACAACTAAAGAAAAAGGAACTGGCTTAGGATTATCAATAGTAGATAAAATAATAAATGACCATAACGGATCAATTAAATTTTCAAATACAAATAATGGAGCTAAAGTTCAAATCATAATTCCAAAGTAACTCATGGCGACAGAAATATTAATCATAGATGATAATGTAGATATAAGAAGTATTCTTGATGAGTTAATTCAAGATGCTGGTTATAAAACAAGATTAGCTGCAAATTTTAATCAGGGACTTTCTGAAATTGACAAAAAATTACCTGACGTTGCCATTATTGATGTAAAATTAGATAAAGGCGATAATGATGGTATTCAGCTGCTTGAGCATATTAAATCAAAAAATACTGATATACCTGTCATTATAATTTCTGGTCATGCAAACATAGAAATGGCTATTAATTCACTCAGATCTGGAGCCTTTGAATTTATACAAAAACCCTTTGATAAAGAAAGATTATTAAATTTTGTAAAAAGAGCTGTTGAAAATTTTAATCTAAAAAAAGAAAATAAATCTTTATCTATAAAATTATTTCATTCCTTTGAAATTATCGGTAAGAGCACAAATATCACATCTATAAAAGATCAAATACAAAAACTATCACAATCCGAAAGCAGAGTTTTTATAAGTGGCCCTACTGGATCTGGAAAAGAATTGATATCAAGAAAAATTTACAAAAACTCTAGAAGATCAAACGGACCTTTCATAATTATTAATGGTGCATTATTAGATTCAAAAAAATATGAGTTGGAACTTTTTGGTGAAGAAAAGAAAGATGGTTCAATTGTTTACGGCGCATTAGAAAAAGCTTCAGGTGGAGTTTTGTTAATTGATGAAGTAACAGAAATTCCTTTGGAAACTCAATCAAAGATTTTAAGAGTTGTAATAGATCAAAAATTTAAAAGAATTAATAGCAATCATGATATAAAAGTTGATGTTAGAATTATTTGTGCGTCTAGTAAAAATATTAATAATGAAATAAAAAACGGAAATTTTCGTGAAGACTTATTTCATAGATTAAATGTTTTTAATATACAGATAGATCCATTAAGTAAGAGAATAGAAGATATTCCATTACTTGTAGAATACTTTATTGAAAATATATGTAATACATACAATTACAAAAAATTTAAAATTAAGGATGATAATTATCTTTTAAATTACGATTGGCCAGGAAATGTAAGGGAGTTAAGAAATCTTATTGAGAGAATTGCAATTCTATCACCTGGAAATGACGAAGAAAAGATTTTGGATATAATAAAAGAATCATTATCTAAATCCACAAATGAAAGTTTTTCAGTTGCTGAAAATTTATCTATACCATTACGTGAGGCTAGAGAAAATTTTGAAAAAAAATATTTAATTTCTCAGATAAAAAAATTTGGTGGCAATATATCTAAAACTGCAAAATTTGTTGGCATGGAAAGATCAGCCCTTCACAGAAAGCTTAAATTATTAGGTGTTAAGGATTTAAATTAATGAATATAATTATTTGTGGTGCTGGTAGAGTAGGATTTACTATCGCTAAACTGTTAACTGAGCAAAATCACTCAATAACTGTTATTGATCAATCAAGTGAGGATATTCAGAAGATTAACGAATCTCTAGATGTAAAAGCAATCGTTGGTAAAGCCACTTCTCCTGAAATTTTAGATCGTGCTAATACTGCTGAAGCTGACATGTTGATAGCCGTCACAAGAAACGACGAAATAAACATGCTTATCTGCCAGATTGCGTATTCATTGTTTAAAGTACCAAAAAAAATTGCTAGAATACGATCACAGGAGTATTTAGATCCAAAATTTTCAACACTTTTTAACAGAGAAAATTTACCAATAGATTACGTTATTTCACCAGAACTAGAAATTGCTAAATCGTTGCAGAGAAAGTTAGAAGCACCAGGAGCATTAGATAATGTACCATTTGCAGAAAATCAGCTTAGGTTATTAGAAATCTTAATTGATGAAAAATGTCCAATACATGAAATAAAATTAAAAGAACTAACAAATAATTTTCCAAATTTAAACGCGTATATTTTGGGTGTTATTAGAGGTGAAAATTTCAAAATACTAAAGAAAGACGACAAACTAAAACATAATGATAAGGCTTACGTAATTGTAAAATCAAATCAAATGGAAGAAACACTTAAAGTTTTTGGACATAATGAAAAAATAGCTAGTAAAATTCTTATAATCGGTGGAGGTAATATAGGTTTTAACTTAGCTTCTAACATTGAGAAAAATTTTGAGGAAGCCAGAGTTAAAATTATTGAGAAAGACAAAGACAGAGCTGAAATCATTGCTAATTATTTAAACGACACAATTGTAATTAACGGAAATGGTTTAGATGAGGATGTATTGAATGAGGCTAATTTAGAGGAAGTAGAAACTGTATTGGCACTAACAAACGATGATGAAGATAATTTAATGGTAAGTGTTCTGGTTGAGAAATTTTCCAAAAATAAAAGAACTATGGCATTAGTAAATAAACCCAATTATTCTTTACTACAATCGTCTCTTAAAATTGATGATTTAATAGATCCTAGAATGAGTACAGTTTCAAGTATACTGAAACATGTACATAAAGGCACAATTGAGAATGCTTATACTATTTTAAATGGCGAGTATGAAGTTATAGAAGCTGATATTTTAGAAACATCTGAATTAGTTAATAAAGAATTAAAAAATGCTGATCTACCTGATGAAATTCGTGTAGGTGCAATC
>CACBYP010000010.1 GCA_902543485.1 uncultured Pelagibacteraceae bacterium | reverse complement strand
AGCAGTCTCCAAACCCTCTTCTTCGTTAGGAAAATAAAATCTTTTTTTTGTATTTGTTTTTAAATATTCAGCAAATTCCTTATATATATTTGCAAAAGCATCTAAATATCCTTCAGGGTGACCAAATTTTACTCTAGAAAATTTTTTTGAAAAATTTGCCTTTGTATAACCTCTTTCTAAAAACTTTACTGCTCCTTTGCTTGGATTAAATTTTAGATAATTTGGATCATTTTGAACCCATTCTAAACTTCCTTTAGACCCATATACTCTAATTCTTAAACCATAAACACCACCTTTAGCTGTTACACATGTCCATACAATTCCTTTAGCACCATTGTTAAAATTAACAAAAACTTGTGCGTTATTATCCATATTAACTTCCTTCGAATATTTACTTACATCGGCTATCAGTTTTTCTCCTTTAAGGCCTGTAATGTAAATTGCTAGATGATATGCGTGTGATCCTATTTCATTAAGAACTGCTGATACACCGACAATTTTTTTATCAACTTTCCATTTAAAAACCTTTTTTGAATTTGTTTTTGAAATTTTATTACCATCTGTCCAATCCTGAATATATTCAACATTGATATATTCAACTTTTCCAATTTTTCCTTTTTCCACTAAGTTTTTTGCTTCTCTTACCATTGGGTAAGATGAATAGTTGTGAGTCAGTGCATATTTAATTTTTTTGTTATTTTTAATCGCTTTATATAGTTTTTTTCCCTGCTCAAGATTTCCAGCAAATGGTTTGTCTGAAATTACATGTATATTTTTTTTTATAAAATTCTCTGCAATAATTTGATGACTTGATGGTGGAGTCATTATTGCTACAACATTAATACCATCTTTTCTTTTTGCTTCTTTTTCAGACATCTCCTTGTAATTTGAATAACATCTAGATTTATCTAAACCTATACTTTGTCCAAATTTCCTAGATTTATCAACACTTCTAGAAAATACCCCTGCAACGATTTCGTATTTGTCATCATATCTCGATGAAATCCTATGAACATGCCCGATCCAAGATCCAGGTCCTCCTCCAACAATTCCAAGTTTAAATTTTTTAGGTTTAATTTTTTGAAGCATCTAATATCATAACAAAACTATTATTTATGTCAGTAAAATTAGGTATAGCCCCAATAGCTTGGAGCAATGATGATATGCCTGAGCTTGGTGGTGATACCTCGCTTGAACAATGTCTTTCCGAAGCTAGTGAAGCAGGATTTCAAGGAATAGAATCTGGGGGAAAATTTCCAAAAACATCAAAAGAATTAATTCCTATATTAAATAAATATAATTTAAAATTATGTTCAGGTTGGTATGGAGCAAATTTAAGAAAAAATACTTTTGAGGAGGAAAAATCAAAAATTCAAAACCAATTGAAACTATTTCAAGATTGTAAAGCACCCTGTATGGTTTTTGCCGAAGTTTATGGTTCTATTCAAGGTGATCCAAATATAAATTTGTCTAAAAGACCTAGAATGGATTTAGATGAGTCTAAAAAATATTATAAAAAAATTTCAGAAATGGGAAAATATCTAGAGGATCAAGACATGCCTCTTGCTTACCATCATCATATGGGAACTTGCATTGAAAGTGAAGAAGATACAAGAAGATTATTAGAAAACACAGATGGTAGTGTCAAACTAACTTTAGATACTGGACACATGCTATTTGCAAAAGGCGATAGTTTGAAAATTTATAAAGAATTTAAAGAAAGAATAATTCATATACATTGCAAAGATATGAGAAAAAATGTTTTAGATAATTCGTTAAATCACGATTATAGTTTTAGGCAGGCTTTTTTGGAAGGAGCCTTCACTGTTCCAGGAGATGGTTGCATTGATTACAAGCCTTTTTTTGACTTGTTAAAAGAACAAAATTATTCTGGATGGTTAGTTGTAGAAGCGGAGCAAGATCCCGCTAAAGCAAATCCTTTTGAATATGCTAAAATTGGATACAAATATCTAATTGAAACTTTAAGAAGTACAAATTTAGAAATTGAAAATAATTAGCTATCTATATAAAGAAGTTAATTCATTATTACCAGCAGCAACACATGGAGATTTAAAACAAGTACCAATTATCCATTCTGATCCTGGTTCTGCTAGAAAATTTGATGACATTAGAAAAATAACACCCATTTCTACTGACTGACCAGCTTTTCCTTCTGCTTTTATTCTCGGGTCAGGGTCTGTTTTAACTTTATTGTCATCTGAAAATGGATTTTCAATCTTAAGATTATCATTTATATGATTAACAACTTTTTCAGCTATCCATTCAGCATTACATGGATCACCCCAAACTGTTATTTTCCCTTCATCATTATTTCCGCAATTATTAATTTCGCCATTAATAAAATCGACAACTTTTTTATGATTTTCTTTTACTAAATTTGCACGAGCTTCAACTTCAGGTCTTGTACTCGCTGTCCAAATCAACATTCCTACAACATATACAGCCGATATAATGATAAGAAACTCTAACAATCCAAAATTTTTTAATTTTAAACTCATGAAATTTTTACTATTTTTGACTTTTCCAATTTATTGTCAAAAAAATCAATAATATTTTGGACTGTTTCAATACCCATTCTAGACAAACATTCTTCTGTAAATACTGCTGAATGAGGGCTTAAAAATGTTTTCTCATTTTTTAGCAATGGATTATCTAAAGATGGAGGCTCCTTTTCAAAAACATCAAGCCCTGCACCAAAAATTAATTCTTCGTTTAATGCCTTATTAAGATCTTCCTCATTAATAATACCACCTCTTGCAGCATTAATTAAAATACAATTTTTTTTCATTTTTTTTATCATTTCATAATTTATTAAATGTTTTGTATTTTCGTTTAAAGGCATATGAATTGAAATTGCATCCATTTTATTTAAACTCTCATTTAAATCATTAATTTTAGTGCCACCAACTTTTTTAATTTCCTCTTCGCTGACAAAAGGATCATAAACAAAAATGTTCATTTCTAAACCCTTACATTTTTTAAGTAAGCATTTTCCAATTCGACCAAAACCTACAATTAAGATACTTTTATTCCATAACTCAATTGTTTTAGGAAGCTTAGTTCTATCGCTGAACTTTCCATTTTTTACAGTCTCATTGTACATATTATTTCTTTTTGCGATGCTGAATAGCATGAATAAAACATGTTCTGCTACAGCTTGAGCATTTGCTGTAGCTGTTATTGCTAATGTGATATTGTTTTGCTTGGTTGCTTCAAGATCTATATTATCATAGCCTACACCATGTCTAGATATCACTTTTAAATTCTTAGCTGAGTCTATGATTTCTTTTGACAATTTAGATGTTCTAATGCTTATTGCATCACAGTCTTTTATTTTATCTTTCAAAAATTCTGTATCTGTATTGTCTACAATTTCAAATTCAAAATTTTTATTTACTTTTAGTAAATCAATACCGTGATTATGTATCGATCCTATTATTAAGATTTTTTTCATTCGTAAAAGTTTATACTTTATTTATTAATAGGCTTTAGATAATTCTGATTTCACTGTGCCTTTTAAATTTTCAACTGTATTTTTTGCACCCGAACTTATAAATCTAGAGTCTGCTCCAACTGTTACAAATTGAAAACCTTTTTCAATCATTTTTTTTGCATAGTCAGTGCTTCCATTATGAATTCCAGCAAATATATTGTTTTTTTTTGCATGCTCTAATATTTTAAGTATTTCTGAATAAGCTTTAGTATCTTCACCTTTGTCAAAACCAGGCTTTTCTCCTATAGCCAAACTTAAATCAGCAGGCCCTATGTAGATACCATCAAGGCCTGGGGTACTCATAATTTCGTCAAGATTTTCTAAAGCTTCTTTAGTTTCAATCATAGCCATTTTTAATATTTCATCGTTTGCATGATCTCCATAATCAGGCCCTCCATAGATTAGCCCTCTCATTGGACCGAAACTTCTATATCCATCTGGTGGATATTTACATGCTTGAACAAATCTTTCTGCTTCTTTTCGATTACTTACCATTGGGCAAATGATTCCATAACATCCAGCATCTAAAATTTTCATAATTTGACCAGGTTCATTCCAGTTAACTCTTGCCAAAGGCACGACTTCAGTCGCTGAAATCACTTGCATCATTGGCATTGCATTTGTGTAATCAACGAGCCCGTGTTGCATATCAATTGTTAATGAGTCCCATCCTTGTTGAGCCATTGTTTCTGCCGAAACAGTACTTGGAATTTGTAACCAACCATTGATTACAGCTTTGCCATTTTTAATTATTTCTTTGGCTTTATTTTTTCTCATTTAGTCAGGTTTTTAGACCCATATGGGTATATTTTATATTAAGGTAATCTTTTATAGCCATAGATCCACCTTCACGACCATAACCGGTTTGTTTTATTCCACCGAATGGAGCTTCAGCAACTGCAACTGCAGCTGTATTTACTGCTACACAACCGGTTTCCATCATCTCTGATGCTCTATTAGCTTTGTCCATTGAGTTTGTATATAAATAGCTACAAAGTCCCAGGTCATTATTATTTGCTCTCTCTACTACTTCGTCAAAATCCTTGAAAGTTAAAACGGGCACTAAGGGACCAAAAGGTTCTTCTTTCATAATTGTAAAATTGTCCTGCACTTCATCAAATACAGTTGGTTCAAAATAATAACCTTTATTAAATCCTGAAGGTCTACCCCCGCCAAAAACAACTTTTGCGCCTTCACTCTTTGTAGTTTCGACTAATTTTTCAATTTCTTCCAAACGTTTTGCTGTTGTTAAAGGTCCTAAGTCAGTGCCTTCATCCATTCCATTTCCAATTTTTAATTTTTTTGCTCTATCTACAAAAGCATTTACAAATTCTTCTTTTCTTGTTTCTTGAATGTAAAACCTATTTGGGGATATACAAACTTGACCATTGTTACGAAATTTTGCTGTTATTGCCATATCTGCAACTTTATTCATGTCAACATCGTCAAAAACTATAAATGGAGAATGACCACTTAATTCCATTGTAACTCTTTGAACTTTATCTGCAGCTTTTTTTAGTATTAATTTTCCAACACGTGTTGAGCCGGTTATAGAAACTTTTTTTATTATGTCTGACTCAAGTAATTCATTTGATATTTCAGCTGGGTCTCCAGATAATAAGTTTACTACTCCATCAGGAACTCCAGCATCTTTACAAATATTTACAAGTTCCATAACTGCTCCAGGTGTAATTACATCTGGTTTACAAATAACTGAACAACCAGCAGCCAGTGCAGTTGAAATTTTTCTAGATGCTAAAACTATGGGAAAATTCCATGGCACAAGTGCTGCTACAACACCTACTGGCTGATAGTAAACATGAACTCTTGTTTCTGGAAATCTACTTTGTAATGTTTCACCATAAATTCTCTTAGTTTCTTCTGCATTCCATTCAAATATATCTGCTCCACCGCCAACTTCTCCAATTGCTTCTTTCAGAGGTTTTCCAACTTCAAGCGTAAGCCATTTAGCCAATACATCTTTTCTTTCACGCATCAAATCTGCAATTTTTCTTATTACATAAGACCTCTGCCATGGAGTAGTATTTTTCCAAATTTCGAGTCCTTTCTCTGCTGATTTTAATGCTTTTTGAACGTCAACAGACGACGCTTTTGATGCTTCTCCTAAAACTTCTTCTGTTGCTGGATTGATAACTTTATAAGTTTCTTTTTTTTCTGCTTGTTGCCACTGACCATCAATGAATTGACCAAAATTGCTATACATATTTTTTAAATTGTGTTTAATTGTTAAAAGTTAAAGATTTATATATAGAATAATGAAAAAAATAAAGCTCACTTGTGCACATGCAATAATAAAACATCTTATTGCTCAAAAAATTTTAATAGAAGGTAAAAAAGAGCAGTTATTTGCTGGAGCTTTTGGTATTTTTGGACATGGCAATGTTGCTTGTTTAGGACAAGCTCTACAAGAAAATCAGGATAAATTACCAACTTATAGAGGGCATCATGAGCAAAATATGGCACTGACTGGAATAGCATACGCTAGAGCCAAAAGAAGAAAACAATTTTTTGTTGCAACTAGTTCAGTTGGACCAGGGTCTACAAATATGGTTACAGCCTCGGCTGTTGCTATGAGCAACAGATTACCAATTTTATTTTTACCTGGAGACACATATGCAAACAGAATGCCTGACCCAGTTCTTCAACAAGTTGAGCATTTTAATAATCCTGGCATTACTCAGAATGATGCTTTCAAACCAGTAACAAAATATTTTGATAGAATTACAAGACCAGAACAAATTTTACAAACATTACCTCAAGCAATCCAAACAATGTTAGATCCAGCAGATTGCGGACCAGCTTGCTTATCATTATCACAAGATGTTCAAGGTGAAACATATGAATATCCTGAAGAATTTTTTAAAGAGAGAGTTCACAACATTAGACGACCAAGACCTGATGATTTTCAAATAAAACAAGCAGCTGAGCAAATTAAAAAATCCAAAAATCCTTTATTGATTTCAGGTGGAGGGGTTTTCTACTCTGATGCAATGGAAGATCTAAGTAATTTTGCAATTAAACACAATATACCAGTTACACAAACAGTTATGGGCTACTCTACAATGAAGAGAGACCACTCTCATTTCTTAGGTCCCATAGGTGGTCTTGGTGGCAAAGCAGCAAATAATTTAGCAAAACAAACTGACCTAGCTATTGCTGTTGGAACAAAATTAGCTGATTTCACAACTGGGTCGTGGGCAAATTTTGAGAACCCAGACTTTTCACTTGTTAGTGTTAATGTCTCTAGATTTGATGCTAGCAAACATTTGGCGCAATCAGTAATAGGTGATGCAAAAGTAAGCTTACAAGAGCTATCAAATGCCTTGGGAGATTGGAAAGCACCTGATGAATGGCATAAAAAATCAAGAGATGAATTAAAAAATTGGAATGATTATGTAGATAAAGAAAGCGGTCCAACTAATCAAGAACTACCTAGTTATGCACATGCTGTAGGAGCAATATATCGTAATTCAGATCCAACGGACATTGCTGTTACTGCTGCAGGTGGATTAGTTGGAGAAGTTGTGCAAATTTGGAGGCCAAAAGAATTAAATACACATGAAACCGAATGGGGTTTTAGCTGTATGAGTTATGAAATTTCTGGTGCATTAGGAGTTAAAATGGCAAACCCAGATAAAGAAGTAATTGCTTTTGTAGGAGATGGATCTTATTTACTTTTTAATTCAGATATTTATTCATCAGTTATAACAAATAATAAATTAATAATAGTTTTATGTGATAATGGAGGCCATGCCGTTATTAACAGGCTACAATTGTTTAAAGGCGGAAAAGAATTTAATTGTCTATTTAATAGTTCAAAAGCTCCAAATCTAGTCCCTGTTAATTTTGTTAAACATGCAGAGAGCATGGGTGCAAAATCTGAGGAGGTATCATCTATTTCTGAACTAGAGGAAGCATTTAAAAGAGCTAAAAAATCTGATGTAACTTACTTAATTTCAATAAAAACTCATTCTTATGAGTGGTTAGAAGGATCTGCTTACTGGGAAAGTCCTACTTTAGAAATGCCATCAACAAAAGAAAATGAAGAGGCATTAAAACTTCATAAAGAAGGAAAATCAAAGCAAAGACAAGGTGTCTAAAATTCATGAATAAAGTTTTTAAGGTTGGTCTCATAGGATGTGGCCATATCGCAGAAACATATTTTAGGGGACACCAATATTTTAATAATTTCAAAATCGTTGCTTGTGCGGATATTAATCAAAAAGCAGCTGAAAAATGTGCGAAATTATACAACATCAAATCAATGACTGTTAATGAAATACTAAAAGATAAAGATATAGAGGTAATTTTAAATTTAACAATTCCTCAATCACATTATTCTGTGTCAAAAAAAGTATTAAATGCAGGCAAGCATGTTTATTCAGAAAAACCATTAGCAACATACTTTCAAAAAGGAAAAGAGTTAGTGGCTTTGGCAAAACAAAAAAAATTATACATTGGTAATGCGCCAGATACTTTTCTTGGAGGAGGTGGACAAAAAGCAAAGGAATTAATTGACTCTGATTTGATTGGACAAATCAAACTTGGAAATGCAATCTTTGCATTTCCTGGTGTTGAAAACTTTCATCCAAAACCAGAGTCTTGGTATAAAAAAGAGGGAGGACCAGTAATAGATATGGGTCCTTATTTTTTTACAACACTTGTTAATCTTTTAGGGCCAGCTAAACAGGTGCAAGGAAGAACATTAACAGCATTTAAAAGAAGAAATTATAGAGCAGGTCCAAATAAAGGAAAAACATTCAAGGTTGAAACACCAACTACTTATTTAGCAACAATTCAATTTCATAATGAAGCAATTATTCAAGTCACTTTATCCTTTGATGTTATTAATCATCAAAGAAATCATATGGAACTTTATGGAACTAAAGGATCAATTATTGTTCCTGATCCAAATATGTTTGGTGGATCTGTTTATATTTCTGTTACAGAAGGTGGTCGTTGGGGTGAACATAAAACCGATAAAATGCATTTAGGAAAAATAAATATTACATCTGCAAGCGGTAGATCTAATGAATCACCAACAAATGCAAACTATAGAAGTGTTGGCATGTCTGAGATGTTATATTCAATAGAAAAAAAGAAAAAACATCGATGTTCAGGAGAGCTATCTCTTCATGTTTTAGATATAATTGAAACTACTATGAAAGCCGCAACAACTGGAGTACCTCAAAAAATTAAAACTAAGTGTGAAAAACCAAAAAGATTTACAGAAGAAGAAGTAAAAAAAATTCTCTTATAGATCATGAAAGATATTGCAATTGTTGATCCATATCCAAGAACTATAGAGCTTATTTTTTCAAAACCAAAATTAAATGAGTTAAAAAATAAATTTAAGCTTATTTTCGCACCAAAAACAAATAAACAAAAATTTTATGTTAATAATATTCATAAAGCGAAATTTATAATTGGACAGCCCGATCTTCCTAAATTTTTATTAATAAAAGCAAAAAAGTTGAAAGCAGTAATAAATGTCGAAAGCAACTTTTTAGATAATATGGATTATAATTATTGCTTTGATAAAGGTATTCACGTTATTGCAACTTCACCTGTTTTCTCAAAACCAGTTGCAGAGATTGCACTTGGATTTACACTCTCTCTTCTTAGAAATATTCATGGAGCAAATCAGGATTTCATTAATAAAAAGGAAAAGTATGGATTAGATGGAAATCTTAAGGCTTCATTGTTATCAGAAAAAAAAATTGGATTATTGGGATTTGGAGATTTAGGGAGAGCTTTGGTTCCATTATTGAAACCATTTTCGAGTAAAATAAATATCTATGATCCTTGGATACCAAACAAAAAAATAATTAATCAAGGATATAAACCAATTACTTTAAAAAAAATGTTTAAAGAATGTGAAGTTATTTATGTACTTGCTGCAATTACTACAACAAATAAAGGACTGATTGATAAAAAATTACTCAATCTTATGAAATCAAACTCGCTTTTTATACTAATGAGTAGAGCTGCAGTCGTTAATTTTAAAGATTTAAAAAATAGACTTAAAAAAGGTGATATTTATGCAGCACTTGACGTTTTTCCCGAAGAACCAGTTAAAAAAAATGACCCAATAAGAAAATTAAAAAATGTTTTATTCTCAGCACATAGAGCGGGTGCTTTAGACGAGGCATTCAAGGAAATGGGCAATATTGTTTTTGAAGACATGAAATTAATTTCAAAAAATCTTAATCCAAGATTTTGTAAAAAAGCTCTAAGAAAAACTGTTCATCTTTTGAGGTCAAAACCTGTTGCAATTAATTAATTTTTTTTTTAATTTAAATTAAATGACTTCAACAAATAAATTGCTCTTAGAGGCTAAAGGTATCACAAAGTATTTTGGAACAATAACTGCTTTAGAAAATGTAAATTTAAAAGTGCACGAAGGTGAATGTTTAGGTGTAGTGGGAGATAATGGTGCAGGCAAATCTACACTAATGAAAGTTTTATCAGGTTTATACAAACCAAGTGCAGGTGCTTTATTTTTTGAGGGCAAAGAACATGTGTTAGATAGCCCAAAAGACTCTCAAAATTTAGGCTTAGAAATGGTTTATCAAGATCTTGCATTGGCAGGTAATTTACCCATTGGAGAAAATATATTCTTAGGAAGAGAGCCTACAAAAAATATTGGCTTCTTAAAATTTCTAGATTTTAAAAAAATTCAAGAAATGACAAGCGCACACTTAGAGAAACTAAAAATAAATGTTAAAAGTGCTGATCAGAAAGTAGAGGAATTATCTGGAGGACAAAGACAAGCGGTTGCAATAGCTAGGTCAACAGCATTTAATGCTAAAGTTGTTATAATGGATGAACCAACTGCTGCTTTAGCAATAAAAGAAGTTGGAAAAGTATTAGACTTAATTAACAAATTAAAAAGTACTGGCGTAGGTGTTATAGTAATAAGTCATAGAATGGATGATATTTTTACTGTTTGCGACCGAGTAATGGCACTTTTTCAAGGAACAAACTTTGCTGAGTCTCAATTAGATAAAACTTCAAGAGATGAAGTCATTGGTTGGATTATGGGAAAAAAATAAAATGGACGATAAGGAAAAAAAACAAGATAGCTTATACGTAAAACTTATTCCATATTTTGAAAAATACGGGATTTTACTATTATTAGTTATCATGATCTTGGTAATGCATATTTTGCAACCAGATGTCTTCTTGTCATGGAGAAATGTAACAAACGTATTCAAACAAATATCTTGGCAATCAATGTTAGCTTTAGGTGTTTTTATGGTGATTGTGACTGCGGGTATAGATCTATCAGTTGGCTCAATAATGATGCTTTCATTGATGATTTTAGCAATAGTGGCTAAAGCTGGAGCACCTTGGTTTATAGTTGTTCTAGTACCTTTATTTGCTGGATTTTTATGCGGGTTGATAAATGGTTTGGGGATAACACTTTTAAGAATGCCTCATCCTTTTATAATGACTTTAGGAACTCTATATATTTTTAGAGGAACAGGAAACTTAATATCAGGCGGAACACCCATAAGTGGATTTACCGATGAAGTTAGGTACTTAGGTCATGGTAGAATAGATCTTACTTGGTTAGGATTAGAGAAATCTCAATATCTCCCTGTAAGCTTAGTTTTAATCGCGGTTGTATATTTTGTTTTTTGGGTTTTCCTAAATCATAGTCGAACAGGAAAGTGGATTTATGCAATTGGTGGAAACCCAAGCGCAGCAAGAGCTTCAGGAATTAATGTTAATAAAATTTTAATAATTGTTTATTCACTTTGTGGATTTTTATCAGGTATTGGAGCATTAATTCTAGCAGGAAGAACAGACTCTGGTTATCCTAATGCAGGATTACAATCTGAATTGGATGCTATCGCAGCATGTATAATTGGTGGAGCCAGTTTCTTTGGTGGTAGAGGAACTGTTCTTGGAGTTTTTGCCGGAGTAATGATTATGGGAATTTTAAGAAATGGACTTAATTTGATGGATGTAAGTTCTTTCTGGCAACAAGTATTGATTGGCTCGATCATTGTATTAGCAGTTTACGTGGATGTTTTAAGAAGAGATTTCGGCACGAGGAAATAAACACGTCAAAGTTGAATACATGCTATCATAAGAGACCCTGTAAACAGTTGAATTTTTTTTAAAAATTTTATTAAATTAAGCTTTAATAATTATTAAAGGGGAAATTTATGAGAGAACTATCAAGAAAAATTGTTGTTTTAGTATCAGCAATTTTTTTATCGATAAGCATGATTTCAGCTTCTTTTGCTGATGGTCATGGTAAAAAAATCTTGTTTAGTATTAAAGGTCCTGGGTCTGGAAATCCTTTCTGGGCTTCTGTTACAAAAGGTGCTGAAGAAGAAGCTAAAAAATTAGGTGTTAAGTTAATCTTGGTTGCGCCACCTCAAGAAGGTGATGTTCAAGCACAAATTAACCAAGTGGAAGACCAACTTGCTAAAGGTGTTGATGCTTTAGCTCTTGCACCAGGAGATCCAAATGCATTCGCTCCAATTGTAGATGACGCTATCAAAAGTGGTGTTCCAGTTGTATTTGTAGATACAAAGGGGATCAATGAAGGTGTTACTTTTATTGGAACTAACAATATGAATGGAGCAGAATTAGCTGCTAAATTCATTTGTGACAAAACTCCAAAAGGTTCAGATGTTGCAATTTTGACTGGAATAGAGTCTCAATCAACAGCTTTACTAAGAAGAGACGGTGCAATTAAAGGATTTAAAAATTGCGGTTTAAATATAGTTGCTACTCAAACAGCTGAGTGGGATACTGCAAAAGGTAGATCAGTTACTGAGTCTATTATTTTGAAAAATCCTAACATCAAAGCAATATTTGCTTCAAATGACAATATGGGCTTAGGTGCTATGCAAGCTCTTAAAGATGCAGATATGAATGATGTTGTTGTTGTTGGTTTTGATGCAACTCCAGATGCTGCTACAAGTATCTTAAAAGGTGAAATGACTGCAACTATTGCTCAGTTCTCATATAACATGGGTGCTTACGGTGTTAAATATGCACTTGAGCTAGCTAATGGTGGAAGTATTGATCCAAACATTGATACTGGAACACAACTAGTAACAAAAGAAAACGCTAACGATTTTAAATAATCATTAGTCTATAACATTTAAAAAAGGGTGGAATTTTTATTCCACCCTTTTTTTTTATGTAATATAATCTTTTAATGTTAATAAATATTAACCCAGTTTTAAGCCCTGATTTACTTTTTCATTTAAGATCTATGGGTCATGGTGAGAAAATTGTTCTTGCTGATGCTAATTTTCCCGCAAACTCTATGAACAAAAATGTAGTTCGATTAGATGGGGTAGATATTAAAAGTGCAGCAAATGCAATTTTATCTGTTTTTCCATTAGATAGTTTTACCGTATCACAAGGGGGCTCACCTGCACTTAGAATGGAAGTAGATGATAAACCAGAAGAACTAACTGAAACTCATAAAGAATTTATTGAAGCGGTAAAAAATAATTCTGGTCCCCAATGGAAAGTTGGATCAATTTCAAGACAAAATTTTTACGAAGAAGCAAAAAAAGCATATTGTATTGTAACCACTACAGATGCTCGACCTTTTGGATGTTTTATTATTACTAAAGGAGTTATTCTTCCTGACGGTAAAGTCTGGTCTTAATCAAATGAAATCTATATGTGTATTTGGAGTATTTGTTGCGGACTTGTGTTTTATTGGTGAAAAAATTCCTGAAGTGGGGCAAACTATTTTAGGAACAAAACACTTAATAGGACCTGGTGGAAAAGGATCTAACCAAGCCATTGCTGCAGCAAGACTTGGCGGAAACATAAGTTTTATTACAAAAATAGGTGATGATAATAATGCTGAAATGGCACTAAATTTATATAAATCCTCTGGAGTAAATACCGATTATATTATTAAAGACAAAAATCACTCAACTGGTGTTGCTGGTATTATGATTAATGCTAATACAGGTGATAATGCAATAAACATTATACCAGGCGCTGCTGGCACTTTAAATAGTTCTGATATAGATAATAATTTAAAAGCAATCGAGAAGTCAGATATATTCTTAACACAATTAGAAACACCATATGATGTTACTAGTTATGCTTTACAAAAAGCTAAAGATACTGGATCAATTACAATTTTAAATCCAGCTCCGGCTTCAAAAATATCTGAGAATGACTTTAAAAACATAGACTATTTTACACCAAATGAAACTGAGGCTAGTTTTTATTTAGAAAAGAAAATAGAAACAAAATCTGAAATAGAAAATGCAGCTAAAGAATTTTTAAAAAAAGGAGTAAAAAATATTTTAATAACTCTAGGTTCTAAAGGAGTTTATTTTTCAAATGGAACCGAAAGCCATTTTGTAGATGCTCATAAATTAAAAGACGATGTAAAAGATACTACTGGAGCAGGAGATGCATTTAATGGAGCTTTTAGTGTGGCATTAGCTAAATCGTTAAAAATTGTTGATGCATTAGAATTTTCTAATAAAGTTGCTGGCATTTCTACAACTAAAGAAGGGGCTGCAAATTCAATGCCAAGTATCAATGAAGTAGAAAATTATTAATTACTCAATAATTTTAAATTCTGATTTATATTTATCTGTAATCTTAAGCCCAAGACCAGGAACATTATCATCTAGATCTATCATTCCATCTATTGGAGCAGGATCACCTTCAAAAATATAATAAAATAGTTCGTTACCAATTTCTACATCATGAACTGGAAAAAACTCTGAGATAGGACAATTAAAATTCGACATTGTTAAATGATAGTTATGCATTTGACCTGCATGTGGAATTACTGGAACTTGATAAGCCTCTGCAAGAGCATTTATTTTCTGAGCGATTGTAAATCCACCAACTCTATTATTATCATATTGAATGTAGCTAACTGCTTTGAGGTCTAACAATTGTTTAAAACCAAATAGATTAAATTCATGTTCTCCCCCAGAAATTGGTATAGCGTTCATATTATTCAGTTCCGCATACCCATGAATATCATCAGCAATAACTGGTTCTTCTAACCATCTTGGATTAAATTTTACCAATTTAGGTATCATTCTTTTAGAATAATCTAGGTTCCAACCCATATAACATTCTAACATTAAGTCAGTATCATCCCCGATTACTTCTCTTACAGCTTCTACAAGTTCAATGTTTTTTCTCATACCTTCAGGACCGTCTTTTGGCCCCCAACCAAATCTCATTTTAAACATTTTAAAACCTTGTTTTTTATATTTTTCAGCTTCATTTTGTAAATCTTTGATAGGTTGGCTATAAAGTTTTGATGCATAAACAGGTATCTTTTCTTTTGTTCTACCCCCTAACAATTTAAATACGGGTTTGTTAGTTAACTTTCCTAATATATCCCAAATAGCAATATCAATTGCAGATATTGCAACCATACCCAAACCTCTTCTTCCCCATGCATGAGTTCTTCTATACATTTTTTCCCAGATGTAAGCGTAATCAAAAGGATCTTCTCCTATAACTAATGGTTTAAGATACTCATCAATAGTTTTTTTTACTAACTGAGGTGCAAGAGCTGCATTACCAATTCCAATATGACCACCATCAGTTTCAATTTCACAAATTAACCATTCATGAAATCTAAAAGAACCCATGGCATCTGATTTTTCATAAAGTAAATCTGATGCATTTGTGCAAAAATTATTTTGTGGAGGAACTGTTTTACCATTCCATTGATATACTTTTGTTCTTATATCTTTAATTTTAGACATTTAATTTAAATTTTGAGCCATTCTTAGTGCAATTTTAAACGATTGCAATGTTGGCTCCAAATTTGCCTGATTTTTTCCAGCAATATCAAACGCAGTTCCATGCGCAGGTGTTGTTATTGGAATTGGAAGACCACCTTGAACTGTTACCCCTCTATCAAATCCAAAAGCCTTTAGTCCAGATTGAAGAGCATCATGATACATTCCAACAATGCAATCATGATTTTTATTTTTAAATGCTGTAATGAAAGAAGTATCACATGGCAAAGGACCATCAGCATTAATACCAAGTTTTTTTGCTTCCTCTATTGCTGGTATTATCTCATCTTTTTCTTCATTACCAAACTCTGCATGAGGGTTAAGAGCTTGAACCGCAACTCTTGGATTTTCTATACCGTTTAATTTCATTGCTTCATTAATCAATTTTATTGGCTTCATTATTTTATCTTTCTTAATATGTTCTGGAACTTCTTTGATAGGTATATGAGATGTCACTCGTGCAGTCCAAAAATTATCTACTACATTAAATTCACAAAAAAAACTTTTTACATTTAATTTATCAGCCATATGATGTAATTCGTCATCAAATTTACATCCACCTAATTTTAAGCTTGTCTTATTAAAAGGACCAAAATTAATAGCATCAATTTTTTTCTCTTTCGCAAGTTCTAGTGCTAAATTTAATGCATTTAAAACAGTTTCTCCAGATTCGGCAGAGCACTCTGATAAATTATAATCTTTGTTTTTACCCTTAGAGATATCTAAAAAATACTTACTTTTTTTATCAAAATTTATTTCATCAAAATCAGTAACAATTTCTAGGTCTGAATTATTTCCTGAAATTTTATCTCCAGCATTTAAAATATTTTTTTCACCAATTATAGTAATGTTTGCATTCGATAGTTCGTTTTGGGTCAAAAGTTTTGATATAAGTTCTGGTCCAATACCTGATGGATCTCCAAGCAATAAAGCAATATTTTTTTTCTTATTTGTCATCTTTTTTCTTACTGTTTCTAACAGATTATGATTAAATATTTAAATATAAATTAACTTAAGAGGGAAATAATGAAAAAAAGCTTTAAACTATTTTTAGCTGCTGCTTTTTTAGTAACTGAATTTTTTGTTGTAGCACTTCCACTTATGATTACATCTGCAAAAGCAGATGGTCATCCAATACAAGCAATTACTCATGCTGGTTTTGGTGGTGGAACAGATGTTACTACGAGAATGATGTTGTTAAGAGCAAGAAGAGTTTTAAAACAAGACATGCAATTAGTTAATAAAAAAGGTGGTGGTGGAGCTGCATCTATGGACTACATGATGACACTTCCTGCTGACGGTAATCACACTTTGACTTGGACTACTGGTCACGCAGTATCAATGGCTTTAGGTAAAACAAAAGTCAAAATAAGCGATATGCAACCGCTAGCTAGAGGAACTGATGATCCTCAACTATTTGTTGTTAATTGTAATAATGACATCAAAGATGCTAAGAAATTTATTAGCACTCAAAAATCAAAATCACTAAAATATGGAACAACTCACACTGGTGGAATTGATGATGTTAGTGCAATTGCATTTACTAAAAAAGGTGGATTAAAAGATCCAACTATTGTTGCTTACAAAGGTGTTGCGCCAATTAAAACAAACCTAATCAAGGGAGATATTGATGTAGGAGTTTTAAATTTAGGTGAGGCCCTAACTGAAATTAATGAAGGCAAACTTTGTGTTTCAGTTGTATTAGCAAATAATAGAATGGCTAAAATAGGAGACTCTCCAACGGCAAAAGAATTAGGGATACCTGTTTCTTTATCTACTGTTAGAGGTTTCGTAACTAAAAAAGGTGCTCCAGCAGACAGAGTTAAACAACTAGAAGCTGGAATGATGAAAGCTATGAGCCACAACTACTATAAAAATTTCCTAACAGAAATTGGTCTTGATGAATCTAGTGTTGTAGGCGCAGATGAATGGGGCAAGCAAATGGAAGAAATGCTTGCTGAAATGACAGCTCAACTCAAAGCATTGGGTTACATTAATTAATAAATTTTGTACATTTAAATGAATGATGTACATAACGAAAAAGGGACAAACAAAAGTTTGTCCCTTTTTTTTAAAAGTTCATTCATTGTTTCAGCTGTAATAATATTAATTTCTTCAATTCTATTATACTTTACGTTTACTTTTGACATAGTGCCTCCTATATTAAATAGAGGTATACAGCCAGCAACGTTTCCAAAGGCCCTATTAATTTTAATTATTGCGCTAACTTTATTAACTTATTTTATTTCTCTTAAAAATCCCTGGAAAAATGAAAAAAAATTACCTAATTCATTTTACATCACTTTGCTTTCATTTGTTGTTTTTATAACTGTTTCAAAATTTTTAGATTTCTTTTTAGGCATAGCATTACTTTCAATCATAGTTTCTTACTTTTGGGGAGAAAGAAGAGTTGCCTATTTAATAATCGTATCAATTATATTTCCTTTAATTGTTTTTGTATTTTTTGAAACAATTTTAGGATTACGATTTCCACCTGGAATTATTACAAATCTTTATTACGGATAAAATGGAAAATTTAGGTTTAATCTTTGCTCCTTTATTTAGTTATAAATTATTAATTGTTTTATTTTTTGGAACAATTTTTGGATTAATTCTTGGAGTTCTTCCTGGACTAGGGCCAACAACAGGCGGTGCTTTAATATTACCTTTTACGATGACACTAGATCCACTATCTGCAATTGTTTTACTAACTGCAATTTATTGTGCAGGAACTTATGGAGGTGCAATTACTGCAATTTTAATAAATACCCCTGGAACCCCTGCAGCAGCAGCCACATGTTTAGATGGTTACCCTTTAGCACAAAAAGGAGAAGCTGGAAGAGCTTTAGGTATGGCTACTGTTTCAAGCGTAATTGGTGGAATTGCTAGTGTTATAGTTCTTATATTTTTTGCTCCTTTACTTGCAAATTTAGCTTACGAATTCGGTCAACCTGAATATTTTGCGCTAGCAATTTTTGGATTAACTATGCTTGCATCAATTGGTGAAGGCAGTCCTATTAAAAATTTAATTGCTGGTGCTTTTGGAATTCTAATTTCAACTGTTGGTAAAGATTTTATGACATCTATAGATAGGTTTACATTTGGAATTAATGAATTGACTGAAGGTATTGGTTTTATTCCAGTAGTAGTAGGTTTGTTTGCTATTAGTGAAATGTTAACTCAATCTACTTTAATAAATCAAATATTTAATAGAGTAGCTTTAAAGGCAGTTAAACTTCCATCAATCGATGATTATAAAAAAACTTGGAAAACAATTATAAGATCTAGTGGGATAGGATCATTTATTGGTGTTTTGCCAGCAGAGGGAGGAACTGTTGCATCTTTAATAGGATATGCTGAAGCAAAAAGATGGTCAAAAAAACCTGAGGATTTTGGAAAAGGATCAATTGAAGGAATAGCTGGAGCTGAAGCAGCAAATAATGCTGCTACTGGAGGAGCCATGGTTCCAACGCTAGCTTTAGGCATTCCTGGTAGTGCGACTACAGCAGTAATACTTACAGGATTAATCATACATGGTGTAAGACCGGGTCCAGATTTATTTAGAGAGCAACCTGAGTTTCTTTATGGAATATTTGGATCAATGCTAATTGCAAATATTTTATTCTTCGTATTAGGATTTTTTGGAGCTAAAATATTTGCAAGAATAACTTTAGTTCCGAATAAATTATTATGGCCGATGATTTTTGCGGTTTCTGTTTGTGGAACATATTCTTTAAATCAGTCAATTATTGATGTTTGGTTGATGCTATTATTTGGAGTTATTGGTTTCTTTATGAGAAGATATGGATTTTCAGTTGTACCTGTAATTATAGGTTTAATTTTGGGTGAATTGGTAGAAGGAACTTTAAGACAATCGCTTGTTATTTTCGATGGAAACTGGTTAATGTTTCTTCAAAGACCTATTGCATTAACATTTTTTGTTTTATCTTTAATTGCTCTAAGTTTTCCATTAATAAAGAGAAAGAAAAAAAATGATAAAGTTTGATTTAAGTAATAGGGTTGCGGTTATAACAGGTGGTGCTCAAGGTTTTGGATTTGCAATAGCGGAAAGATTCATTCAATCAGGTGCAAAAGTTGTTATATGGGATATTGATGAACAAGAAGCAAAGAAAGCCGTTGAAAAAATAAATTCAGAAAACATAAGTTATAAAATTGTAAATGTATGTAACTTTGAAGAGATTTCTAAAAGCTTAAAAGATATTGAGACTGAACATAATAAAATAGATATTTTTGTAAACAATGCTGGGATAACAGGCATGAATAAAACAGTTGCAGAATATCCTATTGAAGAGTGGGAAAAAGTTATTCAATTAAATTTAAATGCAGTATTTTACTGTTGCAAAGCAGTTGTTCCTTATTTGGAAAAAAATAATTATGGAAGAATAGTTAATATTGCATCAATTGCTGGAAAAGAAGGCAATCCTAACGCTGGAGCTTATAGCACATCAAAAGCAGGGGTTATTGGTTTAACAAAATCTCTAGGAAAAGAGTTAGCATTAAAAAATATAGCAGTAAATTGTGTAACACCGGCAGCTGCAAAAACAAGAATATTTGATCAAATGACCGAAGAACATATAAATTACATGCTTTCAAAGATTCCAAGAAATAAGTTTGCAAAAGTTAATGAATTGGCTTCTTTAGTAACTTATTTAGCTAGTGAAGAAAACTCTTTTGCGACTGCTGCAGTGTTTGATCTAAGTGGGGGAAGAGCTACTTATTAATGTATTTAATTTAATATTTTTTTTATGAAATACTCTGCATCTAAAAATAGATACTCAAATATGTTATATAGGACTTGCGGTGACAGCGGTGTAAAATTACCTTTAATCAGCTTGGGTCTTTGGCATAATTTTGGTACCAAAATCCCACTTTCAAATATTAAAAAAATCCTATTTTACGCTTTTGATAGAGGTGTTACTCATTTTGATTTGGCGAATAATTATGGCCCTCCATATGGTAGCACAGAAAGTAATTTTGGAAAAATAATAAGTAAAGACTTAAAAAAATATAGAGACGAACTCATCATATCATCTAAAGCTGGTTATGATATGTGGGAAGGACCTTATGGAGAATGGGGATCAAAAAAACATATTATCGCGAGTTGTGATCAAAGTTTAAAAAGAATGAAAGTTGATTATTTTGACATATTTTATTCACATAGATTTGACCCAAATACACCTTTAGAAGAAACAGCAGATGCTTTAGAAACTATTTATAAATCTGGTAAAGCTTTATATATTGGCATTTCATCTTATTCCTCCAAAAAGACAAATCAAATCTACAAAATTTTAAAATCAAGAAATATTAAATTGTTTATTCATCAACCATCATATTCGTTAATAAATAGATGGATTGAAAAAGATTTGACTAAGACAATAAGAAAACTAAAAATTGGATGTATTGCTTTTTCTCCGCTAGCTCAAGGAATGCTATCAGATAAATATTTAAAAAAGATACCTAAAGTTTCAAGAGCAAGCGATACAACATCATACTTAGATAAATCTTTGATAACAAAAAAAAATTTAAAGATTGTTTCGGATTTAAATAAGATTGCAATTAAAAGAGGGCAATCTTTATCTCAAATGGCAATCTCTTGGGTTCTATCAAATAATTATGTAACATCCGCTCTAATAGGAGTTAGAAATATTAATCAATTAAAAGAAAATTTAGAAAGTCTAAACAAACTTAATTTTACAACTTCTGAAATGAAAATAATTAATAAAACCGCAAAAGATGGTAATATTAACATCTGGAAGCAATCAAGTTCATATTAAAATGCATATTGGTATTGATTTAGGTGGAACCAAAACAGAGTCAATCATTATTGATGAAAATGGAAAAGAGCTCGAGAGAATTAGGAGAACAACACCAAAAAATTATAATGGAACTTTAGATACAGTATGTGAACTTGTAAATTATTTAGAAGATAAATACAAAAAAAGTTGTAGTGTTGGTGTAGGCTCGCCTGGAGCTTTATCAAAAGAAACAAATTGTATAAAGGGTGGTAATTCAACCTGGTTAAATGATAGGCCTTTAAAAAAGGATATTGAGCTTAGGCTAAATAGAAAAATATTTCTTGAAAATGATGCTAATTGCTTTGCTTTATCTGAATCAATTGATGGAGCTGGTCTTAACCATGAAATAGTATTTGGAGTTATAATTGGAACAGGTGTTGGTGGAGGATTAATTATTAATAATAAAATTGTTAATGGATTTAATAACATAACTGGGGAATGGGGACATAATCAAATGCCAATAGGAACAAATGATAAGTGGAAAAGGCACGATTGTTATTGTGGTAAAAAAGGATGCATTGAAACATTCCTATCCGGTCCAGGGTTTTCAAAACATTTTTATGACATTCATAAAATAGAATTAGATGCTAAGATAATTCAAGAAAATGCAAACAAAGGAGATGAAAAATCTTTAGAATTTGTATTTCAATACTTAGATTACTTAGCACGAGGCTTATCCACTGTAATTAATATTGTTGATCCTGGTGCAATTGTTATGGGTGGAGGTGTTTCCAATATGAAGCAGATTTATGGAAATATAAATTCAAAATTAAAAAAATATGTATTTAGTGACACTGTAAATACTAAAGTTTTAAAAAATATCCATGGAGATTCTAGTGGCGTAAGAGGAGCTGCAGATTTAGGAAGATCTAACGATACAATATAAATTTAAATAATGAAAAAATATAAAATCGGTTTTATTGGAATAGGTTTAATGGGATTTCCAATGGCTAAAAATCTTCTAAAATCAAAATATGAAGTTAAAGTTTTTAATAGAACTAAAAATAAAGCCATTAGACTAAAAAAATTTGGTGCGAAAGTATGTAATTCTCTAAAGGAAGTTGTTAAGGACCAGGATCTAATAATTACCATGTTGTCTGATGATAAGGCTATAAAAAAAATATATTTTAATTCAGAATTTTTAAAAAATTTAAAAAAAGGATCTACAATCATTGATATGAGTTCTGCAAACCCTAGAACAGCAATTAATTTATCAAAATTATTAAAAAAATATAAAATTAATTTTTTAGACGCACCAGTTTCCGGAGGCACCAATGGCGCAGAGAATGCAGAGCTCGCCATAATGGTTGGTGGAGATAAGAAAGTTTTTTCTAAAAATTTAAATGTACTTAAGAAATTAGGCAATCCTGTTTTAGTTGGAAAAAATTCCGCAGGTCAAATAGCAAAATTAGCTAATCAAATAATAGTTGGAATTACAATAGGATCTGTTTCAGAAGCAATTAAACTATCACAAAAAAATAACGTAAATCCAATTAATATTCTCAAAGCATTGAAAGGAGGATGGGCTGACAGTAAAGTATTGCAAACTCACGGACTAAGAATGATCAAAAATGATTTTAAACCAAGAGGAAAAAATTTTTCGCAATTAAAAGATATGAATAACATCCTTGATTGTGCGAAAAATAAAAAGTTAGAATTACCTTTATCTAAAATAGTAAAAAAAATGTATAATAAGCTTGTTAAAAAGGGTTTAGGTAATTATGATCATAGCTCGTTATACAAAAGCTATAAATAATTATTGGAGATGAAATGAAATTACTAAGAGTAGGAGAAAAAAATAAAGAAAAGCCAGCTATATTGGATAAAGATGGAAATTTGCGAGATATTTCCAAATATATAAATGATTTAGATCCAACTCATTTAAATTTTGAAACATTTGAAAAAATCAAGAAAGTTGATTTATCATCGCTTCCAGAAATTTCAAAAAATACTAGATTTGGTTCATGTATAACTAAACCAGGAAAATTTATTGCAATCGGATTAAATTTCTCTGACCATGCCGCAGAAACTGGAGCAAAACCACCAACAGAACCAATAGTTTTTATGAAAGCAACTAGTTCAATTAATGGACCAAATGATGATATTGAAATTACAAGCTATTCAAAAAAACTAGATTGGGAAGTTGAGCTAGGTTTAGTTATTGGAAAAAATGCTAAAAATATTCCAGAAAAAAATTCACAAGATTATATCTTAGGCTATTGTTTAGTGAATGACGTAAGTGAAAGAGAGTGGCAAATAGAAAAAATGGGACAGTGGGTAAAAGGAAAGTCGCACGATACATTTGGTCCTATTGGTCCATACCTTGTGACCAAAGATGAGATTAATGATGTAAACAACCTAAATATGGAATTAGATTTGAATGGTCAAAGAATGCAAACGGGTAATACAAAAACAATGATTTTTAATGTAGATCATATTGTTTCATATGTTAGTAGATATATGTCCCTTCAACCAGGAGATATTATTACCACGGGAACGCCCCCAGGAGTTGGAATGGGAATGAAGCCACAAAAATTTTTAAAAGCAGGTGATGAAATGAGGCTTTCAATTGAACTTCTTGGTGAACAAAAATCAAAAGTAGTAGCAATTTAATCCAAATATAATCTCTTTTTTGATATAATAAATTGTGATCAAAAGAGACCTATACTACGAGAGAATTCCTACAAAATCTTTAAGAGAGGATGTTAGGTTTTTAGGAAATTCATTAGGAAATGTAATTAAAGAACAAGAAGGGAAAAGCTTTTATAATCTTGTTGAGAAAATTAGAAAGTTGTCAAAAGCAAATAAAATCCAAAAAAGATCATATAAAAAAATTTCTAGTGAAATAAAAAGTATTAATCCTAAAAATACTTACAAGCTTGCAAGAGCATTTAATCATTTTATGAATTTTATAAATCTAGCTGAGTCTATTGATGCATCTAGACAACTCAACCAATATGAAAATAAAAGAGACGGTAAAAATCAAAAAAATATTTTTATAGAAGAAATTTTTGAGAAATTATTTAAAAATAAAAAAATTAATAATAATAAAATATATGATTTTGCAAAAAATTTAAATATTGGAATAGTTTTGACAGCCCATCCAACAGAGGTCAAAAGAAGAACTTTAATTCAAAAATATCATAAAATTACAGAAATACTTGAAGAAAGAGAGTTATTTAAAGATCACTCTTCAAAAATAAAATCTTTAAATAAAAAAATTCATGATGAATTTACCATTATCTGGAATACAGATGACTTAAAAAGATCAAAACCGTCTCCAGCCGATGAAGCGCGATGGGGTCTTGCAATAATAGAGGATAGTCTTTGGGAAACTATTCCAAAAGTCTACAGAAGACTCAATGATATATTTTTGAAAAATATGGGTAAAGGTTTGCCAAAAAATTTTAATCCTATTGAGTTTGGATCATGGATGGGTGGTGATAGAGACGGAAATCCAAATGTAACTTCAAAAGTAACAAAAGAAGTTTTGTTATTATCAAGATGGGAAGCGGCAAAATTATATGAAAAAGAACTCACTAAATTAATTAGATCATATTCAATGGAAAAGTGTTCAAAAAAAATTCAAAAACTCACAGGAAAATCATTTGAACCTTACAGAGTTTTCTTAAGACCTTTAAGAGATAAAATGCGATTTACTCATCGAGCAATTGAACAATTTATAGTTAACAAAAAACCTTTAGACTATAACAATTTGCTAAACTCAAAAGAGGAAATTTTAAAACCTCTTAGAATTGTCCGTGAGTCTTTAGAGGAAAATCAAAGTGAAAATATTGCAAGTGGTGAATTATTAGATTTAATGAGAAGAGCAAAATGTTTTGGAATTAATCTGGCAAAACTAGATATTAGACAAGAATCATCTAGACACTCACAATTAATTAATGAACTTGTTAAGAAAAAAATTAAACATAATTATTTAAAATGGAGTGAGGAGGAAAAAATTAAATTTTTATCATCTAAGATGAAAAAGAAATCAAATTTGATAAAAAACTTTAATTTTAAAAATAAAGAAAACAAAGAAGTTTGGTCAACATTTAAAATTTTATCTGAAGAGCCGCCTGAATGTTTAGGGGCTTATGTTATTTCAATGACATCATCTGCATCTGATATTCTTTCCGTTTTATATTTGCAAAAAGAAGCAAATATTAAAAATAAATTAAGAGTTGTCCCTTTATTTGAAACATTAGATGACTTAATTAATGCAAAATCAATAATGGCCAGCTTGTTTTCATTAAAGTGGTACAGAGATTTAATAAAAAATAAACAAGAAGTCATGATTGGATATTCAGATTCAAGCAAAGATGCTGGAAAAATTTGTGCAAGTTGGCATCAATATAAGGCTCAAGAAGAAATTATTAAAATTGCAAAAAAATACAAAATAGATGTTACTTTCTTTCATGGAAGAGGTGGTTCAGCGGGTAGAGGTGGAGGTCCAATTCAAGCTACTTTAAAATCTCAGCCACCAAATACAGTTAATGGAAAAATCAGAATAACAGATCAAGGAGAAGTTATTCAACAGAAATATGGATATCAACCTTTAGCAATTTATAATTTATGTAGCTATATAGGAGCGGTAATGGAGGCAACATTAACCCCACCGCCAGTACCTAAAAAAGATTGGAGAAATCTAATTGAAAAAATGTCTGATATTTCAAAAAGTTCATATAGAAAAAATATTAATCAAAGTTCAGATTTTATTAAATATTTTAAAACCGTTACGCCACATGTGTCCTTAGGAAAACTTTCAATTGGATCAAGACCGTCTAAAAGAAAGAATATCGATAATATCAAAGGTTTAAGAGCAATACCCTGGGTATTTGCTTGGACACAAATAAGACTAATGCTCCCAGCATGGCTTGGAAGTGCAGAAGCTTTAAGATATTCATCGATAGAAAAATTTGAGAAAACACTAATAGATATGGAAAAAAATTGGCCTTTCTTCAATTCAATGATGGATATCTTGGATATGGTAATTTCAAAAGTGGACCCAGATATTTCAAAAATATATGAGGAGTATTTAGCTGACAAAGATTTAAAAAGAGTTGGAAAAAAACTTAGGTTTCAATTCGAAGTTATTAAAAAATTAAATAAAAAGATTACGCCAAAAGAAATTATAAATGAAAGAAAAAAATTTAGATCAGGAGTTATTGTAAGAAATATTTACACAGAGGTATTAAATATAATTCAAGCAGTAGTTATGAATAAAATCAAAAACAAAAAATTAAATTCAAACAAAAAAAATGATCTTAATGATGCATTGTTAACATCTATTGCAGGCATTTCAGCTGCAATGAAAAATACTGGTTAAATGATAGAATTATTTGTTGCATTTGGAGCTGGATTGATAAGCTTTTTGTCTCCGTGTGTACTTCCATTAATACCTGGATACATATCTTATATTTCTGGAAGCTCTTTAAATGAGTTATTAGAAAAAAAAACAATTAATATATTCCCTATAGTTTTATTTACTTTTGGTTTTTCCATTGTTTTTATAAGCTTTGGAGCTACTGCAACTTTTTTAGGTTCTTTAATTTTAAGTAACTCTTTTGAATTAAGAATTATTGCAGGAAGTATAATAATCATTTTCTCTCTTCATATTATGGGATTAATTAATATTAAGTTTTTAAATTATGAAAAAAGAATTAATACTGAGATTAAATCAGGAAATTTTAGCTCAATATTAGTTGGTATGGCATTTGGATTTGGATGGACTCCATGTATTGGACCAATTTTAGGATCAATATTAGCTTTAGCTTCAATTGAGCAAAGTTTGAACCGAGGTATATTGTTACTTGTGTTCTATTCACTTGGTTTAGCATTGCCATTTATTGCATCGGGTTATTTAATTCAGCGTTTTATGGTTGTTACAAAAAATCTAAAATCAAAAATGATAACTATTTCAAGAGTTGGTGGAGGATTATTATTGATAACAGGAATATTAATGATTACAAACCAGTTGCAAGCTTTAGGATTTTACATATTAAAGTATTTTCCTATACTTCAAAAACTTGGATAAAAATGAAAATATACCAAATCGATTGCAGTGCTAGAAAAGAAGGTTCTACCTCAAGGATGCTTGCAAAAAAAATACTTGATAAAGTTAAAAAAGATAATGATGAGGTCATTTATAGAGACCTAGATGACGAAATGCTTTTTATATCTGGCTTAACTGAGTCTGGAATGAAAATTCCGGAGAATGAGCAAACAGATGAACATAAGAAAATGTTTGAATTATCTGATAAGTTAGTATCGGAGTTAAAAGAATGTGATGTAATTATTATATCAGTGCCAATTTATAATTTTGGCCCACCAGCAACCCTTAAAGCTTGGGCTGATCTTGCAGCCAGAGTAAAATTGACATTTAAATATGGGGATGACGGAAGAAGAAAAGGTTTATTAGAAGATAAGCAGGTATATTTAGTAATTACTTCTGGCGGAACAAAAATACAAGGTGAAGAAGACTTTTTAACCCCGTGGTTGATACATATGTTAAATTTTTTTGGTATTAAAAAAATCGATATAGTTGCAGCAGATCAAATGGCTTTAGATTATGAAAAGTCTATAAAAAACGCTGAAGAAAAAATAAAAGAATTATTTAAAGATTAAATTTTCTTTTTAAATGTCTAAGTTTACCTTCTGTACTGTCGAAATCAATATAGCATCCTTGTAAATATCTATCACCTTCGTTAACATCATACTTTGTTCTTCCATGAAGTAATCTATGATTGTCCATCATTAATAAATCTCCAGTTTCTAATTTAAATTCAACTTTATATTTATCAGAGTTATATAATTCAGAAATTTTATTTCTAGCTTTATAGAATAAATCCAATTTTGATTTTTCTAATATCGGAGCATAATCTAATCTTGGACTAAATCTAACTTGTTTAAAATTATTTTTTTCATCCAATTTAATTAACTCAGACATATCTTCTAGAACAACTGTATTGTCTATAAATTTAAATTTTACTTTAACTGAAGATAAAATTTCATAATATTCTGGATAATCCTCTTTGATTTTTTCACTTACTGTGTAACCATCAACCAAGGTAGAATTTCCTCCACTCACATTATTTATAATACAATGCAATAATTGAACACAAGGAACTGGTTTTCTATACGGATTATCTGTATGCGGAGATAATGCTAATGATGTATAAGCCAAATCATTTGGATTAGGCACAGATCTTACATTAAAAAATTCCCCAAAATTTGTTCTTCTGACACTCCCAATTGAATTTGCAAATTTAATAATAAAATTATCTTCAGTTGGTACATTAGTTAGAACTACAAAACCATATTTATAGAATGATACTAATAAATTATACATGATTTTTTTTTCAAAAATATCATTTTCAAATTTAAATTTTTGAAAATTATTAAAATTTGAATCCCATTTAATTTTATCAATTGAAATAGGATCAAGATTTTGTGATTTATACTCATTTAATATTTGATCTTCTTTTATTTTATAATTGGTTCCATCATTGAAAAATAAATTAAGTAATCCATCTTCATTCTCAATTTTTTCTATATCAATGTTAGTATTTATAGAATTTGGATCAAATAATCTTTGTTGATTTCCTTTATCCAGAGCATCTTCGTTATTTATTCTTTCTCTAAGCCAAAATGGATGTATTTCTTCTTTATTATTTCCACTATTTATAAATACTTTTTTAGAATCGATTTCTATTTTCATCTACTTGGATTCTTCTATCAAATTCTAAAATTTTCAAGATATTTTATTTGAACTAGTTGTATATTTTAATTATTACTCATCAGATAAATGACCTTCAAAAAAACAAAAGATTTCGAGATTTATTACACCTTTTTGAATAAACTTGCTAAGGATTTAACTAATTTTTATTACACTAAACTTAACAAAACTTTTACAATTAATAACAAGTTAAAAGGTAAAGGTTATGATCCCGTTACCAGTGCCGATAAAGCTTTTGAAAAATTTATAAGAAAAAAAATTAATGATAAGTTCCCAGATCATCAAATTATTGGTGAAGAGTTTGGGGTAAAAAAGACGAAAAGTCTATTTTCATGGATAATTGATCCAATTGATGGGACAAGATCATTCGTTGCTGGAAATCCTACTTGGAGCAATTTAATTTCTCTAAATTATAAGAATAAACCAATAGTCGGGCTAGCTAATTTCCCAAGAATGAAAAGATACTATTTAAATCAAAATGATAAATCTGCTTTTGTATTTGAAGGCAGAAAAAAAAGAAAATTAAAAGTAAACAAAAAAATAAAATTTAATTATTTAAAAGTAGCCGCTGCTTTTCATGGAACTTTGTCTTTTCAAAAACAAAAAAAAATAACGAAATTTATTAAGAGAATGCAGTTTCCATGTTTCGATGCACTAACATATTGCCAATTAGCAGAGGGAAGACTAGATATTGTAGCTCAATGTGCAAACAAAATTTGGGATATACATCCAATAATACCAATTATTAAAGCATCAGGTGGAATAATTACTACATGGGATAATAGGGATGCTTCATTGGGTGGAAAAATAATTGTTTCAAATAATTTATCAAATCATAAAAAAATTTTAAAATTGCTCAAGCCAGCCACATGAAAAATATAATTGTTCTTCAACACATTAAAATTGAGGATCCCGGTTATATTAAAGATTTAATGTTAGAGGATAAAGTTCATATTAAAACTGTAGAACTCGACGAAGGAGAAAAAATACCTGATGATCTATCTGGATTTGATGCAATGTTTTGTATGGGTGGGCCAATGGATACTTGGATGGAAAAAGATTACCCGTGGTTAATAGAGGAGAAAAAAAAAATCAAAGAATTTGTAGTAGACTTAAATAAACCATATTTGGGTTTTTGTTTAGGTTGTCAATTATTAGGAGAGGCAGTTGGAGGTAAAGTAGTTAAATCAAAAAATCCAGAAATAGGTATTTTAGATATTAATTTTTTAAATAGTAAAAAGGACGATTTATTATTTAAAGAGTATCCTGATATTATTAAATCACTCCAATGGCACTCATATGAAGTTCAAAATCTAGAAAATAATAATGATATAACTCTTTTAGCGTCATCTCCTGAAACGAAGTACCAAATTTTTAAATACAAAAACCATGCTTACGGTATTCAATTTCATATAGAGATAAAAGATACCACCGTAGGAGAATGGGGATGTGTGCCTGAATATAAGTCTGCTTTAGAGAGTCAGTTAGGACAAGGAGCTCTTGATAAATTTGATAGTGATGCGAAGGACAATATTCAATCTATGAACAAATATTCAAAAATTCTTTACGAAAACTTCAAAAAAATAGTGAATTAAATCACTTTAGTTTACATAATTAATAAGTTAGATTTTTATTTTAATAATATAGGAGAGAGAAATGAAGTATGGGTATTTTATAAAAATTTTATTGGCTTTTTTTCTAGCTTTTGCTCCAACACAAACATTTGCAAAAACTATTAAATGGTCAATGCAGGGTGATAGTTTAACACTTGATCCTCATGCTCAAAACGAAGGTCCTACCACTCAAGTATCTAGACAAGTATACGAAGCTCTAGTTACTAGAGGATTAGATATGAAAATTGGACCTCAACTAGCAACAGAGTGGAGAACTCAAGGTCCTAATACTTGGATCTTTAAATTAAGAGAAGATGTTAAATTTTCTGATGGAACTCCATTTACATCTGAAGATGTTGTATTTAGTATTTTAAGAGCAAAACAAAGAACGTCTGATTTTAAAGAATATATTAGTACAGTATCAGGTGTAAAAGCAGTTAATGACTACACAGTAGAAATAACAACAAGTAAACCAAATCCAATTCTTTTAAACCAACTTTCAAACATCTTTATAATGTCAAAAAAATGGAGTGAAAAGAATTTTGCAGTTATGGCACAGAACTGGGATGCTGGACAAGAAACATTTTCAGCAACAAATGCTATGGGAACTGGACCATTTAAAATTACATTAAGAGAACCAAACACTAAAACAGTTTTCAAACGTAATAAAAAATGGTGGGGTACTATGAAAGATGACAAAGTAACAGAAATTCATCTACTACCTATAAAAAATGCTGCTACTAGAGTTGCAGCTCTTTTATCTGGTGAAATTGATGTTGTTACTGATGCACCAGTACAAGATTTGGCTAGAATTAAAAATTCACCTGCTCACAAAGTTGAAAGCACTGCTCAAATGAGAACTATATTCCTTGGAATGGATCAAGGAGCAGATAAACTTAGAACAGGTAATACAGGTGATAATCCATTCAAAAAGAAAGCAGTTAGACAAGCTCTTTATCAAGCAATAGATATTGAGGCTATTAAGAAAAAAGTAATGAGAGGTTTAAGTGAACCAGCTGGAATAATTACTTTTCCAGGTGTTAATGGATACACAGAGGAACTTGATAAGAGACTTCCTTATGATGTAGCCGCTGCAAAAAAACTTTTAGCTGATGCTGGATATCCAAATGGATTTGAAGTTGAGCTTAGATGTCCAAATGACAGGTATGTAAATGATGAAGCTATATGTACAGCTGTTGTTGGTATGTTAGGTAAAATCGGTGTTAAAGTAAATTTATTTGCCCAAACAAAAAGTAAGCACTTTAAAGAACTAAAAGATAATCAAGGTGACTTTTATATGTTAGGTTGGGGAGTTCCAACTTTAGATAGTCATTATGTTTTTCATTACTTATATGAAAGTGGAGCAAGCTGGAACAGAGTTAACTTTAGTAATTCTGATGTAGATGCCGCGATAAGAGTTATGGAAGGTGAGGTTAACCTAGATAAAAGAAATGCTGCGATAGCTAAAGCTTGGAAAATAGTAAAAGATGATATTTCTTATCTTCCTTTACATCACCAAGTTATATCTTGGGCTGCAAAAAAAGATGTTAATGTTCCGATAAGACCGAATAACGAACCGTTATTCCGTTTTGCGAGCTTTGACTAAATAATTTATTACAAGCCCTTTTTAATTAAAGGGCTTGTATAAAAATAAAATTTCATAAATTGATAAAGTATTTTTTTAAACGATTGTTTCAATCTGCAATGGTTATGCTTGTCGTAGCTTTTGTATCTTTCTCCCTTTTTAATTTTGTAGGAGATCCAATAAATAACATGGTGGGTGAGGAAACATCAGATGAAGAAAGAGCTGAGTTGAGAGAAACTTTGGGTTTAATGGACCCAATTCATGTACAATTTACTAGGTTTATAATCAATGCTTCAAAAGGAGAATTTGGAATATCTTATCAATTAAGAAGACCTGTATCAGAATTAATAATTGAAAGATTACCGGCAACAATTGAATTAGTTTTAATATCTGCTCTAATTGCATTGGTTTCAGGTACTTTATTAGGAGTATATACAGGCATAAAAAGAAAAAGTTTTTTGAGTGATTTTATACTAGCAATTTCATTATTAGGTGTTTCTCTTCCAACTTTTGTAATTGGCATTTTATTTATTTATCTTTTTGCAGTTATATTGGGTGTTCTACCATCTTTTGGAAGAGGTGAGGTTGTAGATCTAGGATTTTGGTCGACAGGCTTTTTAACCATATCAGGTTTAAAAGCAATTATATTACCATCAGTTACTTTAAGCCTTTTTCAAATGACTTATATAATCAGACTCGTTAGAGCTGAAATGATGGAAATACTTCAGACTGATTACATAAAGTTCGCAAGAGCCAGAGGTATTAATGAAAAAAGCATTAATTATAAGCACGCACTTAAAAATGGACTAATTCCAGTAATAACTATTGCTGGTATAAATATTGGAACATTAATTGCATTTTCAATTATTACGGAAACAGTATTTCAATGGCCAGGTATGGGATTTCTTTTCATTCAAGCTGTTCAGTTTGTAGATATTCCAATTATGTCAGCATATTTAGTATTTATAGCATTCGTTTTTGTAATGATAAATTTTATAGTCGATATCTTGTATTACTTTATAGACCCAAGAATTAGAGTTAAAGGAGATTCAGCTAGTGGATAATAAAGCTTTAACAACTTGGGATAAAATAAAAGATAGTGAAATTTATTTTAGTTTTATAAAATCTCCTACAGCAATAGTTTCATCGATTTTATTAGTAATAATATTTTTCTGTTCATTTTTTGTAGAATTTATCACACCTTATAATCCATTCGATCCATCATCTTTATCTTTAATGGATGCATTCACTCCACCATCTTGGACTAGTGATGGAAAAGTAGAATTTTTACTTGGTACTGACGGACAAGGAAGAGATATGTTATCAACTATTCTTTATGGATCTAGAATATCTTTGATTGTTGGTTTCTCAGCAATTTTATTTAGTTTAATTTTAGGAGTTGGATTAGGTCTTACTGCTGGTTTTTTTGGTGGCAAGTATGAAATGATTGTTATGCGATTAACTGATGTTCAGTTAACGGTTCCAAGTATTTTGATGGCACTTCTGGTTGATGGTATTGCACGAGGTATAATTTCGCGTGAACTTCATGACGAGATGGCAATATATGTTTTAATTTTTGCAATTGGTATTTCAGAGTGGCCACAGTTTGCAAGAGTATCAAGAGCAGCAACTTTAGTTGAAAAAAATAAAGATTATGTTTCAGCTTCAACAATTATTGGAGTTTCTAATTTTATAGTAATGTTTAAGCATATTCTTCCAAATATAATGAGACCAGTTCTTGTTATAGGAACTATAGGTCTTGCATTAGCAATCATTGCAGAGGCTACACTTAGTTTCTTGGGTGTTGGCGTTCCTCCAACTACTCCTTCTTTAGGAACTTTAATTAGACTTGGAAATGACTTTTTATTTTCTGGTGAGTGGTGGATTACCTTTTTCCCAGCAATATTCTTAGTTGTTTTAGCTTTTTCCATTAATCTATTAGGAGACTGGATGAGAGACACACTTAATCCTAAATTGAAAAAATGAGTTTTTTAAAAATACAAAATTTAAGTGTGGATTATAAATTGAGAAAAGAGACGGTTCATGCAGCAAAAGATATTAATATTGAGATAAGAAGAGGCGAAATTGTAGGATTAGTTGGGGAATCTGGGTCTGGGAAAAGTACTGTAGCAAATGCAATAATTGATTTAATTGATGAACCAGGGAAAGTATCTGAAGGATCAATTTATTTAAGTGATATAAATATTCATGAAAATAAAAAAAATATTCTAAGTTTAAGAGGAAAAAAAATCGGATTTATTTTTCAAGATCCTCAGACATCTTTAAATCCTATCTTAACAATTGGACAACAACTTATTGAAACAATCCAAACTCATCTAAACCTCAGTAACTCAGAAGCAAAAGAAAAATCAATAAATCTTTTAAAAGAAGTAGGTATAAAAGATGCTGAAAAAAGATTTAATGATTATCCTCATCAATTTTCAGGAGGTATGAGACAAAGGGTTGTTATATCACTTTCTCTATGTTGTGAACCAGAGTTGTTAATTGCAGATGAGCCCACAACCGCACTTGATGTATCAATACAATCACAAATATTAGAACTTATCAAAAAGCTAACCAAAGAAAGAAATTTAGCAGTTATATTAATTACACATGATATGGGAGTTATAGCAGAGACTACCAATAGAGTTGCTGTAATGAAAAATGGTAATTTGGTAGAATTGGGAACAACAAAGCAAATATTAACAGAACCAAAAGAAACTTATACAAAAAGTTTAGTTAGTTCTGTTCCTCCCACAAATAAAAAGATATCCAGATTTAAAATTATAGAAAAAGAAAATAATAACCAGGAAAATATTAATTTAAAAATTTTAAATAGATGGAATAAAAGAGAGATTTTAAAAAAAGATTTAGTTCAAATAAAAAATCTTTGTAAAACTTTTAATGAAGGTTTTTTTACAGAAAAGTCTCAAAATAATGTATTAGCAGTTGATACTGTTTCATTTAATATACAAGAAGGAAAATCTTTTGGACTTGTTGGTGAAAGTGGCAGTGGAAAAACTACAATTGCAAAAATGATTGTTAATTTATTTAAACCCACCTCAGGTGAAATTTATTTTGATGATGTATGTATTAATAATATAAAAAGTAACAAAGAATTACTTAAATTTAGAAAACAAATTCAAATGATATTCCAAGATCCCTACTCTTCGTTGAATGGTAGGCTTAAGGTTAAAGATATCATTGCTGAACCTATAAAGTTACATGATGCAAATATTAGCTCTAACCAATTAAATGAGTATATAAATGACCTCTTAGACTCGGTAGAGTTATCCAAGTCTTCAGCCGAAAGATATCCTCATGAGTTTTCAGGTGGACAAAGACAAAGAATTTCTATTGCAAGAGCATTAGCAACAAAACCAAGGTTATTAGTTTGTGATGAGCCAACATCTGCTTTGGATGTGAGTATTCAGGCTCAAATACTAAATTTACTTAAAGATTTACAAGAACAACTTAATTTAACTATCCTTTTTATAAGTCATGATCTACCAGTTGTTCGACAAATGTGTGATGATATTGGAGTTTTAAGGAATGGAAAACTATGCGAAGTGTCTGAGACGGAAGAGTTGTTTAAAAATCCAAATCATGAATATACTAAGGAATTATTAAGATTAATGCCTAAAATAGAAACAATTTACAATTAAGGAGGTGAAATGGCAGTTTTTAATATGATTGAAGAAGCTGATGCTACAGGAAAAGTGAAAGAGGTATTTGAAGATATAAAAAAGAAAAGAAATACAGACTACATAAACAATTTTTGGAAAATGTTAGCCAACAACCCAGAAACTTTAGAGAGAACTTGGACTTCTATACAGCAAGTGATGAAAAAAGGTGCTTTGGATGAAATGACAAAAGAGCTTATTTATGTTGCAGTTTCAATGACAAATAGTTGTGAGTATTGTATTAAATCTCACAGTATCGCTGCTAAATCTAAAGGTGCTACTACAGAGATGTTAAGCGAACTTATTGCAGTTGTTGCAATGGCAAATGAAACTAACAGACTTGTTGAATCATATCAGGTAAAAGTTGACAAAGTTTATGAATGATAGAGCCAAAGCAATATTAGATTTTTGGTTTGATGATATGGTCGTTGAAAAGCGATTTAAAAGAGATGATAATTTTGATCAATTGATTAGAGACAAATTCAAAGATGATCATGAAAAAGCTACTTTAAATGAATATGATGATTGGCAAGATGAACCATTAAGCACTCTAGCTTTAGTTATTTTATTGGATCAATTTTCAAGAAATTTATATAGAGATGATAAAAAAGCTTTTGAGTTTGATCATAAAGCAAGACTGATTGTAAATGATGCAGTCTATAACGGGTATCTTGATCAAATGGATGAATATCAACGTTTTTTCATGCTATTGCCATACATCCACAGTGAAGAAGTTATAGATCATGATAGAGCATATAAATTGTTGGATAACTATTTATTTAATCATCCAAACTATAATGAAATAAAAAAATTTTGGAAAGATCATACCGCTGCAATTAAACGATTTCATAGATATCCTCATCGAAATAAAGTTATGGGGAGAAAATCTACACCAGATGAGTTAAAATTTTTGGAGAGTCCAAATTCCTCTTGGTAATTATTCTATTGGATAATCCCAAGCATCTCCACCAATTACCTTTGATATAGCAGAAAAATCTTTCGAACTGTTTCCATCCTCACAAAACTTTGAATATATTTCTAATGCCATCTCTCCTAATGGAGTAGATGCATTTGCATTTTTAGCACATTCATTTGCAAGTTTTAAATCTTTGTTCATCATACCTGCAGAAAAGCCCGGCTTATATTTATTGTTAGATGGAGTTCCTTCAATTAATCCAGGTAAAGGTGGATAAACTGAAATAGGCCAACTATTTCCAGAAGCATTTTTCATAATTTCATGAACTTTCTTTATATCTATATTCAATCTTCTTGCTAACATTAATGACTCTGAAGCAGCAATCATTGTTATTCCAAGAGACATGTTGTTACAAATCTTTGCACCGTTTCCGCTTCCTATCTCTCCAGCATGATAAATATTTTTACCCATTAATTTTAAAATAGGTAAAGCTTGATTAAATGCATCATTTGATCCACCAACCATAATATTTAAAGTTGCTTTTTGTGCACCCATCACACCACCACTTACTGGTGCATCAATCATCTTAATACCTTTTTCATTTGCTTTCTTTCCTATTTCTTTAGAGGTATTTATATCGATTGTTGAACAATCTATTAGTAGACAATTTTTAGAAACTTTATCTAGAACACCATTTTCTTTTAAATAAACTTCTTTTGAATGTTTTCCCTCGGGTAACATAGTGATTACTACAGACGTTTCACTATTGATTAGTTTTCCAAAATCCTTCTCAACATCAAGATTATTTTCAATGGCTTTATCAATCATCTCTTTAGAAACATCAAAAACCTTAACTTTTTTCCCAGCATTTTTTAAATTACAGGCCATCGGGTTTCCCATATTACCAACTCCTATAAAAGCTATATTTTCACTCATATGACATCCTCTCTATTTAGTAATTTTTTCCACTAATTTATTAACCAATGGTGCAACAAAAGTCGTTGCAACTAATGCAACTGGCAAACTAATAGACCAAGCTTTGAAAAATCTTTTATAATAAAATTCATCAAAACCTGTATTTATAAATGTGATAATTAGGGTCATTAACAAACTCATTCCTAAACCCATAAAAAAAATGAAAAGAATTTTAGAAAATTTTTTTGGAAACATTATTTATATTTGTCTTCAATATCGTAATATTCGTTGAAGCCAACTATATCTCTTAAGTCTGAAAATTTAGAAACATTTTTATTATAAACTTTATTTTTCATATTATTCAAACATTCTTGCATCGTTTTTACTGATGCACTCATTAGGGTTAGAGGCATTACAGCAATTTTATAACCAATTTCCTCTATTTCATTAATTTCTAATAATGGGGTTTCACCATCTTCGATCAAATTTAACATATGATGACCTGGAACTTCTTTGATAATTCTTTTCATATCTTCTTTATTTTTAACAGCTTCAATAAATAAAATATCAACACCAAGTTTTGAAAATGATTGCATTCTTTTAATTGCATCATCTAATCCTCTAGTTGCTATGGCATCAGTTCTTGCCATTATTAAGATATCTTTATTTCCATATTCTCTTGCATCCACCGCAGCTTTAATTCTTGAGTTTGCTTCATCAAGATCGACAACATCTTTACCCTTTGTGTGACCACATTTTTTTGGCCACTTTTGGTCTTCAATCATCACACCAGCTGCTCCTGCATCCGCGTATCCTCTTACAGTTCTAAATACGTTCACTGAATTTCCATATCCAGTATCCCCATCAAATATTATTGGAATTGATGTAGCATTACATATATTTCTTACTTGTTCTGCCATTTCAGAAAAAGAAATTAAACCTGTGTCCGGCATACCAAGCTTTGTAGATGAAACACTGAAGCCAGACATAAATCCAACTTTCAAACCTTCTCTTTCAATTAATTTTGCTGATAATGCATCAAAGCATCCAGGCATTACAATTATTTCTGGTCCATTTAATAATTGTCTTAATTGTTCTGCTTTATCTTTTGATTTTATTTTTGAAAACATATTTATAATTTAAAAGGTATATATAATGCTAGGTCAGGGAATAAGTAAATAACAAATACTGTAAATAACATTATAATGACAAAAGGTATCACACCTTTAGCTATTTCTGACATTTTTGCTTTACCAATTGCTTGGAGAACATAAATATTTAGTCCAACGGGTGGTGTAATTAATGCACACTCAATCATTAGTGTAAAAATTATTCCAAACCAAATTAAATCAATATTCATTGCAGCGATTGAAATCGAAAATATAGGCATCATGATTAAAATTAATGAAAGAGTTTCCATTATAAATCCTAAGATTAACAAAGTAATACAAACAACAAGTATAAATAAACCAGTCTCATTAATATTAGTAACTATGAAAGATGATAAATCTTGAGGAATTCTATAAAGAGAAATTGCTTTACCAAAAACTTTAGCTCCTGCAATAATTATAAATATAGTAACTGTAGTTTTCATTGTCTCCAAACCAGCTTCGATAAAACCTTTAAAATCTAATCTTTTTTTAGCCACAACATAGATAAATGATATTAAAAAACCAATACCACCTGCTTCTGTTGGTGTATAAATTCCAGCATAAATTCCACCTAGCATGATGAAGGCCATTAATAATATTGGCAAACCTCTTTTTGTGTATTTAATTTTTTCTTCTAAAGTACTGGATACATTTTGAACTTCTTTATTAAAAAATTTTACGTAAAAAACCGAAAAGATAATAAAAAATAATGCTAAAACTATTCCTGGCCCAATTCCTGCAAGAAACATACTTAGTACAGACTCTTCAACAACAAATGCATAAACAATCATTGGAATTGATGGAGGAATTAAAATCCCTAAAGTTCCACCCGCTGCTAAAATACCTAAAGTAAAATTTCTGTGATAACCTCTATTAATCATTGCAGGAAATGCTACAGTTGAGATTGTTGCTGCAGTAGCCACTGATGATCCAGATATAGCAGCAAAAATACTGCAAGAAACTATAGTTGCTATTGCTAAACCGCCTGGAAAATTTCCAACCCAGCTTTGA
>CACBYP010000009.1 GCA_902543485.1 uncultured Pelagibacteraceae bacterium | reverse complement strand
TAAAGTAAGCCAACTTGTTAAGCTAATAAAAGATGGCAAACCTTTTAAAATGTCTAAAAGAAAAGGTGATTACATTACCGTTGAAGATTTAATTTCTGAAGTTGGAAAAGATGCAACAAGATTTATTATGCTAAGTAGAAGCAATGATGCTGAATTAGATTTTGATTTTACAAAAGTAAAAGAAAAATCTAAAGACAATCCACTTTATTATGTTCAATATTGTTATGCTAGAATTTCATCAGTATTTAGAAATATAAATAAAAATATTGATGACAAGATTGATAATGAAAATAATAATATGCAATTTAATAATGAAGAAATTGAAATTTTTAAAAAAATATCTGAATGGCCTAAATGTGTAGAAATTTCCACTAAAAAACTAGAACCTCATAGGATCCCTGTATATTTATATGAGTTATCATCTCAGTTTCATTCCTATTGGAATATGGGAAAAGATGATGTTGAAAAAAGATTTATCAATGATGATAAAACAATAAATATAGAAAAACTAATATTTTTAAAATCTATTGCAAAAACAATTAAAACTGGAATGGATATTATAGGTGTTGATACACCTGAAAAAATGTAATGCTAAAAGAGCTCAAATATCTATTTTATTTAATAATTATATTTTTCTTTCTATTTTTTACTCTAAGATATTATTTTTCAGACGATAATTACAAGAAATCATATAGAGCAGTTTCAAGTATTGATGAAAAAATATCATCTAACGAAAATAATCTATTTATTCTTAAAAATGACACGGACAACATTATTGAATATGTAGAATACAAAAATAAAAACACAAAAAAATATTCTTTTTGGGAATTGTTATATAATGATTAAAAAAACTAGAGCTTTTATATGTGGCATTAGTGGACATAATTTAAAAAAAAGTGAAGTAAGTTTTTTAAAAAAATATAAGCCATGGGGAATAATCCTTTTTTCAAGAAATATAAAATCAATCCATCAAGTTCAAAAATTAACTGGTTCGATTAAAAAAATATTTAAAAACTCTAATTATCCAATTCTAATTGATGAAGAAGGTGGAAGAGTAAGTAGATTAAGAAAATTCATAGATAATTCCATTTTTAGTGCAAAATATTTTGGTGATTTATATTCAAAAGATAGAAAAAAATTTGATATTTATTTCAATGTTTATGTTAAGCAAATATCCTATTTGTTAAGACTTATTGGTATTAATATTAATACAGTTCCCGTATTGGATTTAAGACGAAATAAGTCTCATAAAATTATAGGTGATCGATCCTATTCAAATGATAAAAAAACTCTGTCTAAAATTGGCGATATATCTATCGAAAAATTTCACGAAAATAGGGTTGGTACAGTAATTAAACATCTTCCAGGTCATGGTTTAGCTAAAGTTGATAGTCATTATAAATTACCAGTTATAGACAAAGATCTAAAGTATCTTAAAAAATATGATTTTTTTCCATTTACCAAAAAAAAATCTGTTTTAGGTATGACCGGTCACTTGTTATTTAAGAAACTTGATCCGATAAATAACGTTTCACATTCTAAACAAATCATAAAAATGATTAGAAAAGAAATATCATTCAAAGGAATATTAATGTCAGATGATATTTCTATGGGTGCTCTTAAAGGAAATTTAAAAAATAACGTTATTAAATCTTTTCTTGCAGGTTGTAATTTGGTGCTTCATTGCAATGGAAAAATGAGCGAAATGAATGTAGTAGGTCAAAATTCACCTTATATCGATGATTTTATTGTAAAAAAAACTTCTAAATTAATTCAAATAATAAGTTAAATTTAAAACCATGAGTGATTCTTTAGAATTTAATGTTGATCTTAGTAATTACTCTGGATCATTAGAAATACTTTTAGATTTAGCAAAATCACAAAAAGTTGATTTGGAAAATATATCAATCACTAAATTAGCAGATCAATTTCATGATTTTATAACAAAAACTGAAAATTTAAATTTAGAATTGGCCTCAGAATATTTGCTTATGGCTACTTGGTTAACTTATCTTAAATCTAAACTACTATTACCAGAAACAGAAGAAGAGGAATTTAAAGCTCTTGAAGTAGCAGAGAAATTAAAGCTCCAACTTAAAAAACTAGAATTAATAAGATTATTGTCTTCTCAGATGTTGAGCAGAAAAAGATTAGGCAAAGATATTTTTATGAGAGGTTCAAAAAGTGGAATGAGATCAATTTATAATTCTCAATATTCATTAACATTATTTGAATTATTAAAAACGTATTCAAATATCGTAATGACAAAAGATTTTCAGAGAATGAATATTCCGAAACTTCCAGTATTTACTACTGAAGAAGGTATTAAAGTTATAAAAGAGTTTTACAATAATTTAAATGATTGGAAAAATATGACTGAACTAATACCAAAAAATTTTAGAAACTCTAAAACTTTAAGTAAGACTGGTAATGCAGGAATTTTTGCTGGATCTTTAGAGCTTGCAAAAGAAGGTAATATATCTATTAAACAAAATAATTTATTTGAGGACATATATATTAAAAAAATCTAATGAATAAATTAAAAAAAAATAATGTTGTATCATTTCCATCTAAATTAAGTGATGTTGATAAAGAAATAGAAGCTATTGTTTTTGCAGCTGCAGAGCCTTTAAATATTGAAACTATTGAAAATAAAATTTCAAAAAAGACAGATGTTGAAAAATCTTTACTAAAACTTCAGAATTTTTATTCTGATCGTGGAATAAATTTAGTCTGTATATCCAATAAATGGTCTTTTAGAACTTCACCAAATTTATCCTCATTAATGTCTCAACAAAAAACTGTTGAAAAAAAATTATCAAAAGCCGCGATAGAAACACTTGCAATTATTGTTTATCATCAACCAGTCACTAGAGCTGAAATAGAAGAAATTCGTGGAGTTGCGTTCGGAAATAATACACTTGAGATATTGATGGAATTGAACTGGGTTAGACCTCAAGGTCGAAAAGATGCCCCTGGTAAACCTATTCAATATGGAACAACAGATGACTTTTTAAGTCATTTCAATCTCCAAAAATTGTCAGATCTTCCAACCGTTGATGAATTAGGAACCGCAGGTCTTATTGATACATCTAGTGTAGATGCATCTATATTTGGAACAGGCAAATTCTATAAAGAAAAACAAGAGGATAAAAAGGAAAATATATACTCCGATATAGATGAGATGCTTAATAGCACTCTTAATACCGATAACGATAAATAAAAAAATAGTTTTAAAACTAAAATTATAAGGTTATAAGTAATTATGAGTATAGGATTTTGGCAAATTGCAATTGTAGTAATTTTAGTAGTATTACTTTTTGGTAGAGGTAAAATCTCTAGTCTTATGGGTGATGTTGCTAAAGGAATTAAAAGTTTTAAAAAAGGTATGGCTACAGATGCTACAGACGATAGCCAACCAAAAAATATATCTGAAAATCAAGACTCAGACAAAAAAGAGTAATCAATGCCACAGATCGGCTGGTTTGAAATATTAATAATAGTATCTATTGCAATAATAGTTGTAGGACCAAAAGACTTTCCTGTAATGTTAAAAAAAGTTGGATCATGGATAGGTTCAGCCAAAAGATATTTTTCGGATGTTCAAAATCAAGTTACAGAAATAACAGATGTTTCTATTAAAGAAGAATTAAAAAAAAATACTGAAATCATGAAAGATGATAAATCTAAAGATGACAGCTAAAAAAAAAGAAACAGGTTTTATAAGTCATCTTACTGAATTAAGACAAAGACTAATAAATTCATTTATCTTCTTAGCAGTATTATTTGTAGTTTGTTACTATTTTTCTGAATACATATATGGATTTTTAGTTGAACCTTACGCTAATGCTGTAAAGGATGATAATGTTGATAGAAGATTAATCTTTACCGCTCTTCAAGAAACATTTTTAACATATCTTAAAGTTTCTTTTTTTGCTGCTTTCTTTGTGACCAGTCCATATATCCTTATTCAAATTTGGAAATTTATTGCACCAGGATTATACACCCATGAAAAGAAAGCAATTATGCCTTACTTAGTAATTACACCAATACTTTTTTTACTAGGAGGTATGCTTGTTTATTATCTAATTATGCCACTAGCATTTAAATTCTTTTTATCATTTGAAAGTGCAGGACTTGGGACTAGCTTACCAATTCAATTAGAAGCTAAAGTAAATGAATACTTATCTCTTGTGATGAAGTTAATTTTTGCATTTGGATTAAGTTTTCAGCTACCAGTTGTATTAAGTTTGCTTGCAAGAATAGGAGTTGTAAATTCAACTTATTTAAGAGAAAGAAGAAAATATTTTGTTGTAATAATATTTGCTGCTGCTGCAATATTAACTCCACCAGATCCAATTACACAAATAGGTTTAGCAATACCTTTGTTAATTTTATATGAATTATCAATTTTTTCTGTAAATATTATCGAAAAGAAAGCTCAAGAGAGAAATGCACAATATTAAGGATATTAGAAAAGATATCGATAATTTTAAAAATACAATTAAAAATCGAAACGTTGATGTAGACTTTGACCAAATATTAAATCTTGATGAAGAAAATAGAAAATTAATTCAAGAAAAAGAAAAATTAGAAATGGAAAAAAAATCTATTTCTAAATCTAAAGATGAAACCCTTTTTGAAAAGTCAAAAGAAATTTCAAATAAAATAGATGATTTAAGTAAAAATCAAAAAAATGTTAAAGACCAACTTGATCAGATATTAAGTAATATTCCTAATTTACCATTGAATGATGTCCCTGTAGGTAAGGATGAAAATAGTAATAAAGAGGTTGTAAAATCTGGTAAAATTAAAGAAATGAGTTTTAAACCAAAATCTCATTATGAAATTGGTGAAAAACTGAATATGTTAGATTTTGATTTAGCAACAAAAACAACTGGATCAAGATTTGTTTTTGTTAAAGACAAATTAGCATCATTAGAAAGAGCAATTTCTAATTTTATGATTGATACACATGTAAATAATAATGGCTACACTGAAATCTCTCCACCTTTAATGGCTACAGACAACACTATGTTTGGAACTGGCCAATTGCCCAAATTTGAAAATGATCAATTCGAAATTAAGTTTGATGATAAAAATGATAGAAAGTTTTTAATCCCTACTGCTGAAGTGATCTTAACTAATATGGTTAAAAATCAGATATTAAATCTAAAATCTTTGCCAATGAGATTAGTTGCATCAACACCTTGTTTTAGAAAAGAAGCAGGAAGTTATGGTAAAGATACAAAGGGCATGATTAGACAACATCAATTTTATAAAGTTGAATTAGTCAGTATTGTAGAAAATAATAAATGCATTGAAGAACTAGAGAGAATGACTAATTGTGCAACTAAAATTTTAGATGATTTACAATTACCTTACAGAAAAATTATTTTAAGCACTGGTGATATGGGTTTTAGTGCAGAAAAAACTTATGACATAGAGGTTTGGCTTCCATCTGAAAATAAATATAGAGAAATATCAAGCTGTTCTTCATGTGGAACATTTCAGGCTAAAAGAATGAAAGCTAGATATAAAAATAATAATAATGAAAATGAATTTGTTGGTACTTTAAATGGGAGCGGACTTGCCGTTGGTAGAACTTTAATTGCGATATTAGAAAATTATCAAACTGAGGATGGTTCAATAACTATTCCTGAAAAACTAAGACCATATATGAACAATATGGAGAAAATAGGTATCAATTAAGAGTTGTCTTCTAAAAGTATATAGTATAAATAATCGTTAACTTTTTAAGGACTTAACATGGACGCAGGAATTGGACAATTTATACCCCTAATTTTAATATTTGTAATATTTTACTTTTTCTTAATTAGACCCCAGCAAAAGAAAGTTAAAGAACATAAGGCTATGGTTGAAGCTTTAAAGCGTGGAGATAAGGTTATTACTTCTGGTGGTATCGTTGGTACTGTAGAACGAGTTATCGATAATGAAAAAGTAGAAGTTATGATAGCTGATAATGTTAAAGTTGAAATTGTTCGAGCTACAGGAATACAAGGACTAGTTACTAAAGCTGAACCAAAAAAATAATAACTTCTTAAAGTGTTATATTTTTCTAAATTAAGAGTTTTTAGTGTTTTAATTTTTACACTTATAATTTCCTATTTTACTATTTCAAACTTTACAAAAGTTGACGATGAATTTTTCTCCAAAAATATAAAATTAGGACTAGATCTACAAGGTGGTTCTTATTTATTATTAGAAATTGATAATAATCCTGTAATTGTCCAAAGACTTCAAAGTAAAGTTTTGGAGTTAAAAAAATTTTTTAAAGATAAAAATATTAAAATTAGAAATTTCTCAATCAAAGACCAATCAATATTTTTTGATGTAAATATTATTAAAAAAGAAGAAGTATTATCACTTCTAGATGATGATAAGAGTGAGATTAATACATATTTTCAGCAATTTAAATCACATGAATTTGATATTGAAAATGAGGATAACTCATTCAAATTAACTTATTCTGATTACGGACTGGTGTTATTAAAAAATTCGTCTTTAGATCAAGCAATTGAAACTGTTAGAAGAAGAGTTGATGAAGTTGGCACTAATGAACCTAATATTCTTAAAAGAGGAAATGATAGAATATTGGTAGAATTACCTGGCCTCGACGATCCAGGAAGAATTAAATCATTGTTAGGAAAAACTGCAAACTTAACTTTTCAATTTGTTGCTACTAATCAAGAGCAATCCTTTGGAACAGAGTTACTCCAATATGAAAGTGGTGACAGAGAAGCTATTGTAAGTAAGAGAATTATAATAAGTGGTGATAATTTAGTTGATGCTAAACCCACAATGAATAATCAAACCAATCAAACAGTTGTTTCATTCTCATTAGATAGAGTTGGAGCAAGAAAATTTGGTAAAGCCACTTCATCAGGAGTTGGTAAAAGTTTGGCGATTATTTTAGATGGTAAAATAATTAGTTCACCAACAGTTCAAGAGCCAATAGTAGGTGGAAATGGTCAAATTTCTGGAGACTTTACATTTCAATCAGCAACAGATTTAGCTTTATTATTAAGATCTGGAGCTTTACCTGCGCCACTTAATATTATTGAGGAAAGAACTGTAGGTCCTGACCTTGGAAAAGACTCAATTAATGCAGGAATTATGTCATTGATTATAGGATTTATCTTAGTTGTAGCTTTTATGTTTTATAAATATAGGTTTTTTGGATTAATTGCTAACTTAGCCTTAATATCTAATTTATTTTTATTAGTTGGAATTCTAACTTTATTTGAAGCTACTCTTACATTACCTGGTATTGCAGGAATTATATTAACAGTTGGTATGGCTGTTGATGCAAATGTATTAATCTTTGAGAGAATTAAAGAAGAATTAAAAAATGAAAATAATTCAATTATAGCATTTGATTCTGGTTACACAAAATCAAGAACTACAATTTTAGATGCTAATATCACAACTTTAATTGCTGCAGTAATTCTTTTCTTCATGGGATCTGGACCTATAAAAGGATTTTCCATAACTTTAGGAATTGGAATACTCACAACATTATTTTCTGTTTATTTCATTGCTCGTTTGATTACTGCTTATTATGTCATCAAAAATAAACACAAGGAAAAACTAATATAATGAAAACAATTTATTTTAATAAGTTTTATAAAAGTTTTAATATACTTTCAGGAATCTTAATTATTGCTTCCTTAGTTTTCTTAGTTTTTAAAGGATTGAATTTTGGTGTCGATTTTAAAGGAGGTACTTTAATAGAATTAAGGACTGATAAATCTTCTGCTAATATTACAAAAATAAGAGATAGTTTTAATCAAATGAATCTTGGTGATGTTTCAGTGAAAAATTTTGGCAATGAAACAGATTTTGTAGTAAAATTTGAAAAGCAAAATTCAAATGACCCAAAGTTTATAGAAGAGATAAAAACAAAACTATCAAATTCTATAGGTACGGTTGATTTTAGAAGGGTAGAAAATGTTGGTCCAAAAGTTAGTGCAGAACTTTTGAGATCAGGTGTAATAGCGATAGCATTATCATTGGCAGCTATGCTTTTGTATATTTGGATTAGATTTGAGTGGCAATTTAGTCTTGGAGCTATTTTAGCTTTATTTCATGATGTTATAATTACATTAGGAGTATTTTCTGTATTTTCTTTAGAAATCAATCTTTCTATCGTTGCAGCTGTATTAACAATAGTTGGATATTCAATGAATGATACAGTTGTAATATTCGATAGAGTTAGAGAAAATTTGCGTAAATATGCAGATGTTAAAATATTTGAACTAACAAATATCTCAATAAATGAAACTTTATCAAGAACAATAATAACTTCAGTTACTACATTGCTGGCACTTTTATCTATATTTATTTTTGGTGGAGAAATATTAAAAGGATTTTCATTAGCAATGATATTAGGAGTAATTTTTGGAACTTATTCATCTATTTATATTGCAAACCCAGTATTAGTCTCTTTAAAAGTTAGCCAAAGAACGATTGTTAAGGAAGAAAAAGAATAATTAATAAAGATTTTGTGCAGCTACCATTGTTAATAACATTGGTAATGATAAAAGTGTGTTTGTTCTAGAAAACAGCATGGCAGTCTTTGCTGATTTAGCTTTAACTTCAGGTTCACATTCTACCATACCTAAAGCTCTTTTTTGATTTGGCCAGATAACAAACCAAACATTGAATGCCATTATTAATCCTAACCACATTCCAATTCCTATTGCAGTATTTTTTCCGCCACCTGATCCAATTCCTAATGTCATTGCTTGATGAACGTATCCATTAAAATAGGCTAATAATAATCCTGATATGATTGTAAATAGTGCTGCCCATCTAAACCAAAATAATGCTGCAGGAGCTATAACTTTGCCTATTGCTGGTTTTTGTTCGTCTGGAATTTTAGCCATGTTAGGAATTTGAACAAAATTGAAATACCACAGTAAACCAATCCACATAATACTTACAGTTACATGTACGTATCTTAATAACCAACTCCAAAATAAAACATCAAAATCAAATCCACCATTACCTATGTAAAGACCAACAAATAGTAATATAGCAATAGCCAATGATAAATGAACAGTCTTTGATAATGATTGTAATATTGAAGTCATCTATAAGATGATTTTATATTATTTTTCTATAAAGATTAAGCTGTTTTTTTAAATTTTGTATCTAATAAAGGCTTTAAAAATTTACCTGTATAGCTATCTTTCACTTTTGCAACTTCCTCGGGTTTGCCTTCAGCAATAATATTTCCACCTTTAACACCGCCCTCAGGTCCCATATCTACAATATAATCGGCAGTTTTAATAACATCTAAATTATGCTCAATAACTACAACTGAATTACCTGTTGCAACAAATGTGTGTAAAATTTCCAAAAGTTTTTTTATATCATGTTGATGCAATCCAGTAGTTGGTTCATCTAATATATACATTGTTCTTCCTGTAGACCTTTTAGATAATTCTTTAGCAAGCTTTATACGCTGAGCCTCTCCACCAGAAAGAGTTGTAGCTTGCTGACCAATTTTTATGTAGCCAAGACCAACTTTCTTTAACGTTAGAAGTTTAGTTTTGATGTTTGAAATATTTTCAAAATACTCACAACCTTCATCAACAGTCATATTCAAAACATCTGCAATACTCTTATCTTTGAATTTAATCTCTAATGTTTCTCTGTTGTATCTAGTACCTTTGCATTCATCGCATGTTATGTAAACATCAGGAAGAAAGTGCATTTCGTAAGTAATTACACCATCTCCTTCACACGCTTCACATCTTCCACCCTTTACATTGAAAGAAAATCTTCCAGGTTTATAGCCTCTACTTTTTGCTTCAGGTAAATTGGTAAACCAGTCTCTTATTGGACCAAAAGCTCCAGTATATGTTGCAGGATTTGATCTAGGAGTTCTACCAATAGGTGATTGATCAATATCTATAACTTTATCAATTAATTCTATTCCTTTAAATCCTCTAAATGGCTGAGGAATTTTTCTAGACTTATTATTATTCAAAGTAAGATTTAATGCATTGTATAAAGTTTGAAGTATCAAAGTAGATTTACCACTTCCAGATACACCAGTAACACAAGTGAAACTACCTAAAGGTATTTTTAAATTTACGTTATTTAAATTATTTCCAGATGCACCATTGATTTCTAAAAATCTACCATTTTTTGCAAGTCTTCTATTTTTTGGAATAGGTATGAAACTCTTATTTGATAAATATCTTCCAGTAATACTTTTGTCATTTTTTAAAATTTGCTCATATGTACCTTCAGCAACAATTTCTCCACCTTTGTTTCCAGCTTCAGGTCCTAAATCTATTATATGATCAGCATTCTCCATTGTTTCAGTATCGTGCTCAACAACAATAACGGTATTACCTAAATCTCTTAATCTTTTTAATGCATCTATAAGCTTAACATTATCTTTTTGATGTAAACCAATTGATGGTTCATCTAAAACGTAAAGTACACCTGTTAAACCCGATCCTATTTGTGAAGCTAGTCTAATTCTTTGTGCTTCACCACCGGATAATGTTCCAGACTCTCTAGATAAAGTTAAATAATCAAGACCAACATTTAAAAGAAAATCTAAACGTTCATTAATTTCTTTTAATATATGTTGAGCAATTTTAATTTGTCTTTTGTCTAATTTAACTTCTAAAGATCTAAACCATTCCTTAGCATCAAAAATTGATTTTTCTGTAACTTGGCTTATGTTTAATTCATTTATTTTAACGCAAAGAGCTTCATCTTTTAATCGATAACCATTGCATCTTTCACATTTTGTATCAGATTGATATTGAGCAATTTCTTCTCTTTTCCAATCGCTATCTGTTTCTAAATATCTTCTCTCTAGATTATTAACAACACCTTCAAATGTTTTTTTATGCGAATACTTCTCATAGCCATCGTCATAAGTAAATTTAATTTCTTCATCATCAGATCCATACAAAATTACATCCTTAATTTTTTTTGGTAGTTTTGACCATTTATCATCTAATGAAAAACCATAATGTTTAGATAAAGATGCCAATGTTTGGGCGTAATACATTGATGTAGATTTTGCCCAAGGTTCAATAGCGCCATCTGCGATAGATTTTTTTTCATTTGGAACAACTAAATTTGGATCAACATTTAATTTCATCCCAATACCTTCACATTCTTCACAAGCTCCATACGGACTGTTGAATGAGAAAAGTCTTGGTTCAATCTCTTCAATGGTAAAACCACTTTCAGGACAAGCAAATTTGGTTGAGAAAATTAGTTTTTCAATTTTTCTGTATTTTTTTGGAAGTGTTTCATTTTCATATTCAACAAAAAGTAATCCATTTGCTAAATTAACAGCTGTTTCAACACTTTCAGCTAATCTGTTTCCTAATGAGGAATTTATTACAATTCTATCAACTAAGATTGAAATATCGTGTTTAAGTTTTTTATTTAATTCTGGAATACTTTCAATATCATATAATTGGTCATCAACTTTGATTTTTCTAAATCCTCTTTTTTTGTATCCTAATATATCTTTTTTGTATTCACCCTTACGTCCTCGCACGACTGGAGCATATAAATATATTGTAGATTTTTTTGGTAATTCTTTAATCTTATCAACAATTTGACTAATAGTTTGTGAAGTAATTGGTTTACCAGTGAATGGAGAGTAGGGTATTCCAGCTCTTGCATAAAGTACTCTCATGTAATCATATATTTCGGTTACAGTTGCAACTGTTGATCTTGGATTTTTAGAAGTATTTTTTTGTTCTATTGAAATTGCTGGACTTAAACCTTCGATTAAATCTACATTTGGTTTTTTCATTTTGTCTAAAAACTGTCTTGCGTATGCAGATAAACTTTCAACATATCGCCTTTGACCCTCTGCATAGACAGTATCAAATGCTAATGATGATTTTCCTGACCCAGATAGACCTGTTATCACAACAAATTTGTCTTTAGGAATCTCTAGTGAAATATTCTTTAAATTGTGCTCTTTTGCGCCCTTAATAAGTATCTTTTTAAGCATAATTTTAGTTGCTTTAGATTAATAAAATTAATATTCAAGCCTATTAATGTTATAAATAACATTTCAAATATATAAATATTATGGCAGGAAGCTTAAATAAAGTACTTTTAATCGGTCGATTAGGCGCAGATCCAGAAATTAAACAAATGGTTAACGGTAAAAGTGTAGCAAGATTAAGCCTAGCTACTAGTCAATCATGGAAAGATAAAAATACCGGTGAAAAAAAAGAAAAAACTGAATGGCATAGAGTTGTTGTTTTCAATGAAGGACTAGTAAATGTAGTTCAACAATATTTAAAAAAAGGAGCACAAGTATACGTTGAAGGACAACTGACTACTAGAAAATGGAAAGATGAACAATCAGGTCAGGATAAATATTCTACTGAAATTTTAATTCAAGGATACAATTCATCATTAACAATGTTAGGTGGAGGAAATCAAAATTCTATTCCATCTCAAGATAACAAACAAAGTTTTGATGATAGTTCTATGGCTCAAAACGAGTTAGACGATGATATCCCTTTCTAAATAAATGCAAAAAAACGAAGTAACTAAAGATTTAAATATCAAACCAATTTCAATGTATGATGAAATGAGTTCATCATATTTATCTTACGCCATGAGCGTAATAATTAGTAGAGCATTACCCGACATAAGAGACGGACTTAAACCTGTTCACAGAAGAATTTTATTTGCAATGCACAAAGGTGGTTTTGATTGGTCAAAACAATTTAGAAAATCAGCAAGAATTGTTGGAGACGTAATTGGTAAATACCATCCGCATGGTGATCAAGCTGTATATGATGCTTTAGTAAGAATGGTTCAAGATTTTTCAATGAGTGTTCCGTTAATTGATGGTCAGGGCAATTTTGGTTCAATAGATGGAGATCCACCTGCAGCAATGAGGTATACAGAAACAAAACTTGCAAAAATTTCTCAATTTTTGATTGATGATATAGAAAAAAATACTGTTTCATTTAAAAGTAACTACGATGAAACTGAGCAAGAACCCACAGTACTGCCAGCTCAATATCCTAATCTTTTGGTAAATGGAGCTGGAGGTATCGCTGTTGGTATGGCTACTAGTATACCACCACATAACCTTGGTGAAATTATTGATGGAACTTTAGCGCTTATAAAAAATAAAGATATTAAAGTTAAAGAGTTAATGAAGCATATACCTGGCCCTGATTTTCCAACAGGAGGAGTTATTATTGGTAAAGATATTATTCGAGAAGGATACAAAACTGGCAGAGGTTCTTTTAAAATTAGAGGTGAAATAAATGTAGAAAATCTTAAAAATGGTAAAGATAGATTAGTAATTACTTCAATACCTTATCAAGTGAATAAATCTAACTTAAATGAAAAAATTGCAGAATTAGTTAGAGATAAAAAGATTGAGGGTATAAGTGACATTAGAGATGAGTCTAATAGAGAAGGTATAAGAGTTGCTATCGATCTAAGAAGAAGCGTTGAGCCTGAGACAATAAAAAGACAACTTTATAAATATACATCCATTGAAACTTCATTTGGATTTAATTCATTAGCAATTGTTGATAACAAACCTAAAACATGTTCATTAAAAGATTTTTTAGAGAACTTTTTAAAATTTAGAGAAGATGTAGTTATTAAAAAAACTAAATATGATTTAAAAAAAGCTGAAGATCGTGTTCATATTTTACTTGGTTTATCCGTTAGTGTAGAAAACATTGATAAAGTAATAAAAATTATTAGATCTTCAAAAAATCCGGAAGAAGCAAAAAATACTCTTATAAAAACTAAATGGAAAATAACAAAATCTGCAAAATTAATTAAATTAGTCGATAGTAAAAATTATAAAGGATCTTATAACTTATCTGAAACTCAGGTTACATCAATATTAGAACTTAGATTACAAAAATTAACAGCTCTTGGAATTAATGAAATTGAAGAAGAAATAAAAAAATTATCTGAATTGATTACAAAGTATAAAAAAATAATAAATTCTAAAAATGAACTATTAAAAGTAATAAGTAATGAGTTATCTCAAATTAAAGAGAAATTCTCATCTCCGAGAAGAACGCAGATTATAGATGCTGTTTTAAACTATAATATTGAAGAAACTATTCAAAAAGAGTCTGTAATAATTACAATTACTTTACAAGGATACATTAAAAGAGGTGCTTTAAGTAATGTTAAACAGCAAAAAAGAGGTGGTAAAGGCAAAACTGGAATTAAGACAAGGGATGAAGATTCTGTAGTACAAACATTATCTGTAAACACTCACACATCTGTACTATTTTTCTCTACAGAAGGATTAGCATATAAAGTTAAAGCTTGGAAAATTCCGGAAGGATCAGCCGCATCAAAAGGTAAGTCTTTATTTAATATTCTTCCTCTAAAAAATCATCAATCAATTAGTTCAATTATGCCATTTCCAGATAGTGATGTTGATACAAAAGACATGCATATCATTTTTGCAACAAGTGAAGGAAAAATTAGAAAGAATAATCTTGAAGATTTTACCTCAATTAATGCTTCAGGTAAAATTGCAATGAAACTTGACGGTAATGATAAAATTATTGGTGTTAAAATTTGTAGAGATGATCAGGATATAATTTTAAGTACTAAATTAGGAAAATGTATAAGGTTTGAGTCTAAAAAACTTAGGGTTTTCAAAGGTAGATCATCAAAAGGTATAAGAGGTATCAATTTAGCAGAAAATGATACTATTGTATCTCTGTCTATTATTGATCATGATTCAAATAAGAAAGCAAAAAATAAAGACCAAAAATCAGAAATCAAAGCTAAAGAAAAATTCATATTATCAATCACAGAAAATGGTTACGGTAAGAGAACATCTCATTATGATTATAGAGTTACAAATAGAGGAGGAAAGGGAATTATTGGTATTGTAAATTCACAAAGAAACGGGAATGTTTCTTCATCCTTTCCTGTTTTTGAAGGAGATCAGATATTAATTTCAACAAATAAAGGTAGAGTAATAAGAACAGCTGTTAAAGAAATAAGAATAGCCGGTCGTAATACACAAGGTGTTAGAATAATTAAACTGACTGGGGATGAAAAAGTAGTTTCTGCAATTAAATTAGATGATAATCTCATCTAATGAAAAATATAGCTATCTATCCAGGAACTTTTGATCCAATTACTTTTGGCCATATAGATGTCATTAAAAAATCACTTAAGATAGTAGATAAAGTAATTGTAGGTATTTCAGATGGAAATCAGAAAAACTTCCTATTTTCATTAGATGAAAGAATAGAAATTGTTAAAAGAGCTCTTTATAAAGATCTGAAATTTAAAAAGAATAAGGTTGATGTTATAAAATTTAATACTTTGACAACAGACCTTTGTAAAAAATATAAATCAAATATAATCTTAAGAGGCCTAAGGGCTGTTTCGGATTTTGAGTATGAGTTCCAATTAGCTGGAATGAATAGAAAACTTAATAATCAAGTTGAGACAATTTTTTTAATGTCAGATGTTGAAAATCAAATAATATCATCTAGGTTTGTTAAAGAAATCGCTCAACATAATGGTGATTTAAAAAAATTTACGACCAAAAGTACAATTAAATCATTGAAAGAGGTTTATGAATAAATTTTTAAATATTTTAATTATTTTTTTTATTTTTTTATCAACAAATTTAATAGCAAAGGAGAATATAATGATTTTAAAATTAAAAGATGGTGATGTAAAAATTGAAATGTATCCTGATGTTGCACCAAATCATGTTAAAAGAATTCAAGAATTAGCTGATTCTGGACAATATGATAATGTTGTTTTTCATAGAGTAATTGATGGGTTTATGGCACAAACAGGTGATGTAAAATTTGGAAATTCATCTTCAAACGATTTCGATTTAAGAAGAGCGGGTATTGGTGGATCTGATTTACCAGATTTAAATCAAGAATTTAATGACCTTCCTCATGATAGAGGAACCGTTTCTATGGCAAGATCGTCAGATCCTAATAGTGCTAATAGTCAATTTTTTATATGTTTTAAACCAGCACCTTTCCTAGATAGACAATATACTGTTTTTGGAAAAGTAATAGAAGGAATGGAATTTGTTGATATGATTACAAAAGGTGATGGCGATAACGGAGCAGTTTCAAATCCAGATAAAATTATTAGTTTTAAATCTCAATAAATAAATAATGAATGTCATTAAAAGATTTCAATTTTAATGTTCATCATACTCAAAATTATGCAAGAGTAGGAATTATAGAGACCCATAGAGGCAATATAAACACTCCTGCATTTATGCCAGTTGGTACTCAAGCAACTGTTAAAGGTGTTTTTTTAGAAGATATAAAAAAAACAGGTAGTGAGATAATTTTATCAAATACATATCATTTAATGATAAGACCTGGTGTTGAAAGAATCGAAAGTGTTGGAGGACTTCATGAATTCATGAATTGTGATTTACCAATTTTAACTGACTCAGGTGGTTTTCAAGTTATGTCTCTGTCAAAATTAAATAAAATCGATAGAGATAAAGGTGCAATTTTTCAATCACATATAGATGGTAAAACTTTTATTTTAAGCCCTGAGGAAAGTATAAGAATTCAAAAAGTCTTGAACTCAGACATAGTAATGGTTATGGATGAATGCCCTAAAAATACTAAAGATTATGATAAAATTAAAAAATCAATGGAATTATCATCAGAGTGGGCAAAAAGATCAAAAGATGCATTTGGAATAAATAACTATAAAGGTTTATTTGGAATTGTACAAGGTGGATTATTTAATGATCTAAGAATCAAATCTTTAAACAATCTTATCGATATTGGATTTAATGGATATGCTCTAGGAGGATTGGCAGTAGGGGAAACACAAGATGAAATGTTTGATGTTCTTGATGGAATAAAAGATCATATGCCTAAAGATAAACCAAGATATTTAATGGGTGTTGGTACTCCATCTGATATACTCGGAGCAGTTAAGAGGGGTGTTGATATGTTTGACTGTGTAATGCCAACGAGATCTGGGAGAACTGGTTTAGCTTTTACATGGGATGGACAAATTCAAATTAGAAATTCAAAATATAAAAATGATAATACTCCTCTGGACAAAAATGTCACAAAGTTCAATTTAAATAAATATTCTAAGAATTATTTAAATCATTTATTTAACACTAATGAAATGTTGGCCTCAATGATTCTGACCTTAAATAACATCAACTTTTATCAAGATTTAATGAGAAACATTAGAGACAATATAAAACATGGTACTTTTGATGAATTTCACGATAAGTACATCAATAAATTGTAAATTTTTAACATTGATTAATAAAAAAAAATCAATATAAAAACGCTTTTTGGGGGCCCTTAGCTCAGTTGGTAGAGCAATTCCCTTTTAAGGAATGGGTCGATGGTTCGAGTCCATCAGGGCTCACCACTTATGCAATTGGCGGATATTTAATAATAATTTCGTTTATCCAATTTGTAATATTATTAATTCTATTTGTTGATGATGGGTGAGTAGACATAAATTCTGGCGGCTCTTTCCCTTTTTTAGCTTCCTTCATTCTTTCCCAAACTTTTATTGTTTCCCTAATGTCATAACCAGATAGTGATGCAAATATCAAACCAAGATAATCAGCTTCACTCTCTTGTTTTCTATTGAAAGGATTCATAATTCCTATCTGTGATAATAAACCGACGGCATTCATCCCTGTGGTTCTATTTATCTGAGATACTTTACCTTTAGTGGCTATATCTAAAATTGCTGTACCAGTATTTAACAAAACACCTCTACTTGCTCTTTCTACTGAATGTTTTGCAACAGCATGCGCAATTTCATGACCCATTACAGCTGCCAATCCATCTTCATTTTTAGTTATATCTAATAGACCTGTATAAACAGCTATTTTACCTCCAGGCATACACCAAGCATTTTTAACTTTTTTTTTATCAATAAGTATATATTCCCAATCAAAATTTATAGTTGGGTCAGGTATATTATTGCGGTCAAAGTATTCTGATATTGAATATTCAATTTTGGATCCAATTTCTCTTATTTGATTTAATGTTTTAGTATCATCACTTAAAGTTTCTTTCTCTTTTACCTTTTCATATAATTGAGCAGCTTTCGCATTTAGGTTAGATTCGGGAATTAATTTTAGTTGTTTTCGATCTGTTATCGGTGCACTACCACATGCAGATAGGCCAAAAGATAAGCAACTACAACCAAATAAATGTATGAAATTTCTTCTATTCACTTTTTTTACTTAATATATTACACCTTTTTTATAATAATTTATATGATACTTAATAACAAAATTTTAATAGTACTATTTGTACTGGCAGTCGTATTTGTTTTATATGCAAGTTACAGTTAATTTATGGCAAAATTAAAAAGAAGAGGCATTTCAATCCTTGGAAGACTTAGAAACTATTTTATAACAGGAATAGTTGTTCTTGTTCCAATAGGTATCACATTATATTTAACTAGATTTTTTATATCTATATCGTCAAAATTAATACCAAACGAATTAAATCCAAATAGTTATTTGCCTTTTGCAATACCAGGTTTAGAAATATTATTAGCTATAATTTTTATTACAATAATTGGAAGTTTATCTCTTTCATTTATTGGAAAAAAAATACTTAAAATATTTAATGATATATTAAAAAGAATACCAATTCTTAGAACAATTTATTCTGCAATTGGCCAAATGACTGAAACATTAGCACCAAAAAAAGGATCAAAGAAAAGTGTAGTTTTAGTTGAGTATCCGAGAAAAGGAAGTTGGGCAGTAGGGTTTGCGACCAGAGAAAACGATGGTGAAATATCAAAAAAAACAAATACTAATCTTATTAATGTATTTGTTCCAACAACACCAAATCCTACAAGTGGATTTTTATTAATGTTTCCCAAAGATGAAGTTATTTATTTAGATATGACTTTTGAAGAAGCGTCTAAATTTATTGTTTCAGCTGGTACTTCAGATCCAAAAAAAATTTAAGAAATTTCGTTAATTATTGAGGCTCGATCGTATAATTTTAATAATTTATTATATTTACTGAAATTATCACCTTTCATCTCTAATTTTTTTACTTCTGCCTCAGCAAGTAAGAATAAATCTTCATTTAATATGGGATCAGCTAATCTAAAATTTTTAATTCCACTTTGCTTAAATCCTAACAAATCCCCATATCCACGTAATTTCATATCTTCCTCAGAAATTACAAAACCGTCATCTGAACTTTTGAGAATGTTAATTCTTTTTTTTGCATTTTCACTTAGTGAGGATTTAAACATCAATATACAGTAAGATTGTTTACTACCACGTCCGACACGACCTCGTAACTGATGTAATTGGGATAAACCATACTTATCAGCATTCTCAATAACAATTACGTTAGCATTAGGAAAATCAATTCCAACCTCAATAACAGTGGTTGAAACCAATATATCCAACTTTCTATCTAAGAAATTATTTAAAATTTTGTTCCTTTCATCCTTATCAAGTGAACCATGAATTAATCCAATTCTATTCTTAAAATATTTTTCTAAATACTTAAATTTATTTACGACAGATTGATGTTCAACTTTTTTCGACTCTTCTATCAAAGGACAAACCCAGAAAATTTGGTTTTTATTAGAAATTTCTTTTTTAACAAATCTAATTATTTCAGATATTTTATCTTCTAACTTACTGTAAGTGACTATTTTTTTTCTATTTTTTGGTTTTTCTTTAATTAAGGTCAAATCCATATCACCATAAACCGTCATCATCATTGTTCTTGGTATTGGAGTTGCAGACATGACTAGAACATCGCAATTATTTCCACCTTTTTCTGATAACTCTTTACGCTGACGAACACCGAACTTATGTTGTTCATCAATAATTATTAAACCCAGTTTATTATATTCAACTTTTTTTTGGAATAACGCATGTGTTCCTATCAGAAAGTCTATTTTACCAAATTTAAGATTTTCTAAAATTTTCTTTCTATCGGCATATTTTGACTTACCTGTTAACATTTCAATTTTTACATTTTTGGGTAGATATTTTTTAGCAAAAGAAAAATGTTGCTTAGCTAGAATTTCAGTAGGCACCATAAAACTAGTTTGATATCCAGCATTTATACAATTTACTGCAGCTATCATGGATACAATTGTTTTACCAGATCCAACATCACCTTGCAAAAGTCTAAACATTCTACTTTTTGATTTAAGATCTTCGTTTATAATTTTTATTGCTGCTTCCTGATCATTTGTTAATCTAAAATTTAAATCTTGTATTAATTTTTCCTTACAATCTTTAAAAATTTTTTGTGATTTCTTTATTTTTTTTATTTTAGTTCTTATTTTTGAAGATAATAAAAAATGAGCAAACAATTCGTCAAAAACTAAACGTTTATAATACTTAGATTTTAAAATTTCTTTAGTATCAAGACTGTGAATTTTTAAAATTGCATCTTTCCACTTAATATTATTAAATTTTTTCTTTATATCGTCATTTAGCCACTCATCTAAATCTGGTAATTCCTTTAAAACTTCATTAATTATATTATTGTATTTATTGGTTGTAAGACCTTCTGTAAGACTATATTTATTTTGAGCCTCTAAGATATTTTCATTATTTTCTTTAACCTGTGTCGGATTAGTGATTTGATATTTATTTCTAAAAAAATTAATTTTTCCACTTATTATTATTTCAGTATTTAACGGTAAGATTTTTTTTATATATCCTTCATATGAATTAAAAAAAACACAATCAATTTTTATATCATTACTTTGACATACAACTCGGTTAGGTAATCGTCTTATTCTAGGAAAATTATATTTTAGAGGTGTTAATTTAATTGTTTGTAATTTACCTATTTGTATATCACCAATATTTGTTACTTTTGAATTTTCAATTTTACTCGTAGGTAGATGCCACAATAAATCAAAAATTGTATTTATATTTTTTCTTTTAAATAATTGGCCTGTTTTTTTCCCTATACCTTTAATATTCTGAATATTCGACAATAAATATTCGTGATCATTCATGATTTATATATATAAAGATTTAATTAATGGATTCAAATAAACAAAATTTAATTAATAAAATTTTATACAGAGCTCAATATCGTGGAACTAAAGAAATGGATATCTTTGTTTCTAAATTTGTTAATTCAATTATTGACAATCTCGATCATAAAGAATTAGTTTCTTTAGATAAGTTAATTAATTTTGATGACGAAACTTTAGTCAACTTAAGTTTAGGTAAAAATTCAAAAGATTTTGAAGATAAAATCATCTTAGAAAAACTTATAGAATTTAAAAATAAATATTAGTGGCGGAGAGACTGGGATTCGAACCCAGGAAAGAGTTGCCCCTTTGCCGGTTTTCAAGACCGGTGCTTTCAACCGCTCAGCCATCTCTCCTAATTTGTAATAATTAAAATTCTATATTTCATAAACAAAATAGTTTAATTGATCAATATAATGTTAAGCAAAAATCAATTTAATAAAGGTATAATTTTAACGGCATTTGGTTCTTTCTGGTGGGGTTTTATTGGAGTTATATATTTTAAATATATTGCTTTTGCTGGCCACATTGAAGTTGTCCTACATCGAAGTGCATGGACAACTGTTATGCTAATTTTAACAACAATCATTTTATCAAAGTGGAAAAAATTTAGCTCGGTTTTTAAAGATAAAAAAAAAATTATGATGTTGTTTTTATCTGGATTATTAATTTTTACGAATTGGGCTGTTTGGATTTATGCAATAGGAAATGATCAAGTTATAGATGCTAGTTTTGGATATTTTATAATGCCTATAATAAGTGTTTTTTTAGGTTATTTTTTTTTAAAAGAGGAATTAAGTTTCAAAACTAAAATTTCACTTTTAATCGTAACTATATCAATTTTGTATTTAGTAATATCTAGTTTCCAATCAATACCATGGGTTGGATTAATAGTAGCTTTAAGTTGGAGTTTTTATAATTTAGTAAGAAAAAAAATTGATGTAGACACAGATATTGGTTTATTAGTTGAAAGTTTATTTATTTTTCCAGCGGTAATATTTGCTTTTTATTTAATTGTACAAAATGATTTAAATGATTTTGATATATCGAATGTAAAACTAATGTTAATATTCATGCTGGCAGGCCCTATGACCGTGATTCCTTTATATTTATATGTTAGAGGTGTTGAATTATGTGGTTTAGGTCCAACTGGCATGGTTTTTTATATAACTCCAACTTTACAATTCTTGTTGGGTTATTTCTTATATAATGAGGAATTAGATATACACAAATTAATCAGCTTTATTTTGATATGGATTGCTGTATCGATATACCTAAAAGATTTGTATGAAAAAAATTAAATTATTTATCATATCAATATTAATTATTTTAAATTCCTCAACTCTAATCGCTGATGATTTTAACAATTGGAAAATTAAATTTAAAAAAAGAGCAATTAATGAAGGTATTAGTAAATCAACAGTTAATAATTTAATAGATAAAACAAAGTTTTTACCTGATGTAATAAAGTATGACAGATACCAACCAGAATTTTATGAAGACACAAAGACATATATTTCAAAAAGAACATCGTCAAAAAAAGTAAAATTAGGAAAAATTATATTAAATAAAGAAAATAATATTATTAATAAAGTATCTTCTGAATACAAAGTAGATAAAAATTTGTTATTAGCTCTTATGGGAATTGAAACTAATTTTGGAAACTATTTAGGCAAAATGGATATTATTTCTTCACTTGCAACATTAAGCTACGATCAAAGAAGAAGTGAATTTTTTACTAAAGAATTAATCACCCTTTTAAAATTAGTAGACACAAAAATTATAGATCCAAGCACATTATTTGGATCTTGGGCAGGTGCATTTGGTAATTTTCAATTTATGCCATCCACAATTAAAAATCATGCAATTGACTATAATAAAGATGGATCAATTGATTTAAAAAATATAGAGGATTCTTTTGCATCTGCAGCTAATTATTTAAGTAATCTTGGATGGAATGATAATACTCCGTGTTTTTATAGGATTAATCTAAATGAAAACATTCCAGATAAATATTTAAATACATCAGCAAAAAAAATTAAGCATGAGAGAAAAGTAAAATATTTAAAAAATTATATAAAAAATTCGTCTTTTTTGGACAAATATGACAATTTGACAGCAGCAATAGTTACTCCTGATGCTGAAATAGTTGAAAATGCAAATAAACTTAATCCAGCATATATTATTTTTAATAATTATAAGTTAATCTTAAAATGGAATAGATCATTAAGATTTAGTTTGGCAGTATGCACATTAAAAAATAGTTTTGAAAATGAAACTTAAGATAATAATTTTTTTAGCAATAATTTTAACATCATGTGAAACTACTAATAAAAAAGTAATTACCGATAAAGATTTCAAAAATTACTCCAATGATGGATTTGCTCTTATATTTAATAATGATATTTTCAAAAAACGATTAGTTTCAAAAAAAATAGATCAAAGATCATTAATTATTTTTAATAATAAACTTAAAAAAGATACAGATATAAAAATAACAAATTTGTTAAATGAAAAGTATTTGATTGCTAAAGTAGGAAAAAATTCGAAATATCCAATTTTTTATAATTCAGTAATTTCAGAAAGAATAGCAACTGAACTTGATGTAGACCCTGATCAACCTTATGTACGTATAGAAACAATAAATTCTAATAATACTTTTGTTGCAAATAAAGCAAAAACATTTGACGAGGAAAAAAAAGTAGCTAATAAAGCTCCAGTAGACAGTATATCAATTCAAAATATATCCCTTGAAAAAGATAATAATACAAAAGTTAAAAAGGTAAAAAATACAAAATTTGAATTTATAATTAAATTTGCCGATTTATTTTTTGAAGAATCTGCAATTACATTGAAAAAAAGACTTGAGGATGAATACAATTTAAAAGACATAAATATCAAAAAAATGTCTAAAAATTTATATAGGGTTTACAAAGGTCCTTTTTATAATTTAGGATCAATTAAAAATGTATATAATGAGATAGCTAATATAAATTTTGAAAATATTGAATTAATAAAATTATGAAAATAAAAGCACTATTAAGTTTTGTTCTGTCATTTTTAGTTATAACTAATATTTCTTATGCAAAATTTAACATAAATGCACGAACTGCAATTTTACAAGACTACCTATCTGGTGAAATTTTATATGAAAAAAATCCTGATGAAAGAATATTTCCTGCTTCTATGACAAAAATAATGACTTCTATCGTTGCTTTTGATTTATTGAAAAGTGGCGAAATCGCATTAGATGAAAAATTTATTGTTTCTGAAAATGCATGGAGACTATCCTCATCTGGTTATTCATCTATGTTTATAATGGTTGGAGATGAAGTTTCGGTCGAAGATTTATTATTAGGTATAATTGTTGCTTCAGGTAATGATGCTTGTGTAGCTTTAGCAGAGGGTATTGCAGGAACAGAGGATGAATTTGCTTTGCTAATGACTGAGAAAGCACAGGAAATTGGAATGGAAAATACTAATTTTTCAAATTCATCAGGGATTAATGATGATAATAATTATTCAACCGTTCGAGATATTTTAATTATGTCAAATTATCTAATTAAGAATCATCCTAAATATTATGAGTATTTTAAAATTAAAGAATTTACATGGAGTAGGACAGGTGGGGATCCCATTACACAAGGAAATAGAAATCCATTACTATATAAAAATATGGGTGTAGATGGAATTAAAACTGGATACCTTGGTTCAGAAAAATATTCACTTGCATCGTCAATATTAAGAAAAGAAAGAAGATTAATAGCTGTTGCAAGTGGTTTTGAAACAAAGAATTCTCGATCAAAGCAATCACAAAAATTGTTAACCTGGGGAATTACAAATTTTGATACAATAAAAATAACTAATGATAACGAATATCTTTATGAACTAGATGTATGGCAGGGAAATAAGAAAAAAGTAAAAGTTAATACTAAAGATATAATTTATAAAACTATTCCAAAAGCTAAAAAAAAATATATGAAAGTGAAGATTGTTTATGAGGGTCCTATACAAGCACCTATAAAAAAAGGAGAAAAATTAGCAGAAATAAAAGTATTATATAAAGATGAAGTTATATCTAATCATGACTTATTTTCTACAGAAAATATCAAACAACAAAATGCAATATCAAGGTTGATAACTTCTATCAATTTTTTGATATGGGGCGATGTCTAAATATCCAATTATTATATTTGAAGGCATTGAGGCCTCAGGAAAAACTACAAATTTTAATATTGCTGCTAATTATTTAAGAAAGCGAAGAAAAAGTTTTATAAAATTAAGAGAGCCTGGTGGTTCAATTTTTTCAGAAAAAATAAGAAAATTAATTTTAAATAAGAAACTAAATTTAAATAATAAAACCGATCTATTGCTATTTTATGCAGGAAGATCAGAAAATTTTGAGAAAATTATTAAAAAAAATTATAAAAAAAAAATAATATTAATTGATCGTTTTACAGATTCTACTATTGCGTATCAACATTATGGAATGAAAATTGATTTAAAGGTAATCAAAATGCTGAATAAGTTTATAATTGGAAATTTTAATCCTGATATAGTTTTTTTAAGCACTGTAAATTCAAAAAATTTACAAAAAAGACTTAGAAATAGATCTAGCTTAAATAGATATGATAAATTTAAACTTAAATTTTATAACAAAGTTCAGAACGGTTATGAAAAAATATCAAGCAATAAGAACAAATATATTAAAATTAATTCAAACACTAATAAAATTAATGAAGTAAAAAAAATCATAATAAATAAACTTGAGAAATTAATATAAATGTCTGAATATAAATTAATAGGACATGAATCATATTTAGAAAAATTTGTAACACTTTATGAAAATAATGAACTTCCAAATAAAATTTTATTATCTGGTAAAAAAGGTATTGGTAAATCATTACTTGCTAAAAAATTTTTATATAAAGTTTTTAATTCCGATAATGATTACGAACTAATAAAAAACAAATCCCATCCTAATGTTTTAAATATAAAAAAAAATAATGATAAAAAAAATATTGAAATAGATCAAATTAGAGAAATCATAAAGTTTATAAATCAATCGTCCTTTAACAATAAATCAAGATTTATAATCTTCGACGATGTTGAATTTTTAAATATTAATTCATCAAATGCTTTATTAAAAAATTTAGAAGAACCAAATGAAAATGTCTTTTTTATTTTAATTTTTAATTCAGAGAAGTTTTTAATAGATACAATAAAATCTCGATGTATAGAATTTAAATTAAATATCTCCAATGAAAATACCAAAATAATTGTAAATAATTACTTTAATGAAAATATTTATAATCAAATAAATTCAAATTTGATAAATTATTATTCAACACCTTATTTTTTAATATCCTTAGTAAATTATATGAATGAATATGAATTATCAGTTTCTGAAACTACTGTTGATGATTTATTAGTTAATTTAATTAATAATAAACACTATCTTAAACAAGAGTTTATAAGAAATAATATAAATATGATTATTGAATTATTTTTTTATAAACATATAAACACAACAAAAAAATTGTCATATAATGTTAAAGAATATTATTATTCAAAACTATCTAATGTAAAAAAATTTAATCTTGATTATGAAACTTTTTTTTTAGAATTTAAGGATAAATTATTAAGTGAATAAAAATTATTATATAACAACACCAATTTACTATCCTTCTGCAAAACCTCATATGGGACATGCATATTCAAGTATAATTGCAGATTTTTTTGCTCGTTTCAAAAAAATTGATGGTTATGAAGTCTATTTTTTAACAGGTACAGATGAGCATGGATTAAAAATACAAAGATCTGCTGAAAAGTTAAATAAAGATCCAAAATCATTTTGTGATGAAATAAGTAAAACATTCGAGGATTTAACCAAAACATTAAATTTATCTAATACTGATTTTATTAGAACTACAGAAGATAGACATAAAGTATCTGTGCAAAATTTATGGAATATACTTGAAAAAAATAACCAAATTTTTTTGTCTAAATATTCTGGTTGGTACTCTGTATCAGATGAGGCTTTTTATAATGAAGATGAAGTTGAGGAAAAAGATGGTTTAAAAGTTGCTAATTCATCCGGTTCGGCTGTTGAATGGGTTGAAGAAGAATCTTTTTTTTTTAAACTTTCAGAATGGGAAAAACCGTTATTAGATTTTTATGAAAAAAACAAAAATTTTATATTGCCTGAAAGTAGGAGAAATGAAGTAATTAGCTTTGTCAAAAGTGGCTTAAAAGATTTATCTGTTAGTAGAAAAACATTTTCTTGGGGTGTAAAAGTACCGAGTGATGAAAATCATGTAGTTTATGTATGGTTAGATGCATTAACAAATTATTTAAGTTCTTTAAAATATCCCGATGAAAATAATGAATTATATAAAAATTTTTGGCCAGCAGATTTACATATTATTGGTAAAGACATATTAAGATTTCATGCTATTTATTGGCCAGCATTCTTGTTAGCTGCGAAAATAGAGCCTCCCAAAAGGGTTTATGGGCATGGATGGATCCTTTCCGGTGATGAAAAAATGTCAAAATCAAAAGGAAATATTTTAGACCCATTAGAAATCATAAATGTTTATGGTTTAGATCCATTAAGATATTATTTACTTAAAGAAGTTTCCTTTGGTAATGACGGGAATATTTCTGAGGAAAAATTAGAAAATTGTATTAATAGTGATTTAGCAAATAATTTTGGAAACTTATGTCAAAGAGTTCTATCTTTTGCTGAAAAAAATTGTTCATCTTTAATACCTGATCATAAATTTAATGATGAGGATTTTGAAATTTTAAAACCATTTAATAATCTAGATAAAATAAGATCATATATAGATAAACAGGATATAAACCAATACATGAGTTTTATTGTTAATAGATTGTTTGCTGCAAATAAATATTTTAATGATCAGGAACCTTGGAAGAAGAAAGATAATAGAATAAGATTGAATACGATTGTTTATACTGCATTAGAATTAATTAGAAAAATAACTATCTTGCTATATCCGGTAATGCCAGAAACATCAGTAAAAGTACTAAATGTTTTTAATGAAACAGAAAATTCTATTGATCTTACATCAATTGATAATAATGAAATTTTAAAAAAAGATTTAAAAATTAATAAATTAGATATTTTATTTAAAAAAATAGAAAAATGATAGACTCACATTGTCATCTTGATCACGAACCTCTTTACTCAAATATCATTGATGTTATTAAACGTTCCAAAGAAAATGGATTAAAGAAAATTTTAACTATTTCAACCAATTCAAAAAGCTTTGAGAACATTAAAAAGATAATAGAACTTGATGAAATAATTTATGGAAGTATAGGAATTCATCCTCACGAATCAAGTAGTGATAAGATGAATAAAGAATTTATCGTTGAAAATGCTAATAAATTTAAAAAAATAATTGGAGTTGGCGAGACAGGATTAGATTTCTATTATGAAAATAGCAAAAAAGACGATCAGATTGAAAGTTTTGAGAGACATATTGAGGCCTCTATTGAATTAAATTATCCATTAATAGTTCATTCTAGAAGTGCTGAAAGAGAAACTTTCGATATTTTAAATAGATACAAAAATAGAGATATTAAAATACTTATGCACTGTTTTACAGGTTCAAAAGAGTTTGCAAAAAAAATGATGACATTAAATGCTTATTTTTCTGCTAGTGGAATAATAACTTTTAAAAATAGTACTGATCTACAAGAAACATTTAAAATGATTGAAAATGACAAAATTTTAATTGAAACAGATAGCCCTTTTTTAGCTCCTATACCAATGAGAGGTAAAAAAAACGAACCTTCTTTTATTAAATATACACTGGAAAAACTTTCAGGATTAAAGTCAAAAACTTTTGATGAATTAGAAACTATTACAAACAATAATTTTGAAAGATTATTTTTTCAATAATGAGTATAAAATTTATAATATTAGGTTGTGGGAGCTCCATGGGTGTGCCAAGACCTGATGGATTTTTTGGTAATTGTGATCCCAGAAATAAGAAAAATTATAGAACAAGATGTTCTGCACTTATTAAAACAACTGATGAAAATATTTTAATTGATACATCTCCCGACTTGAGACAGCAATTATTGCGCCATAAAATTAAGAAAATTGATAAAGTATTCTATTCACATATGCATGCCGATCAAACCCACGGAATAAATGATTTAAGATCTTTTTTTATTAATAGTAGAAAACAAGTTAATGTTTATGCCGATAATGAAACATCCAAATATTTAAAACAAAGTTTTTCATATTGTTTTGAAAGTTTCTCAAGAGAATATCCAGCGACTTTAAAATTAAATAAATTAAATAAAAATTCATTTATTAAACATAAGAACAAAAATATAAATTTAAAATCAATTGTTGTTCAGCACGGTTCGGTAAATTCCAATTGTTTTATAATTGATAAAAAACTAGCATATATAACTGATGTAAGTGAAATTTACAAAAAAGATTACTCATATTTTAAAAGTTTAAAGTATTTAATCGTTGATTGTCTGTGGTACAATTTTCATCCATCTCACTTTAATTTGGAAAAATCTTTATTATTTATTAAAAAATTTAAACCAAAAAAAGCTATACTTTCAAATTTATCACCAGTATTAGATTATAATCAATTAAAGAAAGTTATACCCAAAAATGTTATTCCAGCACATGATGGTTTAACAATAGAACTATAGTATTTCTTCAATTTTATTTATAATTTTATTTGATGTAGGTTTTGTAAAAGAAGCATATGTTTCTTCTACATTTCCCAGTTTATTGATTAATATTTTATGAAAATTCCACTTAGGAATTGCAGATTTACCAAAATTATTTTCTGCCCACTTAAAAATCTCATGAGCATCGCTACCTTTTACCTCTGTAATAGTTGTTAATGGAAAATTTATGTCAAAATTTACTTCACAAAATTTTTTAACCTCGCTATTGGTTTTTTTTTCTTGATTGAAAGAGTCTGAGGGCACCCCAAGAACAATTAGACCCTTAGATTTGTATTTATCCCATAATTCTTGCAAATCTTCGTATTGCTTTGTGAATCCACAATAACTGGCAGTGTTTACTATAAGTATAACTTTATCTCGATAATCTTTTAATTTTATGATTTCTCCATTAATACTCTCTATTTCCAGATCATAAAAATTTTTCTGATTATTGGTCATTGCTGAACTTTTGAAAAAAAACATAATTACAGTAATACTTATTATTATTAATTTTTTCATAAACTACTTATTTATTTGGTGTAAGTAGTATTAAGAAGTACCCAAATAAAGTGGATAATAATGACCCAGTTAAAACTCCAATTTTAACTCCATCCATATATTGCATATTTTCAACGAATGCCAAATTTCCAACAAATAAACTCATTGTAAACCCAATACCTGTTAAAACACCAACGCCATAAAAATTAAACCAGTTAGAATTATTAGGCATCTGGGCTATTTTCATTTTAATCGAAACATAAGAAAATACAAATACTCCTAATTGTTTACCAACAAATAATCCTAATAAAATTCCTAATGGGACTTTATCAAGTAAAGATGCAAAAGATAAACCTTCTAATGAAACACCAGCATTTGCAAAAGCAAATAATGGCATAATACCAAATGCAACATATGGGCTAATCGCATGTTCAATTTTTATTAAAAGTGAAAAGTCTTTATCTTTTTTTCTATGAGGTATAGTCATTGCTAGCAAAACACCTGCGATTGTTGCATGAATTCCAGAATTGTGAGTAAAGTCCCAAAGAAATATTCCAACAATTAAATATGGTAAAAATTTCTTTATATTAAACTTATTAATTACCAAAAGAACAATAAACGCTAAAAGCATTAAGCTTAAATATTTAATACTTAAATCTCCTGAATAAAATAATGCAATAATTACAATAGCTCCCAAATCATCTATAATTGCTAGAGCGGTTAAAAAAACTTTTAAAGATAATGGAACTCTTTTACCCAATAATGAAAGTACACCTAAAGAAAATGCAATATCAGTTGCAGATGGAATGGCCCAACCATTCATTGTTTCACTATCACCAAAATTAATAAAAACATAAAATAAAGCAGGTACTAACATTCCTCCAACTGCGGCAATAATTGGAAGAAGAGCTTGTTTTATATTTGATAATTCGCCTTGTAAAAATTCTCTTTTAATTTCTAATGTTACAAAGAAAAAAAATATTGCCATCAAGGCATCATTTATCCAATGTAAAACTGATAATTTTAATCCAAAATTATTTATTCCTAAAAATAAATATTTATTCAATGTAGAAAAATATAATTCAGATAAATTAGAATTACTCACAATCAATGCTATTATGGCTGCAAAAAGTAAAACTAGACCACTAGCAGCTTCTAATTTGAAAAACCATCTAAATGGTTTTGTAATTATCTGAATCATTTTTACCTGACTAAATCTTTAATAAATAATTTCAAGTCATTTATTACTAGATACAAACTATCAGACATTTTTAATATACCAGGAAATATAAGAGATATCTGATTTTTAAATGTGTCTATAAGTAAAATAAAGGCAATAACTGAAATAATTATTAGAAATATTTTTTTAATAATATTGTTTTCTCTTGAAATCGAACTTTTATCAATAGACACTAATTCTTTTGATGTACTCTCTTTTGTTGAAGATTTTTTTGAAATTTTTTTTCTTATTTTCTTTGTTTGTTTTATAGGTACATCAACCGGTTCTATCTTGATTTCTGTTTTATTTTCTTCAATTTCATTTTTTTTTATAGTTTCAGTTTCTAAAATTAAATTTTTTTCCTTTTTATAAAACCATGTATGATCGCAATTGCCGCACTTTAAAAGCCTACCTTCATCTGGAATTAATTTTTCATCAATATTGAACTTCTTAGAACATGCTGGACATTCAATGATCATAGATACTTATATATAGCAAATTTTGTAAAATTTCCTTTTAAATAGTGATTAATATACTTTGAAATTTTTTTTATCTACTGTATTAGTACTCAATTCGGGGTGTAGCGCAGCCTGGTAGCGCACTTGGTTTGGGACCAAGGGGCCGTAGGTTCGAATCCTACCACCCCGACCATTTTATGAAAAAAGCAAAAATTTATAAGCCATCTAAAACTGCTATGCAGTCAGGATTAAAGAAATTTGATAAATGGATTATTGAATACATTACTGATGATCCTGGTACCAATCCTTTGATGGGGTGGGAGAGTTCTACTGATACTTATGGCGAATTAAAATTAGAGTTTTCTACTAAAGAATTAGCTATTGAGTATGCAAAAAAAAATAATATTGATTTTGAATTAATAGAACCGAATAAAAGAAAAGTTACTTTAAAATCTTACGCTGATAATTTTACAAAATAATGTTTAAATTTTTTACAGAAAGAAGATGGTACGGTTGGAGCATATTTGGATCAATCTTCATATTAGTTTCAACTTGGTATCAAGTACAATTAGATGTAAAAATTAATGAATGGTTTGGTGAATTTTACGATACTCTTCAAAAAGCTTTAACGGAACCTGGTTCAGTCACAGAAACTGAATTTATTGGATATTTGTTCACATTTGCAAAAGTTGCAGGACTTTGGATTATAATTGCAATTGTGACTGGATTTTTTGTATCTCATTGGGTGTTTAGGTGGAGAACATCAATGGCTGAATATTATCACTCTCAATGGTTAAAAGCTCGTTTAACTGAAGGGGCCTCGCAGAGAGTTCAAGAAGACACTTTAAAATTTGCAAGAATAATGGAGGGTCTTGGTGTTGGACTTCTAGATAGTATAATGACTTTAGTAGCCTTCCTACCAATATTATGGGGATTATCTAAACAAGTGGATGTGCTTCCATGGATTGGTGAAGTTGATCATGCTTTAGTTTGGGTTGCAATAATATCTGCACTTGGTGGAACAGTTTTATTAGCAGCTGTAGGTATTAAATTGCCTGGTATTGAATATGACATTCAAAAAGAAGAAGCTGGTTATAGGAAAGAATTAGTTCATGGAGAAGATGACCCCATAAGGGCGGCTCCACCAACAATAGGTCAATTATATGACAGAGTCAGAGGTATTCACTATAAATCATATTTTCACTATTTATATTTTAATGCAGTCAAGTGGAGTTATTTTCAAGGTATGGTAATTGTTCCATACTTGGCTTTAGCACCAACTATTGTATCTGGTGCAATTACATTAGGTTTTGTTCAACAAATAACTAGAGCATTTGGAAGAGTTGAAAATTCATTACAATATTTAGTTAGAAGCTGGTCTACAATAGTGGAATTGATTTCAGTTTGGAAAAGATTAAGTGAATTTGAAGCTAGATTGAAATATAATTTAGAAAAATCCACTGTTGAAAATATTTAATGTCTTTAAATAAAGATCTGATTAATCAACTTGTAAAAGTTACTTCAAGAGCTGCGATTAATTGTTATCAATTTCTTGGCAAAGAAAATAAAAAAATTGCTGATAAAGCTGCAACGGACTCTATGAGAAATGATTTAAATAATTTAGAAATTAACGGACAAGTGGTTATAGGTGAGGGCGAACTCGATGAAGCACCAATGTTATATATAGGTGAAAAACTTGGGAAGGGTAATGGTCCATATTTAGATATAGCCGTAGACCCACTTGAAGGAACAAACTTTGCTGCAAAAAATATTCCAGGCGCTATATCTGTATTAGCAATTTCAGAAAAAGGAAATTTATTTAATGCTCCAGAAACCTATATGAATAAAATTGCAGTGGGCAAAGATGTTCCATTCGATGCGACAGATTTAGATTATCCTATAAAAAAAAATATTTCCAATATTGCAGAAGCCAAAAATAAAAATATTGATGAACTTACAGTATGTATTCTCGATAGACCAAGACACAAAGATATCATTGAAGAATTAAAATCATTAAAAGTAAATTTAAAATTAATTTCAGACGGTGATATTTGTGGTTCTCTATTAGTTACTGATAATAAGTATAATGTTGACTTATTTTTAGGTATTGGAGGAGGTCCTGAAGGAGTAATCTCCGCAGCAGCTTTGGATGCTTATGGATGTAAATTTCAGGGAAAATTTTTATTTGCAACTGATCAAGATAAGGCTAGAGCAAAAAAAATGGGAATATATGACCTAAATAAAAAATATGAATTAAATGAAATAGTTAAAGGAGATAGTATTTTTTGTGCGACAGGTATTACCAGTACTGAAATGGTTGCGGCTGTAAAAAAAGAAAATACAAAATTTATTACTGAAACTCTTGTCACACATAAAGAATCTACAATAGAAATTATAAAAAGTGAGGAACCTATAGCTTGATTATTTTTAATAATTGCAATAGAAACTCCATCTCTGGTCCCTTCGTCTATCGGTTAGGACACATGGTTTTCATCCATGAAAGAGGGGTTCGATTCCCCTAGGGACCGCCACAATGAAATACTTTGTTTATTTAATCATATCTAAAAATAAACAAAAATATCTCAGCTACGTTGGATATACAAACAATTTAAAGAAAAGATTGGCTAAACACAATGCTTCTAAAGGAGCAAAATTTACTAGAGGTAGAAAATGGATATTAGCCTATAGTATGATTTATGATTCAAAATCCAAAGCTATGAGAGAAGAATACAAGCTTAAAAAAAACTATAAACTTAGAAACAAAATTAAATCTCATTTTAATAAATGAAAATCTCAATTCTACTTCCATATAAAGAAAATTTTACTGCAAATTATGCAGGTGCAGTTTCACTTTTTTTAAATGATACTATCAAACTAAGTAAATATAAAAAAAATATTCAAGTGTATGGAAATACTAGTTTTAAAAACAAGTTATTACCTAATTATACTAATATAAATTTTTCAAAATTACTCTTCAGAAGTAGTAGTAAAACTTATGTAAAAAAGTTTCTGGAGAATGAAAAAATAAAAAAATCAACCTTAATAGAAGTTCATAATAGGCCAGATTATATAAATTCTATTCATGAGATGAATGATAATATTGTTCTATATTTTCATAATAATCCGCTAGATATGAAGTCATCTAAAACAGCGAAAGAGAGAATTGATATATACAACAAAACAAAAAAAATAATTTTTAATAGTAATTGGACCTTAAAAAAATTTACAAAAGGATTAAATAAAAAATATAATACTGATAAACTTGAAGTTATTAATCAATCAACAAGTAAAAAAATTATCAATTTTAAAAATAAAAAAAAAATAATTTTATTTGTTGGTAGATTAAATGCTTCTAAAGGGTATGATTTATTTGGAAAAGCTATTATAGGAGTCTTAAATAATAATCCAGATTGGAAGGCTATAGTGATTGGTGATGAACCTAGAGAAAAATATATTTTTGAACATAAAAATTTGAAAAATTTAGGTTTTCAAAAAAATAGCATTGTTACCAAATGGTTTGTGAAATCCGATATTTCAGTAGTTTGCTCTCGATGGGATGAACCTTTTGGCAGGACTGCTTTAGAAGCATCTAGTGCAGGATGTGCTGTAATTATTACAGACAAAGGTGGGCTAAGCGAGGCATCACCAAAAGCTATGAAAATAAAGACTTTAACTGTTAAAAATATTGAAAATTCAATAGAAAAACTTATTAAAAATGTGTCTTTTAAAAAGTCGTTACAAAAAAGAATTTATAAACATTTTTTCTTAACAAATAATTATATTTCAAAAAAAATTGATAGTTACAGAGATAAGTTAATTCAAGATTTATTATAATTTGATTTTATTTAATGCATTATTTTTAAATATATTAGCTTCTCTGATATATCTTCTAACCATTTGTGTTGATTTATGGCCAGTCATAGCCATTATGCTTCGCTCATCAGCTCCTGATTCAGCAGCTACTGTTGCAAAACCCGACCTTAAACTATGACCTGCAAAATTTTTGTTTTCGATACCTGCTAATTTTAAATACTCTTTCATTAATAAAACAACAGATTGGTCAGTTAATCTTTTGTCTGTTAATGATAAACCTTTAGAAAATCTTCTAAAAATAGGTCCAGACTTAATTTTAGAATTATCTAACCATTTTTTAAGATTTTTAACAGGACAGTAAATTTCATTATCGAAGTAGGGTAGTCCTTTAGTCATTCCTTCTCCGAATTGGTCTGTTTTTGATCTTTTAATAGTGATTTTTAGTCCTTCAGGAACAAATTCTAAATCTTCATAATCAATTGAAATTAGCTCGGTTCTTCTAAAACCTCCTCCAAAGCCAATTAAGATTAAAGATCTGTCTCTAAGTTTTTTTATTTCTTCAGTTTTTTGTTGATTTATTACATTAATAATTAATTTTAAATGATTGATTAATATAGGTTTTTTACCTTTCTGATTGCTTCCTTTTACCCTTCTTATTCCCATTAAATTTTCAACGATGATTGGATGTTTTGTGTCTAGATAGTGGCCTTTAAGCCTATGAACTATGCTTATTGATACCAATCTTCGTCTTAAAGTGCTTATTTTTGAGTTTTTAGAGAGATGGGTTAGGTATAAGGAAACTATTTTTGGCTCTGTTGGTAATGAATTTAATCCATGCTTTGCACAAAAAGCTGCGAAATCTTTAAAATCAGACTTATAAGCTCTTAAAGTATTATTTGCTTTTGAGCTTTTAAGATTATTTAAAGTTGCCTCATGAAGCGACTTTAGTTCTGTTGTAAGTTCATTCATATAATTACTATTGATAACAATTAATTATCAATAGTAATATATCAAGTGATTTTATATGTCAAATGAAATAAAACAAATTCTTAATGACTTTAGATGGAGAAATTCCTACAAGCTATTTTTTAATTATATCTTTAGGTTTAACTATACTGAGTTATTTGGTTTACAAAAAAAATGGAAAATCATTAGAAGTATATTTCTTATCTGTTTTAACAATAATTTTCTATTTATCTTATTTTATTCTAATTTTCGTTGGTCCTAGATAGTTTGTTAACGCTATTCACAGCTGTTAAAAACCCTTAATAATCAACTATAAAGTGATACTAATCATATTTGCACTATGATAATCTCTTAAATGAATTAAGAGGCAACTCTTAACTGACCATCTGGGGAAAAATCGAGAGATTCAAGCCCAGAGGGCAGAAAACCACGCAGAGTAGCGCTAAAATTGCGGGGTGGAAGGCATGGCGGTAGCGCATACAACGACGTGCCAAAAAACTACTGATCTTTGTACCTGAAAAGGTGCAAAGATACAGGGTTTTTCTTTATATGATCCTAAAAGGTACAAAATTTCAAATTAAAGTTTGGAAATATTTAAAAACTATCAGAAAAGGTAATGTTTTAACCTATTCTGACGTCGCAAAGGGTATTAATAAGCCTAAAGCTGTTAGAGCCGTAGCGAATGCTATTGGAAAAAATCCATATGCTCCTAAAATACCATGCCATAGAGTAATCAGGTCTGATGGATCTCTTGGAGGATATTCTGGAAAAGGTGGTATAAAAACCAAGAAAAAACTGCTCAAATCTGAGGGAATTTTGCTCTAAAAGTTAGCAATACCAACGTTTTTTTAAAATTTAACAACATTTAGTATTACAATTTTAAATTCCCCTATTGGTTGCAGCTTATAAAATGAAATCTTTAAATTAGGCCTATATTTGGGGCATTAAATGCTATATTCATAAATTGCATTACTTCGGTAATTATTTAGAAAATTATTATTTTTTAGTATATTCATATCAATTAATGTTAAGAAATTCCTATATCAAAATTAAACTAGGTTTTTATTAGCAATAGATTTGTTCTAAAATTTCATCATAATTGTTGATTTTATTGAATATTGTCCCCTATCTCCTAATCAAATTTCAATATATATTTTTATAATTCAAATAACCGCATATTTATTGATTATTTTTAATTACCAGGACATGTCTAAGTGACAAATTTTATAATTTTTATTCCAATATTTTGTATTTTATACTATTTAACTATAGTTTAGATATTATATAAAATGTAATAAATACAATAGTTTACATACATAAAATAAAGTATTATATTAATATATAGTACATATATATTTACTTATATTTATGATAATATTCTCTTTTTAAGACATATAACCCAGATGAAACAATTATGAAAAGACCAATAAAAGTAAACTTGTCTGGAAAATCCGAAAACACATAGTATCCTAAAATAAGGTTAGTAACTATCTCAAAATAACCAAATGGTGCTAATTTTGAAGCATCAGCGTGACGAAGAGACAAAATGATTAATATATGGCCTAAACAGGCAAATATACCCATTAGAGCCATCCAAGACCATTGAATTGGATTAGGATTAATCCAAACAATAGGAACAAAAAAAGATGCGATAATGACCCCTACTACGCCTGTAATCAGCAATGTGAGTAAAGGACTATCTGTTGAATGTAATTTTCGAGTTATTATTAGATAAAAGCCGTAAAAACAGCCTGTTCCAACAGCTGCTATACTAGCAAGATTAATCTCTATAATTCCAGGTCTTATGACAACTAAAATACCAAAAAAACCGACTAATACAGCAGTCCACCGTCTATATCCGACTTTTTCGTTAAGTAAAAATGGAGAAAGAGCAGTTGTGACTAATGGAGCAACGAACGCCAATGTTAACGCTTTTGCCATAGAGATCACAGAAATTGAGTAAAAAAAACATATATTTGCAAAAAATAAAGACAAACCTCTAATTATTTGTAATTTGATATTTTGAGAAAACTTCAATTGTCCCCTAAAAAATAAAAACATAAAAAAAGTTGTGAATACAACTGTAAAAAAATATCTAGCCCAAGTTATTTGAAAAAAAGACAAATCTGAAGATAAGTATTTTGCAATTGCATCCATAAAGGGCAAAACCATCCATGCGGATAAATTTAAAAATATTGCTTTCATTTAAGCAAAATATTTAAGGGCGATAAATACTGTAATTGGCACTGTAACTAATGACATTAAAGTAGAAACAACAATAGTGCTGGAAATATTATCTACATTTTTTTTTGGTGAATACATTGAAGCAACCAAATAACAAAGTATTGCACTAGGCATTGAAGATTGAATTAGTAAAACTCCAGCTGCAAAACCAGATAAATTAAAAAATTTTATAATAAAAAAACCTACAATTGGACCAAGAATTACTCTACCTATGGACGTTATAATTGAGTCTCTCAAAGAAAATACTTTCATTTGAGTTAAGGCAATACCTAAAGACATTAAAATCATAACAATCATAGCATAAGATAAAAGCATTGTTGTATTAATCACAAAAACCGGCATTTCTTTGCCGTAGTATAAAAAGATAACGGTCAACATAATAGTATAGAAAGAAGGACTTTTTGCGATTATTGAAAAATCAAATTTTCGTTTTGCAAGAAATATATTAGCAGTAAAATGTAAAAGTATTACCAATGATGATATAGCTGCAGCTACACCCATTCCTAATTTACCATATGCAAAAAGGCATATTGGTATACCCATATTGCCTGTATTAGGTAAAAAAAAAGGAGGTAATTCTCTAATATAATCTTTTTTCATAAGAATTAAAAAAACAAGACCGATTAAAGCAAATGATGAGAGTAATATTAATGCGTAAATAAAATATTCTGCAAATATATCAAATGTGACACCTGTAGATGTAAGAGAGAAAATTACTAAAGCTGGAGTTCCAAAATTTCCAGCATAAGATGTTATAAACGAAGTATCAAAATTTGGATTTTTTTTCCCTAATAAAAAACCAATTCCAACAATAAAAAATACAGGGAATAGAACTTCAAAGAGCTTTAAATAAAGTTCCATTAAAAAAGTCTTAATAATACTGGGTTTTTAATAATGTTAAAATTTGATTTAAAAGATTTAATACATTTCTGGTAATCCTTTTCCAAAGATTTGTGAGTTATAATTACAATAGAAGCAGTTTTGTTTTTATTATTTGGTATTTGTATTAATCTTTGTACAGAAATTTTATGTTTAGCAAATTTTTTTGTAATTTCAGAAAGAACACCAGGTTTGTCTTTAACCTCAAGTCTAATATATAAAGCATTAGAATAATTATCTGTATTATATATTGAAGGAGATTTTCTTTTATTTTCAGAAATCCCAAAAGGGTATTTGATATTTCCACGTAAAATTGACAAAAGATCAGACATTAAAGCAGATGATGTTGGACCAGGTCCAGCACCCTCTCCTTGCAAAACACTCTCCCCTACTGGATTACCTTCAATTATAACAGCATTCATAACACCATTAACATTTGCGATGTAAGTATTTTTTTTAATTAAACACGGATGAACTCTTTCAAATAATTTATTATTAACAATTTCTGTTATTCCCAATAATTTAATTTTATAATTTAATTGATTTGCAATTTCTAAATCCTTGTATTCTATATTTTCAATACCCTCCATTAAACATTTTGAATTTGAAACTTTATTATTAAATGCTAAAGCAGAAAGAATTTTAACTTTAGCTAAAGCATCGTAACCATTTAAATCTAATTTTGGATTACCTGGTTCAGCATAACCCAATAGTTGAGCTTTTTTTAATACAGATGAAAAGCCAGATTTAGTTTCTTCCATTTCAGATAATATATAATTACAAGTGCCATTTAATATTCCATATACTTTACTTATCTTGTTAGTTGCTAGCCCTTCTTTAATAGTTCTTAATACAGGGATTCCACCTCCTACTGACGCTTCAAATTCTAAATTAACTTTATTTTTTTCAGCAAGTTTAGAGAGGTTATTGCCGTGTTTAGAAATTAATGCCTTATTAGGAGTTACAACATGAATTTTATTCTTAAGTGCAAATTCTACAATTTTTTTAGATATACCATCAGATTGACCAATGGCTTCAATTAAAATATCAATTTTATTATTTTTAAAAATTTTAAAGGGATCTTTATAAAATATTTTCTTGTTAATTCTAAATTTTCTTTTTTTATTAATATTTTTAGCTGAAATTGCGGAAACAGAGATAATTTTTCCAGTTTTTTTTAGAATATCTTTTTTTTTTGTATTTAATTCATTATAGAGATAATTACCAATCTGCCCTAATCCAACAATTGCTATATTAAGCTTTTTAGTCATATCAATCATCTAAACTTGGAAAACTACTGTTTTTTCCATAATTAATAACTTTATTTTTAAAATCCTCGAAAGAAATATTTTTATCAATATCTAAATTTGGTTTTCTAACCATATCATCATTTTTTTTCTTTAAAAAAGAATCAAAGTTTTGGTTAGAGCAATTATTTATAAATAAAAAAATTAATAAAATTATCAGTATTCTCATCAATTTAATCCTTCGTCAGACTCATATCCAAATAAAATATTCATATTTTGAACAGCCTGTCCACTACCACCCTTAATCAAATTATCTATTGCTGACAATATAATAATTTTATTCTTATATTTGCTCTCACACACGGAAATATAACAGTTATTTGTGTTTATTACTTCATTAGTTCCTAAAAAAGTATTTGGTTTCAAAATTTTAATGAATTTATGATTTTTGTAATATTTTTTTAGAAAAGAATAAATTTTTTTAAGAGAATCATTTCTTTTTAGATCTAAATACATAGTGGTTAATATTCCTCTAAACATTGGTGAAAGATGAGGTGTGAATTGAAATTTTACCTTTTTACCAGTTTTTATTTTTAGTTCCTGATCAATTTCTGAATTGTGTCTGTGAAACGCTAAACCATAAGCACTCAAAGTCTCATTTAAAAATTTGTTGTTATATTTTTTATGAATATTTCTGCCTGCACCTGAATAACCAGACTTAGAGTCAATTATGATATTGTTTGATTTAACAATATTTTTATTAATTAACGGTACTAGGGGTAACAAAATTGAAGTTGGATAACAGCCTGGACAAGAAATTATTTTATATTTCTTAATACTTTTATTATTTAACTCAGGTAAAGAATAAATACTTTTTTTGATTAATTTAGGAGCATTGTGCTTGATTTTGTACCATTTAAAGTAATCACTAGTTGATTTAAGTCTAAAATCTGCTGCTAAATCAATTAAAATATTTTTATTATCTAAATTTTTTGAAATTTTTTGAGCCTCTCCATTGGGTAATGCAGTAAATACAACATCAACACTTTTTAATAACTCTTTATTAAATTTAACAATATTTGGTAGTTTATATTTATTAAAGTATTTATCATAAGAGCTAATTTTCTTACCTACAGAGGTATCGCCACAAAGGTATTTAATTTTAACTCTCTTATGTTTAGTTAATAATTTAACCAATTGAATACCTATGTATCCTGTGGCTCCAGCAACTAATGCATTTATCTTAGACATATTATAATATAACAGTTGTTTATTAAAACGATATTATCTTTTAGAAAACTGATAACTTCTTCTAGCTTTTGCTCGACCAGGTTTTTTTCTCTCAACTGATCTAGAATCTCTCGTGGTAAGTTTTTCTTTTCTAAGTGTTGGTTTTAGATTTTCATCAAATTGCAATAGTGCTCTTGATATACCATGTACTAATGCTCCCGCTTGACCTGTATGACCGCCACCGACAACTTGAGACCTAACATCGTATTCTGTAGATTGATTGATAATTTCAAATGGTCTTTGAATTTGCATTTTATGAGTAGCTCTTGTGAAATAATCATCTAGATCTTTGCCATTAACGTAAATTTTACCGGTTCCCTTTTTTAACCAAACTTTTGCAATTGAAGTCTTTCTTCTACCTGTTGCATATTTTGCATCTTTAAAATCTAATTTTAGTTTTGAAGATGTTGATTGATTTGTTTCCATTTTAATTACTTACTATATTTTTTGAATTAAGTTTTCCAATCTCTATTACCTCAGGATTTTGTGCTGAGTGAGGATGATCTGATCCTGAATAAACCTTAAGTTTAGTCAATTGTTTTTTAGCTAAAGGACCACCAGGCAACATTCTTTTTACAGCCATCTTTAAAACTTCACCTGGTTTTGAAGATTGTAATATTTCAGGTGTTGTTTCTTTAATTCCCCCGGGATGGCCTGTGTGTCTATAATATTTTTTATTTGAAAACTTGTTTCCTGTAAATTTTAATTGATCTACGTTTTTAACAACAACAAAATCTCCACTATCCATATGAGGGGTAAATGTTGCTTTATTTTTTCCTCTAAGAATTTTTGATACTACAGTTGCTAGTCTTCCTACCACAGCTCCAGTTGCGTCAATTTCAAACCATTTGCTATTTAGGTCATCTTTTTTAAGAAATTTAGTCATAATTGCGGGATTAATACTTATAAATCGATATATTGTCAAACGATATACAGTTAGAACTTAAGTCATTTTTGATAGTTTTAACTAATAAATAAGCTATAAATAAGCGATAATATTTGATTATAATAATATCTTAAAAATTTAAACAGGAGCAATTAAATGTCAGACAAAAAAGGAATGGATCCTAAAACATATAAATTCGATACCCTTAGTTTACATGCTGGATATCAACCTCATAAAAATGCTGGTTCAAGACAAGTGCCAATATACCAAACAACTTCTTATCTATTTGATGACGTAGATCATGCAGCAGCATTATTTAATTTAGAAAGAGGTGGACATATTTATAGTAGGATATCAAATCCGACAGTTGCCGTTTTAGAAGAGAGAGTAGCTTCATTAGAAGGAGGAACAGCTGCACTTGCTACATCGTCTGGTATGAGTGCAATATTTCTTGCAGTGATGACTCTTTGTGAGGCAGGAGATCATTTAGTTGTATCATCCCAACTTTACGGCGGAACGGTAAATTTATTTAGATTAACACTTCCAAAATTTGGAATTAAAACAACTTTTGTGAAACCAAGAGACACAGAAGGATTTAAAAAAGCAATTAAAAAAAATACAAAAGGTATTTTTGGTGAACTTGTAGGTAATCCAGGAAATGAAATAATGAATATGCCTGAGATTGCTAAAATTGCTCACGACGCAGGTATTCCTTTAATGGTAGATGCAACTTATCAAACACCTTATTTATGCAAACCTATAGAACACGGTGCTGATATTGTAGTTCATTCACTTACTAAATGGATGGCTGGTCATGGATCTTCAATGGCTGGTATAATCGTTGAAGGTGGAAAGTTTGACTGGATGCAAAATGATAAATTTCCAACAATGACTCAACCATATGAAGGTTATCATGGATTATCTTTTGCTGAAGAATTTGGACCAACAGCGTTTACTATGAAAGCAAGAGCGGAAGGTATGAGAGATTTTGGTCCTTGCCTAAGCCCTCAAAATGCATGGAATGTGTTACAAGGTATAGAGACACTTTCTGTCAGAATGAAAAAACATTGCGAGAATGCTGAAAAAATGGTTGAGTATTTATTAGGTCACGAAAGTGTTGCTTGGGTTTCACATCCGAGTGTACCAGATCATCCTGATCACGATTTAGCAAGCAAATTATTACCAAATGGTAAAGGATCAATGATAGCATTTGGTATTAAAGGAGGAAAAGCTGCAGGTGAAGCATTTATTAATAACGTAAAACTTGCTTCTCATTTAGCAAATGTTGGGGATACACGTACATTGGTAATTCATCCAGCATCGGCTACACACTCTCAAATGGATGAAGCTACATTAAAGTTTGCGGGTTTATCCCATGATATGATCAGATTATCAGTTGGTATTGAAGATATAGATGATATTAAAAACGACTTTGAAAATGGATTTAGAGCTGCTAGGAAACCTAGACTCGTATCCAATCAATGAAATTTCAAGTAAACAATAGCGAAGTTTATGCTTCTACAGGTGGTAGACCTTTCGATAAGAATAAGCCATTAATAATATTTGTGCATGGTAGCGGACTAACTCATATGACATGGGTTTTGCAAACAAGATATTTTGCTTTCCATGGATATAGTGTTTTAGCTTTAGATATGCCGGGTCATGGATTATCTGGAGGTGAAAGTTTAAAATCAATTGAGGATATGGCTGATTGGGTTAGTGATGTTATTGATGCAGTTGGATATAAGGAAGCTTCATTAGTTGGTCATTCACAAGGATGTTTAGTTACAGTAGAATGCACAGCAAGAAATCCTAAAAAAATAAAAACTTTAAGTTTAATGGGTGGAGCTGGAGCAATTCCAATGAACCCTGAATTATTATCTTTAGCTGAAAATAATGATCCTAAGGCCGTTGAACTAATGATGGACTGGGCGCATGGGCCAGCTGGTCATTTTGGCGGTCATCCTGTACCAGGATTATATCATATTAATACTGGTTCAATGTTAGCTAAAACTAGAACAATAAAAAATACCCTTGGTGTAGATTTTAGAGCATGTGATAATTACAAAAATGGTTTTGAGGCTGCAAAGCAAATTAAGATACCCACCCTTTCTATACTTGCCACTGACGATAAAATGTGTCCAGTAAAAGAAGGCAAAAAACTAGCTAATTTAATTGAAGGAAGTCAAATAGATATAATAGATAATTGCGGACATATGATGTTATTAGAGGAAGCAGATCGAGTATTAAATGTTTTGAAAAAATTCATAACAACAAATTATCCAGCAAATTAGTAATTGCAAATTTGCATTTATGAAAAAAAATTTTAGATTTTTCGATAATAGACAAAAATATTTGCTTTTTGTTACAACAACTAATGAAAAAAATAAGATTGCAGACGCATTAAAACCCATTGTACAAAAATTAAAGCCAAAATTTCCAGCATTAAAAATATTTGATGCAGGTATGGGTGATGGATCATTATTGATGAGTGTAATGAGGCAATGTCATCAGAAAATGCCTCAAATTCCTCTATTAGTAAGTACAAAGGAAATAAGTATGGAAGACGTCAGATTGGGACTTGAAAAACTGCCAGATCGATTTGTCGAACATAAAAACACAGTATTTGTTATCTCAAATTTAAATTATGTTGAGTCAACCGCTCTCAAATCAAATGATAAAAAAAAACAAAAAAAAATGAATTGGAAGATAGTAAAGTTAAAAGGTAATTCTTCATTAGATTTTTCAAATCAATTGAGAAAACTTAATCAAGAATTTTTAAGTAAAAAATGGCAAATAGAAAGAAATCCGAAAAATGGAAATCCCACATACAAAGAGCCATCAGTGATTGTAATTTATAGAAAAGATCAAGAATTTTCATTAAAAAATGTTATTCCAAGAAAAAACAATGGGAAAAGTAGTTACGACTTAATCATTGCATCACAACCTTATAGATCAAGAATATCTGCAGAGAAAAAAGTAAAGTATGTTATTGATCCAATGATAAAATCATTAGATAAGAAAGGTAAATTGGTTGTAGTACATGCATGTGGAAATGATCCAGGAAATAAAATTATTAAAAAAATCTGGCCAAAAGAAAAACCATTTCCTTCATTATACGGATCAATAATTCAATATATAAAAAGAAATACAGATAAGAAAATTTTGAAAAGTTTAAAATTTAATAAAAAACAAACTATTAAATATGTCCTGCGTGCATTACCAAATGAAATCAGCGGTGGTATTGCTACATCATTAATATTTTCAGCATGGAATGCTGCTGTATATGTTAACCAAATATCAGATGAACAAATAATGAATGCAGAAAGAAAGAAATATTACCAAAAAGTTGTAAAAGATATTGTCAATAAAAATAAAGGATTATATTTTAACAATGAACTATTTGTAATTGAAAAAAAATAATCAACTAAATCTATTCTTGTACAAAAAGTATAATGTTGATGTTATTAATAATATTGAAGTAAATTGGTGTAAAGACGCTACTAAAATACTAGCACCAGACAAAACGGTAAAAATTCCCAATATAATTTGTAATAAAATTATTAAACCTAAAATAGATAGAGCCCTAAACAAATAAAAGATTTTATTTCGATAAGTTATGTATGAAATCACTATGAAGATAATGAATATTAAATAAGCTAAATTTCGATGTAAATATTGAACAAGTGATGGATCACTAAAAGCAGATAATTTAAATAAACTTATAAATTTATTGTCATCTGGAAAATAAGATTTACCCATTAGTGGCCAAGTATTATATATTTTTCCTGCATCCATGCCTGAAACAAACGCACCAATAGTAATTTGTAAGAAAATTAATAATAAAAAAAATTCAGGTATATAATTATTAATTTTTATATCCTTTGTATTTAAATTTACTAAACTTAAATAATTCCAATAAATTAACGATAAAATAAAAAATGCAAATAAAAGGTGAACTGATAATCTAAAATGACTTACATCTATATTATTAACTAGACCGCTTTGGACCATGTACCAACCTAAAAGTCCCTGAAAACAAATCAAAAAAAAGATAAAATAAAAATTATAAAGTTTTTTAATGCCTAATTTGAGAGAAAAGAAAATTAGAGGTATCAAAAAAGATAACCCAATAACGCGTCCAAAAAATCTGTGTGCCCACTCCCACCAAAATATTATCTTGAATTCACTTAAAGTCATTGAATAATTTTGAAGTTTAAATTCAGGTATTTGTTTATAAGCTTCAAAATAAGCTATCCATTCTTCATTGTTAAGGGGTGGAAAAAAGCCTTTAAAAAATTCCCATTCAGTAATTGATAATCCAGAGTCTGTAAGTCTTGTTAAGCCTCCAACGACTATCATTGATGAGATCAAAATAAACATAATTAGCAACCAATTAGATATGTATATTCTGTATTTTGTATTTATTTCTGTATACATAATTGCTTAAATATAATATTTATTCATAAATCCAATTGATCAAATGTCGCCTGATAAAAGAAAAAAATTAAACATTCTGAGAAAGAAATTAGATCTACTTGATAATAAGCTTATTAAATTGATAAAAATTAGAACTAATATAGTTAAAGATGTTCTTAAACTTAAAACCTATAAACATGAAATTGTTGACAAAAAAAGAATTGCAGTAATTCTTAAAAATATTAAAAAAAAATCAATTAAAAATAATATTGATCCAAAGATAACTGATAGAATATGGAAAAATATGATTATGTCTTATATTGATTTTGAAAAAAGAAATTTCAAAAAAAAATAATTTATTTACTGTGCGGTGGTAATTTTTTCTCTACAAAAATTTCGTGCTTTCTAGTAGATGGATTGTATTTTTTAGCTTTTAATTTAACTTTAGCTTTCTCGCCTCCAGCAGGTTTCTTTACATAATAAAAAAAAGGACTATCTGGTTTTGCTTCTGGAACCAGTCTTACCTTAACATGAGTTTTTTTAGCCATTTTTATTTATTTTTTTTAGTAAAGTTGAAATTCTATTTAACTTAGTTTTTAAAATTTTTTTGTTTATAATATTATTATACTGAACGTCAAGATCAGATTTGTCTTTAATTAGAAGTTTTTTTACACCATTAATAGTCATACCTTTGACTTTTAAAAGGAATTGGATTTTTTTTAAAGTTTCTATTGTATTGTTATCATAATATCTTCTTCTACCAGAAAATATGTGAGGCTTTATTTGTTTAAATTCTTTCTCCCAGAATCTAATTGTATGAGTAGATAGTTTACCCGTTTTTTTATCTACAAGATTTAATATTTTTGCTACTTCACCAATAGTTTTATAAGTTTTGTCAATTTGATTCATTACTATTAATAAGGTGTTTTAATTTTTTGGAGGGTTTAAATAGAATCACATTTCTTTCAGATATAATTTTTTTTTCTAACGTCTTAGGATTTCTGCCCATTCTACTTTTTTTGTGTCTTAATTTAAAAGTACCAAAATTAGAAATTTTTACTTGTTTTTTTTCTATAAGTTCATTTAAAATTATTGTTAATAAATCATCAAGCAAATGTTCTGAAACCTTTTTTGAGAAACCTAATTGCATATATATAGAGTTAATAATTTCTTTCTTTGTTAAATTAATTCTCATTATATTATATTTTTTTTAATTTTTTCTATCAATTTACCATTAATAATTTTTTCACATACCTTTAAAGAATTTGCAAAGCCAACTTCATCTGTTGAACCATGACTTTTTATAACTGGCTTATCTAATCCTAGTAAAATAGCTCCATTATATAATCTAGGATCCAATTTATTTTTAAATCTTTTTAAATTTTTGATATTTAATATTGAAGATATTTTTCCAATTAATGACGAGTTTAGTGCCTGCTTCAGTTCGTTTGTAATAAAATTAGCTGTTCCCTCAGCTGTTTTTAAAGCTATGTTTCCTGTGAAACCATCTGTAACAATAACATTAACATTGCCGTCCATTATATGATTTCCCTCTATGTAACCTTTGAATTCAAATAATGAATTAGTTTTTTCACTTAACAATTGATAAGTATTTTTTATAACATTGTTACCTTTAAGTTCTTCTGAACCAATATTTAATAGAGCAACTTTGGATTCTTCTTTTTCAAATAAAGATTTATGTAAAGCTGCTCCCATATAACTAAAATCTATCAAATTTTTTTCATTACATTCAATATTTGCGCCTAGATCTAAGACAATATTCATTCCAGTTTTATTTGGCCAAAGAGCTGATAGTGCTGGTTTATCAATTTTTTCTATCATATTTAAATTAAGTTTAGCAATAACAAACAATGCTCCTGTGTTACCTGCAGAAACAATTGCATCAGACTCTTCTTTTTTAAGACTTTCAATAGATAGCCACATGCTAGATCTTTTGCCCTTTTTTGCTGCAGCTAAAGGGCTATCTTCGTCTTTAATAAAATCATTTGTGTGATTTATTTTGTATGATGATTTTGCTAGACTAGTTTTTTTAATAAGCGGTTCAATTAAATCTGATTTTCCAAAAATATTATAGAAAACATTATTTGAATTTAAACTGTGTAATTCTATACCTTTTATAATTTTGTTTGGAGAATTATCACCACCCATTGCATCTACTGCAATTTTTATTGGGTTATTCATAAGATAGTTATTCTTTAGGGTCTAATACTTGTCTACCCTTATAAAATCCTGTTTTTAAGTCTAAGTGGTGCGAAAGTCTATACTCACCAGATTTTTTGTCCTCAATAACATTTTTTGAGTTTAACCTCATATGAGATCTTCTTTTTCCAGCTCTCGATTTAGTAGTTTTTCGTTTTGGTACAGCCATAATATAATTTTACAAGCTTAATATATCTTTTGAAAGATTTTTAAAGGAGTTTTTTGATAGGAAAATCCTATATTTCTCAAAATAATCAACATAATCTTCATAATTTTGAAAGTCTTGTATATAAAATTTAAAAATACTTATTTTTTCAGTATTATCTTTTATTTCCCATTTATCAATTTTATCAATTATTGAAAAAAGTAAATTAACATATTCTTTCATTTTCTTATTTATTGTTGCATCTCCATAACCTATTTCTCTAATAGATAATTCTATTTGTCTTACAGAAAAATCAAAAAATTTTTGTAATTTTTCTCTAGTTTCATCATTTTTATAAATTTTTAAAAGAAAACTTAAATGAAAAAAAAAAATTATCATTCTATCGTAAAATGTATCTTGTTTTTTGTTATTATATAATATTTTATTTCTGGTCAGTTTTATTAAATTATTGTAAATATTTAGGTACATGTGGTTCATAAAATTTATATGCTTACTATTAATTATATTTATAATTAATTGCTCGGGAAATAAAGTATCTAATTATCACGGTGTAAAAAGATTAGAAAGTAAATATAACGAAATTAAAGTAAATATTTCAAATAAAAATGATTTAATTAATATTATTGGTCCTCCTTCATCAATTAGTGAATTTGATGAAAATAAATGGTTTTATATTGAGAGATTAAAAACAAATCAATCACTTATAAAACTAGGCACACAAAAAATTAAAAAAAATAATGTTCTTATAGTAAAATTAAATAATTTTGGAATTTTAGAAAGCAAAGAACTTTTAGATTTAAACAACATGAATGATGTAAAATATTTAAAAAAAATAACTCAAAAAGATTTTAAGAATGATAATTTTTTATACGGGGTTTTTTCTTCTCTTAGAGAGAAGATTAACGCACCAGCTAAAAATAGAAGTAAATAATCTATCCTGCAATTACAGCTAATAATAAAAGTGCAACAATGTTTGTTATTTTAATCATTGGATTTACTGCAGGACCAGCAGTATCTTTATATGGATCGCCTACTGTATCACCTGTAACTGCTGCTTTATGAGCTTCTGATCCTTTACCACCAAATTTTCCATCCTCAATATATTTTTTCGCATTATCCCAAGCGCCTCCTCCAGCAGTCATTGATACTGCTACAAACAAACCTGTTATAATCACCCCCAGCAACATGGCCCCCACAGAAGATAATGCTGCAACCTGACCACCAATTGGTAGTATAATTAGGTATAAAACTATTGGAGAAAGAACAGGTAATAATGAAGGTATTACCATTTCTTTAATAGCTGCTTTGGTTAAAAGATCAACTAATTTTCCATAATCTGGCTTTGCTTTACGTTTCATTATTCCAGGAATTTTTTTAAATTGTCTTCTTACCTCTATCACAACCGCACCACCTGCTCTACCAACAGCTTGCATTCCCATAGAACCAAAAAGATATGGTAGCATTCCACCAATTAATAAACCAACAACAACAAAAGGATTAGATAAATCAAAAGTAACCACTATTCCTTCTAATTTTGATCCAGCTTCTTTTGAAAAATGTTTTATATCTTCTGTGTATGCTGCGAACAAAACTAAGGCACCTAATCCAGCAGAACCAATTGCATAACCTTTTGTAACAGCTTTTGTAGTATTTCCAACAGCATCAAGAGCATCTGTAGTTTTTCTAACATTTTTTGGTAAATTTGACATTTCTGCAATTCCACCAGCATTATCAGTCACAGGTCCATATGCATCTAATGCCACAACCATACCTGCTAAAGCAAGCATCGTTGTTACTGCAATAGCAATACCAAACAAACCAGCAATTGAGTTAGTTAATAAAATTCCTGCAACAATTATTATGGCTGGTATTGCTGTAGCTTCCATAGATATAGCTAAACCTTGAATTACATTTGTGCCATGCCCCGTCGTTGATGACTCTGCAACACTTTTAACAGGTCTATAGTCAGTACCAGTATAATATTCAGTTATCCAAATTAATAATCCAGTGATAATTAAACCGATAACTCCGCAATAATATAAGCTCATACCATTGAAAGAAACACTATTTACAGAATATTTAGTATCTAATCCAATAACATAGTCTGTTATGGGATATAAAATAATTAAAGATAATATTGCTGTAGCAACAAAACCTTTATATAAAGCATTCATTATATTTTTCGATTGCCCTAGTTTAACAAAAAAAGTACCTACTATAGATGTTAAGATACAAGCTGCTCCAATGCTTAATGGGTAAACCATCATATTTAAGTCTGATACAAAGAATATTGATGAGAGAACCATAGTTGCAACAATAGTTACAGCATATGTTTCAAACAAATCTGCAGCCATACCCGCACAATCACCTACATTGTCTCCTACATTATCTGCAATGACAGCAGGATTTCTAGGGTCATCTTCTGGAATACCTGCTTCTACTTTTCCAACTAAATCTGCACCAACATCAGCACCTTTTGTAAAAATACCACCACCTAGTCTTGCAAAAATAGATATTAATGATGCACCAAAACCTAATGCAACTAATGCATTAACTATTTCTCTTTCATCTACACCAGCTGATAATAAAATGTAGTAATAAACCGCAATTGCTAAAAGTGCTAAACCAGCAACCAACATTCCTGTAATTGCACCAGATTTAAATGCTATTGAAAGACCTTGAGATAAACCTTTTCTTGACGCTTCAGCTGTACGTACATTAGCTTGAACAGAAACTAACATACCAACATAACCAGCTATACCAGATAAAGCTGCTCCAATTAAATATCCAATTCCAACTAATAATGAAAATGCAAAACTAATTATAACTAAAACCACAACTCCAACTATAGCAATTGTTTTATATTGTCTGTTTAAATATGCTTTGGCGCCTATTTGAATAGCAGAAGCAATTTCTTGCATCTTTGCATTTCCAGCACTTGCATTCAAAATTGAAGATCCTGTTACAAATCCATATACAATGGATAATATTCCAGCAAAAATTGTGTATAATAAAATGGTATCGACAGACATATAATTCCTTAAATAAGTGTTTTAGTTATTTTTTAAAATGCGGACATTACAAAAAAGATTATAAAAGGCAATATTTAACTTATTAGAATATATGAGAATAACCCTGGTATTTAAGGTATTTTATTGGAATTCTCCTATTATTTAATAAGTAATTTTTTGATTTAGTATTAATTTGCCCAATAATAGAAATTTTTTGATTCAATTTAGAGGATAAAGTTTTTATATATTTTCTCTTTGACTTAGAAGCTGTAAATAAGATTTGATAGTCATCACCATTGAATAAATAGTCTAAAGTCTTCAGTTTTTTGTGTTTAATTATTTGTTTTAATTCATTTGATATCGGGATCTTATCTATATCGATTAAATAACCAAGTTTTTGTTTATTTATTAATTTATTTAGATCAATTACCAGTCCATCTGAAACATCCATAGAGCAGTTTGCAATTTTAAAAAGATGTAAACTAAATTTTATAGGTAGATTAGGTGAATAATATTTGTCTATAAAATATTTTTTTTGATTTGAGTTTAAATTGATTTTCTTTTTCAAAACTTTTAAACCAACGTGACTATCACCTACATTACCAGTTAAATAAATGTCATCACCAATTTTTGCTTTATTTCTATAAACAATTTTATTTGAATATCCTAAAGATATAACTGTAAAACTTAGATTTTTTGACGATGTAGTATCACCACCTGATAATTTTATATTAAATCTATTTTGTTCACTGGACAAAGATTTGTTAATTAATGACATATTTTTTTTTGTAAAATGTTTTTTGTTACCTGAGCCAGCTAAAAAGAAATAATTTGGTTTTACCCCTTTAGCATAAATATCTGATATAGATGATCTTATTATTTTCCTTATAACAAGATCTGGTTTATTGAAATTTAAAAAGTGTATACCCTCATTATAAGTATCAACAGAAATAACTAATTTTTTATTTTTATCAAAAAAAACATCATCATTTAAATTAAGCGAAGATGGATTATTTTTAGATAATTTTTTTAAATAACTATTTATTAAGAATTCTTCATTCATCAGTTTCTTAATTTCTTTGAAATTTTATCAAGCAAAGCATTTAAGTATTTTGTTTGTGATAAATCGATAAAGAAATTAGAGGCATTAAGGTATTCTTTAATAATTATTTTTGAAGATATTTTTGGTTTATACATTAATTCAAAAATTGCACTTTTAATTATTACTTGAAAAACTTTATCTAGGTTTGATATTTTTAAATCCTCATTTAAATGATTTGTAATTTCTTCGTGAATTACATCATCTCTTTCAATTGTGCCATTGACTACATCTTTTATAAATTTTTTGAAACGATGTTTTGGGAAATTTAATTCTACTTCATTGTTATAATACTTACTGTAAAGCTTCTGTATTATAATAACTCTTGGATTATTTTTTTTACTAAAATGAAGTGGCATTCTATAAAGATAATATTGTTTTTACTGCATTGGCTGCTTCTCTACCCTTTTTGCCACGTGCTATAGCTTGATTTTTATTTAAACAAGTAATTATTCCATTGCCAACAGGTTTTTTTGACTCCACAGATATATTCATAATTGCATCAGTCGTTGATTTAGATATAAAATCAAAATGAGGCGTTTGACCTTTAATTACACATCCAAGTGCTACAAAACCGTCATATTTTTTTAAATTTTTAGAAATAACTACGGGTATCTCAAATACACCTGGAACAGAGATTACATTAATCTTTGCAAAATTCTTTAGTTCATTCTTAGCATTTTTAAGAAGAGCAGTAGAAATATCTTTGTAATAGTATGCTTGTATAATTAATACTTTTTTTTTCATTTTATTATTTCTTGTTTAATGATCTTGATACCATAACCATCCAACCCAACAACCTTTTTTAGAGTTCTAGTAATTAATATCATTTTCTTTATTTTTAATGATTTAATTATTTGAGCTCCAATACCATAGCTTTTTATTAATTGATCCTTTTCCTTAGTTTTAGATTTTTTATCTTTAAATTCTTTAAGTGTTTGAGTAACAGATTTTAAATTTGGATCTCTTATAAAAATCATAACGCAATTACTATATTTTTTAAAATATTTTAAGGTTTTTTCAAATGAGTTAGGAAGTTTTTGATTAATTAGATAATTTTGAACTACATTAGATGAAATGACTCTAACTCTTGGTGATTTACTTTTATTAACTTTACCCTTAACTAATGCAAAATGCTCAGAACCATCAATTGAGTTCTCAAAAACATAAATTTTAAATTTTTGATTATTTAAATTAATTGTAGATGTTTTTTTTAATTTAATAAGATTTTCTTTTCTTAGTCTGTATGAAATTAAATCTTCAATTTTAGCAATATGAAGTTTATGTTTACTTGCAAATTTTAATAAGTCATCACCTTTTGCCATCGAACCATCTTCATTCATAATCTCACATATTACGGCAGCTGGAATTTTGTTGCCAAGTCTAGCTATGTCAACAGATGCTTCAGTGTGACCCGCTCTAACAAGAACTCCTCCTTCTCGAGAAATAATTGGAAATACGTGACCAGGAGAAACTATTTCATTTTTTAATACATTTTTTTTTGTAGCAACTTTTATTGTTCGTGATCGGTCTTTAGCTGAAATACCAGTTGTTATACCCTTCTTGGCCTCTATTGAAATAGTAAAGGCTGTTTGATTTCTCGATTGATTAACAGGAGCCATAAATGTTAGCCCAAGTTTGTTTGCTTGATTTTTATTTAGTGTTAGACAAATTAAACCTCTACCATTTTTCGCCATAAAGTTAATTTTTTTAGAATTAACATCACTGGCATTAAATACTAAATCCCCCTCATTTTCTCGATTTTCATCGTCAACAAGAATATACATTCCTCCTTTTTTTGAGATAGAAATAATCTTTTCTATTGGACTAAATTTATTTTTTATCATTAATAAATTTTTTTACATATTTAGACAAAATATCAATTTCAATATTAACTAAATCATTTTTTTTAATGTTTGCTAAATTTGTAAGTTTTAGTGTATGTGGAATAACCCAAATTTCAAATTTATTCTTCTTTATCTTGGCTATGGTTAAAGATACCCCATTTATCAAGATTGATGCTTTCTCAACTAAAAATTTATAAAATTTTTTATCAATACTAAATTCGTAAATTGTGGATTTATCTACATTTGTTAAATTTGTAACTTTGCTTACTGTATCAACATGACCTTGACAAATATGGCCTGAAATATTTTGTCCATACTTTAAAGGTAGTTCTAAATTAACATAATCACCAACATTAGATTTCTTAAATTTTGATTTTCTAATAGTTTCATTTGATAAATAAAATTCAGATATACCTTTTTTATATGATATTAATGTTAGGCAGACACCATCGCAGGAAATAGATATTCCTAATTGCTTATTAGTTAAATTTAATTTTGACTTGATAAAGACGTTTATTCCTTTAGCTCTTTTGGTAATATTTGTAATTTTACCTTTATTAAAAATTATTCCATTAAACATTACTGATACCTAAAAAGTTTTTCTTTATCTAAAAAAGTATTAATTTGTGATCTTTTTTTAAATTTTTTAGACAATAAATCAATAAAAGAATTCAAAGTAACTGAATTTTTTAAATTAATTTTATTATCAGCTTTGAATAAATAGAAATCATTTATTAAATTGTTGTTTAAAAAAGATTTTAAAAGATTTGGACCAGACTCGATTAATAAATTTGCATAACCTAATGAGTATATTTTTTTTAAAATGGTATTTAAATCAAAACTATTATTTTCTATTTTCATAAAAATAAGTTTTGCATTTTTATTTTTAAATTTATTAATAATATTTTTATCTTTTTTATTATGAAAAATATAAGTTTTATTTGAGTTAAGTTTTAATACTTTCGAATTTATTTTAGTCTTCAAATCTTTATCAATAATAAATTTTACTGGTGAAAACTTTTCTAAACCTTGAATTCTACAATTTAAATTAGGATTGTCAGAGTTAATAGTTTTATAAGATGTTAAAATTGCCTGATTTCTATATCTTAATAAATGAGATACTTTGTGAGAATGTTCATTTGTAATTTTTTTTTTAAATAAATAAATTTTATTATTTTTAGAAACAGCTAATTTTCCAGTAACGTATGGAATATCATTAAATTTTGAGAATTTATAATCTTTGTAAAATTGATTTGCCTCATTTTTAATTAAACCAATTTTAGCCAAAATATTATTTTTTTTTAAAATACTTTTTGTTTTTTTTGCTGTTCGTTTATCAAAATCTTCAATTGAATAGTTAACTGATTTTATCTTTTTTTTTATAATAATGTTTGTACAAGGTGGTGTCTTTCCATAATGGATGCAGGGTTCTAATGTTACGTACATATTTGAATTTTTGAAATTTATTTTATTATTTTTTAAGGCTACTACTTCAGCATGAGGTCTGCCATTAATATCTGTCTTTCCGTAAGAAATGATTTCATCTTTATGGGTTACTACACATCCAACCGATGGATTTAGTCCTGTTAGTCCTTTATTTTGATTGGCAAGTTCTAGTGCCAATCTCATGAATGTTTTATTTTTTTCTGATGATTTATCTTTTTTTAAAGACATCGATTTTATCAACAAATTGAACGAAGTCTTTTTCTTCTCTAAAATTTCTATATACTGATGCAAATCTTACATAAGCTACTGGGTCCAATTCTTTTAATCCTTCCATTACCATTGTACCGATTGTGTTTGAAGAAATTTCACTCTGACCTAGTTCTTCTAAAGACCTTGATATTTTAGATATAAATTTTTCTGCTGTCTCTGTATCTATTGGTCTTTTTTTGAGTGCTACATATATTGATTTTGATAATTTTTCTCTATCAAAAGTAGATTTTCTACCGTTTTTTTTTACTACAGTTAATTCTCTGAATTGTACTCTTTCAAAAGTAGTAAATCTTTGTCCACAAATACACAATCTTCTTCTTCTAATAGCTGTTCCGTCTTCAGTGGGTCTGGAGTCTACAACTGAAGTTTCTCCCTTTTTACATATAGGACAAATCATAATTCATCATCCCAAATTTTTATAAATTGGGAAATTTGAACATAAATCAACAACTTCTTTTCTTACTTCGTCTTCTATTTTTTTATTATCGTCAGGGTTTGATGACAAACCTTTAATTACTTTAGTAATTAGTTCACCAACAATTTTAAATTCATTTAAACCAAAACCTCTAGTAGTTGCAGCCTGAGATCCTAGTCTTATACCAGAAGTTACCATTGGACTTTCTGTATCAAAAGGAATTCCATTTTTATTACATGTTATATTGGCTCTTGATAAACTTTCAGCTGCAGCATTACCTTTGACACCAAAAGGTCTTAAATCTACCAACATTAAATGAGTGTCTGTTCCTCCAGAATAAATCTTAAAACCATTTGATTTTAATGTTGCTGCAAGAATTTTTGCATTAGCTAAAACATTAGATATATATTCTTTGAAGGAAGGTTCTAATGCTTCCTTAAATCCAACTGCTTTTGCTGCTATTATATGCATCAGAGGTCCACCCTGATAACCAGGAAATACTGCTGTATTAATTTTTTTATATATATCCTCGTGATTTGTTAAAATAATTCCACCTCTAGCACTTCTAAAAACTTTATGAGTTGTAGATGTAACAACATGTGCATGATCAACAGGATTTGGATAACCTTTACCAGCAACAAGACCTGAAAAGTGAGCCATATCTACCATAAAGAATGCTCCAACTTTATCAGCAATTTCTCTGAACCTTTTAAAATCAATTACTCTTGAATATGCACTACCTCCAGCAATTATAAGTTTAGGTTTATTTTCCATTGCTAGTCTTTCAACTTCATCATAATCAATCAATTCAGATGTTTTATCTACGTCATAGTTTATTGCATTAAACCATTTGCCTGACATCGCAATTTTAAGACCATGAGTAATATGGCCCCCAGAATTTAAGCTCATTCCCATAAATGTATCACCTGGCTTTAATAATGCTAAAAATACTGCTCCATTAGCTTGTGCACCAGAATGAGGTTGTGAATTAGCAAATTTACAATTGAAAAGTTTTTTCAACCTATCATTAGCCAGTGACTCAGCAACATCAACATGCTCGCATCCGTTATAATATCTTTTACCTGGATAACCTTCAGCATACTTATTTGTTAGTACAGAACCTTGTGCTTCTAAAACAGCTTGTGAAACGATGTTTTCTGATGCGATTAATTCGATATGATTTTGTTGTCTGATTAATTCTTTATTTACTGCATCAAATATTTCTGGATCAGCTTCAGACAATTTCTTTTCAAAAAAATTTTCATATTGTGTATTTATATATTTTTTTTCACTAGACATTTACTTACCTATATTTTTTTAACTCTCTTTATATGTCTTCCGCCCTCAAACTCAGTTTTTAGAAAACTTTCAACACATTTTAATGCAATTGTTTTTTTAATAAATCTCTCGCCTAATGTTATAACATTTGCATCATTATGCAATCGCGATAATTTGGCATTTTTAACTGAATAGCATAAAGCTGCACGTATTCCCTTATTTTTATTTGCAGCAATTGACATTCCAACTCCTGAACCACAAACAAGAATACCTACATGATTCTTATTTTTAACCACTTGTTTACAAAGTTTATGAGCAAAATCAGGGTAATCAACAGACTTTTTATTTTGTTTTGGTCCCAGATCTTTTATTGGATAATTTTTATTAAAGTATTTTAAAATATTCTTTTTTAAATTAAAACCGCCATGATCTGAAGCTATAAAAATTTTTTTCAATTAATTAAATTTATAATTTAAAACACAAGCAACGAGGTGAACTCTATTTTCTTCACCTCCATTAAATGCATTGTGATATTTAGTATTATTAGTAATCCAAACAGAGCCATCTGCTGGCATATGTTTTGCAACATTATCAACGACCATTATAGCTCCGGGATTTGTGTATATAGGTATATGAAGCCTTGGCTCAGGATCTCTATGCCAACTCAATGTTGATCTTGGCTCTTTAAGAAGAAGTCTCATCCTACCTAATTTATACTTTTTTGTTAATTGATCATAAACTTCTTTGAAATAAGTATTTTTAAAATCGTCAACAAATTCTGTGTATTTATGTTCATCAATTTTACTTTCCCTCTGTACCTCAACACCTGTACTATCTGGCTTAGTCCAATAAATGCCTCTTACATTATTTCCTTTAACAGACTCTGGATCACCTGGAATTTGATTTAAAGGTATACCAGCGAAGTGAGGTATTCCAAGACTTGTATCAAAACCTTTTATTTTTAATACTTCATCGCAAGCTTGTTTTAATTTTGAGATATCAAATTTTACATCTTGCTTTTGGAAATCATTGAATAATTGTGACATCGGTGCTCTACTATCTTATAGACTATTATATTAAATATTACTATTGTCGCATCAAAAAAATTAATTGATAATGATTATCACAGGTAGCTATCCTAATTTAAGATTGAGAAGATCAAGAAAATTCAGTTGGTCTAGAAGATTAGTTCAAGATAATGATCTATCTTACAATGATTTTATTTTACCTATCTTTCTTACTGAAGGAAAAGCAAAAAAAGTTCCAATTAATTCAATGCCAAATGTTTTTAGGTATTCTATTGATAAATTAAAAAGTGTAGTTGATAAAGCACTAAATTTGGGAATACCAATGGTGGCATTATTTCCTTATACAAATCCAAAAAAAAAAGATGAATATGGAAATGAAGCATTAAATGAAAATAATTTAGTTTGCCAGGCAATAAAATTCATAAAAAAAAATTATAAAAGCGAAATCGGAATAATGTGTGATGTTGCACTTGATCCATATACATCGCATGGTCATGATGGAATAATTAGAAAAAAAGAAATTTTAAATGATGAAACATTAGAAATCTTAATTAAACAATCAATATTGCAAGCAAAAATGGGCTGTGATGTGATAGCCCCCTCAGATATGATGGATGGTAGAGTTTTAAAAATTCGTAAGGCTTTAGATAAAAATAATTTTAAAGATGTTCAAATTCTATCTTATGCAGTGAAATATGCATCAAGTTTTTATGGACCATTCAGAAATGCTGTTGGATCAAAAAGTCTTTTAAAGGGAGACAAAAAAACTTATCAAATGGATTTTAAAAATAACTATGAAGCACTAAGAGAAGTTGCATTAGATATAAAAGAAGGTGCAGATATGATTATAGTAAAACCAGGAATGCCATATCTAGATATAATTAGGGAAGTTAAGAATAATTTTAAAATTCCAGTTATTGCATACCAAGTATCAGGAGAATATAGTCTCATACAAAATGCAATTTCAAAAAATATATTAGATAAAAAATCGATATACGAAAGTCTAGTTTCTTTTAAAAGAGCTGGGGCAAATGCAATTATAACCTATTTTGCTGATCAAATAAAACTAGATTAATTTTAAAGAATTTTGAAAATTAAATCTTGATTTAGGAAAATTAAGATTATTTGGTTTAACTATTGTTTTGTCTAAAAAGTCTCCTACAATTTTTAAAGCATCAAAAGTATCTTCAAAGCTAATATTTTCTTCATCTTTATTTACTAAAAAATTTGGTATAATTTTGTCAGAGTTTTTTAATTTATAATTAATTTCATT
>CACBYP010000008.1 GCA_902543485.1 uncultured Pelagibacteraceae bacterium | reverse complement strand
CTGTTGACATTAAATAAGAACCTCTATGATGATAAACAACACCTTTTGGATTTCCGGTTGTTCCAGACGTATAACTTAAAGAAATTGCTTGCCATTCATCCTTTGGTTTTTTCCAAATATAATTTTCATCACCAGTGCTTAAAAATTCCTCATATTCTCTATCTCCAATTTTTTTTAACAAGGATTGGTCAGCAAAATCATCTTGAACATCAATTACGATTGGTTTTTCTTTTAAAGTTGATAAAGCCTTTTCTGCAACTGCATGCAATTGTCTATCTATTATTAATACTTTTGCTTCACTGTGTTCTAAAATATAAGCAACAGTTTTTGCATCAAGTCTTGAATTAATTGTATTTAAAACGGCTCCTGTCATAGGAACAGAATAATGTGCTTCAAAAATCTCTGGAGTATTAAAGGTCATAACTGAAACTGTGTCTCCTTCAACAATACCAATTTTCTCTAGTGCACTTGCAAATTTAGTGCACCTGTTAAATACTTCAGTCCATGTGAAAGATTTTGTTTCATATACTAAAGCCTCATAATTTGGATAAATGTCTTTTGCTCTTTCTAGAAAGCTAAGCGGTGTTAACGGGACATAATTTGAAGGATTTTTATCTAAGTTCTGATTATATTTATTCATCAGTTAAATTTTGCGCTCATAGTATATTTACTACCAGAAATAGCAGATTTATAATGGCTCTCAGCTCTAGGCAAAATTTTGTCAAAATAATAATTTCCTGTATTTAATTTATCTTCATAAAACTCTTTATTGTTTTCCAAATTTTCATAGCTTTTTCTCATTGTTTTTAGCCATATAAATGAAAGACAAAAATAACCAAAAAATCTTAAATAATCGTTACATGATGCGCTTATATCGTCTTTTGGCGTATTGCCATTAGGAGATATCCAGTCCGTGAAATCTGACAATATATTTTTTAATTCAGATATTTTTTTTACATGTTCATTTAAATTGTCTACTTTTGAACAATTTTGAATTTCTGTATCTACATATTTCATAAAATTTTCAAAAACTTTTTTCTGACTAATTTTTCTAAATACAAAATCAATTGCCTGCACAGAATTAGTTCCTTCGTAAATAGGTGTAATTCTATTATCTCTAAATAATTGTTCTATCCCTTGGTCTTTGGTATAACCATAGCCACCAAAAACCTGAATTGCTTCATTGGTTATTTCCATACCCATATCTGTAAAAAATGACTTAATTACTGGGGTCATAAGACCTACAATATCCGATGCATCTTTTTTTACTTCCTCTGAACTATGACTTAAGCTTACATCTACCTGCTGAGCCATCCAAAAAGATAAGGATCTTTCTCCCTCAATTATAGACTTCATATTTAATAAACTTCTTCGAATATCTGCGTGCTTAATAATTAAATCTGTTTCTCCATTAGAATTATTATTTGATTTACCTTGTTTTCTCTCTTTAGAATAACTTAAAGCAGTTTGATAAGCTGTTTCAGATAGACCTAATCCTTGTATACCGACAACGATTCTTTCTAAGTTCATCATTGTAAACATAGAATTTAAGCCTTTGTTCTCTGGTCCGATCATATACCCTTTGGCATCATCAAAACTTAATACACATGCGGGTGAACCTTTAATACCCATTTTTGATTCAATTGAAACAGTATTGACGCCGTTTCTTGGACCAATTGATCCATTGTCATTAATTTCATATTTTGGTACTAAAAATAAACTTATTCCCTTCGTTCCTTTTGGTGCGTCCTGCGTTCTTGCTAAAACAAGGTGTATAATATTTTCAGTTAAATCGTGGTCACCAGAAGTAATAAAGATTTTTTGTCCACTTATATTATAAGTACCATTTTCATTTTTAATTGCCTTTGTTTTTATTAATCCTAAATCTGTTCCACATTGAGGCTCTGTTAAACACATTGTCCCACTCCATTTACCCTCAACAATTTTAGGAAGATATGTGTTTTTGATTTCTTCAGTTGCATGACTCAAAATACAATTGTATGCACCTATACTCAATTCACTATATAATTTAAAAGATAAACTTGATGATGAAAGCATTTCATCAAAAAAAGCACTTACAGTTTTTGGCATTCCTTGACCACCATATTTTGGATCACAAGTTAAAGATACCCATCCATCTTCTATAAATTTTGAATATGCCTCTTTATAACCTGGAGGGGTTCTAACTACTCCATTTTCATAGACACAAGGATTTTCGTCTCCAGCTTTTGCTAAAGGAAGAAGCATTTCTTCATTAATTTTTGCAGCTTCCTCTAAGATATCTTTTACTAAATCAGAAGTGACTTCTTTATATTTTTCAATTTCGTTATAATTTTTATTATCTTTTAGATGTTCAAATAAGAACATCATATCTTTCACAGGTGCGGAATAAACAGTCATAAATTTAATAGTATCAAATTAAGTTAATTTTTTTATTTTTGCAAATATGCAATAATCGCATCTCCCATACCAGAAGTTGAAATTTCTTTTGTTCCTTTTGACATAATATCTCTAGTTCTTAACCCATCATCCAGTACATTTTGCACTGCTTTTTCTAAGTCATCAGCCTCTTTATCTAAGTCAAGAGAGTACCTCAGGGCCATTGCAAAACTCAAGATGGTTGCAATTGGATTTGCAATTCCTTTTCCAGCAATATCTGGAGCAGATCCATGAACAGGCTCATACATTGCTCTCATTTCACCATCTTTATTTTTTGCACCCAAAGAAGCTGAAGGTAATAAACCTAAAGATCCCGTCAGCATCGATGCTTCATCTGACAACATATCACCAAACAAATTATCTGTCACAATTACATCAAATTGCCTTGGATTTCTCAAAAGTTGCATTGCACAATTATCTGCAAGCATATGATTTAACTCAACATCTTTAAATTCTTTATCGTGAAGATTTTGAACTTCCTCTTTCCATAATTGACCTGCTTCCATAACATTCGATTTTTCACAGGAAGTAACTTTATTGTTTCTCTTCTTTGCTAGATCGAATGCAACTCTAGCAACTCTTTTAATTTCTGATGAAGTATAAGTATGAGTGTTTATTCCTTTACGTTCACCATTATCAATTGGCTTAATGCCTCTCGGCTCACCAAAATAAATGCCACCTGTCAATTCTCTAACAATCATGATGTCTAGACCTGATACGATTTCAGGTTTTAAGGTAGATGCCTCAACTAATTGTTTAAAACAAATTGCAGGCCTCAAATTTGCAAATAATTTTAATTCTTTTCTTAGCTTAAGAAGAGCTCTCTCAGGTCTTTTGGAAAAATCTAAATTATCATATTTTGGTCCACCCACAGCTCCTAAAATGACTGCTTCACATTCTAATGATTTATAAAATACTTCATCTGTAATCGGTGTTCCGTGCTTGTCGTATGATGCTCCTCCAACTAAGGCCTCTTCCATATCAAAATCAAGAGATTTATTTACATTAAACCAAGTTATAATTTTTTTAACTTCACCAATAACCTCGGGACCAATACCATCACCTGGTAATAATAAGAATTTTCTTTTTTTGACTTTAATCATTAAATATCCAAGGCTTTGTGGATTTTAATTTTTCTTCAAATGAGATTATTTTATTAGACTTTTCCAAAGACAGTGCAATATCATCTAGTCCCTCAATTAAACATTTTTTTTTAAATTCATCTAATTCAAATTTGATTTCTTTATTCCCAAAAATTATTTTTTGATCTGGTAAATTTATTGCAATTTCTTCTTGTCTCTTAGAATATTCAGAAAGTTCTTTTATCTGTTCATCATTAACTTTAATAGGCAATATTCCATTTTTAAAACAATTATTATAAAATATATCTGCGTAACTAGTACTTATAATGCAAGTGATACCAAAGTCTAAAAGTGCCCATGGCGCATGTTCTCTAGATGATCCACATCCAAAATTATTCCCTGCAATTAAAATCTTAGAATTATCATATGGGGATTTATTTAAGATAAAGTCATCTATTACTTTACCTTCTTCGTCATATCTCATTTCATAAAATAAATTTTTTCCAAGTCCTGTTCTTTTTATTGTTTTTAAAAATTGCTTTGGAATAATCATATCTGTATCGATATTTACAATTGGTAAATATGCAGGAATACTTTTTAATGTTGAGAATTTGTTCATTTAACTATTGTATTTTCTAACATCATCTAAATTTCCAGATATAGCAGCTGCAGCAGCCATAGCTGGACTAACTAAATGAGTTCTTCCACCTCGTCCTTGTCTTCCTTCGAAATTTCTATTTGATGTTGATGCACATCTTTCTTCTGGCTTCAACTTATCTGCATTCATAGCTAAACACATTGAGCAACCTGGCTCACGCCATTCAAATCCAGAATTTTTAAATATTACATCTAAACCTTCTTGCTCTGCTTGTTGTTTTACTAATCCTGAACCAGGAACTATCATTGCATTTACATGAGAAGCAATTTTTTTATCTTTTAATATTTTTGCAGCTTCTCTTAAATCTTCAATTCTTCCATTTGTGCAACTTCCAATAAAAACTTTATCAATTCTAATATCTTTTATTTTAGTTTTCGGCTTTAAACCCATATATTTTAATGACCTGTTAATAGAATTTTTTCTGTCTTCGTTTTGCTCATTTTCAGGATCGGGAACAATTCCATCAATATCTACTACATCCTGAGGTGAAGTTCCCCAAGTTACCATTGGTTTAATATCTTTGCCCTCAAGACTGATTTCTTTGTCAAATACTGCATCACCATCAGACTTTAATTTACTCCAATATTCTAATGCTTTGTCCCAATTTGAATTCTTTGGAGACATTGGTTTACCTTTTAAATAATTAAAAACTTTTTCATCTGGTTCTATAAGTCCAGCCCTTGCTCCACCTTCAATTGTCATATTGCAAATAGTCATTCTTTGTTCGACACTTAAATTCGAAATTAAGTTTCCAGCATATTCAATTACATAACCAGTTCCACCAGCTGTACCAATTTTTCCGATTATTTGTAATATTACATCCTTAGATGTTACTCCAACAGGAAGAGATCCATTAACGTTTATTCTAAAATTTTTTGATTTTTTTTGAACTAAAGTCTGTGTTGCCAAGACATGTTCCACTTCCGAAGTTCCAATTCCGAATGCTAATGCACCAAATGCTCCGTGCGTAGCAGTGTGACTATCACCACAAACAATAATCGTTCCTGGTTGTGTAAATCCCTGTTCTGGACCAATAATATGAACTATTCCTTGTCTTTTATCTTTCATTCCAAAAAGATTTATTCCAAATTCTGCACAGTTTTTTTCTAGTGTCTCAATTTGTATTTTTGAATCTTCGTCAGTAATAGGCACTGATCTATCCGTTGTTGGAACATTATGATCTGCTACTGCTAAAGTTAAAGAAGGTTGTCTAACTTTTCTATTAGAATTTCTTAAACCTTCAAATGCTTGTGGACTAGTAACTTCATGAATTAAATGTCTATCAACAAATAAAAGTGAAGTCCCATCCTCTTGTTGATGAACAAGATGATCATTCCATATTTTATCGTATATAGTTTGAGGCATTGTAAAAAATTATTTTTTTACTTCAGGATTTTCTTTTTTTTCATCAGTTTTTTTTTCCACTGATGGAGTTTCTTCTTTAGTTTCTTTTTTTTCTTCTGGTTTTTTTGCTTCTACTTTTGGAGCATCTTTATTGGAATCTTGTTGGCTATCTGCTGTTTTTTGTTCTGTATCAGGCATAACATTTTCTTCTGTTACTTCGTGAATCTTAGTTTCAACATCTATACCTATTTTCTTTTTAATTTTTTCTGCAATTCTTGCAGATTTACCTGTTCTATCTCTCAAATAATATAACTTGGCTCTTCTAACTTTTCCTGACCTTACAACTTTAATTGTATCTACAATCGGACTATATAAAGCAAATGTTCTTTCCACACCCTCACCAAAAGAAATTTTTCTTACAGTAAAAGAAGAATTGATATCTCTATTTTTTTTTGCAATACACACACCTTCAAAATATTGAATACGATCTCTTTTTCCCTCAGTTATTCTAACTCCAACTTTAACAATGTCCCCTGGGAAAAATTCTGGATGCTTTCTCTCAGAAATAATTTTTTTTACTTTAGATTGATTAATTTCTTCAATTGTCTTCATTTTAATTCTCTTTAGTCTTTTTATATAATTGCCACAAATCTGGTCTTCGGTCGCGTGTTATAGCCTCAGATTGAGATAAACGCCAGTCTTTAATTTTGGCGTGATCGCCTGATAATAGCACATCTGGAACACTTTTTTCCTCCCATATTTGAGGTTTTGTAAATTGAGGATACTCTAAAAGTCCGTTTTCAAAACTTTCTTCTTTAGCTGAATTTGTATTGCCAAGAATACCAGGAATAAATCTTAAAATTGCATCAAGAATTACAAATGAAGCTCCTTCACCTCCAGATAAAACAAAGTCTCCTATACTTACTTCCTCAATATTTCTTGTTTTTAATAATCTTTCATCAACTCCTTCAAAGTGTCCACAAATTATATTTATTGTTTTTTCTTGAGATAGTTGTTTTGCTAATTGATGATTGAACAACTTACCCTTCGGACTTAGATAAATAATCTTTTCGCCATCTTTAACATTCATATCTATTGATTTTGCTAATATATCTGCTTTCATTAACATACCTTCCCCTCCTCCATAGGGAGTGTCATCAACAGTTTTATGTTTATCAAATGCATACTCTCTTATATCCACAGTATCTATTTTCCATTTATTCTCTGATAGTGCTTTACCAAAAATACCTTGACCTAAATAACCTGGAAAAAAATCTGGATAGAGTGTGAATATACGAGCTTCTAACATTATTTTTTTTCTTCTTCCTTAGGTGCTTCTGCTGGCTTAGCTTCTTCCTTAGTTGCTTCTGCTGGCTTAGCTTCTGCTGGCTTAGCTTCTGCTGGCTTAGCTTCTTCCTTAGTTGCTTCTGCTGGCTTAGCTTCTTCCTTAGGTGCTTCTGCTGGTTTAGATGCATCTCCTTCTGGTTTAGCTTCTCCACCTTCGTCAGCTTTTTTTCTATCTTTTTTAGGAATTGCTTTTTGAGGATTGTTTCCTTTTTCAGGCATTGGCATTATATCGTTTTCTCCCAATAACCTTGCAACTCTTGTTGTTGGCTGAGCTCCTTGACCTAACCAATATTTAATTCGCTCAGAATCTAAGCCAATCCTTTCCTTTTTATCCTTCGGTAATAACGGATTATAAAAACCTAATTTTTCTATAAACCTTCCGTCTCTTGGAAATCTACTATCAGCCACAACAATTTTATATACTGGCCTTTTTTTAGTACCTCCCATTGATAGTCTCATTTTTAACATTACTTATATCTCCTTTATTTTAATTGATTAAATAGTTCAGGCGGGATCCCTTTATCCGCCATTCCTTTCATGTTTCCTTTAGACATTTTTTTCATCATTTCTGACATCATCTTAAATTGTTTTAACAACTTATTGATAGTGGCAATGTCTGTACCTGAGCCATTAGCAATTCTTTTTTTTCTTGATCCATTTATAATTTTAGGATTTTCTCTTTCTTGCTTTGTCATTGATAAAATAACAGCTTCATTTTGAGTTATAATTTTTTCATCTATTCCTGATTGGTCCATTTGTGATTTAATTTTTGAAACTCCAGGGAGAAATGACATTATGCCTTCAATTCCACCCATCTTTTTCATTTGACGTAATTGAGAAAGATAATCTTCCATCGAGAATTGACCTTTTTTAAGTTTCTCTTCTGTTTTCTTTAAATTTTCTTGATCTAAATCTTCTGAAGCTTTTTCAACTAAGGAAACGATATCTCCCATTCCCAAAATTCTATTTGCAATTCGATCAGGATGGAAAACTTCAAAATTCTCAATTTTTTCTCCAACACCAAGAAACTTTATGGGTACTTCAGCAACATATTTCATACTCAATGCTGCTCCACCTCTTCCATCTCCATCTGCTCTTGTAAGTATAATGCCGCTCAAATTTACTGTATTTTTAAATTCCTTGGCTACATTAGCAGCAACTTGACCTGTTAGAGAATCTGCTACTAGTATAGTTTCTGCAGGATTAATAATAGTTTCAATTTGTTTGATTTCATTCATCATTTGAAAATCTATTTGTGTTCTTCCAGCGGTATCAAATAAAACTACTTCACAACCATTTAAATTTGCAGCACTTAAAGCTCTTCTACAAATATCAGCTGGAAGCTGGCCCTCTATAATTGGCAAAGTTTCAATATTATTTTGTTCACCCAAAAGTCTCAATTGCTCTTGCGCGGCAGGTCTGTAAACGTCTAAACTAGCCATCATTACTTTTTTCTTATTATTTTTTTCTAAAAATTTTGCTAATTTTGAGGTTGTTGTGGTTTTTCCTGAACCTTGCAATCCAACTAACATGATTGGAACTGGAGGGACAGCATTAAGGGAGATTTCAGAATTCTTATCACCTAAAAAAGATACTATTTCGTCATAAACGATTTTTACAACCATATCCCCGGGAGAAGTTGATCTTATAATTTCCTGACCTAGCGCTTTGGGCTTAACTCTACTAATAAACTCCTTAACTACGTCTAATGAAACATCGGCTTCTAACAAAGCCAACCTTATACCTTTTAAACCCTCGTCAACTTGCTTTTCATCAAGAGAAGGAGCTTTTTTTAATGAAGAAAAAATTTCTTCAAATTTATTAGTTAAATTTTCAAACATAATTTCGCACAGCAAGTATCGCACCAGTGGGCGAACCCTCGCTGACTGGTGTCGATCTCTTTGTTTCCAAAGACACCGCAAATTGCTGTATTTTGCGGAAGTGCGCGTAAATTATATTAGAGGTTCAAAAAGTCAATAAATAAGTTAAGTATTATTTATATGGAATTTGAAGCATTTAAAATGGATGGATTAGGTAACGACTTTATTATTATTGATCAGAGGATAAATAGTTTAAACTTATCAAATGACCAAATCTTAAAAATTTGTGACAGAGATTTCATAGGGTGCGATCAGTTGATCTACATAAACAAAAGTCAAAAAGCTGATGCTGATGTTGCTTTTTTTAACTCGGATGGAAGCCGCTCAGATGCATGTGGAAATGGAACTAGATGTGTTGCTTATTTACTAAGTATTGAAAAAAATAAAAAAGAAATTGAAATTTTGGTATCCTCAAAAATATTAAAATCTAAAGTTCTTAATAATAAAGATGTTGAAACGATAATTGGAACTCCAAATTTAGAGTGGAACAAAATTCCTTTAAGTAAAAATCTTGATACTAAAAATCTATCACTTGGTATGATTGATATTGACGGAAATAAAATTAATGGTGGTATTGCAGTGAATGTTGGTAACCCTCATGTAGTATATTTTTGTGAGGATATAGAAAAAATAAATTTAAAAAAATATGGACCATTAATAGAAAATCATGAAGTTTTCCCTGAAAAATGTAATGTCACAATAGCTCAAAAAATTAGTGAACAACATTACAAAATTAAAGTTTGGGAGAGGGGTGCAGGTTTAACAAAAGCTTGCGGGACTGCAGCATGTGCAACAGCAGTCGCAGCTAATTTAAATCAACTACAAAACAGTAATTCAAAAATAGAATTTTCAACAGGAATTTTAAATATTCAAATTGATAATGAATTAAATATAAAAATGAGAGGTCCTGTATCTGAAATTGAAAAGATTAATATCAAAATATAATGGGTATTTTTGAAAAATTTAAAATCGGATTTAAAAGAAGTGCAAGCAATATAGCATCAGGCCTTAAAGAAATAATAGTTAAGAAAGAAATTGACGATGCAACTCTTGATAAAATAGAAGAATTCTTGATCGGCTCAGATGTGGGCATAGATGCAGCATCAGAGATAAAATCTATAATTGCTCAAAAAAAGATTGATCCTAAAAATGATCCAATCAAGGAAGTTTTCGAAATACTAAATAATTATATTTTAGAACTAATGACACCCCTAGAAAAAAAAGATTTTTTTTTAAAAAAGGAAAAGACAAATATAATACTAGTTTCAGGTGTTAATGGAGTTGGTAAGACAACTACTATTGGAAAATTAGGAAAAATATTTATACAAAATAATAATAAAGTTCTTTTTTCAGCATGCGATACATTTAGAGCAGCTGCTATTGATCAATTAGAAGAATGGGCTAACAGGGTTGATGCTAAAATTGTAAAATCAGATCCTGGTTCTGATCCGGCTTCAGTTGCTTTTAAAGCAATGGAAATAGCTCAAAGTCAAAACATAAATCAAGTAATAGTAGACACGGCAGGAAGATTACAAAATAAAAAGAATTTAATGGATGAATTAAAAAAAATAGGGAATGTAATTAAAAAAAGTGATGAAACAGCACCTCACGAGGTTATCTTAGTTTTAGATGCAACATCGGGACAAAATATAATTAATCAACTCGAAGAATTTAATAAATTACTTCCAATCACAGGCATCATAATGACAAAACTTGATGGAACTGCAAAAGGTGGAATATTAATTGCGATTTCAAAGAAATATAAAGTACCTATTGTTGGTCTCGGGCTTGGAGAAAAAGAGGATGACTTACAAATATTTGAAGCTGAGAAGTTTGCAAGTGCATTTACCCAAGTTAATTAAGCAAATTTTTAGAAATTAAAGGTTTATAAATGTTGCACTCAAAATTATTTTTTAGAGATTTATAACCACAGTTTTCAGCATAAGAAGAGATTATAAAATTTAATTTGCCAGAGGTATTAGCAATTTCTAGCTTATTATTTTTTATGTCATATTTTAAATTTTCATAAAAATTTTTTTTTGCACTTATCAAAATTAAAGTGTTGTTGTCATTTAATAAATAGTAAGCAAAATCCTCTGGGAAAAGTGGGTAATTATATTTTTTTGAAATTTTTTTTACTTTTTTTGGAAACCAGTCATATGAAATCAAAGGGTAATCTTTATTTAAATTTTTATCATATAAGTATAAGTCCTGTGGAAAATCATTGATATAATTAGAAAATTCTCCCTTTGCTAAAATAGCTTTCTTCCGTGTTTTAAAATATAGAGTGAACTCGCTATTGTAAGAGTTCATTTTTCCAATATGGAAATAATTGTTATCATAGTACTCATTATTTATTTCTGAACTAAGTTTTGTTGGCAATATTAATAAAAAAAGTAATAAAAGAAATTTAAACATATCTAAAATTATAATTTAAAAGTGATGTGGATTTGTTTAAATTATGTCTTAATTTAAACTTTTTATAAAATTATCGATTGATTGAATTAAACCTTTATTAAATTCCATCATATGATCATCGTTGTCATTAAAATAATTTGACTTAACTCCACCATATTTATTAAATATTTCTTCACCCATATAAAATGGCACAATATTATCCTTTTTTCCGTGCATCACATGCATGGGAAACTTTATTTTGTTAATTTTTTCAATGGATTTGTATTTATCTTTTAAAATAATTTTTGCAGGAAGATATGGGTAATATTTTTGTGCCAAAATCTCCATGGATGTAAATGGGGACTCTAATATTATACCTGCAAATAAATTCTTACTTGCGGTCTCTATTGCTACAGCAGTGCCAAGAGACTCTCCATAGAGAACAATATCTTTATCTTCTATATTGTTTTGATTAAGCCATTCCTTGGCTTTAATTGCATCTTTGTAAAGTCCAATTTCTGTTGGTTTGCCTTTGTTTCCACTAAAGCCTCTATATGCAAAAATTAAATAGTTTAAATCTAAATCTGCAAACTCATTTAGTTTATAAATTCTATTATCTAATTTTCCAGCATTTCCGTGAAAAAAAAGCAAAGTTTTAGAGTTATTATTTTTTTTGTAATACCATCCAACTAGATCATTATCAGATTGAATAGTTACTTTTTCGATTTTGTGAGATAGAGGTCCCTCATCTAAATAATTATTTTCTCCAGGATGGTATAATAATTTTCTTTGATAAAAAAAAACTATTAGAGAAACTACAAAGTAAATAATAAAAATATAAAACAGAATTTTTGCAAATAACATTTTAGGCTTTAATTTCATTTTTACTTTTTCTTCTTACCAAATAAATACCAAAAAACACAAATATGGTACCTATTAAATGATAATTTTCCAAAATCTCTGAAAAAAATATTATTCCATAAAAAGCTCCATAAATTGTATAGAGGTATAGCGTGAAACCAGTTGTTGATGGTCCTAAATATTTAATAGTTAATGTGTATAGTGAGAAAGCGATTATACCTGGAGAAATTGCTGCAAACAAAATCCAATAATAAAATTCTTCATTAAATAAAGTTTTTTCAAAATAAAAATGCTCTATAAAATAAAAAGGCAAAATAGATAAAAAACCAAAGAAAGATATAATTGTTAGTCTTGGAAAAAATTTAAGTTCTGAATTCCATTGAAAAAGCATAACTGTATAAATTGCCCAGCCTAATGCTGCTCCTAACATCCAAAAATCTCCAGAAGCAAATTTTAATTCAAGAAGTAAATTGATATCGCCCTTTAAAATTACAGCAAACACTCCAACTAGACAAAAAAGTAAGCCAATAAATTGGAAAATATTTATCTTATCTTTAAAAAGAAAATATGAGATTAAAATTATAAATATTGGTGAAGAAGTATAAAGAATTCCCATATTAACAATGGTTGTAGATGAACCAGCCATATATGGAAATATTCCACAAACACCACATCCCATCAAACCTAGAAAAAAACTTCTTTTACTCTCTTTTTTAATAGTCTGAAAATTATCAACTAAATACTTATAATTTAGGACGAATAAAATAATGAAAAAAATAAACCATCTCCAAAAAGATAAAGATATGGGAGGAACATCATCAACACCACCTCTTGCTACAATTAAATTACTAGCCATAAAAAGTGGCTGAAATAATAATAGAAAATATCCGATAAAATTTTTATTCATTTTTATTTAATATTAAAAAAAATAAGTAACTTAAAATGCATAAAAATAAAAAAATTGAAAAAGAAATTTGATAGCTCATTGTAATAGTAGCACCTAAATTTCTGGAAAAATCTATTATTAAACCAATTATCCATTGTACAAAAAAAGTACCAGAAAATAAAAATACATTGAATGAAGTTAAAGATTTTCCTGCTAGTTTAGTAGGAAAATTTAATGCTATTGCTGGTTGGGTTAAAGAAATTACTATTGATGATAAAATATAAAGAGTGAACATGGTTGCACCAGCTTTGTCTCCCATTATGACTATTAAAAATAAAATTATATAACTTACAGGAAGTGTAAATTTTACAATTCTCATACTGTCAATTCCCTTGGAAGATAGTTTTGGCAAAAAATATCCCCATATTAAAAAAGAAAAAAGCATAGTTACATTTATCCAAAATAAACCTGTCGCACTTTGTATTGCATCATAACCTGTTACATTTAGCATCCATGGTCCAGCCCACAATGTTTGTATTGCTTGAACGCCTCCATAATTAAAAAATGCAAGCGGTACTAAGCTAATAAAGAATTTATTTTTCCATATGTGGGAAAGATTTTGAAGATTATTATTTTGGTCTTCATCCCTCTTAGTTTCCCACGAAGGTATTAAAATTGATATTAATATTATGCTTATCAAAATTAAAGAGGCTATAATTAAAAAAATAGATCGCCAACCAATTATTGGTAATAAAATTTGAACTGGTAGAGTTGATGCAACAAATCCAAAATTTGCAACCATCAACATCCATGAATTTGCACGTTGTTGATATTTTTCTTCAAACCATACTCTATAACCAGTTAAAGGACCCATTAAACAAGCAGCAACACCTACACCAATGAAAATTCTAGAAATTAATAAACCTGCAAAACTTTTAGCAAAAGCAAATGAAATAGTTCCAATAAGAGCAATGATTAATAAATATCCGATAACTTTTTTTGGACCAAATCTATCTAATAACATACCGGTAGGAATTTGCATGAGCGAAAACCCTAGAAAATATCCTCCAGCTAAAAGTCCAAGATTTGCGGCACTTAAATTGAATTCAGTTGAAAGAGCAGGTGTTAATGTTGCGGTAATTGATCTCAGTAAATTAGATATAAAAAAGCCAAAGGCAAATACAGAAAAAATTAGAATACTTTTATTTATTTTATTGATCATTTATATTTTTTATGAAATTACAGTTCTATTATGAATAATCATTCAACAAAAGATAAAGATGCCATTTCTTCAAATGGTATGGCCGCAACATCACATCCATTAGCTACAGAAGAAGCTCTTAGAATATTACAAAAAGGTGGAAATGCAGTTGATGCAGCTATTGCAGCTTCTGTTGTTCTGTCTGTTGCAGAGCCTAATGCCACAAGTATAGGTGGAGATTGTTTTGCAATAATAAAAATGAATGGAAAAGGCCCTGTTTCATATAATGGATCAGGTATTGCTCCAGCAAAAGCGAATTTTGATTATTTCAAGGAAAAGAATATAGATAAAATTGGATTAACAAGTCCTCACGCAGTAACTATTCCTGGTGCATTAGATGCTTGGAATTCAATTCATAATGATTTTGGAAAACTCGATTTTGAGGAGTTGTTTCACAAAGGTATAGATATTGCAAAGAATGGTTTTAAAGTGACTAAAGTTGTTGCTAACGCCTGGAGCAACGTATTTAATAAATTAAACGATAACCCATATTCTAGAAAACATATGCTAAATAATGGTAAAAGTTATCAATTTAATGAGGTAAATAAAAATCCTGCACTTGGAGAGACTCTCGAAAAAATTTCAAAAAATGGAGTTAAAGAATTTTATGAAGGATCAATTGCTGAAGATTTAGTTAAAACTTTAAAAGAGTTTGGAGGCTTACATACAATTGAAGATTTCCATAAGCAAAAAACTATTAAATCAGACACTTTATCAGATAGATATAGAGATATTATCATACATCAATGTCCTCCGAGCGGACCTGGAATAACAGTTTTAATAATGATGAAGTTATTAGAAAAGTTAGGTATTGAAAAATATGATGTGAATTCATTTGAAAGATTTCATCTTGAAGCAGAAGTTACAAAGCAGGCATATAAACTTAAAGAGGAAAATATTGGTGATCCAGAATTTGTAGATTTAGATTTGAAAAAAATATTAAGTGAACAAAATATAGATAATATTTCAAAAAATATATCTATTAATGGCTGCGCAGATGTAGGAGATCTAAATATTCCAAACCATCCTGAAACAGTTTATTTAAGCGTGGTAGACAGAGATTTAAATGTAGTTTCAATAATAAATTCTGTTTGCTATGCTTTTGGATCTGGAATAACAGGTGATAAATCTGGAGTGGTTCTTCACAATAGAGGAACTAATTTTAGAGTTGAGGAAGGTCATCCTAATTGTATTCAGGGATTAAAAAGACCACTACATACCATAATTCCTGGAATAGTTATGAACAACAAAGGAGAATGTGAATTATCTTATGGAGTAATGGGGGGACAATATCAACCTGTTGGACAAGTTCATGTTTTAAATAGCATTATTGATTATAACTTAACTCCTCAACAAGCCATTTCATTTCCTAGAGCTTTCCATTTCAATAACATTTATAAATTAGAGAAAAGTATTGATGAAAAAATTTTTAATAATTTAAAAGAAGTCGGTCATAATGTTGAGTATATAGATGGTACTCATGGAGGTGGACAAGCAATTCAAATAGATAGAGAAAAAGGAAATTTAGTTGGCGGTTCAGATCCAAGAAAAGATGGATACGCAAAAGGTTATTAATTTAAATGAACTCTAGAATTGTTAGAAATATTATAGAAACACAAAATGATAATCGAATTGCAATAACATCTGAAAGTAGTTCTCCACTAAAATTTGTTGATTTAAAATCATTAATAGAAAGAATTTCAAAACAATTATCAGGTAATGGTATTAATAATAAAGATCGTGCAGCAATAGTTTTGCCAAACGGTCCTTACATGGCAACTAGTTTTTTGGCGATTTCAAGCTACATGTCTGCTGCACCTTTAAACCCTAACTATAAATCTGAAGAATTCGAATTTTACCTAGAGGATTTAAAACCAAAGATAGTGATTGTAGAGAAAAATTCTAAAAATCCAGTAGTAGAAGTCGCAAATAAATTAAAAATTCCTGTTTGCGAAATAAAATCAGACGGAAATACTTTAAGCGGAGATTTCAATCTTTTTGAAAAAAGCAGTGATTATGTTTTGCCAGGCGAAGATCATGAAGCTCTTGTGCTGCATACTTCGGGCACTACATCAAGACCTAAGATTGTTCCATTAACAAATAAAAATATTTTTTCTTCAGCAGATAATATCTCCAAAAGTCTTAATTTAACTGATAAAGATCATTGTCTAAATATTATGCCATTATTTCATATACATGGCTTAATTGCAGTTCTTGCAGCCTCTATGAAGGTAGGGGCATCTGTATGTGCAAGTAGTGGATTTAATGCATTAAAATTTTTAGATAATGCAAAAAGAGAGAAAATAACTTGGTATTCTGGAGTACCAACAATGCATCAAGCAATATTGATGAGAGCAGATAAAAATCTAGAAACTGCTAAACAATTAAATCTTAGATTTTTAAGATCATCATCAGCATCTCTACCTCCAGCTGTATTTGAAAAACTAAATGAGGTATTTAATTGTCCAGTAATAGAAGCATATGGGATGACGGAAGCTACTCATCAAATGACCTCAAATCCTTTACCGCCTAAGTCCCAAAAACCTGGCTTTGTAGGAATTCCTGCTGGGCCAGAAGTTTGTATTATGGATACTAATAACAAGATTTTAAATCAAGGAGAAGAGGGAGAAGTTTGCATTAGGGGTGAAAATGTTACTTCCGGATATGAAAATAATCCAGATGCAAATAAAAATAGCTTTTCAAATGGTTGGTTTAGAACAGGAGATCAGGGATATTTTGATAAAGATGGTTATCTAAAAATCTCAGGAAGATTGAAGGAAATAATTAATAAAGGTGGTGAAAAGATTTCACCTTTAGAAGTCGATAACATTCTTATGGATCATCCAAATATTGAGCAAGCTGTTTGCTTTGGATATGAAGATAAAATGCTTGGGGAAGATATAGCTACCGCAATAATCATAAAAGAGGGCATGAAGTGTACTGAAGATGATATAAAAATGTATGCAAATGAAAAACTTGCAAAATTTAAAATTCCAAAGAAAATATTTTTTGTAAATGAAATTCCTAAAGGTGCAACAGGTAAACTACAAAGAAATACTTTAGCTAAAAAGTTTGGATTAGTGAACTAATGACTAAAATTTGTATATTTGGAGCTGGGTCTATTGGTGGATTTATTGCTACAAGTTTAAAAAAAACAAACGCACAAGTCTCTTTAATTGCAAGAGGAGAACATAAAAAAGCAATAGAGCAAAATGGATTAACTTTTATAAGAGATGATAATAAAGTTAATTTTAAATTTGATGTAACAGACAATCCTAAAGATTTGGATGAACAAGATTTCATAATTATTTCTGTAAAAGCTAACGCTATTAGTAAAATTTCAGAAAGCTTAAAACCAATTATGGGTAAAAAAACTTCAATTATATGCGCCATTAATGGATTGCCTTGGTGGTACTTTCATAAAGCTAATACGGGTACCAAATTAGACAATCAAATAGTTGAAAGTGTGGATCCAGGTGGAAAAATATGGCAAACTCTAGGACCTGAAAGAGCAATTGGTTGTGTAGTTTATCCAGCTTGTCAGATATTAGAGCCAGGTGTTATTAAACATAATGGTAATGGTGAACGATTTTCTTTAGGTGAACCAGATGGAACCAGATCAGAAAGACTAAAAATAATTTCAAGTTTATTCATAGAAGGCGGTTTAAAAGCTCCTCAGAAGAAAAATTTAAGAGACGAAATTTGGGTGAAACTATGGGGGAATTGTTCATTCAACCCAGTAAGTGCTCTAACAAATAAAACTATGGATGAAATGGGTAATGATCCTGAAACTTACAATTTAATAAAAGTTTTAATGCAGGAGTGCCAACAAGTTGGAGAAAAAATCGGAGTTAAATTCAATATATCAATTGAGGATCGAATTAAGGGTGGAGTCTCAATTATAGGACATAGACCTTCGACCGCTCAAGATTTAAATGCCGGCAAACCACTAGAAATAGATCCAATAATTGGTTCAATTATAGAAATTGCAAATAAGCTTGATTTAAATGTTCCAAAATTAAAAGAGATTAATGAAAAATTAAAGTCCAAGGCAGAAGACTTGGGTCTTTATACAAGATCAGAATTAATTGATAAATTAACAGTTTAAAAATTTAGTGAAATATCTCTATGTATTGAATTACATTTAGATACATAGATAGCTTGCTCTTTTGTTAGTTTAGACTGCAACCTTAGTCCAATTGTTTCTTTGATTGCATTATTATATTCCTCAAGTTTTGGCATTAAGTTTTCTTTAGCATTTGCTCTCCAGCTAACTTCTTTATTGAATAACTCAACAACTTCTTTTGATTTTGTTCTAATCGCCATTGGATCAAGTTCGTCTGAGTCAACCATTGATAATAAATCATCTACACTATTTAAAAATTCATCCATTCCAGAGATCTCACTCAACTTGTCAAACAATCCATCCATAATTGTAACTGATCTTTCATATACTTTTGTATTGCTTTCCATAGCTATAAAATAATCTAACTGTTTAATATCTTTTGATACTTCTTGAAGTTTTACTCCATCGTTTATGAACATTGCGAACTGATCAAGTAGATCGTAGGCTTCATCTACATTCTTTCTATATCTTTTTGTTGTTGTATTTTTAGCTTTATTTATTTTGTCGAATTCTGAATTCTTAGCTTGCCAAGTATCTGGAATTGAGTTTTGAATTTCCTCAATTTCAAGTTTTACATCCTCAATTCTTAATTCTATTTTGTTTTTCTCATCTAATTCGTCATCATCTAAATTTCTAATCTCTGCTTTATATTTTTCTATTTTTTTATTTAATTTAAGTATTTTCTTTTGCTTCTTTCTAACAGTGAAATGCAGATCCCTATAATCAACAGCATATGCATTGTATTCGACCTCAACTTTTTTTAATTTATCGACTAGAGCAAAAGTTCCTAGTGCACTATCAAAATGATCTTCTAAAATTTCCATTTTATCATCTGGCAGATTAGTTGGAGCCTCAGATTGGAATTTTAATATTGCATTTTTAATTGTCTCACCGTTTGAATCAAATCTTGCAAATTTGTACTCTTGCAAACAGTACTGTAATTTAGGATTCATTGGTGGAGGAGCAACATTCGAAGTTAAATATACTCTATTTGGTAGATAATTTACTAAGCTAGGGTATGCACCGACTATTCCCAATCCTATAAGCTGAAGAATTATAAAAGGCACAACACCTTTCCAAATATCAAGTGTTTTAACAATTTTAGGAGCTACACCTTTCAAATAAAAGAGTGCAAATCCAAATGGCGGCGTTAAGAAGGAAGTCTGCAAGTTAACACCAATCATAACTCCCAACCAAACGGCTGTGACGTTAGCCCCTGTTTCAGCTAATAATATTGGTGCAATTATTGGAACAACAACAACTGCAATTTCAATAAAGTCTAAGAAAAATCCTAGCAAGAAAATTACAATCATCACAACAACAAATTGTGTCCAAAAACCACCCGGTAAATCTTGTAAAAAGTCTCTTACTAATTCTTCTCCCCCAAAAGCTCTAAATCCTGAAGTAAGCATTGCTGCTCCTAAAAGGATAATAAATACCATTGAAGTAGTCACACAAGTTTCTGTTACAACTTCTTTTAAAACATTTTCTGTTTTAAAAGTTCTCCAAAAACTCCAACCTATTCCGTATACAAGTATGACCACAAAGAAAGCGGTTATAAAGATTGCACTTAAATCTCTTTCCTCCAAATTTTTTACATTTAATTCATAATTTGATGCAAAGAATGTAATTGGAATTAGAGATCCAATAATTAAAATTAAAGGATAGAAAGCACTTTTCTTTCCTTCATATAATCTATAACCAGCCATCAAAGTGGCACCAATTGCTCCAATTGAACCTGCTTGGTTTACAGTAGCAATACCCATTAAAATTGAACCTAATACAGCGAATATTAATGCAAGTGGTGGTATGATAATTACAACTACTCTTAACCAAAATTTTAAATCAAAATTTCCTTTAAATGGAACTGGTGGCGCAACACCTTTCTTTATTCTAGCAAAAATAAACACATAGATCATATAAAGAGCAACTAAAACAAGACCTGGTAAAAGTGCTCCTAAGAACATATCACCTGCACTTGATGAACCTACTCTAAATTCACCTGGCATATTAAATTCACCAGTTAAGGCTTTATAATCATTTTGTCTTAAGTTGTTTGCAACATCAGATGCACTTGCCAATTGGTCAGCAATAATAATTAAAACAATTGATGGAGGAATAATTTGACCTAATGTTCCTGATGAACAAACTATTCCACTAGCAAGTTGTCTGTCATACTTGTTATTTAACATTGTTGGTAACGAAATTAGTCCCATCGCAATTACAGTTGCTCCAACGATACCAGTCGTTGCTGCTAATAGAGCTCCAACAAATATAACTGAAATTCCTAAACCACCAGGAATTGGTCCAAATAATTGGCCCATTGTTATTAATAAGTCTTCAGCAATTTTTGATTTTTGAAGCATAATTCCCATGAATATAAATAAAGGAATTGCTATCAAAGTATCTGTCTCTACATCCCAGTAATTACTCCTAAAATTTGTAATACCAGCAACGAGCCATTCTATGGGTCCATCTACAGCAAAAAAGGCACTGGAGTCTCCCTCGAAGATGTAGCCAAAAAATGCAGCTAAACCAATTGCAATTATAGCTGAACCAGGAAGTGCAAAAGCAACCGGGTAACCCGATGCAAGAGCAACAATCATTATCACAACTAGAACAGCTAAAAAGAATGTTTCCATAATTTAATTTTTGACACCTTTTAAAATTTTGTGACTACTTTCCATAAAATAACTAGTAAATTGAATTAGCATCGTAACAGCAAAAACAGCTAGATAAACAGCCATCAAATATAAAAGATAAAGACCATTAGATCCTTGTTGCGTAACTTCAAAAGCTACAACAGGACCATTTATTATGCTGGCTTTTCCGTTAAGACCTAAAAATATAACTATTAATGTAAGTGGTACTCCTAGAACTGCCGATCCAACCATATTTGTCCATGCCTTCTTTTTTTCACTAAAAGAAGAATAGAGTACATCAACTCTTACGTGCCCTTCATGAATTAAGGCGTATGCACTAGCAAACAAATAAAGTGCAGCATACCAAAATCTAACTAGATCCCCTTGAAATGCTTGTTCGTATGAAAATATAAATCTTGATAATACGATTACGAATTCACTTACTACAACCAATACTGCTAGCCAAATAAAGCCAACTGATTTCGTAAAATATCCAATCACGAAAGAAATTAATATTATTGGAAAGTGAATATAAGTAATTCTGACTGGGGCTTTAACCATCAATGCTTTTACTTCAGGACTGAAGATTGCTTCCCATAATCTTTCAACAACCATAAAAGATATAACAAAGTCAGCTACGCCAACTAAAAATACTGCCCAAAATGATGATCTAACAAGATATGCTGAAAATCTTGATAAAATTTTTGAATCTTGCTCCAAAGTTTGGCTATATGTTTTAAAAACATAAAAAACGACTGCAGCAATACAAATCAAATACAATCCAATTTGCATATAACCATAATTTAAATCAGATCCCTCTAGAGCTTTTTTCTTATATCCAAACATCTCATGATGCGAAAAAATTTTTTTTATTCCTGGCCAATCACTCCAAACTGTTAAAACATTATTAATAAGAAATGCTAAAGTAAAAGCTAAAACTGAATAACTGATTATTCTAAGATATAGAGAAAGATTTGAATTTTTTGTCACCATAGTATTTTAAAATACCTAAGTAATACTCGTTTTTGTTTAAAAAAAAAGGGCCCAATTAAGGGCCCTTTAATAACTAAATTTAGTTAGATTACATTCCTAATGCTCTGTTTCTTTGAGAAATGTAAGGTGAGTCAGACAAGTTGGTCCAAGAACCAATGTCTTTTCTAGCCTGTAAGAAACTAGAGTGGATTCTCTCAGCGAGACCACTGCTTGCTCTTGTTTCCTCAAATACTTCATTAGCAGCTTTAGCAAAACCATCATAAACTTTGTCGCTAAACTTCTCTAGTTTAACACCATGATCGTTTATTAATCTTGCAAGCGCAGCACCATTTTTAGCGTTGTACTCTGACATCATAACGTCATTTTCCATCGCAGCTGCAGCTTCAATTAATAGCTGATCTGATTTTGATAAGCTTGTAAACCAAGATTTGTTAGTACCACATGCTAACATAGATCCTGGCTCGTGCATTCCAGGATAGTAGTAGTATTTAGCAGCTTCTTGGAATTTCATAGCTTCATCATTCCATGGACCTACCCACTCTGTTGCATCAATTGCACCAGAAACAAGGTTTTCGTAAATTTGTCCACCAGGAAGTGAAACTGGAGATCCTCCAAGTTTACCGATAACTTGTCCACCTAATCCAGGCATACGCATTTTAAGACCTTTGAAGTCATTAGGGCTTCTAATTTTCTTGTTAAACCATCCACCCATTTGAACTCCTGTGCTTCCACACATAAAGTTTTTTAGACCGAATTTGTCTGATAGTTCATCCCATAATTGTTGACCACCAGCAAATCTAATCCATGCGTTCATTTCAGTGTAAGTGAAACCGAAAGGTACAGCTGTAAAGTAACCCCAAGCTGGATCTTTTTTAACCCAGTAGTAGTCAGCAGCGTGATACATTTGCGAGTTACCTGAAGCAACTTCATCAAATGAGTCAAACGCTTTAACCCTCTCGTTTGCTGCATAGTAAGTGACTTGAATTCTTCCATCACTCATGTCTGTAATTCTTTGAGCAAATCTTTGCGCACCAGTTCCTAAACCTGGGAAATCTCTTCCCCATGTAGCTACCATAGAAGCTTCAATTCTTTCTTTGGCAACGGCTGGAGCAGCTAAAGATGATGCAGCTACAGCAGCAACACCAGTCGCAGCAGCAGCCTTAAAGAATTTACGTCTTGAAGGAGTTTTACCCTTCAATAGTTTTTTTTCTTTAATCATTATTTCTCCTCTTTAAGTTAATTAACTGACGCATTTAAAGCACATATGTTTCTTAGAGTCATTTTAAAAAAGTGAGGATTTTTCACTTAATTACAATCTATGATTGTAAATGTTTATGAATTATCTTTAATTATTGAATATTTTGGCATGGTTTAACATGCTTAGATCTTCAAATTGTTTGCCTATAATTTGAACTCCTAAAGGCAAATTTTTTTCGCCTTTTAAAATTGGCAGTGAAATGCAGGGCACATGTGCAAGAGACCAAATCTTATTAAATTCTGGACTCCCAGTTGTCTTAAATCCTTTGTCAGCAATTCCACAACTACTTGGCGTTATAATTGCATCAAACCTTTCAAATATACTATCTAAGTTTTTTGAGTATGTTCTCATCGCATCTAAAGCTAAAGCATAATCTTTTGCCGAATGTTTTAGTCCGTTAATAATTGCTCTCTTAATTTCTATAGAAAGTTTTCCTTTTGAAGTTTTGTAATAATGATGGAAATTTTGAGCCATCTCTGTCTCATATATAATTGTATGACAATCTATCATATCTTCAAAATATTTAGGAGCAGTCTCAACCTTTAATATTTTTTTATTATTTAAAATAAATTTGTTAAATGATTTTTTTGAAATACTGTCAACATTTCTCCAGCGTTTGGTTTTATAAAAAACAAATTTTGATTTTTTTATTTTAATTTTTTTATTAAGAAAATTAATATTTGTTGTTGTTTCATCTGCTTCGTCTTTAGCAAACAAAACTTTCGATAATAGTGCTACATCACTAATTGTTTTTCCAAATACTCCGACTTGATCTAAATTATATGATGTTTGCAAAACACCATTTCTAGAAATTAATCCATAGGTAGGTTTATAACCAACAACTCCACAATAAGAGGCTGGCCTGATTACAGATCCACCCGTTTGAGTTCCAATTGATAATGGTGCCATATCAGATGCAATAACAGCTGCAGAGCCACTGGATGAACCTCCTGGTGTTCTTGAATAATCATGTGGGTTTTTAGTTTTTGATGGCGATAAGAAAGCTAATTCACAAGTTACAGTTTTACCCATAATTATTGCTCCAGCCTTTTTTAAGAGCTCAACAATTTTAGCATCTGAATTATTCTTTTTTTTTAATTTTATTCTTGCACCATATTTTGTTGGCATTTCAGATGTTGAGATAATATCTTTAAGTGCTACTGGTAGACCATGCAAAACCCCTAAAGATTTTAATTTTTTTCTCTGATTGTCAGATTTTTTTGCATCACTTAGTAGTTTTTTTTCATTAAAATATTCCCAAGCTTGAATATTCTTATCAAATTTTTTTTTTTGATTGATATATGCTTTACAAAGTTCAACAGAAGTTAATTGTTTATTTTTAAGTTTTTTTAAAAGTTGTTTTGCTGATAAATTTAGGAGTTTCATTTATCCCTTAAACTAATTTTTCATCAGAATAAACACAACATTTCTCTGGTGGAAAATATAAATTTAATTCTCCGTCTGGAATGGGTTTTTCTCTTTCTACTTTTGACTTAATTACTAAATCACCCATTTTTCCTGTAAGGAGCTTAAAATTACCAAAGTCCTCAACTCTTGTGAGTTTAATTTTAACTGTATTACTTTTTTCTTTTTCAGCCAATTCTATGAACTCGGATCTAATTCCCAGTTTAACATTTTTATCTTTTAGATTTGCCAAATTTGAATTTGTCTTAATGGTGGTATCATTAATTTTTACTTCATGATCGGAAGATACAGTTGAATGAAAAATATTCATCGCAGGAGAGCCAATAAAATAACCGACAAAAGTTGTTTTAGGTTTTTCAAATAAATCTTTTGGCAATCCAACTTGCACGATTTCACCTTGATCCATAACAATTATATTTTCTGCAAAAGTCATAGCTTCGTTTTGATCATGAGTTACATAAACCAATGTTGTTTTATATTGTTCATTGATTTCTTTTAAGTTTCTTCGAAGTCTAAATTTTAAATCTGGGTCTATAACTGTAAGAGGTTCATCCATTAAAACAGCAGCAACGTCTTCTCGAACTAAACCTCTGCCTAAAGAGATAAGTTGTTTTTGATCAGCAGTTAATTTTCTTGCTGGCGAGTTTAAAAATGAAGATAAATTTAAAGTATCTGAAACTGCTTTTACTCTTTCTTCAATTTTTTCTTTTGTAAATTCCCTGCATCTTAGTGGAAAAGCTAAATTATCATAAACAGTCATTGTATTGTAAATTACTGGGAATTGGAAAACTTGGGCAATATTTCGATCTTCTGTTTTTAAATCGGTTACAGGTGTTTCATCGAATAATATTTCACCTTTGGATGGCCTCACTAGTCCAGAAACAATGTTTAACATTGTGGTTTTTCCGCAACCAGAAGGTCCCAAAATTGCATACCGCTTGCCATTTTCCCATGTCATTGAAAACGGATTTAGGGCATATGTTGGTTTTGGATCTAGAGGATTATAAGTATGAGAAATATTAGATAAATCAATTTTAGCCATTTGTTCCTCCATATGGTGACGAAACTAATTTTTCATCTTCACCAAAAGCATAAAACTTATTTGCATTAAAATTTATTTTTACTTTCTCATGAATTTTAAAATTCATTACTTCCTCGATTAAAGCAATTATTTTTGAATTGCCTCTTTTTAGATGAAGCAATGTTTCTGAACCACTAATCTCTGCTAATTCTATTTCGAATTCTTCACCATTTTCATCAAGTTTTATTTCTGAAGCTCTAATTCCAAAATTATAATCTTTATCTTCTAAATTCTTAAAATGATTTGGAATTTCTAAAGAAATATTCTCAAAGTTCAGATTTTTTGAATTTTTTGAACCCTTTAAAACATTCATTGGTGGATCATTTGATATTTCTGCAACTTTTAAATTAGATGGATTTTCAAAAATCTCTTTGGCAGGCCCTTTTTGTAATACCTTCCCTTCATCTAAAACAATTACTTCTCCATTTAGTTCCATTACTTCTTGAGGATCTGTTGTTGAGTAAATTAAAATTGTATCTTGGGACAGTCCTTCTGAGAAAATTCTTTTAAATTCTTCTCTTAATTGTTCTCTAAGTTTGTAATCTAAATTAACTAACGGTTCGTCTAGCAACAAAATTTTTGCTTTTTTTGCAAGTGATCTTGCAAGTGCAACCCTTTGTTGCTGTCCGCCAGATAATTCCTGAATTTTTCTATTTTCAAATCCAACTAATCCAACAGTTTTTAGAGCTTCATCTACATCTTTTTTTATTTGCTCAGGACTTAGTTTTCTCTGTTCTAATGGAAAAGTTATGTTTTCATAAACATTTAAGTGAGGGTAATTAATAAATTGTTGATAAACCATAGCAACATTTCTTTCCCAAACAGGTATTTTAATAAAGTCTTTTTCCTCAAAAGAAATTGAGCCTTGATCTGGATTTAATAATCCTGCAATTGTTTTTAAAAGAGTCGTTTTGCCAGATAAAGTTCTACCTAAAATGGTATACAAATTACCTTTTTTAAAATTAAACGAGACATCGTTTAAATGAAATTGCTCATCAGGTTTATAAGAAATTTTCTCTCCAATTAAATTCATTATTTTAATGCTCCTGATAAATTTCCTTTTGATAGATATCTCTCAACTATAAATGCAACGATTATTAATGGTGCAACTGAAACCAAAGCAGATGCCGAAAGGCTCCACCATGGTGTTATTGATGAATTAAGTGCAACGACTTTTACAGGTAACAATTGTACTTCAGTAAATGTTAAAATAAACGCAAAAAAGAAATCTATCCATCCAAAAATAATACAAAACATTCCTGCAACAATTAAACCAGGTATTGAATTTGGTAAAACAACTTTATAGAAAGCTTGATAGGGATTACACCCATCGATTAATGCAGTCTCATCTAATTCCTTTGGAACTCTATTAAAAAAATCTACCATAATCCAAACAGCAATTGGCATTAATAAAACGATGTATACAACTACTAGACCTAATAAACTATCAAGCAATCCTATTGTGCTTAGAAAAATAAAGAAAGGAATTGATAATACAATTGGAGGCATAATTCTTTGTGAAATGAAGAAAAAAGTAATATCGTTGTTTCTTACAAATCCAGCTTTAAAAGTAAATCTTGATAGTGCATAAGCAGCAAGAGTGCCAAGAACAATACTTATTAAACTAGCAGTACAAGTTACAAAAATACTATTAAAATAGGGCTCAACAATATCTACTCCACCTTTCGCAGGAGACTTAATTAAAACTCTCCAACCCTCCAATGTTGGTTCGAAATCTAACCAAGGAATATAAGTTACTTTACTATTTACAGATTGGAAGTCTTTAAAAGATGTTGATACAGCCCACAGAAATGGTGCAACAACAAATACAGTCCAAAATGTAATAAAGAAATATTTAAGAAAAGTGTAAAGTTTGCTCATATTTATTCTTTGATCATTAGTTTGGTTAAAACTTTAGCTATTATCGTTAAACTGATAATCATAATTACAAGATAAGTGAAAGATAAGGTTGCTGCATAACCCATCTGAAATTCTCTTAATCCTTTAATATAAATATAAAAACTTGAGGTCTCAGTTGCAGTACCTGGTCCTCCTGAAGTCAAAACAAATACTGTATCCATTATTTTTGAAGCCTCGATAAGTCTTATAATTATTGCTCCAATTGATATTGGAGCCATCAAAGGAAAAGTTACATAAACAAATTTTCTAAATGGACTTGCTCCATCTATAGCGGCTGCCAAAAAGGGTTCTTTTGGAAGTGACAAAAGTCCAGCGAGTAATAGTAAAAACATAAATGGTGTCCATTGCCAAACCTCAACAATTATAACAGTAAACTTTGCAATAACTGGATCACTCAACCACAAAATTGGTTTTACTCCTAATCCACCTAACAAATCATTTACAGGACCTAGTGACTCATGAAAAAATGTTCTCCAAATAACTGTCATTATTACTGGAGTTGTCATCATTGGTACGAGAAAAATTACTCTAAAAAATCTTTTAAATTTTATTTCTCTCCAAACCATCATCGCTAGTGCAAATCCGATAACATATTGAAGAATAACTGTGGTTACCGATAAAAAACTTAGCCTAAAAAAAGACTCCCAAAACCTCGGGTCATCAGTAAATAACCTTATATAATTCGTGATACCTATGAAGTTCATTTCTGGTGTATAACTATTCCATCCAGAAAGACTTAATCTAATAGTAAAAATAATTGGAAAAATTAAAATTCCAATAAGTACAAACAATCCTGGGAATAAAAAAACAAACTTGTGTTTAAAATTCATAATTTTTTTTGGATTATTTTAAAATGTGGCCGTTAAAAAACGGCCACAAGTTTTATAAAATTATTGCTTATTATCTTCCATTGCTACACCAACAGCATAGGCTTTTCTTACGTTATCTTTTCCTACTCTGTTAAGTATATCTTCCCACTGTTTAGCAGCTTCGTCTAAAGCAGCTTGTGGAGATAATTGACCAGCTAATGCTTTTGCAGCAGCAGTAGCCAATGCAGCATTAAACTCAAAAGTTCCAGGAACTCTTAATGGAAATACTCTATTTTTACTTTGTTCCATTTGTGCAAGAGTATCAACATATGATTGAGCAATATCTTTATCCCAACCAATTTGTGTCCATACATCAACTTTAAAGTCATCATTTCTAAATGGGTTTACACCAAATCTACCAATTCCAATATCTGCTTGGTGGTTAGCTTCGTTAGCGAAGAAACATAGATAATCGAAAGCCATTTCTTTCTCTTTACTTTTCTTAGCTACTCCAACTGCCCATCCCCATACGAAGAAAGGAGCTTGGTTAAAGCCTTCATCCCAAGAGTTAGTTTTTCTATTCCAAACTTTCATTGCTCCTGGTAACTGTGCAGCACCAACTTTATTGTTTATTGGACTATCTGGTTGCATAGCAGCAACAAATGCATCATCCCATGAAAAACTAAACAAAGTTTGTCCTCCACCAAATGATCCAATTTCATCACCTAAACCAAAATTTATTCCTCCTGGAGGAACATATTTAGTTGCCTCAACCCAGTCAGTTAAAGCTTCAACAAAACCTGGATTGTTAATTAGTGGTTTCATAGTTTCTAAATCAAAGAAAAAACCACCAGGTGTTTTAGGATTTTTTGAGTAAGCAGCAGATCTTGAATAGAAAGCAGCATACATTAGATCGTCTTTTTTCATTACTTCAGCAGATCCGTATTCTTTCTCGCCATCTCCATCCCAGTCCCAATTATTAAAGTAAGCTGCCATTTCTCCATACTCTTTCCAAGTTTGAGGAACTCTTAGTTCTTTACCAGTAGCTTCCTTATATTGTTTTTGGTACTCAGGATTATCAATTACATCTTTTCTATATTTCAGATAGTGTCTGTCACCATCAACCGGAAACTGATACATAACACCATCCCAAGATGCTACACCAATGTGAGACGGAGTAACGTCTTTCATTTGTTTCATCTCAACATATTTCTTTGGAACTGGCTCTAAGTATCTTCTCCAATCGTTAATGAAGTTTGAAAATCCAAAAACGATGTCATATGGAGCTTGTCCAGCTTGAAATGGTACCATTGCTTTCGCATATAAGTCACCTGCTGGTGTATGAGTAACATCAACTTTTGCTCCAGTAAGTTTAGCGAACTGCTCAGCATGTAGAGCTGTTGGCTCTCCCATGACTGGTACAGCATGTGTATTAATCTTAAGCGTCTTGCCTTTATAGTTTTTCTTAGACATAGACTCGTAAGAACAATCACCAGGAATATCCCCAGTTGCCTTGATATGTGGAAACTGATCACTCCACTTATCAGCATACGCAACAGGACTAAATACCAACAAAGCTGATATTAGAGCGGTTACGCAAGTTTTTATTGTCTTCATCTTTTTTCCTCTCTTTGTTGTTAATTATGGAACTAACACTGCACGACCTTTAATCTTACCATCATTTAAATCATGTAGTGCTTTATTAGCTTCTTCAAGTTTGTATTCTTTCATTGAAAGTTTTACTAAACCTTTATCTGCTAGTTCCATTAATTCATATAATTCAGCCCATGTACCTACTAAGCTTCCAACTATACTTTTTTCTTGATCGATCATATCAATCGCCAAAACTCTTATTTCTTCTCCATAACCTACAATATAGAAAGTTCCAGTTGCTTTGGTCATTTTAATTCCCATAGGCGTAGAACCTTTTTCACCAACAAAATCTATAACAGCCTCTGCACCTTTTCCTTTTGTAAGTTCTTTTACTTTTTCAATTTCATTACCATCTATTAAAACCCCATGGTCAGCTCCTAGTTCCATTGCATGTTCTAAAGGTGCTTTTGCTTTTTCAACAACAATAATATTTGCAGCACACATTGCTTTCATACATTGAATTGCTATATGTCCTAATCCACCAGCACCTATGATTACACAATTTTCACCTGGCAGAAGGTGTCTAGTAGCTTTTTTTACAACTCTGTAAGCAGTCAAACCTGCGTCTGAAAATGGCGCAACGTCTATTGGACCTAAAACTTTTGGAATTTTTATTAGATTTCTTACGCTAGTTTGAAGTAATTCTGAATATCCCCCGTGTTTTACATTCAAACCTGCAAAAATTGGATCTTCAGCATGCATATCGTTTCCTCTTCTACAATCTAAGCATGTTCCTCCTGTGCCAGAAACTTTAGGGTGTAAAATAACTGCATCACCTTTTTTAAATCCTGTAACATCTTTACCAACTTCCTCTATCCATCCAGCGTTCTCATGTCCCATTACCATCGGCAACAGATCGTTATTTTGATCTGTAATGTGCTTCCAAACTCCTTCAATTATATGCAAATCAGTTCTACAAACACCTGCAGCTCCAATTTTAACAATGACATCGCTTGCTTTCTCAATTTTAGGATTTGGTAACTCTTCACCTGTGACCCAAACATCTGCTTTCATTTCTGGGTCATACTTATGTAAAACCTGTGCTTTCATTATTTTCCTCTCTAAATTTATTTTTTATAAATAAATTTTAAATTGAAATAAAAAATATGTCTAGAAAGTTAGAATAATTTTAATTACCAATTACAACTTGAGATTGTTAATTAACTTTGTTTTTGCATCCGCCTGTTTTAAAAAACTCATCAATATTATCTATAGCTAGATTAGCCATTGCAGTTCTAGTTTCTTTGGTTGCGCTGCCTAGGTGAGGGAGAATAAAAGCACTTTTGTGTTTAAGATATCCAGGATTTAAATTTGGTTCATTTTTGTATACATCTAGCCCAACTGCATAAACTTTTCTTCTTTCCAAAGCATCTATTAAAGCTTTATCTTCAATAATATCACCTCTTGCAACATTGGTCACGACTGCACCTTTTGGTAATAGTTCTAGTGTATCTTTATTGATTAAATTTATTGTCTCTTTAGATGCAGGACAACATACCGAAAGGACATCAGAGACTTTCATCAAATCATTTAAATTGTTGTGGTAAGTTGCGCCTTGTTCCTTTTCTTCGCTTAATTTTGAACGGTTGTGATAATGAATTATCATACCTAAAGATTTAGCTATTTTAGCTATTTTTTGACCAATTCTACCCATGCCAAGTATTCCAAGTCTAGTGCCCGTTAATTGTTTACCAATCAACATATCTGCTGACCAAACCCAGCCACCTTCTCTAGCTTTTTCAATTCCCTCAGATGCTCTTCTGCATGCACCTAATATCAACAAAACCCCAATTTCTGCAGTGGCATCAGTTAAAACATCTGGTGTATTTGTGACAGCAATACCTCTTTTCTTTGCAGCTTCTAAATCTATATTTCCAAAACCTACAGCAAAATTTGATATAATTTTAACACTATCAGGTAATTGATTAATTGTTTCTGTATCAAGCTTATCTGTTAGAGCTGATAAAATACCATCACAGCCTGCACTCATCTCTATTAGCTTCTTTTGAGAGTAGAGTTCATCATTTAAATTAAAGTTAGCATCAAATAATTCTTTAGCTTTATCCTCACAAGATCTTAAAAGCCTTCTTGTGATTAAAATTTTTTTCATTTTATTTTGGATTAATTTAGATCAAAAACCTTACCAGGATTCATGATGTTGTTTACATCAATGCTTCTTTTAATAGCTTTCATAACTGGCAAATTGTCTGGGTGCTCTCTTAATAAGTAATGTTTTTTTTGAAGACCAATTCCATGTTCCCCTGTAATTGTTCCTTCTAATTCTAAAGCTTTGTTAATTAAATCATCGCTGTACTGCCTAATTTTTTTTTGTTTTTCTTCGTCATCAGGATCATACAATATTATGGAGTGAAAATTTCCATCTCCAACATGACCAACCATTGGTGCAGTTAGACCTAATTTTTTTACTTCTTTTTCCGCCCATGAAATGCACTCAACTAACTTGGAAATTGGTACACATACATCTGTAGAATACACTTTCATATCATGACCTAAAGCTTTTACTGAATAGTAAACATCATGCCTTGCTTTCCATAATATTTTTTGTTCTTCAGGAGAAGATGCCCATTGGAAATCACTTCCACCATTATTTTTTGATAATTCTTCAACAATTTTTATAGACTCGTTATTTGATAGTTCACTACCATGGAATTCAAAAAATAAAGTTGGTGATGCTTTGATGTTTTCTAACTTTGAATATTTAATGCTAATTTCCATTTGATCTTTGTTTAACATTTCAATTCTTGCAATTGGAACACCATACTGAATAACTTCTTGCGCAGTCTTTACTGCTGAGTCTAAATCTGGAAAATAGCAAACTGCACTCATTATGCTCTCAGGTATTGGTGATAATCTTAATTGAACTTCTGTAATAATTCCTAAAGTTCCTTCAGATCCAATAAACAAATTAGTTAAGTTATATCCCGCAGAAGTTTTTTTAGTTCTTGCACCGGTTTTAATTATATCTCCATTAGGTAAAACAACTGTTAAACCAGAAATAACTGTTCTCATTGTTCCATATTTAACTGCCATAGTTCCTGAAGCTGAAGTAGATGCCATTCCACCGAGTGCAGCATCTGCACCAGGATCTATTGGAAAAAATACACCATCTTCTCTTAAATATTCATTTAATTGCTTTCTTGTTACATTTGCTTGTACTCTGCAATCAAAATCCTCAGCATTTACGCTTAAAACTTTATTCATTTTTTCTAAAGAAATTGTAATACCATTTTGATTTCCAACAACATGACCTTCAAGAGATGTGCCAGTTCCAAACGGGACAACAGGAATTTTATGCTCGTTACAAATTTTTAGAATTTTTGAAACTTCTTCATTAGTTTCTGGAAATACAACTGCCTTCGATAATATTGGATTATAAGTATCTTCTCCTCTTGCATAATTGGCACGAGTAGACTCAGAAGTAGAAAATCTTCCGTTAAATATCTTTTTTAATTCTGCTTGGACAGTTTCGTTCATTCTTTAATAATACAAAATATTAATTAAAAATACAGTTTATTTAGAAAGCATCTTGCCTATATTTTCTAAGGCTTGCATTATATTATCTCTAGATGCGGCAAAACTAAATCTAACGTAATCGTTACAAGTTTTACCGAATGCAGTACCAGGAACAATTGCAACACCTGCTTCATGCATAGCTTTTTTGCAAAACTCAGATCCATTCATGCCAGTCCCTTTTATATTCGGAAAAGCATAAAAAGCTCCACCCGGCAAACTACACTCAACTCCTGGTAAATCATTTAATCCTTTATGAATTAAATTTCTTCTTAATGTAAATTTATCTAACATATCTTTAATTGAGTCTTCAGGACCATCTAATGCGGCTATACCAGCATATTGGGCTGCTGCATTTACACATGATACACTATTAATCAAAAGTTTGTTTACATGTTCAACCAAATGCTCTGGCCAGTAACTCCAACCAAGTCTCCATCCAGTCATAGAATATGCTTTGCTCCAACCCTCAAGAACAATTAATCTGTCTCTTAAATTAGGATAGTTAAAGAAAGTTGGCATTTCCTTATAGTCAAAAATTTGTCTACTGTAAATTTCATCACTTAAAATTGTGACCCGTGGATGTTTTTCTAATTCTTTTGCCAAGTAATCAATTGCAGGTTTTTCAACAAAACTTCCGGTTGGGTTGTTCGGATTTATTAGAATTAAAAGTCTAGTTTTGTCAGTTATTAAAGATAGAATTTTGTCTGGGTCAAATTTTAAATCTTTATCCTCAGTTAAGTCGTATGGTACAGCTTTTGCTCCAGAGTAGTTAATCATTGATTCATAAATTGGAAAAGCTGGAGTAGGATGAATTATCTCAACACCTGGTTCACCATAACAAGTAATTGCATAATACATTGTAGGTTTACCACCTGGCATTATTAAAACTCTATTTGGATCAATATCAGCATTATAAAGTCTCTTGACCCATCTTGCGACAGCTTCTCGGCATTCTGGAATTCCATTTGATAAAACATAACCATGATGACCATCATCTAGAGCTTTTTTTGCAGCTTCAACTACATGTTTTGGAGTTTTAAAGTCAGGTTGTCCTAGACCTAAATGTATCATAGGTTTGCCTTGTGCTTCTAATTTTTTTGCTTCTGCTAAAACAGAAAATGCACTTTCAGTTCCTAAACGATCTAATGCTTTTGCTAATTCAATCATAATTTTTCGTCGACAAATTAACTGAAAAGCAACTTCATGTCTATTTATTTAAAGTGAAAATAATTATAAAAATTATTTATAAAAAATATTTAATTACGGTAAATTATCTTTGATCTATCTAACTCTTTTACGCTTTTGCAGCCCATAAGGATCATATTTCTTCTAATTTCATCGTGCATATTTTGAAGCAGCCTCTCTACTCCTTGCTGTCCACCCGCTCCTAAACTGAACAAAAAAGCTTTACCAAAACTACAAGCAGTTGCACCTGCAGCTAAAGCCTTGAGAACATGAGTTCCCCGTCTAACACCTCCATCTAAAATTATCTCAACCTTGTCACCCACAGCATCTGAAATAGCCTTTAGTTGATCAAAAGGAGTTCTAGATCCGTCAAGCTGTCTTCCTCCATGATTAGAAATTATTATCGCTGTACAACCAATATCAACTGCCCTCTTTGCATCCTCTACAGACATCACACCCTTTAGCGCAAAAGGTCCATCCCATTTTTTTATACAATATTCTGCATCTTCCCAATTCATTTGTGGATCATACTGTTCATTAACATAGTCTATTACAGATTTTGTAATGTTAGTTCCTTTATCAGTTTTGTGTTTAATATTAGCTAGTTCAAACTTTTTGTTTGTAAAATATCTAAATAACCATCCAGGTCTCAATGCGAAATTCATTATACTTTCTAATGTAAATTTAGGAGGAGTTGTAAAACCAGTTCTGTGATCTCTTTCTCTATTTCCCGCAACCAAAGTATCGACGGTTAAGCACAAACCATCAAAATTTGCTCTTTTGCACCTATCAATTAAATCATCAGTAAATGATTTATCTCTATGAATATAAAGTTGAAATAATTTTGGACCACTTGATATGTTAGCAATTTCTTCAATGGAAAATGATGCCATTGTCGACATGCTATACATGGTACCAAATTTTTCTGCAGCTCTAGCTGAAGCTTTATCTCCATCAGGATGATATAAACTTTGCATAGCAGTAGGAGATAAAAAAATTGGCATATCTATTTTTCTTCCAAAAACTGTGGTTGATAAATCTGGTTCTCCTACGCTTCTAAGAATATTTGGGATTAAATCACAATCGTCAAATGAACTTGTATTTCTTTTTAAAGTGGTTTCATCGTCTGCACCACCATCAATGTAATGAAAAATAGGAGCTGGTAATCTTTTTTTAGCTAACTTTCTAAAATCCTCAAAATTGTAACAACTTTTCAAGCTCATGCATTTCGGAATCTTAAATTATTTCGATTAAGATCACTGATCTTTGTGCAGCCCATTAATTTCATGTCTCTTACTAGTTCAGTTTTATATAAGTTAAGAGCTCTCTCAACACCCTCTTGACCTGCTGCAGCTAAAGCATAAAGATATAATCTTCCACCAGCACATGCTTTTGCACCCATAGATAAAGCTTTTAACATATGAGTGCCTCTTTGAAATCCACCTTCACAAATAACATCTAACTTATCACCAACTGCATCAACAATTTCAGCTAATTGATCGAATGGTGATCTAGATCCATCAAGTTGTCTTCCTCCATGATTTGATACCATTATACCAGTGCATCCGATATCAACTGCTCTTTTAGCATCTTCAACACTCATAACTCCCTTAAGCGCAAAATGGCCACCCCACTGAGAGCACAATTTTTCAGCGTCATCCCAGTTCATAGATTGATCTAACATAGTAGAAAAATAATTACCAATTGAAGTATTTGTGTCAGTTCCTTCTTTAACGAAATCTTGAAGATGTGGTAGTTCAAATTTTCCTTTGGTTAAATAATTTATTCCCCACATTGGTTTTGTGGCAAAACTAAACAAACTCGAAAGTGTTAATTTTGGAGGTGATGTAAATCCAGTTCTTAAATCTCTTTCACGATTTCCTCCTGTTATCGTATCAACAGTTAAAGCCATCACATCAAATTTTGCTGCTTTTGCTCGCTCTAAACAAGAGTCATTTAATCCTCTATCTTTATGGAAATAAAATTGAAACATTTTAGGAGTGTCTATTAAAGATGAAATTTCCTCAACACTAACTGTAGCTAATGCCGAAACACCAAACATCGTATTAAACTTCTTTGCAGCTTTTCCAACCGCTCTTTCTCCTTCGTAGTGAAATAGCCTCTGCAAAGCTGTCGGGGAACAATAAAAAGGTAAATCTAGTTTTTTTCCGAAAATAGTAGTTGATAAATCTACATTCTCGACACCTCTTAATACATTTGGGACTAAATCAACGTCATTAAATGCACTACTATTTCTTGCATAGGTTATTTCATCATCTGCAGCCCCATCAATATAATGAAATATTGGAGATGGAAGCTTTTGTTTTGCAAGTTTTCTAAAGTCGTAAAAATTATGACAATCTTTTAATCTCATTTAAAAAAACTAATATTAATTTGTTTTATATCTAAATCCAATTAAAATTGAATCTGATCCTGGATTTGTACTGCCTAAATCAGCATTTGAAATGTGGTTATAAGTAACACCAAAAATTAAATTATTATTTGCTTGAAAATTAAATTCAATTTCACTTTTAAATTCCAAAGGTAGTCCCATGTCTTTACCTTTATTAAATTCATTATATAGTCCAACACTAAAACTTGGCACAATATATATACCACTTGATGGATTAAATTTTTTCTGCAAACCAGTAGAAATATAAAAAGCATATTCTTCACGATTTTTTATTTTATTATCATTATTATGAGTAAAAGATTCATTTACATCACCTAAAATCATAAGATCATAGACTTGGGTTAATTCTCCTAAATAATCTGATTTGACAACTTTATCTGTTACCTTTTTTCTGTTTAAGGCAAACATGTCAGTCTGGTGTGAATAATCAAATACACCTATTTTTATATAAGTCTCCTCTTTAACATCTGCACTGGACAAAGAAAATGAAAATAGGACCAACAAAAAAGTTTTGAGTATAATATTCATAATTTCTCTACTTTATAGATACTTTTCTAACAATTAAAAGACCACCAAAAACGAATAAAATCAAAGGTATTGACCAAAGCAGAAAAGTATTTCGATTTAATTCTGGATCATAAACAATCCACTCGCCATATTTATTTTTTAGATAATCATAAATTTCTTTATCTTCTTTACCTTCGTTAATTTTTTTTTTTACAACAAGTTTCATACTAATAGCAAAATCAGATTGGGAATCATAAACAGATTGACCTTGACATATTAAACACCTCAAATTTTTTGTAATTTGATCTACTTTAGTATTTGTTTCATTTGCGTAGGAAATATTAAAAGTAAAATATAAAAACAAAACTAAATTTATGATTTTAAACATTTTCTTTTATAAATTTTTTTATTTCTAATAAATTTTCATTCGTCAAAGGACCAATGTACTTTTTGATTATTTCATTTGTTTTTCCACTAATAATAAACGTTTCCGGAACTCCAATTGCTCCAAATTCTATTGATTTTGTTCCATCATTATCGGTGATAACTTCTGAATACGGATTTCCAAGTGAGCTTAAAAAATTTTTCGCATTTTTTTGACTGTCTTTATAATTAATTCCAATTATATTTATGTTCATATCTTTTAATTTCATTAAAAACTGATGCTCTTCTCTACATGGTGCACACCAAGATGCCCAAATATTTACTACAGAAGGACTATTTTTATCAAATAAGTCTGAAATATTAATTATTTCATCAGAAAATAATTTTTTTGCATTAAGTGAAAAATCTATTTTATTTTTTAATTTCTCGTTAGAGTAATCTTTCGATACGTTCAATCCCTTGAGCAAGATTATAAAAATTATTATTAATGTTAGTAGTAATCCTAAAAATTTAATATTTTTGCTCATTTTTTCTAATGATACTTAATAAACCACCAAAACCAATAAATATAGTTGAGATCCATATCCAAATCATTAAGGGTTTATATTGATATCTTACATTATAATAACCATCGTCTTTTAGAATATTAAATACTAAAAAATTATCTGAAAATAATGTTGTCTTAATATCCGCTTCACTCGTAATAGTTAAAGGCTGTTGGTAAATCCTAACTTCTGGGTATAAAGCAAAAGAGGAATTTTTATTTGTAACTTCAAAACTAGCTTTAAGAGATTTATAATTGTCCACATCTGTAACATTAACTTCTTTTAATTTTACAACTTTTTCATTGAATATTCTTTCATCTCCTACTTTCATATTTGAATTGAATTCATTTGAAAAAAGGCCATTCAATAAGATACTAGTAATTAGTAAACTAAAACCAAAATGTGAAATTTTTTGGCTAATCGAGGATTTACTAACAAAAAAATCCTTAATTGTTACTAATAAAAGATAGATGCTCAAAACTATCAGGGGAATAGACAACAGAAACGAATTTTCGGTTTTTGTTAAAATGACATATGAAATAAGTAATGAAACTAAAAAAATAATTAAAATATTATAGTTAAGCTTTTTTAATTTATCTTTAATCCATTTCAAACTTGGGCCAAAACTCATGAATATTAAAAAAGGAATTAAGAAGGGTATTAAAAGATTATTATAAAAAGGCGGACCAACAGAAATTTTTGAACCATTTAAAACTTCAAGAAAAATTGGATAAATTGTACCAACAAGAACAACAGATAAAAAAAACATCATAAACCAGTTATTCACTAATATTGCAGTCTCTTTACTTAAAATAAAATTCTCTTTGGCTATGTTTGATATTTTATTCTGATTAAAAAAGAAAATTAATATAGACATCAATATTAGGATAAAGAGAAAACTTAATATATATAGCCCTCTTGATGGATCGTTTGCAAAAGTGTGAATTGAATTTAAAATTCCAGACCTAACAAGAAAAGTGCCACTCATACTCAGTGAAAAAGTTGTAATTGACAAAATAATAGTCCACTCTTTAAACGAATTTCTTTTCTGTAATACAATTACAGTATGCAGTAGCGCAGTTAAGCAAAACCATGGCATTAATGAAACATTTTCTACAGGATCCCAAAACCAAAAACCTCCCCAGCCTAGCTCATAATATGCCCATATAGATCCAAGCAAAATACCAATTGTTAAAAATACCCAAGATACCAAAACCCATTTTTTAATATGCCTTGCCCACTTATCTCCGATATTTCCGCTAATCATTGAGGCAAGTGAAGCTGAAAAGATAATAGATGTTCCAACATAACCTAAATATAAAATTGGAGGATGAATAGCTAAAGCAGGGTCTTGTAAAATAGGGTTCAAACCTAATCCTTCGCTAGGAATTGGATATAGCATTTTGAATGGGTTGGAAGTTAATAAAATAAAAACTAGAAAACCTGAAATAATAATTTGTTGAAATAGTATCGTTAAAAGTTTGTATTTAGTATCTTGTGATCTTGAATTTAATAAAAAAATAAATAGAAAAATTGAAAGAACTAATAACCACAATAATAAACTTCCCTCGTGATTTCCCCATGTGCCTGATACTTTATAAAATAAAGGTTTTAAAGTATGAGAATTGTTGAAAACAGTTTCATTACTAAAATCTGAAATTACAAAAGCTGCAACCAGACTAAAAAAACTTACCGTAATCATTACAGTTTGTATTGAAGTAATTAAAATAAAGTTTTTATCTAAATATTTATTTTCTGAATTTGCATCCAAGTATGACTTAAAAATTAAATAAACAGATGCTATTAAAGCAATATATAAAGAATAATTTCCTAAATAATTAGACATACAAATTAATTGTTTTTCATAGCTTCGCTGACTTCAGGAGGCATATAATTTTCATCATGTTTTGCTAAAATCTTGTCAGCATTTAGAAAACTTTTATCCTTTAAGAAACCTTCAGCAACTACACCCTTACCCTCTTCAAACAGATTAGGTACAGATCCATTATAGTTGACTAATAATTCATTTTTGAAATCCGTAATTACGAAAAAAATTTCTTTATCGTTTATTTTAATAGAATTTTTTTTCACCATTCCACCAACTCTAATTTTTTGAGCATTTTTGATTTCATTAAGGTTTTTAATGTCTGTTGGAGACTTAAAATATACTACGTTTTCCTTAAGAGATTTAACCACCAAAAAAACTGTAAGAACTAATGAAATTAAAATTAAAAAAATAAAAAGGGCTCTAAATTTAACTTTTTTTCCGTACATGTGAATTTTAGTTAAACTTTAGATGTGGAAGTGTTTGCTAATATCTCTCTGTACGTTTTTTGCTTAGCTACTGATGCAAGTTTCTTTTCATCTAGTGATTTATAATTTTCCTCAAATTTCTTTTTCTCTTTAATTAAATTTAATTTTACTACCGCGTACAAGAAGCTAAAAGAAAATAGAGTAAATATAAATGATGACCAAACATATACACCGTATCCATTCATATTTAGTAGTTCACTAATCATAATCTATTAAGACCTTTATTTTTAATCTTTAACAGTTCTGTATTATATTTCATTAAAAATATCAAAAGTGAAAATAGAGCAAATGCCGCAGTCATTATAGCTAATGGTGTCAACATTGAAGAATGAATTGTTGTTTCTTCCAAAATTCTTACTGACGCAGGTTGGTGTAAAGTATTCCACCATTCTACTGAAAATTTTATAACTGGAATATTTATAAGACCAATAATTGCTATTATTGAGCTAATTTTTTCTGCTTTACTAGTATCTGTCGTAATCTTCCAAGAAGTAATGAACAATAAATAAAAAATTGAAAGTAAGAGCATTGAAGTTATTCTTGCATCCCAAGCCCACCAAGTTCCCCAGGTTGGTTTTCCCCAAATTGATCCTGTAACTAAAGCTATTATGCTAAAAACAAAACCAGAAGGTGCTAAACTTTTTGTTATTAAAGAGAAATTTTTATTTTTAAAAACAAAAACTCCAAAAGAAAGAATGGAAATAAGTGAAAATATTCCGAGTGATATCCAAGCTGATGGAACATGGACATACATAATCCTAACTGAGTCACTCTGCTTATAATCCTCGGGAGAAAGAACTAAAGCTTCAACTAATCCAAGTAACAATACAATTATAAATAACGCAAATACAAACTTTTGTATTTTATTAATTATCTTTAAAGTATTATTTGGATTGAAATAATTAATCATAATTTTTTATAACACATAAATTTTAGATTAAAATTGTTCAAAATTTTCTGACCAAGAATACAGAGGGAGATAGAGGAAAAACAGTACTCTTGATCAGAATTAAATAATCTATAACATACAGATATGACAGAGATTTGGGACAATTGTGTTTAAATATTGGCTATTAGCTAATTTGAAGGCTTGAAGTAGCTTGATCCACGCTTACCTGAAAAAATTTCATTAATTAGAGGGTGTTTTATGGGCTCTTCAGAGTCATCAAATAATAGATTTTGCTCAGACACATAAGCCTCGTAAGTAATTTCGTCATTCTCTGCTAGTAAATGATAAAATGGCTGATCCTTTCTAGGTCTCACGTTTTTTGGGATCGATTGATACCACTCCTCTGAGTTATTAAATTCAAAGTCAACATCGTAAATCACACCTCTAAAATCAAAGTGTCTATGTTTTACAACGTCTCCAATTGAAAATTTAGCTTTTTGAGTACTCACGACATTAAATATGGATATTTGATGAAAAAAATCAATAAAAAAAATATAAATGTTTTATTAATCTGTTAATATGTAGCAGTGAATAAATCACTTCTAAAATTCATTACAGACGTTGGGCCTTTAGCTATTTTTTTCTTCTTTTATTATAACAGTGATAAAAATTTAAAAGTTGCAATACCACCTCTAATTGTCGCAACAATAATTTCTGTTCTCTTGGTTTGGATACTGGAAAAAAAAGTTCCGATGGTTCCTTTGTTAGGAGGAATTTTAATTACTCTATTTGGAGGTTTAACAATTTATTTTGATAATCCAATTTTTATTTATATGAAACCCACTATTATAAATATTTTATTTGCCTTAGCTTTATTCTTTGGAAAATACTTCACCAATGAACCAATTTTAAAATTAATACTAGGAAAAACACTGCCAATGTCTGATGAGGGTTGGAAAATTTTGAATAATAGATGGACTTATTTTTTTATTTTTTTAGCTATATTAAATGAAATTATTTGGAGAACTCAAACAGAAGAATTTTGGGTTAACTTTAAAGTATGGGGAATGTTACCAATTACATTCATTTTTACAGCATCACAAGTTGGTTTGATTAATAAATACAAATTAAATGAGTAATTTAAAATTAGTAATAAATAATTCAAATAAAGAACAAAACCAAAGGTATTTTTTTGAAAAGAAAGAACTAAAAATTATATTAGACCTATATGCTAAAATGGTATCTGAAGGATCTTGGAAAGACTATGGCCTCTCAATATCTAGTAAAAGAGTAAGTTTTAGTATTTTTAAAAATGCAGCAGAAAAAGCTATCTACAACATTAGTAAAAATTTTAAACCTTCTAATAAGAATTTGAAATATTTAATAACTGATAGAAATGGTAAAATTTTAAATAATGCTTATGATTTAGAAATACTTCTGAAAAAAACAAATTGGAAAAAACTATAGTTTTTAATTATCTTCTTTGACCAAATAATCTTAAAAGCATTATAAATAGATTAATAAAATCTAAGTATAATGTTAAAGCTCCCATAACAGCTTTCTTGCCAATTACTTCACCTGAATCTGAAGCTGCGTACATATTCTTAATTTTTTGTGTATCGTAGGCAGTTAATCCGACAAATATAAGAACTCCAATGATTGAAATAGCAAAGTACATCATTGATGATTTTAAGAAAATATTTACTAAAGATGCGATTATAATACCTATTAAACCCATCATTAAGAATGATCCAAATTTTGTGAGGTCTCTTTTAGTTGTGTAACCATATATACTCATAGCTCCAAATGTAGCTGAAGATATGAAAAATACTCTCGTCACACTAAGTCCAGTGTAAACTAATAAAATTGATGAAAGCGACAAACCCATCAAAGCAGCAAAAATCCAAAAAGTAGTTTGAGCTTTTGAAGAACTCATTTTATTTATTCCAAAGCTCATGTAAAAAACAATTCCAAGAGGTGCTAACATAACCACCCATTTCAATCCTGATAGATAAATTGCATTTCCGAATTCAGTTAAAGCAACTATTGATCCACTTGCATCTGTAACTACTGACATTTTAAAAGATAGCAATGCAATTATTCCCGTTAGCAAAACTCCAGTTGCCATGTAGTTGTAAACTTTGAGCATGTAGGCTCTAAGGCCTTCATCCATTACAACAGCTTTTTTTGCTGTAGTAGATCTATTTAATATATTGTCTCTATTGAATTCCATAATTAAATATATAGTAATAAATTTTAAATTTTTCAAGCAGTCAAAATATAGGTAACAAATACTTAATATTTAATGAATTATAAAAAATTAGGAACAACTGACATAGATATTAGCACAATTTGTCTCGGCACCATGACTTGGGGTGAACAAAATAGTCAAGAGGAAGCCTTTGAACAAATGGATTTCTCACTAGAAAACGGTGTTAATTTTTGGGATACAGCAGAACTTTATGCGGTACCTCCAAAAGCTGAAACATTTGGTCATACGGAGACGATCATTGGAAATTGGTTTGAAAAAACGAAAAAAAGAAAAGATGTTATACTTGCAACTAAAGTATGTGGTCCTGCTAGAGATTATATTAGAAATGGTGAAAATAGTTTTGTTGGGAAGAATCTCGAAACCGCACTTCATGATAGTCTTAAAAGACTTAAAACTGATTATATAGATTTATATCAGCTTCACTGGCCAGAAAGAAATGTAAACAATTTTGGAAGACTTGGTTATGTGCATAAAGAAAACGAATGGAATAAATTCGAAGACGTGTTGGTTGAATTACAAAAATATATTAAGCAAGGTAAAATTAGAAATGTAGGTTTATCTAATGAAACTCCTTGGGGTGTTATGAATTATCTCAAAGTCTCAAAGGATAAAAGCTTGCCAAGAATGATGTCTATACAAAATCCCTACAGTTTATTGAATAGGTCATATGAAGTTGGATTAGCGGAAGTGTCTATAAGAGAAAATATTGGCTGCTTATCTTATTCTCCTTTAGCCAGTGGTTTTTTAAGTGGCAAATATAGAAATAAGCAATTTCCAAAAGGATCTCGGATGGAAAGAGATTGGGATTTTTGGACAAGATATCGAAAACCAAATACTAACGAAGCTGTTGAAGAATATTTTAATATTAGTGAAAAGTACAACATTGATATGAGTCAAATGTGTATAAAATTTTGTGAGATACAGGATTTTATGTCTAGCGTTATTATTGGTGCAACAACAATGGAGCAGTTGAAAACAAACATAGAAAGTGTAAAAGTGAAACTTGATAAAGAAATAATTAATGAAATTAATGAAATTCAAAAAAAGTATCCTAACCCATGTCCATAATTCTTAGATCAATTATTTTTGTTATTTTATTAAGCTCAATTTCCCATTCAGATGAATTAAATAAAATTGGGACTTTCAAAGATTGGGATGCAATTATAGTAACTAATGATGGAAACAAGGTATGCTTTGCACAATCTAAACCTGTACTGCAATCTCCAAAAAAAAATGATAGAGATGCAAGATTATTTGTAACATTCAGACCATCTGAAAAAATAACTGATGAAGTTAGCACAACTTCGGGCTATGAGTATAACTCTCAAAATTCTATCACTGCTACCTCTGGTAAAACAAAATATAAGTTTGATATAGCTCAAGATAACTTTGCATGGATTTCTAACAATAAAATTGAAAAAAAAGTAGTAAAAAAAATGAAGAAAGCTTCAAGATTGATGGTTACTGGATATAATAAATCTGGATCTCAAACAATTGATCACTACTCTTTAATGGGTTTCACAAAAGCATACAACGCTGCAAAAAAAAGTTGTAGTTAAATTTTTAAAGAAATGAATAAGAATCAAATCTACAGTCTTTGGCCAATATATATCGGAGAATTTTATAACCCCGAACATCAGGAAATTAAAGATGACTTAATAAATTTTTTTTCAGAATACGAAAAAAAAAATCCTAAAGGTAGAGAGGGTCTTAATAAAGAAAATATTAATCTTTATGAAAGTAAATACGACTTACATCATGAAAAAAGTGAGAGTTTATCAAAATTATTTAATTTTTTTGCAAAATGCTTTTTAGGAATGTCAAATAGTACCAACAATAAATTTATTTCTGAAATGAAAGAACCAAAACCCAATTTTGATGTAAAAATTAATAATTCTTGGTTTATAAAATATAATACAAATGGATCAGTTCTTCCTCATGATCATGGAAGATGTAGTTGGTGTTGTGTTTACTATGTTCAAATAGGCGAGGATGCTACAAACGAAAATGGGTCAACTTATTTTTTAAGACCGTATCAAAGAAGATCACCTGAAGATTTTGGTGGAAAATTTTATTCTTCTGGTGGAAATGCAACATTCAAAGCCGTAGAAGGTAAAATGCTTATATGGCCAAATTTTATATTGCATGGATCCAATCCATATAAAGGTGAAAAAAATAGAATAATTGTATCAGCAAATGCCTCGGTTGATATAAGAAACTAATCTAAAAATGAAAAAAAAAATTGTTTTAGCTTATTCAGGTGGTTTGGACACATCAATTATATTAAAATGGTTGCAAGAAAATTATGATGCAGAAGTAATTTGTTATACCGCAGACATTGGTCAAGAAATAGATAGAAATAAAATTTTCAGAAACGCAAAAAAACTTGGCGTAAAAAATATTATTATTCAAGATCTAAAAGATATTTTTGTAAAAGATTATGTTTATCCAATGATTAGGGGCCATGCAATATATGAAGGTGTTTATTTGCTTGGAACCTCAATTGCTAGACCTTTAATTGCCAAAGATCAAATTAGAATTGCTAAAAAATTTAATGCCTATGCTGTATCTCATGGATCAACAGGAAAAGGAAATGATCAAGTAAGATTTGAGTTAGGTTATCATTATTTTAGTCCTAAAATAAAAGTTATTGCGCCTTGGAGAATTTGGAAGCTGAAATCTAGATCAGATCTAATTAATTATGCAAAAAAAAATAAAATTGAAATACCTAAAGACAAGAAAGGAGCGCCACCTTTTTCAGTAGACGATAATATTTTTCATACATCAACAGAAGGAAAGTTGTTAGAAAATCCAAAAAACTCTGCACCTGACTTTATTTTTCAAAGAACGGTATCTCCAGAAAAAGCACCTAATAAATCTTCAATTGTAAAAATAGATTTTAGAAGTGGAGATCCGATTGCAGTGAATGGGAAAAAATTATCTCCATCTAAATTGCTTGGAAAATTAAACGACATAGCTGGAAAAAATGCTATTGGAAGAGTTGATCTAGTAGAAAATAGATTTATCGGTATAAAATCAAGAGGTGTATACGAAACACCAGGCGGAACTTTATTAATGCACGCTCATAGGGCTATAGAGTCTGTTACACTTGATAAAGATACAATGCATAAGAAAGAAAAAATTATGCCTAGATATGCGGAACTAATTTACAATGGATATTGGTTTTCTAAAGAGAGATTTAAATTACAAAGAATTGTTGATCTTAAGAGAAGTAAAGTTAATGGATCAGTTAAATTGAGGTTATATAAAGGGAATGTTATTATTCATTCAAGAATAACTAAAAGTTCAGCTTATTCTATGAAAGAAGTTTCATTTGAGGAAAATAAAACTTTTAATAAATCAAATGTTGAAAGATTTATTAATTTTCACAAGAAAAAATTAAAATAAAATATCATGAATTTTGAACCAAGTCGGGCGCAAGCCACTAATAAACTAGATAATTTTATTGAAAATAATCTTTCTGAATATTCAAGATTGAGAAATTTTGATTTTGGTCCGGATAAAAGATCAAATATATCTTGTATTTCTCCATATATATCTCATGGAATATTAAATGAGTTAGAAGTTATAGATAAAGCCTTAAAGAAATTTTCATTTTCTAAAAATGAAAAATTTATTCAGGAGGTTTTGTGGCGTACTTATTGGAAAGGATGGTTAGAATTAAGACCTAGTGTATGGACAGATTACATAATAGAAATAAAAATTATAAGAGAAAAATACAAAGATAATAAAGATTATTTAAATGCCATTGATGGAAATACAAATATAGAATGTTTTAATGAATGGGTTAAAGAATTAAAAGAATTTAATTACCTTCATAATCATACAAGAATGTGGTTTGCCAGTATCTGGATTTTTACTTTAAATTTACCTTGGCAATTAGGAGCTGAATTTTTTATGAAACATCTCTATGATGGAGATGCAGCATCTAATACATTGGGATGGAGATGGGTTGCTGGGATACAAACACAAGGTAAGCATTATTTGGCAAGTGAATGGAATATAAAAAAATTTACTAATAACAGATTTAATAACATTAATTTAAATGAAAATGCACCACCTAAAGTTAGCGAGAAAATATACAAGGCTGTCTTAAAAGATTTTAGTAATCCAGTAAGTTTGGATGAGCAAAATTTAATTATTTTTGATAATAATCTTTCTTTTGAGTTGACTGATTTCAAAGATCATAAATTTAAAAAGATTTATTTAGTTAATAATAATAACGACAGTAGAAATATTAAACTTAGTGAAAAAACAATGAAATTTAAGACTAATTTAATTCAGGATCAAAAAAGAAGGTTGGATGAAAAATCTTTGGATTGTGAAATTATTGATATTGGTAACCTTAAAACAATTGAGAATAGTTATTTTTTTTATCCTTGTGTTGGAGAAAACTTAGATTATTTAACTTCTCAAGGAATAAATAATATAAAATTTCTTTATCGTAATTTAGACCGAAGTTCTTGGAAATATTGCAATAAAGGTTTTTTTAATTTCAAAAAGTACATACCAACTATAATTAAAGAATTTTTTTAAAGAACTATTGTAAATTATCAAAATTATGAGATAACAATAGTATGAATAACCCGCAAGTTCTTGAAATTATTGAAAATCTTAAAGGCAGAAGGAATTATGAAGAAAAGAAAGCTTCAAAATTAGGTTTCAACTCTCTTTACGCATACATTGAAAATAAAATATTAAAAGAGAAAGAAGCTGAAGCAGCAAAAATTCTTGAACAATCAGCCCCTAAAGAAGAAGTGATTGAAGCAAAAAAACCAGAGAAAAAGAAAAGCTGCTCTTGTTGTTAATTAGTTATTTTTTGAACATTTCTTAGAACAATATTTTACTTTATCCCAGTTTAATTTCCATTTTTTTCTCCAAGTAAAAGGTCTCTTACATACAGGGCAAATTTTTGTGGGTAAATTTTCTTTTCTCACTATGCAGTATTTTGTTTAATAAATTTTTCTGCCTCAGCTAAAATTAATTTTTTTCTATCAGGTTTCATTTTATCGAAAATTCTAACCATCATAGAAAGTCTAGGATTTTTTAAAAAGAAGGCTCTATTTCTATTAATGAATCTCCAATAAAGACCATCCATGGTATTGCACCATTCTCCTTTTTTAAAATCCATCATTTTCATGAAATAAGCGGAGCCGCAAATATATGGTTTTGTAGCAAATATTCCTCCATCACTGAAAAGCCCCATTCCATAAACATTCGGGACCATTACCCAGTCTGAGGAATCCACAAACATTTCCATAAACCATTTGTAAACATATGTTGGCTTAACTTCACATAAATTCATTATGTTTGATAAGATCATTAACCTTTCAATATGATGTGACCAACCATAATTCACTGCATTTTTAATAGCATAATCTAAAGGTGGTAATCCTGTTGTTCCTTCGTACCATGAGTTTTTCATTTTTCTATTTTGTTTAAAAAAATTTCTAGTTTCCATTTCTTTTGAATAGCTTTGATATATTCCCCTCATAAATTCTCTCCATCCGATTACTTGACGAATATAACCTTCTAAGGAATTTAATCTTATTTTATTTTTGTTGTGAAAATCTAAAACTTTTTTAATGATAAATTCTGGAGTGATAAGACCTAAATTGATGTAAGGACTTAAAGCACTATGAAATAATATATTGTCTTTCTGATCAACTGCATCTTCATAATCCCCAAATAAATTTGATTTCTCTTTAATAAAAAAATTTAATAATTTAATTACATCATCATATTCCGTAGCAAACCAAAAATCTTTCGTATTACCTGGGTGACTTTTAAAGTTTTTATCAATTAAAATTTTTAGTTTTTTCGTATGAACAGTCTCAGTAATTTTAGGAAATTTGGGTATAGATATATTTTTTGGAAGTTTATTTCGATTTTCTTCGTCAAAACTCCATTTGCCTCCTTCTGGATTACCATCTTTTTTCATGAGTATATCCAAATCTCTTCTAGTATCTTTATAAAAAACTGCCATAAAAGGTTTTTTTGATTTTGATAAATAGTTTTTAAATTTTTCTCTAGAATTTAAAAACATTGGTGTTTGAATAATATTCCATTTAATTTTTTCCCTTTTTAAAAAATTATTAATTTTATTTTCAAAAAACTTATCCTCAATTTCGAAACTTGAAATTTCTTTAATTTTTTTTGCTTTAATTATTTTTTTTAATTTTTCTGTGTAATCCAGCTTGAAAGTTTTATCCTCGATCGAAGAATATTCTAATTTAAATTTATTTTTTTTTAGTCTATCTGCGTGAGATCGCATGCAAGATAAGAACAATAATATCTTTTGTTTATGATGCTTTTCGTACGTACAGAGCTGATAATCTTCAGCCATAAAGAAAAAGTGGTCTTTTCTGTACTTTTCTAGATATTTTTCTGAGAAAAGCTGATTTCCAAGTAGAAAAAATAATTTCATTAACTATATATAACTCTTTAAAAATTTATGTCAGAAAAATATTTAGTAGTAGGTGCGACAGGATCTATCGGATCTAATTTAGCAGAACAGTTATACGCAGCCGGGAAAGAAGTACATTTAATCGGTAGAGATGAAGAAAGAACAAAATCTTTGTCTGAAAAACTGAATTGTAAATATACTGTCTCTGATGTTTTAGAAAATGGTTTTGTTGAAAAGATTAAGTCCGAAATAGATGATATCAAAGGTATAGCTTATTGTGTTGGTTCAATTGATTTAAAGCCTTTGAGAATGGTTTCAGAACAAGATTTTACAAAATGTATGAAACTAAATTTATATTCTGCAGTAGATTTAATTAAAGGTTATCAAGAAAGTTTAAAAAAAAATAAAGGATCGATTGTTTTGTTTTCAACTGTTGCTGCTCAAAGGGGTTTTACAAATCATGCAATTATAGCTTCAACTAAAGCAGCTGTAGAAGGATTAACTGTTTCTTTAGCAGCAGAATTTGCTCCTAATATAAGAGTAAATTGCATTGCTCCAAGTTTAACTAATTCAAAAATTGCAGAGCCAATGCTTAAAAATAAAGTTTTAGCTGATGGTATAGCAAAAGCCCATCCATTAAAAAGACTTGGAGAAGGTAAAGACTCGGCTTCGCTTGCAAAATTTCTAATAACTGAAGACAGTTCTTGGGTTACAGGACAAATTATTGCTGTCGATGGTGGTAGATCAAAACTTTCATAGAGTGAAGAAATTATTATTTCTTTTATCATTAATACTATTCTCAACTAATTCATTTAGTAAAAATTTTAATTTTAATAAAATTATTGAATTAGAAGCACCTTGGGGTTCTTCGTTCGTTAATGAAAATGAAATGATTGTTACCGAGAAAGGTGGAAAAATTAAATTTGTAAACATTTCTACAAGGGAGATAAATGAAATTGGTCATAACTTAAATTTTGTAGAATATGGACAGGGAGGATTATTGGATATTCTGTATCATGAAGATTACATTTACATCTCATACACAGAAAATAGAAATAATTGGAAGACTAGTACTTCAATTGCACGTGCAAAATTTAATAAAAACAAATTAAATTTTAAAAATATTTTTCAAGCCAATCCACCAATTGACTCGCCCTATCATTTTGGTTCAAGACTTGCAATTAAAGACAACTATTTATTTGCTTCTGCAGGTGAAAGAGGTGGGGGAATGATTGCTCAAGATGGAAATAAACATCCAGGAAGTATAATTAGAATTTATGTAGATGGTGGCATTCCAGAAGACAATCCTCGTTTTGAGGGGAAATCAGACTGGCTACCTGAAATATTTCAAATTGGTGTAAGAAATCCTCAAGGTTTAGCTTTATCGCCTTTTGATGGAAAAATTTATATGAGCAATCATGGTGCAAAAGGAGGCGATTGGTTTGGTGAAGCAAAGAAAGGTGAAAATTATGGTTGGAAAATTCTTGGATGGGGTGGCACAAATTATTCAGGTATACCAATAGGGCCAAAATGGAAACCTGGCTTTACAAAAGCCATACAATATTGGGTTCCATCTATAGCCACAAGTGCAATCACAATTTATAAAGGTAATGAATTTAAAGAATGGAATGGTCATGCATTAATTACTTCTCTTAAAGATAAGTCTTTAAGAAAATTAGAGTTTAATGATTTATCAAACGTAAAAGAGGAAATAATATTTAAAGATAAAATTGGAAGAATCAGAGACATACAAATTCATCCTATAAATGGTAAACTATATTTTTTAAATCAAGATGGATTGTGGTTGATGGAAAATTCTAGTTAGTATCGAAAAGCTCTTTAAACAATTTAAATTCGCCAATTTTAAAAATAATTGCATCATCTTTTTTAAATCCAAATTTTTCTGCATTTTGCTTAAACCTTAAAGGGGGCTCTAATATTGGTTCAAGTGATAAGACAAAAGTTCCCCAATGCATTCCAATTACTTTTTTACTTTTTAAATCTTTAGCAAGTCCAAGGGCTTCTTCAGGGTTAGTGTGGTAAGCAGAAGAATCTTTAATTGAAGCCATAGGATAAAAATTATATGCGCCAATGTTAATAAATGTTAAATCAATTGGACCATACTTATCTCCCAATTCTTTATATATTTTTCCAACACCAGTATCACATGAAAATAATATTTTTTTTCCTTTGTATTCAAACAAATAGCTACCCCATAAAGTTTTGTTAGTATCCGTTAAACTCCTTTTTGACCAGTGGACTGATGGCAAAAAAGTAATATTTAAATTCTGATTTATTCTTATTTGATCATACCAATCCATTTCATTTACGTCTTTAAATCTATTAATTTTAAAATATTTTTTTAGTCCTAAAGGTACCAGGACTTTAGATTCTTTATAAGGAAATCTCATTATTGTTTTCATGTCTTGATGATCGTAGTGATTGTGAGTTAGTAGAAAAATATCTGTTCTTGGTATCTCATTAAGTTTTAATGCTGGTTCGGTAAATCTCTTTGGCCCAAAAAATAAAGGTCCTGCATTTTTTGAAAAAACTGGATCTGTTATTATTGTTATTTCCCCTAATTTTAATAAAAATGTTGCATGACCTATCCACGCTACATAATCTTCTTTTTGAAAATTATTTAAATCCAATAAAACTTTTTCTTTTTTAATGATATTACTTTCAGGAAAAGTCATATCTAATTTTTTTTTTTCTTGGTTAAAGACCTTAAACGACCAATTGAAATTCATATCGATCACCTTTGATCCTTCAGGATTTCGAAATGTGCCATTTGCTAAATGATGATATTTTTTTTTCATATTCGATTAATAATTTTTTGAAATAATATCTTGAATAGTATTACTTATAACTATTGTTCCAGCTTTGTTAGGATGTATTCCATCTTGTTGATTTAAATTTGGATCAAGAGCAACACCCTCTAACAAAAATGGTATTAGAGGTAAATTATATTTTTTTGACAATTTAGGATAAATAGCATCAAAGTTTTTTTTATATTTAGTTCCATGAGTTGTTGGCGCAACCATCCCAGCTATTATAATTTTTATTTTTTTACTGTCAGCAATTTTAATTATTTCTTCTAAATTTCTTTCAGTTTCGTCTGGTTGAATTCCTCTAAGCATATCATTTGCCCCAAGACCAAGGATGATTAAATCAATACCGGGTTCTGATAAACTCCATTCTGCTCTATTCAATCCACCTGAAGAAGTACTTCCTGACACACTTCCATTTATTACCTTGATATTTAAACCACTCCTAATGAGATTACTTTCTAAAACCAAAGATAAGTGTTGTTCTTTAGGTAGACCATAACCCGCCATTAAACTATCGCCGAATAATATAACCTTTTCTATTGCACTTGCATTTATGTGCACTAGAAAGAATAACAATATTTTTATAAATAAACTTTTATTCATGAACACACTTCTTAAATTAAAAAAAATAAATCTCAAATACCAAACTGGAAAGGACAATATCAATGTTTTAAAAAATATTGATTTAACTATAAAAAAAAAAGAAACTGTGTCTGTGGTTGGAGAAAGTGGGTCAGGAAAAACAAGCTTGATTATGTTAATTGGTGGACTAGAACGTCCAACCTCAGGGAAAATTATATTTCAAAACAGGGAAATAACAAATCTAAATGAAGACGAAGTATCTGAAATTAGAAAGCAAAATATAGGAATTATATTTCAATCTTTCTATTTAATTCCAAATTATACAGCTGTTGAAAATGTAGCTTTAACGCTTGAACTCAATGAATTTAAAAATCCTGAGAAAGAAGCTAGAAGTTTATTAGATCGATTTGGTCTAAAACATAGATTTAATAATCTTCCAAGTCAATTATCTGGCGGAGAGCAACAACGTGTGGCGATTGCAAGAGCCATCGCGATGAAACCAGATTTGATTTTAGCTGATGAACCAACTGGTAACCTAGATACCGATAACTCAATAATGATCTCTGAAATTTTATTTAAATACGTCAAAGAAGAAGGGTCTTCTTTAATAATGGTCACACATGATCCAAAATTAGCAGACAAAGCAAAACGAAAAATTAAAATCAAAGATGGAAAAATTAAATAATTCTTCGGAGTTAAGTTTAATATTCAAGTATGCTTTAAAGGATTTAAGCAGAAATTATAAAAAAATTTCAAGCATTATTGTAACGCTGTTTATCAGTCTTTTTATTTTAAGTGCCATCTTTACAATCGAAGATAGTTTAAAAAAAGAGCTTAATGATAATGCAAAAGTTCTTTTGGGTGGAGATCTCGAAATCGATTATAATCGTAATCAGGGGGATCTTACTTTAGTCAACAAAGTAAAGAAATTTTCATCTGTCTCACAAATGATAGAGTTCAGTACAATGCTTTCTACGACAGGAAGAGAAAAAAATAAATCATTATTTACAAGAATTAAAACAGTTGATGAAAAATATCCACTATACGGAGAAGTTGTTTATGAGCCAGAAGATGCTTATGAAAGAATGCAAAATGAACCCAAGACAATTTTGATTAATGAAAGTTTATCAAAAACCTTAAAGATAAAAATAAATGACAAAGTTAAGGTACAAGATCAAAGTTTCATAGTTGTTGGAATTATAAAATCTGTACCTGATGTCAGTGGGTTTGTAGCTTTTGGAGATTGGGCATTAGCAGGAAAACAAACTTTGGAGATACTAAAACTAAATGGAATAGGTAGTTTTTTAAATTATGAATATAAAGTAAAGTTTAAACCAGGTGATGACCCAGAAAAAATAGAAAGTAAGATCAAAGATATTTTTAAAGATGACCAAAAAGTAAAACTTAGATTTCCAGAAAATTCAGCAAGTGGCTTAAAAAGGATAATTAATAATTTTTCCCAATTTCTCTCTTTAGTTTCAATTAGTGCAATGTTAATTGCTGGAATAGGTATCGCTAATACATTGTTGTCATTTATAAACCAGAACAATATGTCTATAGCTGTAAGAAAAGCTGTAGGATTTTATTCAGGGAATATAAAAACACTTTATTATCTTCAATTATTAATATTATTATTTATTATTACTTTAATTTCTTACGGCTCAAGTTTTTTAATTGTACCAATTGCTGACAAATATTTATCAGATGGGTTGGGATTAAATGTTTATCCAAAATTCTCTTTAATTAATTTTATAAAAATATTTATTGTAGGTTTGTTAGTTCTTATAATTTTTTCAATACCAACAATAAGTTCAATTGATCAAGTTAAAGCATCAAACCTATTTAGAAATGTATTCCAAAACTTAAAATTTTATTACTCAAAAAAATCAGTTATTTTGAGTTTTATCTTGTTATCATTTTTAGTTTTATTGTTTACATTAGGATCTGAAAGACCTTCTTATAGCTTGGGTTATTTTCTGGCTTTTTTTGTGTGTCTAATTGTATTTTTTTTACTTTCGAAAATTATAATTTATTTACTGAAAAAGTTTAATTTTATTTCTAATATATCTTTAAAAGTATCGATAAAAAATATAACTCAAACAAAAAGTATCACTCCTATCACAATTATGTCTTTAGGCTTAGGTGTAACTCTATTATTAACTTTAGCTTTAGTTGGAACAAATTTTAAAAGAGAAATTGCAAGATCTATCCCAGATATTGCACCTGATTATTTTTTTGTTGGAATTCAGAAAGGTGAAAAGAAAAAATTTGAACAAGGTCTTTACAAAATGAACCCTGATGCGAACATTGAAATAGTGCCTATGGTTTCTTCCGGAATTGTAAAAATTAATGGTGTGAATCCAAATAGCTATATTAAACCAGATAATGATAGTTATTGGGTAATTGGAAGTGAAAGAAGATCTTCTTGGGTTGAAAATATACCTAAAGATAACCCAATTTTAAAAGGAGAATGGTGGGATTTATCTAAACCTGACCAACTTCAGATATCACTTGATGCAAAAGTGGCTAAAGATTTTAATATTGAGTTGGGAGATATTTTTACTTTAAACATTTATGGTCGAGAAATTGATGGAGAAATAGTTAATTTTAGAGAAGTTGATTATCGTGATCTAAGTATTAATTTTGCCATGTTATTTAATCCACAATTTGCAAAAAAAATTCCTCATGAATATTTAGCAACTGCTAAGTTTAAAAATCCAGATAATTTTGATGAAACCAAAATGTTAGAAGTATTACCAAGTTTGTCTATGATAAAAATTGCTGATTACTTAAACAAAGTAAAATCAGTTTTAAATAAAGTCTTCATAGCTGTAACACTAATTTCTGGTGTAACAATTATCATTGGATTGATTGTTATCTCAAGTGCTATAATGGTCCAAGGAAAAGTAAAAGAGTACCAAAATCTTGTATTTAAAATTTTAGGTTTTTCAAAAAAACAAATTATACTTTCGTCTTTGATAGAATTTATAATTATTTTTATGTCGGTAATATTAATTGCAATTTTTTTTGCAGTAATTGGATCAAAATTTATTATGGAGAATATTTTTGAATTAGTTTGGCAATTTGATTTTAAAGTTTTAATTTACCTTGGTGCCTCTATAGGAATTGTGACCTTGATTTTAATACTGCTAACTAATCTTAAATACTTAAGTCCTAAAGTTTATCCATTAATAAGAAATCAATAGTAAATTTTATTTATTCGCTCTTTTAAAACATTCGATTGTATTTTTAAGTAAACATGCAATAGTCATAGGTCCAACTCCACCTGGAACTGGAGTTAAAGCTTTTGCAACTTTTGATACTTCATCAAATGCAACATCGCCAACTAGGCCGTTTTCAGTTTTATTAATTCCAACATCAATAACAATTGCATCTTTTTTAACCCAATCACCTTTTACAAGCTCAGGGATTCCAACAGCAGCAACTATAATGTCTCCTTTTAAACATTCACCTTTAAGATCATATGTTTTTGAATGAGTAATTGTAACTGTGCAATTTTCTTTCAACAACAATTGTGTCATTGGCTTGCCATTTAAATTTGATCTTCCAACAATTACAGCCTTTTTTCCATTAAGGTTTGGTTCAATTTTTTTTATTAATAAATAACAACCTAAAGGAGTGCATGGAATAGAACTTTCATAACCTGACGACAGATTACCAACATTCATGGGATGAAATCCATCTACATCTTTCTCTGGCAGAATTGCCTCTATAACTTTTTGTTTATCAATATGTTTTGGAAGTGGAAGCTGAACTAAAATTCCTGAGACGGAATCGTCATTATTAAGTTCATCTATTTTTTCTAAAACTTCACTTTCTTCAACACTGTCAGGGTATCTAATCACCTCTGATTTAAGGCCTACTTCATTGGCAGATTTCTCTTTATTTCTAACATAAATTTGACTAGGTGCTAAATCACCAATCAATATGACTGTTAAACCTGGTACTTTATTATGCGTATCTTTTAAGGATAAGACTTCTTTCTTGAGCTCTTCTCTTAAATCAGCAGCAGCTTTTTTTCCATCAATTAAAATCATTTATTAAAATATTAGTGGTGCAATGTAGAGTTTCATACACATTTCTACGAACCATATCAACAAAAGAAGTACGATAGGAGAAATATCAAAAGCGCCAAGGTTAGGTAAAAATCTTCTAATTCTAATTAAAATCGGTTCTGTCATTTTATAAGTGAAATCTAATATTAAATATACAAACCTATTGCTTGTATTTATTACATTAAAAGCGACCAACCAACTTATAACTACATTGGCAATTACAACATATGAATAAAGTTTTAAAATTTGAAGAGCTAAATAAAATATAGCAATCATTTTTTTTCAACATAAATAGACTGACTTGGAAATGCAAAAGCAGCTCCCTTACCTTCAACAATTTTTTTTATTTCAAGTGCCAAATTTTCTTTTACTTGTAAATAATTAGTCCAACTATTTGTTTTTGTAAAACATCTAACATACATATCAATCGAGCTATCTGAAAACTTATCAATTCTTACAGCGACTCCTACAGATTGGTCATAATCATCACCTTTATTTATGTGATCTTCAATTTCGTCTCTTATTGTTTTCAATTGGTCAATTGTAGTGTCATATTGAAGAGTTATTATCCAACTAATAGCCCAGTTAGTCTTTCTTGTATTATTAATCACTGCATTTTCTGCAAATTGAAAATTAGGAATAATAGCCAGTGATTTATCAAATTTTCTTATAACAGTTGATCTGAAACCAATGTTCTCAACAACCCCTTCGATAATTCCCTCAACTTTAATCCAATCACCAATTCTAAATCTTTTTTCAACTAATACTAAAATTCCGGATATTAAATTTTTAAATAAATCTTGTGCGCCTAATGCTACTGCTACTCCGAACAAACCTAATCCTGCAATTATTGGTCCAATTTTAATTCCCCATAATTCAAGAACAGCAGCTGCACCTAAAATAAAAATTAAAATTTTAAGAGACTTTATAATCCAGCCTATTAATTCTTTTGTGAGGACTTTATCTAATCCACTTAAAATATATGATATAGGCTCAATTATCTGATGTATTATCCAAAATATTAAAATTGTTATTAGGGTTCTGTTAATATTATCTATGAAACCCCTAGTCTCATTATCAAATGACATATAATAACTGGCAAAAAAGACACCAAGAACAATTGGAAGAAACCTAGCAGGACCTTCCATAGATTTTACGAAAGTATCATCTAATTTATTGGTTGTTCTTTTTGAAATTAATTCCAATTTTTTTATTACAAGTTTGCTGATTAGACCTCTAAATATTAAAAATAATACAAATATTCCAAGACCTACTATTATCTGAAAGAAATCTACACCAAGAATTCCTTGCTTCCAAACAGATAAAAATAACTCATTTAGTTTATTTAAAACGTCCATTTTTAAATTTTATATAGCAAAAACTCCTCTTCACCAGGGTTAAAAAGAAAAATTTTTTTCCATTTAATGTTATTTAATACTGATGATGCTTTTTCACCCATACACATAAGGTTAGTTTCCATCCAAATATTATCTAAATTATATTTTTTTATTAAACCATAAAAAGCCTTTGCACTATTTTCAGAATATATATAAACAATTTCTGGCACAGAAGATTTGATATCTTTTAAAAAATCATCACTTAAATTTTCATTGGGTATTGCAGTATAATTTATAATTCTCTTGATGACATAGTTTTGTGAAATTAAGTCTTGATCAAGACTATAAGAAACAATTTCTCCACTAATATAGGCCATTGGTCCAATCTTTGGGTCAAAGTTTTGTAAAATTAATTCTTTAAGATTATTTACGTTACCTTCAGCGCAGAAAATATTTTGAAAGCCTAATTCTTTGGCCTTTCTTTCTGTTGCAAGACCTACACAAAAACAAATTATTTTTTTATCTATTTTTGAATATTTTAAATTTTTTAAAGAATTAGCGCTCGTAAAAATGATGCCTTTGAATTGGCTAAAGTCTATTTCTTGTGTTTCTATTTTTTTTATTTGCAATAAGGGTAAATGAGAAACTTTATGTTTCATCGAAGTAAATTTTAAAATTAATTCTTTGCTATCATCTAATGGTCTGGTTAATAAAATATGCATACTAATTTTTATAAGAACCTTTTGATTGTAATTTAAGTTTTTCTCCGATCATTCTACTAACAATTTCTATTTTATCTTTTTTTACTGTTTCTCTAATAAAATATCTCATTTTCCCATCGACAGAAAAGAGCTCTGTTACCAAGTCTACATTTTCACCAGTGATTTTTGCAAATACTCCTACAGCGGTATCGCAATCTCCTTCTAGAACTTTCAAAACCTCTCTTTCGGCATTTGCTACAATTCTAGTTTCAATATCATTAATTTTTTCTAGCAAATCTATAATATCATTATCATTTTTTTTACACTGTATTGCAATAATTCCTTGTCCAGCACAAGGTATGAGTTCATCAACACTAAATTCTTGTGTTATTTTATTTTCTAATTTTAATGAATCTATGCCAGCTTTAGAAAGTAGTATTGCATCAAATTCACCATTTTCTAATTTTTGAATTCTTGTATCTACATTTCCTCTGATTAATTTATATTTTAAATCAGATCTTTTTTTCTTTAATTGAAATTCCCTTCTGAAGGAAGAGGTGCCAATTACAGAGTTAGGCGCTAGATCCTCAAATTTTGTATTGTTTTTACTAATTAATATTTCATTTGGTGAATTTCTTTTTAAAAAATTGTTTGTCAAAAGACTCTCTGTTTCGATTGTTGGCATATCTTTTAGTGCATGCACAGCAATATCAATATCCTCATTAAGTAATTCTTTTTCAATTTGCTCTGCAAATAATCCTTTACCACCTATGTCAGACAACCGTTGGTCTTGTTTTTGATCTCCTGTTGTTACTATTTTTTTTAGTTTTATTTGATTTGGAAAAATTTTATTTAATTCATTTCTTACTTTTTCCGCGTAAATTAATGCTAACTTGCTACCTCTTGTTCCAATTGTTAGAGTATTTTTTTTCATAAAACTTATTTTTATTACAATCTTATAGATTAATTGTAATAATTAAAAAAAATAATTTATGACCAAAAAATCAATTATTCTAGGAATAGAAACAAGTTGTGATGAAACTGCTGTTGCATTAGTTCAGGATGACGGTAATGGTATCCCAAAAATATTATCAAACGTAGTATCTAGTCAATTTGATATTCATAGTGAATTTGGTGGAGTTGTTCCTGAACTCGCTGCCCGGTCACATGTAGAAAAAATAAATTTAATAGCAAATAAAGCTATTGTTGAAAGTAAAATAAAGATTAATGAAATTTCTGGAGTAGCATGCACATCTGGTCCTGGATTAATAATATGTCTTAGTGTTGGTTTAAACTTTGCAAAGGGTATGGCATCTACTTTAAAAATTCCTTTCATTGGTATTAATCATTTGGAAGGACATGCGCTTAGTCCAAAGTTACACACAAAACTAGAATATCCTTATTTGCTTTTACTAATATCTGGAGGTCATTCTCAATATTTAAGTGTAAACGGCTTAGGAGATTATAAAAGATTAGGGACAACCATCGATGATGCACTAGGAGAAGCTTATGATAAAACAGCAAAGATTTTAGGGATAGAATTTCCTGGTGGTCCTAAGCTAGAAGAATTTGTAAAAAGAGGTGATCCTAATAAATTTAAATTACCAAAACCTATACTAGATAAAGGGGGTTGCAACTTGTCTTTCGCAGGGCTTAAAACAGCTATTTTAAGAACATCAAAAGAGATAAAAAATGAGCAAGAGAAATTTGATCTTGCTGCTTCATTTCAAAAAACTATAGAAGAAATATTACATGTTAAAACTGAAAGAGCATTTAAAGAATTTAAGAAAATAAATACAACAAATAAATATAATTTTGTTGTAGCTGGTGGTGTTGCTGCAAATAGTGGAATAAGAAATAAATTAACAAAAGTCAGCGAAGAGAATAATTTTAAACCAATATTTCCCGACATAAGGTTATGTGGAGATAATGCAGCAATGATTGCAATGGTAGGGCTAGAAAAATACAAGGTAAAAAATTTTGATAGTTTAGATTTAATTGCTAATCCAAGATTAGCTTTAGATAAAAACGCAAAATTTTTAAAAGGTGCTGGGGTAAAACTTTAGTGAAAATTTATAAAGAAAATAAATTAAAAGTAGAAGAATTCCTGATAGTAAGTTTTTTTACCCAAAATTATAAAGATAAGGCTGATAGATTAATAAATTCCCTTAATAATTTTAATCTTAATTATAAAATATTTGAAGTTCCAACTATTCATTATTCTAAAAGCGATAAAGGATCTAATGATATTAATTATTGTATGCCTAAATTAATAATAGATATGCTGAAACAATTTAAAATACCAATTATTTTTTTAGATTGCGATTTGGTTGTAATGAAAGAACCAAAATTATTTTATTCTCTGAAAGAAAAAAATATAGATTTTGCTATATATAACTGGTTAGAGGACTCCGAGAATGATGGATATTTGCCAGTAAAACTCAAAATTAATTCCGAAAGAGGCGAGATAGAGGAGACTTATTATATAAATAGTGTAAACGTAAAACTTTTAAATAATCCAAATAAAGAAGGACAACTTTTCTCAAGTGGAGGAGTAGCATATTTCTCAGAAAGTAAATCATCCATCAATGTTTTAAATGAATGGTTAGAAAATATAATTAAATACCCTAAAGCACCAGATGATCAATTATTAGACCATACCTTCAATTATTCATCTACTGTAAGAAAAAATTTAAAAGTTGAATGGTTAGATAAAAGTTATTGTAGAGTGTTCTGGTGGATTTTTTCAGAACCAATTATTAACCACCCGGGACACATGTCTCATAGAGCAAATGATAATTTTTTTCAGATAACTGGAAAAGAGAGATTTAAAATTGAAAACACTATTAAGAGAAATAGTAGTAAAGTTTCAAAAGAATTTATAATAGATGCTAAAAATAAAAAAATATTAAAAGTAGAAAAAGGAAAAATATTTGTTGTAAGAAGCTTTACAGAAAGCGTGTATGTTTAATTTGAAAATATGAATTATTGGTTAATAAAATCTGAGCCAAATGTTTGGTCTATTGATCAACAAATTAAAGCTGGAACTAAAGGTGCTGACTGGGATGGAGTAAGAAATTATCAAGCAGCAAATAATTTGAAAAAAATGGAAAAGGGTGATCTTTGTTTTTTTTACCATTCAAATATTGGTAAAGAAATCGTTGGAATTGTTGAGGTAATTAAAACAGCATTTATCGACCCAACAGATAAGGAGAAACGATTTGTAGCAGTAAAAGTTAAGTATAAAAGTAAACTAAAAACATCTGTTTCTCTTGAAAAAATTAAAAAAAATAAAGATTTAAAAGATATTGCGCTTATAAAACAAAGCAGATTGTCTGTCATGCCAATCAACACTAAATGCTGGAAAATTATTTTGAAGATGGGTAGTATCTGAAAAATTTATAATCGATGCCAAAAAAAAAAGCTAAAAAAAGAAAAAAAAAAATAATTACTAAAAGAAAAACTAAGGCAAAGTCTTTAGCTCCAAAGCAAGAAAAAGAACTTATATATAGAACAAAGAAAGACTGGATTAGCAAAGCCTTAGTAAATAAATCTCAGTACGAAAAAAAATATAAATCTTCAATAAAAGATAATGATGGCTTCTGGAAAAAAGAAGGAAAGAGAATTAATTGGATAAAATCGTATACAAAAATTAAAGATGTTAAATATAGTAAATCAGATGTTAAGATAAAATGGTTTTACGACGGTACTCTTAATGCATCGGCAAATTGTATTGATAGACACTTAAAAAAAAATAAAGACAAAACTGCAATTATATGGGTTGGAGATGATCCAAAAGTTCAAAAGAAAATTTCCTACAAAGAATTACACAAAGAAGTTTCTAAAGCCGCAAATGGTCTTAAAGAATTAGGGGTTAAGAAAGGTGATAGAGTAACAATCTATTTAACTATGATACCAGAACTTGCATATACTATGTTAGCATGTGCGAGGATAGGAGCGGTGCATTCAATAATCTTTGGAGGATTTTCTCCAGATAGTATTTCTGGAAGAATAAACGATTGTGAGTCTGATTATCTAATTACAGCTGATGAAGGTGTAAGAGGTGGAAAAATAATCCCATTAAAATCAATAGCTGATGAGGCTTTAGTAAGTTGCCCAAACGTAAAAAAATGTGTTGTTGTAAAAAGAACAGGCAATAGAATAAATTGGGATGAACGGAGAGATGTTTGGTACCACGAGTTAACAAAAAAAGTTTCAAATAAATGCGAACCAGAAGAAATGAATGCAGAAGATCCCTTATTTATTTTATATACTTCAGGATCAACAGGAAAACCGAAAGGGGTGATGCATACAACTGGAGGGTATATGGTTTACGCATCAATGACTCATCAGTATATATTCAATTATAAACCTAAAGATATTTATTGGTGTACAGCTGACATTGGTTGGGTAACTGGTCATAGCTATATTATTTATGGACCATTATCTAATGGAGCAACAACTATTATGTTTGAGGGAATTCCAACTTATCCGGATAGTTCAAGATGGTGGCAAATCGTTGATAAATATAAAGTGAATATTTTTTATACTGCTCCGACAGCAATAAGAGCTTTAATGAGAGAAGGTGATAAGCCTGTTAAAAAAACATCAAGAAAATCACTGAAATTATTAGGAACCGTGGGCGAACCAATCAATCCAGAAGCTTGGGAATGGTATTATAAAACTGTTGGAGATTCGAACTGCCCAATTGTTGATACTTGGTGGCAAACGGAAACGGGTGGAATATTAATCAGTCCTCAAACAGGTGCTATAAATTTAAAACCAGGTTCAGCAACAAAACCATTTTATGGAATTAAACCAGTAATAGTTAGTAAAGATGGAAAAGTTTTAAAAGGAGAAGCTGAAGGTCGATTATGTATTGCACAATCTTGGCCTGGTCAAATGCGGACGGTTTACGGAGATCATCAAAGGTTTATTGATACTTATTTTTCACAATTTGATGGAAAATATTTTACAGGAGATGGATGTAGAAGAGATAAAGATGGATACTATTGGATAACAGGAAGAGTAGACGATGTGATAATAGTATCAGGACATAATCTTGGAACTGCAGAAATAGAAAGTGCTTTCGTTGCTCATCCAAAAGTTGCTGAGGCTGCTGTTGTTGGATATCCTCATGATATTAAAGGTAATGGCTTGTATTGTTATGTAACTTTAAATGTGGGAGAAAAATCGACTTTAGATTTAGAGAGAGATTTAAAGCTTTGGGTTAGAAAACAAATTGGTCCAATAGCTACACCTGATCTAATTCAATTTTCACCTGGACTTCCAAAGACTAGATCAGGCAAAATTATGAGAAGAATACTTAGAAAAATAGCAGCTAATGAACATGATCAATTAGGTGATACAACAACTTTGGCAGATCCAAGTGTTGTAAAAAGTTTAGTTGAAAATAGAAAAAATACCTAAAAATTTATTAATTCTATAAATTCCTTTTTAACATTATCCCATTTCAGGATCATAGAATTTAAAACTATTTTTTTGTCTAAAGATTTTAACTCTTCAGCTATTGGTGACCATTCATATAAAGATAAAGCACTAGTATTAAAAGGTAATGACTCATGGTACTCATTCCAATTAATGTTTTGATATCTCTCAAGAAATTTTTTTTTTGCATTTTCATATATTTCATTTGGCATTTCATTTTTTTGAAGTTCATTATCCAAAATCTGAAAATATATTTCATTTGCTTTTTCAGTATCATGTTGATTTCTAATATTTTTTAAAAAAGAAATCGCATAAAATGTAAGATCTTGTAAAGCAACTGAGTAGATGTTCCATTTAGCTTTGTTAATCGATCCTAAAAATATCTCATCTTCAAACATCAATACATATTTTGCTCCCATTCTTGTTTTAAGATATCCATATAGAGTAACTTGGCTTACCCATGCAGATTTTTTTTGAATAAATTCTTTCAGATCGGAATAATTTTCGATTTTTTTTGTTTTTTTGAAATATTTTAAGAATGGAATGAAATATTCCTTTAAATACTCAAATTTCAAATCTTTGAGCTTTAATTTGTATTTAATGCCCATTTAGAACCGATATTACTACTTTTACTATAAATATATGCCATTTTTTACCCTTTAATTATCACATTAAATGAGTATGAATTATATCTTTAACCTATAGGGAGGATTAAAATAATGTCAAACAAAGAAAAGCACTGGGAAAAAACCAAAGGATTAATGATTATCACATTAATTATTTGGTTTGTTTTCGGTTATCTGATCTTCATGTTTGGTTCTGACCTAAACACTTCAAGTTTTATGGGATATCCATTAGCGTATTACATGTGTGCGCAAGGTTCCATCATTGCATTTGTGGTCCTAATTTTTTGGTTTGCAAATAGACAGGAAAAAATCGATGAAGAGTTTGGTTTTACCGAAAAGGAGGATGATTAATGTTTAAAGGCAATTTTATTGACAACCTACCAAAAATTTACGGAACATATACTGGGGGCTTTATTGTATTCATCATATTGATGGCAATAGCAGAGCAAGCAGGTATGACCGCTAAAACAATTGGTATTTTGTTTGTCGCCTTTACAGTTTGTATATATGCCTTGATTGGGTATTTATCTAGAACTGTTCAGGTCGATGCTTATTATGTTGCTGGAAGACAGGTGCCAACAGTATTTAACGGAATGGCAACTGCAGCTGACTGGATGTCAGGTGCATCATTCGTTGCAATGGCTGGTGGTATTTATTTTGGTGGTTATACTTATATGGCTTTCTTGGTCGGTTGGACTGGGGGATACGTTTTAGTATCATCACTTTTAGCACCATACTTAAGAAAATTTGGATGTTATACCGTGCCAGATTTCATTGGAACAAGATACGGCGGAAACTTTGCAAGGTTCTGTGCCGTAGTTGTTTTAACATTGGCTTCTTTCACGTATGTAACAGCTCAAATTAACGCAACAGGAACAATTGCATCAAGAGCACTAAGTATTCCATTTGAATTAGGAGTTTGGGTTGGACTAGTTAGTATTTTACTTTGTTCAATGCTAGGCGGAATGAGAGCGGTGACTTGGACACAGGTTGCACAATACATAGTATTGATTATTGCTTACTTAATTCCAGTATTCTGGATTAGTAACAAATCTGGATTTGGTTTCTTTCCACACTTTATGTTAGGTGAGGAAGTAGCTAGATTAGGTGATCTTGAAGCTCAATTTGGATTAGTTAAAAATGCTGCTGCAGACATCAAAGCTGCAGGTGTACCAGGTGGTCTAAAATCTATCGCTGTATCGCACGCAGGTGTGCCAGAAGGTGGAATGGCTGCATGGAAGTTTATTTCATTAGCATTATGTATGATGGTGGGAACAGCTTCTTTACCACACATTTTAATGAGATACTTCACTACTCCAAGTGTTAAAGCTGCAAGAAAATCAGTGGCATGGTCACTATTCTTTATTGCATTGCTTTATACTTCAGCGCCAATGCTTGCAACATTATCCAAAATCTCACTAATTGATCCAAACTTACCAACAGGTATTATTGGAAAACCAATTGCTGAAATTATGCAAATTGAGTGGGTAAATGCTTGGATTAATGTAAAACAAGCCTTCATAGCAGACTTTAACGGAGATGGTATTCTTCAGTTAAATGAATGGTTTATGAGAGGTGACGTAGTTGTACTTGCAACTCCTGAAGTTGCTGGATTACCATACGTAATCTCTGGACTAGTTGCTGCAGGAGGAATGGCTGCTGCGATGTCAACTGCTGATGGTCTAATTCTTGCTATCGCAAACGCTTTATCACATGATATCTATTACAAAATCATTGATCCAAAAGCGGATGTAAGAAAGAGATTGTTAGTTGCTAGAGCACTTCTAATAGTTATTGGTGCTGCTGGAGCATACATTGCATCAATGAGGATCACTAGTATCCTTGGTGCAGTTGCTTGGGCATTTGACTTTGCAATGTCAGGATTGTTCTTCCCATTAATACTTGGTGTATGGTGGAAGAGAGCAACAAGACAAGGAGCAATAGCAGGTATGATAGCGGGTCTTGCATCAGGAACAGCTTATCTAATTTATGTGTATCCTAAGTTTATGGGTAATGCACCTTGGTTAGGTATTGACCATTTACGTTTCGGTATAATCGGAGCGTCGGTCTGTTTAGTTGTAATGGTTGTAGTAAGTTTAATGACTGAAGAGCCAGATAAAGCTACACAGCAAATGGTAGACGAAGTTCGTGTTCCATCAGGTAAGACAATACTTGGTAAGCAACACTAAATTAAACTTTATTGGGGGCGATATTCGCCCCCATCTTTTCAGAAAATGCCAATATATATTTTAGTAATAGACTACATTTTAGGTATCATCATGTGGACTTTAATTGGAAGATCCGCAATGAATATTTTTCAAAAAGAAGATTCTGAATTCTTTTTTATGAAAGTATTTGTAAAATACACAAATCCAATAATTAAAATTTTTAAATTCATAACTCCTAGTTTCATTATAGGACCATTAGTTCCACTTTATGTAGCGTGGTTTTTTTATATGTTTAGATTTTATTTAATGCCCTATTTAATGGGTTATTCTGTTATGGGAATGTTATCGTTTCCATTAGAAAGTGAAATAGCTGCAGAAATTTATAAAATATTTGGTAAATAACAATTCAAATATATCGAAAAATTGATAGTACTAGTTTTTATTTATTAATGAAAAATATAAAAATTTCGCCTTCAATACTTTCTGCAGATTTTAGCCAGTTAGGCGAGGAAATTAAAAGATTAGAAGATGGTGGCGCTGACTTAATTCATGTCGATGTAATGGATGGACATTTTGTTCCGAACATCACAATAGGCCCCCCAGTAATAAAAACTTTAAGAAATTATACAAAATTACCCTTTGATGTACATTTGATGATCTCGCCGGTTCATAAATATATTAAAAATTTTGCTGAAGCAGGATCTGATATAATAACAATTCATCCTGAAGCAACTGATAATTTAATTGAGTCAATTCAACTTATAAAGCAATTAAAGAAAAAAGTGGGAGTATCTTTAAATCCAAATACGGAAATAAATATCATAGAAAAACTTTTAAAAGATATTGATTTAGTTTTAATCATGAGTGTACATCCAGGATTTGGTGGTCAAAAATTTATGCCAGAGGTAATTGAAAAAATTAAAAAGCTTTTTCAAATTAAAAAAGATAATAAATTAAACTTTGATATTGAAGTTGATGGTGGAATTAACTTTTCTAATTCAAAGGAAGTTATATCAGCAGGAGCAAATATATTGGTTTCAGGAACAACTATATTTCATGAAAATAATGGCGATATTAAAAAAAATATAGAAACGCTAAGATCAATGTAAAATGTATTTAAAAAATTCTTTATCTTTTATAAATGAATTTTTTAACACATCCAAAAATCAAATAAGAAAATTATACTTAAAGTCAAATTTTTATAATAATAAAATTTCAAAAATTGAAATAAGTAATATTACATATAGACCAAGTCTAAGCATTCT
>CACBYP010000007.1 GCA_902543485.1 uncultured Pelagibacteraceae bacterium | reverse complement strand
GTATTGATAATAATCTTAGAAAATATTTTTTTGGTTCAAATGCTTCCACAACAATTATTAAAAATTCTATTATTAAAAAAAATAAGAAATATTTACATCACAATTTAGACATAAGAAATTCCACTGGTATTGAAAAAATATTTAAAAAATATAAAAAAAAAATAACTGTTATAATTCATTGTGCTGCACAACCGTCACATGATTATGGAAAAAATTTTCCTAAACTAGATTTTGATGTAAACGCCTTTGGAACTCTAAATTTACTCGAGCTAACAAAAAAATATTGCTCTGATGCAGTTTTTATTTTTATGTCCACTAACAAAGTTTATGGGGACAATCCTAATAAACTCAAATTTGTAGAAAAAAAGGATCGATGGGAATTGAGTAAAAAAAATCCTTTTTACAATGGTATAACTGAGAATTTCTCAATAGATGAGTGCACACACAGTTTTTTTGGAGTCTCAAAAACTTATGCAGATTTAATCGTACAAGAGTATGGAAATAATGTGGGACTTAAAACAGTCTGTTTTAGAGCAGGATGTATAACTGGACCTAATCATCAAGGTGTGCCCTTACATGGTTTCCTCTCCTATTTAGTAAAAAAATGTTATGAAAAAAAAGAATATGATGTAATTGGTTATAAAGGAAAACAAGTTAGAGATAATTTGCATAGTTTAGATTTAGTAAATTGTTTTTGGGAATATTATAAAAAACCAAAACCAGGTAAAATATACAATATGGGGGGAGGGAGATATTCAAATTGTTCAATAATTGAAGCCATTAATATTTTTCAAAAATTAACAAATATAGAAGTAAAAAAAAATATTATTAAAAAACCAAGAGTTGGGGATCATATTTGGTACATATCCAGCTTAAAAAGATTTAAAAAAGACTATAATAAGTGGAAACAAAAATATGACACAAAAAAAATAATTGATGAATTACTTTCCTGTCTTTAATTTAAAATTATTTGGTCCACAGATCTAGGTACAATGCAATGAATATTCCTAGCCAGATAAGTCCTTTTACAAAAAAAAATGTAAATCCTCCGACAAATAAATATTTCCCAAATTTATATTTATTTAATAAATTTTTAAGATTATCGGGATTGTACATTTAAACTTTTCAAATATTTTAATCTTTGATTTTTTCCCACTCTTTCATTCCACCAGTGATATTTTTGACATTTTTAACTCCCATGTCTTTCATAGTTTTGGTTGCTAATGTGCCTTGTCCGCCAACACCACAAAAAACTACGTATTCTTTATCAGGATTTTTTTTAAATATATCATTTTCTAGAGGACTGCCTTCTGCTAAATAAAATTCTAATAGACCTCTATCCAAGTGAATTGCATTACCAATCGTGCCTTTTGAAAAGCTATCTTTATCTCTAACATCAATAAATTGAACATTTGGGTCGTTTAACTTTTCCTTAGCCTCGCTAGCAGTTATATTTTCAATTTCCTTACTTACGCTCATTACTTCATCAAATTTTTTCATAATGCCTCTATTATTTTAAATTGCGGCTTGTTTAATAGATAACTTAACTTTTCCCCTATCAAAGCCAATTACTTTAACTTTAACTTCATCACCCTCTTTTACAACATCAGTTACTTTACCAACTCTTTTATCAGCGAGCTCTGATATATGTACAAGACCATCCTGTTTTCCTAGGAAATTTACAAATGCACCAAACTCCATAATTTTCATTACTTTTCCGTTATAAATTTTATTAAGCTCAGCTTTTGCCGTTAAGTCTTTTATCATTTGCATTGCTTTATTCCGAGATTCTTCGTCAGGAGCAGCTACCGTAACTTCTCCCTCGTCATTGATATCAACTTTTGCACCTGATACCTCAACTATTTCTCTTATAGTTGCACCACCTTTTCCGATAACTGTAGCAATATCTTTCTTATCTACAGTGATTTTTTCCATTTTAGGTGTATGTTTTCCAACATCTTCTCTCGATTTAGATAATGCTTTATTCATTTCACCCAAAATATGAATTCTTCCATCTTTTGCCTGTTTTAAAGCTTGCTCCATAATTTCAAATGTTATTCCTGTAATTTTTATATCCATTTGAAGAGATGTTATTCCATCTTTAGTCCCTGCAACTTTAAAATCCATATCACCGAGATGATCCTCATCTCCTAAAATATCAGATAAAACACTAAAGTCGTCTCCTTCTTTAATTAATCCCATTGCAATACCAGCAACTGGTTCTTTAATTGGTACACCTGCATCCATCAATGCCAAAGATGAACCACAAACAGTTGCCATTGATGACGAGCCATTTGACTCTGTTATCTCTGATACAATTCTAAATGTGTAAGGAAAACTTTCTTTTGAAGGCAGGGATGAATTTATTGCTCTCCAAGCTAATTTTCCATGGCCAATTTCTCTTCTTCCAGTACCAATTCTTCCAGTTTCTCCAACCGAAAATGGCGGAAAATTATAATGAAGCATAAATCTTTCTTTTTGTAACCCATCAAGACTCTCTATTTTTTGCTCATCATCAGATGTACCAAGTGTAGTAGTAACTATCGCTTGTGTTTCTCCTCTGGTGAACAAAGCAGAGCCATGTACTCTTGGAAGAATTCCAACTTCACACATTATTGGCCTAACATCTGCAAGACCTCTACCATCAATTCTATTTTTATTTTTTAGAATATCTGTTCTGACAATCCTTTTTTCTAAATTTTTAAGCTCAGAATTTACGTCAAGATCGGTATAATTCTCATCTTCTTCATAAAGCTTTTTTGCTTTATCAGTTATTTCTGAGATTAAATTCGATCTTTCCTGTTTATCTTTTATTGAAAATGCTTTTTTAAGTTCCTCGGTAAATTCGCTTTCCAATTTATTTTTTACTTCTGAAAGATCTTTTTTCTCAACTATCCAATCGGGTTTTTTGCATTCTTTGGCTAGTTCCTCTATCATTTCAATTACTGGAACAAATCCTTCATGGCCAAACTTAACAGCATTTAACATTTCTTCCTCAGTTAAACCACTTGCCTCGGACTCAACCATTAAAACTGCATCTTTTGTTCCTGCTACCACAAGATCAAGTTTTGAGTCTTTAAGTTCTGCTTTAGTAGGATTAAGAATGTATTCCCCTTTAATAAAGCCAACTCTAGACGCACCGACCGGGCCTAAAAATGGCATTCCTGAAATTGCTAACGCAGCTGATGAGGCAATAATTGATAAAATATCTGCTTCATTCTCTTTATCGTAAGATATTACTGTAGGTAGTACCTGAACTTCGTTTTTAAATTCATCTGGGAAAAGTGGTCTGATAGGTCTGTCAATCAATCTTGAAATTAAAGTCTCACTATCCGTTGGTCTTGCTTCTCTCTTAAAATATCCACCTGGAATTTTACCAGCTGCGTAATATTTTTCTTGATAATTTACTGACAACGGAAAATAATCCATATCTGGATTAACTTTTTTTGCTCCAACTGCAGTCGCCAAAACAACTGTTTCTCCACATTGTGCTATGATAGCGCCATCTGCTTGTCTTGCTATTTTACCTGTTTCTAAACTAATCTTTTTCCCTGCTACTTCTATTTCTTTCTTTACAACTTTAAACATTTACTTCCTTAAATTTAATTTTGATATTACTTCTTTATAAGACTCCATTTTATTTTTCTTTAAATAGTCTAATAATTTTTTTCTTCTATTTACCGCTCTTAAAAGTCCAACAGATGAGTGTTTATCTTTTTTGAACTGTTTGATATGTTTAGATAAGTTCTCAATTTTATCTGTTAGTTGAGCAACTTGAACTTCTGAAGAACCAGTGTCCTTGTCATGGATTGCTAGTTCTTTTGCTTTATTTGCCATTTTCTTTCCTTACTTATTTGTTTGTTTGATTAAATTTTCAATTTTTTCTGCATAATCAAAGGAGTCATCTTTTACAAAAAATAGTTTTGGTAAAAACTTCATCACTATTTTTTTTGATAAAACTTTTCTGATTACAAATGAAAATTCTTTTAATTTAGTAACGACTTCTTCAGTATCTTTTCCACCTAAAGGCATTACAAAAATTTTTGCTGTTTTTAAATCTGGAGACATTCTAACTTCGGTAACTGTTATTTCTTTTGTAGATAAATTTGGTAATTTTGCTTCATCTCTTATAAATAACATTCCTAATGCTTGTTTTATCATTTCACCAACTCTCAATTGTCTTTGGGTAACTGGTTTTCCTAAGTTAGTCATTATATCGTTCTCTCTGTTATTGTAGAATTATATACTTCAATTAAGTCATTTTTCTGAAAATCAACAAAATCCTTAAGTGTTATTCCACACTCTAAACCAGCAGACACCTGCTTAGTTTGATTTTTTTCTCTAAATATTGATCCAATTTTTCCATTGAAAATAATAGCCCCATCTCTAATAACTCTTGCATTAGAGTCTTGGGTAATTTCTCCGTCTGTCACTTTAGAACCTGCAACTTTTCCTACTTTTGAAACTTTAAATATTTCTAGTATCTCTGCTGTTCCTATTATTTTTTCATCTACTTCTGGAGTTAATAGACCAGACATTTTACTTTTTATGAAATCTAAGACTTCATAAATAATATTAAAACTGAATATAGAAATTTTTTCCTGGTCAGCTCTTTTTTTTGCTTCTTTGCTAGGTTTTACATTGAAGGCTATAATTACAGCATTAGATGCTTTAGCTAAGGTAACATCAGTCTCGGTAACCATTCCTATATCTGACAAAAGAATTTTTGGTTTTACCTCATCATGTTTAATTTGATTTATAGCATTTTTAATTGCTTCTGAAGAACCATGAACATCTGATTTTATTATAATATTTAGTTCTTCAGACGATGTATCTTTAAATGCTGAATCTTGAGTTACAAAAGACATTGGATTTTTGCTCTCCTTTGCTTCCTGAATTCTACCTTCACAAAGGGTTTTTGCCTCTTTTTCACTCTTTAAAACTATAAAATCATCACCTGATTTTGCTGCTCCGTTAATACCTAATATCTCAATTGGTGTTGCGGGTTCTGCTTTTTCAATTTGTTTTCCTTGATCATTTATAATAGCTCTCACTTTTCCCCATTTTAAACCACTTACAAAATAATCACCCTTGTTTAGAGTTCCGGCTGTAACTATTACATTTGCAATTGGTCCTCTTCCGATATCAATTTTGGACTCTAAAACAATTCCTTTTGCATCAGTATCAAAGTCAGTTTTTAAATCCAATATTTCGGCTTGTAAAATTATACTCTCAACTAGCTTTTCTAAATTTTGATTTGTTTTTGTGGATATCTCTACCATGAGTACATCCCCTGACAAATCTTCTGCTATTAACTCATATTCTAAAAGCTGGTTTTTAATTTTTTGAGGATCGGCATCAGGAAGGTCACACTTATTTATTGCTACAACAATTGGTACTTTAGCAGCTTTTGCATGTTTAATTGATTCTATTGTTTGTGGCTTTACACCATCATCAGCAGCAACAACTAAAATTACAATATCTGTTAATTTTGAGCCTCTTGCTCGCATTTCTGTAAATGCAGCATGACCAGGAGTGTCGATAAAAGTGATTTTGTTTTTTTTATATGTAATTTGATATGCTCCAATGTGTTGAGTAATACCTCCAAACTCACCAGATACAACATTGGCTTTTCTTAAAACATCTAAAACAGATGTTTTACCATGATCCACGTGGCCCATTACTGTTACTATGGGTGCTCTGCTCTTTAGATTTTGTGTTTTAATCTCTTTAATTTTATCTAAAATTTCCTCGGCTTTTTCTTCTTTAACAGGATTATGTCCAAATTCTTTAACTAAATATTCTGCAGTATCTGCGTCAATTGTATGATTAATAGTAACTGTTACTCCCATTCCCATCAAATGTTTGATTATACTACTTGATTGCTCAGCCATTCTGTTTGCTAATTCTCTAATAGTAATAACCTCAGGTATGTTAATATCTCTTTTTACTGGTTTAAAGTTCTCTTTTGTTTCTTCTTTATTTAATAATCTATTTTCCTTCTGCTTTGCCCTTTTCAATGAGGCTAAACTTCTCGACCTTATTCCAATATCGTCTCCGCTTAATGCCCGTGAAACGGTCAACTTGAGCTCTCTTCTTTTACCGCCCTGTTTATTAAGTTTATTTTCTTTTTGGACATTTTCACCTTTTAATCTTCTTGTTGCTCTTTGTTCTGCCAGCTTTCTTTTTTCAAAATCAGATGTGATTGGTGATGAAGGTTTAGAAAAGTTTGTTTTTTTTGGAATAAACGTACTTTGTGATTTATTGTCTACTGGTCTTGCACCTCTAGAAAAATTTGTTTTACCTCCAAATCTTGGAGATCTTTTTTCTATTACAACTGTATTCTTTGATTGAGATCTAGCTTGTTCAATACTGTTAATTGTCTTTTTGGAAGCTCCAGAAATTGATAACTTTAATTTTTTCTTTTCCATTTTTCATCTCTCAGTCTTTATAAACAATGTCTCTTGCAGACATAATTAAATCGTCTGCTTCTTTTTTTGAAAGAGCAAAATCCTCTAAATACCCCTTTATTCGTACTCTTTCACCCTTAACAATATCGTAACCACCAGTTAGTTCATCAGATGCCAAATCTGCGAAATCGCTTAATGTTAAAATTTTTTGTTCACCAAGTGTTAAAAGCATTCCTGGTGTTAAACCTTTATGATTAATTAAATCATTTTCTAAGCCCAAATTTTTAATTCTATTTGCTATTTCTTCTTGGTCTTTTTGATAAAATTCTTTAGCTCTTTCTATTAACTCTTTTGCTGTTTCCTCTTCTATTCCCTCAATTTTCATTAAGGCTTCGGGATTACTATCTTTAATATCATCAATAGATGAGAAACCTTCTGCTACAAGTAATTGACCTAATGTTTCATCTAACTCCAAATTTTTTACAAAATTATCTGTCTTCTCTTTAAACTCTATTTGTCTTCTTTCAGAATCCTCTTGATCGGTCATAATATTAATTTCATAATTCATCAATTTTGTTGCCAGTCTAACATTTTGACCTCTTCTACCAATTGCTTTACTAAGATTTTCCTCTGTTAAAATAACATCAAGTTTTCTTCCCTCCTCATCTACATTCACTCTCTGTACTTCAGCAGGTGATAAAGCATTTGCAACAATTACCGCTGGATCTTCAGACCAATTTACAATATCAATTTTTTCTCCTTGAAGTTCATTTACAACAGCTTGAACTCTACTTCCTCGCATACCTACACATGCACCGACAGGATCTAAGGAAGTATCAATTGCTTTGACACAAATTTTAGCTCTACTACCTGGATCTCTTGAAGATGATTTAATCTCGATTAGTCCATCATAAATTTCTGGAACCTCTTGTATAAATAATTTTTCCATAAATTTCGGATGTGCTCTTGATAAGAATATTTGTTGACCTCTTGGCTCTCTCCTTACATCTAAGCAATAAGCTTTTACTCTGTCGCCTGCTTTAATATTTTCTCTTGGTATCATTTCATTTTTTTGTATTATTGCTTCAGTTCTTCCAAGATCAACAATTACATTTCCAAACTCTAATCTTTTAACTATGCCACTCAAGATAGTATCAATTTTATCTTTGAAATCGCTGTATTGTCTCTCTCTTTCAGCTTCTCTTACATTGAAACTAATTACTTGTTTCGCTGTTTGAGCAGCTATTCTTCCAAAATCAAATGATGGTAATGGTTGTAAAACCTCATCTCCAATTTGTTTTCCATGATTATTTTCATTAAGCTTAATTGCATCATCTAAGGTTATTTCTAAATTAGAGTTCTCTGGATTTTCTACTATTAACAACTTTCTAAATATTCCAATATCACCACTTTCTCTATCAATTTCAACTTTAATTTCGTTTTCAGATCCAAATTTAGATTTAGCTGCTTTAGCAATACCATTTTCCATCGATCCAATTATTAACTCTTTATCAATTGATTTTTCTAAAGCTACTGCTTCTGCTATTCTTATTAATTCTAGTTTATCTGCTCTTCTATTTAACATTTTATTAATCCTAAAAAAAAATGGGCCGAGGCCCATTTTGAATTTCAATAATGTGAATGAAATATATTTATTTTTTTTTAATATTCAACTTTATTTACCTGTTAAATAGGTCTGATTTATCTGTCTTTTCCCATGAAAATGAACCTTGGTCATCTGGAATTCTTCCGAAGTGTCCATATGCTGCAGTTTTTTCATAAATAGGTTTATTTAGGCCTAACATTTCTCTTATCCCTCTAGGGCTTAAATCAAAATTTTCATGTATAAGTTTTTCTACATGCTTATTTTTTTCATCATCATTATCAAATAAATCAACATAAATTGATAAAGGTTTTGATACACCTATAGCATATGCAAGTTGAATCAAACATTTGTTAGCAATTTTAGATGCAACAACATTCTTTGCTAAATATCTAGATGCATAAGCAGCTGATCTATCAACTTTGGTTGGATCTTTTCCAGAAAATGCACCTCCTCCATGTGGTGCTGCTCCACCATATGTGTCAACAATAATTTTCCTACCAGTCAAACCACTATCACCATCAGGGCCTCCAATTACGAAATTTCCCGTTGGGTTCACATATATTTCCTTTTCATCTAATGAACTTAATAATTCTTTTGGTATTGATCTTTCAATATAAGGTTTTACCAATTCTCTAACTTGAGCTTGATTGACATCTGGAGAGTGTTGTGTAGATATAACTACAGATTTTACTGATGATGGTTTTCCATCTTTATATTCAATTGTAATTTGGCTTTTTGAATCTGGTTCTATATTTTTTAATTTGCCGGATTTTCTATCTTGAGCCATAAGTCTTAATATTTTATGAGAGTAGTGTATTGGGGCTGGCATTAAAACGTCTGTCTCATTACAAGCATAACCAAACATAATTCCTTGGTCACCCGCACCTTCATCTTTATTTCCAGAGGAATCTACACCCATAGCAATATCAGCTGATTGAGAGTGTAAATGACTTTCGACTGATGTTGCTTCTTTCCAAGTAAATCCTTCTTGATCATAACCAATATCTTTGATGCAGTGCCTTACTTTTTCTATTAAATCTTTTTTTTTTATTTCTGGACCTCTTACTTCACCAGCTAAGACAACTTTGTTTGTTGTTGTTAAAGTTTCACAAGCAACTCTCGATTGAGGTTCAGCAGCCAAATATGTATCTACAACCATATCTGAAATTCTATCACAAACTTTATCTGGATGACCTTCGGATACTGACTCGCTAGTAAATAAGTAATCTTTTTTCATTTATTCTCCCTAATTTTTAAAATCACAATGAAAGTAGTATAAATTATGACAAAATAAAAGAAGATCTTATTACCGTGTTCAGCAAAATAAGTTTTATTAACATGTTTTATCATATTTATATCAAAGTATCCTTTCTCACTAATTTGTTTAATAATTTGACCTTTGGGATTAACAAAAGCAGAAACCCCATTGTTTGTAGATCTTATAACATTTTTACCTTCTTCAATTGATCTAAATATCGAATGAGATAAGTGTTGAGCGGGTCCAATAGATTTGCCAAACCAACCATCCTCAGAAATATTTAATATAAAATCGTAATATTTTTTATTTGGATTAATTTTTCCTGAATAAATAATTTCATAACAAATAAGTGGGATAAATTTTATTTTATCAATGTACAGTATTTCTCTTTTATTATCAGCTGAAAATGATTGATACCCTTGGGTTATTTTTTTTAAACCTACTCTTTTGAAGAAATTTTCAAATGGTAAAAATTCTCCGAATGGAACTAGTTTATTCTTGTTGTATTTATACAATAATTCTGTGTCAGAATTTAATACTACTAAAGAATTATAAATTTTATTTTCTTTAATACTATTAATTCCCAAAATGACTTTATGGTTTGAATTAAATTTTTTTTTGAAGATATTTTTAAAAAATTTGAGATCTCTAAAATAAATACTAGTAATTATACCCTCGGGAAAAATAAATATTTTTTTTTCAGATTTATTTGGATCACTTAAAGTAAGTAATTCATCGATATTTTTTTCAGGACTCTGATTTTTTAAGAATCTTTCAATTGGTACATTTGGAGAAACAACTCGAATAACAGAGTCTAGCTTGTCGTATTTTTTTTTTTCAAAATTTTTAATATTAAAATATCCATACGAATAATTTATTACTACTAGAATTAGTCCAAAACAAAAAAAGATAACTGCTACTGAACTTTTATACTTATGAAAAAATATTATTGGTAATAAGAAAATTGTGATCGATAATAAATTTAACGAGTAGGTCCCTACATAGGATAAAATTTGTAAAGAAGGTAAGTTATTTGAAATACTAAAGACTAGTAAATTCCAAGGAAAACCGCCTAAAATAAAACTTCTTAAAAATTCAATCCCACCAAAAAAAATCGAAAAAATTAAAACTGATGAGAGTTTATTTTTTAAATTAAAAAGGCTACTTAGAAAAGTTACTAAACCATAAAATATTCCCAAAAATAAAGGTATTAATATTAATGCAAATGGAATAATTAATTTAAAATTTACATCAAATGTTAAAGAATTTGTAATCCAATAAAGGTTAGAAATAAAATAACCGAAGCCAAAGATCCAACCAATAAAAAATGAAATAGTTTTTTTATTTACATAATTAACTAATATGTAAAGTAATATTGGAAGTGTTAAAAAATTAATAAAAAATAAATTGTAGGGAGGTAAACTAAATGAAGTTAGTATACCCAAAAGTAAACATATTAAAAATAGGTACGCTTTATTTTCCAGAATAGAGTTCAATTTATTTTATTCAATTTTTTAAATATTAAATTTTCTTTTTTCTTCATCAAATAATAATGTTTATTTTTTTTATGATCATGTCCTAAGAGATGTAAATAACCGTGTATCCACATTTTATCTAATTCATGATCAAAACTCGTTGATTTTGCTCTTTTGTTAATTATTTCAAAAGAAATTGCTATATCTCCTAAATATAATTTATTTTTTAATTTAATTTTTAAAGGAAAAGAAAGTACGTCCGTTGAAACATTTTTATTTCTAAATTTTAAATTTAAATCTTTCATTTTTTTATTATTAGTAAGCATCACAGTAAATTCTTGGTTTTTATTTTTAAAGACGCTTAATTTAGATAATTTATTTAATTTCTTTTTGAAGTATATCTCTGGTTTTTTTAATTTCTTTTCCCAAATTTTTTTATCTAAAACTATGTTGGCTTTAATCATTAATCTGAATTTTTATCAGAATAAGCCTTGACTATCTTGGAAACTAATGGGTGTCTTACAACATCATTATGATCAAAATCTACCACAGATATCTCTTGTAAATGACCAAGTAATTTTTTTGATCTATTTAAACCTGACATTGTTTTATTAGGTAAGTCTATTTGGGAAGGATCACCGTTAATTACTATTTTGGAATTTTCACCAATTCTTGTTAAAAACATTTTTATTTGAGTATCTGTTGCATTTTGTGCTTCATCGAGTATTGCAAATGAATTTTTTAAAGTTCTTCCCCTCATGAATGCAAGTGGTGCAATCTCAATATCTCCAACTTCTATTTTTTTTTGAATTTTTTCAAAATCTAATAAGTCATATAATGAATCGTAAAGAGGTCTTAAATAAGGATCAACTTTTTCTCTCATATCTCCTGGTAAAAAACCTAATCTCTCTCCTGCTTCTACCGCTGGTCTAGATAAAATAATTCTCTCTATTTTTTTTTCAAGCAACATTGTTAAAGCAACAGCTACAGCTAAAAAAGTCTTACCAGTTCCCGCTGGTCCTGCAGAAATAACAATATCAGACTCTTTTAAAGCCCTTATATAATTTTTTTGTTTCTCTGATCTTGGTATTACAGATTTTTTTGGAGTTTTTATTATGTATTCTACATTTCCACTTTTGTTTGTAACTTTTTCATCAATCATAAATTTGTCTACTGACGACTCTATATCCTTTTTTTCTAATGTTCCATTATTTAAAAATTGATCTACAAGGAATTGAATTGCATTCTTTATCATTTCGTTTTTTTCAGGAGTATTTTTTAATAAAATTGAGTTTCCTCTAGAGTAAATGCTAGAATTTGTAATTTTTTCTAATTCTTTTAAGTTATTATTAAATTCTCCTAAAACACCTAAAAGTAATTCGTTGCTTTGAAATACAATACTTAAGGCATTGTTTTCTGAATATACATATTTTAAATCAGGATTAATTTTTGATTTTGCAAAATTTTTCAAATTATGCTGCTTTCATTTCATCTGTTACTTTACCAAATAAAGAATTTTGATTACTTTTTTCAATATTAACTTTAATTAGTCTGCCTATATGACTTTCATTACCATCAAAAATAACTGAACTTAAAAATTTATTTCTTCCAAAATATTTGTTTTGATTTTTAAGTTTGTTTTCCACAAGTACCTCTAAGGTTTTGCCTTCTAAAGATTTATTTAACTCTATTTGATTACTAAATAATTTTTCTTGAATAGTTATCAGTCTATTTTTAAGTTTGTCTTTATCGGTAATCTCTAATTCTGCAGCCTTTGTTCCTGGTCTTGGACTAAAAATAAAAGAGAATGAATTTATAAATTTAATTTTATTAACTAAATTAATGGTTTCTTTGAAATCATTCTCTGTTTCTCCGGGGTATCCAATAATAAAGTCACTAGAAAATTTTATGTCAGGATTAATTTTGATTAATTTTTCATAAATGTTCAAATAATAACTTACAGTGTGCTTTCTGTTCATCATTTTTAATATTCTGTCAGAACCACTTTGAATTGGTAAATGAACAAAAGGCATTAATTTTTTTGAATTTTTGTAACATTCAATAAGATCATCTGTCATATCTCTTGGATGAGATGTGGTATACCTAATTCTACTTATTTCGGAATATTTGCTGAGTGTATTTATAAGATCTGACAGTCGGTACTCCCTAGATCCGTCTTTATAAGAATATGCATTTACGTTTTGACCAAGAAAAGTTATTTCTCTAGATCCATTCTTTATCAATCTCTCAGCTTCATCAATAATGCTTTTGAATGGTCTAGAATACTCTGGTCCTCTAGTATAAGGAACAACACAAAAGTGACAGAACTTATCACAACCCTCTTGAATCGTTAAAAAAGATGAAACCTTGGTGTTGTTATTTTTAATGTTATCGAAGTACCTAAACTTTGAAACTGAGTCGAATTCAGTTTCTTCAACTTTATTTTCTTCTTCAAAGTTTTTCAAAAGATTATTTATTTTTTGATAAGATTGTGGACCTATAACTAGATCTATATATTTTTCTCTATTAAGCATCTCAGTATTTTCAGCTTGTGCAACGCAACCTGCAACAACCATAATTGGCTTTTTTTTGTCTTTATATAATTTTTTTACTCTCCCAATCTCATGATAAACTTTATCTTTAGCTTTATCTCTAATATGACAAGTATTTAAAATATAACAATCAGCCTCTTCTTGATTTTCAGTTTTATTATAACCTATCGACCTAACAGCATCGTATATCCTATTGGAGTCATACTCATTCATTTGACAACCAAATGTCTTTATAAAAACCTTCTTATGCATGAATTATTTTTTTTTGATACCGTATAGTTCTAATTTATGATCAACAAGCTTATAACCGTATTTATCAGCAATTTTTTTTTGTAATTCTTCGATTTCTTCATCAACAAATTCTATTATCTCTCCAGTTTTTATATCAATCAAATGATTATGATCATCATTTAATTCATATCTTGCCTTTCCAGATTTAAAATCGTGTTTTGTTAATATACCTGCCTCCTCAAAAAGCTTAACTGTCCTGTAAACAGTAGCAATACTAATTTTAGAATCTATTTGAGAAACTCTATTATATAATTCATCAACATCTGGATGGTCAGATTCTCCATATGTTTTCTTAGATTCGGATATCACTCTTGCGATTATCCTTCTTTGATCTGTAAGTTTTACACCATTTTTTTGGCATTTTTCTTCAATAGTTTCTAGCATAATATATTTTAACTCGAGTAAAGGGGTTTAATCAAATTAATATTTGTAAAATTTTTTTTATCAGTTTTTACTAACTGATTTACATCTTTATCAGTTAAATGTTCACTCAAAAATCCATATAAATCAATATTTTTTGCAAAAGCAATGCCTTTAGCTATTGCTATCGAATTTCTAATGCTTGAGATTTTCCCAGGACCTTGGTTTACAAATATTTCACTTATTTTATCTAAATTTGAATCATGCTCTTTAAGAAAACTCAAAATTAATATCATTATTTTGTCAAAATTTTCTCTACTGTTTGTATGAGCGGTAGTATAAGATTCTAAGTTCGTTATGAGAGAAAATAAAATTTTATCATCTGCAGCATTAATAACTAAAGTATTCATTTTTTTTATTATTTTTTTAAACGTTAAAGCTGAAGTAGTAAATAAAAAATATTTAAAGAATGAACAAGGAGTTTTGGCAATTATGTATCATAGATTTGAAGAAAATAAGTATCCATCAACAAATATAAGATTAGATATATTTAAAAAACATATTAATTTAATAAAAGAAAATAATTTACATTTTTATAATCCTGGTGAATTTTCAACAAATTTTGAAAAGGTTAAAAAACAAAAAAAAATTTTATTAACCATTGATGATGCATTTACATCTTTCTATGAAAATGCATGGCCAATCTTAAAACAGGAAAAAATTCCTTTTATTTTATTTGTCTCAACAGAGGCGGTTGGAAATAAAGGATATATGAGTTGGGACCAAATAAAAGAAGTAGAAAGAGAGAACTTTGCATACATTGGTAATCATTCACATTCTCACGATTATTTAACTAAATTTGCTTTTCAAAAGTTTGTAGAAGATATTGAGGAATCAATTAAAATTTTTAAAAATAAATTGGGATATAATCCAATTTATTTTTCTTATCCCTTTGGTGAATATAATTTAGAGCAAAAAAATTATATTTCAAACAATTTTGAATTTGCATTTGGCCAACATTCAGGTGTTATTGATTTAAACAAAGATAGATATGAACTACCAAGATTCCCCATAAACGAAAAATATGGAGAAATAAAAAGATTTAAAGAAGTAATATCATATTTGCCACTTCAGTATAAAATTATTAAACCTGAAAACAAATTTATGAATGAAGGTGAAAACCCTCCTAAAATGACTATAGAATTTTTCGAAGATCAAAAAAATTTAAAAAATATTAATTGCTTTTCAAATGAAGGCTCAAAATGGAGAAAAACAAAAATATTATTAATTGATAATATATTACATATTAATTTTTCAGAAAAATTTATTGAAAGAAGAGGGAGAATTAACTGTTCTTTAAAAGATGAAAATGGGTGGAGATTTTCAGGTTTCCAATTTGTTCAAAATTAAATTAATTTTTTAGTCTTATTACTTGTAGGCATTACATTTACATCATCAAAATCCGTAAGAGAATTTTGCTTTATAATTTGTTTTAATACGTCAATATATTGTTGCCCTGTCTCCGCATATTTATCTAAATAATTTACCAGCTTTAAACTGTCTAATTTTTCATCGTTGTCTCTTTGAATTGCTCTTTCTTTTCTAAATTCGATATAGCTACTATGAGTATTCAAATTTCTTTGATAAGCCCTAACTGACGCTTTGAGCACCGCGAACTTTGCAACTTTATGTTTTGCATCTTTGTCAACACCTGCTGGCCTGATTCCTTCTCCGTTCCAGGTCCATTGACCAAATAATGCATTTCCCTCTTGTGCAAATCTTGATGTTCCCCATCCTGTTTCTTTGGCAGCTTGAGCAAGTGCTAAGGAGATGGGTATTTCATCCATTCTAACTTTCAGAGAATAAAAATCTCCATCTCTTAAACCATATTGTCTAAATTTTTCTTTTAACCAATCCTTTTCTTTTTGTGTGTTTATATTTTTACTTAATATTCTAAATAATTTTTTTCTATCAAGTCGAATTTTAGTATTCTCTTCAACAATTAATGGTAAAACTATTTGAATAAACAATCTCTTTTTTTTTTTCGAACTCTCAATACTTTTAATCTCTCTTGGTAGATGGTCAATTTTATTGCCAATATTTACTAATTTAGTCTCTCTAACTTTTTCAAGATTATAATTTGTATCTTTGAATAGTTGCTCTATTGTTCTTGCATCAAATCTTATTGAATTTTTTCCCTCATCATCCGTATTGAAAAAATCAATATCAGCAAAAATATTTTTTAAATTCAGATTTTTTGTTTTAGTTTCTCCTTGTCCATCAAGAATCATTTTTCTTTTTTCTAATTCCTGGTCAAAATTTATACCTGCATTCGTTATGATAGATTTATTGAAATTTAAATTTTTATCTAAAAAATTATTTACAGTTGGCAAAGTAAAAAATGAGAAAATTACTAAGAGACAGATCGCTGAAAATTTAAATAAATTATTTTTTTTTTTCTGCTGCTTAATATTTTTTTTTGAGATTCTAACCATTATTTTTAATATAATTATTATTAATTAATTATACAGCTAAAACTTCTTTAACTTCAGGAATATAATGACAAAGTAAGTTTTCTACACCTTTTTTTAAAGTGAGAGTTGAAGATGGACATCCCGAACAACTACCTTTTAACAAAACTTTAACTTTTCCATCCTTGAATTCTTGGAACTTTATATCTCCCCCATCTCTTGCAACAGCAGGTCTGATTTTAGAATCTAGTATACTTATTATTTTTTTTTCAATCTCGGAATAATTTTTGTTTTGTTCCTCTTTGGTTGTTTTATCGATAATGCAAGTATTACCATTTGCGTAATGTTCATTTACATAGGATATAACAATATGTTGAATATCTTCCCATTTCTTATTATCTTCTTTATTAATCGAAAAGAAATCTTCCCCAAAAAATACTCCTGTCACTCCGTTTATTTTTAATAAATTTTTTACAAGTAAATTATTTGTATCTTCCTGATCTAAAACTTCTAAAGGACCATTTTTAGATACCTTTCTACCAGGTAAAAATTTTAATGAATTCGGGTTTGGTGTATTTTCAGTTTGTATAAACATATGATTTATATAATGTTTATTTCAAAATATTAAATGATTAAAAACCAACTATTTCTTTTATCTTTTTAACTTTTTTAGATGAAATATCCTGCGCTTTTGAGCCACCATCCTCTAAAATTTGATCTATATAATTCTTATCTGACAACAATTTTTTTATCTCTTTTGATATAGGTGATAGCTTATTCACAATTATTTCAGATAGTTTATTTTTTAAATCAGAGAAATTTTTTCCTTCAAACTCATTTAATGTATTGGTAATATTTTGATTATTTAGGCTAGAGTAAATACCGATTAAATTTTCTGCTTCAGGTCTACCTTTAAGTCCATCTTCATTTCCAGGCAATGTATTATTATCTGTTTTTGCTTTTTTTATTTTATTAATAATTTGATCTTCAGTATCTGTTAAGTTGATCCTACTGCCTTCTGCGATGTCAGACTTACTCATTTTTTTTGTGCCATCCTTCAAGCTCATTATTCTTGAAAAGTGTTTTTGTATAAGTGGCTCAGGAGGCTTTAAGAAATCTGGACATTTATATTCGTTATTAAATTTTTGAGCTATATCTCTACAGAGTTCTAGATGCTGTTTTTGATCATCTCCAACTGGCACATGAGTAGCATCATACAAAAGAATATCAGACGCCATCAGAACCGGATAGATATATAAACCAACACTAGCTTTTTCCTTATCTTTTCCAGCTTTCTCTTTGAATTGTGTCATTCTATTGAGCCATCCCATTCTGGCAACACATCCTAAAATCCAAGATCCCTCGGAGTGTGCGGGAACTAAGGATTGATTAAATATTATACTATTTTTTGGATCAATACCGCTTGCGATAAATGCTGCTGCTGTCTCTCTAATATTATTTTTTAATTCTACCGGGTCTTGCATTACAGTAATTGCATGAAGATCCACGACACAAAAAATGCAATTGTTCTCTTTATTATTTTGTAAATCTACAAAATTTTTTATTGCACCAATATAATTGCCAAGATGCAAGTTTCCCGTTGGTTGTACTCCAGAAAAAATTTTTTTAGACATAATTTAATACTTTAATTTAATATCAGATATTTTAAAGGCCTTAATGAGTATTGAAATCAATAAATAAAAAGTAAAAGTTAAAAGAACTAATAATATAATTGCTAAAAATTTATAACTATTTGAAAATATAAAATAATTACTAAAAGAACTTATTAATATTTTAAATAATGCCAAACAAATTAGATTTGCAATAGATATTTTAAAAAGCTGTATAAAAAACAAATTGTTAAAGTTAAAGTAATTTTTATTTAAAACGAATATCATCAATAAAAGTCCATTTAACCATGAAGAAATAGTTGTTGCTATAGGAATAATAATAAAACCTAATTTACTGAACAAAGATAAACTAATAACTATATTCATAATTACAGAAATTAATGAAAAGTAAAAAGGTGTTTTGGTATCATTTCTAGCAAATATAAAACTTGAAAATATTTTAATCATCGAAAATGCAGGTAGACCTAATGCAAAATAAAATAATGCAAGAGCTGAATTTTTAACACTTTCTTCATCAAAAGAACCATACCCAAAAAGCGCAGAAACAATTTCTTCAGAGGCAAAAATTAATGCAAGTGTAGCTGGAAGACTTAAAAATAAACTCAACTCTAGAGACTTATTTTGTAAAATTTCTAATTTTAATTTATTTTTACTTTTAACATATCTACTTAAATTGGGTAAAATAATTATACCTATTGCGATCCCTGCTATTGCTAAGTTTATTTGATATATTCTGTCTGCATAATACAAATATGAAACTGCACTTGCCTGGAAGGATGCAATGATCGTTCCAACTAATATATTAATTTGAGTAACCCCAGATGAAAATATACTTGGTAAAAGCTTCTTAAAAAAGAATTTTATTTTTTTGTCTATTTGGAAGTTAAAGTTAAAATTCGGATAAAAATATTTTCTAGTAAAAATAATTAAAAATATAAATTGTATAATTCCAGCAAATGTTATCGCATAACTAAGATAATAAACTAAATCTGAATCATTTTTTATTATAAGGAAACAAATTATTAATATTATATTTAAAAAAAGTGGAGCAGCGGCAGCGGCAGCAAATTTATTTTGAGAATTTAAAATTGCTGAAAAAAAAGAGGCTATACTTATAAAAAATAAAAAAGGAAATGTAATTCTTGTTAAATCGACTGCTAATTTAAACTTGCTGTCTATATCTGAGAAACCAGGTGCAATTAATTTAATAAAGTTTGGCATAAAAATCTCAACTAATATTGTTATAACTAGAAGTGCTAATACCAATAGATTAAATACTGAGTTTGCAAACTTTTGTGCTCTTTTTTTACTAGACAAAAGTTCTGAGGTATAAGATGGAACAAACGCTGCATTAAAAGTACCTTCCGCAAATAATCTTCTAAAGGTGTTTGGTATTCTAAATGCTACGAAGAATGCGTCTGCAATTGGTCCCGAACCAAGATAAATAGCTATAAAAAAGTCTCTAATGTATCCTAAAATTCTGCTTAGTATTACAAACAGACTAAATGTGCCTGTTGACTTAATTAAATTCATAAATCATATTACTAACTTAATCCTTTTGTATATCTAAACAAACAATGAAAAAAAACAAAATTGAACATTATTCCGATAAAGAAGCTTTAGATTTTCATACTAATGATAAATCTGGCAAAATAGAGATCGTTTCATCTAAACCTGTAACTACAAAAAGAGATCTGGCCTTAGCTTATTCTCCTGGGGTTGCAGCTCCTGTAAAAGCAATAGCCGATAATCCTGAGTTAGCATATGAATATACTACTAAAGGAAACTTAGTGGCAGTAATTAGTAATGGATCTGCAATATTAGGACTAGGAAACTTGGGTGCTATAGCATCAAAACCAGTAATGGAGGGAAAGGCTGTTCTATTCAAAAGATTTGCAGATATTGACTCCATTGATTTAGAGATAGATACCGAGGATACAAAAGAGATAATTAATTCCATAAAACATATAGCAAAAAGTTTTGGGGGAATAAATTTAGAAGATATTGCAGCTCCAAACTGCTTTATAATCGAAGAAGAATTAAAAAAAATTTTAGATATTCCTGTATTTCATGATGATCAACATGGGACAGCAATTATAACTACAGCAGCATTAATTAACGCTGTAGATATTGCAAAAAAAGACTTAAAAAAAATTAAAATAGTAATAAATGGTGCAGGTGCTGCAGCTATGGCATGTGCGAAATTATTTAGAAGTACAGGTATTCCAAAAAATAATATCAAAATGTTGGACACAAAGGGTGTCATAAATAAAAAGAGGAAAGATATTAACTCATGGAAAAAAGAGTTTGCGATAGATACAAAAGATAAAAATTTAGATGAAGCGATGAAAAATGCAGATGTATTTTTGGGCTTATCGGCCGCCGGTGTTGTAAAAAAAAGTATGGTAAAAAAGATGGCAAAAAATCCGATAATATTTGCCTGCGCAAATCCAGATCCTGAAATAAAACCAGAAGATATAGAAGTAGTGAGAAACGATGCAATAATTGCAACAGGTAGATCCGATTATCCAAACCAAGTAAATAATTTGATCGGATTTCCTTATATATTTAGAGGAGCATTAGATGTTAGAGCGAAAACTATAAATGAAGAAATGAAGATCGCTGCTGCTAATGCTATTGCTTCACTTGCAAGAGAATTTGTGCCTGACGAGGTCGCAGCTGCTATGGGTGGTGAGAGACCTAATTATGGAAAAGAATATATTATTCCATCTACTTTTGACCCTCGGTTAATAAGTGTAATACCAGTAGCAGTAGCAAGAGCTGCTATAAAATCTGGTGTTGCTAGAAAAGAAATAGAAAATTTTGATCAATATTCAGAGCAGCTAAAACAAAGGCTTGATCCGTCTGTAACGATTATGCAAGGAATAAATAACCAAATTAAAAAAACAAATAAAAAAGTTGTATTCGCCGATGGCGAGGATGAAAATACTTTGAAGGCAGCTATAGCATTTAAAAATAGTGGACTGGGTACGCCTGTTTTAGTTGCTAAAGAAAAAGTTGTTAAAGAAAAACTTAGAGAGATTGGTTACGGAGAAAACTTTGATATTGAGATTGTAAACTCTACTTTGAGCGACAAACGAAAAAAATATGTGAATTATCTATTTAAAAAACTTCAAAGATCAGAGGGATTGCTTGAAAGAGATTGTGACAAAATGGTTAGAAATGACAGAGTTATATGGGGTTCTTGTATGGTTGCATGTGGTGATGCTGATGCAATGGTAACTGGAAATTCAAGAAGATATGGTCAATCTCTAGATAAAGTAAAAAAGGTCATTGATGTTAGACCTGGAGAAATTATGTTTGGATTGAACATGATTGTAAATAAGGGCAAAACAGTTTTTATTGCGGACACAAGTGTTCACGAATATCCAACATCTGAACAACTCTCTGAAATAGCTATTTCTGCATCTAGAGTAGCAAAATTATTTGGTTTTGAGCCAAAAGTTGCTTTTCTTTCACACTCAACATTTGGCCAACCAATAACAGCTAGAACAAAACATATAAGAGATGCAGTAGAAATTTTAAAAAATAAAAAGGTTAACTTTAAGTTTGATGGAGATATGCAGCCTGATGTGGCTTTAAGTGATGAATATAAGGACCTGTATCCTTTTTCTGAAATTGTTGGGAATGCAAATATATTGATTATGCCTGGACAACATAGTGCTGCTATAACTTATAAAATAATGAAAACTTTAGGTGGGGCTAAAGTTATCGGACCGCTATTAATCGGTTTAGGTCAAGCAATTGAAATTGCTCCATTAAGATCATCAACATCTGACATATTAAATTTAGCATCTGTTGCAGCATATTCAGCAGGAGTAATTAATTACAAGAGACCAAATTAGTTTTTTACAACTCTCAAGTCTTCAACTAAAAAAATGCTTGTAATGACATCCTCAACATCAAGGACTTTCTTAGCTTCGTTTATAACTTCAGCTCTTTCTTCTTCATTTTGCGAAATGCCATAAACATAAATTATTTTCTTATATGTATCGATATCATAATTAGCTGACTTAATTTTTTTGTTTGTTATTAAAGCGGTTCTTAACTGAGATGTTATAAGTACATCTTTTGCGGTCTGTTTAAAGTTAAACTCCTCTTTAATTTTTAAATCGTTCTTTACTGATCTCGCACCTTTTATTTCCCAACCTAGTTTTGTAATTTTTAATTTTTCTTCTACAGTATCAACTTTACCTGTTATGAAAATTCGACCATCTAATACTTTTGTCTTTACGTTAATTAGGTAGCCTTTATTCATCAATATTAATTTTGCTCTTAAGTTTTTTTGCATTAAAGAATCGTCTATTTGTGTTCCTATTGTTCTTGGATCCATTGCAATCGAAACCCCTGTTCCCAAAACTCCAGTTGATGAATAACCAACACATCCTGAAATAAATAAAAAAATTGCTATTAATATTAAATTTCTAGATTTCATTTTTTTTTTTCAAGCAAAATTCATAAATAATTTTTTTCGATATATTATTTTCTTTGCTTATTTTTAAAGTTATATCCTTTATTGACATTTTTTTTAAAAGTTTAATAATTTTTTTTTTAACTGATTCTTCGATTACTTGTAACTTATTTTGTAAATTAGAATTTTCTGATATAACAACAGTTATTTCACCTTTTTCGGATATATTGACATTATTAAGATTTTTAACTTTTTCTCTAATGTATTCCTCATGAAGCTTTGTCATTTCTCTTGTAATTAAAATATCTCTGTCATTAAAATATTTTTGGATTTGAGCTGTTATTTTTTTTATTTTTTTTGGTGAAATAAAAAAAACAATTGAGTAATTTAAACTAGAAACTTTTTGAAAAAGTTGATCAATTTGTGACTTTTTTTCAGGCAAAAATCCACAAAAAATGAAATTGTTCGAAAAGCCACTTACAGAAACAGCTGCTGTAGTTGCAGAGGATCCTGGAACTGGAAATATATCAATTTTATTTTTTTTACATTCATTTATCAAAATTCCCCCTGGATCTGAAATCGTTGGAGTACCAGCGTCTGAAATGATAGAAATTATTTTATTTGCTTTTAATAAGTTTAATACATATTTAACATTTTTTTTTTCATTAAATTTATGATTTGATAATAATTTTGTATTAATACTGAACCTAGATAATAGTTTACTTGAAACTCTTGTGTCCTCTGACAAAATCACGTCTGATTTATTAAGTATGTATATAGCCCTAAAAGTAATATCACCTAAATTTCCTATTGGTGTTGAAACACAATATAGCCCAGGTTTTAAACTATCATTTAATTCAAAATTATACATTTAATGACAATGAGGAAATTATATATCATAGTTTTAAAAGTTTTTCTTATAATCGTTTTTTCACATCTTAAAGCAATTTCGGACGAGAAAATTAAAATAGGTTTAATTATTCCTTTGTCAGGTGAATACTCATATATAGGTAATTCAATTCTTAAATCTACAAGAATGGCTTTGAATGAAATAAATGATGAAAGGATAACATTAATACCTAAAGACACAAAAGCTAACCCAATAGATACATTAAGGGTATCGAATGAGCTCTACAACAATGGTGTGAAAATAATTATTGGACCAGTATTCAATGAAAGTAATAAATATCTAGATGAATTAAATGAAGTAACATTTTTATCTTTTACAAACAAAATTAGAAATAATCCAAAAAATGTAATTTCTGCAGGAGTGAATGCAATATCACAAATAAATACAATAAAAAAATATTTAAGTAAAAATAATTTAAAAAATACAATATTTTTAATCCCTGAAACAGAATATAAAAGAGAAATAGAAGAAGCTATTGAGAAATCCAATTTAATATTAAAAGAGAGATTTATTTATAGTAAAGATCCGACATTACTAACAAAACAAATAGAAGATTTGACAAGATATCAACAAAGAAAACAAAATTTAGAAAACGAAATTAAAAGAATAGAAAATTCAAATACTTTTAATAAAAAAAAAAAAATAGATGAATTAAAAAAGAAAGATACTTTAGGTTTTATTAATTTTGATTCGGTAATAATTGCTGATTTTAGTGAAAGTTTAAAAAGTGTAGCAACATCTTTATTGTATACTGATGTGTCCTCAGAAAGAATAAAATATATTACATTGAATCAGTGGTTTGATGAAAGTCTTTTGAAAGAAACTTCATTGCATCCAATATATTTCCCATCAATAAATAAAGATAATTTTGAAATATTTCAAAAAGAGTATATTCAAAACTTCAAAAATATACCAAATCAAATTTCTTTTTTAAGTTATGATCTAATAGGGTTGGTTTATTACTTATTAATAAATAATAATTTTAAGATTAACGAAAATTTATTTATTAAGAAAAATAAATTTAGAGGAAAAATAGGTATCTTCGAAATAAATAAAAAAACAATCACGCATCAATTAAATTTTTATGAAATACAAGATAAAAATTTTAAAGAAATTTTTTAATTTTTTTGAAAGCTTTTGCTCGATGATCATTTTTAAATTTTAACTTTTGTTTCATTTGACCAAATGTTATTCTTTTATTTTGAGGAATAAAAATTGGATCGTATCCAAAACCTTTATTTCCTATTTTCTTATTTGAAATTCTACCGTTAATGATCCCTATAGATTGAATTGGATTTTTTTTTAATCCATAAATTGTTAATGCGCATATAAATCTAGCTTTAATCTTTTTTAACTTCCAATTTTTATCTACCTTGGATAGCTTTTGAAATACTTTGGATATTGCCAAATTAAAATTACCTTTTTTTCCACCCCATCTTGCTGAATAAATTCCTGGTTGATTATTAAGCAATTCAATTTCAAGTCCAGAGTCATCTGCTATGCAAATTTTTCTTGTTTTTTTTGAAAAATACTTGGCTTTAATTAAAGAATTTTTTAGAAAAGTATCTCCATTTTCTTCAGGGCTTTTTAAACCATAGTCCTTTGGAGAAGTAATACTGTAGTATTTGGGCAGTAAATCTTTTATTTCTTTTATTTTTCCTTCATTATTTGACCCTACTACAATTTCTTTATTTTTTTTTTTTAACATCTAGAATTTCATGAATTTCTTACCATATAGAATTAAATGGAAAAAGAAGAATCACAAAATAAAGAAGATCAAAATTTAAAAGAGGAAAATTCTGAGCTAAATCCAGATCAACAGGAGCCAGGAGAGATTGAAAAAAAAGAGGAGGAAGACCAACTTTCACATGAAGATGAAATTGCAAATCTTAAAGATAAAGTTGCTAGAACATTTGCTGAAATGGAAAATCAAAGGAGAAGATTTGAAAAAGAAAAAGATGAAGCCTATGAATATGGTGGTTTTTCATTTGCGAGAGAAACTCTTAATCTTCTAGATAATTTAGAGAGATCAAAACAAACACTGGAAAGTGATGAAACTATAAAAGATAAAGATACGCTAAAAAAATTGATAGAGCATATAGATATTATCAATAAAGATATGATTTCAATTTTCAAAAAAAATAATATTGAACCAATTAAAGCAATTAACGAAAAACTAGATCCAAATTTACATCAGGCAATGATGGAAATTGAAGATGATACCAAAGCTCAAGGAACAATAGTCCAAGAAATCCAGAAAGGTTTTATGATGAAAGATAGATTGCTCAGACCTTCTTTAGTAGCCGTATCAAAAAAAAAAGATGAAGATAAACAGAATAACCAAAAAAACCAAGAAAATGAGGAAAAAAAGGCAAAAATTTAATTATTTATTATGGTTGTAGTTGTTAAATTAGCACTTATATGAGCATCAAACAGGATAAATTATGAGTAAAGTTATAGGAATAGATCTAGGAACAACAAATTCTTGTGTTGCTGTAATGGAAGGAACACAAGCAAAAGTTTTAGAGAATGCTGAAGGAGCAAGAACAACGCCTTCTGTTGTTGCATTTACAGATGAAGGTGAGAAGTTAATAGGTCAACCAGCAAAAAGACAAGCTGTTACAAATCCTGAAAATACAATATTTGCAGTTAAAAGATTAATCGGCAGAAATTTTGAAGATCCAACTGTCAAAAAAGATGTAGAGACCGCTCCATTCAAAATAGTTAATTCTGATAAAGGCGATGCATGGATTGAAGCAAAAGGCCAAAAATATTCGCCATCACAAATTTCAGCCTTCACGCTTCAAAAAATGAAAGAGACAGCAGAAAAATATTTAGGATCAGAAGTAAAACAAGCTGTGATAACTGTTCCAGCATACTTTAACGATGCCCAGAGACAAGCTACTAAAGATGCAGGAAAAATTGCTGGCCTTGAAGTTTTAAGAATTATAAACGAGCCAACAGCAGCATCCCTAGCTTATGGTCTAGATAAAAAAGCAAATAAGAAAATAGCAGTCTATGATTTAGGTGGAGGAACATTTGATGTTTCAATTCTTGAATTAGGAGATGGTGTATTTGAAGTTAAATCAACTAATGGTGATACTTTTTTAGGTGGTGAAGATTTTGACAATGCAATAGTTGATTATCTTTTATCAGAATTCAAAAAAGAAAACGGTATTGATTTAAAATCTGACAAATTAGCATTACAGAGGCTTAAGGAAGCAGCTGAAAAAGCTAAAATAGAATTATCTTCGGCAACTCAAACTGAAATAAATTTACCATTTATAACAGCAGATAAAACTGGACCAAAACATATCAACTTAAAAATGACAAGAGCTAAGCTTGAGGCTTTGGTTGAAGATCTAATTTCAAGAACGATACCACCATGTAAAACAGCGTTAAAAGATGCAGGATTATCAGCAAGTGAAGTAGATGAAATTGTACTAGTTGGTGGAATGACTAGAATGCCAAAAGTTATAGAAGAAGTAAAAAATTTCTTCGGGAAAGATCCAAACAAATCTGTAAACCCTGATGAAGTTGTTGCTATGGGTGCAGCGATTCAAGCAGGGGTATTACAAGGTGATGTAAAAGATGTATTACTTCTAGATGTAACTCCTTTATCCTTAGGAATAGAAACTTTAGGTGGTGTATCTACAAAATTAATAGATAAAAATACAACAATACCAACAAAAAAAAGTCAGGTATTTTCTACTGCAGAGGATAACCAACCAGCAGTATCAATTAGAGTTCTCCAGGGTGAAAGGGAGATGGCTTCCGATAATAAAATATTAGGAAACTTTGAGTTAGTTGGAATAGCTCCAGCTCCAAGAGGAGTTCCGCAAATCGAAGTGACATTTGATATAGATGCAAATGGTATTGTAAATGTCTCAGCAAAAGATAAAGGAACTGGTAAAGAACAAAAAATTCAAATTCAAGCATCTGGAGGATTGAGTGATGAAGAAATTAACCAAATGGTAAAAGATGCAGAGTCTAACAAAGAAGAAGATAAAAAGAAAAGAGAGGCTGTAGATGCAAGAAATCAAGCAGATACGTTAATACACTCTACTGAAAAAAATTTAAAAGAGCACGGAAGCAAGATTTCAGACGCAGATAAAAAAGCTATTGAAGACGCATCTGCAAATTTAAGAAATGCTCTTAAAGGAACTGATGTTGAAGAAATCAAAAAGAAAACGCAAGATTTAGTTCAGGCATCTATGAAATTGGGTGAAGCAATCTATAAATCACAACAAAGTGCAAAACCTGAAGATGCTCCAAAAGACGCAAAGAAAGAAGATACTAAAGACGATAACGTTGTTGATGCAGATTTTGAAGAAGTAAAAGACGAGAACAAAGAAAAAAGCGCCTAATAAACAACTGTTTGTCTATAACATGTTATGGCAAAAAGAGATTATTACGAAGTTTTAGGTGTAAATAAAAGTGCTTCAGGAGATCAAATAAAATCAGCCTACAGAAAACTCGCGGTTAAATATCATCCAGATAAAAATAAAGGTGACAAAGGTGCTGAAGAAAAATTTAAAGAAGCATCAGAAGCTTACCACGTATTATCCAACTCTGAGAGAAAGCAAAACTATGACAATTTTGGTCATGCTGCTTTTGAGAATGGAGGAGGTGGAAGAGGAGGATTTGGTAATTTTGATTTTTCAAATCATTTTTCTGATATTTTTGAAGACTTTTTTGGTGAAGGTTTTGGTGGAGGTCGTAGGTCAAGAAGATCAAATAATAGAGGGTCTGATCTAAGATATGATTTATCTATATCCTTGGAAGAAGCATTTTCAGGAAAGAAACAAGATATAAAATTCTCTACATCTGAAAAATGTGATACTTGCAGTGGCTCAGGTTCGAAACCTGGACATCAAGCTGGAGCATGCTCAATGTGTGGTGGTCATGGTCAAGTAAGATCTAGTCAAGGTTTTTTTACAGTTCAACAAACGTGTCCACAATGCGCTGGCGCAGGAGAGCAAATTACTCATCCTTGCTCAAATTGTAACGGACAAGGAAAGAGACAAGCTTCTAAAAGATTATCTGTTACTATTCCTAAAGGTGTAGATGATGGAACCAGAATTAGACTTTCAGGGAAAGGTGAGGCTGGGTCTAGAGGTGGTAGTAGCGGTGATTTATACCTGTTCATAAATGTTCATTCTCACGACTTATTCAAAAGATCTGATGAAAACTTATTTTTTGAATGTCCAGTTTCAATTGCAGATGCTGCTCTTGGAACATCAATTGAAATTCCAACAATTGATGGAGGAAAAGCTAAAATCAAAATTCCAGCAGGAACACAAAGTGGGAAGCAATTTAGATTAAGAGGAAAAGGTATGCCTTACATGAGAGGTAGTGATTTTGGAGACCTTTACGTTCAAGTAAATACTGAAGTTCCAATATCACTAAATAAAGAACAAAAAGAGCTATTAGAAAAATTTAGAGAAATTGAAAATGAAAAATCTAACCCAAGTATTAAAAAATTCTTTCAAAAAGCCAAAAGTTTTTGGAAAAACTAGACAATAATGCTAATCTGAACCCTTAAAATGGGTAAAATTAATATAGCCATAACAGGATGTATGGGGAGAATGGGTCAACAGCTCATCAAATCTGTTAATAAAGATAAGACAATTAAGTTAGTTACGCTTACGGAAAATAGAATAATAAATAAAAAGATTAGCGGAATTAAACCAGAATTAAATACTGATAAAGCCTTGAGTAAAGCAAACGTTATAATAGATTTTACGATACCAAAATGCACATTCGAAGTTTTAAAAATAGCTGCAAAACTAAAAAAAAAAGTCGTTATTGGAACAACAGGTTTTACAAAAAAAGAAGAAGATTTGATTAAGAAGTTTTCTAAAAAAATTCCAATTTTAAAGGCAGGAAATATGAGTCTTGGAATTAATTTACTCATGTACCTAACCGAGATCACATCTGCATCGCTTAGCAATAATTATCTTAGTAAGGTTTTTGAGATACATCACAAACACAAAAAAGATCATCCATCTGGCACTGCCCTGATGCTTGGAAAAGGAATTGCTATAGGAAAAAATAAAGACTTTTATAAAATGATAGGTAAAAAATATTTAAACAAAAAAAAATTTCCATATGGAAAAAAAATAAATTTCAATTCAATAAGAAAAGGTGAAATTATAGGTGAGCATGAAGTAACATTTTCAAGTGGAAAGGAAATAATCACACTTAACCACGAGGCTTTTGACAGAGCTTTATATTCAGACGGAGCAATAACTGCTGCCAAATGGTTAATTAACAAAAAACCAGGCCTTTATTCAATGAGAAATCTTTTGAATTTTAGATAATGAATGAAGTTGAAAGAGCCAAAATAGTTTTAAAAATACTCAACAAAACTTATCCAACGACACCAATACCATTAAAACATAGAAATATATTTACACTTTTAATATCTGTTTTACTTTCAGCTCAATGCACAGATGTAAATGTTAATAATGTTACAAAGAATATTTACCCCAAATACAATAAACCTGAGCATTTTGTTAAGCTTGGAAGAAAAAAAATAGAAAAATTAATAAGAAGTATTGGAATTTTTAGAATTAAAGCGAAGAGTGTTTATAATTTGTCAAAGACTTTAGTTGAAAAATATAACGGTAGGGTTCCGAAGACATTTGAAGAGTTAGAGAACTTACCTGGTGTTGGACACAAAACAGCTAGTGTAGTTATGTCTCAAGGATTTGGTTTTCCAGCATTTCCTATTGATACTCACATACATAGGCTTGCACAAAGATGGGGTTTAACTAATGGGAAAAATGTTGTTCAAACTGAACAAGATTTGAAACGTCTATTTCCAAAGAGGTATTGGAATAAATTACATCTTCAAATAATTTATTATGGACGAGAATATTGCAAAGCAAGAGACTGCTATGGTATTTCTTGTAAAATTTGTACTTCTTGTTATCCTAAAAGGAAAAAACCTATAAAAACAAAAAAAGCTTAAATGAATATTATTAATCTTTTTCCATTAACAATAATTAAAGATAAAATTAAAATTGACGATGATGAAAAAAATTTAATGCTAAACGAAATTAGAAATATGAAGAAAAATTCAAAAAATATAAGTTTTCAAACAGCGACAAATGCTTGGACAGGCGACACACAAGGATTTGAGTTCATACATAAAAGCAAAAATTTTGAAAAATTATTTTTGGAGATTAAAAAAAGAGTTTTGGAATATTTAAAATGCATAGAAATTGATGATAAACTCATAGATATATACATACAAAGATCATGGGCAACAATATCAGAAAGTAATGAAAGAATTAAAAAGCATAGACATTTTCAATCTCATATTTCCTTTGCATATTATCTAAAAAAAAATAAAAATGATGCAAATCTTATTATTTTTGATGAAAATTATAAAAATGAAGTTATGCCTGGCATATTTAGGTCAGAAACAGCCTTGCAAAAGGGTATCGTAAAAAAAATGAATCAATTTAACGTTACACAAGCAATTATTAACGTCGAAGAGAATGACATAATAATTTTTCCCTCAAAAACGATCCACTCTACACAAGCATCAAAATCAAATGATGAGAGAATATCTATATCAGCTGATATTATTTTTGTCGCAAAAGACTCAAAATTATTAGAAATGGGTTTACCACCATTAAATGAATGGACAAAAATTTAATGAAAATTTTGGGTATCGGTAACGCAATTGTCGACGTTATTTGTAAAGTGGAAGAAACTTTTATTACAAAAAATAAGTTAACAAAAGGTACGATGAAACTTATATTTGATGAAAAAGAGTTTAAAACATTACTTTCTAGTCTTAAAATTGAAAAAACAATTTCAGGTGGATCGGTAGCAAACTCTATCGTTGGATTGTCTCAACTTGGTAATGAAGTAGGTTTCATTGGTAAAATTAGTGATGATGATTTGGGGAGTAAATATGAAGATGGATTAAAATCTGAAAATGTAAAATATTTTTATACTAAGAAAAAAGAAGAGTTACCTACTGGAACATGTTTAATTCTAGTGACGCCCGACTCTGAGAGAACAATGTGCACATTTTTAGGTACCGCTGGTAAAATTAATCATAACGACGTTGATGAAAATATAATAAAAAAATCAGAAATAATATTTCTCGAAGGATATTTATGGGACGAAGGAGAGCCAAAAAAAGCATTTGATAAAGCCATAAAAAACGCAAAAAGAGTTGCGATGTCGCTTTCGGACCAATTTTGTGTTGATAGACATAAGTCTCATTTTTTAGATCTAGTAAAAAATAAACTGGATATTACCTTTGCAAATGAACAAGAAATGATTTCATTAATAAACGCAAATAATTTTAAAGAAGTTATAAATTTTGCAAAGAATTTAAAAAAACTTATCGTTGTGACAAGAGGAGAGAAGGGAGCAATTTCGATTTTAGGTGATGAAATAGTAGAAAACAATGTTGAACAAAATTTAAATATTAAAGATTTAACAGGTGCAGGAGATTTATTTGCTGCGGGTTATTTACATGGATATTTAAATAATTCAAGTCCGATTGAAAAATTAAACAAAGGTAGAGAAATGTCTACAAAAGTTATACAACAAATAGGTGCTAGACTTTAGTTTTTTTTCGATTATAGCTTCCTTTCCCTTTCTTTGGTCTAACTACTCTCATTTTAAATTTATTTGTGAATAAATATTTTGCTATTTGATTTCTTTTATTTTTGAATTTTGTAGCCATTTTTAGAACTAATTATAAAAAGCTTATCTTTAAATTTTTTTTCAATTTTTTTTCTTAGTCTATAAACATGTGTCTCAACAGTATGCGTATCTAGTTTTGACTTATGGCCCCAAACTTTAAATTGTAAATCGCTTATTGTTACTGCTGCATTAGAACTATTTAAAAAATCAACAATTTTTGACTCCTTCTCAGTCAATGATATTGATACATTCTTAAAACTCATTTTTCTTGAATTTAAATTTATTAAATACTTACCTACATGAACATTATTTTGTTTACTAAAATTTTTTTTCAAAAATTGAACATTTATTATTTCAATTAATTTGTAGATGTTAATTGGATAATTTTTTATATCTATAACATTTTCATCATCTATTGTCTTTTCGCCAGAAATTATCAATAGATTTTGTTGTTTAAAATTATTTTGTATTTTACTTTCATTAATTGCTTTTATCTCAAAATTTAAATTACTTTTAATTTCGTTTAATATATTAAATAATGCAGGAAATTTATGAATAATTAAAATTTGGGAATTAATCATCTAGCTACAATATGCCAATTATAATCAAAAATAAAGATACACTGATTTTTGACGATTTTATAATGAAATGTTGTATTGGCAAAAGAGGTTTCACAAAAAATAAAATAGAAGGTGATAAAAAAACTCCAACAGGTAAATTTAATTTAGGTAGCTTATATTTGAGAGGAGACAGAAAAATTAAACCGATTACAAAGTTGGATATTGTTTATATAAAAAAAAATATGGGTTGGTGTAACGATATTAGATCAAAAGGATATTACAATAAATTAATTAAAATTAAATCAAATTTAAGACATGAAAAACTTTATCGAAAAGATTATAAATATAATTTTTTTATTCCTATAAAATTTAACTGGAAAAATAAAAAAATTGGAGGCGGTAGTGCAATATTCATTCATTTAACAAAAAACTATAAGCCTACAGCAGGCTGCATAGGTGTTTCTGAAAAAGACTTTTTAATTTTAATAAAATTAATAAATAAAAAAACAACTATAAAAATTCTCTAATGCCTTTGTCCAAAAATTTTTGAACCAACTCTTATAAAAGTTGATCTATTTTCCACTGCGTTGACATAATCTGATGACATACCCATACTAAGTTCATTTAAATTTAACTTCTTGCTTAAATTTTTCATTTCTGCAAAATATTTACTACTATCCTGGTTTATTGGGGGAATACACATCAAACCTATAATATCTAAGTTAAGGGATTTGCAGTAACTATAAAAATCTAAAAGTTCATTTTTTGAAATACCAGACTTTTGTTCTTCATCACCTATGTTTACTTGAATGAATAGTTTTGTTTTTAAATTTTGCTCTTTTTCTTGTAATGAAATTTTATTGGCAAGTTTCTTACTGTCTAATGAATGAATGAAATCAAATAATTTTACAGCTAGCTTAACCTTATTTGTTTGAAGGCGACCAATAAGATGTAACTTTATATTTTTATTTTTTTCTTTTATTTGTGACCATTTATCGTAAGCTTCTTGTACTTTATTCTCTCCATAATGAAAATGTCCATATTCAATTAAAGGAAGTATATGATCTATTTTAAAAGTCTTAGACACTGCTATTATTTGCGGCAATTTATTTTTACTAATATCCTTTGGTATTTTTGACTTAACATTTTCTAAGATATTAAGTAAATTTTTAACTGTATGATGCATAATAATATTCCTACAAAATTCTATTTTATAAATTCTTTTATAAAAAATAATATTGATAATTTAGATAATAATACAGGCATAATTTATAGAAATTACAAACAAAAATTAGATATAAATGAAATTAAAAATTTAAAAAATTATTGCTCAAAAAAGAACATTAAATTTTATTTATCTAACGATTTTAGAAATGCTTTAAAATTAGGTCTTGATGGTGCATATCTACCATCATTTAATAAAAGTTGTAAACATTTGAATTACACAATTAATACCTCTTTTTTATTACTAGGTTCAGCCCACAATATTAAGGAAATTAGAGAAAAAGAAAAACAAAAAGTAAATTTGATATTTTTATCATCCATATTTAAATTTAATAAAAATTATCTTGGCACTCACAAATTTATTAAACTAAAAAGTTTTACCAATAAAAAAGTGGTCGCTTTAGGAGGTATTTCAAAAGATAACTTTAAGAAGATTAAGATTTTAAATTGTTATGGTGTAGCTGGAATTTCTTATTTTGAAAAAAAAAAGGCCCCTAAAAAGGGGCCCTTTTAAAAAGTCTAAACTAATTAGAATGCAAATGTTAAACCAAGCTCGTAAGCTGATCTGTCATTTGTATTTGTATTAGCAATGTTATCAACACTGTTAAATGCACCACCAATAGTTAGTGATCCCATTGTGTATGAAGCACTGACACCAGTTGACTCTTGGTCCTCACCTGAGTTGTACTCAATAGTATGATTACCAAAACCAACAGTTAGGTCATCGCTAACTTGATAAGTAAGACCCATGCTAGTTGACTCTGTGTCACTAGTTGATCCACCATCAACATCTTTTTCAGATGTCTGTACACCAACAGTTACTGGACCAAATGCATACTTAGCATACATTGTGTGCTCATCACTCTTAGTGTTTGTTACAGCTTCAACATCACCTTGTGCATAACCAACAGTTAAACCATCAACACCTGTATATTCAATACCCATATCTGAGTATGATACATCAGTTACTGCATCAGATGCATTGATATAACCAATTGTTAAACTTACACCAGAATCATGACTGTATTTGTAAGTAAACATGTTGTTACCACTGTGACCATTGATAATACCTGCATCAGCACCTGAAACTACATCCCAAGCTTCTTCATAAGCATTTGGCATTACGTCATCTTTAGCACTCATAGCACCATCACCACCGTGTCCAGCGAATGTTAAACTACCTGCATCACCAAAATCGAAAGAAATTGAGTGACTGTCAACAACGTTCATTGAAGTTGTTGAAGAGTACGAAGTACCTGAGTTAGTTTTTCCTGAAGCAGCGTCACCATCTAATTCAATTGATAGTGTTACACCGATATCATTTACATCTCCTGAAGCAGAAAATGTAACTGAGTCAGACATTGTCCAACCGTTACCAGTGTTAGCTTTATCGTCACCACCACTGTAGTACATTGCAGCTCCACCTGATACGCCAAGCGTAGCAGCTGATACTGAACCTGCAACTAGAGAACCAGCTAATGCTGTTAACCCTATTTTTGTGTATTTGTTCATATTAAATACTCCTTTGTATTTATTAATATTAATATTAAACATGATGTATTTATCAAAAAACCTCAAAAAAACTCAGATTAATGGGCTTTTATTTGAACAATTAAATAAAGTGTTGCATATTTACATCATTGTAAAACCTAAGAAACTCAACGTTTTTTGATTTTTAAGGAATTTCAAAAATGATTTAAATGATTTAGTAGTACAATAAGTTTTATGAAACAAAAAAAAATTCAATTATTCTTAACACTTGCTCTTTTTTGCGCATTATTTGTAAGCTCATGTAAAGGAGGAAAATTACCTGGTGCAGATGCAAGACAAATCTCCCCAGACCCAAGAGAGCGGGTTGCAAAAAATATTGAAGAAGGAAGGGGATTTAGACTATCAAATTTTGGTAAAACTAAAAGTGGAACTTTTGATTTCGCAAGTTCAAATGAACTTTGGAGAGCATCTTTAGATGTCTTAGATTTTATGCCTCTTGCATTAGCAAATTATAGTGGGGGCATTATTGTAACTGACTGGTATAGCGATGGTAGTTCAAGTGATGAGGCTGTAAAAATTTCTATAAGATTTTTGTCTAATCAAATAAGGTCTGATGCATTATCGATAAAAGTATTTTATAAAAATTGCAGTATGTCTAATAATTGTGTTGTGACAGATAGATCAGGAGATTTGGCTAACGATCTATCAAGAAAAATATTAACTCAAGCTGCAGTATATGAAAAACAAAATGTTGGGAAAAATGAACCCTACGTAAGAAGTGATCCAGAAAAAAAATAAATTTAACAAATCATAAAAGTGTCAAGATACAACTTCAAACTCACAGAACATAAATGGCAAAAATTTTGGGAAACACATCAAACGTACAAATGCAAAATAGATATAAATAAAAAAAAATACTATTGCCTTGAAATGTTTCCATACCCATCTGGCAAAATACATATGGGACATGTGAGAAACTATACAATTGGTGATGTGTTATCAAGATATAAAAGCTTACAAGGGTTTAATGTATTACATCCAATGGGATGGGATGCTTTTGGTATGCCTGCAGAAAACGCTGCGAGAGATAACAACCTAGACCCAAAAGATTGGACAAATTCAAATATAGAGACAATGAAGAGTCAACTTAAAAGTTTAGGTTTATCTATCGATTGGAATCGAGAAATATCTACGTGTTCAGAAGATTATTATAAACATCAACAAATTTTTTTTTTAGAACTACTAGAAAAAAAATTAGTTTATAGAAAAGAAAACTACGTGAATTGGGATCCTGTTGATCAAACAGTTCTAGCAAATGAGCAAGTAATAGATGGGAAAGGTTGGAGATCGGGTGCTGTTGTTGAGAGAAAAAAGTTAAATCAATGGTTTTTTAATATATCTAAATTTTCAGAAGAACTTTTAGAAGGTTTGGATGAGCTAAAGGATTGGCCAAACAAAGTAAAAACAATGCAAAAAAACTGGATTGGTAAATCATTTGGTTGTGAAATTGATTTTAAAGTTGAGGGTGATTTACCTTTAAATAGTATTAAATGTTTCACAACAAGACCAGACACACTTTTTGGTTTCTCTTTTTTGGCGGTATCAGTTGATCATGAATTATCGAGGTTTTACGAAAAAAATCCTGAATATTTAAAATTTAAAGAGGAATGCTCAAAAACCGGCACTACAGAGGAGGCTATAGCTGTTGGTGATAAAATCGGATTTAAAACAAATTTAAAAGCTATTAATCCTTTAAATCCAAATCAAAAAGTGCCTGTTTACTTCGCAAACTTTGTATTAATGGATTATGGATTTGGTGCAGTATTTGGATGCCCAGCTCATGATCAAAGAGATTTTGAATTTGCAAAAAAATATAATTTAAAAATAAGAACTGTTGTTAAGCCTAAAGAAGAAAGCGATAATTTTGAAGTCAAAGATGCTGCTTATTCTGGTCCCGGTTTATTAATAAATTCTGAATTTTTAAACGGATTTGAGGCTCCGAATAATTCTGTGAATGAGGCAATTAAAATTCTTGAGGAAAAAAAATTAGGAAAGAGGAAAGTAAATTATAGATTAAAAGATTGGGGTGTATCAAGGCAGAGATATTGGGGTTGCCCAATACCTGTAGCATACGATAATGATGGCAACGTACATCCTATTCCGAAATCAATGCTCCCGGTAAAACTGCCAGAAAATATAAAATTAGATGTTAAAGGTAATCCATTAGACAAATTGAACGATTGGAAAGAAGTTAATATAAACGGGAAAAAATTAATAAGAGAAACTGATACTTTAGATACTTTTGTTTGTTCATCTTGGTATTATGTTAGATTTTGCTCTCCTAATGAAAAAACTTATGGATTTAAAAAAAGTGACATAGATTATTGGATGCCTGTTGATCAATACATTGGGGGTGTAGAACATGCAATTCTTCATTTATTGTATTCAAGATTTTTTATGAGGGCAATAAACTACCAAAATAAAAACTTTAATATTACAGAACCTTTCAAAAGTCTATTCACTCAAGGTATGGTTTGTCATGAGACGTATAAAGATAAATATAATAATTGGTTATCGCCAGATGAGGTAGAAAAAATAAATAACAATGTAGTAAAAAAAAAAGACCATAATGAGATAGTAAAAGTTGGACCTTCAGAATCAATGTCAAAATCTAAAAAAAATGTTATCGATCCAGAATTTATTATTAATAATTACGGTGCTGATGCTGTGAGACTATTTATTTTATCTGACAGTCCGCCAGAAAAAGATGTTCAATGGTCTGAGCAGGGAATGGTATCTTCTTATAAATTTATCCAAAAACTGTGGTCATTACATGAGGAAATAAAAGATAAAATATCTGAAAAAAAAGATGAATTGGTCGATGAAAAAATAGAAAAATTTACTAACACGATTATATCAAAAATAACAAACAATTTAGAAAAATTTAATTATAATGTAATCGTGGCTAACATGTATGAAACTTACAACTTTTTAAGTAAATACATAAAAGAAAATAAAAACTATTTAAATTTAGAGAATAATTATAAAAAGATATTAATTTGTTTTTCCCCGGTTATTCCACATTTTACCAGTGAATGTTTGAGTGAAATTCATAAGGATAAAGATCTGGGTTGGCCAAAATTTGATTCTAGAATATTAGAAGCAGAGGAAATTAAATTTGTAGTGCAAATAAATGGAAAAAAAAGAGCAATTTTAAATGTTAGAAAAGATATTTCTGAGAAAAAACTCATTGAAGTTATTAATAAAGATAAAAATTTAAATAAACATTTTGATATAAATCAAATTAAAAAAATTATATTTATAAAAAATAGGTTAATAAACATATTATTACATGAATAAACTTTTATCATTATTGCTCGTACTATTATTTACTCAGAGCTGCTCGTTTAAACCAATGTTAGCCGACAAATCATATAACTTTAAATTTGTAAATATAAAATTTGAAGGAGACAGAAATATAAATCAAATTTTGAACCAAGAGTTAAAAGATATCAGTAAAGGAAAAAAAGAATACGATATTTATTTTAAAACAAAAAAAAATAAGGAAATAGTTTCGTCAAATGCAAAAGGTGATCCTGAAAAATTTAGGTTAGAAATTAGTTTGGATTATAATTTAATTTTTAATGGAGATACTTTAATAAAAAACTCAGTTTCAAAAGAATCAACTTATAATAATATCAATGATAAATTTGAATTATCGCAATTTGAAAAGAATATTATAAAAAACCTTACAAAAGAACTATTCCAAACAATGTTGATGTCAGTAACAGCAATTGATTCATGATAGTAAAATCATTTGAAATAAATAGAACAAATTTTGATAAGAACCCTATCATACTTCTTTATGGAAAAAATGATGGTTTCCAAAATCAAGTAATAAAGGAAAAATTTGCAAATAATTTTCGAGGTTCTATAAATAAATATGAGGAAGCAGAATTTATTAATAATTATGAAACAGTTATAAGTGAAATTTTAACAAAATCTCTATTTGGTGACGCAAAATTAATTATAATTTCAAGAGTTAGTGATAAAATAACTAAACTCATAGAAGAAATAAAGACAGAAAGATTGGAAGATATAAAAATTATATTGAAAGCTGGGATACTTGAAAAAAAATCTAAACTAAGGTCATTGTTTGAAAAAGACAAAACGTTAATAACTATTCCATTTTATGATGATGACGCGAAGGCATTAACTTCTTTAGTTATAGAATTTATAAATAAAAATAATATAAAGCTTTCTCGAGAATCAATAAATTTAATTATAAACAGAGCTTGCGGTAATCGGGAAAATTTGAAAGTAGAATTAGAAAAAATATTTAATTTTTCATTATCTAACAAAAATATTAGTTTTGAAAATATTCAAAAATTAAGTAATTTAGCTGAAAATTATAGTGTAAGTGAACTGGCTGATAATTATCTTTCAAAAAATAAAAAAAGTCTTTCAAAAATTTTAAATGAAAATAATTATTCGAATGAGGATTGTATTTTAATTCTCAGAACTTTGTTAAGTAAGTCAAAAAGATTGATGGAAATTATAGAAAGATATAAAGAAAATAGGAACCTAGACCAAGTGATATCTAATACTAGACCTCCAATATTTTGGAAAGACAAAGAAATGGTAAAAACACAAGTAAATAATTGGAAATTAAAAGATTTAAAGAATAAAATTTATGAAATAAACGAGGTTGAAATTCTTATCAAAAATAATTCAAAAAACCCCATACACTTACTCTCGAATTTTATAATAAATTATTAATAGTTATTTTTTATAATATTTACTAACCTATCTAATTGATCTATTCCTTTATATTCAAAAGTTAAAGTTCCAGAGTTATTTTTTTTGTTGTTTAATAAAACTCTCATTCCTAATTTGCTAGTTAATTCATTCTCAGTTGCAACAACATTTGAATCTTTTTGCTTTAAAATTTTTTTACCACCATTCTTTAATAATCTTACTAAGCTCTCAGTTTGCCTTACAGACAATTTCTTTTTAATTATTTTATCAGCAAGTAATAAAGCATTTTCGAGTCCAATTAGAATTTTAGCATGTCCTTGAGATATTTTACTTTCTCTTATCATGCCAATTAATTTTTCAGGCAAAGACAAAAGTCGCAATGAGTTGGAAATATGAGACCTACTTTTGCCTATGAATTTTGAAACCATTTCTTGATCATAATCAAAATTTTCAATGAGGTTTCTGTAGCTTTCTGCTTCTTCTATAGGATTAAGATCTTTCCTTTGCACGTTTTCAATTATAGCAAGCTCTAAAGATTTTAAATTATCTGCTTGTATAACTACAACAGGAACGTTATGAAGGCCTGCTGATTGTGCAGCTTGCCACCTTCTCTCACCTGCTATCAATTCATATTTATCATCTTGATCATCAGATTTTCTAACTATTAAAGGTTGAATTATACCTCTTTCTTTAATTGATGTTGCCAACTCATCTAAATCGTCTTTATCAAAAAATTTCCTTGGCTGATTTTTGTTAGGTATTATTGAACTTATTGAAATTTTATCATTTGAGGTTTTAATATCACTATCTCCGATCAATGACGATAATCCTCTTCCTAAGCCCTTTTTGTTTTTAAAAGGATTTATCATGCTGCACTCTCCACTTGCTTATCTTGCTCTAAAAATTCTTCGGTGAATTGAAAATAAGCTTTACTACCAGGACAAATCTTATCGTACATTAGCACTGGGATACCATGAGAAGGGGCTTCGGATAATCTGACATTTCTTGGAACAGCTGTTGCATAAACTTTTTCTTTAAAATAATTTCTTGCTTCTATTTCGACTTGCCCAGAAAGTTTATTTCTTTTATCAAACATTGTTAGAAGTATGCCACGTATCTCCAAGGACGGATTAAGATTAGATTTTATTCTTTCGATTGTTTTCATTAGCTGTGTAAGGCCCTCCAAAGCAAAAAATTCTGTTTGTAGAGGCACTACTAGAGCATCTGAGGCTACCAATGCCATAATTGTGAGAAGGCTTAATGACGGTGGACAATCAATAAGTATATAATCATATGAGGGTCCAGAATCATTTAAAATTAGGCCTAATTCGTCCTTTAATTTAAATGCTCTACGGTTATCACTCGCTGTTTCTACCTCAAGGCCTGATAAATCAACGTTTGAAGTTATCAAATCAAGATTTTCAAAGGTTGTAGATTGAATTACTTCAGAAATTTTTTTATTTCCATTAAGAACATTGTAGATTGTTTTATCTGAATTAGAATTATTAGACAATCCAAGACCTGTTGTAGCATTACCTTGTGGATCAAGGTCTATAACTAAAATTTTTTTTCCTTTCATTGATAATCCAGCTGCTAAATTTATAATAGTAGTTGTTTTCCCTACACCGCCTTTTTGATTTATTACTGATATAATTTTTTTATTCATTTTTATTTCTGAATTAAAAAAAATTCGTATTTAGATATTTTTATTTCAAATTTTCTTTTCATTGAATTTATCATTTTACTTTTTTTTCTCTAAGTTAAATATTTTCACAATCATAGACTCATTGTTTGTTAGACTTTTTTTTTGTTCGTAATCAAATTTCCAAAAAATAAGAGCTTCACTCAATATTTTTTTTCCACTCTTACCTAAAAATAAAATTATATACCTAAAATTTTTGAAATTATTTTGAGCTATTTGAAAAATTATATGCAAAGGTTTAAATGCTCGAGATATAATTACATCTGTACTTAAATTTTTTTCCTCAAAAATATTTTTTCTATGAATTTCAGAATTCAATTTAAATTTTTTTGTCATTTCTTTCAAAAAAATACTTTTATGGTAACTTTTCTCGTAAAAAATCGACTTAAATAGAGGTTTTTTTGGTTTCATCAAAATACCTAAAACTACACCTGGTAATCCAGCACCGGAACCTAGATCTGTGCAGGTATTTATATCTTTTTTATCAATAAAATCAATTGTTTGTGCACAATCTATTATATGCCTGTTATTTATAGAATTTACTGTTTTTTTACTTATTAAATTTATGTGTTTATTCCTCAAAATTATCTCATTTGAGTAATTTTGTAATTCATCTAATGTTTCACGTGAAACATTTGGAGAAATAATTTTATCTATTTTTAAAATATCCGAATCAATCAAGCTATATGCTTAATAGACTTTCTTTTAAGGTGAGACAACAAAATATATACTGCTGCTGGTGTAACACCGTCAATTCTTAATGCCTGACCCATGGTTTTTGGCCTAATTTTCTTAAATTTCGATTTCACCTCATTTGATAATCCAGAAAAATTGTCATAATTAATATTTTCAGGTATTATTAGATTTTCATCTCTTTTAAAGGCAATTATATCTGCTTTCTGCTTCTTTAAATAACCTTTATAGTGCGAACTAATTTCTAATTGCTCATCAATTTCACGTGAAATATACTTAATTTCTGGCCAAATTTCTCTTATTTTACTCATATTTACTGATTTTTGTCCTAATACTTGATTTGCAGATCTACTGATACCATCTTTAGCTATTTTCACTCCGAACTCTCTTACTTTTGATGGTGTAATAGTCAATTTCTCCATTTTTGATTGAATTTTAGATAAAGAATTATATTTTTCCTTAAAAATTTGAGCTCTTGTGTTTAGAACTAATCCTAAATCTATCCCTTTTTGTGTTAACCTAAGATCTGCATTATCTGATCTCAATGTAAGTCTGTATTCGGCTCTTGAAGTAAACATTCTATAAGGTTCAGCTACACCTTTCGTAACAAGATCATCTATCATAACACCAATATATGCTTCCGACCTGTTTAAAATGAATGGTTCTTGACCTTTAAATGAAAGTGCAGCATTTACACCAGCAATTAATCCTTGAGCAGCTGCTTCTTCATATCCAGTTGTTCCATTAATTTGACCAGCAAGAAATAAATTTTTTATTTTCTTGGTCTCTAATGTTAAAAAAAGTTCTCTTGGGTCAACAAAATCGTATTCAATTGCATATCCAGGCCTTAAAATTTTAACATTCTCTAAACCATTGATATTATTACATATTTCTTGCTGCACATCTGCTGGTAGAGATGTTGAAATTCCATTTGGGTAAATTGTATGATCGTTTAACCCTTCCGGTTCTAAAAAAATTTGATGTCTTGTTTTATCTGCAAATTTTTTTATTTTATCTTCTATAGATGGGCAATATCTAGGGCCGACTCCTTTTATGCTTCCAGAATACATTGCACTTCTTTTAATATTTTTGGAAATAATTTTATGAACAGTTTCGTTAGTATATGTCATTCGACATGAAATTTGTTTATTAAAATTTTTTTTTGTTAAAAAAGAAAAAAAATAAGGATCTTTATCAGCATGCTGCTCCTCTAAATCTTTAAAGTTTATTGTACGAGCATCTAATCTTGGTGGCGTACCTGTTTTTAATCTACCAATTTTAAATTCAAACTTTTCTAATTGTTCACTTAAACCCGTTGATGGTTTCTCGTTGAACCTTCCCGCCGGTGTCTTTTTCTCACCTATATGTATTAATCCATTTAAAAAGGTACCAGTTGTCAAAATTATCTTTGATGATTTAATTTCTTTTCCAGATAATGTTACGAAACCTATTATATTATTATTATTAAAATTAAATCTTATTACAGGATCAGAAAAAATGCTTAAATTACAGTAGTTTACAAGTTTTTGCTGCATAATTTTTTTATAAAGAGATCTATCACTTTGGGTCCTTGGTCCTCTTACTGCTGGCCCCCTACTTTTGTTTAATAATCTGAATTGAATACCTGACTTATCTGCTACGTCACCCATAACACCATCTAATGCATCAATTTCTCTAACTAGATGGCCCTTTCCCAGTCCACCAATTGCTGGATTACAAGACATCTCTCCAATAGTTTCAAATTTATGAGTAAAAAGGGCTGTGTTAACCCCTAGTCTAGCAGATGCTGTGGCTGCCTCACAACCTGCGTGACCCCCTCCAATTACAACTACATCAAATGTTAATTCATTTTTCATAGTTGTAATCTATTATCGATCTTAAATTTTACAAGAAAACAGTAAAAAAAGTCAAAAAACTAACTATTATCAACGCTTATTTACCTATACAAAAATCGTTAAATATTGACCCAAGGATTTCTTCCACATCTACTTTGCCTACAATAAGCCCCAGGTATCTTGTAGCAAGCCTTAAATCTTCAGCTGCTTTATCTATATCATTTAAAGATTTATTTGCCTCAAAATTTACCAAACTCTCTAAACACAACTCAAGATTTACTCTGTGTCTTTGTCTTGTAATAAAAATATCTTCACTAGAAATAAATCTATTATTCAAGTTTTCTTTAATCAAATTTATTAATTTATCTAAATTTTTTTCTTCCTTGATTGATATAAAAACTGGATTATATTTTTTTATCTCTTCACTTAGTTTATCAACTCCTAGTTCCATTTTATTTACGACTAAGATCGAAGTTTTCAGGTCAAAATTTTTAAAAAAGTTAGAAAAATCAATGCTTTTTGGCTCTATTACTATTAAGTTTAAATCAGAGTTTTCTGCCTTCTTTAAAGCTAACTTAATTCCTTTTTTTTCAATTTCATCTTTTGAATTTCTAATTCCGGCTGTATCAGAAATTATTACAGGATAACCATCTATATTTAAGTGTGCTTCTATAACATCTCTAGTAGTTCCCGCAACCTCTGAAACTATTGCAACATCTCTTTTGGATAGATAGTTTAGTAATGAAGATTTACCAGCATTAGTAGGACCTATAATTGCAATTTTAAAACCTTCTCTAATTCTTTCTCCTACTTTCTGATCGTTTAATATTTTTTCTATATCCGCTTTTATGTTTCTGGACTCTAGATGAATATTTTTTAAAATGTCTTCAGGTAAATCATCTTCTGGGAAATCTATTTTAGCCTCGATATTAGATAAAATTTTTAAAATTCTGTCTCTTAAAGAATTAAATTTGTCAGAACTTTTACCAGACATAATTTTAATAGCCTGTTGCCTTTGTATTTCTGTTTCAGATGAAATTAAGTCAGATATACTCTCTGCTTTAAGTAAATTTATTTTACCATTTTGAAAAGCTATCTTAGTAAATTCACCGGGATCGGCCAAGCGGCAACCCTTTATCTCTGAAATTGTTGTATGCATTGCTTTAACAACAGCTTTACTACCATGAACATGGAATTCTGCCATATCTTCACCAGTGTAGCTATTTGGAGCAGGAAACCATAGCAAAATTCCCTCATCAATAAGCTCATTATTGCTGATTTTATTGAATTTTCTTCTAGTGGCCTCTCTAGGATTAGGTAAATCTCTTTGGGTGAGCTCCTTTATTACTTTTTGTGTCTCTCTACCAGAAACTCTGATAACAGAGATACCAGCTATTCCAGGTCCAGAAGATAGAGCATATATTGTCATTAAAACAATTATAGCTAGTATTGAATTTAAATATATAAATTTTTCTATGATAATTTAAATTTTATCTAATATTAAATTAAGAAATTTATGTCTTTGATTAATATTTTCTGTAATTTACTTTTTAGATCATAAGTTTCTACTTGTTGCAATGGAAAATAAATTTAACGTATTGGAAGAAGCAAAAAAATTACACAAAATAGGTAAGATAGACCAAGCAATAAAGGAATATTTAAAAATAATTAATGACTTTAAAAATGAAGCACAAGTTTATTTTTTAATTGGAACTGCTTTTTTACAAATTAAAGATTATAAAAAATGTGTTTTTTACTTATCGAAAGCTATTACATTAAAAAAAGACACAGAAAGCTACTATAACAATATCGGTATTGCTTTAAGTCAATTGAATAATAATGAGAGTGCTATAATAAATTATAAAAAAGCGCTCAAACTAAATCCAAATTTTCTCGATGCAAATATTAATATTGGAATTGCTTATAGAAAATTACTTAATTTTAATGAGGCGATAAAATATTTTAATTATTCTCTTAAATTATCTCCTAATAATTATAAAATTTATAATAATATTGGTAATCTACTAAGAGATGTGGGTAAATCTGATGAGGCAATTAAATCTTACGATAAATCCATAAATTTAAATAAAGATAATGCTGAAGCCTATAATAATAAAGCTGAAATATTTCTATCAAAGAAAAAATTCGTTCAGGCTATAGGAGAATTTGATAATGCATTAAATGCAGACCCTAAATTTCCATATTTATTTGGTAAATATTTGCATTCAAAAATGCATATTTGTGATTGGGATAATTTTAGCTCTAACTTAAAAATATTAAAACATTCTATTGAAAATAATGAAAAAATTATAGAGCCCTTTCCTTTGCTATCATTAATTGATGATATGTCTCTACAAAAAAGAAATTCTATACTTTACAGCAATGTGGCTTTTCAAAAAGATAGGGATTATAATAGTGAAAATTTAAAGAAGCTTAAAAAAATTAAAATTGGTTATTTCGGGGCAGAATTTTATAATCATCCAGTTTTACAATTAACTAAAGATATATTTAAGAACCATGATCGGTCTAAGTTTGAAATTTATGGTTTTTTTCATGGACCTGTTAAAGATAAATTGCACTTTGAAATCCAAAAATATTTTACTAAATTTTATGATGTAACAAAAAAATCAGATGGAGAAATTGTAAGTCTTGCCCATAAAATTGGTTTAAATATAGCTGTAAATTTGACAGGATACACTTCGGACGCAAGGAATGAAATATATTTAAAGAAAGTTGCACCAGTACAAATAAGTTATCTTGGATATTCAGGAACAATGGGAACCACATTTATAGATTATATAATCGGCGACAACTTTCTTATCCCAAATAATTTTGAGAAATTTTACACAGAGAAAATATTAAGATTGCCAGATAGTTTTTTTCCAAATCCTACAAATATTAAAATTTCTAAAAAAAAATTTAATAAAAAAAATGTGGGAATTCCCGATAAGTGTTTTGTCTTTGGTAGTTTTAATAATAGTTATAAAATTACACCAATAGTTTTTGAGGCATGGATGAATATATTAAAAAAAACTAATAATAGTGTTTTATGGTTGCTAAATAATAATGAAATTGCATCAAAAAACTTAAAAAAGGAATGTAAAAAGTTTGATGTAGATACTGAAAGAATTATTTTTGCGGACAAACTTATTTACGATGAACATTTAAAAAGATTTGAAATAATGGATCTTTTTTTAGATACCTTTCCTTACAATGGTCATACAACGGTAATCGAGGCAATAAGAAGAAAAGTTCCAACTCTTACATTAATTGGTGAATCTTTTGCTTCAAGGGTTGCTGGAAGTATATTAAATTCAATTGGTTTAGATCAATTAATAACAAAAAACCTAGATGATTATGTAAAAACTGCGATTGAATTGCGTAATGATAATAGAAAGTTTATAGAAATTAACAAAAAATTGGAAAAAGAAAAAGTTTTAAAGTTATTTGATTCTAAAAAATATACTGCAAACTTAGAAAAAATTTACGAAAATTTTTTTAAAAATTAGACTAAGATGGCTTATTCATTGAATTAAAAAAATCAGAATTATTTTTAGTATCTTTTAACTTTGAATTAATAAATTCTATAGCATCCATTGATCCCATGGGGGCAATGATTCTCCTTAAAACATTCATTTTTTGAAGATCATTTTTCTCAAAAATTAATTCCTCTCTTCTAGTACCAGATTTTGTTATATCAATAGCAGGAAATATTCTTTTTTCTGAAATTTTTCTATCAAGAATTGTTTCACTGTTACCGGTACCTTTGAATTCTTCAAAAATAACTTCATCCATTCTGCTACCAGTATCAATTAGCGCTGTTGCAATAATAGTTAGTGATCCACCTTCCTCAATATTTCTTGCAGCTCCAAAAAATCTTTTTGGTCTCTGTAACGCATTAGCATCAACACCGCCAGTTAAAACTTTTCCTGAGCTGGGGACCACTGCATTGTATGCTCGACCAAGCCTTGTTATTGAATCCAAAAGAATGACAACATCTTTCTTATGTTCGGTTAATCTTTTTGCTTTTTCGATAACCATTTCAGCTACTGCAACGTGTCTTTGTGCCGGTTCATCAAATGTAGAACTAATAACTTCTCCTTTTACAGTTCTTTGCATATCTGTTACCTCTTCTGGTCTTTCATCAATTAAAAGCACCATTAAGTAACATTCTGGATGATTTGCTGTAATTGAGTTTGCAATACTTTGTAAGATCATAGTTTTGCCAGCTTTTGGAGGCGAAATAATTAGTGATCTTTGTCCTTTCCCAATTGGGCTAACCAAATCAATTAACCTCGGAGTTAAATCAACTTTTTTTTCAATCTTAGTTGCTTCAACTTCCATTACTAACTGTTTATTTGGATATAAAGGAGTTAAGTTATCAAAAGCAATTTTATGTTTGAATTTATCAGTCTCTTCAAAATTAATTTTACTCACTTGTAGTAAAGCAAAATATCTCTCGCCTTCCTTAGGTGCCCTGATTGGTCCTTCCACAGTATCACCCGTTCGTAGACCAAATCTCCTTATTTGATTAGGACTCACGTAAATATCATCAGCACCTGGAAGATAATTTGACTCTATTGCTCTTAAGAAACCAAATCCATCTTGAAGTAATTGAAGTACTCCACCACCAGTAATCTCTTCACCTTTTTCTGCTAATTTTTTTAATATAGCAAAATAGATTTCTTGTCTTCTTAGAGTACTCGCATTTTCAATTCCTAAATTTTCAGCTTCTGTAATGAGCTTTTCAGAGCTTTTTTCTTTTAATTCTTGAATATTCATAATTTTGGGGAGGTTGTATTTGGATAGACCTAATATAATAATCTGTTTAATGGATTTCAAGTCTATAAAGGCTTAAATATTACTACAAAAACGATTAAAATAAGTAATATTGTGGGAATTTCATTAATTATTCTATAAAATTTATGAGAATGAGTATTTTTATCAATTCTAAACTGATTTAAAATCGTTCTTAAATAAAAATGGTACATTGTAAGTAAAATCACAAATATTATTTTGAATATCATCCATATCTGCCCTAATTGCTGAAATCCTATGCTATGAATTAAAAGCAATCCAAATATCCATGATAGAATCATGGCTGGTGTCATAATGTAAAAATACAATTTTTTTTCCATGATCTTAAATACATCTGAAATTTTTCTATCATCACTATTTTCAGCATGGTATACGAAAATCCTTGGTAGATATAATAGACCAGCCATCCATGAGATAACCGAGATTAAATGTAAAGATTTAAAAAGAAGATAGTAATTCATCAATTAAATATATCTTTTAATCAAATTATTAAGTAATTTTATATGGTCATCATTATCATTAAGACACGAAACCATATCAAAATTTTCACCACCAGATTCCATAAAGCTTTCTTTTCCTTGGATTAATATTTCTTCTAATGTTTCAACACAATCTGAAGAGAAACCTGGACAAATTGCTAGAACATTTTTTACTCCCTCTTTTGGTAAACTTTCTAAAGTTTTATCAGTATAAGGTTGTAACCATTCCTCGGGTCCAAACCTTGATTGAAAAGTAGTTTTAATTTCGATTTCTTTAAATTTTTCAGAAATAAGTCTCGTGGTTTTGTGGCAATAACAGTGGTATGGGTCACCTTTATCAAAATATTTTTTTGGTATTCCATGATAAGAAGCTAATATTAAATCTGGTTTCCAATTTATTTTTTCTATTTTAGAATTAATTGAATTCACCAAAGCATCAATGTATAGAGGATCAGATTCATAATGGGGAATAATCTTAAGTGAGGGCTGCCATCTCATAGACATTAATGTTCTGTAAACTTCATCGCATACTGTCGCCGTAGTTGGAGCAGCATACTGAGGATACAAAGGTAGAATTACAAGATTTTCACAACCATTATCATGTAATTCTTTTATTTTACTTTTAATGCTAGGATTTCCATATCTCATTGCGAAGTCGACTAATATGTCCTCACTTGATATTGAATTGGAGACTTTTTCAGCTTGCTTTTGTGTGTAATACATTAATGGGGACATGTTTATATCTTTCATCCAAATTTCTTTATAAGCTTTTGCTGTTTTAGATGGTCTTAAATTTAAAATTATAAGATTTAATATTAATTGCCATAGAATTGGATTAACCTCTATAACTCTTCTATCGGACAAAAACTCTTTTAAGTATCGTCTAATATCTAACCATTTTGTAGAGTCAGGAGTGCCTAAGTTAACAATTAAAACTCCAGTTTTGCCATATTTAATTTTAGGGTGATCTTTCATTATGTGAAGTCTCTAACTATTTTTATTAATTCTTCCACCATTTCAATTTTTGTTTCCGGAAGAATACCATGTCCAAGGTTAAATACATAAGGGTGATCTTTAAAAATATCTAAATATTTATTCACTTCTTTTTTTAAGTGCGCTTTATTTGTTAGTAGTACCTCTGGGTGTAATCCACCTTGTATAGGTATATCTATATTTTTAAGTAATTTTTTTGGGTTAACGTCATAATCTATATTAATCATACTTGGTCTCACGATTTTACAAAATTGGCTATAGTCAGTTATTCCTCTTGGAAAACAAATCACTGGTACCCCTAAGCTCTTAGTATAATCAACTAGAGATAAAGTTGGGTTGTATAAGTATTTGTCCAAGTCGGATTTGATCAGTCCAGACCAGCTATCAAATATTTGGATTATAGTAGCTCCGGCATTTACTTGGTTCTTAATATGAATTTTAATAAATTTATCTAAAATTTTTAAAAGATTATTAATTAAGCTTATGTCTGAAAAAAAATTGGTTATTAAACCATTTTTTGGAGAGACCTTATTTATCATATATACAAGTAATGTCCAAGGAGCTCCTACAAAACCAATTATGTCTTTTTTTTTTAAATCTTCACTTTTTTTTAAATTGTTTAGAAGTTGATATATTGGAGATAAATTTGTTGTAAATTTTTCTTCATCGATTTCTAATAATTTATTTATCTTTAAATCTTCAAGATTAGGTCCAAAGTTTTTCTTAAACTCAACTTTTTGACCAAGTCCATAAGGTATCATTAAAATATCAGAAAATATGATTGCTGCATCAAAGCCAAATCTTTTTATTGGTTGCAGAGTTATTTCTTCTGATAATTTTGAGTTTAAACAAAGATTTATAAAATTTGGGTTATTTTTTCTTATTTCTCTGAATTCAGGCAAGTATCTGCCTGCTTGTCTCATTAGCCAAATAGGAATGAGATCTGTTTTATTATTTATTAAACATTCTTTTATTGGTGTCATTTATAATAAGATAATTATATTTAGAATTATTATTAGTATGAATTGTTAATAACGTAAATTACTCAATTTCAACAATTTATTCACTTTTTATTCATTATCATAAAAAAAAGATCCCTTAAAACACAGATTATTTGATCACTTTTATGTATCTGAAAATTGTTAATAACTTATTCACATTTATAAAAATGTTAATTAAACAATAAGAAATATGCCAAAGCTAGATGTGGTTGCTAAATCAAAAGTTTTTCTTATTCTATAATTAATTTATAAACTATTTATACATGAAGAATACACACCAGGTTTATTTAATATCAGACTCAACAGGAGAGACGCTTGATAGAATATTCATGGCTCTTAAAGCACAGTTTAATAACTTCAATTATGATCTAAACCAATTTTCGTTTACAAGGACCGAAAATCAAATTTCTACAATATTGAATGATGCTAAAATGCAAGAGAGCCCAATAATTTTATATACTGTTGTTAATAGTAAATTAGCAAAGTTTCTTGCGGAAGAAGCTAGTAAAAAAAACATTCCATGTTTTGGTGTTCTAGGTGACTTAATACTCAACTTCTCAAAAATTTTGAACGAAAAAGCAACACACCAGCCTAGTGCTCAACATGTTTTAGATGAAGATTATTATAAAAGGATTGAAGCAATACAATTTACCATGAATCATGACGATGGTAACAATACCGAAAACATTTTAGAGTCAGATATTATTTTAATTGGTGTTAGCAGAACAAGCAAGACACCGACTTCAATATATCTTGCAAATAAGGGATTAAAAACTTCAAATATTCCACTTGTAAATGATATGAGTATTCCAAATGATATTATGAAATCAAAGACACTATGTGTTATTGGGTTAACTACAGAAGCTGAAAGACTTTATGACATAAGAAGAAATAGATTAAATTCACTAAAAGAAAATGAAGCATCAGATTACACAAATCTAGAAAAAATTAGACTTGAAGTAGAAAAATCGAAAAAAATATTTAAAAAAAATAAATGGCCAACAATAGATGTAACTAGAAAATCTGTTGAAGAAACAGCAGCATCAATAATTAAAATATTTGAAATACAAAATAAAAATGGTTGAAATTATTTTAGCTTCAAAAAGTAAGGTTAGAGAGGAAATTTTAAAAAAAAATGGAATTAAATGTGTAGTATTTCCGTCAAATATTGATGAAGACCCTGTAAAAGAAAGTTTATTAAATGAGGGTGCATCTCCAGAAATAATTTCAAAAAATTTGGCCGAACTAAAAGCAAACAAGGTTAGCCAAAAAAATTATGATGTTTTAGTCCTTGGTGCAGATAGTGTAATAGATTTAGATGGAGAATTAATTTCAAAACCTGAAAATAGGATAGAAGCTTTTAATATTTTAAAAAAATTAAATGGAAAAAAACATTCCTTGATAAGTTCAGTTTGTATATCTAAAAATGGATCAATGACCTGGAATTATACAGATAAAGCTTACCTAACAATGAAAAATTTTTCAGAAAAACAATTAAAAGAATATTTAGAAAAAATAACAGACGAAGCCCTGTATGCATATAATGTTTATCAAATAGAAGGAGAGGGTAGAAATTTATTTATATCTATTGAAGGAGATGAAAATACTATTATGGGATTACCTATAATTGATATTAAAAACTATTTAAGTAATTATAAATGAAAAAATTTTTAGTTATTGGAAACCCAATAGATCACTCACTATCTCCAAAATTGCATAATTTTTGGATAAAAAAATACAAGTTAGATGCAATTTATGGAAAATTGGAGACACATAAAAGCGATTTAGCAGAATTATGTGAAAACTTAAAACAAGGTCAGTTAAATGGTCTTAATGTAACTGTGCCCTTTAAAAAGGAAATTATTCCCTACATCAATGTTTTAACTGGCCATGCTTTGAGAACAAAATCTATAAATACCATTTCCGTTGAAAATGGAAATTTAATAGGTCACAACACTGATATCGACGGTTTTGAACTCAGCATAAAAAAATTAAATTATAATGTAACCAACAAGACTATAATTATTCTAGGCGCTGGTGGTGTAGTTCCATCAATAATATATGCGTTAAAAAGAATGAATGCTTCAAAAATATTTTTGAGTAACAGGACGAAAAGCAAGGCTGATGAATTAAAAGATTTATTTAACGACCTAATGGTACTGGATTGGGGTGATCTAGTAGACTTTGATATGATAATTAATGCAACTAGCATAGGCCTAAAAAAAGAAGATGATTTTGAGCATGATTTTAGTCAGTTCGGAAAAAATAAATTTTTCTATGATGTAATTTATGATCCACTTGAGACTAAATTTTTTAATATAGGAAATCTAAAAGGTAATAATTTTGAAAATGGATTAAATATGTTTCTATACCAGGCTCAAAAAGCTTTCAATATTTGGCATAATATTGAACCAGATATTGACGAAAAAACTATAAATTTATTAAAAAATTGAACTATGAGATTAAAAAATAAAGTTGCAATAATAACAGGATCAGCTTCAGGTTTTGGTAAAGGGATAGCTAAAAAATTTTCTGATGAAGGAGCAAAATTGATACTAGTTGACATTAATTTAAAGTTATTAAAAAAAGTTTCAAAATCATTATCCCAAGATCACTTTGTTGCAGACGTATCAAAAGAATCAAATTTCAGATCCTTACTAAATTATACTCTCAAAAAATATAAGGCAGTAGATATAATTGTTAATAATGCTGGAATTACTCATAAACCAAAAAATATGGAAGCTGTAACAGGAAAGGAATTTGATAAAGTATTTAATGTAAATGCTAAATCTGTTTACCTAAGTGCCAAATATTTTGTCCCCAGGATGAAAAAGTTAAGAAGAGGAGTAATTTTAAATGTAGCATCAACGGCAGGGCTATCGCCTAGGCCGAAATTAAATTGGTACAATGCTAGCAAAGGATGGATGATTACAGCAACAAAAGCTATGGCTATTGAACTTGCCCCTTTTAATGTAAGAGTTAATGCAATTGCACCCGTTGCCGGATTAACGCCATTATTAAAATCATTTATGGGTGGAGATACTCCCCCCAAAAAAAAAGCATTTTTGTCAACAATTCCAATCGGTAGATTCTCTACCCCTCAAGATATGGGAAACGCAGCATGTTTTTTATGTTCAGACGAAGCAAGCATGATAACAGGTACAATTTTAGAGGTGGATGGAGGAAGGTGCATATAAATAACCATGATTAGAGTAGGCATGATAGGTGGGATAGGTTCTGGCAAATCATTCATAGCTAAATTATTCAAATACCCAGTTTTTAACGCAGACCAAGAGGTAAAAAATATTTATAGAAAGAATAAGAATTGTTACACTCAACTCAAAAAAAAATTACCAGAATTTATTAAATCATTTCCAATTAAAAAGTCTGAACTAATTGAAGCTATTTCCTCAAATCGTAAAAATATCAAAATAATATCTTTGATTGTTCATCCTATTGTAAGAAAAAGAATGGGTAAATTTTTGAACAAAAATAGAAACTCTCAAATAGTTGTATTAGATATTCCTCTTTTAATTGAGAACAAACTCAATAAAAAAGGGGACATTTTAGTATTCGTAAGATCAAAAAAGTCGAAAATTTTAAAAAGATTAAAAAAAAGAAAAAATTATAATTTGAAAATTATAGAGGTATTAAAACAAAACCAATCTAAGTTGTTGAAAAAAAAGAAATTGGCAAAATATGTGATCGATAATAATTATTCAGCCAATATAATGAAGAAAAAAATAAAAATATTAAAAGAAAAAATTTTTTATGAAAGAAGTAATTCTTGATACCGAAACCACTGGACTATCAGTCAAAGATGGCCACAGAATTGTTGAAATTGGTTGTATAGAATTAGATAATTTAATTCCTACAAAAAAAATATTCCATTGTTATTTAAATCCCGAGAGAAAAGTCTCTGAGTCTGCCTTGAAAGTTCATGGATATACCGACGAATTTTTGTCTGATAAAAAAAAATTTATTGATATAGCTGATGAATTTTTAGAATTTATTAACGGAAAAAAAATTGTAATTCACAATGCTGAATTTGATATTGGCCACCTTAATAATGAGCTTTCTTTAATTAATAGAAAAGAAATATCTATTGAAAATGTGATAGATACACTTGAGATTGCAAGAAATAAGTTTCCTGGATCTGGAATAAGTCTGGATGCACTTTGTAAAAGATTTAGAATTGATAATTCCAAAAGAGAAAAACACAATGCTGTCCTTGACTGCGAACTTCTATCAAAAGTATACATAAATTTAATTGACCAAAAAGAGCCAATTTTTCAATTTAAAAATGAAAATGAAAAAAAAAATTATGATTTGAAAAAAATTAAAAATTATTCAAAAAAGATTATTAATATTTCTAAAGAAGAGCTTGAGAATCATCAAAAATTTTTGAAAACTCAACTCAAAAAAAATTTCTATTAATTTAACCTTTGTAGGTATAATTGCTCAAAATTTACTTTTTTTTCTAATTTAAGATCTGGGAAGCCTGAGTCTCTGATTATGCCTAAAAATATTTTTTCTAATTCAGGATAAATTTCGTTTTGTACGTCACATAGAATAACTTTTTCTAAATCATCCTTTTTTAAAGATTTATCTTTTATTTTAATGACAGTTGAAAATAAAATTTCAAAATGAGATTTCTTTTTATTTGAACTTGGATCTTTGTAAGTAAGTTTAGTTATTACTTCTATCATTTCATTTTTAAGTGGATTAGTCGTTATATTAATACCCAAAGAATATTTAGTTATATATTCTCTGCTAATAACAAAAGTTTCAGGGTTTGGAATCTCTACTGATAAATCTTTGACATATTTTAAAACTATTTCATATTTTTTTGTTTTCATCGTCTGTCAAATCCTCGTAATCACCTTCTATAAAGTTTTTGTCATTACTTTTTTTTTCTTTTTCTTTTTTTATAAATTTTTTTAATATCATTTTTCTAGTTATTGGGATAACAAGTAATATTCCAATAAAATCTGTAGCAAAACCTGGTAAAATTAAAAGTAAGGCTGCAAATGCAAGTGTTGCCCCTGAAATTATCTCATAAACTGGTAATTCATTTTTTACAAGTTGCCCAATTCCTGATTTAAGCGTATTGAAACCCTCATACCTAACATATGCAACGCCAGCAACTGCAGTAACTAAAATTAATAAAACAGTGTTAAAAGCACCTATTTGAGATCCAATTTTAATAAATAGGTAGATTTCTATGAGCGGAATACCAATAATCAAAATTAATACTGTGTTCATTTGTCTATAATTTAATTAGCAGGTTGAAATTATCAACATAGTAAATATTATAACTATATGAGTTATAGCTTTGAATACATCGATATTATACTTCTTGCAATGATTGCAGGGTTTATTTTTCTTAGGTTAAGAGGAATTTTAGGTAAAAAAACAGGATTTGAAGAAGATATAGACTCAAGTTTTGCTCACGAAGCTCCACCTGTTAAAGCGAATGTTGATTTAAATGCAAACACATTTGATGAAAATGCTAAGAAAGAATTTGTTAAAGGAGCTAGGATTGCCTACGAAACTATTATTACTAATTTCGCAAAAGGAAAATTAAAAGACATTAAGTCATTACTAGATAAAAATGTATACCAGCAATTTGAAGAAGCAATAAAAAATAGAGATGAAAAGAATTATTCTTCGGAGACAACATTCATTGGTATTAATTCAGCTGAAGTTAAAGAACACCAACAAAACAAAAATATGTTGGAAGTGACGGTTGAGTTTGTCAGTGAAATCATATCATGTGTTAAAGACAAGGATAATAAAGTTGTTTCTGGGGATCCAGAGAAGATTAAAAAAGTTTTAGATACTTGGAAATTCTCAAAAGACAGCAGATCCAACAATCCAAATTGGTTATTAATTGATACTCAAGCTTGACAAATAAGTTATCAGATAAAGATAAAAAAGATTGGCAAAATTTCTTAGATAGCTCAGAAAAAATCCAGAGCAAAGATGTTGATCAACTGAATAATCAAATTATATCAGAAAGTTCTATAGATCTCCATGGATATACTCTGGAAGAAGCTAATAAAAAAATTTCAGAATTTATTAACAATTGTTACGCAAAAAGAGTAAAAAAACTAAATGTTATTACAGGTAAGGGTATGAGATCGAAAAATTTGGAAGATCCTTATCAATCGAAAGACTTAAGTATTTTAAAGCACTCTGTCCCTGAGTATATTAAAAATAATCCTGAATTAATGGATAAAATTATTAGAATTGATTTTGACTCAGTTGATAGCCCTTCAAAAGGAAATTTTGATATATTTTTGAAATCTATAAAATAAATTTAGAAAGATCAGTATCTTTTACTAATTCACCAATATTATCTTTTATATATTTACCGTCTACAGTAATTTTTTCTCCGGCTCTATCTGTTGCTGTAAAGCTAATTTCATCTAAAACCCTTTCGATAATTGTATGTAGTCTTCTTGCACCAATATTTTCTACAGATGAGTTAACTTCACTTGCTATATGAGCAATTGTATTTATTCCATCTTCTGTAAATTCTAAATCAACATTCTCAGTTTTTAAAAGTGCTTTGTATTGTTTTATTAAGCTATTGTCTGGTTCTTTTAATATTCTTATAAAATCTTCACTATTTAGTGCGTCTAGCTCAACTCTTATTGGTAGTCTACCTTGCAACTCTGGTAAAAGATCCGAAGGTTTTGCTAATTGAAAAGCCCCTGAAGCAATGAATAAAATATGATCTGTTTTAACAGGTCCATATTTTGTACTTACTGTTGTTCCTTCTATTAATGGTAATAAATCTCTTTGAACACCCTCTCTAGAAACATCACCACCAACTCTATCTGTTCTTGCAGAAATTTTATCAATTTCATCTAAAAATACGATACCATTATTTTCTGTCGAATCTTTTGCTGATTTTATAATTTTGTCTTGTTCGATAAGTTTATCTGATTCTTCATTTATTAAAATTTCGTGGGATTCTTTGACTGACATTTTCTTTTTCTTAGGCTTTTGACCCATGGATTTCCCAAGCATGTCAGAAATATTTATCATTCCAACATTTGCACCAGGCATTCCTGGTATTTCAAATGATGGCATCTGATTAGATTCACTAACAGCTATTTCAATTTCATTATCATCTAAATCTCCATCTCTTAGTCTTTTTCTAAAACTTTCTCTTGTTGCTACGCTTGCTTTACTTCCAACTAAAGCATCTAAAACCCTATCCTCAGCTAATTTTTGTGCTTGAGCATGAACTTCTTTTCTTTTCTTCACTTTCTCCATAGCAATTGCAATTTCTAATAGATCCCTAACGATTTGCTCTACGTCACGTCCCACATATCCTACTTCAGTAAATCTTGTAGCTTCAACTTTAACAAACGGTGCTTCTGCTAATTTTGAAAGTCTTCTAGAAATTTCGGTTTTACCAACACCAGTTGGTCCAATCATAAGAATATTTTTCGGCAAAACTTCATCTTTCATATCATCTTCTAATGCTTGTCTTCTCCATCTATTTCTCAAAGCAATTGCAACAGCTCTTTTAGCTTTGTTTTGTCCAACAACAAATCTATCTAATTCTGAAACAATTTCTCTTGGGGATAATGAGTCTGATATTGTAGTTTTTTCTTTTGCAACTTTGCCTTTTGGAAAAGAAGTAACGTTTGATTTTTCCATTATATTTTCTCCATACTTAAATTGTCATTAGTAAATACACAAATATCAGATGCAACTTTAATTGATTTTTTTGCAATTTCTTCGGCAGACATTTCAGTATCCATTAATACTTTTGCAGCTGCTAAAGCATAATTACCACCTGAACCAATTCCAATTACATCACCTTCTGGCTCCAGAACATCACCAGTTCCTGAAATTATAAAACTTTTTTCTTTATCACCTATCGCCATTAAGGCTTCTAATCTTCTCAAATATTTATCTGTTCGCCAATCTTTAGCTAACTCAACAGCAGCTCTTGTTAGGTTGCCTGCATGCTTTTCTAGCTTTGACTCTAATCTTTCAAACAATGTTAAAGCATCTGCTGTTGATCCAGCAAAACCGGCGATCACATTTCTTTTCTCAATTTTACGAACTTTGTTAGCAGTTTTCTTAATTACAGTATTACCCATGCTAACTTGACCGTCACTGGCTACAACTACGTCATTATTTTTTCTTACAAGTACAATTGTTGTCATGGACTATAGATGGATATGAATTTAAATAGTTCAAGTCCAGGTTTAGTATTATTGATATAATCAAAAATACCTATATACCTAATTTAAATTATGAAAAGAAAAGCAAAAATAGCTAGAAAAACAAAAGAAACTAATATCAGTGTTGACCTTAATATTGATGGCAAAGGTAAGTACAAAGTTGACACAGGAATAGGATTTTTAGATCACATGCTCGAGCAGTTGTCTAAACACTCATCAATTGATTTAACTGTTAAAGCTAAAGGTGACACACACATCGATCTTCACCACACAACTGAAGACACTGGAATTGCTATCGGAGAATGCTTAAAGAAAGCTTCAAAAAAATTTGTAGGCATTAAAAGATATGCTCACATTCTGTTACCAATGGATGAAACATTAACAAGAGTTGCAATAGATGTTTCAAACAGACCTTATTTGATATGGAATGTAAAATTAAAAGTTGAGAAACTTGGCGAAATGGACACGGAATTGTTTAAAGAATGGTTCCAAGCATTCTCGCAAGCTGCAGGGATTACATTGCACGTTGAAAATATTTATGGTGACAATAGTCACCACATCATAGAGTCTTGTTATAAAGGACTAGCCAGAACTTTAAGAGCTGCATTAGAATTGGATCCAAGAAACAAAAGTACAATTCCTTCGACAAAGGGCTCTTTATAAGATTAATGGACGTCACAATTGTTGACTATAAATCGGGCAATATTAGCTCTGTAATTAACTCCTTTAAGGAAGTTGCCAAAGATAAAGTTAATATCGAGGTAACCTCAGATTTAAATAAAATTAAATCAAGCGATAAGGTAGTTTTACCAGGGCAGGGCTCATTTAAGAGCTGCATTGACGGTTTAAATAGCATTAATGGTTTGATTGATACTTTAAGTGAATTCGCTTTAAATAATAAAAAACCACTTCTTGGTATTTGTGTAGGACTTCAAATGTTTGCAGATGTTGGATATGAGGAGATTGAAACAAAAGGTTTAGGATGGATTTCAGGCAAAGTATCTAAAATTGATAATCAAAATGGAAAATATAAACTTCCACATATTGGTTGGAACCAAATAAATATTGTTAAAAATAGTAAAATTTTTAAAGATATAGAAAATAAAGCTCATATGTACTTTGTTCACAGTTATGAATTTATTCCAAATGATAACTCAGTCACAGCAGCAACAACAGATTATTCATCAAATATAGTTTGTGCAGTAGAAAAAGAAAATATATTTGGAACTCAATTTCATCCTGAAAAAAGCGACAAAACCGGTCTTAAAATAATTGATAATTTCATAAACTTGTAAAATGAAAAATTACTTATTAATAATATTCTTCTTATTATTTGCGTGCCAGAACCCAAATAATTTTAAAAAAAATAACATAGACAACTTAAATAATATGAATGTGTCAAGTGAAGCTAAGGTAAAGTTAAAATGAAAATTTTTCCCGCAATAGATATCAAAGATAAAAAATGCGTAAGATTAATTAAAGGAGATTTTGAAAATAAAACCGAATACGAAATGTCTCCAGTTGAGCAAGCTGGAAAATATAAAGATAATGGATTTAAAAATTTGCATATAGTCGATTTGGATGGTGCATTAACTGGAGATCCAATTAATATTGATATTATACAAGATATTGTTGGAAAATTTGACCTAAAAATAGAAATAGGAGGTGGTGTTAGAAATTTTGAGACTATTCAAAAATACATCGGTGTTGGTGTTGAAAAAGTAATTTTGGGTAGTGCTGCAATAAAAGATAGAAGATTTTTAGAAGAAGCTTGTAATAAATTTCCAAACCAAATTGCATTAGGTTTGGATGCCAAAGATGGTCATCTTGCAATTTCTGGGTGGACTGAAGAGTCGGATAAACTAACAACAGAATATCTAAAAAAAGTAAATAATTATGGGGTTAGTAGGATTATTTATACAGATATCAATAGAGATGGAACTAAGCAAAGCCCAAATTTTGAGGAAACACAAAAAGTGGCAGATATTTCAAACTGTCCAGTAGTTATATCAGGTGGGGTCTCATCGATTAATGATATTAAAAAAGCTAAAGATTTAAATAATATTGAAGGTGTAATAGTCGGAAAAGCTATATACGATGGTGATATAAAGCTCGATGAACTTGCAAAAGAAATAGATGCTTAAAAATAGAATTATACCTTGTTTAGACGTTAAAAATGGTCGTGTTGTAAAAGGTATTAACTTTGTTGATCTTAAAGATGCAGGAGATCCTGTTGAACAAGCAAAAATTTATAGCGATGGTGGTGCTGATGAGATTTGTTTTTTAGATATTACCGCTTCAAATGAAAATAGAGATACTATTTATGAAGTAGTAGAGAAAACTTCTAAAAAATGTTTTGTACCTTTAACAGTTGGTGGTGGTGTCAGAAGTATTGATGATATTAACAAATTACTTAATTGTGGTGCTGATAAAGTATCAATAAATACAGCAGCTGTTCAAAATTCAAAAGTAGTTGAAGATAGCTCAAGAAAATTTGGATCACAGTGTATTGTTGTTGCAATTGATGCAAAGAGAAAAAACGATGGATGGGAAATCTTTACTCATGGGGGAAGAAATCCAACTGGTATAAATGCTTTAGAATTTGCTTCTAAAATGGAAAAATGTGGTGCTGGAGAGCTTCTAGTGACCTCTATGGATAAAGATGGCACTCAATCTGGATATGATATTGAATTGATGCAAAAGATATCATCTATGGTCAATATTCCAGTTATTGCATCTGGTGGAGTTGGAACTTTAGATCACTTAGTAGATGGAATAAAATCAGGTGCCAGTGCTGTTTTAGCTGCTTCTATATTCCATTATGGTACTTATTCAGTAAATGAAGCTAAACAATATTTGGCTTCAAAAAATATACCTGTTAGGATTTAGTATGTTAAAGATTTTAGAAGATCTAGTTAACCTTGCAAGAGAGCGAAAAAGTAATCCTGTTGAAGGCTCATACACTAATAAGCTTTTGAAAGATAAATCATTGGCAAAAGAAAAGGTTTTAGAAGAAATAAATGAACTAATAGAAGCTGTAGAGCAAGACTCAAATAAAATCCATGAAGCAGCAGATGTTTTATATCACTTAATCATGTATCTTGAAAAAAGTGGCATAAAAATTGAAGATGTAATGGATGAACTAAATAGTCGTAAGAAATAATAATGATGCAAGGTTATATTAATTGGGAAAAAAAACAAATTCAGTGGTGGAAGAAAAAACTAGGACTTTCTGAACATGGACTTGCGTGGGTATCTTTTATAAAGGGAATTTTGGTTGGATTATTAATTTATCATTTCTTCTTTTAGCAAAATAACAAACTTCATCAGAGCGCGGGACTCATAAGCCCGAGTTTAGCTTTTCTTCCCTTATAATTTCCCAGGTAACCAGGTTGAGAATATTGGAAAAAGTATCATTAGTATTCCATAAATTATTCCAACGATTGTAAATAAAGGAACCTCTTTAAAAGCTTTGGCTGGGTTTTCTTTGATCACACCTGCAGCTGTATAAATACCTACGCACACGGGGGGTGTGATCATTCCTATTCCCGCAAATGCAACAAACACCACATAAAGATGAAGTAGGCTTTGGTTGAAAGATAATGTAATTGCTGCAAATATGGGCACGGTTAAATAAAATACAGGAACAATTTCTATAAACGTTCCAAGAATTAAACAAATTGCTCCAAGCATTATCCAGAACAGATTCACGCTCACACCTTTATCTGTGAAGAAAGTAATAATTTTTTGAGGAGCTTGAGTGTAAGTTAAAACTACACTTAAGAATGTAGCAGTAGCTATAATTGCAAAAATTACAGCTGTTATGATTGCAGTTTCCCTTAAACAGCTCATCAAAGATGAAAAAGTAAGTTCACGGTAAATTAAAAATCCAATTAGAACCGCATATACTCCTGCAACAGCTGCAGACTCAGAGGGAGTTAGTATCCCTGCATAAATTCCACCCAAAATAATCACTGGGGTGATTAATGCTGGTAGCGCAGCGATGAAAGAACTTACTCTTTCTTTAAAAGAAGCCTTTTCATCTGTTCTAATATGCCTGCATTTAAACAAAACTAAAAGGACCATCAAAACTAGTAGAACAAGGCCTGGAATAACCCCTGCTGCAAAGGTTTTGGATACAGGTACGTTAGTTAGAGCACTAAATAATATTGCTGCATTGGATGGAGGTATCAATGCTTCTAAAAGTGCAGCAGAAGCAGCTAGGACAACAACAAAAGGAGTTGGGTAACCTTGTTCAATCATCTTTGGCATCATAATTGTTCCAACTGCTGTAATTGCTGCAAGTATGGATCCACAAAAAGCTGCAAAGAAACCCATCGCAATAACCATCGCAACGCCTAAGCCACCTGGCCAATGTCCAACAAGTGTTGTTGTAAACTTAACTAGTCTTGATGCTGCTCCACCTTTTAACATCGCCATTCCAGTAAATATAAATAATGGAACTGCAATAAGAACATGTTTAGTTAGTGCACCAAATGAAACTTGAATTAAAACTGACCAAGGTAAATTTAATCCAGCAATTGCAGCTAATGAACTTCCTAAACCAAATACTAAAAAAATCGGAACTGAGATGACTAATGTTATAAGAGAAATAATAAAAGCTAATCCAAACATTTATTCTTTTCCTGAAAGCTTTTTTAAATTATCCAAAATAAGTTCTAATGAAGTTAATGCTAAAATTAAAAAACCAACTGGAAATGCTAAAAACATCCACCAAATAGGAATATTAATTTCTAATTCCATCATCTGTCCTAAATTGTAATACATTGTTGTTGCATCAACCCCTGCTTTAAAGAAGACACATGCAGAAATTAACGCAATTAAATTTACTATTGTTCCAATAATATTTTTTGATTTTTCAGATAAATAATGACTTAAAAAATCTACTTTAATATGTTGTCCTTGTTTTAATAAAGGACCAAGTAATGGAAAAACTAGCCAACTTACCATTACTGGAGGTAATTCTATAAACCATGCAAATCCTGTACCTGTGATAAATCTTGTTGTGGCGCTCAAAGCTAAAGCTGCCACCATCAAAAAGACAATGAACATTGCGAGCGAAATTGCAGCTTTTGCTAGCAAATTATTAATAGCTCGCAATGCCCTCATAATCTTTATAGAAAAAGTTTAACTTCTTCTAATTGCTCTTAGCATATGCTTGTGCTGCTTCTAAGGCGTCAGCATCAATCATTTTAGCCATTGCTGGCATTACTTCATCTTTCATAAGCTTATCAAACTTAGCTTTTTCAGCCCCTGAAAGTGTAGTAACAACTCCACCTCTTTCTTGGAATTTTTTAAGAGTGCTTTCTCCAGTATCCATAATTAAGTCAGTTGATCTTTTTCCAATTTCTTTACCAACATCCATTATGATTTTTTGTAAGTCTGGAGACAGACTATTAAACCAAGTAGAGTTAGCCATAATGTATGCGTCGGCGTAATATTGATAAGGCTTTTGAGCGTATTTTAAAAACTCCCACCAGCTATATGCCTCTATACTTCCTGGAGGACTATTGATTGTATCAATCATTCCTGTTTGTAAAGACGTGTAAACTTCACCTGTAGGCAAAGACACTCTATTTGCACCTAAAGCATCCCACATAGGCTCTTCACTTTTTAAAAGTCTTCTAGCCTTTAGACCTTTCATAGCATCAATACCTGTTAATTCTTTTGCACTTGAAAAAGTCATTACAGGTCCAACTGGGTTATACATAACTAATGTTGAATTAGTTTTTTTAGTCAATTCACCCCAAATTTCTTTTCCTTTTGGTGAGTTTTGAAAGAAACCTCTTTGTTGTTCCCATGAATTAAACAAACCTGGAAATGAAGCAACATTAAAGTTTTTATTGATTGGTGGAAAACTTACCACTCCAACAATTCCCCCAAGTTCAACTGCACCAGAAGTTACCGCACCCATTACTTCTCTAATTCCAAATAATTGTTTAGATGGATAAACTTCTATTTTTAATTTTCCTTTTGCTCTTTTATTAACTTCATCTGCGAAAATTTGTGCATGTTTAGCACTATGGTGCTTCGGGCTCCAGTGAACAGATAAACGTCCAACTATCTCTGAAAAAGCAGCTGTTGAAGTAAGAACAAATGAAAAAATAAACGTTAAGCTAATAATAGCTTTGTAAATTGATTTAAATCTATTCATTTTTCCTCTCTTTTTTAAATATTATCTTAATAGTTGAATATATTTTAAACAATGCAAATTTTTAAAAAAATTAGTAAGTTTATTTACTGTATGAAGCAAAACGGTTTTACTTTAATTGAATTGCTCGTTGTAGTAGCAATTATAGGTATTTTAGCGGCTGTAGGTGTAGTTGCGTATAGTGGTTATACCACCAGTGCTAGACATAATATGTGTAAAGACAATCACAAAAAAATTGTTAAAACAATTGTCGAGAAAAAAACTTTTTGTGAATTCAATGATACAATTAAACTAAGAACGTGGTACTCAGGTTTCAAAAAGGGCGCTGAATATGATTTTAATTGCTCAAATACTTTTTCATCTTTAGCTCAAAATGTTGGTATTCATATGACTAATATTCTTAAAAATGCATATACTCCAAATAATCATTGGGGATATGATTGGATGGGTAATAGCTCAACTCCTACAACAGAAGGTAGATCTTTTTATCATTCAATATCTTCTTCTCAGTTTAGAATTAGAACGCTTTGTGATAATAATGTTATCGAGACAATTATAGATGAATAAATAATTTTAATTATTATAAGAAAGAAATAATATAAATATATACTCAAATAAATTATGAATTACGATAATAATAATATTTTTGCCAAAATAATAAGAGCAGAAATTCCTTGTAACAAAATATACGAAGATGATTTTGTATTATCTTTTTATGATATTAATCCACAAAAAAAGATTCATGCTTTAGTAATACCCAAAGGAAAGTATATAGATTTGGATGATTTTAATACCAACGCCTCAAATGAAGAAATTATTGGTTTAATGAAAGGTATTACTACAGTTGCAAAAAAATTAGGCATTTCTTCTATAGATGGGAAAGGTTATAGAGCTCTCGCTAATATAAGTGATTATGGCGGTCAAGAAGTACCACATCTTCATTTCCACTTATTTGGTGGTGAAAAAGTTGGAAAAATGGTTTCGTGATCACTAAAGTAGATAGGAAATACTTAGAAATTAATTCAATTGATGAAATTAATTTATCAAAAAAACCCAAAAGTAATTGCAAAGTAGAAAAAAAAAATCCACCAGATTTTCAAATCAATAAATTTTTTTACAAGCAAATTGGTAAAAGTTATCGTTGGATTGATAGATTAGTTTGGAATGATACTAAATGGACGGATTATACAAACAATTCCAATTTAGAGACTTACATTCTTACAGAAAATGAAGATCTAATAGGCTTTTTTGAACTTTTATTTCATCCAGAGACAAGAAAGTGTGAAGTTGCCTATTTTGGTATCCTTGATCAATTTATTGGAAAAAAATATGGTGGTTATCTTTTATCTGAGGCTTTGAAACTAGGCTTTAGAAAAAATACTAAGAAAGTTTGGTTACATACTTGTTCTTTAGATCATAAACATGCTCTAAAAAACTATCTAGGACGGGGGATGAAAATTTTTAAATCTGAAACTATTAATTTGGATATTAGTTAATATAATTTTGAACTCTAAATATTCTTTCATCAATCATTATATTTGTTTCTACATTAGATAGCTTAGTTTCAACTTTATTAAGATAAATGTCAGTTGTAGTCCAACCTTTAATTTCATAATTAATTTTATCAAAAAAAATATTTAATAAATTATTGTTATGTGCAATTTTAAAAGAGAACGTTTCATCATTCTCTTCAATTGTTTCAACTTGATCTAGTTTATCTAATAGAAATTTTTTATCTAAGATTAAATTAAGTGGAGTATCTTTAAGTTGGTATCTTAAATAATTATTAATTTTTTTACTATTTATCACGAGTGATCTTCCGTTAGAGACTAAAATTTTATTATAAATATCATCATACTTACATAAAATTTTTTTTGGATAGAAAATTATACAATCACCTTTCTCAGTTTTTTTTCCAATCTTTTGTATGAATTTAAAAGATATATTATCAGTCTCATTTAATTTATTTTTTATCAGCTCCTTTGAAGATGCAAAAATATTAATTGGATAAAAAAATATTAAAATAAAAATTATATATCTCACTATTTTAATACTTCTCTTTTACCAACATGATTTGCTTTACTAACTTCACCATTAGCTTCCATTTGATCAATAATTCTTGCAGCTCTATTGTATCCAATTTGTAATTTTCTTTGCAAAAATGAAGTGGATGCCTTTCTTTCTGATTTAATTATTTCTAATGCTTCGCTATACAATTCATCAATATCAGAATTATCCTTATTTTTTTCACCAATTTCTTTTTCATCAGCAAAATTCAAAATTTCATCTACATAATCTGGTTCTGCTTGATTTCTCAGAAAGTTATTCACTTTATCAATCTCTATTTCAGATACATAAGGTGCATGTATTCTAGTAATTCTGTTTGCAGAAGACATATATAACATGTCCCCTTTGCCTAAAAGTTGCTCAGCTCCTTGCTCACCTAAAATAGTTCTACTATCAATTTTAGAGGTAACTTGGAATGAAATACGGGTAGGAAAATTAGCTTTTATAGTTCCAGTTATTACGTCTACGCTTGGTCTTTGAGTAGCCATTATTATATGAATTCCAGCCGCTCTAGCCATTTGTGATAATTTTTGAATATAGTTTTCAATTTCTTTCCCAGCTACTAACATAAGATCTGACATCTCATCAACAATCACAACAATATAAGGCATCTTAACTTTATGCTTTTCATTATATCCATCAATGTTTCTTACACCTACTTTAGTCATTAACCTGTATCTACTTTCCATTTCTTTAACTACCCAACCTAAAACAGACGCTGCCTTTTTTGCTTCTGTTATAACTGGACATAATAAATGAGGAATTCCTTCATAAGTTGATAGCTCTAACATTTTTGGATCAATTAAAATGAATTTGCAGATATCTGGGGTATGTTTATAAATTAGTGATAAGATAATTGTGTTTATGCATACTGATTTTCCTGAGCCAGTAGTTCCAGCAATTAATAAATGAGGCATCAAGCTTAAATCACTAGTTATTGGTTCCCCAGATATACTTTTACCTAAGGCAATAGGTAATTTAATTTCTCTTTTTTTAAAATTTTTATCAGAAATTATTTCTCTTAAAAAAACATTTTCTCTGGATATTTTAGGCAACTCAATACCAACAGTGTTACTTCCTGGTATTGTAGCTATTCTTGCAGACTCTGAACTAGTATTTCTAGCAATATCTTCAGACAAATTAATAATTTTAGAAACTTTTACGCCGGCTGCAGGTTCAAATTCGTTTAGAGAAACAACAGGTCCATGACTTATTTTTTTTATTTTGCCCTCAACGCCAAAATCAAGAAGTATTTTTTCTAATCCTTCTGCATTTATTTTAACATCATCTTTATTATTTAAAATCTTTTCTGGTTTTTTTAAAAAATCAATCAAAGGTAATTTGATTTTCACATCATTTGAAATTGTTTTTTTGGTAGCAAATAAATCTTCTTGAACTGGAGGCTCTTTAACATTTTCAACTATAGAACTTTCAGTAAGTATATTTTCTTGGGTAATAGAATTGGTTTTCTTTGATAAAAACAATTTTTTCATTAATGTAAAAAAGCTAAAAATATGTGAAATTTTAAAATTACTGCTTAAAAGAAAAAATAATAAAATAAAAAATATTAATATATAATAACTTACAGTTTTATTAATTTTCAAAAATTCTGCAATTATAGTTTCCGACATTAAATCACCTACAAAACCATTGTTTCCATTTATTATTAACCAATAGGTTTCTTTGTGGAAAATCCCAAAGAAAAATGTTGCAACAATAATGTAAAGAATTACGAAAAAAATATTTTCTATAATAACAATTAATTTTTTATTAATTGTTATCGATAGCCCAGTGAAAAGAAGAGAAAAAGGAATAAGAAGTGATATTATACCAATTGACTGAAAAAATATATCAGCAACAAAACTTCCTCTAAATCCGAGTAAGTTTTTTATGTCCTGATTTTCTGGAAATATAAAATTTGGATCCTCAGGAGAATAGCTAATTAGAGATATAAAAAGTAATACTGAAATTACTACCAGAAAAATACCAAGTAGTTCTGCCAATCTCTTTATTATAAAATCACCTATTTTATTGATATAATTTTTAAATATCATGAATCAAAAATGCATTTGTCACTTTGTATCATTTAATTTTTATTGTTAAAATTATTTTGTTATGAAAATTTGTCTTATAGGCCAAAATTTAACGAATATAATTCTTGCTAACGTTTTTGAGGAAAAAAAACTCAATGTTGATATATTTTTAAACAAGAGGTTTCAAAACATAAAAACAAATAGAACAATAGCTTTATCAACTGAAAATTTTGATTATTTAAAA
>CACBYP010000006.1 GCA_902543485.1 uncultured Pelagibacteraceae bacterium | reverse complement strand
AATGACCAAAAATAGTATCCATGCCATCTGCCTTAGCAGTTGCTTTAACAAACACTTTATTCCCCTCACTAATCATCATATCAGGGGTTACTGAAAAATTACTCCAAAGATTTGGAACTTGCATCATGGTTTTCATATATGCCTCTTTGCCTTTATGAGTTCCTGACATTGGATGCTTATCCCCAGGATAAATCCAAGTGATATCATCATGTACCATTTCCATAAATCCCTCCATATCTCCTTTGCCAAAAAGTTCATATCCTTTTTTAACTACTTCTTTTGCGTCCATAAAATTTCCTTAATTTTTTAATTATTATTATTTATTATAAGTTAAAAATGTAATGGTTTTATTACAGTGCTGGTATGCGTGATTATATCCAATCGGGATAAGGTAAACCTTTTTCAATTAAAAAAGGTTTATTAAACATCTTTGAGTTGTATCTGTCTGATTTGTCGCAAAGAATAGTGACAATAGTTTTTCCTGGTCCTAATTTTTTACCCAATCTTATTGCGCCTGCAATATTTACTCCACAACTTGTTCCAAGACTTAAACCTTCATTTTTGATTAAATCATATAGTATTGGCAAAGACTCTTTATCTTCAATTGAAAAGGCTCCATCTATTTTTGCTTCTGCAAAATTAGCAGTTACTCTGCTGGATCCAATGCCTTCAGTTATTGATCCACCTTCAGCTTTTAACTCACCGTTTTCAATGTGATTGTAAAGAGAGGATCCCTTTGGATCTGATAGATAAATTTTTATGTCTTTATTTTTTTCTTTTAAAAAACTACTTACTCCACCAATTGTTCCCCCAGTTCCAGAAGAACATACAAATCCATCAACTTTACCTTCAGTTTGTTCCCATATCTCAGGACCCGTTGTATTATAGTGACCTTTTGAGTTTGCTGTATTATCAAATTGATTTGCCCAAACAACTCCGTGATTATTTGAACTTTTTAGGTCTTCAGCCATTCTAGCAGCAACTTTAACAAAGTTATTTTCATCTTTATAAGGTTTTGGTGGAACTAATTTTAAATCTGCACCAATATTTCTTAATGTATCTTTTTTTTCTTGAGTTTGATTATCATTCATTACAATAATCGTTTTGTAACCAAGTGAATTTCCAATAAGGCATAAACCAATGCCAGTGTTTCCTGCAGTTCCTTCTACAATTATTCCACCTTTAGATATTAATTTTTTTTGTTCAGCATCCCTTATTAAAGCAAGTGCTGCTCTGTCTTTTACAGATCCTCCTGGATTTAAATATTCGGCTTTACCATAAATGTTACAGCCAGTTATTTCAGATGCAGCTTTCAGTTTTATTAAGGGAGTATTTCCAATTGATTGGATAAAATCATCCTTGTAATTTTTCATTATTCTTTTTCCTCATTGTCATTTGTAACAGCATAAGGTTTAAATTCTTCAGTTGCTGTTCCAACATTCTTAGCAGGTATTCCTACCATAACAGCATTTTCAGGAACATTTTTTGTTACAACTGCATTAGCACCAATTCTTGCATTTTTCCCTACAACTACAGGCCCCAAAATTTGTGCCCCTGAACCAACAACAACATTATCATGAAGAGTAGGGTGTCTTTTAATTTCTCTTTGATCATTGGAATTTATGCTTGGAGATATTCCACCTAAAGTAACCATATGATAAATTGTTACGTTATCTGCAATGTCAGATGTTTCACCTATAACGACGCCCATACCGTGATCAATAAATAAATTTTTACCTATCTTAGCTCTTGGATGAATTTCAATACCAGTTAAAAATCTTGAAAATTGAGAAATTATTCTTGCGATAAGATCGAATTTTGCAGTAGCAAAAAAATTTGCAATTCTGTGAAAAAATACAGCCTTAACGCCAGGGTAAGTTAATATTACACTTAACTTAGATCTTGCCGCTGGATCCCTATCAATAATTGATTGCAAATAGTCATTCATAGACTGCCTATATAGTTATTAATGTTGGAATTTAAAGTTAATTAATATTGTCTAAAGTAAGCCCTTTTACATTAGCTGGCACTGCGACATCCATCATTTTTGGATTTGCAAGATTTAGATTATTCATTATATCCGCGTATTCTTCCTTTGAACTTACTTGTAATCTTGGATTATTATTTTTTTCATTTTCAATAGTGGAAAATTTCTTGCCATTATAATCATGAGCTGGAAATACGAGAGTTTTTTCGGGTAATTTTAATAATTTATTAAATATAGAATCATAAGCATCGTAAGCATTACCATTTTGAAAATCTGTTCTACCACTTCCATTTATTAAAAGTGTATCTCCAGTAAAAACTCTATCATTCATCAAAAAACTATAAGAGCAGTCAGTATGACCAGGAGTATAAATTGCTTGAAGTTCAACTTCTTCAACTTTAATTTTTTCACCATCTTTAATTCTTAGATCTATCACTTCTGATTTAGATTTTTCTCCCATAACTCTTATACAGTTTGTTCTTTTATTTAATTCATTTAATGCTGAGATGTGATCAGCATGAATGTGAGTATCAATTACTTTTACAAGTTTAAGATCTAAATTATTTAATATAGTTGAATACTCATCAGAATGTTCAATGACTGGATCAATTATTAATGCTTCTCTACCTTCACCACTTGCAATTATATAAGTGTATGTAGAAGATTTTTGATCGAAAAGTTGTTCAAATATCATAAATACTTAACTTTATAAAAGTTTGCTTAGTAAAACAATCTTTCATATAATATTTTTTTTATAAGGAGGAGACAATGTTAAAAATAAATAGTATGTGTCCTGATTTTCAAGCTAAAACAACTGAAGGAGATATTTCTTTTCACGAATGGTTAGGTGATAGTTGGGGAGTTATTTTTTCACACCCTAAAGATTTTACACCAGTTTGTACTACAGAACTTGGTGCTTTAGGATTAATGAAAGATGAATTCGATAAAAGAAATGTCAAAGTAATTGGTTTAAGCGTTGATGGGGTAGAGGATCATAAAAAATGGCTAGATGATATTAAAGATGTATCTGGTACAAAACCAAATTATCCAATTATTGCTGATGAAGATTTAAAAGTAGCAAAATTGTTTAATATGTTGGAAGCAGATGCTGGAACAACCTCAATGGGTAGAACTGCAGTTGATAATGAAACTGTAAGAACTATTTTTGTAATCAGACCTGATAAGAGAATTGGATTATATCTTACATATCCTATGGCAACTGGAAGAAACTTTTTAGAGATTTTGCGTGCAATAGACTCTATGCAGCTAACAGCTAAACATAAAGTAGCTACTCCTGCTAATTGGAAAAAGGGAGAGGATGTTGTTATTTTGCCAGCGATTAAAGATGATGAAGCTAAAAAAATATATCCAGATGGATGGGAAACTGTAAAACCTTATCTAAGAAAGGTTCCAGATCCTTCTAAGTAAATTGGATAAAAATATTTTAAACCGACAATCTCAGCATTGGGAAACTAATTTCTCAAATAAGCCTGAGATGTTTGGTTTAGAACCAAGTTTACCTGCAAAAAAAGCTTTAAATATTTTCAAAGAAAACAATTGTTCTAAAATTGTTGAGTTAGGAGCAGGCCTAGGAAGAGATAGCATTTACTTTGGAAAGAATTCGATAAATGTTACTGCATTAGATTATAGTGAAAATGGAATTAAAATTATCAATGAAAAAATAAAAAAAGAAAATCTAATATCTTCAATTTCAACATTAAAATTTGACATAAGAGAAGTCTTACCATTTGAAACTAATTCAGTTGACGCTTGTTATTCACATATGCTTTATTGCATGGCTTTAACCCAGAAAGATTTGGACAAACTTAATAGCGAAATTCATAGAATTTTAAAACCTGGAGGATTAAATATTTACACAGTCAGAAATACTGATGATGGAGACTATAAAAAAGGAATTCATAGAGGAGAAGATCTATACGAAATAGATGGTTTTATTATTCATTTTTTTTCTAAAGATAAAATACTGAATTTAACAAATGGATTTAAAAACTTAAATATTGAGTATTTTGAAGAAGGATCATTTCCAAGAAAATTATATTTTATTTGTAATAAAAAAAATTGAATTTACTTTAAATTTTTGTATTTTTTCATGCAAACTTGAGCTAACAAAAGATTTGGGTCTATAAATAATTTTGAATCTTTTGCTTTTTTAAAAGATTTGTATGAAAAAATAGCTATTGGTAGTTCTGTACAACCAAGAATAATTTTTTTACATTTTTTTTTCATTAAAAATTTAACCGCTGGTCTTAAAGCTTTTTCAGCATCTTTTACTTTACCTTTTTTTACATATTTAATAGCAGTATTTACTGAACTCTTTTGTAATCTTTCACTCGGACTTATCAAATTATAATTTTTTTCAAAATACTTATGGTAGATTTTTGTGTCCAAAGTAGCCTCAGTACATAACAATCCTATAGTTGAATCTTTCTTAAATCTTTTTTGTGTGTTTAAATATACTTCTTTTGGCATACTAAGAAATGGTACAGATATTTTTTTTTGAATATCTTCATGCCAATAATGTGCTGTGTTACATGGCATTACAATAAACTTGCATTTATTTTTTTCAAGCATTCGACAACCAGCAATTAATTCTTTTAAAACATTTTTGTATTGCTTTAAATTCTCTGCTCTTCGTGGTGTATTTGATTTATTATAGAGGACAAACATCGGATATTTTTGATCTAATTTTCCCCTGTTTAATTTTGCAAGCTTATCGCAAAAGTCTAAGCCTGCTTGAGTTCCCATGCCACCTAATATTCCAATCATAATTTAAATAATATCTTCTATATTAAAATTCAAAACATCTATATAGATATTTAAATAACAGCAGAAATATATTATCGCTAAATATGAACAGAAATTTATCCTTACTTACGTTAAGTCAGATATTTGGTTTTACCACAGCAACAATAACAGTATTTCTTAGCGGAATAGTTGGTTCTCAAATTAGCTCAAATCAATCTTTATCAACCTTACCAACCGCTTTATTCGTAGTTGGAACAGCAAGCTTTACTGTTTTAGCGGCAAATATTATGAGTAAAATTGGAAGAAGAAATGGTTTTGTCTTTGCGGCTATCGGAAGTTCTTGTTCAGGACTACTTGCTGCTTTTGCAATTAGTCAGAAAAGTTTTAATTTATTTTGTCTATCTTGCTTAATTCTTGGAATGGGCGCTGCATTTAATCATCAATATAGATTTGCAGCAGCTGAAAGTGTTGAAAAAGACAAAATACCAAAAGCAGTTTCTACTCTTCTGTTGGCAGGAATTGTTTCTGCATTTTTAGGTATAACTCTTGCAAATTACACTAAAGATTTAATTCAAGATCAATTGTATGTTGGTTCTTATCTTTTGCTATCTTTCCTATCTTTTATGCCTGGAGTTTTTTTATTTTTTTTTAAAAATGTCGAAAATGTTCAGGAGGATAGTCTAAAGGAAGGAAAAATAAGAAATCTAAAATCTATAGTATTACAACCAAGGTTTTTACAAGCAATTACTGCAGCTGCTTTTGCTTATGCTGTAATGTCATTTTTAATGACAGCAACTCCTTTAAGTATGCATGTTATGGAAAATATGAGCTTAAAAGAAACTGGTCTGGTTTTACAATTTCATGTGGTTGCAATGTTTTTACCTTCGCTAATAACAGGTAATTTAATAAAAAAATTTGGACACAGTGCAATAATTTATGGTGGAGTTTTATTCTTTTTCATCACAGTTCTTTTAAGTTTATTTGAACAGACATATCTTAATTATATGCTCTCATTAATTTTTCTAGGTCTCGGTTGGAATTTTTTGTTTATATCAGGTACCAGCTTAGTAGTTTTGACTTATAACAAAGAAGAAAAATTTAAAATACAAGGGATAAATGATTTATTTGTTTTTTCAACTATGGCTTTGGCCAGTTTATCTGCTGGAATTTTACTAAATTCTATTGGATGGAAAATGATGAATATTATTTGTATACCTTTTTTAATATTAATTATTTTAGTAAGTTTTGTTGCTGATAAAAAATCAGTTTCTTAAACATGTCTTTTCTTTTTTTAGGTTTTTTGACGGGCTTAACATTAATTTTTGCAATAGGACCTCAAAATGTTTTTGTAATAGAGCAAGGACTAAAGAAACAATATATATTTTTAGTTTGCTTAGTCTGTGCATTATCTGATTTGATTTTAATTTTCTTAGGTATCTTTTTATTTAATTATTTTTCTTATTATTTTAATAATGTAGTGGAACTGATTTTAAATATTCTTTTAATTATTTTTTTATCTTTTTTTATTTATGGAAAAATTAAAGAAATATTTAAATTTAAATCTTTGGAATTTAAAAATAATGTCATTGTACAGAGCTCATTTAACATCTTTATTAAGACCTTAGGTTTTACATATTTAAATCCTCACGTATATTCTGATACAGTATTTTTTTTAGGAAATTTCTCAAAATCCTTTAATATTGAAAACAAAATTTACTTTGGAATAGGTGCTTCAATAGCCTCTTTTTTATTTTTCTTTTCTTTGGGATACTTATCTAAGATTTTTTCAAACAAATTAAATAATAGAAGTTTTTGGAAATACATAAATATTTTTATTATAATATTTATGTCAGGTATAGTTTTTTACATTATTAGAGATATTATTTATTAAAGATTTTTTTTGATAATTTATTAACCTTTAAATGGTTCCCATCAAATCCGTATTGAGTGTGATATTTTCCAGGAAATGCAACACATTTTATGTCTGCACTTAAAGCAGAATTTAAACTTTCTTCTGTATCTTCAATTGCCACACATTCGTCTGAGTTAATATTCAAGTATTTTAAAGCATAATTATAAATATCGGGATATGGTTTTTCTCTTAATATGAATTCATTATTACCGATAAAATCAAAATCTTTTTTTTCAATTCTTCCTCTTAACGAGTTAAAAATAGAATTGATATTATTACTCGTTGTTGAGCTAGCAAGCCCAATTTTTATTTTGTTTTTTTTGCAAAATTGAATTATTTCTTTTACACCGTCTCTAGGCTCAACTTTGTGTTTGTTTAAATATTCATTAAAAATTTTGGTTTTTAAATTTCTTATTTTTTTTCCGTCTATTTCAACACTAGTATCTTTTGCGTAATCATTGATTCTCGTAGTTCCACCTGATTTTGACAATAGTTTTCTGTATATATCTTCATCCCAAAACCAGTCTAATCCACTTATTTTAAACGCTTGATTAAATGCATCTCTTTGAAGATCTGATGTCTCAGCTAAAGTTCCAATAGAACCAAATAAAACAGCTTTGTAATTCATTATCCCTTCACAGCACCAGCTGTTAATCCACTGATTACTTGTCTTTGGAAAAACATAACTAACATAAATAAAGGAGCAGTAGCTGAAACAACTGCTGAAACAGCCCACATCAAATTACCTTCATGTTGATTTGTTCCAAGATAACTTTGGATTTTGGGAACCATAGTATGATTTTCCTGATTTAATAAAAGAGCTGTCACTGTAAAATCATTATACGCAAGCATTAAACTAAATAATCCAGCTGTTATTACTCCAGGCCACATAACTGGCATAATGATATGTCTAAATGCTTGAAAATAAGAGCAGCCATCAATTAAAGCACTTTCATCAAGTTCTTTAGGAACAGTTTTAAAAAATGAATACAATAACCATAAAGTAAATGGTTGATTTATCGCAACAAGAACAACGATGGTCGTAGGTAGTATTCCCCAAATTTGTAATTGAAAAAAGGGAAATAAATAACCAGAGACTAGAGTAATGTGTGGCATTGCTCTAAAAATTAATGCCGCAATTAAAATCCAAAATGCATAATTTCTTGTTGATCTGGATAAAGCATAAGCTCCTAAGGTCCCGAGGAACAATGAAATGGTTACAACAAAAAATGTAACTATAACTGTATTCCTAGATGCTTTCCAAAACTCTCCTTCAGTCCATGCTTGACTATAAGCATCTGTTGTAAACTTTCCTCCCGTTTCTAACAACGTATTGAATGCCGTAATAGCATACCACCAGTCCGCTCTTGAAAAAAAATCAGCTCTTACTTTAAATGACCCCCAGAAAGTCCAAATAAAGGGAAAGCATGCAACCAACAACCAAACTATTATAAAGGTTGTATTAAAAATTTTTAAAGCATTTGATCTTTTATCAAGTCCGTATTCCATTTATCTCGCTGTCCTAAATTCCTTCCATGTTCTTATTAAAACTGGTGCTAAAAGTATGGCTATCCCAACAATTGTCATCATTGAGGTGGCTGCGGCCGAACCAAATAATATTACTTCCTCATTAACGAGGTTATCATAAATTAACCAAGATAAAGATTGAGCACTTCCTTCAGCACTAAAACCAATTATAGGCTCAAAAACTCTAAAATTATCCATCAAGGATATGAGAGCAACAAATGTAACTACAGGATAAATATGAGGTAAAACAATATGTCTTACTCTCTGCCATCTTGATGCTCCATCAATAATAGCTGCTTCAACAGGTTCTTGGGGAACAGTTTGTAAAGCTGCATAAAATACTACAAAAGCAAATGGTGAATGATGCCAAATTCCATATATTATTATAGTTATCCAAGTAAGAGTTTTTGAGGATTTTAAAGATAAATAAGGGTCATCCATTAACATTTGCAAATTCGCGCCAATAATCCCCTCTGCATCTATCATCCAAAATAAAACTAAAGAACCTACCAATGGAGTAACAATCATCGGCAATATGGTTCCAAATATTAATGGTCCTCTAATTCTTCTGGTTACCGCATTAAGACTTAAAGCAATTATAAAACCTAAAAGTAAGACGTTAGGTGTTACAAACAAACAATAGGTTAAAGTAAAAATTAGAGCCTTGTAAAAGGGTAGGTTGGTAACTTGATCTACAAATTCCCCAAAACTATTTGTTTCATTCCAAAATTTTCCAATTTCTTCTATTGCAAGATGATTTCTATCGACATAAGTCCCAAATCCGTTGAATTTTCCTAAAGGCTTTTCTTCTCGAATTTTTGATGTTTTTTCTTGGTCAACAACTATAGAAACTGTACATCCAAAAGGATCACATTTTTTTACTTCCTTAACTACTTGGTCGTGCTGCGCATAAAATGATTGTATCCCTGTTGAAATAATAGGAAGACCTATAAATAAAATCATTGCCAATCCAGTCGGCAAGAAAAACCAAAAAAAAGTTTTGTTAGGCATTAATGTAATAAGTGGGGATTTTCATCCCCACTTAAAATTTATTGATTATAGAAAGCCTTGTTCTTTTGCTTTACTCATGTAAGCTGCTTCCACATCTTTTAAAGCTTGTTCTGCTGACTCTTTACCTTGTAAAAATTCAACAATCTCACTTCCTAATGCACCATGCATTAAACCCATTTGTGGTAACATTGGATATGGTTTAGCTTTCATTTTAACAGCTTCGATAACTCCAATTGATTTTGGTCCAGGCTTAAAACCTTCAATTAACCAAACAGCTTGATCCGCTGCATCTGCAACCATCTTTTTGTTAGCAGCTGCGTGTGCCAAAGCTCTAAATGTTGCTTCAGCATCAGCGTCAGATCTATTTTTTGCTAATGTGAAACCGTCCCACCATAAAGTCGCCGCTGGTATGTTTCCTCCAGCAACTGTTGCTGGTCCAGTTAATTTAGTTGCAGCTGTAATTTTTGCATCACCATCATCATCAAGCAATGTTCCTGATCTTGATGCCCAAAGAGTCATTAATGCAACATTTCCAGATTCCCATTCAACTTTAATAGCTTCACTATCGTGAGTTAAATAATCTGGGTTACTTAAACCTGCTAATTTTTTTAGCATATTTAATGTTGCTACACCTTTTGCATTGTTAATGCTTGGTTGAGCAGTTCCTGCTTTAAAGAATTCTCCTCCATGTCCAATGTACATGTTAACGAATTCTTCTGCTAAATTCCAACCAGCTTTGTATGCTGCTGCGTAAGGATATTGCATTTTACCAGATGCTCTTATTTTTTCTGATGCCGCAACTACTTCCTCATATGTTTTAGGAACAGCTATACCCAATTCTTTTAAAACATCTTCTCTGTAATATAAGTGCTGAGTATTTGCCATAAAAGCAACTGCCATTATTTTTCCATCAATTGTTATCAATTGAGAGTCTTGTATTCCTTTTCCATATTTCTTAACAAGATCATCAAGTGGTCTAATTAAGTCTTGGTTCATCAAAGGAACTATAGAGCTATTTGCTGCAATTCTTGCAGAAAACTCTGATGGATTTGCAGTTAGAGCTGGCACAGCAATTTTATTGTGCTCAGATGAGTGTGTTACTTTAAAATCCGCACTTCCTTTACATCCTTTAGCTGTTTCCACGAAAGTTCTTAAAGCTGGAAAATCATTAGCTAAAATATTTATTGATCCACTCTTAATGTTACAATCTGCGTAAGCAGAAGTTCCAAAAAGAAGAAACAATAAAGATATTAATATTTTTTTCATATTTGTTTCCCTCATTAAATTTAAATTTATGGGTGAAAGGATATATATTCCTTAGGGAATTTAAAAGTAGTTTTTAAATCGCATTTGACGCAAGCTCTGCACCTGCGACCAAAGATTCAAATTTCTTGTAAACAATATTTTCATCAACATTTCCAAAGCCTGCAAAAGTACTAAATCCACAATCACTTCCAGCCATCAATTGATCTTTATCAATTACTTTTGAATACTGAATTATTCTATTTTTTACTAACTCTTCATGCTCTATGAAGTTTGAGGTTGAGTCTATTACACCAGGAACTATTACTTTGTCATTAGGAAGTTTTATGTTCTCAAACACCTTCCATTCATGAGCATGCCTTGGATTGGATGCCTCAATTAAATAAGTTTGGATATTTGCTTTTAATGCAATTGGTAATATTTTTTCTAATCCAATATCGTAAATATGCGGACCTTCATAATTTCCCCAGCAGATATGCATTCTTAACTTAGAGGAATCGATATCTTTGATTGCTTCATTAAGACATTCAATTTGTTTTTCAGCTCTAACTAAAAATTCTTCATCTGATACATTTTTAAAAGTCATATGTCTTGCTAGTGCAAGATCTGGGCAATCAATTTGTAATAATAAATCATTCTTTGTTATTTCATCATATTCAGTTTTCATCATTTTTGATAATGCATCTAAATAATCATCGTCATTTTTATAGAATTTATTTGGAAGGAAATTTGAAATTACTCCTGGTGAAGCAGAGTTAATAAATCCTTGAGAATGGTTATTTTTTTTTAATGCAGATTTTAAATTACTGATATCTTTAGTTAAAGATTTAGTATCTTTAATTTTTAAATCAGCAGTACAACATGGTCTTGTATAAGTAGGTGTACCTCCTGATTTTGCAATTTTTTCTTTATATGATGGAAAATCATCTAAGTCTTTAGGAGCTCTTCTCTCACTTTCGCCACTAAAGCCATGTAATCGATCCTTGACATAAGTAGCGTAACTTATTTTTGACATTTCACCATCACTTATAATATCAATTCCGATATCAATTTGTTTTTTTACAATTTTGTTTACATCTTCTTCAATTATCTTATCAAGTTCTCCTTGATCGAATAATTCATTTTTATCTTTTTTAAAAAGTATCTCAGATAGCTTTTTTGATCTTGGTAGACTTCCAACATGTGTGGTTTTAATTTTATCCATAGTTTTTACATTAATATTTGTTTCCAAATAGCCACTTCATCAAACAATACCCATTCTCTTATAATTTTATCATCTCTTAATTCTGCATGATTTATACCCATTATAAATAAATCTTTGTCAGTCTTTTTCCCAAATTCTTCACTGTCTTTAGAGTGCTTACCACTTAAAAACCATCTGATGGTAGCTTTTTGATTGTTATTTTTTTCATCCAATGATGCAACATGTTCGATTGTAAACTTTATTTCAGAAAATATATTTTTTAAAGAGCTCCAATATTTAATTATATCTTCACTGCCATTTCCAACTTTATTACTTGGCCAAAATAGACTGGCTGCTCTATCATAATCTTCAAAATCATAATCATTATTAAATATTTTCTTTAAAATATTGGAATATATATAACCTGATGAAACTTCATTAACTTTTACTGGAGTATAATCGGACTTTTTATCAGAAGATCTATTAAAAACTTTGATAGCTTTAGATACGCCACCTTCTTTATCAATTAAATGCCTTGCAAATTGCTCAGGTGTATAACCTAGCTGTCGAACCATTGCACCTTGATCTCTCACAATCCACTCATCATAAACCTGATTATTTTTACATGCACAGTCAGCTATAACTCTATAAACAATTTTGTTTCCTGTTTTTTTTCCGTAATACCCGTCATTTAAATGTGTAGCTTTGCTCAGAATTCTGTGAGATGAATGATATCCCTCATCGTCATTTCCACTCCAAATTACATCTTCACCTAGTAATTGTCTGTCTGGAAATTCGTCTAACGTTTTATAAGTTGCATCAATAACAGGTTTAAAACCATAGGTTATTCCAAAGGGTGATCTTACAGGGATATTCTCTGAATAATATTTAGATATCGACTCGACATCTTTCCCTTCCCAAATTTGTTTAGTAATTTTTAAAATGTAATCACTTAAATTTTTATAATTACTATCAAATCCTTTCATTAGATCTGACTAACAAAATTTAAAATACTATTTTCTGAATTATTACAAGAGATATCTATTTTACTATTCAAAGGAACTGAAAAAGTATCTCCTTTTTCTAATTTTATATTTGAGTTTCCTATTATTATTTTCCAATTACCTTCTTGAGCAAAAAGAACGGTTGGCTTTAAACATTCAATATCTTTAATTTCACCAGATATAGAATTTAGTGTTGTTAAATTAAATCCAGTATCTTGTTTGATTGAAGGTTCATAAGTTTTTTTATTAAATTTGTTTCCTAATACTTGATATAATTTAATACCATTAACTTCATCGCTGATATTGTTTTGTTTATTTCTATAAATATTTTTTTCTAATTCTTCTGGCAAATAATTATCAAATCTTTCTAATTCATCTTGAGTGATAGGCTCTATCATCTTTCTACCTTTAGGTACCTCAACCTTTTTTAAATCTATTAACGAATTATCATCAAGCAATGCCATACCAGTCTCTTTTGCTTTTTTTAAAATTTCTGGAACCCATGTTATTATACCAGGATCATCTCCGCCTAATACAACGAACATTAAACTTTCTTTATCTCCAACATTTTCAAATGCTCTGAACATATTTGTAGGCATTGAGATTATATCGCCAGCTTCTAATATTGTTTCTTGTTTTCCATCAGCACCCCAATAAAATCTCCATTTACCTGAATAAATTACAAACACTTCAGCCGTAGTATGACTGTGAAGACCAGATCCATTTTTTGGCATAGCGCTCACAGCCCCTAAATTATACCCATGTAAGGACTGTATTTTTATTAATTGTTTGGTGTCTTCAGCAACTCCACGTCCAATAATTGTATAATTTTTTCTTTCTTTATGACCTTCTAATCTACCCTCTACAAAAGGAAGGCTACTCGGAACGAGCTCATTAAATTTTGCTAATCTATCAATCATATTCTTGTTATTTATCTCTATTTAAATATAAATGCAATTTATGCAAATAGAACAATTTGATACAGGTCTTAAAATTAAGAAAAACATTGAAGATGTAGAAATTACACCTATCCAGAACTTAAATAATAAAAAATTTGTTATTAAGAATTTTAGAAATATTTATGGATTAAAAAAGATTAATCTTAAAAAAAATTTACTAAATATATTTGACAAAGATATCAAAGTTAATTGTTTTGAACCATTAAATGAATTTAATGGCATAGATAATTTTATAGAAAAATTTTGGAATCCTTTATTTGATGCATTTCCAGACATCGAAAGAAGAGAAAATATCATCCTTGGAGGCTCCTTTAGAGACAAAGTTCAAGTTGGTTCTTATTCTACTTTATCAGGTTTCTTTTTAAAGCCTTGGTTAGGTATAAAACCAAATTTTAAAATGATTAATCTTAAATGTTGTGAAATTCATGAAATTAAAAATGAAAGAATTATTGAAAGTCATATCTTAATTGATGTGATGGATTTTTTAAGACAAGCTGACAAATGGGTTATTAATCCATCAAGAGGATCCGAAGGAGCATGGCTACCTCCGTTTAATACAGATGGAGTAAATTTTTTTGAAGAAGACATCAGTAAATCTAAAAATTCATTACAACAGGCTTTGAGCATGAATAGAAGTTTAGATATTAAACCTGAGAAAGAAAATATTTCTAAAGATGAATTAAGACAAAGGTTAATAAATCATCCTCAAAAAGAGTTTTGGCACAAAGATATGATTTGGTACGGTCCTTGTGGAATTGGAACATCGAGGTCATTAGAAGGATTTATAGATATGCATCAGCTACCTTTTAGAAAATCATTTTCTGAGAGAAATTATTGGGAATTAGGACATTATTGCGAAATTGGAGACGGAAAATTTTCTCTATGTGGTGGATGGCATAGTTTAAAGGCAAAGTATGGATCAAATGATTGGCTTGGATATACAGCAGATAACCAAGACGTTGTTATGAGAGTAATGGACTTTTATCATCATGATGAAGGATTAATTAGAGAGAATTGGGTACCTATAGATATAGTTCATATTTTAAAACAAATAGGTATTGATGTGTTTGAAAAAATTAAAAATACCAAGATATAATTAAGTTTATAGTTTTAAAGTATAATAGATAAAAATAAAATTATTTATTTAGTTAGAGAATCCATATTTTCGTAGTCTCACATCACCAGTTCTAGCATGAGCTTCCATGCCTTCATATCTAGAAATTCTAGCTGCTGCAGCACCAACTTCTTTGTTAGATTCTTTATTCATCTTTTGGTAAGTAACTGTTTTTATAAATTTTCCAACGTATAAACCTCCAGTATATTTTCCTGCACCTTTTGTTGGTAGAATATGATTTGGTCCAGAGCATTTATCTCCATATGCAACTGTTGTTTCTTCACCTAAAAATAAAGAACCATAATTTTTAAGATTTTTTAAATACCAGTCTAAGTTTTCAGCTTGAACCTCCAAATGTTCAGGTGCATATTCATCACTCACTTTCATCATTTCTTCTTTGGTATCACACATAATTACTTCTCCATAATCTCTCCATGCAGCATCAGCATTATTTCTGTTATGTTCAGGTAGTTCTTGAATAATTTCTGGAACTCTTTTCATAACATAATCACATAAAGATTTATCAGTAGTGTAAAGCCAAGCTGGAGAGTCAGGACCATGTTCAGCCTGTCCAACTAAATCATAAGCGATTATTTCTTTGTCAGCTGTATGATCTGCAATAATGCCTATTTCGGTTGGTCCTGCAAATAAATCAATTCCAACTTTTCCAAATAAAATCCTTTTAGACTCTGCTACAAATTTATTTCCAGGTCCAACAATCATATCTACTTCTGGATTACCAAAGCAACCATATGCAAGCGCACCAATTGCTCCTATACCGCCAATGTTCATAATTACATCTGCACCACAAAGGTTAGCTGTATAAATTATAATTGGGTTAGCACCATTTGAATCTTTTGGTGGACTTGTTGCAATTACATTCTTTACTCCTGCAACTTTTGCAGTTGTCACACTCATTATAGCAGAGGCGATATTATTGTATCTTCCACCTGGAACATAACACCCAACAGTATTTACAGGTATTAATTTTTGTCCTGCTATTAAACCAGGTGATAATTCAACTTCTGAGTCTTTTCCAAGATTTTCAAGCTGGTGTTCTGCAAACTTCCTAACTCTTTCATGAGAAAACTGAATATCGTCTTTAATCTTTTGATCTAACGTTTTATTTATTTCTTCAATTTTTTCTTTGCTAACAATTATATCACCTTCATAATTATCAAATTTTTTTAAAATATCTTTGACACCTTGATCTTTAGTTTTTTCTAAATCTTTTAAAATAGAACTTACCTTAGTTCTTGTTTCATCTTCTCCTGTAAATGCAGTTTTTTCAGCTTTTTTTATATAAGTAATTGCCATTATTTTTTCTCTAATTTTACAAATGTTTAAATTATATAAGATGTTTATTCAATAGAAGTTTAATCTAAAGCAACAACGGCTGCAGCTATAGAAGCAAGTCTTGCTGTCGCATCATCTGATCTACTTGTTATAACAACAGGTACTTTACCTCCAACAACTACGCCTGCTGCACATGCTCCCATAAAATAAATCATCATTTTTACAAGCGCATTTCCAGTTTCGACATTTGGAACTAATAATACATCAGCTTCCCCAGCAACTATATTCTCAATTCCCTTAATAGAAGCAGATTTTTTTGAAATACTATTGTCAAATGCTAAGGGTCCAAAAATATCAGCATTAAAATTTTCTTTACTTGCCAATTCAGTTAATTCTTTAGCTTCAACCGAACTCTGTACACTATCAATAACTTCTTCTGTCGCTGAAAGGATAGAAATTTTTGGTCTTGGAATATTAATTCTATGACTAAAATCTATAACATTTTTTAAAATATGCATTTTAGTTTTTAGGTTAGGAGAAACATTCAATGCTCCATCAGTTATGATTAATGGTTTATCATCTTTTTGTAATGTCATATGCCAAATATGACTTAGTCTTGTTTTTCCGATTAATTTATACTCTCTCTTAAGAACTTCTTTCATTAATATATCAGTATGGATATGTCCTTTTACAATAATTTTTACTTTATCTTCTGATGCAAGTTTTGTTGCAATTCCTGCTGTATTATTTTCAACTGGCTCATTAATTATTTCAAAATTTGATATGTCAAATTTAAGCTCATCTGCGCATTCTTGTATTTTTTGTTTATCACCTATTAATATTGGGGTGATCAATTTTTCAGAGACAGCATCCATTACTGACATCATTGGTAATTTTTTACCTGCATTTACAATGGCTGCTTTTACCCCTCTTTTTTGATGAGCTATGTTAAGGAGATTAACAGGGCAAACTGTGGATTTATCAGATAACATATGAGTTTAAATATTTGTTATGGTTCTAAATATCAATATTTTTTATTACGTTCGATATAAAAATAGTTTAAAATTGAACAAACGATGGAGATAGTTACAAAAATTGCACCTATAGCGTTAGCACTTATAATGTTAGGTCTTGGATTGGGATTATCGACTAGAGATTTTTTAAGAGTTATAAATAATCCAAAAGATTTTACAGTCGGAATAATTTGTCAATTAATCCTTCTCCCAATCGTCGCTTATATTTTACTTTTAATATTAAGATTACCAGTTGAATTAGCATTAGGATTAATGATTATTTCTGCAGCTCCTGGAGGAGTAACATCAAATGTTTTAACAAAATTTGCGAATGGAGATGTTGCATTATCTATTTCGTTAACAGCAATAGGTAGTTTAATTAGTATTTTTTCTGTTCCATTTATTGTTTTTACTTCAGCAAAATTATTAGGTGTAACTGATTTATCCTCAGATATTACGATGACTGGTATTGCTCTTAAAATGGCACTAGTTGTAACTGTGCCAGTAATTCTTGGAATGATAATTAGAAGATTCGCTGAAAACTTTATTTCGTCTAATATTAATATTGTAAATAGAATTACAGGTATTTTATTTATTGTTGTATTTGCAGCAATATGGATTGAGGAAAGAGAAAATATAATATCATACTTAGGTCAAGCAGGTTTAGCTGTTTTAATATTAAACGTAGTCATGATGACTTTGGCATTTTACATTGCAAAAGGTTTTGCAACTGGAATACCACAGAGAAAATGCATTTCTTTAGAATGTGGATTACAAAATGGAACTTTAGCTGTATTTGTAGCAACACAAATTTTCAATGATGTCGCTTACATGGTTCCCACAGCTGCTTATGCCTTAATAATGTATATAACTGGATTTATATTTATATACATTCTTAAAAATTCTAATTAAGATTTATTTGATTATAGGTTCTTTTTATAAAAACATTTATTGATTTTATATTTTCATCTTGAATTTTTGACATATCTTTAAAATTTTGTTCACTGACATCAAAATTTATCAATTTATTTTTGTCTAAAGAAATAAATTTATTTTTTGTTAATTTTTTGATTTTTCTAACTACTGTTGGTCTTGGTATTCCTGTTATTTCAGAAATAGACATTGCATTAATTCCTTTTATTTTTTTATTAATAATTTTATCTCTCCATTTATCTAAATAACTATCAACTCCTTTAAGTTGCCTTCCAATTTTTGAATTATTGTTCAAAATTATAGTTGCTAAAATAGTAAATATTTCCATATCACCAAAATAATTTTTCCACCTTAAGCAGTAAGGGAATAAAAATTTATAAAATTGATACCAGCAAAATGAGAAATTATGTTTTATTAAGTTATTAATTTCATTACTGGACATTTCGTTTTTTATAACTTTTTCTTCTTTTAAAATTTGACTAAAAACAGATAAAAGTATGCATATATTTTTTAATGTATCATTTGGCTGTGTTGAATTGTAAGCACTTCTATCTATTGTAATCTTCTTGCCTTTTTTTTTAATTATTCCCTTTTTTTCCAGGGATATAACTTTTCTTCTGACACTTTCTTTTGGTATTTTAAGATCCTTTGATATTCTTATAAAATTAATTTTCTCAATCTCTAATGTTTTATTCTTATAAAAATCATTGAAAGTAATATTTAAATTATTTCGTCTGTAAAAATCAAACTGCTTACTAATCAAATAAATTAGAATTGTGTAAGTATCTATATCTTTGAACACTTTATAAGCACCGATTGTCCATTCAGACATAAGTTTTAAAAAAAAAGGACTTAAAATATCAAAATGATTTTTAAAAATTTTATCGATCAGCTCATCATCTAGTTCGGAATTTACACTTGGTAGCTGCTTCATAATGTATCAAAACCCAATTTGAACAATTTTAAAACTTGAGTCAACCCATTTTGAACAGTTAAATTCTGTAAAATTTTTTCACTATATGATTTAATAATTTAATGAGTACTGAAAGCTTAAACAGAACATCTAATATTGAAATACCTGAAAAAAAATCGAGAGTAATTCGCATGTCCCCTCGTAAAGTAAATATAGATGTTCTAAAGAAACGAGTAATCACTGAAAAGAAAAAAGAGGCGCTTCAGTCAAAAATAATAATACTTTCAGTCTGTTTATCTATTGGAATACTAGGTTATTTTGCAGGTTAATTAGCTAAGAGAATATCTAAATCCTTTTTAATATTTATTGGAATTTTTATAGATTTTTTAGAGTTTGTTTTTGTTCTTAAAAACTTTTGCTCGCCAGGATAAAAGATTTTTTGTCCTTTTAAATTAGGTATTTTTTTTATTCTTTTAATATTTTTTTTTATCTCTTTTTTATAATCTTTAACAAATAGATTGTCTTTAAATGCTAAAAATAAGTGACCGATATTTTGTGGCCCAGAGAAATCATCAAATGGGTCTTTTACTTTGCCACCATGATTACTTCCAACAAATACTCCAGTTAAAATATCTACCATCCAAGCTAATCCAGATCCTCTAAATCCAGCTATTGGAAGTTGTACTCCAGCTAGAGCTTCTTTTGCATTTGTAGTTGGTTTACCTAGTTTGTTTAAAGCAACCCCATATGGTATTTTTTTACCTAATTTTTCTGCAATCCTTATTTTACCTCTATTTATCATAGACATTGATGTATCCAGTATAAAAGGAACATTGCTATTTGTTTGAGTTCCAAAACATATTGGATTAGTTCCGAAGACTGATTTTTTTCCTCCAAAAGGTGCAATTGCTGGAGGTGCATTTGTAAATGCGAATGTTATTAAATTTTTTTTAACTGCTTGCTCAACGTAGTATCCAGATAGACCATAGTGTCCGCTGTTTTTTACAGCAACTAACCCAATTCCTGTTTTTTTTGCATTTTGTATAGTTTTTTTAATTGCTTCATCTGCTGCAACAAAGCCAATAGAATTATCAGCATCAATTATTGATATAGATTTTGATATATTTTTTATAGTTATTTTAGGTCTAGGATTAATTACTTTTTTTGAGATTCTTTCACAATACATTTTTAAACGAGACAATCCATGTGAAGGCGCACCCACAAGTTCCGCATTGATAATTGCATTTGCACAAATAATAGCATGATTTGTTTTCAACCCTCTTTTTATAAAAATTTTTTTAATAATAGATTTAATTTTTGTATTATTTACAGACATTAATAGAATGAAATTAACCTTTACCTCTCCACGGTATAGTCTTATCTATAATTTTTCTCAAAGTTACGTCAAAAAGAAGACCCAACATACCCATTATAAAAATTGTGATCCAAATTACTTCATATTGAAAATACTTTTTGGCAACATTTTCAACAAATCCAATTCCAGTTGTACCAGCTAAAAATTCTGCTGCAACTAAAGTACCCCAGCACATACCAACAGCTACTCTAATACCTGTTAAAATTTCAGGTAAAGAATTTGGAAAAATAACATATCTAAGTATTTGTCTTTTAGAAGCACCAAGAGAATGTGCTGCATGAATTTTAGATAACTGCGTGCCCGATGCTCCGGCTCTGGCTGAAATAATCATTATAGATAATGAAACCATAAATAATAAAAATACTTTTCCAGTATTATCAATCCCTAAAACCGAGATTATTAAAGGAGCCCATGCAAGAGGAGGTACCGGTCTATAAAGTTCAATTAATGGATCAAAGAAACCTTTAGCAAATCTATTTAAGCCCATGAAAAGTCCTAATGGTACACCAATCAATATTCCAAAAACTAATCCAAGAAAGACTCTTAAAAATGAATCCCAAATATGACCATAAGGAACAGGAATTTTAAATAATTTAAAATCACCTGTAACAATTTTTAAAACTTTACCTTTAAAATTTTGCTTAACCACACCATCTTTAGTGTGAACCGGATATTCTCCAGGCAAAACATCAGCTATCCAATCAGGCAATATAAAGCCAATTATCTGGCTTACATCCATCATATCAATCCAAAGAAGTGGGATATTTTTGTAACCTACACTTGGCTTAGACATTAAAATAAATTTATTAAGTGTATCCGAGGGTTTTGGTAACCATCTACCCGAACCTTGCTCAGAACAACTAGGACCACTTGCAACGATAGTTCCTGCAGGGAATAAAAGAATATCAATTAATCTTAAACCCCCTTGCTCAGTTTTTTGAAGATTATCAAATTCAATAATTGCATTTTGCATTTCATTAAGAGCATTTGGAGGATAAATACTTGCAAATTCAATTCTTCTCGCAATTTTTACAATATTTTTTGCGTAAGTAGATGCCACTTCTTCAGTGTCATCTAAATTTTTTCTATATAATTTTATCTCTGATTTAAGTTCTTTTATTGCATTTTTGAATTGAGGATTATGGTTTCTTAATTTAAAAAATTTATCATTAATTTTTTTTAATTGTTCAGCTGCAGCGTGAAATTTTAACCCTCTATCAGTTTCAGGCACTAAAGGTACTTCAATAGTGTTTTCTATTGATCCTGTGCCGGCACTTACAGTTACTATACCCCAGCTTCCTTGCTCAGCAATTGCCTTTTGTCTTTCATTTTTTTGCTCTGGTGTTTCAAATGGATAATCTTTCTTTTGAAAATTAGTGCTTAACAATCTAATTTCATCAGTCATCTCATCTATTTTTATTTTTGTATTAATCTCCATTAGATTATCGTTAGTAAGCAATGGAATTAATTTGTTTGTTTTATTAATAAAACCAACTAATGCAGTTTTCTGTATGTTGCTTAAATCTGGCGAATTTTGAATTTCTAAACTTATTTTTTTAAGATTTTTATTTTCTATTTTTATTATTGAAGTACTTTTGAATTCTCTTTCTTCAATTGGAAATTGATATTTTAATCCTAGTAAAGACTCATTTATTTTTGCGACCTGACATAATTCATTTGCTGATTTTGGATAAAATCCTTTTGCAATATCCCAGGAATAATAAAGCCAAACTAACAATATTGCACTGCTTCCGACAATTATCCAATGAGTTCCACCTTTTGCTCTTTCTGGATTTCCAAAAACTGCATCAACTTTTTCAGTTTTTATTAAACGTCTTCCATAAAGTATGCACCCGATAATTGATACGAGAATTAATATTGTTATTATTTGAGTAAACATTTAATTTTCTTTTCCCATAATTTCTTCCTCCATGTTCCAAATCATGGATAAAATTTCTTCTCTTTTTGATGAAAAATCTTTATTTTTTTTTATTTCTCTTAAATCTTCTTTTAATCCCATCTCTGCAAACGGAAGATTATATTCTTTATGTATCCTACCTGGTCTTGGTGCCATTACGTACAATCTTTCACCAAGCAGTAGTGCTTCCTCAACTGAGTGCGTAATTAAAATAATTGTTTTTCCAGTTTCTTTCCAAATTTTCAAAACTAAAGATTGCATTTTTTCTCTTGTTAGAGCATCAAGAGCACCTAAAGGCTCATCCATTAAAATCAAATCAGGATCATTGATTAAACACCTTGCAAGAGCTACTCTTTGCTGCATTCCTCCAGATAATTGATATGTTGGGGTATTTCCAAATCCTTTTAAGCCAACAATTTCCAACCACTCACCAACTTTTTTTGAAGTTTCTATAGGATCTTTTTTTTTCATTCTAAGACCAAAGTTGACGTTCTCTGCAACAGTCAACCATTCAAATAATGCACCTTGTTGAAAAACCATACCTCTTTCAACTCCAGGTCCGTCAATTTCTTTACCGTTCAAAGTTATATTTCCAGATGTTGGTCTTAAGAAACCAGCTGCAATATTTAACAAAGTTGTTTTTCCACAACCAGAAGGTCCAAGAACTGTTAGAAGTTCTCCTTTTTTTAATTTGAAATTTAAATCTTTTAGAGCATGAACGGTCTCTCCTTTTGGAGTTTTGAAAATCATGTTTAGATTTTGAGATATTAAATCACTCATTAGCTGACTTTATATAAAATATTTATTTAAAAAAATAGGCACCAATAAAATTGGCGCCTATTTAATTATTCTAATCTTTAAATTATAAAGGTAAGAAACTAGTGTCTACTGCTCCACCTGGAGTTCCCATTCCTTTCAAGAATGCATCTAAGTTTCCGCTTTCCATAGATTTTTTAGTTTCTTCTGGAGTTAAGAATTTGAAACCACTTAAAGTATCTTTCATATCAGCAATTTTCATCTCTGAAGCTTTCGACATAGAATTCATATCGCTTTTTCCATTTCTATATCTTTCATTTGCTTCATGAGTTACTTCAATAAAAGTTCTCAACATTCCAGGATTTTCCTTCATAAACTTGTCTGTTACAGAAGTAATATCTATTCCTAAAATACCTGCATCTCTTGCTTCTTGAACAGTTAAAAGTCTTGATCCTACAGCAACCGCAGCTTTGATAGAATTACCACCAAATAGGCATGCCATTACTACATCTCCACTTACTAATGCAGCTGCTCCTTCTTCAGGGTCCATTTGGATAATATCCATTTTGCTTCTGTCAGCTCCAACAACTTTCATACTTTCGTCAAAAACGTACTCAGCCATAGTACCTAACGGAACAGCAACTTTTTTACCTTCTAATTCTGTTGCGTTCGCTTTTGTTATTCCTGATGCATTAGATGTTACACAAGTTGTTCCACCCATTCCATATTCCATTGCGATATCAACTAATTTGATAGGCGCATTTGATTTTACAGCATTAATAAATGGTACCAAACCTTGTGAGTAAGAAATATCAATATCTCCTGCTAACATTGCATCTGTCATTGCTCCACCATTTGTGAAGTTTGTCCATTTTACTGGAACTCCTAAAGCTTTAGCAAAATTCTTTTTTTGCATGTCCTCTAAATTTGGACTTGGCCACTCTAGAAAGTATGCAACTCTAACTTCGTTCGCAGCAGAGTTTGCTGCTGTGATTGTTAAGTTTAGAGCAAATAAACTTCCTAAAATGAAACTAATTATTTTTTTCATTTCATCTCCTGTTAATTAAATTTAATTATTGATATTTAAGTTTAAATTTTCTTTTAAGTAAATGATGAATAAATTACACAGGCTTCAAAAGTTATAAGTTACAACCTATAGTTGCGGTCTTTTAACATAGCAAGTATGACTAAAATTTACTGGTTAATTTATAAAATTAGTCTATGAATCAAAACTTAATTATGAGTTCAGAAAAACCTCAAATACCGAATTCTTTAAATGAACATTGGATGCCATTTACATCTAATAGAGACTTTAAAGAATCTCCAAGATTAATTGTAGAAGCAAAAGGTGTATATTTAAAAAATCATCAAGGTCAAACTCAGATAGATGCAAGCTCGGGATTATTTTGTAATCCTTTAGGTCATGGAAGAGAGGAAATTATTAATGCAATTACAAATCAATTAAAAAAATTAGACTATGCTCAACCATTTCAACAAGGTTTTGGAGGTTCATTTGAACTTGCAACAAAAATTTCAAAACATACGCCAGGAAATTTAAATAGAATTTTTTACACAATTTGTGGATCTACTGCTGTTGAGACTGCAATAAAAATTGCAGTTGCATATCATAAAGCAACAGGTGAAGGACATAGATTTAGGTTTGTTGGAAGAGAAAGAGGCTATCATGGAATGAATATCGGAGCTACTTCTGTTGGCGGAATGATTAACAACGTGAAAACATTTGCCAATGTTTTGATGCCAGGTGTTCTTCACATGAGACATACACATTTACCAGAACATAAATTTGTTTCAGGTCAACCTGAAACTGGCGCAGAGATGGCTGAAGATCTAGAGAGAATTTGTACAAATTTTGGATCAGAGAACATAGCAGCTTGTATTGTTGAGCCAATTGCTGGATCAACAGGAACATTAGTTCCACCAAAAGGTTATTTGCAAAGGTTACGAGAAATTTGTGATAAGCATGGTATTTTATTAGTTTTTGACGAAGTTATCACAGGATGGGGAAGGACAGGTTCAGCATTTGCATCGCAAGAATACGGTGTTACTCCAGATATTATTACAATGGCTAAAGCTACAACAAATGGAATAAGTCCTTTAGGTGCAGTTGCGTGTAAAGAAGAAATTTATGACACAGTTATGGATGGATCTCCAAAAGGAACAATAGAATTATTTCATGGTTACACTTACTCTGGAATTCCTGTCTCAGTAGCTGCAGGCTTAGCGGTTCAAGATATTTTTGAAAAAGATGATATCTTTAATAGAGCAAAAAATTTATCTCCATATTTCCAAGAAGGTTTAATGTCTTTAAAAGATATTGATGTTGTTGATAACATAAGAGGTTATGGAATGATGGGTGGTATTGATATTAAAATGCATAAAAAACCTGGCGCAGCAGGATTTACATGTTTCAAACACTGTTATGATGCAGGAGTTAACTTTAAAGCGACTGGAGATTGTTTAATTATTGCTCCAATGTTTATCTGTGAAAAAAAACATATTGATGAAATAATCGAGAAACTAAGAACTGGTATTACAAACTATTCAAAAAGCAAAAAAAATTAATTTAATTCTATGAAAATCGGGGTTCCAAAAGAAATAAAGCCTCAAGAAAATAGAATTGGACTCACTCCCGAAAGTGTAAAGACATTAACTTCTAATGGCCACGAAGTTTTAATTGAAAATAATGGAGGTTTTGAAGCAGGATTTGAAAACGATCATTACGTATCAAGTGGAGCAAAAATAGTTAATACAGCTGAAGATATATTTAACGACTCCGACATCATTGTTAAAGTCAAAGAGCCACAATCTAGCGAAGTAAGAATGATAAGAGAAAATCAAGTTGTCTTTACATATCTTCATCTTGCTGCAGCCAAGGAACTGACACAAGGTTTAATAGACAGCAAATCAATATGCATCGCTTATGAAACAGTCACAGATAATAACGGAAGACTTCCTTTGCTAGCACCAATGAGTGCAGTAGCTGGAAGAATGTCAGTACAAGCGGGTGCACATTGTTTAGAAAAAAATCAAAAAGGCCGTGGTCTTTTGTTAGGAGGAGCTCCTGGTGTAGAGCCTGGAAATGTAGTTATACTTGGAGGTGGAGTAGTAGGAGAAAATGCTGCTATAATTGCAACAGGCATGAAAGCCAAAGTTAATATTGTAGATAAATCTGAAAAAAGATTAAACGAACTTACCCAAATGTTTGGAGATAAAATAATACCTAATTTAAGTGATAAAACTGATTTAGAAAAATTAATTTCCGAATGTGATTTGTTAGTAGGTGGTGTTTTGATACCAGGTGCTGAGGCACCAAAATTAGTTACAAAGAATATGTTAAAAAAAATGAAAAGGGGATCAGTGATTGTAGATGTTGCAATTGATCAAGGAGGATGTGTTGAAACCAGTAAACCCACTACCTTTGCAGAACCAACTTTTATAATAGATGATGTAATTCATTATTGCGTTGCTAACATGCCTGGTGGTGTTCCTAGAACATCAACAATTGCTTTAAATAAAGCAACACTTCCTTTTTTATCTAAATTAGCAAAAGATGGTTACTTAAAAGCTTTAAATGATGATCAAAATTTTCAAGCAGGATTAAATGTATTTAAAGGAGGCGTTACTCATAAAGCTGTAGCAGATGTATTTGGCCACGATTATTTACCAGCTCACAAAGCTTTGCTTAACTAAAATCCCTATTTTCTCTTACTTTTTCGTAAATTGACAAAAAAAAAATTAATTCTATATAGCAGTTATAATTTAAAAAATTATTCCTGAATTTAACATTCATTTATTTCTCTCTTTTTTGTTGAATTCACCTCCTCGAAAGGGGAGGTAAAAAGGAATTATATACCTTTATTTATAAGATTGTATATTTGATCTTTGTCAGTTAAACCAATGTCTCTTGCTACTTCTTTTTCACCTTTAAAAACTACTATTGTGGTCCAATAATTAACAGCTAAAGCTTTAGCAATATCTTCATGTTCTGTTTGCTCATAAAATAAAAACTCAACATCTTTAAAGTCTTTCATTGCTTGATCGAAAACTTTTGTTTGTGCTGCACATGTTGAACAATATTCGTTCCAAGAATTAATAACAATTGTTTTACCAGATTTTTGAATTTCTAATAATTTTTTCAGATCAAAATTTGTAGTTTTTTCAAAACCAAATGAGATATTTGGTATTAAGAATAAAATTAGAAAGAAAAAATATTTTTTCATGAGATTTATTTAATTATCTGGTCATTCTTTTCAAGATGTTTTCTTTCAAAAATATTTGATGAAACAAAACTGCTAAAATATGCAATGAGATTAAAACTATTAATGTATAATTTGAAATAACATGAACATTGTAAAATTGATCTGCTAAATCAAAGTTATCTTCAATCCTTAATTTAAAAATAAAAAAATTTAGTTTTTCACCATTAAATAGCTTTTTTAAAATTCCTGATGTTGTTATTGTTAAAAGTGCGACATAAAGAGCGAAATGATTCAATTTCGCAATCAAGTTTTGTCCAAAGAATGCCTCAGGCATTAGTTTTGGGGACTTGCTAAAAAATTTATAAATTAACCTAAATAAGGTTATGTAAAATATGGATATTCCTACAATTACATGTACATTTTCAATAGTTATTCTTAAATCCGAAAAATCTAATCTGACCAAAATAAACCCCATTGGTATCTGAGCAATTAGAAGGAGCAAAGTGAACCAATGGAAAAATTTAGCTAACCAACTATATTTTAATGTTATACTGTCAGACATGAGCTATTTTATAAAAATAAATAATATTTTCAAAATAATGTTTATTGTAGCACTTTCTTTTTCATTTAATTCTAATGTTTTATCAGAAGAAAGCGCAAAAGACATTATAAAGAAAAGAAAGTCTTTATTCAGTCAAAATTATAAACTAGCAAAAAGAATTAGTATTTTACTTAACGAAGTTGAAATTGAGGACTCAAAAAAACTGATGATTAGAATGAGTGATAATTATTTAGAATTACTAAATTTATTTCCAGAAAATACAAAAGAGAGATACGGAACAGAGGCTTTACCAATTATTTGGGAAGAAAGAGATGAATTTAATGCTCTAATGAAAAAATCATCTGATCAAATGATAAAGCTAGCTTCAATTATCGAAGACCAAGATGATTTTAGAGCAGCTTTGAAACAATATATGTGGTCGAGCTGTAAAGCTTGTCATAGCAGATATAGGGCTCCACACTAATGAAAAAGTATTTTTTTATTTTTATTGTTTTATTTTATGCAGATACTGCTTTCTCTCATTCGCACTACCCCATAACTAGAGATTCATTAGAAGCAATTAAAAATGGCAAGATATTATACAATCAATATTGTGTTTCTTGTCACCAAGCAAATTTAGCTGGAGCTACAAATTGGCAAGGTTTAGATGAAGATGGGCATAGAAAAGCACCGCCTTTAAATGGAACTGGTCATACTTGGCATCATACAGATGAGTTACTACATAGAATGATAAAGTATGGATTTGCTAAATTGATAAAAAATTATGAAGGCAAGATGATGGGTTTTGGTGATAAAATAAGTGATGAAGGTATTGATAACATTCTTTCGTACATTAAATCTTATTGGAAAGATGATATTTATGAATATCATTTAGAAATGAGCAAACAATGAGTTCAGAAGCAATTAATTTTAATTGGTCATGCAAACATACTTGGAAAAGAAGCGCAAAAAATACCGCTTGGTGTTTACTAGGCTGTGCAATTGGTGACTTTGGAACTATATTGTATTTTCAGATAACAGGAATTCCCTGGCCTGTTTTAGCCATCATGACATTAGCAATTATAAATGGTTTGATTACAAGTATTATTTTAGAAACTATAATTTTACTAAGACAAAAACTTGATTTTTCCAAAGCATTAAAGACTGCACTTGGTATGAGCTTTATATCAATGGTCAGTATGGAAATAGCCATGAACCTCACAGATGTAATTTTAACAGGTGGAGCTATTTTAAATTGGTGGGTAGTACCAATAATGCTTTTAGTTGGATTTTTAACTCCATGGCCTTACAATTACTGGAGATTAAAAAAATATAATATTGCTTGTCACTAAAAACATCTCTATATCAAATTAAGACCTCAGATAATGACTAAAGATTTAATAACAATTGATGGCCTTTCAAAGGTATACGACAATGGATTTAACGCTTTAAAAACTGTTAATCTAAATATAAAGCAAGGAGAAATTATTGCTATGCTTGGACCAAATGGAGCTGGCAAAACTACACTGATAAGTATTGTATGTGGTATAGTTAAACCAACTTCTGGAGTAATTACAGTAGATGGTTTTGATATTATAAAAGATTATAGAGAAACAAGATCAAGAATAGGACTGGTCCCCCAAGAAATTTCACTAGAACAATTTGAAACAGTGTTTAACAATGTTTCATATTCAAGAGGCTTATACGGAAAAAAGCCAAACCCGCAACATATAGAAAAAGTTCTAAAAGATTTTAGTTTATGGGATAAAAAAGATTTAAGGTTAAATCAGCTTTCAGGAGGAATGAAAAGACGTGTAATGATAGCAAAAGCATTATCTCATGAACCTTCGATATTATTTCTTGATGAACCAACGGCAGGCGTAGATGTAGAATTGAGAAAAGATATGTGGAAAGTTGTAGAGGGATTAAGGAAAACTGGAGTAACCATAATTTTAACAACACACTATATTGAAGAAGCAGAGGCAATCGCAGACCGAGTTGCTGTAATTAATCAAGGAGAAATCATTGTTGTTGATAATAAAATAGATTTATTAAAAAAGATGGGTCATAAAAAATTAACCATTGAATTACAAGATAAAGTCGAAAAAATTCCATCAGAACTTGATGAATATAATCTATCAATCTCTAATGATAATTATTCATTAATTTACAACTATAACTTACATGCTGAAAGAACAGGTATTACAAAGATGCTTCAAGATTTAAAAAATGCAGGTTTGAGGATGAGAGACTTAAAAACAGAGCAAAATAATCTTGAAAAGATTTTTGTGACATTGGTAAAGGAAAATAATGAGGATTAATTTTTACGCATTAAGAGCAATTTATTTTCATGAAATGGATAGATTTAGAAGAACATTAATACAATCTCTTCTTTCTCCAGTTTTATCTACTTCATTATACTTTATAGTATTCGGCTCGGTAATCGGGGATTATGTACAAAAAATTGATGGCATTAGTTATGGCTCTTATATAGTTCCAGGATTATTGATGTTAACATTATTAACGCAATCTATCAGTAACACTTCTTTTGGAATTTTTTTTCCTAAATTTAATGGAACAATTTATGAAATTTTAGCAGCTCCAATTTCTACTGTAGAAATTGTAATTGCTTATGTTGGTGCAGGTGCAACTAAAACCTTAATTGTTGCTGCAGTAATTTTCTGCACTTCACTTTTTTTTGCAGAAGTAAATGTAAAGTTTCCTTTACTAATGATTTTCTTATTAATTCTAGTTGCTTTTACTTTTGCTTTGTTCGGGTTTTTAATTGGACTTCTTAGTAAAAATTTCGAGCAAATGTCTATAATACCAACAATTGTCATAACACCAATGGTATTCTTAGGTGGAAGTTTGTATTCGCTAGATATGCTCCCAAGTTTCTGGCAAACAGTCACTTATTTTAATCCTGTTGTATATTTAATTAATGGGCTGAGGTTTGCATTTTATGGAGTTTCTGATTTTGATATTTGGATAAGTATTTCAACAATGTTTATATTTTTAATTGTATGTGTAACGCTTGTCTCAATTATACTTAAAAAAGGTTATAATATAAAAAATTAATTTGACTGTTGACCAGATAATTCCTGCAATATTTTTAATATTAGTCTTAATATTAGTTCTACCTAATTTTCTCAGATCAAACTCAAATATTAAACAATTGATATCTAATTTTTCAATTTGGATAATAATTATACTTGTTATATTTGGATTGATGTATTTTTTGATGTAAATAGATTTATGATTAAATTTATTCTTCCAGCAGTACTATTAATTTTAATTATTATTTTCTGGGAAAAAATTAATGAATTTTTATTAAGCAAATTTAAAATTAAACTCAATTACATAGCTGTCATCATATTAGTTTTAATATTAGTGGTTTTATCTTTATTACTATATTTCTAATTTATAATGGAGATAAATTTATTATTCTTTGTTAGCGTTGTTCCAGCTATCGTATTATATGGAATTGCTAAATCAGGTTTAGGTGGATCAATATCATTAATTTCAGTTCCATTAATGACAGTAGTAATGCCATTAAATCAAGCACTTGCAATTATTTTACCAATATTAATTTTTTCAGACATTATTGCAGTTTATAGATTTAGAAGAGAGTTTGATTTTGGAACACTTAAATTAATAGTTCCATTTGCAGCTATTGGAATAATAATTGGCTCATTTACATTTACTTATTTTTCTGAGGATTTGCTTAAGTTAATTGTTGGAATAATGGGTTTTTTATTTTCTGGTCATTATTTTCTATTTAAAAAAGAAAAAACTATACCGGCAAAAAAAAACTTTTTTAAAGGGGCTATTTGTTCATCCATTGCTGGTTTTTCAAGTTTTTGTGTTCATGCGGGAGGAACCCCAACAAGTCTTTATTTGCTTCCACTAAGAATGAAAAAAGAAATTTATGTTGGCACAAGAATTATTTTTTTTAGTTGTGTTAATCTAATTAAGCTTCCTCTGTATGTTTATTTATCTATGATGAATTTTGATACTTTATATCAATCAGTTACTCTCTTTCCCCTAGCGCTTATTGGAATTTTTATAGGTTATAAATTACTTAAAATAATTGAGGAAAATTTATTTTATAATATCATTTACGCTTTAATTCTTGTTAGTAGCGCTAAGTTAATAATTGATTTCATTTAATCTTTGAAATAAGTTGCAAATGGGGTGCCAGAAGGCTGAGAAATACCCTTAGAACCTGTCCGGTAATTCAGAAAGGGAAAATGAATAATTTAAATATAATCAATCAATCATCAGCAATAATATTAATTATTTCAATTTCTTTAATATTTGTTTTTGTTGGAATTTATTTTTCAAAAAAATTTAAAGGACTTAATAATTATTTAGTTGCAAACCGTTCGATTGGAACTTTATCCTTAACAACAAGTCTTGTTGCTTCAGCACTTGGTGCTTGGATTTTATTTGGACCGGCATCAGCAGCAACATGGGGAGGAACTGGTGCAGTGATTGGTTATTCACTAGGAACTGCATTTCCACTCTTTATTTTAATTTATCTTGGTAAAAAATTTAGAACTAGTTATCCGCAAGGCAAAAGTATTATTGAAATAATAAGATTAAGATTTGGACCAAATCTTTATAAACTTATTTTAGTTTTTTCCATTTTTTATATGACAATCTTTTTAATTGCTGAAGTTACTGCTGTAGCTTTTTTAATTAATTACATATCTGGTACTGAGTTGTGGATTACCTCTTTAATAGTAATATCATGTTCGTTACTTTACACATTATATGGAGGTTTAAGAGCATCCTTAATTACAGATAATATTCAATTTTTTGTATTTACAGCACTTTTAATAATTAGTTTAATTTTTATTACCTCAATTGAAACAAACGATTTTAACTTTGAAATTATTAAAAATAATAATCCGCATTTGTTAAGTTTTAGTTATCTCCCAAATTATACTGCTGGTTTAACTTTCTTTATAGCTGTTGCCGCAACTAATCTTTTTCATCAAGGTAATTGGCAGAGAGTTTACGCTGCAAAAAATTACGAAGTTTTAAAAAAAAGTTTAATATTTTCATTTTTAATAATATTACCAATAGTCTTTTTTATGGGATTTAGTGGTTTAGTGGCTGTCTCTCAAGATACTAATGTAATACCTGATCTTGCATTTTTCTCAATTTTATTAAAAGAAAATTTAATAATATTTTCAGTCATTGTAATAATTTTAGCTATCTCTTTAACAATAAGTAGTATTGATACTTTAATAAATGCTATTTCAAGTTTGGTAATAGTCGATGTAGATAAAGTATTAAATTTAAAAAATAATCATTTAAATATCTCAAAACAATTTGTTATTTTTCTTTCGGTCATAGCTTTTTTTGTAGCATCAAAAGGATTTAGTATTCTTTATTTATTCTTAATAGCAGATTTATTTTGTTGTGCGGCTGTTCTAAGTGTTTTTTATACTTTTTATTCAAAATCTTATGATGAAAAAAATGCTTATGTTTCTATATTAATAGGATTAATTGCAGGACTATTATTTTTTCCAAGTCCTGATTTTTCTAAATCAATACTATTTGGAATAATTTTGCCAATGGATTTAGCACCATCGTATATTTCTCAATCTCTTTTATTTTGTTCATTTATTGCGGCAACTTTATCACCAATAATTGCATGGAAATTGAAATAATTGATGTTTATTTAAAACCTAATTATTGTATAATTTAATAAATGCTCAATTTTATATTACCATTTATTGTATTAATCGTTGTTGTTGTTTTCATTCATGAATATGGACATTATTATTTTGCAAAAAGATATGGTGTTGGTGTAACAGATTTTTCGATAGGTTTTGGTCGAGAATTATTTGGATGGAACGATAAATCAGGGACAAGATGGAAAGTTTGTTGGATACCACTAGGCGGTTATGTAAAATTTTTCGGAGATAGGAATGTATTTTCACAAGCAGATCAAGAGGAACTACTAAAAAAATATAGCAAAGAAGACCAACACAAATTGTTTGTAACAAAACCTCTTTACCAAAGAGCCTTAATTGTTGCTGGAGGACCATTGGCTAATTTTATTTTAGCTTTAGTCATTTTTACTTTCATATACATGTTTGCAGGTAAAGATTTTACACCAGCTGTAATTGATGAAGTATTAAAAGACAGTCCAGCAGAAGTTGCCGGTATGCAAAAAAATGATGTTATTATTGAAATAGATAATACAAAAGTTGAGAGTATTCTTGATGTTTCTAAATTAATAGCAATGTCAACATCAGAATTTATCGATTTTAAAGTTTCAAGATATGACCAGGAGATAATATTAAAAGTAAAGCCAAATTTTGTTGATAGCGTTGATGAATTAGGAAACAAATTAAAGAAAAGGATGGTAGGCATTAAACTTAGTCCTTATAACAATCAAATAACACACAAAAAACTTGGACCTGCACAAGCTTTACTTCAATCATTTAATGAAGTTTATTTTGTAACAACTTCATCACTTAAATATCTTGGATCAATGTTTACAGGAGCAGGGGACAGTTCTCAATTGGGTGGTCCAATTAGAATTGCTAAAATTTCTGGCCAAGTAGCAGAATTTGGAATTATACCCTTTGTCAGTATGATGGCTTATATCTCAATAAGTTTAGGATTAATTAACTTATTTCCAATACCTTTATTAGACGGAGGACATCTCATGTTTTACGCATTTGAAAAAGTTTTAGGTCGTCCTTTAAGTCAAAAAACACAGGAAGGTTTTTTTCGAATCGGAATGTTTTTGTTGTTATCTTTGATGTTTTTCGCAACATTTAACGACCTTAAAGATTTAGGCTTATTTTAAGGCTTTTTTAATAGCTAAAAAAACATTGTATTTATTGACTTTTTTTACCACTATATATTGTTGTTCAAAAAAAAATATATACTAAAAAAAAGCTTGAATTATCAATGATTTTGTTAAGTATAGTTTCATAAACCTTTAAAACCGGAGCTAAAATGAACAAAAAACAATTAGTAGCAAAGCTAGCTGGTTCGTTAAATCAAAGTAAAGCTGATGCAGAGCGTACTTTTGATACTATTACGAATACTATACTAGATGCGTTGAAAAACGACGATTCTGTAAAGATTGCAGGTTTTGGTACATATAAAGTGGCTAAAAGAAAAGCCCGAATTGGACGTAATCCAAGAACTGGAGAGCAAATCCAAATCGCTGCTTCTCAAAAGGTAAAGTTTTTGCCTGCTAAAGCACTTAAAGAAGTATTTAACAAGTAAAACTCATTTAACAGCCTTTATTAGGAATGCTAAAACATTTAATAAAGGCTGTTTCTACATGCAAAAACTGCATATCTATTTTTAACAACAATCATTAGTTTTTATTTATTTTAAAATTATAAGAACCTCTTTTTAACAATGGAGGTTAAATGACTAAACATTTAAAAAAACTTGTCGGTCCTTTAGTAAGTTTGTTTTTCTTACTAAACATGACAAGTGTAGGTTATGCCGAATCTACAGTCTCTGCAGAAGTTGGATTTATTTTTAATACATTTCTATTTTTAGTTTGTGGTTTTCTTGTCATGTTTATGGCTTGCGGATTTGCGATGCTAGAATCAGGAATGGTAACTTCAAAAAGTGTATCTGTAATTTGTGCAAAAAATATAGGATTATTTTCTATCGCTGGAATTATGTTCTGGATGGTTGGTTATAATCTAGCATATGGAATTCCAGAAGGTGGCTATATAGGAACATTCACTCCGTGGTCTGATGCAAGTGCTGTTGATACAGGATATGCAGATGGTTCGGATTGGTATTTCCAAATGGTATTCTGTGCAACAACAGTATCAATTGTATCTGGTACGTTAGCAGAAAGAATTAAATTATGGCCTTTCTTCTTATTTGCAGCAATTTTATCAGGAATCATTTATCCAATTGTCATGGGATGGCAGTGGGGTGGTGGCTGGTTAGCCGCTTTAGGTTTCTCTGATTTTGCTGGTTCAACTCTTGTACACTCAACTGGTGGTGCTGCAGCATTAGCAGGTGCTATGTTGTTAGGTGCAAGAACAGGAAGATTTGATAAATCAGGTGCAGCAAAGCCAATGAGACCATTTGCAGCTTCTTCTATACCTTTGGTAACAGTTGGAGTATTTATTTTATGGTTAGGTTGGTTTGGTTTCAACGGTGGTTCACAGCTTGCTATGGGAACTTTCGATGATGCAGTAGCTGTATCAAACATATTTATTAATACAAACTTAGCAGCGTGTGGTGGTGTTTTAGCAGCAGCAGTAATTACCAGATTAATGTATGGTAAAACTGATGTAGTTCAAATGCTTAACGGTGCGATTGGTGGATTAGTTGCAATAACAGCTGAACCATTAGCGCCAGCACCTATAGCAGCAATATTCATCGGTGCAATCGGTGGATTGATAGTAGTGTTTGGAACAAAACTATTATTCTCATTTAAGATTGACGATGTTGTTGGTGCAATACCAGCTCACTTATTTGCTGGAGTTTGGGGAACATTAGCTGTTCCACTAACAAACTCTGACGCAAATTTTAGTGCACAGTTAATCGGTGTAATCTCGATCAACGCATTTGTTTTTGTAGTATCATACATTGTATGGGCAATTATGAAAAACACTATGGGTATCAGATTAAGTAAAGAGGCTGAACTGAAAGGTACAGACGTAACTGAAACTGGTGTAATAGCTTACGCTATAAGAGACTAAATTTAACTCCCTCCCTTAAGTTAAACTAAAAAGGCCCCGTAAATGGGGCCTTTTTTTATTAAACTGTTTTTAAAAATTCTAACACTTTTTTTGCGTGGTCTTTAACTTTTACTGAACGCCACTCTTTAATAATTTTGTCATCTTTTAATAAAAATGTACTTCTTATTAATCCCATAAATTCTCTACCCATGAATTTTTTTTTACCCCAAACTTTGTAAGCTTTAATCGCTTCTTTCTTAACATCTGCTACCAAATCAAATTTAATTTTAAATTTATCTCTAAATTTTTCATGACTTTCCATACTATCTTTAGAAATACCAATAACTTCACAGTCTAGTTTTTTAAATTGTGAAAGTAGAGAATTGAAGTCTTTTGTTTCAATTGTGCAGCCTGGTGTATTATCCTTTGGATAGAAATATAAAACTTTATATTTGCTTTTGATTTTCTTTAACTCTAAAAGTTTTGAATTAGTTGATGGGATTTTGAAATTAGGAGCTTTATTTGGCATATTTTTTCGTAGATTAAAATTTATAATGATGTAATAAACCTTTATGAGCATTAAATCAGCACAAACATTGGTCGCAGAAGCTTTGACAGAAATCAAGACACTTTCCCCAACGGAAGCATTAGAGATGGTAAACAGTGATAAATGCAATTTAATTGACATAAGAGATATTCGAGAACTTGAGAAAATGGGAAGAATAGAAAATTCTCATCACATTCCTAGAGGAATGTTAGAGTTTTGGATGGATCCAGATAGTCCTTACTTTAAAGAAGGCAAGATAGATATGAACAAAGAAATGGTTTTATTTTGTGCAGGTGGGCTAAGATCTGCACTAGCTACAAAATCATTGAAAGATATGGGGTTTGAAAAAATTTCACATATAGATGGTGGCTTTTCTCAAATGAAGAGCAGTGGCTTTAAAGTAGAGAAATAAAATTTAATCAAATAAACTTATTCTCTTTGCGAAAAAAATTCTTATCACCCAATATATAAATAATCCTAAAGGACCAATAAAATATGTGATTATTAAGGGAAAAAAAACTAGAATTTTTGACATATAAAACCTCTGGCTATCTCTAACAATCCAAGATCCACAAAACAAATTTATAGCTAAGAAGTGCGTCCAAAATAAAATTAAAAACTCATTATTCTCAAAAAGCTCAGCCAGATCATAAAAACTTAAATATAAAATAAAGTTTTTATCAAAATCATATCCGGCAAAAAAGAATATATATAATAGATAAACATAAACACTTGCCAAAATAAATGTTGGAATTATTGATGTAACAAATAAACCACAAACTTTAGTTTGTGGAAAAATAATAAGCATTAACCAAAAAGGTATTACACCTATATTCAACCACATATAGATCATTTCTACTGTAAAAAATGCAGATATTTGTTCAATCATAAGGGTTATATTATATTAAATGCAATAATGATTCCTATAAAAAATAAAAAAAAAAACTTAGAAGCGACAATTGATGAAATGCGCAACTTTGCACTTAATTATGTAGAAAAATTTGCACCATCAAAACAACAGCTAAAAACATATCTTTTAAAGAAATATTTAAGATCTAAAGTTGATAACGTTAAAAGAAGCAATATTTCAGATCTAATCGAGATTGTAGCCGAAGATTTAGAAAAATCTAAATTTATAAATGATAAATTTTATTCAGAAACAAAAGCAAAAAGTCTAATCCAAAGAGGTTCATCAATAAATAAGATTAGAAATTATTTAATAAGTAAAGGAGTTGGAGAAAAATATATTAAAAATACAATTGAACAAATTAATGAAAATAATGAAGATCAAGATTTTTTTTCAGCCATAAAAGTTTGTAAAAAAAAAAGAATTGGTCCTTCAAGAACTGAAGATAATAGACCTTTATTCTATAAAAAAGATATTGGTATATTAGCAAGATCTGGATTTGATTTTGAAGTTTCCAGAAGAGTAATGGAACTAGATAAAGAGGAATATTTGAAAATTATAAATCTTCTTTAGACTTTTTATTCTTTTCCTCTAAATAATACTGAATTTTGCTTTTGATATAGTTCTTTACCATCACAAATACTATCAATCCAAAAATTGATACAGAAACTATTATAATTAATATTATTCTTAATTGCTCACTCATTATATATTTTTATTTCTTTTCAAAATTATACTAGGATTTTTAAAATTTTCTTTTCCGTAAAGTATTTCATTTCCCTCAAAATCAGTAACTATACCCCCTGCATTTTCAAGAATAGCATGCCCAGCTGCTATATCCCATTCACATGCTCTAGGCTCTGCAACATAGCCGTCGTATTCATTTGAAGCTATTACACAAAATTTTAAAGAACTTTTCATCCTTTTAAATTCGCTAACATTCATTGTTTGATATATTTTGTTTATTTCAGGTTTTAGTTTATTTGAATATGATACAAATTTAAGTTTATTATTTGAAATTTTTGAACAGTCTAATTTTACATGTTTGCTATTAATTATTTCAAATGAACAACCTTTCTCATAAGAATAAAATAATCTATTTTTAGCGGGTGCATATATTATACCTGCTACTGATCGATTATTAATTATTAAACCAGCATTTAGAGTAAATTCGTCAAGATCATTAATGTAATCATAAGTACCATCAATTGGATCTATTAGCCAAAAATTTTTTAAATCTTTCTTGGATTTATTATGACTAGTTTCTTCTGATATAATCGGTATTTGAGGAGTTAAGTCATTTATTTTTTCAGTTAAAATTCTATTAACCTCAAGATCACCATTGCTAACAGGTGTGTTATCTTCCTTAATTTCTTTTATTAAGCCTTTTTCTCTTAATTCTATTGAAACTTTTCCTGCGTATAAAAAAGTGTCAATCAATTTTTCAATAGCTGCCTTTATTTCAATTTGTTTCATTTATTCTAACTTTTCTAATTCGATATTTTTAGCATTGATAACTTTTTTTCCTACATTTTCGAAATTCACAGTTACTTTTTCTTTAATAATTGACTGTACTTGTCCTATTCCCCAATCTTTATTATTAGGATTTATAACTTTATCACCTGGTTCAAAATCTAAAATCATTTGATTTTACTTATAATAGAAATGAGTATAAATACCACCTCATGAATTTAGAGTTAAACTCAATTGGATTAGATAAGAAACCTACTGATACTAAAGTAATTGTAGCTATGTCTGGTGGTGTAGACTCATCTACAGTTGCAGGTTTGATGAAAATGCAAGGATATAATGTTACCGGTATAACATTAAAACTATACAACGATAGTAAAGAAGTTGTTAAATCAAAAGTATGTTGCTCAGGCCAAGATGTTATAGATGCAAAAAGAGTTGCTCATAAATTAGATATTGATCATAAAATTCTTTATTACCAAGATAAATTTAAGCAAGGTGTTATTGATAATTTTGTAGAAAGTTACTTAAAAGGAGAAACTCCAATACCATGCGTACAGTGTAATCAAACTGTCAAATTTAAAGATTTGTATGAAGTTGCTAAAGATTTAAATGCTGATGCTTTGATTACAGGTCATTATGTAAAAAATATAACAATAAATGAAAAAAATAATATGTATAGAGCAGTAGATGAAAATAGAGATCAAAGTTATTTTCTATTTAATACTACAAGAGAGCAATTAAATTATTTACGATTTCCATTAGGTGGAATGTTAAAAAATGAAACTAGAGAAATTGCTAAAAAACTAAATTTAAATGTTGCAGATAAGCCAGATAGTCAAGATATATGTTTTGTTCCTAACGGAGACTATTCATCAGTAATAAAAAAGTTTAAGCCAGACTCCTTAAAAAAAGGTAATATTAAAAATCTAAATGGTGAAGTAATAGGTGTTCATGATGGAATTATAAATTTTACTATTGGTCAAAGAAAAGGAATTAAAGTAGCTGACAAAGAGGCATTATATGTAATTAAAATTAATGCAGAGAATAATGAAATAATTGTTGGAGGAAGAGAACATCTAGGAAAAAAGAAAATTAATTTAAAAAATATTAATCTATTATCCGATAAAAACGAATTAAATGAAAATATATTAGTTAAAGTTAGGTCTACAGGAAAGTTATTAAGCGCCAAATTAAATTTTATAAACCAGAATGATGCTGAGGTAAATTTAGATAATTCTGAAGATGGTATTTCACCTGGACAAGCATGTGTCTTTTATAAAAAAGACCAATATGGTCACAAAGTTCTTGGTGGTGGTTGGATTAAAGAATAATTAATTTTACTTTTTCTTATTCTTTTTTCTTGCTCTTCTTTTTTTAGAGCCCATTTTCCTTCGGCCTCTATGCTTTTTCGGGTACCCCATAATCTCCTTAGTTTTACAATTTTATTGACTTATTTGAGGGATATAGCATTGTCAATATAACTAATCAATTTTTTTATGGTTAATTCAGTTAAAACTTTTTTAAAACAAGTAGGAAAAGATTATCAAAATCAGTCAGTTAATCCGCCAGTAGTAAGAGCTTCAACAATAATATTTAAAACTCTTCAAGATATAAAGAAAACACAAAGTAATTATAAAAAAAATCCCTTAAGCAAAAATTTTGATTATGGTAGAAAAGGAACATCAACAACTTTTGCACTACAAGAAATATTAAGAAAAATTGAAAATGCTTATCAAGTTTATTTAACACCAACAGGATTTGGTGCAGTTTTTCTTGGAGTGATTAGTGTTGTAAGACCTGGTGATGAAATTATTATAACAGACTCGGTATACTCGCCTACAAGATTTTTAACCGAAGACTATTTAAAAAAATTCAATATTAAAGCAGTATTTTATGATCCAAAAAACTTAGATGACTTAAAAAAAAAAATTACAAATAAGACTAAACTTATTTTTGTTGAAAACCCAGGAAGTAACACATTTGAATTTCAAGATTTAAAAAAAATATTATCATTTGCTAAGAATAAGAATATTTATACAGCTATTGATAACACATGGGGAACACCTTATTTAATCAAGCCTTTAGACTTAGGTTTTGATATGTCTATAGTTTCAGCGACAAAATATTATTCTGGTCATTCAGATGTTATGGGTGGCAGTTTAGCTATTAAAAAAAGACTTTTTAAAGAAGTGGAATTAAGTCAAAAAGCAGTTGGTTTAAGACTAAGCCCTGATGATGCCTATTTAATTATGAGAGGACTAAGAACATTAGATATTAGGCTAGACAAGCATCAAGAAAATACCATCAAGGTAGCTAATTTTTTGAGCAAACAAAAAAAAGTTAAAGAGGTTTTTTACCCAATTAAAAAAAATATTAAACAATACAAAATGTGGAAAAAGTATTACTCAGGATCATCTGGGTTAATGGGTGTAAAAATTATTTCTAAAAATAAAAACTCTGTAATTAAATTTTTGAATAAACTAAAATTATTTGCCCATGGTTACAGCTGGGGTGGATTTGAAAGTCTCGCTTTATATCAAGACAAATTGGCACTGGGTAATAGGAGCTACACAAAGCTGAGTAATAACGAACATATTATAAGATTACATATTGGTTTAGAAGACCCAAATGATTTGATTGCTGACATTAAACAGGCTATTACATCTGTAAGATGAATGACACCAAATTTTTTCCAACAAAAAAAGCATTAGTTACTGTAATAGCTGCATCCGTTGTTGTTATTATTGCATTAGGAATAAGACAAACTTTTGGAATGTTTTATTTTGATTTTGCAACTGATTTAGATATCACCATAACACAGTTCGGCTTTACAATGGGATTACAGCTCTTATTGTGGGGTGTTTTCAGTCCTATGTTTGGAATTATTACGGATAAGTATGGTGGTAATATTGCAATCTTTATTGGTTTTGTTTTTTATTTGTTAGCAATTTTATTGTTTTATTCAGGTTTTAATACTGGTTATTATTTTACTATAACAATTGGAATATTAGTTGGTGTTGGACTGGGATCTACAGCTATCAGTATACCGGTTTCAGTTGTTGCAAAACATTTTCCAGTATCAAGCAGAACAATAGCAACAGGAATAGTAACCTCAGCAGGATCTTTTGGATATTTTATATCACCATTAATAACTAGATATTCACTTGTTGAACATGGGTGGGAAAATACAATGCTATTTTTCTGTTTCTTTTTAGGTCTAGGATTAATAGTAGCATTATTTGTTTCAACACCAAAAATACCTGTCGGCACAAATCAAAATAACAATCAAACAGCTAGAGAAGCTTTAAAAGAGGCTTTTTCAAATAAAAGTTACATCTATCTTACTTTAGGTTTCTTTGTATGCGGTTGGCACATTGCTTTAGTAGCAACTCATATACCCACTTACATGATTGATAAAGGATTACCAGATTGGTGTGCGGCAATGGTTTTGGCTTTAATTGGACTTTTTAATATGGTTGGAACAATTACAAGTGGATATCTTGCAACTAGATACAGTCAAAAAATTTTATTAAGTGCAATTTATCTACTAAGAGGAGTATCAATTATTTATTTCATATTCCTACCACCAAGTGTTTTTAATTCAGTAATCTTTGGAATAACATTTGGAATGTTGTGGCTATCAACAGTTCCACCAACAAATGGAATAATAGGCAAGGTATTTGGAACTAAGTATATCGGATTATTATATGGAATTGTTTTTGTAAGTCATCAAATTGGATCTTTTTTAGGAGCTTATTTGAGTGGAGTTTTCTACGAACTTAACGGCAATTTTGATTATGCTTGGTACATATCTATCGCATTATCTATTTTTGCTGGTTTGATACATTTACCTATAAAAGAGAAGCCAATTGAAAGACCGCAAATCGCATAAACTTAAATTTAACCCGTATTTAGAAAAACTTTATCAGTCGGATAAGCCACTGATAATCTACAAAGTTGATAATGGTTATGACATTTATACAGATTTTTCTAAAAAAATTAATTTAACAAAAAAAAATATACATAAATTTTTAAACTCTTTTGAAAGGATGAAATATAAAAAAGAAACTGATCAATATGTTGGTTTTTTTGGATATGAAATTTTAAATTATTTACTTGGTATTAAAATTAGCAAACAGTCTAAAAATGGATTTTATAAAGGAGTTTTTTACAAACCAGAAACAATCATTAAAATAAGAGATAATATTTCAATATTTTCAAATAAAAAAAAGCACGAATTTAATAATTATTTTAAACCAACTAAAATTTTATCACCCTTTAAATTAAATATTAAATATCAAAAATACAAAAAAATATTCGATATTTTTTCAAAAAAAATAAGACAAGGAGAAACATATCAAATAAAAATTTGTACAAAATATCGTAATAAATCTTCAATAAATCCAATTAATTTTTTCTGGAGATTGATGAAGTCAAATGCTTCACCAGAATCTTTTATGATAAGAGATAAAAATTATTCTATTGTAAGCTGCTCACCTGAAACTTTATTATTAAAAAAAGGTAACAAAATCATTACCAAGCCTATTGCTGGCACATTAAGAAAAAGTAAAAAATCTAACAGATCTAGTGCCTTAAAGTTTTTTAGAAATAACATTAAAGAGACTAAAGAACACAATATGATTGTTGATATGGAAAGAAGTGATTTATCCAGAGTTTGTATTCCAGGAACAGTAAAAATTGATAAAGAAAAGTATGTTGAGGAATACAGACACTTATTTCATTATGTTACAACCATATCTGGAAGCCTATTAAAAGGTATGACTATAAAAAATATTATCAAATCTATGATGCCTGGTGGATCAGTCATAGGCTGTCCAAAAGTAAGAACTTTGGAATTGTTAAATCAACAAGAAAAAGAGAATAGAAATATTTTTACAGGTAGTTTTGGCTATATAAAATTTAATAAAGATATGAGGTTTAACATAATAATAAGATCTATACTAAATTATAAAAATACATCAGAAATATCTGCAGCATCTGGAGTTGTATTAGATAGTGCAGCAAAAAAAGAATTTAATGAAAATTTTATCAAAGCAAAATCATTATTAGAATTATTTAAATGATTTATATAATAGACCATCAGGATTCATTCACATGGAATGTAGTTCATCAATTCTCTCAGTTTGATAAAGTTTATTGTTCAAATTATTTTGAAATAAATAACAGTTTATTAAATAAATCTAATACAATTGTATTATCTCCTGGACCCGGTTCACCCAAAGATTATCCAAATACTTCAAAAATTTATAATAAATTTAAAGGAAGAAAAAAAATCATAGGAATTTGCTTAGGGTACCAGCAAATATTACATTGTGAAAATGCCAAAATTATTCAACAAAGGAGAATATTCCATGGTTATCAATCTGAAGTAAAAGTTGTTTCGAATAAATCTATCTTTAGAAAGAATTCTAAATTTAAAGTCGGAAGATATCATTCACTTAAGCTTCAAGAGCCATTTATTAAAGAAAATTTTGATATTACTATGAGATGCGCTAAAACTAATATTGCTATGGCTTTTGAAAACAAAAGAGATGATGTATATGGTTTTCAATTTCATCCAGAATCTTTTTTAACAACAAATGGTAAAATTCTTATTAAAAAAATCTTACAGTCGAAAAGATCTTAAAGAAAAAGAATTTAAAGATCTATGGAATGCCCACGGGGTTTTCACAACTATGTGGATCTATGGAAAGCCTCAAAAGATTTTATTTTTTAAAGAACACATAACAAATCTTATTAAGTCAACTAAAAATTATAAAGTCTACGATCGAAATTTAAAAAAAAATATATTTAAAATAATTAAATCGAATTTAAATAAACGAAAAAATTATAATCATTTATTGCGAATTGCAGTTACCAAAAGTTTAATTTCTATTTCTTTAAGAGATAAATTAAAAATTAAAAAAAATCTTCAGTTAAAGCTAATCAATTACAATAGAATTAAGCCTGAACATAAAAATCTAAAGTATAAATTTATTTTAAAAAATTTATCTAAAATGGATAATTCAAAATCTGATATTGCACTTTGTTCAAATGGAAAAATTTTAGAAACAGGAACTTCAAATATTATTTTTATAAAAGATAATAAATATTATTCACCAATAAGAAAATTTTATCGAGGAGTAAATCTTAAGTTTTTTGAAAAAAATTTTAGGATAAAAAAAACTAATATTAATATTAATAATTTAAATCAATATGAGGAAATACTTCTAATCGGATCTGGAAAGGGAGTTTCCACTGTTTCATCTATAAAAGAGAAAAACTGGAATAGAAAAAAATATAAATCTTATGAAACTTTTGTAAGCAAATATAAAACTCAAATACTTAAACAAAAAAAATTGAGTAATTATTTATGAGAAATCCTAATAATCCGTGCATATTCTGTTTTACAAAGAAAAAGGAATATCTTTTTGAAAACGAACTAGCTTATGCAACTACCGACACTTATCCTGTATCCAAATTTCATTCACTTATAATCCCAAAGCGGTGTGTTAAAAATTATTTTGATCTAACTTCAAATGAAATCTTAGCGTGTAATAAATTAATAAAGAAACTAAAAAAAAAAATTGAAAAGAGTGATAAATCTGTGAAGGGTTTTAACATTGGCACTAACTCCGGCAAGGTTGCTGGACAATCTATTAATCATTGTCATATTCATTTGATTCCAAGACGAAAAAATGATGTTAAAAATCCTCAAGGTGGTGTTAGAGCTGTAATTTCTTCTAAACAGCATTATGTAAGGAAAAAGTAACTTTTATTAACATTTTTTTATTGAGATGAGATTATTAGTCAGTTGAACTAATATTTTTTATAGATTAAGAACTCAGTTTAGTATTATATTTAGCGGAGATAATAATATGTTCACAACAAATCCATTTGCTGTACTTTCCTCAACAGTCCCTTCAATTGCTTTGCAAGCATTTGTTTTATTGATGTTGGCATTAGTGGTGATTGGAACACTGATGGATATTATTCATAAGAAGAATGTAAAATATTTTTTTAATAATGCTAAAAAAGCAAAAAAAGCAGCAAGTAGAGAATTAAGTCTTGGAGAGAAAACAGCAATAATTTCTAAAACAGTAGTACACGATATTGGAACTACATCTGAATTAGGTTTGGGTAAAAGAAGATTTGCACATGTATTAGGAATGTATGGAACAATATTATTTTGGATCGGTTCAGGTGTTATGATATTTGGATATTCTTCTCCTAATGCTGTAACCCCATCTATATGGCCAATCATTTGGCATGCTGGTGCAATCTTAACTTGCCTTGGAGCATATTGGTTTTGGTTTTTTTTAAGAGTAGATGTATCTGCTGAAGCTCACTCAGTTTTTAGAATCATAAAAGCAGATTTATTTGTTTTAGCTTTAGTATTATCTTCTACGTTTGGTTTAGCTTGGTCGTATTTCCAATATTCAGGAACTACTGGTTTAAGTATTATATTTTTAATTTTGTTCGCGGTTGCTAACATAGTTTTATTTGGAGGAGTTTACTGGTCTAAATTTGCTCATATGTTCTACAAACCAGGTGCTGCAATCCAAAAAAATTTAGCAGAAGCAGATGGTTCTAGAGATAATTTACCTCCACCTGCAGATGCTCCAGAACAATTTGGACTTGGAATTAAACGTGAGGCACCAAAGCACTATTAATATGATTGATAAAATTTTAAAGAAAGGTAATAAGTAGATATGTCAACTTTTGTATACATGACGAGATGTGATGGTTGTGGTCATTGTGTAGATATATGTCCATCAGATATTATGCATATAGACGAAACTATTAGAAGAGCAAAAAATATAGAACCAAATTTTTGTTGGGAATGCTATTCATGCGTTAAGGCATGTCCTAATCATGCAATTGATGTAAGAGGATATGCTGACTTTGCTCCAATGGGTCATAGTGTTAGAGTTAGAAGAGAAGAAGAAAAAGGAACCATCTCTTGGAGAATTAAATTTAGAAACGGTACAGAGAAAAATTTTGTATCACCAATAACTACAAAACCTTGGGGGAAATTCATACCAAAATTAGCTGAAGCTGATACTCCTAATCAAGGAGAGATTAACTCACAAATTTTATATAATGAGCCACATGGTTTAAATACTGAAAAAGATTTACCAACATTAGATAAGAATTCATTTAAGCAAGGCGTTTACTATTAATGGCTAAGCACAAAACTATCATCGAAGAATGTGACGTACTAGTTGTCGGTGGAGGTATGGCTGGAACAGGTGCTACCTTTGAGGCAAGACACTGGGGAAGAGATTTAAAAATTATCTGTGTTGAAAAAGCAAACATAGATAGAAGTGGTGCCGTTGCACAAGGTCTTTACGCTATTAACTGTTATATGGGAATGCAGTGGGGCGAGAATATGCCAGAAGACCATGTACGGTACGCTAGAAATGATTTGATGGGTCTTGTTAGAGAAGATTTAGGTTATGACATGGCACGTCATGTAGACTCAACTGTTCACATGTTTGATGAATGGGGTCTCCCAATGATGAAAAATAAAGAAACTGGAAGATATCAAAGAGAAGGTAAGTGGCAAATAATGATACACGGCGAAAGTTACAAACCAATTGTAGCTGAAGCTGCAAAAAAATCTGCTGATAAAATTTATAACAGAATAATGATTACTCATCTTTTAAAAGATGAAAAAAATCCAAACCGAATAGCTGGTGCAGTTGGATTTAATGTTAGAACTGGAAATTTTCACGTATTTAAATCTAGAACAGTAGTAGTATCTGCTGGAGGAGCATCGCACATATTTAAACCAAGAGCAGTTGGTGAAGGTATGGGTAGAACTTGGTATGCACCTTGGAGTAATGGATCTGCTTATGCATTACCTATTCAAGCAGGTGCAAAAATGACTCAAATGGAAAATAGAATTGTACTTTGTAGATTTAAAGATGGTTATGGTCCAGTTGGAGCATATTTTTTACATTTAAAAACTTATACGCAAAACGCCAATGGCGAAAATTATGAGAAGAAATGGTATGAAGCTACTAAAGAATTAGTAGGTGAATATATAGACCACCATCCAACACCAACTTGTTTAAGAAATCACGCATTTATTCAAGAAACAGCCGCTGGTGGCGGACCAATCCACATGGTTACAAAAGAAGCATTCCAAGATCCACACTTAGAAACGGTTGGATGGGAAAATTTCTTAGGAATGACAGTTGGCCAAGCGGTTGTATGGGCATCTCAAAATATTGATCCAAAATATACAAATCCTGAATTAACAACCTCGGAGCCATATGTAATGGGATCTCATGCTACATGTTCAGGAGCATGGGTTAGTGGACCAGAAGATATAGCACCTGATGAATATTTCTGGGGATACAATAGAATGATGACTATCGATGGATTATTTGGAGCAGGAGATGCAGTTGGCGGAAGTGCTCATAAGTTTTCATCTGGCTCATTCACGGAAGGAAGGTTAGCGTCTAAAGCTGCTGTTAAATATATTCAAGATAAAAAAGCTGATGATATCGAAGTTTCTGATGCACAATTAGAGAAGCTTAAAGAAGAAATATTTAAGCCAATTGAGAACTATACCGTGGGAAGAAATGAAATTACTGGAGGAACTGTTTCTCCAAGCTATATTTTACCTATACAAGGACTACAAAGACTACAAAAAATTATGGATGAATATTGTGGTGGATTAACAAATAATTACATGACAAATGATAATCTACTTAAAAAAGGCTTAGAACAGCTACAATTACTTCAAGAAGACTTAGATCACGTCGGAGCAGAAGATTATCACCAATTGATGAGAGCATGGGAACTTAAGCATAGAGCTGTAACATCAGAATGTGTTGCTCATCATACTTTATTTAGAGAAGAAACGCGTTGGCCAGGCTATTATTATAGAGGCGATCATATGAAACTTGATGATGAAAACTGGCACTGTTTAACTGTTTCTAGAAGAGATCCTGAAACTGGAAAATTTGAAATGGAGAAAAAGCCTGTTTATCATATCGTTGATGATAAAGAGAAGAAGCAAGCTTCCTAACCATTTTAGATGAGTATTGTCGACAAATCAGACGAAGAAATCATTAAAATTGCTGATCCTATCTGGGATAACATGGTTAGATGTTCCAACATGAAAGATTACGGTGGTTTTACAAGAGATTTATCATCACAAATGCTTTACGGGGCTAACGAAGTAGAGCTTGGTAAGCAATGGGCAAGCAATAAGCTGATCTCAAGCCTTAAAGAGGGGTGTAAGGCTATAGGCTGTCTAAGAAGAGGCTTGTACGTAACTGTAATCTATAAACAAAACAGTACAGAGATACCAGGAGACTTTTTAGGTCGACTCGTCCTTGGAGAAGAGGGAGATGAGGTTAAAGTCTTCGGGGCAACTATTTTTTAAATTTAATTAAATATTATTTGCATTTAATAAAACTTGTGGTATTTCGCGGGTATGCTTCAAGCTTTTAATCAAAATATTAAGAAAATCCCTTTGTTAGTTTCTAATCAGTTTTCAAAAATAATTAAATCTTTTCTATATCTTTTTATATTTTTTACTTGGGCTATTATAATCCTAGGAACATTTCAAAATTTTATTTAATTTATTCTTATAATCATTGACTTTAGATTATGAGAGGAATAGTTAGATTATATGGAATATTTTCTTCCAATAGCTCAAGTCGAAATTAACATACTCTTTATATTTGGTTTAAGTTTAGCAGTTGGTATTCTTTCAGGATTATTTGGTGTAGGTGGGGGATTTTTAATGACACCGTTTTTAATATTTTTAGGTATTCCACCTGCTTATGCAGTTCCAAATGAAGCAAGTAACATTTTAGGAACATCAGTATCTGGTTCAACTACTCATTATTTAAAAGGTACATTAGATTATAAAATGGGATTGATGATTGTAGTCGGAGGAACTATTGGAACTTTACTTGGGATCTTAACTTTTTCTTATTTTCAAGATATTGGAAAAATAAATATCGTTATCTCTTTAGCCTACATGTACATCTTAGCTATACTTGGAACTTTAATGCTTATTCAAGGAGTATCAGAAATTGATAAGGCTAGAAAAAAAATTGTTGTTAGAAAAAAATTACACACTCATTATTGGATACATGGACTACCCTTTAGAATGCGTTTTAAAAAATCAAAAGTTTATGAAAGTGCATTTACTCCAATTATTATTGGTTTAATTGTTGGATATATTGCAGCAATTATGGGAGTGGGTGGTGCATTTATATTGGTTCCTGCAATGATTTATATTATTGGAATGCCAACTAAACTAATTCCTGGCACATCTTTGTTTGTTACAATATTTGTAAGTGCAATCGTAACAGTTCTTCATGCTTTTAATTACGGAACAATTGATCTTGTTTTAGTTTTTGTACTTATACTTGGTTCAATTATTGGTGTTCAGTTTGGTCAAAAAATTGGTGAAAAAGTTGATAGCTCAGAATTTAAAACAATCTTAGCAGTACTTTTATTATTAGTTGGAATTGCAATTGCTTATGACACTTTTATTAAAGAAGATGTAATAGTTGAAACCGTAGTTAATGGAACTAAAAACCTTGGTAACATTGCACAGTTTATTTTAGATTATTCAAAAGACCTTCCTGTGTTTTATGGACTTACATCAGTTGTATTAGCAGTAGTTCTTGGAATTGGAGCTGCAATTTTAAGAAATTATATTTCTAAGTGGAACAAAGCAAGAGAAGCTAAGCTTAAAGCTTAAGCACTTCTGTATAATTTAGTCATCACAAATTCTCTATGACCTAATGCTTCAGCACAAGTTAATCTTCCATTTGCAACTCTTATCGTAGCTTTAATTAATTCATCACCAGCTTCATCTAAATTCATTTCTCTTGATAAGATTTTAGAAACATCAACATCAATATGCTCACTCATGGTTCTAGCAGTTAAAGGATTAGCAGTTAGTTTTACTACTGGCTCAATTGGGTTTCCAATTATATTTCCTTGTCCGGTTGGAAATAGGTGAAGATTGAATCCTCCTGCAGCTTGTAAAGTAACACATTCAGCAGCAGCTGATGAGGTATCCATAAAGTATAAGCCTGGACCTTTAGTTGGTTCTTCTGCCGGCTCTAGTACATCAATAAATTTACATCCACCAATTTTTTGAAAGTTTCCAAATGCTTTTTCTTCAATTGTAGTAAGTCCACCAGCTATGTTACCAGCTGTTGGTTGACTTTCAGAAAGATCGTTTGTTGCCTCTTTTAAGATGAAATCATTATACGAACTCCAAGTTTTTCTAAACTTCTCTTGAGCCTCAGGAGTTTTTCCTCTTTTTTCACAAACAGTTTCAGCTCCCGTTAGCTCAGATGTTTCACCAAAACACAAATGAACACCAAGGGGCTCTAATTTATCCATTAAATTTCCAACTGTAGGATTTGATGCTAATCCAGATGTTGTATCAGACTCTCCACATTTAACTGAAATCCATAAATCACTTATAGGACGCTCTTCTCTTTGTTTCTCTGATGCCCAAATTGAAAATTCTTGAGCTTTCTTTGAAACTCTTGCAATTGTGTCTATATCTCCTACACCTTCAATGCTAAAACCTTCAACTGGTTTTCCAGTGGTTGCGATTGCATCAACAATTCTTTTTGTCCACTTAGGCTCAATACCAATTACTATAACCGCTGCAACATTTGGATTTTTTCCTGTTCCAATCATTGTTCTGAAATGAAGTTCTAAGTCTGCTCCAAATTGTAATCTTCCATAAGAATGTGGAAGTGCAATCGTACCTTTAATATTATTAGCTACAGCTTCAGCACAAGCATTTGAAATATCATCAACAGGTAGAATTATTACGTGATTTCTTGTACCTGTTCTTCCATCTTCTCTTTTATATCCTAAAAACGTTTTTGGAATTTCCATTTTACCACTTTTTAGTTTTTACGTTGTGAACATGTACATGCTCACCTTTTTTAATTGATTTTACTACTTTGCCAATATCATGCCCGTACTTTAATATTGTATCTCCTTCGTTAAGATCAGTCATAGCAATTTTATGACCCAAAGGTATTTCATCCATCGATTGAATTTTTACTGATTTATCGTTTTCCATAATCCAGCAATCACAGTCTTGTTTAGGAGTAATTTTTTCAATAACTACAACACCTACATTGTCTTTTTCATCGTGGATTATAATATCTGTGCCAGCCATTGTGACGATTTCTTTGTTTGAAATTCGATCCAATTTATATATGAATTGGGCACTTTGACAATTAAAAAATAGAATTAAGAAGGATTTGATATGGCTAAAATGACAACCGAAGAAGCTTTTGTAAAAGTTTTACAAATGCATGGTATCGAACATTCGTTTGGTATTATTGGTTCTGCATTCATGCCTATTTCTGATCTTTTCCCAGAAGCTGGAATAACTTTTTGGGATGTTGCTCATGAAACAAATGGTGGACTGATTGCTGATGGTTACACGAGAGCAACTGGAAAAATGTCAATGGTGATTGCTCAAAATGGTCCAGGTATTACAGGACTTGTTACACCAATTAAGACAGCTTACTGGAACCATACTCCACTACTTTTAGTTACACCACAAGCTGCAAACAAAACTATGGGACAAGGTGGTTTTCAAGAAGTAGAGCAAATGAATTTATTTAAAGACATGGTGTGTTATCAAGAAGAAGTTAGAGACCCATCAAGAATGGCAGAAGTTTTAAACAGAGTAATAGAAAAAGCATTTAGAGGTTCAGCGCCTGCACAAATAAATGTACCAAGAGATTTTTGGACACAAGTTATAGATATAGAATTGCCTCCAATAGTAAGATTTGAAAGACAAGGTGGAGGAAAAGATGCTGTTGATAGAGCTGCGAAATTATTATCAGAAGCAAAATTCCCAGTAATTTTATCTGGAGCAGGAGTTGTTATAGGTGATGCCATTGATGATTGTAAAAAATTAGCAGAAAAACTTGATGCACCTGTATGCAATGGATATCAACATAACGATAGCTTTCCAGGAAGTCATCCATTAGCTGTTGGTCCATTAGGTTACAACGGATCTAAAGCTGCAATGGAGTTAATTTCAAAAGCTGATGTAGTTTTGGCATTAGGAACAAGATTAAATCCATTTTCAACATTACCAGGATATGGAATTGATTACTGGCCAAAAGATGCAACAATTATTCAAGTAGATATGAACCCTGATCGTATTGGTTTAACCAAGAAAGTTACAGTTGGTATTTGTGGTGATGCTAAAATGGTAGCTCAACAGATATTAGAAAAACTTTCATCAAATGCTGGAGATAATGGTAGAGAAGATAGAAAAAATCTAATTCATCAAACAAAATCTGCATGGTTACAAACTCTTACAAGTTTAGATCATGAAGATGATGATCCAGGAACTGTTTGGAATAAAGAAGCAAGAGAAAGAGATAAAGATAGAATGTCTCCAAGACAAGCGTGGAGAGCTATTCAAGCTGGAATGCCAGAAGATGTTATAATTTCAAGTGATATTGGAAATAATTGTGCAATTGGTAATGCATACCCAACATTTGAAAAACCAAGAAAATATTTGGCACCAGGTTTATTTGGACCATGTGGTTATGGATTTCCATCTATTCTTGGAGCAAAAATTGGATGTCCAGATACCCCAGTTATAGGTTTTGCAGGTGACGGAGCATTTGGAATAAGTATGAACGAAATGAGTTCATGTGCTAGAGAAGAATGGCCAGCAATAACTATGGTAATTTTTAGAAATTATCAATGGGGCGCTGAAAAAAGAAATTCAATTTTATGGTTTGATGATAATTTTGTTGGAACAGAGTTAGATCCAGAATTAAGCTACGCAAAAGTTGCCAATGCCTGCGGTTTAAAAGGAGTTATTGCAAATACAATGGAAGAAACTACTAAAGCTATTAAACAATCATGTGAAGACCAGAAAAAAGGTATTACTACATTTATCGAAATAATTCTAAATCAAGAATTAGGTGAGCCATTCAGAAGAGATGCTATGAAAAAACCAGTTAAAGTAGCTGGTATAAGTAAGAGTGATATGAAGCCTCAAAAGTCTCTTGTTAGTTGAGATTAGTAAAATTTCATTATAAAAATAATTATTGGATTTAATAAACAACAATTTCTGTGGATGGACAAGACAACTTCCTGAGAGAAGTAATTTTAAATTACTAGATCAAGACATTTACTGTGATTATTTAATTGTAGGAGCTGGGTATACAGGATTATCAGCTGCTAGAAAACTTTCAGATATAATAAAAGATCAAAAAATTATTCTCATTGATGCACAGTTAGCGGGCGAGGGTGGAAGTTCAAGAAATTCAGGCTATCTAGTTGATACTACATTAAATGATGGTTTTACATCTAACAGCGATAAAGAGAATTATGTAAAAAAAACAAAAATATATCACTTGGGTATAGAAGCTGTTAGAAAATTTATAAAAGAATATCAGGTTGATTGTGATTGGAATGAATGTGGAAAATATTTTGCTTCCTCTAAAGAGCAAGATGAGACAAAAGCTCAATCGTTCAGCAAATTATTAAATAGTCTTGGTTTTAAAAATAAAATTTTATTTAATAAAGAGTTAACTGAAAAATTGGGAACGCCTTTTTATAAAATTGGAGTTTTTACCTCAGGAGGAATTCTTTTAAACCCTGGTAAATTAGCTAGAGCAATGGTTGATACATTGCCAGATAATGTAAAATTATATGAAAATTCTCAAATTTATAATTGGAAAAAGATTAATAACAAAATTGAATGTTTTACAAAAAAGCACAAAATAACTACTAAAAAAATTATTTTTTGCACAAACGGTTTTTTGAAATATTTGAATGTAAAAAAAAATTATAGTTTCCCAATCACATTAACTGCTAGTCTCACGAGAAAACTCACAGATAAAGAATTTAAAGATATAGGTTCTCCAAAAGAGTGGGGTGTTCTTCCTATAAGACCAATGGGTGCTACGATAAGAATGACTAAAGATAGGAGAATACTTATAAGAAATACTGCAGAGTTAAGAAACCTTTTTTCAATGAATAGAAATGAATTAAATAAAAGAGCTGCAATTCATAAAGAAGGCATCAAGAAAAGATTTAAACAATTACCTGATAATATAATAGAGAGCAGTTGGTCAGGGATTGTATGTAGAAGTGGTAATAGCTCTCAAATATTTGAAAAAATTGATGATAATATTTTTAGCGCAGGCTGTTACAATGGATCTGGAATTGGAGTAGGAACACTATTCGGTGAACAAATAGCTCTAATGGCCTCTAATCAACAATCTAATGAAATTGAAGTAATACAACAAAGAAAAAAACCAAACTGGTTACCACCACAACCCTTTTTAAATTTAGGAATTTACACTAGATTAGCTTACGAAAGAATAAAAGCTCAAACTGAAATTTAATGAAAAAAAATTTAAAGCTTATAGTTTTTTTAGTATTAGGAATTATTGCTCTTTACATCTCAACTAACTATTATAATGATTTTAATAGAAGCAAAACTATTAAAGCATGTATAATTGGAAAAGCTGAATTAGATTCTAAAAAAGCTAAAGAAGACAGATTATCAAATGAACAAATTAAAAAATTTTGTGAAGATCAAATAAAATGATGAAAAAATCAAAAAGATCAGATGTTGATCCATTTATTGTAATGGATGTAATGGAGTCTGCTAGAATTGCTGAAGAAAAAGGTAAAGATATAATTCATATGGAGGTAGGGCAGCCGGGAACACCAGCGCCTAAGATTGCAAAAGATTATATTACTAATGAGATAAACAAAAACAATCTAGGTTACACAGTATCGCTTGGTTTACCTGCTCTAAGAACAAAAATTTCAAAGTTATATGGAGATTGGTACAATTTAGATTTAAATCCAAATAGAATAGTAGTTACAACAGGGTCTTCCGGAGCCTTTATATTATCGTTTTCTGCATTGTTTGATAGTGGAGACAGAGTTGGAATTGGATCTCCAAGTTATCCTAGTTATAGACAAATATTAAAATCACTAAGTTTGGAAACTGTAGATATTCAAACTAAACTTCAAAATAGATTTCAACCTGTTCCAGAAGATATTACAGATAATAATTTAAATGGAATTCTTGTTGCATCACCTGCAAATCCAACCGGGTCTATGTTAGATAAACAATCGCTAGAGAATTTAATTAATACTGCAAATGAGAATAATGTAAGTTTTATTAGTGATGAGATTTATCACGGAATTCAATATGAAAATAATCCAACTTCAGCTTTAGAGATTACAGATAATTGCTATGTAATTAATTCTTTTTCAAAATACTTTTCTATGACTGGTTGGAGAATAGGATGGATGGTTGTACCAGATGATCATGTTAGACAAGTAGAAAGGCTTTCACAGAATTTATTTGTTTGTCCTCCACATGCAAGTCAAGTTACAGCCCTTGCTTCATTAGATGCAAATGAGGAGTTACAATCGAATGTTGAAGTATATAAAAAAAATAGAGAGATACTTTTGGAAGAATTACCGAAAGCAGGATTAAAAAAGTTTTCACCACCTGATGGAGCTTTTTACATCTATGTAGATATTTCTGAATATTCAAATGATAGCTTAGCTTTTTGTAAAAAAGTTTTAGATGAAGCAAATGTTGCGATAACACCAGGAATTGATTTTGATCAAAAAAGAGGAAATTCTACTATCCGATTCTCATATGCCAGAAGCACAAAAGATATAATTGAAGGTGCTAAGAGAATTAAAGATTTTATGTCTAAAAATTATTAAAAGGGGTCAGCTCAATTGGTTATTACCAAAAGAGCTCCCCTTTTTTATGCCATTTTGGCCAAATCCATCAAATGGATTTAGTTTGTGTTATTTTTAATATGTGATATCTCACCAGCTAAGTGTCAGGTGGCGTTATTCTAAGCATTTGCACCTCCTTCACTTATAAAAATAAGTTTTAGGTAGGTTGTATTCAACAAATTTATTTCTATCTTTTATAAATATATTATTTGAATACAACCTGTCTCTTTAGTAGATTCTCGATATCAAAATAATCAAAATATTCCCAAACTCTTAAATGAAACTTATGTCACAGAGACAGATAATAAATATATTTGTAATTAAAATCTTATGAAGACTATATTTGTTATTGGATCAAAAAAACATACTCTGAAATACACAAGAAAAATGCCTGAGGGCGAAGTTAAAAAAATGAAATCTTTTGTTACAAACAAAGGACAAAAACTTGAAAAAACTTCAAAATTTAAAATTTTAAAAGTATCAGACGACAAAACTTCAAGAACTTTCAAAATCAGTCTTTAATTATTAAAAATGAACAAAATCGTATGGTTCAGGAACGATCTACGTGTATCTAATAATGATGCATTTAACGAAGCTGCAAAATCAGGAAAGATTTTACCAATTTACATATTTGATAAAGAATATCACAAATTATCTACATCAAGTTCATTCCATTTAGATTTTTTAAAATCATCGTTAAATGATTTATCAAAAACATTGAGTAAAAAATATAATGCTAAACTCAATATATATTATGGAGATACATTAGAAATTTTAAGTCATTTAACTGATAAATTTGAAATAAATGAGGTTTATTCAAATATAATATTCAAGAACATGTACATAACTAACTTAGATAAAGAAGTTAGTTTTTTATTTAAAGAAAAAAATATTAATTGGAAATTATCAAATCAATTTGGTGTTCAACTAAATCATAGAATTAGAAATAAATGGTCATATAATTGGAATAAATTTATAGATAGTGAAAGCGTAAATTCAAATTTAAATTGTGAGTTTATTTCAGATAATTATGTAGAGGATTTAACAAAAATACAAACAAATAATTTAGAAAATGGAAAAATTCAAATTGGTGGAAGACAAAATGCACTTCAACTTTTAGATTCTTTCCTTAATGACAGATCAGAAAATTACCAAAAAGAAATGTCTTCGCCGATAACAGGAGAAATTTCTTGTTCAAGATTAAGCCCTCATATTGCATTTGGAAATATTTCTATCAAAGAAATTTTTAAAAAAACTAACGAAAAGTTAAAATCAAATTTATCTTTTTCAAAAAAGAAATCCTTAATTGCTTTTAAAAGTCGATTAGCTTGGCACTGTCATTTTATTCAAAAGTTATATGATGAACCAGAAATTGAATTTAGAAATATGAATAGCGCTTACAATGGAATAAGAGAAAATGATTTTAATGAAGATTATCATTTAGCATGGAAAAATGGAACTACTGGTTATCCATTTGTTGACGCTTGCATGAGGTACCTTAGAACTAAAGGATGGATTAATTTTAGAATGAGAGCAATGTTAGTTTCATTTGCGTCATATCAATTATGGCTTGATTGGAAAAAAACATCAAAACATTTAGCAAAATTATTTACAGATTATGAGCCAGGTATTCATTATTCGCAATTTCAAATGCAATCAGGAACAACTGGAATAAATTCAATAAGAATTTACAATCCAATTAAACAATCAATTGATCAAGATCCTACAGGAGATTTTATCAAAAAATGGGTTCCAGAATTAAAAAATGTTCCAGGAAAATTAATTCATGAACCATGGAAATTAACATTTATTGAACAAAAGGGAATAGATTTAGAAATTGGTAAAGATTATCCATCACCAATAGTTGATAATAAAATATCGACTAAAACCGCTAAAGAAAAAATCTGGAGTGTTAAGAAAACAACAGAAGCAAAAGTTATTTCAGCCGAAGTATTAAATAAACACGCTAGTTTATCTCAAAGAAGATAAAGTTTAATTACCGTAAGGAATTCCAACTAATTTCCCATTTTCATTATAAAAATAAAAAAAGTTGGGGTTTATTACTTTTGGCTTTTTTGAAAGCGTTTTAGATTTATTTATTAATTTGATTTTTTTAAATTTACGTTTCACAGCTAATAAATACTAAAAAAAATTAGGTAAACTATTGATAACTTTTCAACCCAGATATGCATTTATTCTTAATCAATAAATTCAAATTAAGTATATCTATTCATTCTACCTATGAAATTATCTGAATTATTTGAGCAAAATGGCTTTGATTTAGGAAATCTGAAAGAATCTTTTGGACTAATAGATGGAATATCAGATCACATAATAGCTGCAAGTGATGAAGTTTTAGCAAAGCAGCATCAAATTTCACAAAATATTTATTTTTTAATTAAAGGCAAAGCTACATTTACCAAGTATTTTGAAACTAAATCTATAACCTTTGCAAAAATAACAAAGCCTGCAACACCATTAGGTATATCTGGACTTAATCAACCCAATAGATTTATGGGTGAAATATTTATTGAAGGTGGAACAGAATATATCTCGATAAAAATAGATGATTTAAGAGATTTACAACAAAAAAATAGTAAACTTATATCAACATTATACTCAGCCATTTCTTTTTTTTCTTTCCAACTGCTTGTCTCTTCAAGAAATTTAAACACTTTGTATAAAGATGATGAAATACAAATTTCTCCAGGCATCCCATCAGAAAAAAGTATTACAAATATACATAGAATTAAATCTGCTACTTTTTTCTCAACACTTACAGATGATGACTTAGAAAAGTTTATTAAATTAGGTAATATTAAGATGTATTCATCAAATCAATATATAGTTAAAGAGGGAGACGTTTCTAAAGGTTTAAAGATATTATTAAGTGGTAAAGTTGATGGCTTATTCCATAACTTTATTAATGGAAAAATAAGAAGAAATTTTAGAACTCTAACTAGAGCTGGTATTGCTTTAACTTTATCTTCTGGAAAAGGAGATTTTTTTAATCCATATACAATTAAATCTACTAGGGATACAAAAGTTTTACATATTTCTAACGAAGCACTTGAAAATCTGATTATTTCTGACCCAGAATTATCAATAAAGATTTTCAAAAGACAATTGTGGCAGTTAGGACGTTTTCAACAAAGTGCAACTGGTCTGACAAAATATTCAGCGGAAAACGAATTAGAATTTGTTAATTTATTATTGAAAGATAATACTGCAAGAATACCTGCTAGTTCTAAGTTATATAGTATTCCACATTTATTGAAGAGTACTCATACTTATGCAATGGCATTTGATGTTGTTTACGAACTACTTATTAAAGGAAATGAGATAGAAAAATCATTATCTAGTTTAATAAAAGATACATTAAATAATTTAGAAAGAGAGTCTCGTTTCCATAGTCAATTAAATATTATTTATAATAGAGTTTCAAATTCTTCTAGTAATTCAGATAAAACAAAATTAAGAGAGTTAACCAATTCAAATTTCACCAAAGCTTTTGATAATGTTAAATATGTAATTAAGGGTTGGGAAAATTTGCCAGATGAACCAACAAATATTTTTTTCTACAATCACTTAGCAGCTATAGATGATAATCAGCTTGCAAATGGGCATTCGTTTTCAATCGACAGTCATTTCATCAGTTCAAAAATTTTATATCCAAAATATAATGATGGAGGACAACGTATTGTTAGAACAAGTCGGAATACAGAATTTTGGAGATATAATTATTATGAAAATTTAGATTACATTTTTGTTCATACTCCAGAGTCTGATAAATTGGACGAAAGTGAAGAAGAAAAGAAAGCTAGAAAACAAAAACTCTTTGATGAAGCTCAAAAGGTATTTAATCAAAAACAACCGATTGTAATTGCGCCCGAAGGAACATCAGAAACAGAAGATAATAAAACAATAACATCTCCAGGACCATTTAAAGCTGGTGCATTTAATCTTGCATTTAAACTTAATCCTAAACCAAAACTAATTCCAATTGCCCTTGCTAATTTTGATTATCCAGTTTCTAAAACAATATATTCAGCAGTTATTAAGGAGCCAATAACTATAAGTGATCATGTCAAAGATCCAGAAAATCAAGAGGAAATGAAAAGCTTCTTAGAAAATTACAGAACCAAATTTAGATCTTATGTAGAAGAAGCTATTGATTTAGCTAAAAATGTTCAAGACAACATAGATAAAATAGAAAATTTGAAAACTAATGTAAATTTAGTTAGTCCAGTTGAAGAAGAGTTTGAACTCGATGTTAGAGAATTAGAGCATAATTCTTTTCAACAGACGAAAACAAATAACAGTGTTGCCTTGTATGGAAGTTCAACTTTTAAAATGTGGGATAATGCTAAAAATGATTTATCAATAAATAATCTTTATAATTTAGGTTTTGGTGGCTCAACCTTAGTCTCTTGTAGAAGATATTTTGATAGATTGGTTGCTCCTTTAAACCCATCTAATCTTTTCTTTTATGCTGGAGATAATGATATTGGTTATGGAATGGATAGTGATGAATTGTTAAAAGAATTTTTATTATTTTCTAACCAAGTTGAAGAAAAACTACCTAGAGCAAAATGTTTTTTTATTTCAATTAAGCCTAGTCCCTTTAGAAGAGATCTTATGACAACAATTTTAGATGCTAATTCGAAGATAAAAAAACACCTAACCAATTTAAAAATGTGGGATTATGTTGATATTACAACACCAATGATAAATGCTGGTTATGATAAGTTTTATGATGAAGATCCACTACATATGAACGAACTTGGATATAGTTTGTTAAGTAAGCTTGTAAGAGACAAAATTTACAATTAATATTTTTAATGAGTTTTAAAAAATATCTATGGAAATGTAGATTGCTAGTCCTCAACACGCCTAATTACAATCATTCAGAATATAAAAGATCAAAAGATTTGTATCAAAAAGAAATTAAAGCCTTTCACAAAAGATATATAAAATTAGTTACAAAATTAGATAAATCAAAAAAATTTAAAGTTACTTTAATTGGTTTTGATGGCACAATAAAAATTGAGTTAGATAAAATATATACAAAAAAAATCTTTGATATAGTTGATAAAATGCCAATGAATAAACTAATCAAAGATAAAAAATTTAAACCATTAAATCTTTCTTTATTTTCAGATTATAAACCAGAGACAACCTTAAAAGGTTTAGGATTTAAAGATAAGGAAAAAGCATTGTTTACTGTTTCAGCCATAAAAAAAAGACCAATAAAATATCAATTAAATGTTATTGCAACTATGCTAGGTAGGGCTAAAAATCATCCAAATAAAACAAAAGATATGAATGATGCTTTAATAGTTTTTAAAAAATGGATGGAAAATTACAAAGCAAATAAAAAATGAAAAATAAAGGATTTACACTTATAGAACTTTTAGTCGTTGTAGCAATAATTGGAATTTTAGCTGCTGTCGGAGTTGTGGCTTATAGCGGGTATACAAGCGGTGCAAAAATTGCAGCTACAAAGTCAAATCATACAACTATATTTAAAATGGTAGCAGCTAAATCAGCATTATGTAGTGTTGGTGAACCAATAAAATATAATGACATAAATGGCAAGGAGAAGACAGCAAACTGTCCTATGAGCATTGATAATTTTATTAGTTATATGAATCAAACAGTATATGGATTGAACTGGACAAGTCCTTTTTATGGAAGTAATCCACCTTACGGTTCATGGTGTAAATTAAATGTTACAAACTGCAATCCACCAGGTTATATGACAGCATGTCCTTCACATGCTCAACAGGGTGGCTATCTATCAATATTTAAATTGAACTCTACGACAATAAAAGTTTGCTCAAATTTAGGAAATAGCACAGGTAAAACTCAGTACATTGAAAATGAAATATCATTTGAATAAAAAAGGTTTCACATTGATCGAACTCCTAGTTGTTGTCGCAATAATAGGTATTCTTGCTGCAGTAGGTATTGTTGCTTACAATGGTTATACTGAGAGTGCAAAAAAAGCAGTTGTTAAAGCAAATTTTAAAACAACAGTAAATTATATGAAAACTGAATTTGTTAGATGTAGCATTGACAGCTCAAATAGAATTTTTGGAGATCCCGGTGTTCCCTGCAATGATATTTTTAAAAATAAACAATGGAGTTGTGCAGCTATAACATTAACACATAAATATGGTCTAGCTAATCCTCTAGATACATCTACAAAAAGTTATCAAGGAAGATCATATAATCATCCATCAGGTAATTGTGCTGTTAAGATGAAAAGTTCAAAAGGAGTTGGAGCTGGTGATGGCGAAGATGATGGAGAAGTTACAATGGTTGTTTGTCCAAGAAATCCATATTGCTCTTCAAATGCGGGCAAAATTAAAGTTATGTGGTGGTGGGATAATAAAAAAATGCAAGACTCTGTTATAATCGATCCTAATTTATAAAAAATTTATTACGATTCAAAAATGATTGAATTTTTATTTAAAGTATCATTATTAATTCTTGGTTTAATAGTAATTAGGTTTGGCATCATTCAGATTAGAAAGTACAAGAAGGGGGAAATTAGATCAAAGAATAATATTTTTAGTCAAATTTCATTTTTAATTTTCTTCGCAGCAATCATAGGTTTAGTTATTTATTCAATATTAGGCCTACTCGAGTAAGCTAATTTATCTCATATTATAATTTTAAAATTCCAATAAAGAGCTTGATTATGAAAAAAATTATCTTCATTTTTCTAAGCATTTTATCAGTAATTAATTATGCTAACGCTAAAGATTTTTTCCTAAATATAACTGATCAAATAGCTGAAAATGAGTTTCGATTAAGCTATGGAGTATCTGTTACGGATGTTAACAAAGATAATAAATATGATTTTGTAGTAACTGGCTTTGGTTTTAAAAATTTAGCCCTCTCTTATAAAGATGGGAAACTAATAAATATTGTAAATGAAAAAATATTCACTGATGAAGAAAGAAGAACAATTGGTGTTGCTGCATGTGATATCGATCAAGATGGCTATGAAGAAATATATTTTTTAAATACTGATACATATAGTGGATCAAAAATTTATTCTGATCGACTAATAGATTTAAATAATAATAAATTTGAAGATTTATTCGAAAAAGAAATTAATCAAAATGAATTAAACTTAACCGCTGGAAGATCTGTTGTTTGTGTAGATAGAAAAGGTGATGGTGCATACGGTATTTATGTTGCAAATTATGGAGGTCCTACGCGATTTTATGAATTAATTAGAAATCGAATAAAAGACCAAGCGAAATCATTATCAATCGATAAAATTACTGGAGGCAGAGCTATTGTGTCTGGACACATTCTTTCAGATAGATCTGATATTTTTGCAGCAAATGAAAGAGGAGACAACTTTTTATATTATAATTCTAAAGGTTCTTTCCAAGATGTTGCTGAAGAGTATGCTGTACAAGATAGATTTGAAAATGGTAGAGGAACAGCTTTAAGTGATCTTTTATATAGAGGGAGATTAGATATCTTATCTTCAAACTGGGATGGAATGCATAGAGCATATGTTTTAGATGGAGACAAATTTAAAGATATATCAACATCTCCATACAACGAACCTACTAAGATAAGAACAGTTATTTCAGCTGATTTTGATAATGATGGATATGATGAAATTTTCATGAATAATATTGGAGAACCAAATAAACTTTTCAAAGTTTTAGAGGGTGGAATATTTAAAGAAATTAAAATGGAAAATGGTTTAGAGACTGTAGGTCTTGGAACTGGAGCAGCTGTTGCAGATGTTGATGGCGATGGAATTTTAGAACTATTAGTTTCACATGGTGAGTCAGGGTTTCAACCGTTAACTTTATATAAAGCAGATATAAAAAATTTTAATTATTTAAGAATTAAACCACTTAATCAGTATGGAGCTCCTGCAAGAGGGGCAACAGTAACAATGAAATCTAATAAAAGAATTCACTCAAAAACAATAGATGCAGGCTCAGGTTATCTCTGTCAGATGGAACCAGTAGCTCATTATGGAATAAGACAAGGTGAAAAAGACTTTAAAGTTGAAATTAAATGGACCGATGGATCAATAGAATCATTTGATATAGATGAATTAAATAAAACTTACGAATTTAGACAAAAATTATAGGACAATACTACTCATTATATAGTGTTGAAAAATTATAAAGCTTTTATATATCAAACTTATGACTATTTGTTCTTTATCATTATTGGCATTATTTGTTTCAGGAATTGTAATGTATCTTTTTAGAGAACCATCTGAGGAAGAATTAAAAAAATTCAATAGTAAAACTCAAGACCGAAGTAACTGGTCAAATATGGGTTTTTAAATCATTAATTAATGTACAGTATTAAAAATATACTTAGTCTTATTATATTTGTTATTTTTTTTTCAATTCCGATAAATTCAGTAAATTCTCAAGAAAAAAACTATTATCAAGATATCGTTAATGATTGGAATAAAATTTTCCCAGACAGAAATAGAAATGCAGCAGGTCCTAAATTTTTTAAATATATAATAGATAAAGATATCTCTTATGAAGATTTTGTAGAATATAATAAATTATATTGTGCGGTATCAGGTTCTTTAATAAGCCCAAATGCAGTACCGGAATATGTCTATTTAACTGAAAACAATACAGGTAAAAAGATATGTGGTGAATATTATAGATGCTGCATTCCATGTTCCTGCGATTTAATGAAATATTCAAAAACAACTAAGATGAAGCATAAATTTAAAGGTATAGAAAAAGAATTTTATGTGTTCACAATTGAAAATCCTTGTGGGAAAACAGATTTTCCTGAAAGGGTAAACAAAAAATATTTTTGTAATGGCAATGATTTAGATACGAAACAAGTTTCAGTAGTAGATGGAAAACTGGTCATTGGTTTATTACACAAAGCCAAAACATGCACTCAATATAATGTTAATGCCATAGATAGACACCAAGTTACAGGCAGATATTGTACTCTTAGAAATAATACTCCATTAGATCAGCTTCAGTCAGGCATGGGAGATATATTCATTAAACTTGCAAGATAATACCAAGATTATATATTCATCAAAATGGTATTGTATAACGAAAAAATTAAACACCTTAGTTGCTCTGATCTGAGAGTATTTTTGAAAAGATTGGTTAAAGATAAGATAGAAAAAGAGTGGACCGAGGACTTCATTGATAATATGAACCTCGTAATAATCCCAAGAATGACAATAAAAAGACGTTATGAGAATAAGGGTATAGATATGTCAAGACTGATTGATAATCCTACCTACTATCAGCATGTAAAAAAGAGTGTCGACTCCCGAGGCAATCTTGAATTTAAAGATCGATAATTTTTTTCCTATACGCCAATTTAATCCCTAGCACTGCATCCATATTTTCTATAAGCTGTTTTAAAAAAACAAACTTAAGAGGGAAATATGAACAAATATTTTAAAATAATTGTTGTTTTATTATCGTCTCTATTTTTAAGTTTCTCAGCAAATTCAACTGAAGTAAAATTTGGACACGTAGGAAAACCTGGATCTTTATTTTCTGCATCAGTTGATCATTTTGCTAAACTTGCAAATGAGAGATTAGGCAGCAAAGGAAAAGTAACTGTTTTTGGTTCTTCGCAACTTGGTAAAGACAAACAAGGAATGCAAAAACTAAAATTAGGTACAGTTAACATGTGGTTACCTTCATCAGTAATGGCATCTATTCATGATGAGTTTGGTGTATTTGATATGCCTTTCATTATTAAAGACAGAAAACACATGAATAAAGTTGAAAGCCAAGTTTTACCAGGAATGTTTAAAAATCTTGAAGATAAAACTGGATACAAAGTTATTGCTGTTTGGGAAAATGGATTTAGACATATCACAAACAACACTAGACCAATTAACACTCCAGGTGACTTAAAAGGAATTAAATTAAGAACACCTAAATCAAAATGGAGAGTTAAAATGTTCCAATCATATGGTGCAAACCCAACTCCAATGTCTTTCTCAGAAGTATTTACTGCTTTGAAAACAGGAACAATGGATGGACAAGAAAACCCATATGCTCAGATTGCTAGTGCTAAATTCCAAGAAGTTCAAAAATATTTATCAATCACAGGTCACGTCTACACTCCTGCTTATGTAACAGTACATAAAGATCATTGGAGCAAACTACCTGCAGATGTACAAAGTATTTTAGAGCAAGCTGCTAAAGATACACAAAAATTTGTTTATGCTGAGGCTGCTAATCTTGAAAAATCTTTATTGGGAGTTATCAAATCAGCTGGAGTTCAAGTTAACGAAGCTGACAAAGGTGCTTTCATTAGTGCAAGTAAAGGAATATACGATCAATTCGCGTCAGAAGTACCAACTGGTGGTGCGTTAATTGATAAAGTATCGTCTTTAGCAAATTAACATAATTTGTAACAGGCCCTCTACCAGAGGGCCTGAAAAAAAATGACATTGCAAAAATTTATAAATTCTTACGAAAAAATATTAAAACTAATACTGTTTATAATGATGGTAGCATTAGCAGTAACAGTTTTACTTGGTGTTACTTTTCGTTTTGCTGGTAGTGCTTTAGTTTGGTATGACGAGGTTGCAGCTGTTCAACTTGCTTGGATAACTTATTATGGTTCAGCATACGCAGCTTTAAAAGGCGCTCATATAAGTGTTCCAAGTATTTTTAAAGCCTTTCCATTAGTACTTAGAAAAATTTTCTTTGTAGTCTCAAAATTAGTTGTTTATGGTTTTTTAATATTATTAGCTTACTATGGTTACTTAGTTTTAACTCTTATAACTGGAGAAACCTTAGTAACATTAGAGTGGGTTCCTCAACCTTTTGTGCAATCAGTTATTCCAATTGCATCATGTTTATTTATTTTATCTGAAACTTTAAGAATTCCCGAAGACTATAAAAATTTAGTTCTTCAAACAACAGGTGACGAGCAAACAGGAGATATTTAATGATAATTCTTACAATGTTTGCAGTTCTTCTACTTCTTTTATCTATAAATGTACCTATCGCTATTGGCCTTGCAGTAACAACAATTATTGCAATGGTTTTGAAAACTGGAACAAGTTTTCTAATTGATACGGCAATCGTTATGTTTGACGGATCAATGAAGTTTCCATTGATCGCTATTCCTCTATTTATCCTAGCTGGATCAATTATGAATAGTGCGGGTATTTCTAGAAGATTAATTGCTTTTGCTTCAGCGCTTGTTGGATTTATCAAAGGTGGTTTAAGCATGATTAACATTGCTACCTCTATGTTTTTTGCTGAAATTTCTGGCTCAGCTGTGGCAGATGTTGCTGCACTTGGATCTATTCTAATTCCAGCGATGAAGAAAAAAGGATATCCAGGTCCATTTGCTGCTGCAGTAACTTCATCCTCAGCGTCTTTGGCGATTATCATTCCACCTTCAATACCAATGATTGTTTACGCGGTAATGGCTCAAAGTTCAGTGGTTCAATTATTTGTAGCGGGAATTGTTCCAGGTGTAATAGGTGGCTTCTTCTTAATGTTAGCAGCATACATTACTGCAAGACGTAAAAACTTTCCTGTTGAGGAAACATTTAATATTCCAAATGTAAAGAAAACTGCAAAAGATGCAGCTTTAGCATTTTTACTACCTATAATTATATTAGGTGGAATTTTTGGAGGAGTTGTAACAGCAACTGAAGGAGCAGGTTTAGCAGTTGTAGCATCATTAGTTATTGGATTTATTTATAAAGAAATTGACTTTAAAAGATTATACGAGTCAGCTTGTGAAGGAGCAATTCAAACAGCTTCAGTAATGTTATTAGTGGCTGCATCTGTATTACTGGGTGAATTTTTAACAATTGAACAAATTCCACAAAAAGTTGCAGAGTCAATAATTGATTTTACAAATAATAAATATGCAGTCTTAGGAATACTTAATGTATTTCTTTTAATAATAGGTTTCTTTTTACATTCAGTTGCTGCAATAATTTTAACAGTTCCAATTGTAATGCCATTAGTTAATGCTGTAGGAATTGATCCAGTTCACTTTGGTATAATTGTGACATTAAATTTAGCAATTGGTCAACAAACACCACCAGTTGCAAGTGTTCTAGTTACGGCTTGTTCAGTTGCAAAAGCAGATATATGGGATGTAACAAGATCTAATATATCCTTTATATGTGTATTATTAGTATTGTTAATGTTAGTAACTTATGTTCCAGCTATACCAATGACTTTAGTTGAATTTTTTTATAGGAGCTAAATGAGCAAATTAATTAAAGTAAATAAAAAAAATAAACATTTAGTTGAAGTTGTTATCAATAGACCAGAAAAACTAAATGCAATGACTAAGCCAATGTGGATTGAGCTTGGCAAAGTATTCAAAAAGTTATCTAAGAATAAAAATTTAAGATGCATCATTATAAGAGGAGAGGGTGGTAAATCTTTTTCACCAGGAAATGATATTGGAGAATTTAAAAAACAAAGATCTTCATCAAAATTAGCAAAATCATACGGTAAATTTTTACACGGAACACTTGGAGCAATTTTTGATTGCCCAATACCAACAATTGCTTTGATTGAAGGAATATGTGTTGGTGGTGGATTAGAAATAGCAGGATGTTGTGACATTAGAATTTGTGGTAAAAGTTCTAGGTTTGGAGTTCCAATTAAAAGATTAGGCTTAACAATGGCTGCAAAAGAACTTGAGGTACTTTTAAAAGTAACCAATTACACGACTGCAATGGAAATATTATTTGAAGGAAGAGTATTTGGAGCTGATGAAGCGTTTCAGAAGAGGCTAGTTAATAGAGTAGTTAATGATAAAGATGTTGAAAAAGAAGCCTATAAATCAGCTGAATTAATTTGCGAAGGTGCTCCAAAAGTTGCAAGGTGGCATAAGCAATTTGCAAGAAACATCTTAAAAAATGGAAAAGTCACAGAAAAAATAAATAATCTTGGTTACAAATGCTACGATACACAAGACTTTAAAATTGGATATCAATCTTTCTTAAATAAAACAAAACCAAAATTCAAAAATAAGTAATAGATGACTGCATCATTAAAAGGCATTCGTGTACTTGAGATGGCACAAATAATGGCTGGTCCCACTTGTGGACTGTTATTAGCTGATCTTGGAGCAGAGGTAATTAAAATAGAAAAGACACCTGGAGGAGATGATACCAGAAACTTCTTGCCACCAGAAATTAATGGAGAGTCTGCAGCCTTTATGATGATGAATAGAAATAAGAAAGGTATTGCATTAAATTTAAAAGACAAAGATGGAATTGAGATATTTAAAACGATGGTAAAAAATTCTGATGTGGTTTTGGAGAATTTTAGAAAAGGGACATTAGAAAAATTAGGAGTCGGATATGATGTTATGTCAGAAATTAATCCTAAAATCATTTTATGTGAAATATCTGGATACGGTAGAACTGGTCCTTATGCAGATAAAGGAGGATTTGATCTAGTCGCGCAAGGAATGAGTGGATTAATGAGTATTACTGGCGAAAGCAAAGATAAACCACCAATGAAAGTAGGTGCACCTATTACTGATATAACAGCTGGTTTACTTGCGGCTAGTGGAATTTTAGCAGCATTAGTTCATAGAGAAAAAACAGGTGAAGGACAAAGAGTTGATACTTCTTTATATGAAGCTGGTATTGTTCATACTTACTGGCAGTCTGCTATTGCAGGTGCAACTGGAGAGTCGCCTGGACCTTTAGGTTCAGCACATCCTTTAACAGCTCCTTATCAAGCATTTAAAACAAAAGATAAATGGATTACTGTAGGTGCTTCAAATCAAAACACTTGGTTGATGTTACTTAAAGCAATTGGTCGTGAAGACTTGCAAGAAAATGAAAAATTTTCATCAAATTTAAATAGAAAACAAAATTTAAAAGAATTAGTTGATATTCTTAACGAAGAACTAATTAAAAAAACTTCTAGTGAATGGTTAAAAATCTTTGATGATAATGGATTACCATGCGGACCTATTAACTCTATAACAGAAATGTTTAAAGATCCTCAAACAATTGAAAGAGAAATGGTTATAGAAGTAGATAATAAAAAAGCTGGAAAAAGTACAGCTATTGGTATGCCAATTAAATTTTCAAAAAGTAAAACAGAAAAGTCAAAAGGCGCTCCAAACTTAGGAGAACATACAAAAGAAGTTATGCAAATCTTTGGTTACAAAGATGACCAAATTGAAGATTTTTATAATAGAAAAGTAATTCTTTAATTAACAGTTTCAAAAATTTTAAATAATAATTCTGAGACATGCTTACCTTTTTTATCAGATAAATCAGATATTTGATGTCTACAGCTTGTACCATTTGCAACTATAAAATCTTTTTCATCACTATTATTGATTGCAGGTATCAAAGAAAGATTTGCCATTTTTTTGGATACCTCATAAGTTTTACTGTCATATCCAAATGAACCAGCCATTCCACAACAACTAGAATCTATCATTTTATTATTAATATTTAATTCTGATAAAAGATTAGTTAGACCCTTCATTCTATCTTGTGATTTTTGATGACAGTGCCCGTGGATTAATACATTTTGATCAAACTTATTAGCTTTAATATTATTATTATTTCTTATTTGTTCTAAAATAAATTCCTCAAGCAGATAAAATTTATTTTTAATCTGTTCTTTATTTTTCACATTTTTTAAAGTTTGATATTCATCATTAAAAGTTAATAAACAGGATGGTTCAATACCAACAACTGGTAAATCAATATAATTATTTTGGATAACGTAATCATTAAATCTATTTAGCTCTTCAGAGGCTTTGTCTAATTGACCGTAAGAAATATAAGTTCTTCCACAACAAAGGGGTCTCTTTAATTTATCTTTACCAAAACTTGGTATAACCGCCTGATATCCAAATTTATTTAGTACTTTAATTGCATAAACTAAATTTTCATTTTCAAAATTAATATTAAATGTATCTGCAAACAGAATTACTTTATTTTCTGATACTGTTTGACTGTCGTAAATTTCTCTTAATGCATTCTGGTTTTGAACTTCAGGCATAGACCTTGCTGTTGCAAAACCAAACCTTTCAACGATTGTTGAGATTAGTGGTAGGTTTTTAACCTTGTTGAATATAGGAGCAACAATTTTTAATAACCAAATCAGTCTTGGCATATCTGAGATAACTCTATCTTTAATTCGCATACTAAATTTTTTATAGTAATGAGAGAGAAACTCAGATTTCATCTTAGCCATATCAACCGACATAGGACATTCTCTTTGACAAGCTTTACAGCTCACACATAACTCCATAGTTTCATACATTTCTTTTGATGCAAATGAACCCTCTGGAAGTTGATTAGATAAAGCTAATCTTAAAGTATTTGCTCTACCTCGAACTAAATCTTTTTCTTCTTTAGTTACTCTGTATGATGGACACATCACACCAGAATCTAATTTTCTACAAGCTCCATTGTTATTACACATCTCAACAGCATCAGAGAATTGGCCCCAGTTTGACCAATCATAATGTGTATCTATATTTTCTGTTTGATAACCTGATTTGTATCTCATTAAAGATCTATCATTTGATTTAAACGGTCGAACAATTTTACCTGGATTTAAAAGGTTTTTACTATCGAATGTATCTTTTATTTCTTCAAAAGCATTTGTAATTTTTTTACCAAACATCATTTCATGAAATTCTGATCTAACAATTCCATCACCATGCTCACCAGAATGAGAACCTTTATAATCTTTAACCATTTCAAAAGCTTCTTCAGATATGGATCTCATGTTTTGTATATCTTTGTCTGATTTCATATTTAAAACTGGTCTTACATGGAGAGTTCCAACAGATGCATGTGCATAAAACATTCCACTTGTTCCATATTTTTTAAATATTTCTTTTAATCTAGCTGTGTAGTCAGCTAAGTGTTCTAAAGAAACTGCACAATCTTCAATGAAGGCAACTGGTTTTCTATCACCTTTCATTGACATCAAAATATTTAATCCAGCTTTTCTTATTTCAAAAACCTCTTTCTGTTCTGAAAGATCTGAATAATATGAAAACTGATTTTTTTTGTTTTGATTTAAAACTAAATATTCTAGATCCTTTATTTTCTTTTCATATGCACTTTTTTCAGTATCAATAAATTCTACCATCAAAACAGCTTCAGGATTTCCTTTGATGTATTTTTTTATACCTCCAGCATACATCGGGATTTCTTTCGCTAAATTCAATAAATTTTGGTCCATCAACTCAACGCAAGTTGGTTTTAATTTCACAATCTCTTTTGATAATTCCATTGCTTGATGAAAATTATCAAAGTAACAGACACCTAAAATTTTATTCTTTGGTATTTCTGATAATTTTAATTTTATTTTATTAAATAAAGATAATGTTCCTTCAGAGCCAACAAGAAGATTTGATGAATTAAATCCTTCTGGATCAATTAAGTCGATATTATATCCCCCAACTCTTCTTTGCGTTGTTGGCCAATTAGCATCAATTTCGCCTCCAACCTGTTGTCTCACATCTATGAATTTATCTATGATTTTATAGAGTCTATCTTGATTGTTCTTTGTAGCTAAATAATTCTTATTTATTTGATCAAAATTAAATATGGAGCCATCATCCAATATTGCTTCAATTGCTAGTACATTATGAACCATGTTGCCATAATATAAAGATCTTGATCCACAAGAGTTGTTAGCTGACATTCCTCCAATTGTAGCTCTACTACTTGTTGAAACGTCTACTGGAAACCAAAGATCGTGAGGCTTTAAATACGCATTTAGATGATCTAATACGACACCTGGCTGAACCCATACATATTTTTCTTCAACATTAAGTTCTAAAATTTTATTTTGATGTTTGCTGTAATCGAGTACAACACTTTCGCCAACAGTCTGACCACATTGAGAACTTCCACCTCCTCTCGCTAATAGAGGTACAGAATTCTTTTGTGAATACTCCATTAAACTTAAAACATCATTGGTATCTTTTGGAAGAACTACACCAAGAGGTTTAATTTGATATACAGAAGCATCAGTACTGTATCTTCCACGTGAGAATTCATCGAATAAAGTTTTTCCATCAACTTTACTACTAATTTCTTTACCAATTTTTTGTATCTGATCTGAATTAAACCGCATAAAACTTAATTAAAGGTTTATTTATTTTTGTAAACCAGTTTACCGAACTTTTTTAACGCGGCCTCTGAAATCTCTAAACCTAGACCAGGTTTTTCATTTAAATGTATCCATCCATCACTCATTTTATGTGGATTTTCAAATAATTGAGCTTGAAGAGGATCTCTTTCATCATCAAATGACTCAACAATTCTCCCAGCTGGAGTTGATGCTACTAATGGAGCATGAATATAACAATCATGATGTGGAGCCACATCTATATGATTTAATTCACATAAAGATGAAAGTTTTTTTCCATTAGTAAAACCACCAAACATTGTGCAATCAAATTGTAAAATTTGTATTGCCTCTTCTTCAATCATAGACCTACATCCATAAATAGTTATTTCACTTTCACCACCTGACAATGGAATTTTGGTTTGCTTTGATAAAAGTTTTAAAGTTCTTCTATCATCTTCCCATCTAACAGGTTCTTCAATCCATGTAGGATTAAATCTCTCAAATTCTTTTACACCTTCAATTGCAGTTTTTAGATCCCATGCTCTATTAACATCAATCATTAAACCTTTTTGATCTCCAATTTCATCTCTAATGATTTCTAATCTCTTAGCATCTTCTTTGATACTAAGTCCCCCAACTTTAACTTTAAAACTTTGATGACCAACATTTAATAACTTTTTTATTTCATCTCTTAGTTCTTTTTCTCCTTTACCATCTCTGTAGTAAGCACATGTAACATAAACTGGAATTTTATTTCTGTATCCTCCAAATAATTTGTACAACGGGATGTTTGATGCCTTTCCTATTAAATCCCAACAAGCAATATCTAAAGCGGCTGAAATTCTGATTAATGCTTCTCTGCTCCAACCTTTTTCGCTACTGGTTCGAGTATCTGTTAATTTGAAAATTTTTTCATAAATTTTTTCAGGGCAAAATGGATCTTCTCCAATTATTAAATCTTGTAAGCCATTTGAAAATGGTTTGATGATAGGAGCAATATCAGTATAGCTTGTTGCTAAACCAAACCCTGAATGACCATCTTTAGTTTTAATTTTAATTAAGAGTTCATTAGCTGTTGGTACAATAAAGTGACTAACCCAATGTGGCTTTACTTCATCTGGATTATTAAGAACATAAACTTCTAAGCTATCAATTAAATTACTACTATTTGTCATACATTATAAATTTGCTTATATAATTTCTTTAGCATATACAGCGGTATGGCAATTTCAAATAATATAAGACCTGGTCGACATTTTTTACAAATTCCAGGACCAACAAACGTTCCAGATAGAGTTTTAAGAGCTATGGATTATCCAACTATAGATCACAGAGGTCCTGACTTTGCTGAATTAGGATTAAGAGTTTTAGACCGAATAAAATTAATTTTTAAAACTTCTGAACCTGTAATAATTTTTCCAGCTTCAGGAACGGGTGCTTGGGAAGCTGCACTTGTAAACACTTTAAGTGCTGGAGATAAAATCTTGATGTTTGAAACTGGACATTTCTCAACTCTTTGGTGGGATATTGCTCAAAAATTTAAAATTGAAGTAGACTTTGTTGAAGGTGATTGGAGAACAGGTGTTGATCCAAACATCGTTGAACAAAAACTAAAAGAAGACAAAGATAAAAAAATTAAAGCAGTTTGTGCTGTACATAATGAAACTTCTACAGGTGTTACAAGTAGAATTGGAGAAATTAGAAAAGCTATGGATAATGCGGAACATCCAGCTTTATTATTTGTTGATACGATATCTTCATTAGGCTCTATTGATTATAGACATGAAGAGTGGAAAGTTGATGTAACTGTTGGTGGTTCTCAAAAAGGATTACTATTACCACCAGGACTTTCTTTTAATGCAATAAGTTCTAAAGCTTTAGAGGCATATAAAACATCTGAATTACCAAAATCTTACTGGGATTGGGGACCGATGTTAGAAAACAATAAAAAAGGTTACTTTCCTTACACACCAGCCACAAATTTATTTTATGGTTTGGATGAAGCAATCAATATGCTTACAGAAGAAGGTTTAGATAATGTTTTCAAAAGACACAAAAGATTTGCAGAAGCTACAAGAGTTGCAGTCAATTCGTGGGGGTTAGAAATACTTTGTAAAAATCCAGAAGAATACTCAGATTCATTAACAGCAGTAATGGTTCCAGATGGTCATGATGCAGATTTTTTAAGAAAAACTATTTTAGATCACTACAACATGTCATTGGGAACAGGACTTGCAAAAGTTGCTGGTAAAATTTTTAGAATTGGCCACTTAGGTGATTTTAATGAACTCATGTTAGCTGGAACATTGGCAGGTGTTGAAATGGGTTTAATGAAATCTAAAATACCTTATAAAAAAGGCGGAATACTTAAGGCACTTGAGTATCTTTGTTAATTAATCAAGTTATGAATTATGCTTGATTTTTGTATCATAGGATCAGGAATTTCGGGATCAACGATAGCAAACTTATTAAATAAAAAATATTCCGTTGCAGTTTATGACAAAGCAAGGGGTTTTGGTGGCAGAAGCTCTTTTAAAAAATATAAAGATAAAGTCGGATTTGATCACGGACTTCAATATATCTCTCCAAAATCTGCAAAATTTAAAACCTTTACTAATCAACTAATAAAAAAAAGAGTTTTAAAAAAGTGGGGAGGAAATCATTTGTTTCTGCATAAAACAGTCAAAGAAATTAAAAATCATATAAAATTAATTGGAACAAAAGGAAACAACTCTATTAGCAAACATTTATTAAAGAAAATTAAATGTAATTTTGAACATGAACTTACAAATATAAAGAGATTAAATGATCATTGGGAATTAACATTTAAAAATGATGTAAAACAAATTTGTAAAAATCTTATTTTGACTTGTCCATTTCCTCAAAGTAAGAAATTAGGACAAAAATATTTAAATAAATCCTATTTAAATCAAAAAGTTAAAATGGATGCTAATTTAACAGTCATGATTGTCTCTAATAAGCTTAAACAATCAAATAGTAGTTATTTTTTTAATGATGATATGCTTGGTTGGGCTGCATACGAAAATAGTAAGAAAAGATTTAAATTTAAGTATGATTTATGGACACTTCAAAGCACATACAAATATGGTAATAAATTCACTAAAGATTATAGAAACAAAAGAAAATACTACACAAATCAACTAGTTAAAAAATTTGAAAAATTAACAAAGTTAAAAATCAAAAAAATTCATCACTCTAGAATTCATGGCTGGATGTATTCTTCTAATTCAAAGCCACTTAAACAATTATCTTTATGGAATAAGTCAATAAATTTAGGTTTGTGCGGTGATTATTTTGGAGGACCAAGATTAGAAAATGGGTGGCAAAGTGCACACGATTTACACAGTAAAATACGATATGGTAAATAAATGAAAATTATATTTTCGATAGTAATTTTACTTTTTTCATCATCAATTAGTTTTTCTAAAAATACTGATATTATCCATGACTTTAAAATTACTTTTGATTGTAAATTAGAAAAAATAATGATCAAAAATAAAGATTTTAATTATCAAACTTTTACTGCAGACAATATTGAGGTAGATAAAAAAAAAGTTTTAAAAGTTGTAGCAGCACAACCAAGTAAGCTTACTATCAATGGTTTATCAGAATTTATAGATACTTATTCAGATATTAGTAAAGATGATGTTAGAATTGCTAAAAACGACACCATTTTATTTAAAAATATAGATAAAGAAAAAAAATACTCGGAATCAGTATTTTTAAATAGATCAACTGGTGAATTAATTCATGAAGTTACAAAAAATATGAATACTAAGGATAATGAAAAATATATTTCTTTCTTTGGTTGCACTAAAGAATTGTGAAAATATTAAGTATTAATATTTAATTCTTTAGTAGCTATTTGTTTTTTTAATTTAGTTTCTCTATAAGTAATAATTAATATCCCAACAAATATAATAAATGCACCTAACCAAGTATATTTATCAGGAATATCTCCAAAAATGTAAAAACCAAGTATAGATGAAAATATTAAACCTAAAAATGTATAAGGTTGTGTCATTGTTACATCAACCAATCTGTAAGCATTATTAATACATAGATGGAATATAGCTCCACTTAAAGCTGATAAAAATATAAATCCTAATGTTTTAATAGATGGTGCTTGCCAATAAAATATTGCTAACACTAACATGAAAATTATCATAATAACATACTGGTAAGCTAGAATGGTTACAGCACTATCGTCTGCAGACATTTTTTTAGTAATTACAATAACGGTCGACCAAAAGAAGCATGAGCAGAGGGCCATTGAAACACCTATTGATATATCAATAAATCCTGGTCTAATTATTATTAACATACCAACAAATCCAAAAATCAAAGCAATCGTTCTGTAAATGTAAATTTTCTCTTTCAAAAAAATTACAGCTAATATTGTGACAATAAATGGCACAATAAATTGAATAGCAGTAAATTTTTCAATCGGAATAAAAGATATAGATCCAAAACCTAATAACATTGCTGGTAGATTTATACTTGATCGAACAAAATGTAATTTTAAGTTTTTAGTTTTAAATATGGAAAAGTTTGACTTTATTATTATTGGTGAAATTATTATCAATCCAAAAATATAACTAATTAGTGCTACAGTAAAAATATTTACCTCTAATTGTGCTAATTTAAAAGAAGCAATCATAGTACTAGTAAAGAAGACAGATAATATTATTAAAATAACTGCGTAAGTTTTTTTATTCATAATATCTGTTTTATAGGACAACCAAGTCTAATTTCTGCTTACCTAATCTTTCATGCCCTTTTTCAGTAACAATATATGTTTCACCTAAGTTCATGGCTAATTGATTTTCAGAGTCCATCAATATCATATGCATAAAGAATACATTTCCTGGCTTAATTTCATATGGATTTCCTGTGTATAACATTGGCCAATCCATCCAGTTTGGAGAAAAAGTTGCTCCTAATGAGTAACCACATGCATTCATTCGTGAATTTTTAAAGCCATAATCATCAAAGGTTTTTGCATGAACATCAAAAACCTCCCCAATTTTATTTCCAGGTTTTAATTTATTTTCACAATTTGTAAGCGCCTCAACACAAGCCTCATGCATTTTATAATGTTTCGGATCTGCTTTTCCTATTGGTATTGTTCTAAACATCGCTGAATGATAGTGCCTATAAGTACCAGCCCATTCAATGGTCAACTGATCTTGATTATTAAGTATTTGTTTTTCTGCTTGATATCGACAGAGTAGTGCATTCTTTCCAGACCCTATAATAAATTCATTAGCAGGATAATCTCCACCTCCTTCAAATATAACTCTATTCATTTCAGCTAAAATTTTAGACTCACTTACACCTGTTTTTGCATTCTTCCATACTTCATCTAAAGCTTTGTCTGCTAAATTTGCTGCTTTTTTTACATAATTAATTTCCTCTTTAGATTTTATTACCCTGAGTTTTGTTATTAATTCCGACTTATCTTCAATAGAGCAATAGTTTTGCAAAACTGTATTAAGTCTTAATGCATTTCTTCCTGTAAGACCGTAGGCTTCATATTCAACACCAATTTTTTTTCCTTTTAAATTTAATTCATCTAAAATTATTTTGAGATCATCAGCAGGGTTAGCACCATCTTTATCAACCCAAATTCTGATATCACTAATGTTAGAAGTATTTTGTGCTTGCCTTAGATCAGGGGCTCTAGTTAATAATATTATATTACCTTGTTGATCTAAAACTAACGCTTGAAAAAATACATATCCAAATGTGTCGTAACCAGTGAGCCAATACATAGACTCTTGTCTAAACATGATAAGAGCATCTAGACCCTCATTTTTCATTGAGTTTAGTGTCTTTTTTTTTCTATTTGAGAATTCTTCTTTGCTAAAATGAAGACCCATTAACGAATATTGACACTGACAGAACCAATTTTATCAACTGTTCCTTTGTATATTCCTTTTCCTTTAAATGGAACTACTCCCACAGTTGAGCCTGTGAAAACATAAAAATCTTTATTTAAGTTAATCTTTTCTTTCTTAACTTTATTTAAAACAAATCTTAAAGAATTTAATGGGTTAATATAAACAATATTTGTATTACCATTTACTTTTACCCCATTCTTTTTGCTGACTAATGATGTTTTTAAATTATTTAAGTTTAATTTTTTGAATTTTGTTTTTCTTCCAACAACAAATTTAATGTTAAATCCAAAATCTCCACAGATATCTCCCAAATATGTAAATTTTTTATTTCTTTGTCTGAAACCAACTATTTCAAAACAAGGTCCCATAAACTTAATAAATTTAGTGACATTTGATTTTGTAACTTTTCCTTTAAAATCAAAGAAAGATTTCTTAATAAAATAATAAACTTCAACCTCTATACCTTTAGTGTGTTGGTTTATTTTTACTTTTTGACCAGATTTAACTAATCTTTTTTTAAATACTTTTGCTGTAAAAGGTTCTTTTTCTTTTAATTTTTTTAATGCTTGAATGCCTGTTCCTCCAGCTTTTACACCTATAGTTTCATCTTTAATTTGATCTTCACACAATTTTCTAAGCTTGTTAGCTAAATTAATATTTTTACAATATTTTACTGGGATAGGATTAATAACTGTATTTGTGTTGAAAGCTTTAACTAGTCTATCAGCAATACGATTAATTTCATTTTTCATAGCCAGAACTTATTGAAGAATGCTCATAGGATCAAGTCTAGTTTGAAACCAATTTATCCTAAAATCTAAATGAGGACCAGTTGATCTACCAGTAGATCCAACAGTTCCAATAATTTCTCCTTGTTTAACTTCATCACCAACTTTAACCATTACATTTTCAAGATGAGAATATATCGTTGAAATACCATGTCCGTGATCCATTATTACAGTGCCACCCGTATAATAAAGATCATCTTCAGCCATTGTCACTATTCCAGTTCCAGATGATTTTATTTCAGTTCCCTGTTTAGCCGCAATATCAATTCCATAGTGAGGCCACTTCGGTTTGCCATTAAGAATTCTTTGACTTCCATATACTCCACTAATTATTCCTTCAACTGGCATAATAAATTGTTCAGCAAAGAAAGTTAAATCTGAATTTATGGCCCTTGCTTTTCCAATTCTTCCATTTTCTTCTTTAATTCTTTTATAAACAGATTCTGGTGGTGTAACTTTACTTTCAGGCAGACCATCTATTCTTTGAATATTATATTTTCTCTTAAAAACTTTTTTTATAACTTTATTTTTTTTACCATTACTTATTTCAGTAATAGCTAAATCGAATTTTCGATCTCTATCAATGCCAAATACAAAATATCCATCCTCAGATACTTTAACTTGTGTTTTATCTACAAATACCTTTGATCCAGCTTCTGCTTTACCTAAAATAAAATGACCTTGTAAAAATTTACCCTGAAACTCTAAAGCATGAGAGTGAGTAGAAAATATAATTGCTAAAAAAAGCAACAATTTTTTCATTATTTTGCTGTCCAACCCCCATCAATTACAATTGATGTCCCGGTTATCATACTTGCTGCATCTGACGCTAAAAAACATACTGCTGTAGCTACATCAGACTCTGTTGCAACTTTTCCCATTGGAATATTACTTAAAGCAAGTTGTTTAAATTTCTTATTTTTAAAGAATTTTTTAACCATTGGAGTTTCAACAAATGTAGGTGCAACGGTGTTTACTCTGATATTTTTTGTTGCAAGTTCAACTCCCATTCCCTTTGTTAATCCCTCAATTCCAAATTTTGTCATGTTATAAACATTTCTACCCGACATACCAACATGCCCTAATTGTGAGGACATATTAATTATAGATCCACCTTTTTTTTTATTTTTTAACATTTTTAGGACTACTAATTGAGCAACATTGAATGCTGCTTTCATATTTAAATCTACAAGATAATTCATACTTGTTTGTTTTATTTTTTCAAAAGGTTCAGGAATGTTTGTACCAGCGTTATTTACAAGAATATCAACTTGCTTAATTTTTTTTAATTTAGAGGAAAGATCCTCATAATCCATAATATCGCAAGTTATTTTAGTTAATTTTCCTTTAACTTTTTTTATATCTTTTTGAAGTTTATCAAGATCAGAAGTAGTTCTACTTACACCAATTATTGTTGCACCAGCTTCCGCAAGAGCAATTGAACAAGCTCTACCAATACCTTTTCCTGCACCAGTAACTAAAGCAACTTTATTTTTTAAATTAATTTTTTTTAAGTACATTTACAAAAATAGTTTTACGTCTGTATATATTAGCTCTATTGCAACAAATAATATTGCTAATAATCCAACCCATCCTATCCATTTATACTTTTTAATCCACCCAGATATCAAAGTTGCTGCAGTAGCCATTAAAACTATAGATAAAACTAGACCAAATATTAATAGCATATAGTGATCTCTAGCTGCACCTGCTACTCCTAATACATTATCTAAACTCATAGTTACATCTGCAAGGATTACAGTTGTTATAGCTTTCATGAATGAGCTGTTATCTACTTTTTTTACATTTTCTTCAGCATTACCATTCATTTTTATTACATCTTCATAAAGTCGGTAACATATATAAAGAAGTAATATTCCACCTATAAGTCTAAGTCCTGTGATTTGTAATAGATAAGCAGTTATTAGTGTAAATATAATTCTTAAAACTACCGCTGCTCCAATTCCCCAAAAAATAATTTTTTTTCTCTGCTCAGTTGGAAACTGAGAAGCAACCATTCCAATTATAATTGCATTATCTCCTGCTAAAACTAAATCGATAAAAACTATTTGAAAAAAAATTACTATTTGTTCGGTCATCTTCTACTATCCTCAATTATCATATCAGCTGCTTTTTCCGCAATCATTATTGTCGGTGCATTTGTATTTCCTGATGTGATATGAGGCATAACAGAGGCATCTACAACCCTTAAATTTTCAAGTCCGTGAGCGACTAATCTATCGTTAACAACAGCATTTTCATCTTTACCCATTCTACATGTGCTTACTGGATGGAAAATAGTATTCGCAAATTTTCCAGCTTCTTTTGCTAATTCTTCATTATCAGTAATATTGATTCCCGGTCTAAGCTCTTCAGGTTGATAATCTTTATAAGCTTTAGACTCCATAACAATTTTTCTTACAATCTTTAATGCTTTTCCAGCAATTTCACGATCTTCATCAGTTGATAAATAATTCATTTTTATTTTTGGTGAAACTCTGGTGTCTGGAGATTTTAATTCTATAGATCCTCTGCTTGTTGGTCTTACATTTGTAATTGTTGGAGTGAACGCCGGAAATTTATGTAAAGCAGATTTTCCTAAAAGATCGGTACTTGCTGGTGAAATATGAAATTGAAGATTTGGGGTTTCTAAATGCTCATCACTTTTAACAAAACCACAAACATAACTAGCACCAACTGTTAAAGGTCCTTTTCTTAATAGAAGAAACTTCAAACCAGATAACATTTTTTTAGTAAAGCTGTAATAAATATCATTTAAAGTTTCTAAATTTTTAATCTTATAAACTGGTCTTAGCATTAAATGATCAGTTAGATTTCTTCCAACTCCTTGGTGATCTTTTAAAACATTAATATTGTTTTCTTTTAGAAGTTCTCCTGGACCAATTCCCGATGCTTGTAATATATGAGGTGAACCAATTGTACCTGCGCTTAATATAATTTCTTTATTAGTCTCAACAGAAAATTCTTTTCCATCTATCCAATAATTTACTTTTTTTGCTTTTTTATTTTCAAATTCTATATTTTTAATGTGAGCCTTAGTAATAATTTTTAAATTTTTTCTACTCTTAACTGGATTTAAATAACCTACAGCTGTACTGCATCTAAAGCCATTTTTAATTGTGAATGGAAAATATCCCATTCCCTCATTATCACCATTGTTAAAATCATCAGTTCTTTTATAACCATGCTCTTCAGCAGCTTCTAAAAATAGATCGAGAACTTTAAATGTTGCTCTAATTTTCTCAACTGCAATAGGACCCCCAGAACCATGAAACTCATTTTCTCCAAATTGAAAATCTTCAGATTTTTTAAAATAAGGTAGAACATCATCCCATGACCAACCAACATTACCTAGTTGTCTCCAATAATTATAATCATTTGATTGACCTCTAATATAAAGCATTCCATTGATAGATGAGCTTCCGCCTAGTGTTTTACCTCTTGGATAAACCATTTGCCTGTTATCACAGTTTGGCTCTTTTTCCGTGTTAAAACACCAGTCAGTATCTGGATTGTGCATGGTTTTAAAATAACCCCCTGGAATATGGATCCATGGATTAGTGTCTTTACCACCAGCCTCAAGTAAAAGAACTTTAGTATCAGGGTTTGCTGTTAATCTATTAGCCAAGACACAGCCTGCGGATCCTGCACCAATAATTATGTAATCAAATTTATCCATATTTTTTATAAATAATCTTTAATGAATATTTAATGATTTTAAACATTTTTCTCATAAAAACGTCGAAATGACACTTGTATGTGCCTTTGATTTTTGAGAGGATCTTCACATTATAAATAAAAAGAGAGGGATATAATGAAAAAAATCGTTTCAGCGTTGTTTGCTGCGTTCTTAGTATTTGGATTTATTTCAAATGCGAATGCTGCAAAAACGTTAAAGTGTCAGACGGTTATTAGCGCTAAAGGTGATGAAGCGGTAATGTTAAAAGACTTTACTGACAACGTAACAAAACTAACAGGTGGATCTTTAAAATTTGAAATTATGCCAGCAGGAACAGTGGTTGGAGTTAAAGAAACTCTTGATGCTGTTGATAAAGGTTTGATTGATTGCGGATTTGCTTGGACTCACTATTGGTCTGGAGAACATCCAGCTGCTATGTTATTTGGTTCGCCAGTAGCAGGTGGTGGTGTAGGAATTGATAACATCGCATTTTTATCATGGTTTTTATATGGTGGTGGAGAACAACTATATGACAGACTTTGGGGAGAAATGAAAAGAGACATTAAAGGTTTCATGCTTCAACCAGTTGGTCCAGAAGCTTTAGGATGGTTCCCAAGAAAAATCAAAGATATGGATGATTTCAGAACATTTAAGTTCAGAACTCCTCCAGGAATTCCAGGTCAAACTTATAAAGATATTGGAATAGCTTCAGTTGCAATGGGTGGTGGAGATATTCTCCCAGCATTGGAAGCGGGAACTATTGATGCTGCTGAGTGGTGTTGTCCTCAACCAGATAAAGTGTTTGGTATACATAAAGTATTAAAACACTATTATCTACAAGGTTTACACCAAGTAGTCGTAAATGCTGACTTTTACTTAAACAAAAGCACTTACGATAAGTTCACCGACCATGAGAAATTTTCAATGAAGATGGCTGCTGATGCATCGTTGATGAGAGCTTTAGCTTACAGAATCAATACTAATGGATTAGCACTTAAAGATCTAACTGAAAATCATGGTGTGATACTTGAAGATACACCAGCTGATTATTTCCCAGCTTATATGGCTGCAGCGAAAGCAACTTTAGAGAAAAATGCAAAAGAAAACGCATTCTTTAAAGAAGTTTATGACTCAATGATAAGCTTTGCTAATACTGCTGTACCATTCTGGTCTGGTGCACAAACATCGAATGCTAAGCTAGGAATGGCTTATGCTAATTCGTTGAAGAAATAAATAAAGTTATTAAGCGGGCTTTTATAAGCCCGCTTTTTTTTTCTAAAATTTATATGTCGGATAATCCAAAGTTAGATATTTCAGATGAAATGATAGCCGAAAGGCGATCAGGATCTGGAAAGATGCCAGATGATATGCCAACTTGGATGGCTAAAACAATAATTAACATAGACAAATTTAGTAAATTAATTGGAAACATTGTTTGCTGGATTACTATCCCGCTAATGCTTGGGATGGTTTATGAGGTTTTAGCAAGAAAATTATTTTTAGCTCCTACAATATGGGCTTATGATATGAGCAGATTTTTTTATGGAGCATTGTTTATGTTAGGAGCAGGATACGCTCTTTCAAAAGGTGTTCATATAAGAGCAGATTTTTTATACAGAAATTTTAAAGTTAAAACTCAAGGAAGAATAGATTTCTGGCTTTACTTATTATTTTATTTTCCTGGATTAATAGTCTTTTTGTATATGACAACAGGCTTTGTCCAAGAAAGCATAATGAGAAACGAAAGAGGGATGGATACAACATGGATGCCATATATGTGGCCGATAAAATCTTGTCTATGGATTGGAATTGTCTTCCTTCTAATCCAAGGTGTTTCAGAACTTTTTAAAAGTTATTACGCAGCCGTCAAAGGTAAATGGCCAGGTAGTTAATGCTTTCACATTTAATAGATCCTGCAATTTTAGGTTTCATACTTATCGGTGTGATGTTGTTTGCAATATTTATAGGATTTCCAATTTCATTTACTCTTATTTTTTTAGGTTTCGTTTTTGGATACTTGGGTTTTGGAAAATTAGTTTTCTATTTAATGACACTTCAATTTTCAATGGTGATGACCGAACAAACTCTCGCCGCAGTCCCCTTATTTGTATTTATGGGAATAATGATGGAACAAGCAGGTTTAATGGAAAGATTATTCTCAGCTTTCCAAATGATGTTGGCAAGAGTTAGAGGCTCTTTATATTATGCAGTTTTATTTGTTTCGGTAATATTCGCAGCTGCAACTGGAATAGTTGGTGCATCAGTTACAATTCTTGGAATTATGGCTGCAAAATCAATGAATAGATCAAACTATGATGTAAAATTAGCTGCTGGTACGATTACTGCTGGAGGAACTTTAGGTATATTAATTCCTCCAAGTATTATGCTCGTTGTTATGGGTCCAATTATGGAAATTCCCGTAACTGATTTATTCGCAGCTGCAATAGTTCCAGGAATATTGTTGGCATGCTTATATGCTGCATACACAACATTCAGATGTATGATGAACCCAAATCTAGGTCCACCCATACCAGAAGAATTAAGAACAACAGATTTAAAAAAATTATGGCTAGAATTTTTCTTAGGATTAGTTCCACCTGCTGCATTAGTATTTGCTGCATTAGGTAGTATTTTATTTGGATTTGCTACGCCAACAGAAGCTGCAGGATGTGGTGCAGGTGGTGCATTATTACTTTCATTAGCTTACAAAAAATTAACATTAAAAAAATTACAAGATGCTTTAGTTAAAACTTTAGAAATTTCTGCACTAATTATGGTTTTAGTAGCTGCTTCTAATTTCTTTGGAGCAGTGTTTGCAAGATTAGGAACTCCAATGGTTTTAACAGATTTTCTTTTATCTCTCGAGATGAACAAATATTTAATTTTAGGAATAATCATGATTATGATTTTTCTTTTAGGATGGCCATTAGAGTGGGTGCCTATTGTTATGATAGTTGTTCCTATTATTTTACCATTAGTTGAAGCATTAGGATTTAATTTAACTTGGTTTGCAATTCTTGTTGCTGTTAATTTGCAAACCGCCTGGCTCTCACCCCCCGTAGCGTTATCAGCTTATTTTTTAAAAGGTGTAGTTCCAAGTTGGGATTTAAAAGATATTTATCTTGGAATGATGCAGTTCATGGTATTACAGATAATTGGATTAATTATCATCATAGCGTATCCAAAAATAGTACTGTGGTTGCCAACTCTCTTATATGGACAGCAGTAAATAATTGATTAATATCATTTAAGTGAATCAAAGCGAAAAATTTCAACTTAGAAATTGGGAATTAGTTTCGATAAACCCTAATAATAGAGACTGGAGTTGGAAAAATTACTTTAACTTTTGGGCTATAAATATTCAAACAATTGTAGGGTTCTCTTTAATATCAGCTTTATATTTATTCTATGATCTTAATTTTTTTGTTGTCTTAACAGGATCATTACTAGCAGGATTATTAGTATTCTTTTTTGCTAACATTATTGGAAAAATTTCTCAAAAAAGCGGATTAAGTTTTCCAACAATTCTCAGACTTTCAATGGGTTTTACTGGTGCAAGATATGTAGGGATGATCAGAGGATTAGTTGGTTTATTCATGTTTGGTGTACAAACATTCTTTATATCAAAGTCTCTAGGTTATATTGCAAGGATCATTCTATTTAAAATTGATAATCAAATCCTACAGAATGAAATATTTTTATTATTCTTTTTTGGTTTGAATTTAATTGATTGGGTTTGTTTATTTTTAACTTTAATATTTCAATACATCCTTTTTACAAAAGGACAGAATTTTCTAAAATCATTTATTAATTTTTCAGGTCTTTCAATATATTTAGGACTATCCGTTTTATTAATTGTTATTTTATCTGAGTATTACAATGAACTCATTAATGGAATAAAACTAAGCTTAGTCTTTAGCAATTTTGCAATTCAATCGAATATCGCTCCTATAATATCAATCACAGGAACTTTATTTGCTTATTTTGCTATTGTGCTTCTCACTTTTGGAGACTTTTCTAGATACTCAATGAATTACAAAGAAATGACCAAAGGAAATTTAAGTATAATATTAAATTTAATATTCTTTTCTTTTTTCTCTGTTTTGATCACTTTAGGTTCAGATATTATTCTTACTAACAAAGGTTTAAATGCTTCAAGTCTACTTACTAATCCAAATGATATAGTTGGAAAATTTAATAACAATTTTCTAACTTTCTTTTGCTTGATATTTATTATCATTTCTTCGTTATCAACTAATTTGATAGCAAATTATATTCCTTCGCAAAATACATTGATAAATTTTTTCCCGAACTTTTTAACGTTAAAAAAAACAGGAATTGTAATATCAATTATTGGGTTAATTATTTCAACATTTTGGCTTTCAATTTTCAGTAAAGCCAATGTTTTGATATTTGTTGAAGCTGTAGCTACAACTTTTGGACCAATTTTCGGAGTGTTGGTTGCAGACTATTATCTATTTAAAAAACAACAAATTAATCACAAAGAGCTTTTTTATCCTAAAGAACATACAGAATATATTTACAGTAACGGTTGGAACCTCAAAGCATTGTATGCTCTTTTAATTGGATCAATATTTTCTTTATCATCTCTGCTAAATGAAAATTTAATACAATATCAATCTTTTGGATGGATTATTGGAGCATTCGCATCTTATTTAGTATATTATTTATTAAATAATAAGTAATAATGAAAGCCCTTGTCTACACTGGTGTTGAGGAAATGGAATTTAGGGAGGAAAAAGAACCTTCCGAAAAACCTGGAGAAAGTATTCTTAAAGTTCATGCATCTGGCATCTGTGGCTCAGATATGCATGCTTACCACGGAAAAGACGAGAGAAGAATACCACCTTTAATTTTAGGCCATGAAGTTAGCGGTCAAATAATTAACGGAAAGCTTAAAGATCAAATTTCAGTTCTTAATCCATTAATAACTTGTAGAAATTGTGAATACTGCAAGAGTGGAAGAGAACATTTATGTCCAGATAGAGTTCTTCTAGGAATGAATAGACCTTATGAAAGACAAGGCGCATTTGCGGAACTTATTACAGTTCCAGATCATAATATTTTCAAGGTTCCTGACAAGCTTGATGTAAAAGAGGCTGCAGTTGCAGAACCAACAGCAGTTTCTTATCATGCAGTATTATTAGCAGTAGAAGCATCGAAAAAACCGTTAAATGAATGTAGAACGCTTGTTCAGGGTGGTGGAGCAATTGGGCTATTATGTGCATTAATTTTATCCAAGATCCAAGGAAATACAAATTTAACTATTTCTGATCCAAATCAAAAAAGACTTAATGCATGCTCAAAATATGTAGATGCAAAAACCGTATCACCAGATCATAAGGATATTAAAGAGAGCAGCTTTGATTTAGTTTTTGATACTGTTGGACTTGAAGTTTCACGACAACAGGCAATCAGTGTAGTAAAACCAGGTGGAATAATAGTTCATATTGGACTAACTCAGCCCGCAGGATCTTTTAATTTTAGAAAAGCAACTCTTCAAGAAGTCACTTTTATTGGAACTTATTGTTACACAAATAAAGAGTTTGGAGAAACTATTGATATTTTAACCAATAACAAACTAGGAAAGATAGAGTGGATTGAGTACAGAAATCTTAAGGATGGTTGGGGAGCTTTTAAAGAAATTCATGATGGAACCTGTTCGGCACCTAAGATAGTGCTTCTGCCTTAAATTCTTGGTTTTTTAAGAGGTATTAATACCTTTTTTTCTCCGATTTTTTCTGAATTTTTTGAAATTACAGGTGCAGTTATAATTACAGACCAATAAATCATTAAACCAAAAAGAACTGTTAATTTCATATCTTCTAAATAGAGAACAATAATGATTTATGCATGTTTAAATAATGTCAAAATTTTGAATTTGAAAATTATTTTATCTTTTATATAGAAAGGACATGTTTAGATTTTTATTTAAATTAATTTTAGTTACAGCGTTGTTTCAAACTACTTTGTATTCTGAGGAAGTAAAAGTATTTGAGTTTACAGAGAAAGAACTATCAGAATTGACAGTTAGAAAAGTAAGAGGGGCAGATAATAAAACTGAATATTCTGTTGGCTCTGATGAAAATGGTAATTACCTTAAAGCTATTGCTGATAATGCTGCTTCTGGCTTAGGTAAGGAGATTAAAATTGATCTAAATAAAACACCTTTCATAAATATTACTTGGAAAATTGAGAAAGACATACCAGGGATAGATGAGACAGCTAAAAAGGGTCATGACTTTGCAGGAAGAGTATTCGTCATTAAAAAAACTGGAGCAACACCTTTATCCAATAGAGCAATAAATTATGTTTTTTCAAGCAATCAAGAAGTTGGAAGCAACTTTCCAAGCCCATATACTAAAAAGTCCATAGATAATGTACTTGCTACTACCAAAACAAATTTAAATGAATGGGTAACTGTCAAAGCAAACGTTAAAGAAGATTTCAAGAAATTCCATAATTTAGATGTTAATGAGCTAGATGGTATAGCGATCATGTCAGATACAGATAATTCAAAGCAAAAATCAATTACTTACTATCAAAATATCTATTTTTCTTCTCAATAAATTTTATTAATATCAATTGATGAAAGTATTTAAGTATAATTTAAAAGTATACTATGAGGATACTGATTTTGGTGGAATAGTTTACCACGCAAATTATTTAAAGTACTTTGAACGAGCAAGATCTGAGCTTATTTATTCAATAGGATATTCAAATAAAAAGTTATTAGATAAATATAATGTTTTAATAGCTGTTAAAACTTGCAACGTAGATTTTAAAAAACCAGCAAAATTTGAGGATAAAATTACCGTTTTCACGAAAGTTAAATCTAATACTTTAACTACTATTACAATGTCACAAGTAATTAAAAGAAAATCAGATATTTTATGTGATGCAGAGATTAAATTAGTATCTCTAAATAATTTGGGAAAACCAGTAAAACTTCCAAAAGTATTTATTAACAAATTAAACTAGTTCTTTTACTTTTTTAAATAGTTTAGTCATTTGTTTTTCATTAATTCGTCCGGTATTTACATTTCTTGGACTTGGATGATAACACCCCATTAACAACACGTTGTTAGGTAATTTAAAATATGTTCCATGACCAAATTTTACTTTTTCAGTGTAATCAAAATTTTCTCTATAAAATTTTACACAAGTATCAAAAGCAATTTTCCCTAAAGCTACAATTATTTTAAGATTTTTAAGTATTTCAAATTCAGATTTAAAATAACTAAAGCAATTTTTTAACTCTTCATTTAATGGTTTATCTCCTGGAGGAACACACTTTAAAGCTGGAGTTATGAAAGTATTTTTTATTTTCAATCCATCATTTATATGATCCGAATTACTTTGATTGGCAATTTTTACATTGTGTAAACATTTGTATAAAAAGTCTGAGGATTTATCGCCTGTAAATACTCTGCCTGTTCTTGTTCCACCATGAGCAGCTGGTGCTAGACCAACAATCATTATTTTTCCATTTATATCTCCAAAACCTGTAACTGGTTTTCCCCAATAAGTTTGGTCCATATATTGTTTTCTTTTTTCCGTAGATATTTTTTTTCTAAACCTCACAAGTCTAGGGCATTTATTACATTTAATTATTGTTTTTTTTAATTTTTCAAATTTAACGGTCATTAAGTTTAGAGAAGCTTCTTTTTGTGTGTCCATGGACCTTTTTTTGTTTTAGGTAAAAACTTTCTAAGGTCAAAAAGGACTTTTTCAGACAATTTTCTGTAGGTGGTTAGTTTTCCTCCATATATATTCAATAAAGGTAATTTTTTTATAATTTTTAAATCAAAAACATAATCTCTTGTGACTTTTGAAGCTGTATTAAAATCTTCAATTAGAGGTCTTATCCCTGAATAAGTATCTACAATGTCCTTTGTTCTGATTTGTTTTTTTAAGTAATTATTTACTGAACGAATTAAATATGTAATTTCTTTTTTTGATATTCTTTTATTTTCTGGTGATTTAACCTCAACTTCTGTAGTTCCAATTAAAGAAAACTTCCCTTTATAAGGTATCACAAATATTATTCTTTTATCAGTATTTTGAAATGTGAATGCAACATTTTCTTTGTACAATTTTTTTGTAATAATATGACTTCCTTTAACTAATCTTATTTTTTTCTTAGATTTAATTTTTATATTTTTATTTAAGGTTTCGTTTATCCATGGTCCAGATGCATTAATTAAAATTTTTGATTTTACTTTTTCACCTTTTTCAAGACTAATAATCCATTCATTGCCAATAATTTCAGCTTTTTTAACTTTGTTATATTCTAGTATTTTAGCTTTATTTCTTTTTGCATCTTTAGCATTTAGTTTCGTTAATTTTTTATCGTCAATTTGTATGTCAAAATATTGAAAACCAGTTTTGTATTTTTGCTTAAGAATATTTGAAAATTTTTTTGTAAGATCAAACGTTTTTGATTTTGGTATATTGCTTTTGCCACCTAAATTATCATACAAAAATAAACCAATTTTAATTAACCAGGCTGGTCGAATTTTATCTGCATAAGGAATTATAAAAGGAATCGGTTTGGAAATATGTCTGGCAATTTTATAAACTATTTCTCTTTCTTTCAGAGATTCTCTAACTAGTTTGAATTCATAATTTTCTAAATAACGAAGACCACCATGTACTAATTTCGTCGACCAAGATGAGGTTGCTCCTCCAATCTCACCTTTGTCAGCTAAACAAACTGATAAACCTCTACCTGCAGCATCTCTTGCAATACCTGCACCGTTTATACCGCCACCTATTATGAATAAATCAAATATTTTAGACATTTAAATTATGATTTGTTTTAAAATATACAACCTCTTTTAGAAATTTAAAATTTTTAAATGCAATTATTTACAATTTCATAATATCTTAACATTAATAAATTATTAATAAAAAATAAAATAAACTTAACAGAAGGATAGATATGAAAAAAATACTTAGTGTTTTAACAATTCTATTTACTTTCTCTTTTACATCACACAGTTATTCAAAAACAGAAATTCATTGGTGGTACGGAAACAGTGGTTTTCTTGGTGATGTAATTATTGAAATTGCAAATAGATTTAACGCTTCACAAGATCAATATACGGTCATTCCTACAGGAAAAGGAAGTTATGAAGATAACATGGCGGCAACTATTGCTGCATTTAGAGCAGGCGACCAACCACACTATTCACAGGTTTATGATGCTGGTGCTGCAATCATGGTAGCTCAAGTAAAAAATGGTGTTGTTATCGGTTTTGAAGAAATGGCTAAGAAATATGGCATTGATGTAGATGCTGACAACTATATTCCAGGCATTAAAAATTTCTATGCCGACTCTGATGGAAAAATGATTGGTGTACCTTTCAATAGTTCAACTTGTTTGATGTATGCAAACATGGACATTTTGAAAGAGGTTGGAATTGAATCTGTGCCAAAAACTTATGAAGAATTTGAGGCCATGGCTCCAAAAATCAAAGCTGCTGGATACATTCCTTTAGTTCAAAGTCATAGTCCATGGATTTGGACTGAAAATTTCTTTTCTAGACATAATTTATTAATGTTAGATGGAAATAATGGTTACGATGCTGTTCCTACAAAAACTTTATTCGCTGAAACTGATGCATTTGTCTATCATTGGAAGAAAGTTAAAGAATGGTATGATAAAGGTTTATATGGCTATAAAGGAAGAGCGTGGGGAGACAATCAAGCACCATTTATAGCAGGTGAAGCTGCATTTTGGTTTGGTTCTGCTGCATCATTTGGTGGAATGAAAGGTGTTGTTCCAAACTTTACAGTTAATCATATTCCTTACTGGGATTCAGTAACCAAAGGAAAAGAGTATCCAACTTTTATAGGTGGTGCTGCTAACTGGATCTTAAATGGTCATACTGAGGAAGAGTACAAAGGACTTGCTAAATTTATAGAATTTATGGGTTCTCCAGAAATGGATCTGTATTATCACAATATGACTGGTTACTCTGCAGTGACTAAAGGTGGTATAGAGTTAGCTGAAACTATAAATTTCTATAGAGCTTCTCCATATCATAAAGCAGTTGGTGAACAATTAAGCTTAGAAGGTTCAACTATTCCTGGTGGATATAGAGCTGGTAATTGGCCCCAAATTCGTGAAGTAATTTACGAAAATATTGAGCCAATGTTAAACGGCAAAATATCAATCGAAAAAGGATTGCAGAATATGGACAAAGGTGCAGCTAAATTGTTAAAGCAATTTGCTAAAACTTTGTAAGAATAATTAAAACAATAAGGAGGGTATTAATTTACCCTCCTTATTTATTTTTACAAAAGTATGAAAAAAGTCCAATTCAAATCTAGCTATTCACAATATCTTTTCTTAGCTCCGCAGCTAGGTATATTGTTAATTTTTTTATATTGGCCAATCATACAAACCTTTAGAGATGCATTTACAATGCAAGATGCTTTTGGATTTGGATCGAAGTTTGTATGGTTTGACAATTTTTTATTTATTTTTGATGATCCAGCTTATTTCATAGCTTTCAAATTTACTATTATTTATAGTTTTGTTATTACGTTAATTACAGGCTCAATTGGATTATTACTTGCCGTTCAGGCTAATAATGTAATGCATGGTAAAAGCACTTACAAAACACTTTTAATTTGGCCTTATGCAATTGCGCCTGCGGTAGTCGGTGTAATGGCAAATTATTTTTTTAGTGAAAGATTTGGTCTTCTTTATCATTTATTTCACGAACTGTGGGGATTTAATTGGTACGAAAGTGTGTTCGACTCTTATATTTACGTAATCATAGCTGGTTCTTGGAAGCAAATCAGTGCTAATTTTATTTTCTTCTTGGCTGGACTTCAAGCTATACAAAAATCTGTAATTGAAGCATCAATGATTGACTGTAAAAATAGTTTTAGAAGATTTTGGACAATTACATTCCCATTATTAATGCCAACTACATTCTTTTTAATAATTATTAATATAACGTATGCTTTCTTTGATACATTTGGAATTATTGATACCACAACAATAGGTGCTCCTTCTGGTGAAACAAGAACTCTAGTTTATAAAGCTTACATGGATGGATTTAGAGGACTGGATTTAGGAAGTGCAGGAGCTCAATCAATAATGATGATGTTGATTGTATTAGTAATTACGATTTTTCAATTTAGATATATCGAAGGGAAAATACATTATAATTAATGACTAGATTTATCACATCAAGTTTTTCACATTTAATTTTACTCATTGGAATACTAATCATGGTAGTTCCTGTATGGATGATTTTTGCTAGCTCTACGCACACGAGTTCAATGATTAATATGAATGGTCTCCAAATGTTTTTAGGAGATAGCTTTTATGAAAATTACTTACGAGTTTTATTATATCAGGGTGGTTTTTTTAAAGAGATAACAGCATTAAAAATGTTTTTTAATAGTTTTATCATGGCTACAGGAGTTGCAATATTATCCGTTGTTACATCTTTAATGGCTGCTTACGCGTTGGTTTATTACAGAATAAAATATGCAACATTATTGTTTTGGATTATATTTATTACAATTTTAGTACCATTAGAGTTAAGAATTTTCCCCACTTATTCAGTAATGGCTGAGCTTAATCTAGTGAATTCTTACTTTGGATTAATAGTTCCTATTTCAGCATCAGCTATAGCAACATTATTCTTTCGCCAATTTTATAAAACCGTTCCAGATGAATTACTTGAATCCGCAAAACTTGATGGAGCAAATACCTGGAGATTTTTTGTTGATTTTTTAATTCCTTTGTCAAAAACAATGATTGTAGCGATGTTAATATTTATGTTTGTTTTTGGCTACAATCAGTATCTATGGCCATTATTGGTAACAACTTCAGAACAATATTGGACAGTGGTTATGGGATTAAAAATGATGTCGGGTTCAATTGTTCATCGTTTTGCTTTCGTGATGATGTCTATGGTGCCACCAATTTTAATTATAATTGTGTTGCAGAAATATTTTATTAAGGGGGTTTTTCAAGATAAATGAAAATTAAACCACTTCAAATAATTGCTCATATTATTTTAATACTAGGAGTCTTGTTAATGGTAGTTCCTATTTGGATATCTTTTGCAAGTTCTTCGCATGACTCTGTAACTATATTAACCGAAGGTATGAAGTTTCATATAGGTGATCAGCTAGCAAGAAACTATAACGAAGTTTTAAATGAAAAAGGTGGTTGGTCAGAAGAAGTGACTGCTGCAAAAATGTTTATTAATAGTTTTATAATGGCATTAGGAATTGCAACACTTAAGGTAGTTATTTCAGCAATGTCAGCATATGCTTTGGTTTATTATAGATTTAAATTAGCTGTACCAATTTTTTGGTTAATCTTTATTACTCTACTTGTTCCTTTGGAGGTAAGGATTTTTCCAAGCTATAAAATTGTATCTGATTTAGGTTTAACAAATTCATATACAGGCCTTATCCTTCCATTAGTTGCTTCAGCTACAGCAACATTTTTC
>CACBYP010000005.1 GCA_902543485.1 uncultured Pelagibacteraceae bacterium | reverse complement strand
GTAAAAGAAAAAGAGAAATATAGAGCATCTATCATGGATAGAAATGGAAATATTATTGCTAAAACTGTGCGAGTGACTAATTTGGGCATAAATCCAAATCAACTAATTAACAAAGAAAAATTATTAATTTCTTTAAAATTAATATTTCCTGATAAGAATTTTGAAAAGGAAATCAATGGAAAAAAATTTTTTTATGTCAAAAAGAAAATATCCCCAGCAAAACTTGAAAAAATAAAATTACTGGGAGAAAAATCATTTAAAGAGGAAGAAAACATTGCTCGTGTTTATCCTAACGGTAATCTATTCAGTCATATATTGGGACAGATTGATACAGATAACAATGGTGTGTCTGGTATAGAAAAATCTTTTGACTATGAATTAACAACTTCAAACAAGCCATTAAAGCTTTCTTTAGATACTGAAATACAATATTTGATAAGAGAGGAATTAATAAAATTTCAAGAAATTTTTAATAGTTATGGAAGTACAGCTATTTTAATGAATGTTAACAGTGGTGAGATTCTTTCAATGGTTTCTTTACCAGATTTTGATTTAAATAAAAGAGAAGATATTTCTGATAGAAAATTTATAAACAGATCCACAAAAGGTGTCTATGAACTTGGATCAGTTTTTAAAACATTTACTTTGGCTGCTGGGCTTCAACAAAATGTTATCCAAGAAGATACCCTTTTTAAAAATTTACCAAAAAAAATAAAATGTGCTGGAAGGTCAATCTCTGAATATGATATGGACATTCCATCTACTCTTACCGCTGAGGAAATATTAATTAGATCTGGAAATATTGGTTCAATCAAAATTGCTCAGAAAGTCGGTTTAGAAAATTTTAAAGATTTTCTAGAAAATTTAGATTTATTAAATAAAATACAATTTGATATAGAGGAAGTTGGAAATCCAATTCCGTTCAAATGGGGAAAATGTAAATTAGCTACATCAGCATATGGTCATGGTATAACAACTACACCACTTCAACTTGCAAAAGCCTATGCAATAATTGCAAATGGTGGATATAAAATAAAACCAACTTTAATTAAAAAAGAGAAAAATTTAAAAAGAGGTGAGCAAATAATAACACAAGAAAATTCGAATAAAATTAATGAAATATTGAGAAAAATTGTAACATCCGAACAGGGCACAGCTAATTTAGCAAATATTGCTGGTTATGAAATAGCTGGAAAAACAGGAACAGCTCAAAAATCTATAAAGGGTAAATATTCTAAAAAAAAAATAAATACTTTTGCTTCAATTTTTCCAATATCTTCTCCAAAATATGTTTTAATTGTTTTGTTAGATGAACCAAAATTGAGTGAAACTTATATTTATGAATATAATGATGGTAAAAAAAGGAAGATAATAGGTACACCTTTTAATACTGCTGGCTGGACCTCTGTTGAGGTTACCAAAAATATAATTGAAAAAATTGGGCCTATTTTAGCCATAAAATATTAAGAAATTTCATAATGATATTAAAAAACTTTTTTAAAAATCTTAAAAAAGATTTTAATAATAAAAGTTTTAATGGATTTGAATTTAATTCAAAAAAAATAAAAAAAAATTATATATTTTTTGCAATACAGGGTAGTAAATTTAATGGAAATAATTTCATAAATGATGCCATTAAAAGAGGAGCTCGAATAATTGTATCAAATAAATTTAAAACTGGAATCAATAAAGGTGTATTATATATAAAAGTAAGCGATCCTAGATTAGCTTTATCAAGTTTTGCAAATAAATATTATAATAAAAAACCAAATAATATAATTGCTGTAACTGGTACAAACGGTAAATCATCTATAGTCAATTTTTATTACCAGATATTAAAACTTAATAAAAAAAGAGTAGCCTCAATTGGAACTTTAGGCGTCAAATCCAATGGTGTTAGCTTAAAACTTAATAATACAACTGTTGATACTATTACAATTAATAAACTACTTGCAAATTTAAAGAAAAAAAAAATTGAAAATGTAATTTTAGAAGCATCAAGTCATGGCCTTCATCAAAAAAGATTACATGGTATTAAATTTAGCACATCTATATTCACTAATTTAAGCAGAGATCATCTAGATTATCACAAAAATTATAAAAATTATTTTAATTCAAAATTAATTTTATTTAATGAGTTGACAAATAAAAATGGAAATTTGATATTTGATAATGATTTAAAATATTCACAAATCTTTAAAAAAATAGCCAAAAGAAAAAAATTAAATTTATTAAACATTGGTACATCAGATAGTAATTTAAAAATTAATTCAATTAAAACTTTAAATAACTACCAACATATAAAGTTCATTTTTCAAAATAAGGAATACCAATTTAAAACTAACCTAATTGGAAAAATACAAATTAAGAATTTGATGATGGCTATTGCAGCAGCAATTAAAAGTAATCTAAAAATTGATGATATTGTTAAAAAACTTAAATATATTAAACCCGCAAAAGGAAGGCTCGAGATAATCGGAACAACCAAAGATAATTCAATTTTTATTTTAGACTATGCTCATACTCCAGAGGCTCTTAAAACAAGTATAGAAAATATTAAAGAACAATTTGGTTTAAGAAAAATTAATATTGTATTTGGATGTGGTGGTGAAAGAGATAAAGAAAAAAGACCAATAATGGGCAAAATTGCTAATAAACTATGTAATTATATTTATCTTACAGACGATAATCCTAGAAGTGAAAATCCAGAAAATATCAGAGCAAGTATTAAGAAATCAATTTTACCATCTAAAATGATTGAAATACCATCAAGAAAATTAGCTATAAAAAAAGCAATTTTAAATAGTAAGTCTGATGAGGTTTTAATTATTGCAGGAAAGGGACATGAAAACACTCAAGAATATATTAAGAAAAATAAATTTTCTGACAAAGATAATATAAAAAAATCAATAATTTTAAAAAATAGAATTTTATCAGATGATTGGAAATTAAATATACTTAAAGAAATTATAAATAACAAAAAATTAGATAGAATAAAAAATTTAAAAATTAGCACTAACTCGAAAGAACAAAATAAAGGTAAAATTTTCTTTGGAATTAAGGGGAAATCTTTTAATGGAAATGATTTTGCAGACGAAGCTCTAAAAAATGGAGCAAAATTAGCAATACTTCAAAATAACAAAAAAGACAGTAAAAAAAAGATTAATGTTAAAAGTACTCTAAGATTATTAACTAAATTTTCTCAAAAGATAAGAATTTCTTCGAATGCATCTCAAGTTGCAATTACAGGATCTTCAGGCAAAACTTCGCTGAAAGAATTGTTAGGACAATGTCTTCAAAGAAATTATTCCACAACATTTTCAAAAAATTCATTCAATAATAAATTCGGTTTACCAATTTCATTAATAAATTTAAATAAGGATACGACTTATGGAATATTTGAAATTGGAATGGATAAAAAGGGAGAAATAGACTATTTATCAAAAATAATTAAACCAGATGTTGGAGTTATTACAAATATTAGTTATGCACACGCCAAAAATTTTAAATCTTTATTGGATATAGCTAAAGCCAAATCAGAGATTATTTTCAACATAAGAAAAAATGGTACAATTATATTGAATAAAGATGATAAATTTTTTAATTTTTTTTCAAATTTAGCAAACAAAAATAATTTAAATATCATTTCTTTTGGTAAACATAAAAATTCTAATATCAGATTATCTAAATTAAAAAAATCTACGAAATCTTATATCATTTATATTAACGTAGCTTCTAAAACTTTTAATTTTAAAATTAATAATAACTTATTACCTTATTTGGATAATATATTGGCTTCCATAGCAGTTTGTAAAAGTTTAAATATCATTGATAAAATAAAAAATAACTTTTTTTCTAATTATAAAATACCAAGTGGTAGAGGAAATATAAAAAAATTCACTGACGGCTCTAAAAAAGTTAATATAATAGATGAAAGTTATAACTCAAATCCATTATCTCTTAATTTCTCAATCAAGAAATTTGATAATTTAAAAGTAAATCCAAATAAAAAATTTATCTTATTAGGCGACATGTTAGAATTAGGAAAATTTTCAAAAAAACTTCATATTGAAGCTGCAAAAGATATAAATAAGGCAAAGTTCAAAAAGTTGTTTGTTTATGGGAATTATATCACAGAAACATTTAACAAAATTAGAACACAAAAAAGAGGAAAAATACTTAAATCAACTAGTGAAATTCTTAATATAATAAAAAATGATTTAAATAATGGTGATTTTTTAATGATAAAGGGCTCAAATTCTACAGGACTTAATCTAATAACCAAACAAATTGGATCAAAATCTTAATGTTGTTTGAACTTTTTTCAATTTTAGTAGATCAATTTAGTTTTTTGAATGTTTTTAAATATTTAACAGTAAGAACTGGTCTTTCTATGTTTACAGCTATGGTTGTTGTTTTTTTAGTTGGAAACCCACTAATTAATTTTTTTTCTTCAAAACAGATTCATAATCCAATCAGAGAAGATGGACCTAGCGATCATATAATTAGAAAAATTGGAACGCCTACAATGGGAGGACTAATAATATTACTAGGTGTTTTTTCTGGAGTATTGCTATGGGCTGACTTATCAAATCCTTATAATTGGTTTTTAATATTTATTGCAGCTTCTTTTGGATTATTGGGAGCTTATGATGATTATAAAAAAATAAAGTTAAAAAGTTCGAATGGAATTTCTTCTAAACTAAAGTTTTCTCTACAAATTATTTTAGCTTTGATTGGTATATTTATACTTTATATCACAAGTAATTCTGATCAAATAAACAATCTATATTTTCCTTTTTTCAAAAACTTAGTAATCAATCTTGGTTGGTTTTTTATACCTTTTTATATGTTCATATTAGTTGGAGCTTCAAATGCTGTTAATTTAACAGATGGTTTGGATGGATTAGCAACAGTTCCTGTTATGTTAGTTGCTGCTTGTTTTGCATTCATTAGTTACGTCTCTGGTAATATAATTTTTTCTGATTATCTTCAGATTGCATATATAGAGGGTGTAGGAGAAGCTTCGATTTTTTGTGGATCAATAATCGGGGCTTGTTTAGGTTTTTTATGGTTTAATGCACCACCGGCAAAAATTTTTATGGGAGACACTGGATCTTTATCATTAGGTGGTTCACTGGGAGCGGTTGGTATAATAACTAAGCACGAAATTGTGTTAGCAATAACAGGCGGATTGTTCGTTTTAGAAGCTGTTTCTGTAATAGTTCAAGTTATTTCCTATAAATTAACAGGTAAAAGAATATTTAAAATGGCTCCAATACACCATCATTTTGAAAAAAAAGGATGGCCAGAGTCAACGGTTGTAATTAGATTTTGGATAATTTCTATTGTTCTAGCGATGATTGGATTAGCAACTTTGAAACTTAGATAATGAAATTAAAAAATGAAACGTTAAGTAAAAATTTTTTAATTTATGGTTTTGGAAAATCTGGAATTTCATCATTAAAATATTTAAAAAAGAAAAATAGGTGTTTTATTTTCGATGATGATAAGAAAAAAATTAAAAATAAATATAAAAAATTTTTTATTTCTAAATCAAAATTATTAAATAATAATTTTGATTATATAGTTATAAGTCCCGGTATTAATATAAATAGATGCCAGTTATCAAATTATTTGAAAAAGAACGAAAAAAAAGTTATCACTGATTTCGATATTTTTTATAAATTTAATCCTGAAGTTTTAACAATTACGATTACTGGTACGAACGGGAAGTCAACTACAAGTAAGTTGCTTTATGATATTTTAAAGAAACACCATTATGATACTAGGCTAACTGGAAATATTGGAAATCCTATTTTAGAGGAAAAAAGAGTTACCAAAAATACTATCTTTGTTATTGAGGCTTCTTCTTATCAGCTGGCTTATAGTAAATATTTCAAATCAAAATTTTCTATAATCATCAATATTTCTCCAGATCATTTAGAAAGGCATAATACAATGAAAAATTATGTATTATCAAAATTAAAATGTGTAATAAGACAAAACGAAAATGATGTAGCAATAATATCAAACACTAATTTATTGAAAGATTTATTAAGAACTAAAAACATAAAATCCAAAATAATATACATAAGTAAAAATAAGTATGCATATTTAAAAAATAAATTGAGTAATGATAATTTTAAAAATAGAACAAATTTTCAAAATTTAAATTTTTTATTTGAGCTATCGAAACATATGAAACTTAATTTAAAAACTGTAATAAAAACTATTAATAAATTTAAACCTTTAAAATTTAGACAGGAAGTGATCCATCAATCTAAATATTTAAAAATAATAAATGACTCTAAGTCAACAACATTATCTTCTACTGTTCCATTTTTAGAATCTAAAGAAAAAATTATATGGATCTTGGGAGGATTATTTAAAAAAGGTGACAAATTTAATTTAAATAAAAAGTATTTTAAAAATTTAGAAGCATATATTTACGGGAAAGATAGACAAGTTTTCCTCAAACTATTTAAAAATAAAATTAAAGTTAATCTATCAAAAGATCTGAGAAATACTCTTAAATTAATTCCAAACCTTAAGGATATAAGATCAAAAGTTACAGTTTTATTTAGCCCATCGGCCGCATCATTTGATCAATACAAAAATTTTGAAGAAAGAGGTAGACAATTCAATATGCTAATTAAAAGATATTTACCAATCGAATGAATAAATATTTTGATACATTTTATGATTGGTGGAAAAACATCGATAAAACAATTTTTTTGATAATAAGTCTATTATTTTCACTTGGATTGTTCTTTTCTTTAGTTTCAACTTCAATTATCGCATCAGATAAATTAAACACAAATTCTTACTATTTTTTTTTAAAACATTTAATTTTTGTTTTAATAGGAATATTTTTAATTTTATTTTTATCTCTACTAGATCAAAAAATTTTAATTAGGTTATCAGTCGTATTATTTGTTGTCACATTTATAAGTTTATTCTTAGTTCCCTTAATAGGAGTGGAGGTCAAAGGGTCAAAGAGATGGTTAGATATTGGCTCATTACCTAGGTTTCAACCTATTGAAATTTTAAAACCTTTTTTTGTTATTGTTATTTCATTAATAATATCTTTAGAAAAAAAAAACCTTTATATAAAATATTTCTTGAGTTCAGTCTTTTTAGTGCCAATTATAATTTTACTCTTATCTCAACCAGATTTAGGACAAACATTATTAATAATATCTGTTTGGTTTGCCATTATTTTTGTTTCAGGAATAAATTTATTAATTTTCGCAATTTCATTATTAGCTGTGGGTTCATTAACTCTATTTTTAGTTTTTTTGGTGCCAAAGTTTGAATACATAAGAATAAGATTAATGTCATTTTTAGATAATTCTAGCGGTAACAATTACCAGGCTGATAAAGCAAGCGATGCAATATCCAGTGGAAGTTTTTTCGGTAAAGGAATAGGTGAAGGAACTTTAAATTCAAGAATACCAGAAGCACATACAGATTATATAATTTCTGTAATTGCAGAAGAATTTGGAGTAATTATCTTAATAGGTATAATATTACTTTATTTAATATTATCTTATAGAGTTTTAAAAAAAATAAATTTTACAAAAAATAATAATTTTAAACTTATATTAGTTGGAAGTATTTCAATAATACTATTGCAAACTTTTATTCATATTGGTGTAAATATAAGAATGCTTCCTACTACAGGCATGACTATGCCATTTATTAGTTATGGTGGTTCTTCAATAGTTGGAACATCAATTTTAACTGGAATAATATTAAATTTGACGAAGAGAAAATTAAATTAGTATGAAAAATATACTTATAGTAACAGGTGGTTCTGGTGGCCACGTAGTACCATCTACTTCTTTGTTTGAACATTTGAAAAACAAATTTTCTGTAAACATGGTATCTGATTTGAGAGGAAGTAAATATATAAATACTGAAAAATTTAAATATGAATTAATAGATGTACCTAATTTATTTTTAAAACCTTATTTACTTCCAATAAATATTTTTAAATATTTTCTAAACATTTTTCAATCTATTAGATTTTTAAAAAATAATAAGACAAATATTGTGATTAGTACTGGTGGGTACATGACATTTCCATTTTGCTTAGCTGCATTTATATTACAAAAAAAAGTTTTCTTGTTTGAGCCTAATAGTGTTTTAGGTAGATCTAACCGCTTTGCTTTGAAATTTTCTACAAAAATAATTTGTTACGATGAAAATTTAAGAAAATTCCCAATAAAATACAATTCTAAAAAAGTTATAGTCAAACCTATTTTAAAAAAAGAGATTTACAACTTAGAAAAAAATATAATTAAATTAAAAAAGGAAATAAAAAAAATTCTTGTCATCGGTGGCAGTCAAGGCGCATCGTTTTTTGACGAAAATATTACTGAATTAATTATTGAAATTTCAAAAAAACGAAATTTCGAAGTTATACAACAAATATCAAATATTAATAATTTATCTTCAATAAAAAATAAATATGATAAATCAAATATAAACTATAAATTTATTGAATTTACCAATGATAGTCATGAACTTTACAGTGGTATAGATCTAGCAATTACAAGAGGAGGCGCAAGCACATTAAGTGAACTTTCATTCTTAAACATACCGTTTATTTCAATACCTCTCCCATCTGCAAGAGATAATCACCAATTCTATAATTCAGAATTTTACTATAAAAAAAATTGTTGTTGGTTAATAAAACAAAAGGAATTTGAATTTAAAAAATCCTCAAAAATGATATTTGAAATATTTAACGATTATAAAAATTATAACGAAAAATTTAAAAATCTTGAGGAAATTACTAAAAAAAATACTTGGAATAATATAAACAATAAGATTATAGAAATTATAGATGAAAATTAATATTGGAAAAACTGAACTAATTCATTTTGTTGGAATTGGTGGTATTGGTATGAGTGGCCTAGCATTAATAATGGATAGTTTAGGTTTTAAAATACAAGGAAGTGATAAATCAGATAATAAAAATCTTAATTTACTAAGAAAAAGAAAAATTCCAATTTATTTAAATCATAATAAGCAAAATATAAAAAATTGTACTGTATTAGTAGTTTCATCAGCTATAAAAAAATCAAATCCCGAATATAGGCATGCTGAAAAATTAAACTTACCGATATATAAAAGGGGAGAATTGTTAGGTCATATAGTTTCTTTAATGAAAAATATTGTTGTGACAGGATCACATGGCAAAACAACAACAACATCAATTTTGTCAAATATTTTGAATTATGCAAAATTAGATCCGACAATAATCAACGGAGGAGTTTTGAATTCAATAGGAAGTTCGGCAAAATTAGGAAAAAGTGATTGGAGTTTGGTTGAATCAGATGAGTCGGATGGAAGTTTTCTTCAAATACCTTTTAATTATTCAATAATAACCAACATTGACAATGAACACTTGGATTATTACAGAACTATGAAAAATTTAAAAAAAAAATTCATAGAATTTATTCATAAAACTCCCTCTTTTGGAAAGGCTTTTTTATGTTTAGATGACAAAAATGTAAAAAATATTTTACCAAATATAAAAAATAATAATTACTACACATTTGGTTTAAATAAAAAATCAAATTTTCATATTTTCAATATAATTCAAAATAAAGATTATTCAAAATTTAGTATTAAAATTAAAATACCAGGCAAAACAAAAATTATAAAAAATATTTCAATACCGTTGCTGGGTTTACACAATATAAAAAATGCAACATCTGCATTGGCTGTAGCTTTTTCTATTGGTGTATCAGATAAAATAATTAAATTAGGTCTCAAAAACTTTAATGGAGTCCAGAGAAGATTTAATTTCTTGTTTAAAATTAATAAAGTGCCGTTTTTTGACGACTATGCTCATCATCCAACCGAAATTTCCTCAGTATTAGATGGTGTCAGCAAAGTATATAATAAAGAAGAAATAGTTTGTATTTTTCAACCTCATAGAATTTCAAGAGTAAAAAATTTAAAAATTCAATTTTCTAAATGTTTTAAAAACGCTAACACAGTTTTACTTTGTCCAATTTATAAAGCTAGTGAAACAATAAAATTAGGGTTCTCATATACTTCATTTGCAAAATTAATTGCTAAAAATTCTAAAGTTAATTTGATAATGCTAAAAAATGAAATAGATTTAAAAAAAATTACTAAAAACATTGCATTTGGAAATAAAATTTTTATTGCTATGGGTGCTGGATCTATAACAAATTGGGTAAGAAATCTTAATTGATATGGAATTAAAAGATATTGAAGATTTTAAAAATAAATTTAATGCAGATCTTTTTTTTAATACTGATATCAAAAAATTTAATTGGTTTAATATAGGTGGTAAATCAAAAATCTTTTTTAAACCAAAAAATCTAATAGAATTAAAGGAATTCCTAAAACTATATAATAATAGAGGAAAAATATTTATATTAGGGATGGGTTCAAATGTATTATTTAAAGATAATACTTACGAAGGAGCAATCATTAAACTTGGAAAAAATTTTAGCACATTATCAAAATTAAAACCAGACACAATAATAGCAGGCTCAGCCTGCCCACAAAAAAAACTTTCAGAATTCGCACTAGAGAATGGAATAAGTGGTTTTGAATTTATGTATTGTATTCCAGGTTCGGTCGGAGGTGGTCTTCAAATGAATTCTGGATGTTTTGGAGCAGAATTTAAAGATAAATTAATTTCACTGCAATGTATTGATACAGAAGGAAATATAAATGTTATCCCATCTAACAAAATTAAATTTCAATATAGGAAGATAGAATTAAACGAAAATTTAATTTTTTTAAGTGCTACTTTTAAAGGTGATTTATTAAATAAAAAAAAAATAAAAAATTTGATGGAAGAAATGGAGATAAAAAAAAATAATTCACAACCTTCAAAAATTAAGACTGGAGGAAGCACTTTTAAAAACCCAATCGATCAAACATCAAAAAAAGCCTGGGAACTCATAAAAGAATCAGTTCCGGAAAACATAAATTTTGGAGATGCTAGTATATCAAAAAAACATTCAAACTTTTTTATAAATAGAAATAATGCAACATCTAAAGAAATGATATCTTTAATTAATTTTGTAAAAAAAAATGTTAAAGAGAAGACTGGGATTAACATTAATTTAGAAATTAAAATCATCGGATAGTGAAAAAAATTTTTATTGTAGCAGGAGGATATTCTAAAGAAAGGGAAATTAGTTTAGAAACAGCAAAGAGTGTTTATTCTGAGCTGATTAGTAACAAAAAATATAATGTAAGAATTTTTGAACCAGATGGTAACTTTGTAAAAAATTTGAGAAAATTCAAACCAGATGTGGTTTTAAATTTGTTGCATGGAAGGTATGGTGAAGATGGGTATATACAGTCTATTTTAGAGATTGAAAAAATTAAATACACACACTCTGGAGTCCTCTCCTCATCTTTAGCTATAGATAAAGAACTATCAAAAAAAATTTACATAAAAAATAAAATCCTTACGCCTAGTTACTTTAAGTATTCTTTTAAAAATATTCAAAATAAAAAAAAAAGTGAAATTTATTTAAAAAAAAAAATTGGATTTCCATTAGTTATTAAACCATTAAATGAAGGTTCAAGTGTTAATGTTTTTATTTGCGATAGAAAAAATTTTTTTAAAAATCTTAATAGACTAAAAGATTATGAAGAAGTATTGATTGAGAAGTTTATACCTGGAAGAGAAATTCAGGTAGCAATACTGTCAGAGAAAATTTTAGGAGCAATAGAGCTAAAACCAAGAAGAAAATTTTATGATTATCAGGCAAAATATAATCCAAATTCAAAGACAGAGCATATAATTCCAGTTGATATTACTAAAGAACAGTACAAGAAAGTTACAAATATTGCCCTTAAAGCTCACAAGTTATTAAAATGTAGGGGTGTATCAAGATCTGATTTTAGATTTTTTAATAATAAGTTTTATTTATTAGAAACTAATACACAGCCAGGAATGACTTCATTATCATTAGTGCCGGAAATAGCAAAATTTAATAACATTACTTTCGAAAATTTGATAAAAAAAATTTTGAAAGATGCATCAATTAATAAATAAAAAAAAAATTTATTTCTATATATTTTCGTTCTTTTTTTTAACAACTATATTAAATAATAATTTTATCACAAATTTTAATGATAGTTTTTCAATTAATGAAATCAAAATAATTTCTAATTCTGAATCAATAAATAAGAAGATTTCTTTGGAAATAAAACATTTAAAGAATAAAAATATTTTTTTTTTAAAAGAAGATGTTTTTTATTCGAAATTAAAAAAATTAAATTATCTTGAGAATATTAAAGTAAAAAAGAAATATCCTTCTACAATTATTATTGATTTTTCAAATACAAATCTAGTTGCGGTTACCTTCATAAATCAAAAAAAATATTTTGTAGGAGAAAATGGAAAATTTATAAATGCGAATTTATTTAAAGAAAAAGAAAAATTACCTATAATTTTCGGTAATTTTGAAATTAAAGAATATTTATCTTTAAAAAGTAAACTTTTAAAATATGGTATTGATCAAAAAAAAATTAAAAAATATTATTTTCATAAAAATAAAAGGTGGGATTTATATTTTAACAATAACTTTATATTAAAACTTCCTCAAAAAAATATAAATTATGCATTAAAAATTTACAAAGAATTCAAAAATTTAAATGAATTACGAGCTAACTCTATTGTGGATTTAAGAATACCAAATCGAATAATATTAAACAATGAATGAAAATGAAAATATTAATGTTATTGATTTTGGATCATCAAAAATAAGATTTGCAGCATTCGATAAAAATTTAAAAGAAATTTTTTCAAAGACACAAAATGTTTTTCTGAATGATAATTATTTAAAACACTTTGAAGAAATTAATAATATTGTAAAAAATGCCGAGAAAAAAATATCTTCACACATACAAGATATCATTTTATCTTTGGATTCTAAAGATTTATTTACAATTGATCTTTCTTTAAGAAAAGATTTGGAAGTTAAAACAGAAATACAAAAAGCCTATGATAATTTTGTTTTAGAGTTAAACCAAATAATAAAAACAAATTATGATAGTTATCAGATCCTTCATATAATTATTAATAAATGCATTATTGATGATCAAATTTTTAACGAGCTTCCAAAAAATAAAATATATTCTAAGAATATTAAAATTGAATTTAAAGTACTATGCTTTAGAAAATTTTTTTTAAATCATTTAGTTAACAACTTCAAAAAAAATAGTTTAAATATAAAGACAATAATTTGCACAAGTTATATAAAATCACTGATTTATATTAATAAAATAGATTTAAAAAAAGTCTCCTTTCTAGAAATTGGTTGGGAAAGAACAACAATAATTGTATTTGAACAAAAAAAATTAAAGTTTATTCAATCAATCCCTATTGGTGGGCAACATATTACAAAAGATATCTCAAAAATTTTTAAAATTTCATTAAAAGATGCTGAGAAAATAAAAAAATCTTTTAATAAAACCCATACAGAATTTTCATATAAAAATGTTGATGAAATTGATCGAATTGAATTAAGAGAAATAATAGACAAGAATATTTCAACAAATTTGCTAAAAAAAGTGATCTTGTACAGAGTTCAGGAAATAATTGATCTATCTTTTAAAAAATTAGATAATTTTGGTTACAAATTAAATTTCAAAGACTCTGATCTCTTTTTAATAGGTGAAGGATCCTTGCTTTTTGATAATAATTCTTTTTATTTAAATGATAAATTTAATTTTAATTCAATCAATTGTTTTAAGGATAAAGATGACCAAGTCTGTAGGTATGGATTGAATTATTACTTAAATAATAAAGTTAAACTTAGAAAAACTATTAAAAATCAAGGTATTTTTGAAAAATTTTTTAATCTCTTCAGTAGATAATTGTATTTTCTTGTAATATTTATTGAGTACTTAAAGACAGGCAGTTTTTATATAAACTAATAGTGTCTATACTAACTCAAAAAACTGTAAAAAATAATATTTCTTTAAAAGGCATAGGAATCCATACAGGAAAAGAAGTACATTTGAATGTTTTGCCTGCAAATCCTAATACGGGAATAGTTTTCATAAGAAAAGATCTAAAAAAAAATAATACCATTTATCCATTTTATAACAATGTAACAAACACAACTCTCTGTACGACGATATCTAATGAACATGGAGTAAAAGTTTCTACAATAGAACATCTGATGGGAGCTTTTTACGGTTTTGGAATAGATAACGCAATTGTAGAAATAGACTCACAAGAAGTTCCAATTTTTGATGGATCAGCAAAAGTATTTATAGAAAATATAAATAAGGTTGGTTTAAAATTTAGCGAGCAGCCAATAAAAATAATAAAAATTAATAAAAAAGTTGAAGTAGAAGATGGAGAAAAATCTATATTAATAGAAAAGTCTAATGTAACAAGTGATATAGAGTTTGAAATAAAATATAAAAATAATTTAATTAATAAACAAAAAAATAAGATTAATGTTTTTGAAGATAACTTAAGTGATATCTTTAACTCTAGAACTTTTTGTTTGTATGAAGATATTGAAAAATTAAAAAAAATGAACCTTGGTTTAGGTGGCAGTCTAGACAATGCGATAGTCATTAAACAAAACAAAGTTCTTAATAATGGAGGACTTAGAAATAATCTTGAATTTGTTAATCATAAAATCCTTGATTGTATGGGTGATTTATTTCTATCTGGATATAAAATAATTGGATCTTTAAAATGCTCTCAAGGTGGTCATAATCTGACAAATCAGCTGTTAAAAAAAGTTTTTTCTAATCAATCGAATTATTCCCTAATAGAAATTAAGGGAAAACAACTCCCCCATACTTTTGCAAATTATCAGAATCTAAGAACAATTGCTTAATAGTTAGAATTTTGTAATTTATCTGTTAAAACAGATCTATGAGTATTAAATTTAGTCTTTTGTATATAATTGTTTTTTTTTTAATTCTTTCATGTTCAAAAAATGCTGAAAAAGCAACTCTGCTTAAAGAAAAAAATTTAGAAACACAAATGATTGAAGTTTACAAAGATGCAATGAAAGAGTTCGAGAGAGGTGATGTCATATACGCTGGTAAAAAATTTGGTGAGGCTGAATTATTATACCCTCAGTCAATCTGGGCTCCTAGAGCAGTTTTAATGTCTGCTTATGGTTATTTTTCTCAAGGATATTACAATGATGCAATTAATGAGATTGAACGTTTTTTAAGCAAATATAAGAACCATACTCAAACAGATTACGCATATTATCTTTTAGCTCTATGTCATTATGATCAAATCATAGATGAAAGAAAAGATTTAAAGCAAATTATTCAAGCTAAAGAATATTTTGAATTAATTATAAAAAATTATCCAAACACTGAATATGCATTTGATGCAAGATATAAATTAGATTTTATTAAAGAAATTATGGCATCAAAGGAAATGTATTTAGCAAGGTATTATGTACAAAGAGAAAAATGGATTCCTGCAATAAATAGATTTAAAACAGTAGTTAATAATTATGAAAGAACAATATATGTAGAAGAAGCATTACATAGACTAGTTGAATTACATTATAAAATAGGATTAGTTAATGAAGCTGAGAAATATGCTCTTCTTTTAGGCTACAATTATCAATCAAGTAAATGGTATGAAGCAAGTTATAGAATATTAAATAAAGATTATAGTTTTGCAAAAAAAAAGAAAAAAGATCAAAAAGATAATATTTTAAATAAATTTAAGAAATTATTAAAGTAGTCAATCCATTAATGAATAAAGACCAAATTATAAAAATATATAGATCTAAGATAAAAGAGTTTAATAAACATAACAAATTATATTATGATAAGAGTAACCCCAAAATTTCAGATTCAGACTATGATGATCTAAAAAAAGAGATTTATTCATTAGAAAATAGACATGATTTTTTAAAAAATTCAAAATCGCCATCTAATTCTGTTGGTTTTAAGCCTTCCAAGTCCTTTGAAAAATATAAACATAAGGTACCAATGTTATCGTTGTCAAATGCTTTTGATAAAGATGACTTAATAAATTTCCAAAAAAAAATTTTTAATTATTTAAATAAAAATATAAATATTGAGTATAGTGTTGAGCCAAAGATCGATGGCATTTCAGCTTCACTTACTTATAAAGATAAAAAATTAAAATATGGTGTTTCTAGAGGAGATGGTAAAACTGGAGAAATTATTACCGAAAATTTAAAAACTATAAAAGATATTCCTGTGGAAATTAATAAAAGTGATTTTCCAAATGAAATTGAAATAAGAGGAGAAGTATTTATTAAAAAAAAAGACTTCATCAAAATTAAAGATAATTTTGCGAATCCTAGAAATGCGGCATCTGGATCTTTAAGACAAAAAAATCCAAGTGAAACAAAAAAAATTCCATTAAATTTTATTGCTTATACTTACGGTTATTACGAAAATAATTCACTTAAGTATCAATCACAATTTTTAAGCAATCTCAAAAAATGGGGTTTCAAGACAAATAAAGATAATAAAATTTTACCAAATATAGAAGAGATTTTACTTTTTCATAAAAATTTTGAAAGCAAAAGATTTAACCTAGATTATGATGTAGATGGTTTAGTCTACAAAGTGAACAATTTATATCTTCAAAATAGACTAGGGTTTACCTCTAATGCACCAAGATGGGCTATAGCTCATAAATTTTCAGCAGATAGTGCTGATACAAAAATCATAAATATTGATATACAAGTTGGACGTACTGGAGCATTAACGCCTGTAGCTAAAGTTTCTCCTGTTAATATAGGAGGTGTAGTTGTTTCAAATGTTACACTACATAATGAAGATGAAATTGAGAGAAAAGATATAAGAATAGGTGATATTGTTAAAATAGAGAGAGCTGGCGACGTAATTCCACATGTAATAGAAGTTGACAAAGTAAAGAGAAAAAAAGATTCAAAATTTTTTGTGTTTCCAACAAAGTGTCCGTCATGTGGATCAAACACATTAAAAGAGTTTAATAATTCAACAAAAAAATATGATGCAGTTAGACGATGTACGAATGAGGGTTTTGGATGTGAAAGAATTTCTATTGAAAAATTAAAACATTTCATATCAAAAGAAGCACTTAATATTGACGGACTAGGCAAGAAAGTAGTTGAAAAATTTTGGGAATTAAATTTTATAAAAAAACCTCAGGATATATTTCATCTAAATTATAATAAAATTGAAAATTTGGAAGGCTGGGGCAAACTTTCTGTAGAAAATCTTAGAAAATCAATAGAAAAATCTAAAAATACCACACTACAAAGATTGATTTACTCTATTGGAATAAGACACATTGGAGTAGAGAATGCTAAACTCATCAGTGAGAATGTGAAAAATATTTCAAATTTTATTAAAATTATCAAGCATAAACAATTTGATAAGTTATTAAATATTGATGGAATTGGTGAAACTCAAGTGGCCTCATTGAAATTGTTTTTCTCAGACAGTTCAAATGTAAATATCTTATTAGAATTGGAAAATATTTTAAAGATCGAAAGTATAAGTTTAGTTAAAAAAGGAACATTGAAAAACAAAACATTCATGTTTACTGGAAAATTAGATGGAATTAGTAGGGCAGAAGCAAAATCTTTAATAGAAAAGAATTCGGGAGTTACTTTAAGCAATATAAATAAAAACTTAAATTATTTAGTTATTGGAGAAAAACCAACTAAAAGAAAGATTGATCAAGCAAAAATATTAGGAATAAAAATTATTACTCAGATTGATTTAAAAAAATTACTTAATCAAATTAATTAACCATTTTTTTTCGTAATTATTTAGGTAATTAGAAATTTTTGTATAAACCTCCAAATGATAATTGAATAAATAATCCTTCTCTTTTTTTGTTAAAATTTTAAAGTTGATTAAATCAGTATCTATAGGAGCATAAGTTAAGTTTTTAAAAACCAATCTACCTTTATTCTCATCAACGTAAATAAGATTTTCAATCCTAATGCCATATTTATTGTTTAAATAATACCCAGGTTCATTACTAATAATCATTCCTTTTTTAATCTTTGTATTATTATACTTAGAAATTCCTTGTGGACCTTCATGAACATTTAAAAAAAAACCAACACCATGACCTGTTCCATGAGAATAATCTAATCCAACTTTTTTTAGTGATTTTCTTGCCAATTTATCTATTAAATTTCCTGTATTATTTTTTGATAAATCGCATTCTATTACCGCAATATGACCCTTTAATACTCTTGTAAAATTATTTTTTATATCATTAGAAACTTCACCATAACAAGTTGTTCTAGTAACATCAGTTGTACCCCATTTATATTGCCCTCCTGAGTCAATTAATAAAATATCATTTTTTTTTAAATTTCTGTTTGTTTGATTATTTGACTTATAATGAATAATAGCACCGTTGGGACCCGAGCCTGCTATAGTATCAAAACTTGGATAAAGATAGTTATTTGATTTTTTTCTAAATCTTTCAAGTTTTGTCTCGATTTTCTTTTCTGTTATTTTTTTTTTATTATTTTTAAACCAATATAAAAATTTAGTTAGTGCAACACCGTCTTCAATATGTGCTTCCTTGGTATTTTGAATTTCTATTTTATTCTTAATAGATTTTAATTCATATATTGGATCATTAAAGTTTTTTATATCGAATTTACTATATATTATTTTTTCCTCAAATATGGAGCATGTATGTTTGTCTATGCTAAAGGACCCATTTTTCAAATTACTTAATACTTTTAAGAGATTTTTTTCTCCCAACAAAATGAAATTTTTTAAATATCTTTTCATTTGTTTAGAAATTTTCCGTAAATCAATAAAAAGATATAATTTATTTTTATCTGATATTAGTAATTTTGAATTAACCAATGGACTGTTTGGCAAATCTTTACCTCTGATATTTAATAACCAATTAACATTCTCACTAGCGGATATATACATATAATTTATTTTATTTTTATGCATGAATTTTTTAACTTTATTTATTTTTGAAATTGAGGATTCACCTGTGACTAATTTATTTAAACCGAACACTTTATTTACTTTTCTCTCTAATTTATTTTTAAAATTAAATTCTTCTGGGATTAAATTAATAAGATTTCCAAAGTAATTTTTAATTGTTTTTTCAGTAAATAATTTTGGATCGAAACCGATGTTGCAATTTTCTATATTTTCTAAATCTTTGGGAAAAAAATATGGAATTTGTAATATTTTAAATTTATTCCCGGATTGTCTTTGGGCTTGCAAAGTATATCTTCCATCTACGAATAAATAATTTTTATTTTTTAAAATTAATGCAAATCCGGCTGATCCTGTAAATTTAGTTAATCTTGCTAAATTATTTGTTTTTGAATATTCTGTAAAATAGTTGTCATTCTTCGGAATAATATAGCCATCTAAATTTTTTAGATTTATAAATTTTTTAATTTTTTTTATCACTTTAATTTCTTCTGATATCTTAACCACCCAGGACTTCTTACTTCACTCTCAAACTCAATATCTTGATTAAATTCAAAGTCACCCTCATCTTGGTCTTCAAAATTATTATTTTTCTTTATAAATTGATCTGGAAGTTCATCAACAAATCTTGAGGCCATACTATCCATCCAATCTCCTTGATAAAATCTATTCATAGAGAAAGAAATTTTTGCAATTTTTTTTGCTCTGGTTATTCCTACATATGCAAGTCTTCTCTCTTCTTCAAGGCCACTTTCACCTTTTTCCTCAATACTTTTTTGATGAGGGAATAAACCTTCTTCCCAACCAGGTAAATAAACTATATTAAATTCTAATCCTTTAGATGCGTGTAAAGTCATAAGATTAACTTTTTCACTCTCCCAATCTTGATCAAGTGATGTAGCTAAAGCGACATGCTCTAAAAAACTTTCCAAATTATCAAATTCTTTCATTGCATTTAAAAGTTCCTTGATATTCTCAAGTCTATTTTCATTTTCTATATCTTTCTTATTTTTTATCATTTCACTATATCCAGACTCATCCAATACAATTTGTAAAAGTTTATTATGATTAATTTTTTTTTTTAATTCATATCTCCATTTTTCTAGTAAGTTTAAAAGTGATATTAAACTAACTTTTGTCTTGGGTTTGATTTTATTCAGCTCGATTAATTTTTTTGAGGCAATTTCCAAAGAACAATTATTTTTTTTTGCATGTTCAGAAATTAATTTTATAGTTGTGTCTCCAATTGATCTTTTTGGTACATTGATTATTCTCTCAAATGATAGATCGTCTAATGGTTGTTCTATACATCTTAAATATGCAATACAATCCTTAATTTCTGCTCTTTCATAAAACTTTATACCTCCTATAATTCTATAAGGAATTCCAACTTTTAAAAATCTTTCTTCAAATTCTCTAGTTTGAAAAATTGCTCTAACTAAGATAGCAATTTCGTTTAATGAATTTTTTTTTTTATAATTTTCTATAGTAGTGCTTATCTCGATAGCTTCATCTTTCACATTTCTAAAACAATCTAATGTAATAAGCTCCCCTTCCTCTTGATTAGTGTACAATGTTTTGCCAACTCTATTTTGATTGTTTTCTATTAATTTTGAGGCAACATTTAAAATATTTTGGGTTGATCTATAATTTTTCTCTAATCTAATTATTTTTGTATCTTTATAAATTTTATCGAATTCTAAAAAATTTTTAATTTCTGCACCTCTCCAGCTATAAATAGATTGGTCATCATCTCCAACACAGCATAAATTCATATTAGTTTTAGATAAATTTTTAAGCCACTCACTTTGAATAAAATTTGTATCTTGATACTCATCAACTAAAATATATTTAAATTTTTTTGAATAAATGGATAATATGTCTTTATATTTTTCGAATATTTTAACTGTATGTAAAATTAAATCACTAAAATCTGTTGAATTTAGGTCTATAAGTTTTTGTTGATAAATTTTATAAATTCTTAAAAAATTTCTCTCTAAAATTTGACTTTTCTTTAAAATTACGTCTTCAGGATAACAACCTTTATTTTTCCATTTATCTATAATTGCCAAAACATACTTTGGAGATATTTTTTTTATGTCAATGTTTTCTGCCTTACATATATTTTTTATCAATCTTGTTTGATCATCTTGGTCCAAAATTGTAAAATTTGATTTTAATCCAACTGCCTCTGCATGTTTTCTTAAAATTTTTGCACTAATAGAATGAAATGTACCTAGCCATGGTAATCCTGTTGCATCTTTTCTAAGTAGCTTCGAAACTCTAATTTGCATTTCTTTTGCAGCTTTATTGGTAAAAGTAACTGCCAGAATTTGGCTTGAAAAAGCTTTGTGGCTTCTAATAATGTGTGCAATTCTTGAGGTTAAAACTTTTGTTTTGCCCGACCCAGCTCCAGCAACAATTAAAAGTGGACCGTCAAGATGCTCTACTGCTTCCTGTTGCTTTTCATTTAAATTTAACAAATAATCAGATTTTAACATATGTATCGTTTTTTAATTTTAAGCAATAATGAATAAAGTAAAGCAAAATAAAATAACCTTCAGGTTGATTCTCTCAGCAATCGCCATAATTTTTTCATCTTTGACAATTTTATCTTTACCAGTTTTATTAAATTATAAAAGTAAAGTTGTAGATATAGAAAAAAATTTTTACAAAAATTTTAAAATTTATTTAAAATCATCAGGAAAAATTTCCTACAAACCATTTCCCAAACCACACCTAATAGTAGAAAATGCCTCACTTGATTTTTCTCAATATAAAGAGGGCAAATATTTAATAAATTCTTCAAACTTAAAAATATTTATTTCTTTAAGAGATATATATTTAAGATCATTTGAAAATTTAGTTTCGACAGAAATTTCTGATACAAATCTAGAATTTGATTTAACAGATATTAAGGAATTAAGAAATCATTTATATCAAAAAGTTAACAAACCGATCATATTTAAAAACTGTAAAGTTTTTATAAAAAATAAAAATAATGAAGTTATTATAATTTCACCAATAAAAAAAATTTTATATGCAATAAATAGTAAAACTAAGATCAAAAATTTCATAATAGATGGTGAGGTTTTTGGATTAAAATTTAAATCTCATTGGAAAAGAAAGTATGATGTTCCTAAAACTACTTCTCATGATATTCAATTATTTAATCCAAATATAGAAATCGCAAATATCTTAAAATTTAATAATCCTAAAAAATTCAGCGGAAATATCTTTATATCATATTTAAATGACAAGATGCATTATAATTTTAGATTTGATAATGGAAAAATTTATATTTTATCTCCAGATAAAAAAAATACAAACTTTAATATAGCTAGTAAAATTCAACTCAACCCTTTTTATTTTAATGGAGAATTAGTTATTAAAAATAAAAAAATCGAAAATGTTATAGATAATATTTTAATAAATATGTTTTTATATGATGAAAATTATTTGGGAAATTTTAATGGTCTACTTAATCTTAAATTTAATGACTTAAAAAATAAATTAATAAAAAATGGTGAAATAAATTTTGCAATAAGTGAAAAAAAAATAAACTCAAAAGAAGCAAAATTTACCCTTGATAAAATTGGTATGATTAATTCTTCTATGAGCTTTATTGAAGATCAAGGAGAAATTAAATTTGTATCAAAAAATTTATTAAATATTGAAAATCATATCCAATTTGCAAAAATTTTTCAAATTGGATCAAAAAAAGTGAAAAAAATAAAACAAATACACTTTGATTTAGAAAAAAATATTGGTGTTTCAGATTTTGTTATAAAAAACGTAAAAATTAATAATATTGAGAATAATTCAATTTTTAGTGAAATTTTTTTAATAAAAAATATACATAATCTCAGATCACATATTAGAAAAGTTATAGATTAATCAGGTTTAATCATTCTTGAAGGATTAATTATAAGGTCGTATTCTTTTGGACTTATTAATCTTGATCTAATAACTTCATCCTTTAATTTAGTATTATTTTTTAGAGCTTTTTTTGCAATTCTTGCAGCATTATCGTAGCCAATTTTTGGTGCAAGCGCTGTAACAAGCATTAAAGAATTATCTAAATGCTCTTTGATTTTTTTTTTATTAGCTTTAATTCCCTTAATACAATATAGGCTAAAATTCTTTACACTATCACCAAGAATATCAATCGATTGTAATATGTTGTAGGCAATTAAAGGTTTGAATACATTTAATTCAAAATGTCCATGAGTGCCAGCAACAGTTATACCAGTATGGTTTCCAATAACTTTCGCACAAACCATTGTAACTGCCTCACATTGTGTTGGATTAACCTTTCCAGGCATGATCGAAGACCCAGGTTCATTTTCTGGAAGCAAAAGTTCGCCATAACCTGCTCTTGGTCCAGAACCTAAAAATCTTATATCGTTTGAAATTTTCATTAGAGCAACTGCACATGAATTTAAAGATCCAGAAAAATTTACTATTGCATCGTGAGCTGCTAACTCAGAAAATTTATTTGGTGCTGGTTTAAAATTTATCTTACAAAATTTTTTAATTTCCTTGATTATCTTTTTATCAAAATTTTTTTTTGAATTTATCCCTGTTCCTACAGCGGTACCACCTTGAGCCAAATAATAAATATCATTTAAACAATATTTTATTCTTTCTATACTTTTTTTTACCTGCTCATGATATCCAGAAAATTCTTGACCAAGTGAAAGAGGTGTAGCATCCTGTAAATGTGTTCTGCCAATTTTTACAATTTTTTTAAATTCTTTGCTCTTTTTTGCTAATGAATTTTCTAATGATTTTAAACTTGGCAAAAGTTTATTAATAGTTTCAGTTGCTACCGAGATATGCATTGCGGTTGGAAAAACATCATTTGTAGATTGAGATTTATTAACATGATCATTTGGATGAACAGGTTTTTTAGATCCTTTTTTACCTTTTAATATCTCTATAGCTCTATTTGCTATAACTTCGTTAACATTCATATTTGTTTGTGTACCAGATCCTGTTTGCCAAACTTTTAGAGGAAAATTTTTACTCATTTTACCACTAATGACTTCGTTAGAAGCTTTAATTATTGTTCTTGAAACTTTAGATGAAATCAACCCATCTTTTTGATGAACTATGGCAGCACTTCGTTTGATGATTGCAATAGATTTTATAATTGATTCTGGGACATATACTTTTCCAATGTTAAAAAATTTTTTTGACCTTTGAGTGGAGGCACCCCAATATTTGTCATTTGGTACATTTATCCCACCGATACTATCAAATTCTTTTCTTGTTTTCATTTGTTTGAAAAATTAACCAAATAATTTATATACTAGTTTTTACTAATCTTACAGGAGTAAAATGACAAATTTTCAAAAAGTAAAAAATTTTATGGAGACTTTTGGGCAAGAGGTAAAATCATCACCATCATTTAGCTCAACAAAAATAAATGAGCTAAGGTATAATTTGATTAAAGAAGAACTAGATGAATTCAGACAAGCTTTAGACAATAATGATCTTTTAGAGGCTGCGGATGCTTTAACTGATATATTATATGTGACTTATGGTGCTGGGCATGCATTTGGTATCAATTTAGATGCTTGTTTTGAAGAAGTTCAAAATTCTAATATGAGCAAGTTAGGAAATGATGGAAAACCTATTTATAATGATCAGGGTAAAGTTATGAAAGGTCCAAATTATTTTAAACCAGATTTATCTAAATTCATTAAATAATTTTTAGCCAATCAGGTTTTTTGACTTTTATTTTGGCAGATCCACAATCAAAAGTTTTATTAAAATTAAATTTTTCATTTTTAACTTTGATAATAGCAAACGGATAATCATCATTTATTAATATTTTTCCTATTTCATCTTTTTCAACCGCTATCACATCATTTTTTAAATCACCCTCTACTACTTCAATTGGCAGAAGACGTTTGCTTAATTTGTCTTTTAACTTAATTCTTGCAGTATTTTCCTGACCAACATAACAACCTTTTTTAAAATCTATTGCATTTAATTCATCAAAATTGCACTCAATACCAAAAAGTTTATTTTGAAGTTTGTCTGTATTATTTTGAGGAATTCCAATTTCATGACTTAATTTGTAATATTCTTTTTTATCTGCGGTCTTAAGACCAAGTTTTTTTAATGATAAATATAATTTTTCCAAATTAGTTATTAGCCTTGCTCCAAGATCTATATTTCTAGGATCTAAAAAAATATTATCCTCTCTAAATTTTATAGTACAACCGGCATTAGATTTTGAATTATCCATGTCCAAAAATCTCTCTTTACTAATAACTGCAATTACAAATTCATTACTTAAATTTAAAATTTCTACTTTTGATCTAAGTTTGTATAAATTTAATTGTTTAAATAAATTATCTATATTTTTTTTTTCACAATCTAAAAAATATCCAGATTTGTGTTTTGATATATTGAAATCATATAAATATTTCCCCTGTGGAGTAAGTAAAGCAGAGTAGCACGAATTTTTTTCATCTACTTTGTTGATATTATTTGTAACTATGTTTTGTAGAAATTCTTTACAGTCTTCACCAGATATGTATAAAAGTCCTCTGTCCTCTAAAATATAAACATTATTTTTTTTCATTATTGATAGATATAAAAGAATAATATAGTAACGATTTCGTAAAATGTTAGATCTTATTATAAAAAATGGAGAGTGTTATATTGACGACAAGCTTACTAAGACTAATATTGGTATTCAGAATGGAAAAATCTCAATAATTGGTGATTTAAATAACGAACAAAGCAAAGAAACTATTGATGCAAGTAATTTAATAGTTTTACCTGGTTGCATGGATACTCAAGTGCATTTCCGCGAGCCTGGATCAACTAATGCAGAGGACTTACATACTGGAAGTAAAGCAGCTATTGCTGGTGGTATTACAAGTGTATTTGAGATGCCAAATACAAATCCGCCCACTGCAAATATGAAAGAATTTAATAATAAATTAAATCTTGCTAAAAATAGGATGTATTCAAATTATGCTTTTTATTTCGGAGCAACTCCAGATAATTCGACTGATTTAGCAAAGTTAAAAGGATTAGATGGTTGTTGTGGAGTAAAACTTTTTGCAGGTTCTTCAACTGGAAATCTATTAGTAGATAAAGAAGAAGATATTGAAAAAGTCTTTCAGAATACTTCAAAAATAGTTGCAGTTCATTCTGAAGATGAAGAAATAATTAATTTGAGAAAAAAACTAATTGAAAAAGGCAATGTTCATACCCATCCTGTATGGAGGAATGAAGAATGTGCAATGTCATCTACCAGGAGGATTGTAAGGATTGCAAAAAGACTCAATAAAAAAGCACATATTCTGCATGTTACAACAAAAGAAGAAATAGATTTCTTATCACAAAATAAAGGGAACATAACTTTTGAAATTACCCCTCAGCATTTAACAGTATATGCGCCAGATTGTTATGATAAACTTGGCACCTTTGCACAGATGAACCCTCCTTTAAGAGACAAGGCCCATTATGATAGATTGTGGTATGCAATTAGAAATAATTATAATGATACTATCGGTTCTGACCATGCTCCTCATTTAAAAGAAGATAAATTAAAAGAATATCCTCAGTCACCATCTGGTATGCCTGGTGTACAAACATTATTACCCGTTATGCTAAATCATGTGAATGACAAAAAACTTAAATTAGGTCAGTTAATTAAACTTCTTTGTGAGAATCCAGTTTCAGTATTTGGTATTAAAAATAAAGGTTTCATCAAAAAAAATTACGATGCTGATTTTACAATAATAGATATAAATCGAACAATTGAAATCAAAAACAAAAATATTCATAGCAAGTGTGGATGGAGCCCATTTGATGGTTATAGATTTAAAGGTTCGCCAGTTTATACAATTATTAATGGTGATATTAAAATGAAAGAAGATGAAATTTTGGGAGATCCATCTGGTAAACCGATTCTTTTTGATTAAATCATATAGTTTTACTTGAATACATATTTACAAGTGTTACACCAACAACAATAAGAAACATGCCCAATATAGCTTGCCAACTTAAAGATTGTTTAAAAAATATATAGCCTAAAATTGCTATGGTAAAAATACCAAGCCCGCTCCATGTTCCATAAACAATGGCGATAGGTAACTTATCAACAACAAACGTAAGTAAATAAAAAGCAGATAAATAAAAGCCAGCTAAAAATACTGTTGGTGTTATTTTTGTAAAGTTTTGAGTAACAGGAAGAAGCATTGTCCCACAAACTTCACAAATTATTGCTCCTACTAAAAAAAGATAAGTCTTAAGCATTATTTTAAAATATTGCTACTTATTAACTCTTTTTTTATCTCATCAAGTATAGCAGGGTCATCGATTGTGGCAGGCATTTTATATTCTTCTTTGTCAGCAATTTTTCTAATTGTTCCTCTTAATACTTTGCCTGATCTTGTTTTTGGTAATCTTTTAACAACGATTGCTATTTTAAATGCTGCAACAGGCCCGACTTTGTCTCTAACCATTTGCACGCACTCTTTTGATATAGTCTCATTATCCTTTGTAACTCCCGCTTTTAGAGCAATTAGACCAATTGGCAATTGTCCTTTTAGTTGATCTTTTATTCCTATCACTGCACATTCAGCAACAGACTGATGTTCAGATAAAACCTCTTCTATTGCGCCAGTTGAAAGTCTATGACCCGCAACATTTATTATGTCATCTGTTCTAGACATAATCCAAATATATCCATCGTCATCAATATGCCCTGCATCGTAAGTTTGATAGTAGCCATTATAATTTGACATATAATTTTCCTTATATCTTTCGTCTGCATTCCATAAAGTTGGAAAAGTACCAGGAGGAAGTGGAAGTTTAACCACAATATCTCCCATCTCATTTGGTTTAGCTATTGTTTGATCTGGTTTAATTATTTTTACGTCATAACCTGGAACTGCTTTGCAAGCAGATCCATATTTTGTTTCTTGCATTTCGATTCCTGTACAATTTGAACTTATCGCCCAACTTGTTTCAGTTTGCCACCAATGGTCAATTACTGGAACTTTAAGTAAATTCTCAGCCCATTTAATAGTATCAGGGTCTGCTCTTTCACCTGCTAAAAATAATGACTCAAATGAACTTAAATCGTACTTGGAGAAAAACTTACCTTCTGGATCTTCTTTTTTAATTGCTCTAAATGCAGTTGGTGCTGTGAATAAAGATTTAATTTTATATTCTGATATAATTCTCCAAAATACTCCAGCATCTGGTGTGCCCACTGGTTTTCCTTCAAATAGAAGTGTTGCACATCCTTTAAATAATGGAGCATAAACAATATAAGAGTGTCCTACTATCCAACCAATATCACTTGCTGACCACCAAACATCATCTTGATCAATATTATAAATATTTTTCATTGTCCATTTGAGAGCAACTATGTGACCACCAATATCTCGAACAATTCCTTTTGGAATACCAGTGGTTCCTGAAGTATAAAGGATGTAAGCATAATCATTGGCACCCATTTCAACACAATCTTTATCATTAGCTCCAGATAGTGCTTCGTCCCAACTTATTTCTAATGGTTTATTTAATTTTACCTCGTGATCTTTTCTTTGAAATAATATTACTTTTTGAACTTGGTGATTTGCTAATTTTAAAGCTCCATCTACAAGCGGTCTATATTCAACTGTTCTTCCAGGTTCAAATCCACATGATGCAGTGATTAAAATTTTAGCTTTACTATCATCAATTCTACTTGCTAATTCATTTGAAGCAAAACCACCAAATACAACAGAGTGAATTGCTCCAATTCTACCACATGCTAGCATAGCAACCACAGCCTCTGGTATCATTGGCATATAAATTATTACACGATCTCCTTTTTTAACTCCCTGTTTATCGAGAGCTCCTGCAAATTTAGAGACTTTTTCTTTTAATTCTTTGAAAGTGAACTTTGATTTACTGCCTGTAATTGGACTATCATAGATTAAAGCTGTTTTATCACCTCTACCTTCATCAATATGAAGATCCAATGCATTGTAGCATGTGTTTGTCACACCATCCTCAAACCATTTGTAGAATGGTGGATTATCTTTGTTTAAAATTTTAGTTGGTTTTTTAAACCAAAACACATCATCAGAAGTTTTTCTCCAAAATTCCTCAGGATTTTTTAAAGATTTGTCGTAAATTTCTTTATAATTTCCTATCATTATGATTTGGTTTTTATGCTCATTTTTCTATTGAATTTATGCAACAGGTTGTATTTAATTTTAAAAAGTCAGTAAAATCAACACTTATAACGCGGCAAAAAGTCTTCAACAAACTAATTTAATTTGATATTAAGCCCATAACTTTGGAGAAACCTTTATGGTTTGTCCGTAGTTTAAATTTAAACTAAAAAAAACTAACGAGAGGGAGTTTTTTATGAAAAAACTTAAAATGTTTGCATTAGCAGCAGTGGCTCTATTTGGTCTTACTGGTGCAGCAAACGCAGCAACTGCTATGTTAGCTTCTGACGACTTCGTTGGGATTTCCTTTTGGGTAATCGCAATGGGTATGGCAGCAGCTACAGTATTCTTCTTCATGGAAAGAAATACTGTTGCAGCAGGCTGGAAAACTTCAGTAACAGTAGCTGGTCTTGTAACTGGTGTTGCATTCATTCACTACATGTACATGAGAGATGTATGGGTAATGACTGGAGATTCTCCAACAGTATATAGATATATTGATTGGTTAATCACTGTACCATTACAGATGATCGAGTTTTACTTAATTCTAGCAGCAGTTAAGAAAATCCCAGGAGCAATCTTCTGGAGATTATTAATTGGTTCGCTTGTGATGTTAATTGGTGGATACTTAGGAGAAGCAGGTTACATCAATGCTATGCTTGGTTTCATAGTCGGTATGGCTGGATGGATCTACATCTTATATGAAGTATTCTCTGGTGAAGCTGGAAAAATTGCAGCAAAAACTGGAAACAAGCCATTAGCAACAGCATGGGGTGCTATGAGAATGATCGTAACAATCGGTTGGGCTATTTACCCATTAGGTTACATTTTTGGTTACCTAGTAGGAGGAGTAGATGCTAACTCATTGAACGTGATTTACAACTTAGCAGACTTCATCAACAAAATTGCTTTTGGTCTAGTAATCTGGTCAGCAGCAGTTTCACAAGGTGGAGCACGAGCTAGATAATTAGCTTTTAATATTAAAAAGAGGCGGGTGTGTTAAAACATACCTGCCTTTTTTTTTGGTCCAAAAAACAGAAAATGCTAAATTTCAAAAATTTGCCGCAGTCACAAATTAGTTTATAAGAATTATTTATTTAATATGGCGAAAATCAAATATATAGAATTCAATGGTACAGAACATGAGGCCGATGTTGCAAATGGTCTTAGTGTAATGGAAGGAGCTATACAAAATGATATCCCGGGCATAGATGCAGATTGTGGAGGTGGAATGTCGTGTGCAACTTGTCATGTATATATTAACGACGATGAATGGTTTAAAAAACTTCCAGAAAAAGAAATGGGTGAGGATGATATGTTAGATCAAGCCTTTGAACCTAAATCTAACAGCAGATTAAGTTGTCAATTAATCGTTTCAGATGATTTAGATGGTTTAACTGTACATATGCCGGAGAAACAAGTTTAATGATAAAAACAGATGTAGTAATTATTGGAGCAGGACCTACAGGTTTATTCTGTGCACATCAATTAGGGATCATTGGATTAAAATGTGAAATTGTAGACAACCTAGATAAAATTGGAGGACAATGTATTGAACTTTATCCTGATAAACCAATTTATGATATTCCTGCAGTTCCTAAATGTACAGGAGAAGAACTTACAAACAATTTAATTGAGCAAATTAAACCGTTTAATTTTAATTTTCACTTAAGTGATAGAGTTCAAGAATTAAAAAATGAAAACAATAAATGGTTAGTTAGAACTTTAAATGGAAAGGAATTTGAAACACCAAATATTGTTATCGCAGGAGGTGTAGGTTCTTTTGAACCAAGAAAATTTCCAATAAAAAGTGTCGAAAAGTACGATGGAAAATCAGTATTATATTCAATAAAAGATAAAACTATTTTTAAAGATAAATCAGTTGTTATTTTCGGAGGTGGAGATAGTGCACTAGATTGGGCTATAGAATTATCTAATTCATCTAAAGTAACTCTTGTTCATAGAAGAGATGAGTTTAGAGGAGCACCAGCAAGTGTTCAAAAAATAAAAGAATTAAGTGATAATAAAACTATTGATTTAATTACTAAATATTCAATTAAAGACGTCAAAGGAAATGGCATATTAGAAAGCGTAGAAATAAAAAGTGAGTCAGGCGAAAGCAAAGTTATTAAAGCTGATTATGTTTTAGGTTTTTTTGGATTAATAATGCAATTAGGGCCAATAGCTGAATGGGGATTGAATTTAGATAAAAAAACAATACCAGTAAATACAGAAAATTTTGAAACAAACAAAAAAGGAATATTTGCAATTGGAGATATTTGTACTTACCCAGGCAAATTGAAGTTAATACTTTCAGGTTTTCATGAAGGAGCTTTAGCCGCAAGAGGTTGTTTTAAATATGCAAGACCTGATGAAAAATATAGATTTGAATTTACAACTGCATCCAGCACTATCAAAGATAGATTGGGTGTAAAAGAATGATAGAACTTTTTACTGCCGATACTCCTAATGGGTGGAAAATTAGCATTATGCTCGAGGAAATTAATTTTAAATACAAACTTACAAAAGTTAATTTGAGTGGAGATCAATTTAAACCAGAATTTAAAAAAATAAGTCCCTTTAATAAAATACCTGTAATTATAGATCATAAGCATAACAAGACTGTATTCGAGTCTGGGGTTATCCTTATGTATTTAGGTGAGAAAAGTAAAAAAACTATATCCTGAAGCAGAGAGGTTAGAGATAAATCAGTGGTTGATGGCTCAAATGGCTATTGTTGGCCCAATGATAGGACAACATCATCAGTTTCATTATTATCATCAAGGAAAAAGTGAGTGGGGTGAGGAAAGATACTTCAAAATCACCAGAAAAATTTATGAAGATCTTGAAGCTAGATTGGCTCGAAGTAAGTTTTTAGCAAATGATAAGTACTCTATTGCTGATATTGCTACATGGTCATGGATTGCAAGACACAAAAGACATGATATTGGATTAAATAATTTTGAAAGTTTGTCTAGGTGGTTTGTGGAAATTGCTGAACGTCCAGCTGTAGTAAAAGGGTTTAAAGCTCTAAATAAAGATGCTGAAATTGATTTTCCTTAATCGTCAGCGTAAACTTTTTCATCTTTTTCGTGTTTTTCTTGAGCTGCAATACAGAGAGTTGCAACTGGTCTTGCCATTAATCTTTTTAAACCAATAGGCTCACCAGTTTCTTCACAAAAACCGTAAGTTCCATCCTGTATTTTTTTCAATGCACCGTCTATTTTTGAGATTAATTTGATTTGTCTATTAATAGCTCTCATTTCTACATTTTTTTCTGTGTAAGAGCTTGCCTGATCAACTATATCAGCTGATGCACTATTATCATCCATGGATGCTTGAAAAATCGCCTCGTTATTAGATCTCTTTAAATCTTTTTTCCACTCCATTAATTTCATCTTAAAATACGCTAAATGTTTAGCACACATGTATTTTTCTTTTTCTTTTGGAATATAAGTTTTTGAAATTCTTACCATACTTAGCTATTTTGAGTTGGTGAATATATTCATGAATAAATGAGTGTCAAGAACGGTTTATTCATATAGATTGATGAAAATGGCCTTAAACAAAAGAAATTTAAATAATATTTTTTATATTTTTGTAACGACTCATCTTATTCTATGGACAGTTGTTCCTAGCATAACAAATATAAATTTACCTCTAGATACAATTGAACACTTAGCTTGGGGAAGTAATTTAGACTGGGGTTACGGAAAACATCCTCCAATGGTGGCCTTTATACTTGAAATTTTTTTTCAAATATTTGGTCCACAAGATTGGGCTTATTATTTTTTGAGTCAAATTTTTGTAGTGGTGTCTTTTTTCATTATTTTTAAACTATCACAAGAAATTCTAAATGACGGTACTTTGAGTTTGTTATCAGTTTTTCTTATTGAAGGCATATACTTCTATAATTTTACAACTCCAGAATTTAATGTAAATGTTTGCCAATTACCTTTTTGGTGTCTTACGGTTTATTACGCTTGGAAAATATATAATAGTAAAATAGTTGGGCTTTATGATTGTATTTTGCTAGGTGCTGCAGCAGCATTTGGAATTTTATCTAAGTATCTTTTTATTTATTTATTAGTCGCAATAGACTTATTGTTTGCATATTTAATATTTTTTAAAAAAACTAAAAAATTTGATTTTAAATATTTAGTTTCTTTGGAAGTGTTTTTTGTAATTTTAATTCCACATATAATTTGGTTATTCAATAATGATTTTATCACTATTAAATATGGTTTTGCCCGTGCAGGTTTAGATGAAGGACAAATAATAAATCATATTAAGTATCCATTGATATTCATATTAAAACAAATTGGTATTTTAATACCATTTTTAATTTTAGTCTGGATGCTAGTAAAAAAAATGCCTAAAAAATTAAATTTAAAAGATAAAAAAATTTTATTTTTAATATTTATTAATTTTGTCCCAATTGTTCTGGTTTTTATGACAGCTCTGATAACTGGATCAAAGATTAGGACTATGTGGATGACACCTTTTTATTTATTCTTTGGAACTTTATTCATTTATATTCTTAAATCTCAAATAAACTTTAGAAAAATAAATTCATTTTTAATAGGATTTATATTTTTATTTTTATTATCTCCAATTTTGTATGGTTATGTCTCAATATCTCAGACTGATAAAAGAACTGATTATCCTGGAAGAGATATAGCTACAAAAGTTCAAATGGCATGGCATGAACAACATGATGAACCTATTAAATATGTGCTTGGTGATGAATGGACAGCTGGAAATTTATCATATCACATAAATTCAAGACCAATTTGGATAGGCTTTGTTACAAAAGAAAAATTGAATTCATTTGAAAAATATATGTGTATTGATAAGATTTGTGTTGGGTCTTAGATATGAAATTCAATAAAAATATACTTTTCATCGTCTTTATTGTTGTAATTATAGAGTTATCTGGACATGGAATTGTAGCTTCTTTGCTGAGGTTGCTTGCAAGTTAAATAAATGAAAATTACTATTTTAACACCAGTTTACAATGACTGGAAATCAGCTTCAAAATTAATTGAAGAAATAAATACAATAGTAAAAGATTTAGATGCAGAATTTTCTCTTGTCATAGTTAATGACGCATCAACTGAGGAAAAACCAACTTCTATTTCCAATACAGAAAACCTATTATCTGTTGAAATTTTAAATATTAAAAATAATCAAGGCCATGGAAGATGCATAGCAACAGGACTTAAACATATATTTCAAAATAAAGAGTTTGATTATGTAATACCAATGGATTCAGATGGTGAAGATAGACCTGAAGAAATTAAAAGTTTTTTAGAATATATTAATTATGATGAAGGAAAACCAATCGTAGGAGAAAGATTAAAAAGATCTGAAAATATTTTTTTTAAAACTTGTTATCATTTGCATAAAATAATTACCTATGTATTTACTGGTCACTCGATAAAATTTGGAAATTATACATGTCTTCCGAAATCAACTGTTGAGAAATTAATAAATGATAAATCTATTTGGTGCAGTTTCTCTGGAGCATTGGCAAAATTAGAAAAAGATAGATCTTCATCTCCTTCAGAAAGAGGAACAAGATATTTTGGTCCTTCTAAAATGAGTTTTAAAAATTTAATTAAGCATTCTTTAGCAATCATAGCTGTTTTTAAATCTACAGTTATTATTCGATCAATTTTATTTTATGCCATTTATTTAATCTTAATGGCTGATCACATGAGTGTTGTTACAGCTATCCCCTTAGCTCTAATTATCACATTTGGATTATCAGTTGTAATGATTGGAAGAAGAGAAAATTTAGAGGAATTAAATGATTCTCTTAGTAATATTGAAAGTATTGATACGATAAAATAATTTTTTTAAGCTCTAATTGTTGGCAAACAATAGAAGTCAGCAGTATCTATTTTTGAGTTATAATCTCTTTTCATACTCCAAGACTTTCTAACACCAGCACTTGCAAGACTTAATGTTGATCTTCCATATCTATAATTTGTATTATCAATTGATCTCATTAATCTATTAATTCTCTCGTCTTTTGCTGATGAAAATAAGTTTTCATTGTTTTCAGCATCTGTTAATCCGGTTAGCATCACTCCTGCTTTTTGATAACGATGTCCTTTTCTAAAAATTACTTTCAAGACAGATAAAGCATTTTTTACTATCTCTATACTATTGTTAGTTGCTATAGGAAAATCAACAGTTCTGGAGTTTGAATAAAAACCAAATTGTTTTTGAAAAGGACTGGTTCTAACAAACACCATAACTGCTTTTGCAACAAGATTTTCAGATCTTATCTTTTCTGATGCATTTAAACAATAACTAGCAACGGCTTCTTCAAGTTCCTGAAATCGTTCTATTCTTTTTCCAAATGATCTTGATACTACGCAGCTTTTTCTTTTTGATGCGGTTTTTTCTAAATCAATACAAGGCACGCCTCTAAGTTCCATTGCAGTTCTTGAACTTAGAACATTTGAAGATTTTTTAATCCAGGTGTTTGATTTATTTTTTAATTGTTTAGCATTATAAATTCCATTTTTTTGATAAAACTTTGTCATTTGTCTTCCAACACCCCAAACATCGTTAATATCAATTTTTTCAAGAATAGGATCAAGATTTTCTATTCCAATTAAACTTGTAACACCTGATTGTTTTTTCTTAGCTATATGATTTGCAACTTTGCTTAAAGTTTTAGTTTTAGCTATTCCTATACTTGTTGGAATACCAGTCCACTTTAAAACTGTTTCCCTAATTTCTCTTCCAACTTGCTCTACTTCATTGTCAGAAAAATTTGATAAATCCATAAATGCTTCATCAATTGAATAAACTTCAATATCAGAGTTAAATCTTTTTAAAGTTCTCATTACTCTTCTAGATAAATCGCCATATAAAGAATAATTTGACGAGAATACTTGTACATCATTTTTTATAATAATATCTTTTGCTTTAAAGTAGGGCTCACCCATTTTAATTCCCAAAGCTTTTGCTTCAGTAGATCTTGAAACTATACAGCCATCATTATTAGATAAAACTACAACAGGTTTTTTCCTTATTTTTGGATTAAATAGTCTTTCACAAGAAACATAGAAAGAATTACAGTCAACTAGTGCTAATTTTTTAGTGTACTGAATGTATGACATAGGTGACTACTCCCCAAATAAAAATATCTTGTTCTTCATTAATTAAAATTCGATCAGAAAATTCTTTGGATCCTGACGTTAAAAATTGTTTATCTTTTTCTTTAACTAAAGTTTTAACAACGAGCTCATCATGAACATTTGCTATAACAGTTGAAAAATTTTTCGGAGTTAAACTTTTGTCTACAACCAATAAATCACCATCATTTATTCCAACATCCACCATTGATTTTCCTTGAACTCTTATGATGAAAGTTGCTGGAACATTTTTGATTAGATGTACGTTTAAATCTATATCTTCTTCTATGTAGTCAGTTGCAGGGGAAGGAAAACCAGCTCCCGCTTTGTGTAAATAATAAGGTATTGTTAGCTTCATAAGTGTTCTTGTTTTGTTCTTATTAGTACATGAGTTATACAATAGTGTCAATTAGGTTGTATTTTGAGTCTGTAAGTGAATCAAAAGTGAATCAAAACGTGAACATCCAAAACTATATTTTGTGCTATTGTGGATAACTTAAACCATTAGTAGTCTAAGATCTAAATTTAATTATAAAAGGAGAAGGGTATGAGTTCAATTGAAGTTAAAAGTTTTGATAATCCAGATGAAAGCAATACCAGTTTCAACAATGCCAAAATGGATATCGTAAAAGTGGGAGATCAAAGAGTAATGAGATTAGTTTTGCAGCCAGGATGGAAATGGTCACAAGATATTAAACCAACTGTAGGCACTGATAGCTGTAAAGCAAAACATCTTGGAGTAATAGTTTCAGGAGCAGTTTGCGCCAAACATGATGATGGAACAGAATTAACATATAAAGCAGGCGATGCATATTCAATTGACCCAGGTCATGACGGCTGGGTAGTTGGTGATAAGCCAGCAGTTGTTTATGAGTTTCATGGAAAATGGGGAGAATAATTAATGCCTAAACTAACATGTCATTGTGGATGTGTAGAAGCAGAAATTAATGTTCCAATCAATGAATTACCAAAAATTGTGAGATGTAACTGTTCTATATGTAAAAGAAAAAATGCAACAATGGGAATGGTAAAAAATGAAGATTTTAAAGTCACTAAGGGAGAAGATAAATTAAAGCTTTATCAGTACCATACAAAAGTTGCTAATCATTACTTTTGTGTTGAATGTGGAATTTACACACATCATAACCCAAGAAGTGCACCCACCATGACTGGATTTAATTTAGGTTGTGTAGATGAAGTTAAAATCGACGATTTAAAAGATGTTGTTTTCTTTGATGGTTTAAACCATCCACTTGACAAAAAATAAAATTAAATGAATTTAGTTGAGGATTGTTTAAATAAAGTAAAAAAAGATTGTTATAAGTTTATAAAAACACAAGAAACATCTTCAGATAAATTTAAAAATAAAGACAAGATGCTTAAAAATTATCTTGTTCCTGTGAGTTTCTGGATTGCAAAAAAAACAAATTTTAAGAAACCTTATATTGTTGGTTTAACAGGAGGACAAGGAACTGGAAAAACTACTATAAGTTCTATCTTAATGATAATTTTAAAAAAATATTTTAAGTTAAAAGTTTTCAAAATATCAATTGACGATATTTACAAAACAAAGAATGATAGAATAAAGTTATCTAAGAAAATTCATCCATTATTATTGACAAGAGGTGTTCCAGGAACTCATGATATAGCATATATGTCTAGTTTTATTAAAAAAGTAAATTCTAGAAAATTTAGATCAATTATGTTACCCAAGTTTGATAAGGCAATTGATGACAGATTTACAAAAAAAAATTGGTATAAAGTAAATAGCAGACCAGATGTAATCATTTTTGAAGGTTGGTGTGTTGGAGCAAGAGCTGAAAGCTTAAAAACATTAAAAAAAAGTGTTAATACGATGGAAAAAAATGATGATAATAAATTAATTTGGAGAAAACACGTTAATGACCAGCTAAAAAAAGGATACAAGAAACTTTATAGTAAGCTCGATTGTTTGTTATTTTTAAGGGCAGAAAATTTTAGTTTATTACAAAAGTGGAGAGTTATTCAGGAAAAAAAACTTAAATTAAAAAATAAGAATAAAAAAACAAAACAAAAAATTATGACAAAAAAGGAAGTTTTAAACTTTATGCAAACTTACCAGAGAATTACACAGAATATGTTTAAATATGCGCCAAAATACGCATCTATAGTCATTAAATTAAATTCTAATCATCAAATTAATTCTGTAAAGTACAACTAATGAAAAAAATATTAATAATAGTTGTTAGTTTTTTTTGCTTAACTGCTCAATCATTAGCAGTAACATTATACGAAGCATTAAATGAAACTTATAACAATAATAAACAATTAAATGCCGAGAGAGAAAATATAAAAGCATCAGAAGAAGATCTAAATATTTCCAAAGCCGATTATATGCCTTCTTTGAGTTTAAGTGGGTCCAAGAGCCTTGAAGAAACAAATAAACTTACAAATCAGAGCGGTGGTGATGCAACAATCAGTGATGTAGACCCATTCACAACATCCATAAAATTAGAGCAAACCTTATTGGATTTTGGAAGAGACCTTAAGTATGAAAAAAATTTAATAGGTTTAGAACTTGCAAAAGCAAAATTATTTAAAAAAGAACAAGATGTTCTTTACAGTGCTATAGAAGCTTTTACATCTGTAATTTTATCAAGAGAAAAAGTTGCAATTAATAGGCAAAATTTAAATTTACTTATTAAACAACTTGAAAATGATAAAGTTAGATTAGATAGAGGACAAATAAAAACTGCAGATTTATCACAAACCGAGTCTTCTCTTGCAGGAGCAAGTGCTCAGCTAACTCAAGCAAGAAGCGAATTAATGATTAATAAATTAAATTATGAAAATATCATTGGTAAACTTTTAAATACCAATGAATTAAAAAAGACAAATAGAGCAATTGTAAGTATTCCAAGTGAACTTAGTTCAGCAATTAATTTAGCAAGAGAAAATAATCCAGATATAATGATCGCTAAAATAGAATTAAATCAGTCCGAAATGGATATTGCTATTGCTGAAAGTGACTTGAAACCTAGCGCATCTTTATCTCTAGAAAGATCTTATGCTGACGATTTTACTTCTACTATAGATGAAAGAGAAAAGGATACTCTTAAAGCAACAATAAGCTGGCCATTTTATTCAGGTGGAAGTAAACGTGCAAAAATAAACAAGAATACAAATCTAAAAACTAGAAAAATTTTATTATTTGAGGATGCAGTAAAAACAACTGAAAAAAATGTTGGAAGTGCTTGGTCAAATCTTGAAGCATCTAAAAGTTTTTTAAATTCTGTAAGATCTCAAGTTAGAGCTGCAAAAATTGCTAACGAAGGAATAGCTGCAGAGTATGAAAGAGGTTCAAGAACAACTCTAGATGTTATTCAATCAAACTCTTTGTTATTGGCTGCAAAAATTTCCTTAGCAGAATCTGAGAGAAATAATCTTATCGCCCAATATAATGTTCTAAAAGCTATTGGTTTGTTGAATAGCGAATACCTAAAACTTAAGTAATTTAACGATTTTAAGCTATTTTGAGAAATATATTGCCAATGAGAACAAAATGTGTACATTTAAATCCATGATTCGAGTGTTAAAAAAAGCAAAAAAAGAGGCAAAAAATGACTAAAAATAACCTAAAAGTGGTGAAAACCGCAAAAGATAAAGAATTGGAAAACAAAGAGAAAAATAAAGCATTAGACGCAGCAATCAGTCAAATTACAGATAGCTTTGGAAAAGGCTCAGTAATGAAGCTCGGTGAGCAAAAAGCTATGGACGTTGAGTCTATCTCAACAGGATCTTTAAGCTTAGATCTTGCTTTAGGAATTGGTGGATTACCAAAAGGAAGAATTATTGAAATTTACGGACCAGAGTCTTCAGGAAAAACTACTTTAGCATTACAAGTAGTTGCAGAAGCACAGAAGGCAGGTGGAATTTGTGGTTTTGTTGATGCAGAACATGCTTTAGACCCAGTGTATGCAAAGAAATTAGGTGTAAATACTGAAGAGTTACTAATTTCTCAACCAGACACAGGTGAACAAGCTTTAGAAATTACTGATACATTAATTAAATCTGGCTCAATGTCAGTTCTTGTTGTGGACTCAGTAGCTGCATTAACGCCAAGAGCTGAAATTGAAGGCGACATGGGTGATACCCATGTTGGTTTGCAAGCTAGATTGATGTCTCAAGCATTGAGAAAATTAACGGGCTCAATTTCACGAACTAATACAATGGTTATTTTCATTAACCAAATTAGAATGAAAATTGGTGTTATGTTTGGAAGTCCAGAAACAACATCGGGCGGAAACTCTTTGAAATTCTACTCATCAGTTAGAATGGACATTAGAAGAATTGGAGCTATCAAAGATAAAGATAATATCGTTGGAAACACAACAAGAGTTAAAGTTGTGAAAAATAAAGTTGCTCCGCCATTTAAAGTTGTTGAGTTTGACTTAATGTATGGAAAAGGAATTAGTAAAGTAGGGGAACTAATAGACCTAGGTGCCAAAGCAGATATCGTAGAGAAATCTGGAGCTTGGTATGCTTACAAAGGTGAAAAAATTGGTCAAGGTAGGGAAAATGCGAAACTTTACCTTGAACAAAATCCTAAAGCCGCTGCTGAAATTGAAATGGCAATCAGAGAAAAGGCTGGTGTGATCTCAAAGAAAATTGAAGGAAATCCACTAAGCGAAGAAAAAGTAGAGGCTCAAAAAACAGAAGAAGAAGTTCCTACTAAAAAAAATTAGCAGATAACTTTTAGTTATTAAAAAGGCGCTCGAATGGGCGCCTTTTTTCCCTTCAGAGGTGTAGACATCAATAGAAAAAGCTGTATTTTAACAAAATATGGCAAAAACATTAAACGAGATTAGATCAACTTTTTTAAATTATTTTGAAAAAAATGATCACAAGATAGTTGAGTCTAGCAATCTGGTTCCAAATAATGATCCAACATTAATGTTTGCAAATTCAGGCATGGTCCAGTTTAAAAATGTTTTTACCGGATTAGAAAAAAGAGATTATCAAAGAGCGACTACTTCTCAAAAATGTGTAAGAGCAGGAGGTAAACATAACGATCTTGAAAACGTTGGCTACACCCCAAGACACCATACATTTTTTGAAATGCTTGGAAATTTTTCTTTCGGAGATTACTTCAAGGAAAGGGGAATTGAACTTGCTTGGAATTTAATTACTAAGGATTTTGGATTAAATAAAGATAGATTATATGTAACTGTATTTCATGAAGACGATGAAGCCTTCAATTTTTGGAAGAAAATAGCGGGTTTTAGCGACGATAGAATTATTAGGATAGCAACTTCTGATAATTTTTGGTCAATGGGCGAAACGGGCCCTTGCGGACCTTGTTCTGAGATTTTTTATGATCATGGGGATCATTTAAAAGGTGGTTTACCCGGAACCAAAGATGAGGATGGCGATAGATATATTGAGATATGGAATTTAGTCTTCATGCAATTTGAGCAAGTCTCAAAAGATAAGAGAATTAATCTTCCAAAACCTTCTGTAGATACTGGAATGGGTTTAGAGAGAATTGCAGCATTACTTCAGGGCACACATGATAATTACGAAACAGATCATTTTAAAAAATTAATTAGTTCGATTTCTGAATTTACAAAAGTAAAACAAGATGAAAATAATTTATCAAGCTTTAGAGTAATTGCAGATCACTTAAGAGCTAGCTCATTTCTTCTTGCAGAAGGAGTATTACCTTCAAATGAAGGTAGGGGCTATGTTCTTAGAAGAATTATGAGAAGAGGAATGAGACATTCTCATTTGCTAGGTTCTAAAGAACCAGTCTTCAATAAAATATTTGATACATTGAAAGATGAAATGAGGGGAAATTATCCTGAATTAGAAAGATCAGAGACTTTAATTAAAGAAACATTAAAAATGGAAGAGGAAAAATTTTTAGTATTACTTGATAGAGGTATTAAAATTTTGAACGATGAAATTTCAAAAATTAAAAAAGTTTTACCAGGTGAAGTAGCGTTTAAATTATATGATACTTATGGTTTCCCGCTAGACTTAACAGAAGATATTTTAAAAAATAAATCTTTGACCGTTAATCAAAATAAATTTGATGAATTAATGAAAAAGAGCAAAGAGCTTGCAAAACAAAACTGGAAAGGTTCTGGAGACGCCTCTGAAGAAGAAATCTGGTTTGGTATAAAAGATAAAATTGGACCTACAGAGTTTCTTGGTTATGAGTTTAACCAATCAGAAGGAGTGGTGTTGTCAATAATTAAAAATAATAAAGAAGCACAAAATATTTCAAATGGCGAGGAAGGGATAATTATTACTAATCAAACCCCTTTTTATGGAGAGTCTGGTGGACAAGTTGGAGATCAAGGAACAATAGTATCTGGTAACTCAGTATTTGAGGTTACAGATACTCAAAAAAAACTTGGAGATTTGTTTATACATCATGGAATTCTAAAATCTGGTGAGATTAAGATTAAAGACGTTGTAGAAATGAAAATAGATATTGAAAGACGTAACAATCTTAAGGCATATCATTCTGCAACTCATTTATTACACGAGTCTTTGAGAAGAACATTGGGAAAGCACGTTATGCAAAAAGGGTCTTTGGTTGCGCCTGATAGACTAAGATTTGACTTTAGTCATATGAAACCAATTACTGAGGATGAATTAACAATTATCGATAAATTAGTTAATGAATACGTACAAAACAAAACTGATGTAACTACAAGAATTATGACACCAAAAGCTGCCATTGAAAAAGGTGCTTTAGCTTTTTTTGGTGAAAAATATGGAGAAGAAGTGAGAGTAGTTTCTATGGGAGCGGAAAATAACTCTTACTTTTCAACAGAATTATGTGGTGGAACACATGTTAAAAATACAGGTGATATTGGAAAATTTAAAACTGTTAGCCAATCCTCAATAGCTGCTGGAGTTAGAAGGGTTGAAGCTTTAAGGGATAAACAACTCGAAATATTCTTAAAAAATAAGGAAAAAATGTCAAACCTTTCTGCACAAAAGGATGAAGAAAGTATTAAAGAGGTGTCTGCTCAAATTATTAAATTAGGTGGAAAACCAAATCTACAAAATAAAGATACGAAAGGATTGATTAAAGACCTTAATAAACAATTAGAACAATTAAATGTTCAATCAGTTTTAGCTGATAAAACAAAAAACATAATTAAAGATGAAAATATAAATGGCACTCAAGTTAGATTACAAAAAGTTAAAGATTTATCTCCAAAAGACCTAAGAATACTTGTTGATGCAGGTAAAAAAGAATTGGGTGAAGGAATAGTAATTGTATTTGCAAATAAAGATGAGAAAGTTGGTCTTGCTGTAGGTGTAACAGAAAATTTAAAGAACAAATACGATGCAGTTAAATTTGCAAAACTCGGATCTGAAATTATTGGTGGAAATGGTGGAGGAGGTCGTAAAGACTTTGCACAGGCTGGAGGCCAAGACTCAAATAAAATCGATGAAGCTTTAGAAAAATTAAAAACCTTAATTTAATTTTTGTTTTAAACTTCCATCAATTACATCTAAAAACTGGTTAGTTGTTAAATATTTTGTAGAAGGACCAATAAGTATTGCCAAATCTTTGGTCATTGATCCTGATTCAACTGACTCAACACATACTTCTTCAAGTGTTTTGGAAAATTTAATTAATTCATCATTGCTATCTAACTTTCCCCTGTGCGCCAAACCTCTTGTCCAAGCAAATATAGATGCAATTGGATTGGTCGATGTTTCTTTACCTTGCTGATGCATTCTAAAATGTCTAGTTACAGTTCCATGAGCTGCTTCTGCTTCCATTGTTCTGCCATCAGGCGCTAATAGAACACTTGTCATTAAACCTAAAGAACCATAACCTTGGGCAACAGTATCTGACTGAACATCACCATCGTAATTTTTACAAGCCCAGATATATTTACCGTGCCACTTCATTGCACAAGCAACCATATCATCGATTAACCTGTGTTCATAAGTTATACTATTTTTTTCGAATTCTGATTTAAAATCTTTTTCAAAAACATTTTGAAATATATCTTTAAATCTACCATCATATTTTTTTAGTATGGTATTCTTTGTTGATAAATATACAGGCCATTTTTTTATTAGGCCGTAATTGAAACATGATCTTGCAAAGTCCTCTATTGATTTATCTAAATTATACATTGAAAGAGCAATACCTGGTCCTGGGAAATTGAATACTTCATATTTCTTTTCATCACTTCCATCTTCTGATGTCCATTTAACTTCTAATTTACCTTTTCCTGGAACTAAAAAATCTGTAGCTCTATATTGATCACCAAAAGCATGCCTTCCAATAATTAATGGATCTGTCCAAGATGGGACAAGTTTAGGAATATTTTTACAAATTATTGGCTCTCTAAATACTGTTCCTCCAATAATATTTCTTATTGTTCCATTCGGAGATCTCCACATTTTTTTTAATTTAAATTCTTCAACTCTCGCCTCGTCAGGAGTAATAGTTGCACATTTGATACCTACTCCATTTTTCTTGATTGCATTAGCACAGTCGATTGTAATTTTGTCATCCGTATCATCCCTGCTTTTCATTCCTAGATCGTAATACTCAATGCCTAAATCTAAATAAGGTAGAATTAATTTGTTTTTTATGAATTCCCAAATTACTCTTGTCATTTCATCGCCGTCTAGCTCGACAATGGGATTTTTTACCTTAATTTTGCTCATTTTTTGATGTATCTTAATAATTGAATTTATACTTTTTATATACATATTAATCCAGAATTATCAATTGAACGATTATGATAGACAAAATTTTTCCAAAGATTCATAACGAAGGCTATAAATTTATAGTAATTTTCGTAGTAGCAACGATCATTCTATATTTCATTCATGGTTTTTTAGGTTTCATAGGTTTTGTCTTAAGTATTTGGTGTTATTATTTTTTTAGAGATCCAGAGAGAATTCCAATAAATGATGAGAATTATTTAACAAGTCCTGCTGACGGATTAGTTTTACAAGTTTTAGATACAAACGGACCAAAAGAATTGGGTCTTGAAAATAAAAAGTTTAAGAAAGTAAGTATATTTATGAATGTATTTGATTGTCATGTGAATAGATCTCCATGTTCAGGAAAAATTGAAGAAATTTTATATAAACCTGGAAAATTTATTAATGCATCTCTTGATAAAGCAAGCGAGGATAATGAAAGAAATTATTATAAAATTAGAAATTCTCATGGCGAAGATATAATTGTAGTTCAAATAGCAGGACTGGTCGCTCGAAGAATAGTAACAGATACCTCAGTTGAAGAAAATGTTGAACAAGGATCTAGAATAGGAATGATTAGATTTGGAAGTAGAGCAGATTTATATTTTGAAAACTATGAACCATTAGTAAAAGTTAATCAAAGAGCAGTTGCTGGAGAAACATTGATAGCTAAAAGATAAATGGAAAATCCAAAAAAGAATATAAGATTAGTATCGAATAAAAATTCAAGAGTTATTTTGCCGAATATTATGACACTCGTTGGAGTGTGTATTGGCTTAACTTCAATTAAGTTTGCATTTGATGGGAGATTTGAATTATCTGTTATTGCAGTTTTAATTGCTGCAATCATCGATGGTTTAGATGGAAGAATTGCAAGATTAATTAAAGCCACATCAAAAGTTGGAAAAGAATTAGACTCATTAACGGATGTAATTAGTTTTGGAGTTGCACCAGCATTCATAATGTATTTTTGGGCGCTAGATAATATAGGCAGATTTGGTTGGTTAATATCATTAATATATGTGGTTTGTGTTGCTTTGAGACTTGCAAGATTTAATGTTTCAACAGGAGGTGAACCTTCATGGAGAGATAATTTTTTTGAAGGCATTCCATCACCAGCAGGCGGAGTATTAGTGTTAATGCCATTAATTTATAGTTTTAGCGAAGTTCAGTTTATAACTATTAATAAAAATATTATTGTTCCATCTTTATTTATTGTTATTTCTGTACTTTTGATAAGTAAAATTCCTACATATTCTTTGAAAAGAATCGTTGTTCCAAGAAGTACTTCTATATTTCTTTTATTTGGAATAATTTTATATTTTGGTTTGTTGCTAATATATACCTTTAATACAATTATAATTTCAGGAATTATTTATTTATTAATGATTCCAGCAAGTTCAATTCATTACTTATTTTTAAAAAAACAAAATAAAGAAAAAGATGACGGCGTTGATCATCACGAAGATATTTTGTAATGAAAGAGAATGTAATTATTTCTCTAGCAGATTCTAATTACTTTGAATTGCTAAATGAATTAATAGACTCTATTAAACAATTCAATCACAGTGAAAAAGTTGCTATTTGTATACTTGATGCGGGTTTAACAGAGGAGCAAACTGCTCTTCTCAAAAATAAAGTAGATGAAATCAAAAAAGCTGAATGGGATATTGAGGTTCCACAATCTAAAGTTAAAGGCAAAGAATGGCTTAAAAGTCAGGTATCAAGAGCATTTCTTCCAAAATATTTTCCTAACTATAAAAAATATCTATGGATTGATTGTGATGCCTGGGTTCAAGATTGGAGTTCAATAGACTTATATTTTAAAGCTTGTGATAATGGTAAACTTGGCATTACCCAGACAATGACACCTGGATATAGAATATTAAGTAACGTTAATTGGTTGTTTGGAAAATTAGCCATTATAAAATCTCAAAATTTTAAACATGCCATTAAATCTAAAATTGATATTAATAAAGCAAGAAAGTTAGCATTTGCTCCGCATATTAATATTGGTGTTTTCTCATTAGAAAAAGACTCTAATTGTTGGAATGTTTGGCAAAAAAATTTAAAAACTACTCTTAGTCATGGACAAATATTTGGTTCAGAGCAACTAGCAATAAATATATGCGTATATATTGATAATGTAGATGTTGAATTTCTTCCTCATAATTGCAACTGGTTAGCTAGCAACTTACTTCCAAAGTTTGATGAAAAGAATAAAATTTTCGTGGAACCTTTTTTACCAAATCATAAAATTGGAATTATACATTTAGCTAGTGGTATTAAAGTAAATGATAAAGATATGAGAAACGAGAAAAATCTAGAGATAGAATTAAATACTTTGGATAATAATAAAATCTCAAAATCTTTAAGGTTCAAAACTAATTGAAAAAAAATAAAATCTCAAAAAATTGGATTAATAAGCAGAGAAGAGATATTTATGTTAGACAATCAAAAGTTGAAGGATATAGATCAAGAGCCGTTTATAAATTAAAGGAAATTAACGAAAAATTTAAATTTTTAAAAAATAATATATCAGTAATAGATCTTGGAGCTGCTCCTGGAAGTTGGTCTCAATATATATCAAGTAATTTAAAATGTAATAAGCATTTAGCAATAGATTTAAAAGAAATAGAAGAAATAAAGAATGTAAAAATTTTAAAAGGAGATTTTACGGATATTGAGCAACAAAATAAAATTAATAATTATTTTGGTGGAAAAATTGACCTAATTATTTCAGATATGGCAGTCAATACTACGGGAAACAAAAACCTAGACTCTATGGTAACTGGAGAATTAGTTTTAGAAGCTTTGGATTTCGCTACAAAAATGATGAAGCCAAATGGCTATTTTGTCTCAAAATTATTTATGGGAACTTCATTTAATGAGATAATTGCATTTTCAAAAAAAAATTTTGTAAAATTTAATGTCTATAAGCCTCCAGCAAGTAGAAAAGACTCTAAAGAAAGTTTCTTAATCTGCAAAAATTTAAGATAGATACTTTCATTTTTTTAAGAATCGTTTATATAAGGACATGGATCCTATCAAAGAAGCGCTCACTTTCGATGATGTAACCTTAGCACCAAATTATTCTGAAATTTTACCTTCAGAAGTAAAGACAGAAGTTAAATTATCAGAACACTTAAATATTTCTATACCCCTTCTAACTTCAGCAATGGATACTGTAACAGAGTCTAACATGGCTATTTCAATCGGTAAAAAGGGTGGAATAGGTGTTATACATAGAAATTTATCAATAAATGATCAGATAAAAGAAATAAGAAAAGTAAAAGCAAAAAAAATGTTAGTTGGTGCAGCTGTTGGTGCAAGTTTAAACGAACACATAAGAGCTCAAAAGATTTTAAAAGAAAATATCGATTTAATTGTTGTTGATACAGCTCATGGCCACACAAAAAAAGTAGCTGAAATAATAAAAAAAATTAAAAAAATTAAACCAACTAAAACAGCTTTATGTGCAGGTAATATTGCTACAGCAGAAGCAGCTAAATTTCTGATTAAGCAAGGAGTAGATATTATAAAAGTTGGAATTGGACCAGGATCTATATGCACTACAAGATTAGTTGCGGGGATAGGAGTTCCACAGTTAAGTGCAATTTTAGATGTAAAAAAAGGTATGGGCAAAAGTAAAACAACATTAATAGCTGATGGAGGTATCAAATTTTCAGGGGATATTGCAAAAGCACTTGCAGCAGGAGCAGATGCGGTAATGATTGGATCATTATTTGCAGGAACAGATCAGGCTCCAGGAAGAATTATTAAAAGAGGTGGTAAATTATTTAAAAGTTTTAGAGGCATGGGATCTATTGGAGCAATGAATAAAGGTTCAGCAGATAGATATTTTCAATCAAAACAAAAAGATACTTCAAAATATGTAGCAGAAGGAGTTGAAGGTTTTGTCAAATACAAAGGCGCAGTTGAAAAAATCATCTACCAACTAGTAGGGGGTTTAAAATCATCAATGGGTTACTTAGGTGCAAAAAGAATTAAAGATCTCAGAAAAAAACCAAAATTTGTCAAAATTACCAAAGCGGGTTTTTATGAAAGTATGGTACATAACATAGACGAAATAAAAAGATGATAAAAAAAATTACCTTAGCAATAATTTTACTTTTTAATTTAATTTTTAATGTTAGCGCGGAGAAAGTTAATTTTTTTGATGAAGCAAAAAATCTTTTTGAGAACGAAAAATATGAAGATTCAAAATTTTTATTTCAAAGAAATATTGTATACAATCCCAAGGACTCAAAGTCGTATCTATATTTAGCAAAAATATTTAAAAATGAAGAAAACAAAACAGAACTAGAAAAAAATATAAATACAGTCTTACTACTTGAGCCAAACAACGAAGAAGCAATGTATCTATTAATAGATATTGAGTTAGAAAGATCTAATTTTTCTAAAGCAGAGGAACTTAGAGAAGATTTTAAGAAAATATGCTCGAACCTTTGTGATAAAATCGCATCTATTAACAAACGCCTAAAAGAGTTTGAAAAAAAAGATGCGTCTTGAAAATAATCTAGATAAAATTTTAATAATCGATTTTGGGTCTCAGTTTACGCAATTAATTGCAAGAAAAGTAAGAGAATTAAATGTTTTTTGTGAAATTATAAGTCACAACAAACTTAAAGACTACAAAACTGAAAAAAATGTTAAAGGCATCATTTTATCAGGTGGTCCCTTAAATGTTTACCAAAATAAAAAAGTTAAATTCAATAAAAGTATATTAAGTTTACATATTCCAATTTTAGGTATTTGTTTTGGCCACCAGATAATCTCTAAAGAATTAGGAGGTAAAGTAAAACGAGCAAAATCAAGAGAATTCGGGTTAGCAAAAGTTACAAAATTAAAAAAAAGCGCTTTAACTGAAAATTTCTTTTCAAAAAAATCTACCAATGTATGGATGAGTCATGGAGATGAGGTAATTAAATTACCTAAAGGTTTTAAAGTTATAGCAAAATCCTCAAATTCGAAATTATGTATGATAGAAGATATAAAAAAAAAAATATATGGCATACAGTTTCATCCAGAAGTTTCCCATACAGTTAAAGGCAAAATAATATTAAAAAACTTTGTAATTAAAATTTGTAAAATTAAAAAAAACTGGACATCAAAAAATCAAAAATTCAAACTTATGCAACAAATTAAAGAACAAGTTGGAAATTCTAAAGTAATTTGTGCATTATCTGGTGGTGTAGATAGCAGTGTAGTAGCAAAATTAATTAGTAATGCGATTGGAAAAAACTTAACTTGTATATTCGTTAATACTGGCCTGCTCAGAAAAAACGAAGAAAAACAAGTAGTAAATACTTTTAGAAAAAAATTTAAATTGAATTTAATTTATGTAAATGCTGAACAATTATTTATAAGCAAATTAAAAAACGTAACAGATCCAGAAAAAAAAAGAAAAATTATTGGAAATTTATTTATCAAACTTTTTGAAAAATACGCAAAAAAAATAAAAAATGTAAAATTTTTAGCTCAAGGAACTCTATACCCTGATTTAATTGAAAGTAAATCTGTAACAGGAAGTCAAACGTCAAAAATTAAGTCTCATCATAATGTAGGTGGTCTGCCGAAAAGGATGAAATTAAAATTGGTTGAGCCATTGAAGTATTTATTTAAAGATGAAGTTAGAATGTTAGGTCTAGAATTAAATTTAAGTAAAGAAATTATTTCTAGACATCCTTTTCCTGGTCCTGGTTTAGCAATTAGAATGCCAGGCATAATTACTAAAGAAAAAATAAAAATTTTAAAAGAAGCAGATAATTATTTTGTAAATGCATTAAGAGAAAACAATCTATATCATAAGATATGGCAGGCTTATGCTGCATTACTGCCTGTTAAAACTGTTGGTGTCATGGGAGACAATAGAACCTATGAATATTTATGCTTGCTAAGAGCAATAACATCTGAAGATGGGATGACAGCGGATTATTTTCAATTTAATAAATCATTTATGCAAATGGTATCGAATAAAATAGTTAATAATATTCGAGGTATAAATAGAGTAGTTTATGATGTGACTTCTAAACCACCAAGTACTATTGAACTAGAATAGAAATAAATTATAATTTTACTATGAAATATTTACACACAATGATCAGAATTTCTAATATTCAGGAGTCGTTAAAATTTTTTTGTGATGGACTGGGTTTAAAAGAGACAAAAAGAATGGAAAATGAAAAAGGCAGATATACATTAATTTTTTTAGCTGCACCAAACGACAATAATGCAGAAATTGAACTAACTTATAATTGGGACGGTGATAATTTAGGAGAGGGATCTAGAAATTTTGGTCACTTAGCTTATAGAGTTAAAAATATATACGAAATATGTCAAAGACTAATGGATATGGGTTATACAATTAATAGACCACCTAGAGATGGTCATATGGCATTTGTGAAATCACCAGATAAAATATCAATTGAAATACTTCAGGAAGGCAATCTTCCCCCTAAAGAGCCCTGGTCATCTATGGAAAATACTGGAACTTGGTAATATTAGAAATACTTTATATATTTTTCATTAATATTTAAAATTTCTAAATCGACTAGCCCACCTATTACTAATTGAATAGCAACTAATAATATAAAGCCTAAACCTATATAAGCTATCCATAAATGTTTTTGTATATAATTTGCTAAATAAGTAGCTAAGGCTCCAGTAAGAACTACTGATAATACCAAGCCAAAAATCATAAAACCAAAATTACCTTTGGCTGCACCCACAACGCCTATAACGTTATCAAAACTAATCGTAATATCTGCAAATAACACTTTGTAAATACTTTTGATAAATGAAGGTTCCATAGATTTCTTTTTAGGAGACTTAATTTTTTGAATTTCAAATAAATCTTTTCTTAAGTCATTAACAATCCAAATTAAAAGTAATCCACCAAGAATTTTAATGAAGTAAAACTTAAATAAATATGTTGCAAATATTGCAAATATAACTTTGAAAACTAACGCTCCAACTACTCCCCAGAATATTATTTTTTTTCTATTTTTTGGTACAAAATTAGCTGCTATTAATCCTATTATTATTGCATTATCTGCCGCAAGAATAATATCTATAAATATAATTTGCAGTAAAATGAGTGATTGTTCGATCAAGATGTTATTATAATAGTAATTATTTATTATTTTTCAATAAAACATCAAAAATTTTTATTGATTTAAGTTTTAATACATAATGAGATATGTTTTTTAGAAATATGGAGGATTTATGAAACTTTTCAAAATTTTGCTCTCTGTTTTATTTTCTGTTCTTTTAACTGCTAATGCTTTTGCCGCAGAAAAATGGGATATGGCACTAGCATATGGTGCAAGCAACTTCCATTCTGCTAATGCAGCTGAATTTGCTAAAAATGTTTCAGAAAAAAGTGGGGGAAAATTAACAATAGTAACACACCCAGGTGGATCTCTATTTAAAGGTGGAGAGATATTTAGGGCTGTTAGAACTGGACAAGCTCAAATTGGTGAGCGATTTATGTCGGCTCTAGGTAAAGAGGATCCGTTATTAGAGATTGACTCGCAACCATTTCTTGCGACATCTTATGATGATGCTATGAAACTGTATCAAGCATCAAAGCCTGCAATAATCAAAGGTTTAGATCAAAAAGGTCTTGTATTTTTATACGCTGTACCATGGCCTGCGCAAGGTCTTTATAGTAAAAAAGAGATTAACAGTGTTGCTGATTTAAAAGGTTTAAAATTTAGAGCGTATAATTCTGCAACTATTAGAATGGCTGAATTGACAGGTATGGCTCCTACAAAAATAGAAGCAGCTGAAATAAGCCAAGCATTCTCAACTGGTGCGGTTGAAAGTATGATTACTTCACCAACTACTGGTAAGAACAGTAAAATTTGGGAAAATGGAGTAAAGTATTTTTATGATATTGCGGCTTGGTTTCCAAAAAATATGATTGTAGCTCACAGAGGTTCTTGGAATAAATTAGATAAAGCTACACAAAAAATGATTATGGAAGAGGCAGCAGTTGCTGAGAAAAAAGGTTGGGCACTTTCAAAAAAAGGAAATGTTGCTGATAAAAAAGCTTTAGCTGATGCTGGAATGAAAGTAGGCAAAGTAAATGCAGCCCTTGAAAGTCATTTCAAAAAAGTTGGTGCTACAATGGCAGAAGAGTGGAAGAAAAAAGCTGGCGATAGAGGTGCTAGTGTTCTTGCTGCTTATAATTAAATCATTATAATTAAAAAGGCCGTATTAAACGGCCTTTTTATATGTTTAATAAAGTCAATAAATTTCTAAATAATCTTTATAGTTACTCAGGCTATATCGCTGCATTCTTTCTTATTTTGGTTGCAGTTTTTATTTTAATTGGAATTTCATCAAGAATATTTGGTTTTTATATAAGAGGCCTAGCTGAATATTCTGGATATTGTATGGCTGCCTCATCTTTTTTTGCTTTATCTTATACTTTTGTAGAAGGTGGTCACATTAGAATTACTTTATTTTTAGAAAAAGCTACTGGGATTAAAAAGAGATTTTTGGAATTATGGAGTTTGATAGTTGCAACTATATTTTCTGGTTATTTAGCATTCTATTTTTTGAAAATGCTAAAAATATCTTATGAATTTCAAGAGAGAAGTGAAGGAGCTGACGAAATTTTAATTTGGATACCACAAACTAGTGTTGCTTTAGGATCGCTAATATTTTTCATATGTGTATCTCATCAATTAGTTTTGCAAATACAAACAAAAAAAAATGACTGAAATTTTACTTACTATATTTTTCATAAGTGTTCTCTTGATATTTTTAGGCTCAGGAATTTGGGTTGCTATAAGCATGGTTGGTGTTTCATCTATAGGAATGATGCTGTTCACCACAAGGCCAGTTGGTGATGCGATGGCAACAACAATTTGGGGAGCTTCATCTTCATGGACTTTAACTGCACTTCCTTTATTTGTTTGGATGGGTGAAATTTTATTTCGGACGAAGTTATCTGAAAATTTATTTGAAGGATTATCCCCATGGATGCAGAAACTACCCGGTGGTTTAGTGCATGTTAATGTAGTTGGATGTGCTTTATTTGCAGCTATTTCTGGATCTTCTGCAGCAACTGTAGCCACAGTAGGAAAAATGTCTATTCCAGAACTAAGAAAAAGAAAATATCCAGAAAGTATTCTACTTGGAAGTTTAGCTGGTTCCGGAACGCTGGGTCTTCTAATTCCACCTTCAATTATTTTAATTATTTATGGCGTGACTGTCCAAGAGTCGATAGCAAAACTATTTATCGCAGGAATTTTACCAGGAATAATGCTTGCGTTGATCTTTATGACATATGTAATGATTTGGTCGGCAATAAATAAAAAATCCATGCCTACTTTTAAACAAGACCTCTCACTTATGGAAAAGGTAAGGAAATCAGGAAAACTGATACCTGTAATATTATTAATAGTTTCAGTTATTGGCTCAATTTATACTGGTATAGCAACCGCAACCGAAGCAGCTTCTTTGGGCGTAGTAGGTGCATTAATTTTATCATACTTTCAAAAGAGTTTGTCTTTAAGAACATTTAAAGAGTCTCTCTTGGGTGCTACTAAAACTTCTTGCATGATAGCTTTTATATTAGCTGGAGCCACTTTTTTATCTTTGGCAATGGGTTTTACAGGATTGCCAAGAAATCTTGCTCTATGGATTGAAGGAATGGAACTTTCTCCTTATGTTTTAATTTTTGTTTTAATGATCTTTTATATAATTCTTGGAATGTTTCTTGATGGTATCTCTGCTGTAGTTTTAACAATGGCTATAATTGAACCAATGATTAGACAAGCAGGTTTTGATATGATTTGGTTTGGTGTTTTTCTAGTTATTGTTGTCGAAATGGCTCAGATCACGCCGCCGGTTGGTTTTAATCTTTTTGTTCTTCAGGGTATGGCTAATAAAGATATGGGTTATATAGCAAGAAGCGCGTTTCCACTCTTCTTGCTAATGATTTTTGCTGTTATCTTGGTTGTGATATTTCCAGAAATTGCTCTTTGGATGCCTGAGCAAATGATAAAAAATATAAACTAGTATTTTGATTTTTTAGATCCGTCTATAACACCTTTTAGCTGATTGTATTCTTCACAATTACATCCCTCTAGAACATTCAATCTTTCTTTTGCTAAATTCATTCTATTGGTTGCAACATATAATTCACCTAAATATTCGTTAATTCCTATGTGATTTGGCTCAATCGCTAAACCTTGAAGATAATATTTCTCACCGTTTTCAAAATCACCAGTTTTTCTTGTTGCAAACCCAAGATAATTTAATGTGTCTGCTTTATTTGGATTCATCTTATTCGACTTTACTAAAAATTTAATTGCTCTTTCGTATCTTTTAATTGCTTTCTCTGTTTTACCTTTTTTTTCTAATTTTTTTGCAGCTTTAATCAATTTCACTGCCTTATCATAATAGCTTTCTGTTGATCCAGAATCGCTACTAGATCCAGCAGCAAAAGACGTTCCTGCTAAAATTATTAAAAAGAACATTGAAAAAAATATCTTCTTTATCATTATTTAAATTTCCTTAAATTAGTTAGTGTTTTTAGTTCTAAGCCATTATCTATTAAATTATTTTTTATAGATATAGCTGTAGCTAGAGAACTTGCATTATCACCATGTATGCACACAGAGTCTATTTCACAAGGTATTTGCTTTCCGCTGTGACAATTAATGGCTTGGTTCTGAACCATGCTTAAAACGTGACTTTTTGCTTTATCTGGATCTGTAATAAGTGCATGAGGCTCTTTTCTAGATACTAAGTTTCCATTATCTTCATAATTTCTGTCTGCGAAAATCTCACATGCTATTCTCATATCAAATTTGTTTGCTGCTTCTTCCATCTTTGAACCTGTAGGCACTAAATAAATTAAATCTTTATTAAAATTGCAGATTGATTTTGCAATGATTGTTGCAAGCTCAATATCTTCGCAAGCCATATTATTTAATGCACCATGCGGTTTAATATGTGTAACGATCTCACCATGTTTTTCAGCTATATTTTGTAAAATTTCATACTGATCAATTAGTAGCTTATTTATTTCGTCTGATGATAAATTTAGTCTTTTACGTCCAAAATTTTCTGGATCATTAAATGATGGATGTGCACCTATACTAACACCGTTTTTCTTACAAATTTTTACAACTTGGTTCATACTCTCTTCATCACCAGCATGATAACCACAAGCAACATTAGCTGAATTGACAATTTCTAGTAATTTTGGATCATTTTCATCTGAATGATGCTTTGATTTTTCACCTAAATCACAATTGATATTAATTTCCATACTAATAAATCATAAGTATAACATGGTATGATAAAAAATATATTAAATCTTGGTGACGCAGCTTTGTACTGCGACTTTGGAAGTGATGTAAATCAAGAAATTAATTCAAATGTAATCAAATATTTTTACCATATAAAAAAATTAAACTTAAGAGGTATTACAAACTTAACTCCATCTTATAATAAATTAATAATTTCATATGATTTAAATATACATTCTTTTTTATCTTTAAAAAAAAAAATTGAAAATATAGAGATTAAAGAAAACAATAAATTAGAAAAAAACTTAATCAAAATTCCTGTGTGTTGTGATAATAATTTTGCATTAGATATTAAAAGAGTTGAAAATAAACTAAAATTAAAATCAGAAATAATCCTAGAAAAATTTTTTAGCAAAAATTACTTTTGTTATATGACAGGATTTGTGGCTGGTATGCCTTTTCTTGGTGATCTTAACCAGGAAATGAGATTAAAAAGATTAGAAACACCAAGAGTTAAAGTTCCAAAAGGTTCAGTTGGAATAACAGAACAATTTTGTAATATATACACTTTTGAAACACCTGGGGGATGGAATATTTTGGGAAATACACCACAAAATATTTTCGACACATCCAATCAATCAAACCCTAATCTTGTTAATCCAGGTGATACAATAAAATTTTATAGAATAACTTTAGATCAATATAATGAAATCAAAAGATAGAAACTACTTTAAAATTTTAAGAGCTGGTATTAACACCACATATCAAGACTTAGGAAGAAATAATTTATACCATATTGGCATTCCTTTTAGTGGAGCGATGGATAAAAGAAATTTTCAATTGTTAAACTCACTTCTACAAAATGATTACAATTCACCTGTAATAGAATTTGCTTATCAAGGCCCGCATTTGAAGTATTTTGGAAAAGATATTTTTTTTTGTATTTCTGGAAATGTATCATTTAAAATTATAACAAAAGAGGGTGTTATTGATGGTAATTCCTACCAATGTTATTTGTTAAAAAATGGTGATGAAGTCGATATACATTCAACCAACAAGTCTGTTTATGGATATTTTTCGATTAATGGAACTTTTAGTGTTGATTATTATTGGGGAAGCTGTTCAATAAATACACAAGCTCAAATTGGACCAAATAACGGGAATAAATTTTCTAAAGATTTAGAAATTGAAATAATTGATATTAATAATTCTTTTAACAAAAGAAAACTTGATTATTTAGGTAGCACTATTGAAAATATAAGGGTCATTAAAGGCACAAACTATGATTATTTTTCTGAGTCTTCACAAAATAAATTCTTTAAAGAAAGTTTTAAAATTACAAAACTTTCAGATAGGATGGGTATGAGATTACAAGGTCCAAAAATTGAAAATATTGTTGATCCTAATATAAAATCTGAAGGTTTGGTAAAAGGTGTAATTCAAATAACATCTGCTGGAGATCCAATAATTATGTTATCAGATCACGGAACTATTGGTGGATATCCGAAGATTGCAACTGTCATATCTGCTGACTATGATCGACTGGTACAATTAACACCAGGATCTAATATTAAATTTAAAGATGTAAGCTTAGAGGATGCTGAAACATTATATAAACTTTATCAGATGGAGACTAATAATCTTATTTTTCAAATTAAATGAATTTAATTACAAAATTACCAGGGCCGCTTTTGATTTTTTTTGGTGCTTTCAGTTTAAGTTTTGGAGGGTTGATAGTCAAATCTTTCGAAGGTTCCACTCTATGGCAGATTCTATTTTGGAGATCAGTTTTTTTTATAATTGTAGTTCTGATCTTTCTAATTATTAGTTATAAGCAAAATTTTATTTCAGCATTTTATAAATCTGGATTCCCTGGTCTTATTGGAGGCATTATACTTGCCTGTGGCTTTAGTGGTTATGTTTTTGCTATGTATAATACTACTGTAGCAAATACTAATTTTATAATTCAAACCCAAACATTATTTTTAGCAATCTTTGGATATATTTTTTTAAAAGAAAAAGTAAACTTAATAACATTAACTTCTATAGTTTTAGCAATTTCAGGAATAATTTTGATGGTTGGAAGCTCATTAACAGTTGGACAAATTAGTGGAAATATTGCTGCTTTTATTATGCCAATATCATTCGCAACATTAATTTTAATAGTTAGAAAATTTCCAAGTGTAGATATGGTTCCATTACAATTTATTGCAGGCGTTATTGCCTTGATCATTGGATATTTTATGTCTAAAACAATCTTTATATCTTTAAATGATATTTTTTTGGGATTTTTAGCTGGTTTTTTCCAACTTGGTTTTGGTTTTATTTTTATTACAATTGGTGCAAGATCTACACCTTCAGCCTTAGTTGGAATCATAATGTTATCAGAGGCAGTTTTAGGACCTTTTTGGGCGTGGATGTTTATAAATGAAAATCCTCCAACCAGCGTTTTAATTGGTGGTTTAATAGTGATATTTGCAGTTTTAATACAATTTCTTTCACTTATGAAAAAAAAAAGTGCAACAAATTAGAGCTATAAATTTATATTAGTTATGTTATAAGAATTTATACGGGAGAGACTACTTTTGTAGCGCCGAAGGAGCAACCACCCCGGAAACTCTCAGGCAAATGGACCGTACATATTAACTCTGGAAAGAGAATTATTCTCGCCGAAGGAGCAAATCTCTCAGGCAAAAAGACAGAGGGGGCATAAAGAGTTAATATGAGTATAAAAAAAACATCGTTAAATAATCTCCACATCAAGTACGGCGCAAAGCTTGTAGAGTTTGCTGGATATCAAATGCCCATCCAATATAAAGATGGAATTATACAAGAGCATAAATACACACGTTCACACTCTGGTATTTTTGATGTTTCTCATATGGGTCAATTATTTATATCGGGTGGTGATGATCTTACAAATGATCTTGAGAAGATTTTTCCTGCAGATTTGAAAAAATTGAAAACTAATCAAAGTAAGTATTCATTTTTAATGAATAACAAAGGAGGAATTCAGGACGATCTGATAATTACCAAAACATCTGATGGATTTTTAATTATCTTAAATGCTGCATGCAAGTATAATGATTATGAAGTAATAAAATCTAAGCTTGATAATCAATATAAATTAAATCTTGACGAGTCATTGTCATTAATTGCATTACAGGGCCCCGAAGCAAAAAATGTTTTAAATAAAGTTATACCTGGTTGTAATAGTCTAAAATTTATGAACGGGAACAACTATATCTATAACAATAAAAAAGTATACATAACTAGATCAGGATATACTGGTGAGGATGGATTTGAAATTTCTATAAAACATAGTGATACAGAAACTTTTGTAGAAAGTTTGATAGAAAATGGATCTAAATTGATTGGTTTAGGAGCAAGAGATACATTAAGAATGGAAGCTGGACTCTGCTTGTATGGAAATGATTTAGACAACGATACAAGTCCTATCGAAGCTAATCTAAAATGGGCAATACCCAAGAGCAGAATTGAGACTGAATTTGTTGGATCAGAAGTTTTAAAAAACCAATTTCAAAGCGGAGTAAAAAAATTGAGAGTTGGCATAAAACCAGACAGCAAAGTAATTGCTAGAGGAAATACCAAAATTTACAATGATAAAAATCAAGAAATTGGAAAAGTAACAAGTGGCACATTTGGACCTAGCGTTGAACATCCAATAGCAATGGGATATGTCGATAATAGTTATTCAACTGTAAATACAAAAATATTTCTTGAAGTTAGAGGAAAAAAAATTCCTGCAAATATTTGCAACTTACCGTTTTATAAAAAAAATTACGTAAAAGGGGAAATTAATGTCTGAAGTTAAATATTCAAAAGAACATGAGTGGATTAAACTAGATGGAGAAGAAGCTACAATTGGAATAACTAAGCATGCAACAGAAATGCTTGGCGATATAGTATTTGCAGAACTCCCAGAGAAAGGTTCAAATGTTGATAAAGATGGAACTGCTGGAGTGGTTGAGTCAACGAAAGCTGCTAGCGATGTTTACACTCCTGTTAGTGGAGAAGTAATAGATACAAATCAAATGATAGTTGATGATCCATCAAAAATAAATGAAGACCCAGAGGAGTCTGCGTGGTTTTTTAAACTTAAAATAAAAGATAAATCTGAAATGGATAGTCTTATGAGTAAAGAAGAATATGAAAAATTTGCAAAGGAGTCATCAGCATAATGTTACCAAATTCAGAAAAAGATTTTATAAAAAGACACATTGGACCTTCTAAAGAAGACCAATCAAAAATGTTAAAAGAATTAAATTATCAATCAATAGATGATTTAATGAATAACACTGTTCCAGAAAAAATAATGTTTAAAGGTGAGCTTAATATCGGAGAGTCTAATTCAGAATATGAGGCTTTAAGAAAATTAAGAGCAATTTCAAAAAAAAATCATGTTTACTCAAACTTTATTGGAATGGGTTATTATGGAACTTATACGCCATATGTAATTTTAAGAAATATTTTAGAAAATCCAGGTTGGTATACATCATATACACCTTATCAACCTGAAGTAGCTCAAGGAAGACTTGAGATGTTATTAAACTTTCAACAAATGATTGTTGATTTTACTGGTATGGATATTGCTAATGCTTCTTTATTGGACGAAGGTACAGCAGCAGCAGAAGCCATGGGTCTTAGTCATAGATTAAATAAAAAAGATAGTAATTTAGTTTTTGTATCTGAGGATTGCCATCCTCAAACAATAAATGTAATTCAAACTAGAGCTGAACCAATGGGTTTAAAAGTTTTAGTTGGGAAAGAAGATGAAGTTTTAGATCAATTAAAAGAGGATTTAGTTTGTGGAATTTTACAATATCCTGGAACTTTAGGAGATATTAAAGATCCTAGTGAAGCAATTAGCAAAATTCATAAAAAAAACGGTAAGGCTGTATTAGCTTGTGATTTATTAGCATTAGCAAAATTAAAAACACCAAGAGAACTTGGTGCTGATATAGCAGTTGGAAGCTCTCAGCGATTTGGAATACCGATGGGGTATGGAGGACCTCATGCAGCATTTTTTGCAACTAAAGACGAGTATAAGAGATCGATGCCTGGTAGAATTGTTGGTGTGTCAGTTGACAGACATGGTAACAAGGCATACAGATTATCTCTACAAACTAGAGAGCAACACATCAGAAGAGATAAGGCGACAAGCAATATTTGTACTGCACAAGCTTTATTAGCAATTGTTTCAGCAGCATATGCTATTTATCATGGTCCAGAGGGAATTAAAAATATTTCTGAAAGAGTTTCTCAATTAGCAAAAAGTTTTGCTGATAAAATAAAACAGTCAGGTTATGAAATTTATTCTGATTATTTTTTTGATACTGTTACAATTATTACCAAAGAAAAGACTGATCAAATTTATAAAAATGCACTAAATCAGAAAGTTAATATACGAAAAGTAAATTCTGAAATGCTTGCTGTCTCTTTCGATGAAAGAAAGAACGTTTATAGAGTAAATCAATTATTAAAAATTTTTAATGCTGCAGAATCAATAAAAAAAGAGGATCCTTCAGTTAAATTACCTAATTTACCAAAAAATTTACTAAGAACTTCAAAATATTTAGAGCATCCAATTTTTAACTTATATCATTCAGAAACTGAAATGCTTAGATATCTTAAAAAGTTAGAGGATAAGGATATAGCATTGAATAGAACTATGATAGCACTTGGTTCGTGCACAATGAAGTTAAATGCTGCCGCTGAAATGATCCCGATTTCTTGGAAAGAATTTGCAGAACCTCATCCTTTTGTTCCAGTTGAACAAATGGAAGGTTTTAGAGATTTGTTTACTGATTTAAAAAATTGGTTAAGATCTATAACAGGATTTTCTGGTGTTTCTCTACAACCTAATGCAGGCGCTCAAGGAGAATATGCAGGTCTAATGGTTATAAGAAAGTACCACTTAGATAGAGATGATGCTCATCGTAATATATGTTTAATCCCAAGTTCGGCACATGGTACAAATCCAGCAAGCGCACAAATGGTTGGAATGAAAGTCGTTGTTGTTAATTGTGATAAAGAGGGAAATGTAGATTTCGATGATTTAAAGAAAAAAGTAGAGCAACATTCAGAAAATCTTGCAGCTTTAATGGTAACTTACCCATCTACCCATGGAGTATTTGAGGAAAAAATAACTGATATTTGTGAGTTAGTTCATAAACATGGTGGACAGGTCTATATGGATGGAGCAAATTTAAATGCCCTTGTTGGAGTTGCAAAGCCTGGAAATTTTGGTCCAGATGTTTGTCATATTAATCTGCATAAAACATTTTGTATTCCTCACGGTGGTGGTGGACCTGGAATGGGACCTATAGCTTGTAAAAAACATTTACAAGTTTATCTGCCTAATCATCCAGTAATAAAAGATTGCGGACCAACAAGTGGAATTGGAGCAGTATCAGCAGCTCCTTGGGGTAGTTCAAGTATTCTATCAATCTCTTGGATGTATATTAAAATGATGGGATCAGAAGGATTAAAGCTTGCTACTCAAGTTGCAATTTTAAACGCAAATTATATTGCACATAGACTTAAAGATCACTTTCCTATTTTGTACAAAGGTGCAAATGGCAATGTTGCACACGAGTGCATAATTGATATTAGAAATATTAAATCTGAAACAGGGGTAACTGAAGAAGATATTGCAAAAAGAATGATAGATTTTGGATTTCACGCACCAACTATGTCATGGCCTGTAGCTGGCACTATGATGATAGAGCCAACTGAAAGCGAAGGTTTATCAGAAATAGACAGATTTTGTGACACTTTAATTAAGATTAAACAAGAAATTGAAAAAATTAAATCAGGTGAATTTGATAAAATTGATAATCCAATTAAAAACGCTCCTCACACTGATACTGAATTATCATCAGATGTATGGGAACATAAATATTCAAGAGAAGAAGCAGCATATCCTGCAAGTTTTTTAAAACAAAACAAATTTTGGCCTCCAGTTGCTCGGGTAGACAATGTTTATGGAGATAAAAATATATTCTGCACATGTCCAAGTATGGATGAGTTTAAAGAAGACGCAGCATAGCCTTAATGCGAATTGCAGTAATCGGATCAGGAATCTCTGGTTTATCAGCAGCACAAAAGCTTTCCAAAAAACATCATGTTGATTTATTCGAAAGCGAAGATCATTTTGGTGGTCATTCATATACTTTAGATACTTTAATTAATGGTAAAAAAGTTCCTGTAGATATTGGCTTTATTGTTTTTAATCATGAAACTTATCCAAATCTCATAAATTTTTTTTACGAATTAAAAATTGAAATTGAAAAAAGCGATATGTCATTTTCTGTTTCTGTAAAAGATACAAATTATGAATATTGTGGTAGAGGTTTAAACGGAATTTTTGCAAATAAAGCTAATCTTTTTAATTTAAAATTTTTAAAAATGTTTTTTGATATTATAAATTTCTACAAAAAGTGTGATCAAATTAAAAGTTTAAATGAAGAGATTACTCTTGGTGAATTTCTTGAAAAAAATAAATGGTCAAAAAATTTTATTAATTTTCATCTAATCCCAATGGTTTCTGCTATCTGGTCAATGCCCCCAGTAGAAGCAAATCAAATGCCAATTAAATTTTTTTTAAAATTTTTTCAAAATCATGGACTTTTTAAATTAAAAAATAGACCACAATGGTACACAGTCACCAACAGAAGTAGAACTTATGTAGAGAAAGTATTAACTCAAATAAGTGGAGAATATTTTAAAAATTATAAGATTAGTTCGATAAAAAGAAATAAAATTGGTGTTCAAGTATATTACGGTGCTAGTAACGAATTTTTTGACTATGATAAAGTTGTCATCGCTACTCATGCAGACGATGCATTGAAAATTTTGAGTGAGCCGACTGAGGATGAAAAAAAAATACTTTCAAATTTTAAATATAAATCCAATCTAGCAGTAATACATACTGACGATGTATGTATGCCAAACAATAAAAAAGTTTGGTCTTCATGGAATTCCTCAGTTGATAAATCAGATATTAGTAAGACATCATTAACTTATTGGTTGAACTTATTACAAAATCTGAAGACAGAAAAAAATATTTTCTTAACCTTAAATCCTTTTTTTGAAATAGATCAAAAAAAAATCCTACAAAAAGTTACTTTTACCCATCCTTATTTTGATCAAGATGCTTTGAATAATCAAAAATTATTAAAAGAAATACAAAATAAAAGAAATGTATTGTTTTGTGGAAGTTATTTTGGTTACGGTTTTCATGAAGATGGAATAAAATCATCCATTAATATGATTGAAAACCTAAATGATTAAAAATTCCAATATTTACGAAGGTAAAGTAATTCATAAAAGATTTAAGCCAAAATATCACTTTTTTAAATACAACGTTTTCTCACTCTTTTTAGATCTTGATGAAATTAATTTGATACAAAAAAAAATTAAAATTTTTTCTAACAATAATTTTAATATTTTAAGTTTTTATGACAAAGATCACGGACCTAGAGATGGTAGTGATTTAAAAGCCTGGGTAATAGAAAATTTAAAATCAAACAACATTCAATTTGAAAACATAAAGGTAAAATTGCTTTGTTATCCTAGAATATTTGGTTACGTATTTAATCCATTAAGTATTTTTTTCGTTTATGATAATCATTCAAAAATTATAGCTATATTGTATGAAGTTAAAAATACATTTGGTGAGCAACATACTTATATATTTAAAGTCAACGACGAAAAAATAATTACAAATAGCTGCGAGAAGAAGTTTTTCGTTTCACCATTTATTGAAATGAAAAGTAAATATAATTTTAGAATCCTCAAACCTGAAAAAATGTTATCCGTAATAATTGATCAAAGTGATAAGGAAGGAAAATTGTTATATGCTTCACAAGATGGGGTTGCAAAAGAAATTAACAATAAAAATATGCTTATATCTTATATTTCTCACCCTTTAATGACCTTTAAAGTTATTGCCGCAATTCATTTTGAAGCATTAAAATTATGGTTAAAGGGAGTTAAGTTAGTTAAAAAAAACATAAAAATAAAAAATAATATTACGTTTGAAAAAAAATGAATTTTAATCTTTTGTCAGATAAAATCGTATTTAATTCTCTAAAACTAATAAAGCATGGATTTCTTGAAATTCAAAATCATGACAGCAAAATATATAAGTTTGGTAATGAGAGTGAACAATTAAGAGCAAAGATTAAAATTAACAAACCTGGTTTAACACTTCAAATAATAAAATCGGGAAGTGTAGGACTTGCAGAAGCGTACATGCGAAATGAATTTGAAACAGATAATCTAACTAATCTAATAGAAATAACAGCTAAAAATATAAAAATTGTCTATAAATTTTCAGGTATTTTTGATTTATCAATGATTAATAAATTAAAGAGTATTTTCATAAAAAATAATAAGAGTAGAAGTAAGAAAAATATTTCAAAACATTATGATTTAGGAAATGATTTCTTTTCATTATGGTTGGATCCTTCACTTACTTATTCAAGTGCAATTTTTGAAAAACAAAAAGACGATTTATTTTCTGCTCAACTAAATAAATATAAAAAGCTTACAGAATTAATAAAGCCAAACGTAGGAAATAAAATTTTAGAAATTGGCTGTGGCTGGGGCGGCTTTGCTGAATATGTGGGTAAAAATTATGATGTAAAATTAGATTGTATAACAATTTCTAAAGAGCAATTTGAATTTTCAAAAAAAAGAATATTTGAAAATGGATTGAATGAAAAAGTGAATATATTTTTGAAAGATTATAGAGATGTAAAAGACAAATATGACTCTATCGCATCTATAGAAATGATAGAAGCGGTTGGGCAAAATTATTTAGTCAATTATTTTAAAAGTATTAAAAAAAATCTATCTGAGAATGGAAGGGCCGCGATACAAGCGATAACAATCGATGATAGTTTATTTGACAGATATAAAACCAAAGAAGACTTTATACAAAAATACATATTTCCTGGAGGTTTTTTGCCATCAAAAAGAAAATTATATGATTTATCTAGTAGCAACGGTTTAGAAATTAAAAAATACGAGTCATATGGCTCTCACTATTCCAATACTTTAAAAATATGGAGAGATGAATTCCTAAAAAAATGGGAAGAGATTTCAAAACATGGATTTGATAATAAATTTAAACGTATGTGGCATTTTTATTTGTCATATTGTGAAGCTGGGTTTAAATCAAAGAATATAGATTTAATTCAATTTTCCATGCAAAATAAAATTTAATATGATTAACAAAAAATTTTTTAAAGTATTTTTATTGATAATTTTCACAGGATTAATTACAAGCTGTATAAATAATCAATCTATGAAACCAGAAGATTTTAAAGATCAAAAACCAAGACTAATAATTGAAGAATATTTAAGCGGAAACGTCAAAGCTTGGGGTATACTACAAAATAGATCAGGTAAAGTTACAAGACAATTTTCAGCAGACCTAGACGGTAAGTGGGATGGCAAACAACTTATATTAGACGAAAAATTTATTTGGAATGATGGTGAAATACAAAATAGGCAATGGGTAATAGATAAAATTGATGAACATAATTACGAGGGAACTGCAGGCGATGTAGTTGGTAAGGCTAGGGGGTATTCATATGGCCCAGCATTTAAATTTGAGTATGTTTTGTTAGTTCCTGTGAAAGGAAAAAATATCAAAATTACTTTTGATGATTGGATATTTATGCAAGACGAAAGAGTAGCTATCAACAGAGCTAAGATGACAAAATTTGGAATTAAAGTTGCAGAGTTGACTGTGATGTTTGTTAAAGATTAATTTTATTTTTTTTGTAATTTAGTTAATTTCCGTATTAAATAAAAATATAATCGATCAGGTATTATTTTTAAAAATTTAAGGATCAAAGTTAATTCTTTTGGGTAGTGTATTTCAAAATTAGAACCATTAATAAGCCCATCATAAATTTTGTCTGCCGAGAATTCTGGAGTTTTTAGAAAAGGCATCTTAAAATCATTCTTATCAGTCATTGGTGTTTTGATAAAACCTGGAGAAACTAAACAAACCCTCACGCCATATCTTCCAAAATCAAAATGTAAACTTTCAGCAAGATTACTTAAAGCAGCTTTGGATGGTCCATAGCCACTTGAGTTAGGTAAGCCTTTGTATCCTGCAATCGAAGAAACAATGGTAATAATACCTTTTCCTCTTTCTCGAAAATGAGTTTCAACTGCTTTTATACAATTTAATGTTCCAAAAAAATTTACTTTAAATACATTTTCAATTTGCTCTACATCAATTTCTTTTTCTTTTTTTGGATCCCAAGTTCCCGTAGAAAAAAAACAAATTTCGATGTCACCAAGTTCCTTTTTTATATTTTCAAAAACAGACTTACACTTTTCCTTATCATTTACATCAAGTGGAAAAGATTTAATATTTTGATGCTTATCTTCGATTTCTTTTAATAAATTTTCTCTTCTTGCAGAAATAGCAACTGTCCATCCATTATTAGCAAATTTTAACGCAAGTGCCTTGCCAATTCCTGTACTTCCACCGGTGATCCAAATTACTTTTTTATTCATATTTAACTGCTGTATAGTACTTAAATGCTAAAAAATAAAATTTTATCTTTTATTCTCTTAGCAATTACTACGTTTTCAGCTTCATTTATTGGAGGTTTGGTTACTATAAATTTTAAAGAACCTTGGTATTCAAATTTATCTAAACCTCAATACAATCCACCAGATTGGATATTTGGGCCGGTATGGACATTACTTTATTTATTTATGACAATAGCCATATGGAATGCGTGGCATAAAAACACGAAAAATTTAAATATTGTATTTTTATATTTCATTCATCTTTTTTTTAATACAACTTGGAGTGTTGTTTTCTTTGGTTTCCATAATATTTCTTTAGCAATTTTAAATCTTGTTGTGTTAATTATATTTATTGTTTTATTGGTATTTAAATATAAGAATATAAGTCAATTAAGCATGTATTTGATGATTCCATATTTGTTATGGTGTTGTTTTGCATTGCTTTTAAATATAAACATTTTTTTGATAAACTAATATGGATGATGTTGTAATAGTAGGTGGTGGTATAATTGGAGCTGCAACTGCATACTTTATGTCCAAAGAAGGCAGAAAAGTAAAAGTCATTGAAAGGGATCCAACTTATAAAACTGCGTCATTCCCATTATCACTTGGTGGATTTAGACGACAGTTTTTTCAAAAAGAAAATATTCTTTTAGGAAAATTTGCAAGGGAATTTATATTTCAAATACCAGAATTATTAAAAACTGAAAAAAATCCAAATCCAACAGCTAGCATGGTGCCTAATGGATACCTTCTAATGTTTGGACCAGATCATGCAGAAGAGCAATACAGAGCTTTAGAAAATCATAAAGAATGTGAAGCGGGTACAAAAAATATTAAAGGTTCTGAATTGAAAAAATATTTTCCTTACATTAATGAGGAAGGAATTGAAACTGCAACATTTACTGATAACAAGAGCGAGGGATGGATTGATCCATTTTTATTTCATAGCGCATTAAAGCATAAAGCAATTGATCTTGGGGCAGAATTCATTAAGGGAGAAGTTAAGAGCCTATCTGAAATTAATGCAAAGACAATTATTTCTGCAGCTGGGTGTTGGACTAAAGAACTACTTGAAGATATTCCTGTAGTACCTCAAAAACATACAGTCTTTAGAGTTAAATGTCCTAAACATATTCCAGAGATGCCATTATCCGGAGATCTAACAACAGGAGTATATTGGCGACCAGAAGGAAAAGAATATTTAGCAGGTTCTCCAATTTCAGTATTTGATGCAGAAGATCTTGAACCTGCATGGAATGATTTTGAAGAATTAGTTTGGCCTGCTCTTGCAAAAAGAATACCAGCATTTGAAGAACTAAAGTTAACAGGTGGATGGGCTGGATATTATGATTGTAACAAATTAGATAATAATGCTGTAGTTGGAAAACATCCAAAATATGAAAATGTTTACATGGCCTCAGGATTTACCGGCAGAGGTTTAATGCAAGCACCAGGAATTGGTAGAGCTCTAACTGAATTAATAACTACAGGCAATTATCAAACTATAGATATTAGTGTTTTTGCAGTCGAAAGAGTATTAAATAGCTCAGCAAGACCCGAGCCCTACGTCTTATAATTTTTTTACGTAAACTCCCATCATCCCATTAAAAAAAGATACAGCAATTATAAGAATTTGACCTTTTAGTGAGTAAAAATCAAATGATGGATAAAAACTGATAGCTATACTCAAAAAAATATAGGTTAATAAAAAGGGTCTATAAAACTTCTTTAAAAATTTCATAAAAATTCTAATTAAATTTTTACAAGCATTTTTCCTATGTTTTTACCTTCTAATAAATCAATGAATGATTTTGGCGTATTTTCTATACCTTCGTAAACAGTTTCTTTAAATTTAATTTTATCTTCTAATAACCATTTAGTCATATCGATTTCAAACTGTTCTCTATCATTTTCATGATCAAAAATTATAAAACCTTTAATAGTTAGTCTTTTTACAAGAACATGAGCCATATTTTTTAAACCAGAGCCAGGATTAGTTGCATTCATTTGGGATATCCTTCCACAAATTACAATCCTTCCAAAGTTCTTCATTTGAAAAATAGCTGACTCTAAGAAATCACCACCTACATTATCAAAATATAAATCAAATCCTTCAGGACAAACTTCTTTAAGATGCAAAACAAGATTTTCAATTTTTTTATAGTTAAACGCATGATCAATTTTTAAATCATTTTTTAACCATTTAACTTTTTCATCTGATCCTGTACTTGCAATTACTTTACAACCCATATTTTTTGCAATTTGACAAACAGTAGATCCAACACTACCTCCAGCTGAAGATACAAGGATTGTTTGACCTGGTTTTAATTCACCATGTTTAAAAAGTCCTATATAAGCTGTATGACCTGTCATTCCAAGTGGACCTAGATATGTTTGTATAGGAATATTCATTGGCTCAATTTTTTTTAGATCATTGGAATTACAAACAAAGTAATCTCTCATTCCAAAATTACTAAAAACAATATCTCCTTCTTTAAAATTTTTGTCTTTAGATTCTTTAACTATTCCTAACGCATAACCTTCCATCTCTTCACCAATATTAAAAGGTGGTTTATAGTTTTTTCTTTCAGTCATCCTTGCCCTCATATAAGGATCAACTGAAATCCATAAATTTAAAACCAATATATTGTTCTTGGCATCTAAAGATATCTCTTTTGTTTTTATTTCAAAGTCAGTTTCTTTTGGCAAACCTGTAGGGATATAGTTTTTTAAAGCTACGAATTTGCTTGTTACAGGCATTAATTATGATCCCCAAATAATATCAAGTATTCTCTCTCTTTTGCATGCTTTCTTATATTTTAAATAATTTTCTAAATATACTTGATAGTAATCTTGATGTTTATCCTCTGCTTTGTAAAAAATCTCAAATTCTTTAACATATGTGACTACCTTCTTTTTAAATTTCTTTTCTAATCTTTTTATATCTTTCTCAATTAAATCTTTCTGATAATCGTTTTCATAAAATGCTACAGATCTGTAGCTGTATCCTTTATCGCAAAACTGGCCATAAGCATCAAATGGATCAATATTAAGCCAGAAGTTTTTTAAGAGTTCTTTATAGGATATTTTCTCTTTGTCATAAATTATTTCAACAACCTCAAAATGACCAGTATCTCCATAGGTGACTTCTCTATATGTTGGATTTGCAGTGATCCCTCCTGAGTAACCTGATATAACTTCTTCTACACCTTCCAACATTTCAAAAGATTCTTCCATGCACCAGAAGCAACCTCCTGCAAAATACGCTTTATCTTTTGAATGAGAGAATGATGTCGATACAAGAAATAATAGTAAAAAGTAGTAAAATAACCTCATATCTAAAATATATAATAATGAGGGTTTAAATCTATGGTATTAAAGGTAGCTACTTATTTAAGTAGCATACCTTTAATAAATCTATTTTATTTTTTTTGATATTTAGCAGCTTCTTCTGATCCACTAGTTGCAGACCCTTTACTGTAAGAATGCGCACCCATTCCTGCTAATTGGCCATCTTTTACGATCAAATATTGATTTCTAATTTCTTTTCCTTCAAAGAAACATTCCAATATTTCTCTAACACCATCTGCATATCTTGCTTGAGCAGATAAAGATGTACCAGAAGTGTGAGGTGTCATTCCATGATTTGGCATTGTTCTCCATACATGGTCGTTTGGAGCAGGCTGTGGAAACCATACATCACCTGCGTAACCACTTAGCTGTCCACTTTTTAGGGCTTTAGCTATTGCATCTCGATTACAAATTTTACCTCTTGCAGTGTTAACTATGTATGCTCCTTTTTTCATTTTACTTATCATTTCATCATCAAACAAATTTTCAGTTTCAGGATGAAGTGGGCAATTAATTGTAACAACGTCGCAAACTTTTACCATAGACTCCACTGATTCATGAAAAGTTAAGTTTAGTTCTTTTTCAACACTGTCAGGTAATTTATGTCTGTCAAAATAGTGCAAATGAACATCAAATGGTTTCATTTTTCTAAGTGCATCTAATCCGATCCTTCCAGCAGCAACGGTTCCTATATGCATTCCTTCAACGTCATAACTTCTTTGAACAGCATCTGCAATATTCCATCCACCTTCATTAACTATTCTATGTTGATTGTGATAATCTCTAACCATTGAAACAATCATCATTACTATGTGTTCAGCAACTGATCTAGAATTACAGAAAGTTACTTCAACAACATCAATTTTATTATCCATTGCTGCTTGTAAATCAACGTGATCAGAACCTATTCCTGCTGTTATTGCCATCTTAAGGTTTTTAGCTTTAGCGATTCTTTCTTTAGTTAAATAATAAGGGAAAAATGGTTGAGAGATAACAATGTCAGCATCAACAATATGTTTATCCGCTTCGCATCCATCTCCATCTTTACTGTTAGTAACAACCAATTCGTGTCCATTACTCTCTAAAAACTTTCTCAAACCAAGTTCACCTGAAACACAACCAAGTAATTGGCCTGGTGTAAAATCTCTTCCTTTAGGCGATGGCAATGTCATTCCATCTGGATATTTCTCTAATTTTGGTAAATCCGACAGAGGATAAGATTTAGGCATTCCTCCTTTTGGATCATCATACAATACACAAAGTACTTTCATTTTTACTCCTATTACTAGCTTCTCTAAGCTGAATTATTAATTATTATTTGAAAAGACTAGCACAAGTTAAATAGGACTAGCAAACAAATTGTGTTTATTTTGGGTAATTCCTTTTAGCAATAAATTTGTTCAAGATTATGCCAAAAACTATCACAATAATTGATCCGCTTATAACTGGGGAAATTAAATATTCAAATGAAACTGACCCCATGATCACAATTATAGGATTTCCTCCTGCAGGAGGGTGGGTTACATTAAGAATAATCATTAATCCGACACCTATTCCAACAGCAACAGGTATAATAAAATATATCGGAAGTGGAACGAAATTCACAAATATCACACCAACAAGTGAAGTTAAAAAATGACCAAAAAATATATTTTTAGGTTTTGCAAAAGGACTTTCTGGATACCCATAAAGCAAAACCATTGTAGAACCAAAGGAAGCAATCAAAAATAATCCATAAGGTGTTTTATAAGTAAGCAATGACAAAACCCCAATTGTCATAGTAGAAAATATTGCAGCGATAGCAGGTTTTTTAATATCTAAATTATTCATCAATGCTGAGTTTCTTAATTGCAATTAATGGCATTAATACACAGTTTTTTCTAGATATATTTTTTTTATTAAACAATTTATTAAATTTATTTAGATTTTTTGGCAAAGGTTTAATTTCATTTTCAAAATAATCGATAAGATTTTTTAATAAATAATTAATTTTATTTTTACTTTTTTTGATAAGTTTATGAGATATTAAGCTTGCAGAAGCTTGACAGTAAACACAGGATTTTGTTTGATACCCAATATCTTGTATTATATTTTTCTTAATATTAACTCTCATTTCAATTATATCGCCACAAGTTTTATTTTTATATTTCGATCTATGAGTGTAATCTTTCAATATTTTATTATTAGTCGTGTCGGATGCAATTTTTATTATATCTAAATCCATATTTATTTAATAATATCACTAAAAATTTATAAAAAATAAATTAATTTATGCCTGATTTAAAAAATCCTAAAGTAGCTATTCCAATTGTTTTATTTGCAGGCATACTTTGGTCATTTGGACCATATGTTGTAAGACATATAGACCAACCCGAAACTGTCCCTTGGCAATACTTGTTTGCAAGAGGCATTGTTATTTTTTTATTGCTCAATGTTTACTTATTTCTGGAAGAAGGAATTTCATTTTATAAAAATTATTTTAAAATTGGGATATCTGGAATTATAGGTGGTGTCGGTTTAGGAACAGCAATGATAACTTTTATTTGGTCAATTACTAACACGACAGCAGCAGTAACTTTATTATGTTTAGCTGCAATGCCTTTTATAACCGCGCTACTTGGTTTTCTATTTTTGAAAGAAAAAATTTCAATCACAGTTTGGATATCAATTTTAGTCGCTGCATTTGGTATAATAGTAATGGCCTACGGTAATACCGAAGAAAATTCTTTAATGGGTCTAATTTTTGGATTAGTATCTGCACTAGGTTTTTCAATTTTTTCAGTAAGTCTGAGATGGAGAAAACAAACTCCTAAGTTTACAACTGTTGCTATAGCAGGATTATTTTGTTTTTTATTTTCAACAGTTATGCTTTTAAATAACGATGCAAATTTCTTATCTTCAAATAAAAATGAAGCATTATTTGCCACTCATGGAACACTTGTGTGCATGGGCTTAATTCTTTATTCAATTGGGTCTAAACATATTCCTGCAGCTGATTTAACGCTATTGTCTTTGACTGAAGTAATAGGAGGAATATTTTGGGTTTGGCTGCCATGGCTTGGAATAAATGAAATTCCTTCAACTAATACAATTATTGGTGGCTTCTTTATTTTTTTAGCTATTTTTTATTATAGTATGATAATGCAATCTAATAGAAGATTTATTGGATTAAATTAATTTTACATGGTTCAAAATAATAAGATTGTTAATAGTTGGAATGAATGGGATCCATTAAAACATGTAATTGTTGGAAGAGCAGATGGTACTTGTATTCCAGCACCTGAACCTGCTTTAGATGCTAAAGTTCCAGAAGACTCTGATATGCGAGGAACTTATGGTCCAAGAACTAAGGACACTGTCGATAAAGCTAATGAACTATTAGATAACTTTTCAAATTTGCTTGAAAAAAGGGGAATAAAAGTTGATAGACCAACACCTTTAGATTTTAATCAACCAACATCAACTCCTGACTGGAAAGCCGAAACTATGTTTGGATGTATGCCACCTCGAGATGTTTTGTTAACTGTGGGAAATGAAATATTAGAAGCTACAATGAGCTACAGGTGCAGATGGTTTGAGTACCTATGTTACAGACCATTATTAAAAGACTATTATAATAAAGATCCAAATATGAGACATGAGTCAGCGCCAAAACCCAGATTAACAGATGCCGATTATAGAAAAGATTATTTATCAGATAAAATTGGTGTAACCAAAAGACTTGAATGGACAGAAAATAAATACTTTGTCACAACCGAGGAAGAGCCATTATTTGATGCCGCAGATATTTTAAGATTTGGAAAGGATTTGGTTGTACAACACGGATTTACAACTAACTTAAAAGGAATCGATTGGATAAAAAGACATTTTAAGGATCATAGAGTTCATGCTGTAAATTTCCCAGGCGATCCTTATCCAATTCATATTGATGCAACCTTTACCCCAATTAAAGAAGGGTTAATTATTAATAATCCACAACGAAGACTTCCAAAAGAACAAAGAAAATTATTTGAAGATAATGGATGGGAAATTATTGATGCTGCACAACCTGCTCATAATACCCCGCCACCACTTTGTTACTCTTCAGTATGGCTATCAATGAATGTTTTAGTTCTTGACCCTAAAACTGTATGCGTTGAAAAAAGTGAAAAATATCAAGCTGAACAGTTAGATAAATTAGGTATGGAAGTTATCCCTGTAGAATTGAGAGATGCATATGCTTTTGGTGGAGGCCTTCATTGTTGTACAGCCGATGTTTATAGAGAAGGTACTTTAAAAGATTATTTTCCAAAACAATAAAATGAACGCAAAAATTAATACAAAACGTAAAAGAGTAAAATTTGCTTCAGATAATGTGACAGGAGCTTGTCCAGAAGTTTTGGATGCAATTATCAAAGCAAATGATGGTATTGCTCCTCCGTATGGTAACGATGAAATTTCAGGTGTGTTACAAGAAAAATTTTCTAAAATTTTCGAAAAGGATGTAATTGTTTACCCCACAGCATCAGGAACTGCATCAAATGCTTTAGCACTTTCTGCTATTTCTCCATCATTTGGAAATATTTATTGCCATAAATTTTCTCATATCAATGTTGATGAGTGTGGAGCCCCTGAATTTTATACAGGTGGAGCAAAACTTGTTCCATTAAACGGTAAAGACGGCAAAATAACAGTTGATGAGCTAAATGATAATATTGGAGGGTTTGGAATTGTGCATCATACTCAACCATCTATTGTTAGCATAACTCAAGCAACAGAAACTGGTGAAGTTTATACTTTAGATCAAATTAGAAATATCTCTGAAATTGCACATAAAAAAAAATTAAAAGTACATATGGATGGTGCTAGGTTCGCTAATGCGCTTGTTTCACTTGATGTTACACCTGCAGAAATGACATGGAAATCAGGAATTGACATATTATCTTTTGGGGCAACGAAGAACGGATGTATAGCAGCTGAAGCAATTATTATATTTAATAAGGAATTAGTTGGCAATTTACCTTTTTTGTTAAAAAGATCCGGTCATCTATTGTCTAAAATGCGTTTTGTTTCTGCACAATTAGATGGATATATCTCAAATGATGTTTGGTTAAAAAATGCAAGACATGCAAACCTGATGGCAAAAAAATTAAGCGATGGTTTAGTTTCTAGTAATCAAGTTAAACTTGAATATCCAACTGAGGCAAATGAAGTTTTTGTTAAACTGCCAAAAAAGATGGTTGAGCATTTAAATTCAGAAGAATATATGATGAGCAATGAGGAATTAGGCGGTAAGACGGTTAGACTTGTTACAGCTTGGAATACCAAAAGTAGTGAAGTAGAAGAGTTTCTAAAAACTATATCTAATTAACTAGGATTTTCTTTTAAAAATTTAATATAGTTGATTACTTCATCAAATTTGTCATCAGGAATATCTTTATAAGTAGAATTAAATTTGTTTTTTACACATATTGCTACATGAGCATATGGATTTCTTCCTTTTGGGTGATTTGGGTGATCAGGAAGTTGACCATCCAAATAATCGCCAGCTTCCTGAATAAATTTCCAGAGTTTACTTGTATTTTCCTTGTTCATACTGCTTCAAACTTTGTTTTATCTCAAAAAGTTCTAGGATTAATTAGATTAATAGAGATTCAACAAATTCCCAATCTATAAGATTATCAACAAATTTATCTAAATATTCAGGTCTTCTATTTCTATAATCAATGTAATATGAATGTTCCCAGACATCACAACCAAGTATTGGTTTTAAGTTATCAATTAAAGGATTAGCAGCATTAGCTGTTTTTGTAACGACCAATTTATCATTATTTAAAGATAACCAACACCAACCTGATCCAAATTGAGTTATACCTGCTTGTTTAAATTGATCTTTAAATTTTTCAACGCTTCCAAAATCTTCTACAATTTTTTTCTCAAGTTTTGACGGAATATTCCCACCACCTTTTGGCTTCATGCACTTCCAAAAAAGATTATGGTTCCAATGCTGGCTTGCATTATTAAATATTCCAGCTTTTGAGTTATCTTTTGAGCTTTTAACAATTATATCTTCCAATGACATTTCAGCCATGTCCGTATCTTTTATAAAATTGTTAAGATTTGTTATGTAGGTTTGATGATGTTTTCCATGATGTAATTCTAATGTTTCTTGTGACATTATTGGAGACAAAGCCTCATTAGAATAATCTAGTTTTGGTAATTCAAATGTCATAGTTATTTTTTATAATATTTTCTTGTAAATAAACTTAATTAAGTTGACGCAATTAAATACAAAATTAGTTTTCTAAAGCGTTTTCTTCTCTCATAAGAATAGGTCGACCATCTTGAGCAGTGTTTAAAGGTATAATCTTACCATTGTATCTTGCGCATAACGTAGGTGCACTTCTCACTTGTTCTCCCAAATTTACTTCTAAATCTGCTATAACTAATTCAACCCCTTTCAATATACTCAATATCTTCATTATTCCTCCGTTTTATGATGATGGCTTAAATATTAAACACAAGCCGTTATTACAATATCTCTTTCCTGTCGATCCAGGACCGTCTTCAAAGACATGTCCGTGATGAGCACCACATTTTGCACAATGGTATTCAATTCTTTTCATGCCAAAGCTGTAATCAACCTTAGTTTTAAAAGCTCCAGGAAGCGCCTCTGTAAATGATGGCCAACCAGTTCCACTATCAAATTTCGAGCTAGACTTAAATAGTTTAGCTCCACAATTTGCACAGTGATAAAAACCTTCTCTTTTCTCATAATTAAGAGGGCTTGAGAATGGTCGTTCGGTTGCTTCCTCAAACATTATTTTTTTTTGGGCTTCTGTTAAATTTTGATTAATTATTTTTTTGGTTTCAGCTAATGAAATTTTGTATGGAAAAATACTGTATAATAATGATCCAAATATAGATAATTTTATAAATTTTCTTTTGTTCATAACTTTCTTAATAGATCAATATTACTTTATTTGAATGAGATATTTTGACAGTTTCGATTTTAAATTGGTAGCTCCATAATTAATGAAGCTACCATTAAGATTATTGTCCAGGCACTTTATAGCCACTCGATACTTTTGTTGCATGATTTGCAATTTCATTCATTGGTGTTTCCTCACAAATGGCGATATTTTTAAGTGCACCACTTCCCTCAGTAGCCATTTTTATAGCAGCCATTTGCTCAAATGTACCATGGGTTTCAACCATAAAGTCATAGGGTCCTCTCAAATATGTGTAAGATTTCATTTCAGCTCCAACACTTTCAGAACACTTTCTAGCAACCTCGGATCTATCTGATCCAGGATCTTTTAAAAAGCCTGCGAATGCTTTCTCTGTAAAATTTCCCATTAAAAAAAATTTAGCCATAGATACCTCCTTTAAATGTATTATAGCACTTAAAATAATTTTTTTTAATATTTTATTGATTTATAAAAAATTTATTCTCTTCCAATTTCCAGTAATTGTGGTGGTTCAAATACCCCACTTTGTATTTCACTGTTTGATATATTTATCATGGATTTGGCAACTATTTCTGCATTTATCGATTTATATTTTTTTAAATCTCCAACTAAAATTGGCGATATACATTTCATGGCGAAAATACCTATTTTTTCTCCAAGTCTTTCCTCTTTTCTTTTTCCAATTAAAAACGAAGGTCTAATTACAATAAATTTTTTAAAGTTTAGTTTTCTTAATTCTTCTTCAGCCATACCTTTATTTTTTAAATACAAATTTGTTTTTTTTGAACTGGCACCTAATGAAGAAATATAAGTAAAATTTTGTACATTATTATCGCTACAAATTTTTCCAATTGTTACAGGTAAATTATACTCAGTGTTTATATAATCTTGTTTCTTAGGTGTTTTTTTCTTTGTAGTTCCAATACAAAAAAAACAATCATCGCCTTTTATTTCTGACTTAATATTTTCTAATTTTGTAAAATCTGTTTGAATAACTTCTATTTTAGAATCTATTTTTGAAGTAGAAGATCTTACAAAAACCTTGATTTTTTCATATTTTTGATCATTGGCTAACAATTTAAGTAATATTCCACCAATTAATCCAGTTGAACCGAATATCAATGCTGTTTTCATAATGTTGAACTTACACTAAATTTTCTTAAATTCGTTCAAATTATTTGGTTCATCTATTGGTTCAGTTGAAGGATTAAGTTCTATACCGGCTGGAGTAATCGTTTGAGGCATAGGTGCAAATTGTGAATCTGGGTTATCTCCAGACTCTCTAATTTGCATTCTATATATTCCAAATAAACCAATAAATGAATGAAACATAATTAAAAAAATAAAAAATCCATTTTCTCCTAAAAATTCCATAAATAATGAGCACATAAAAGGACCGCAGATTGCACCAAGACCAAAAACAAATTGTAATCCTGCTCCTGCTGCTACAAATTTTTCTTTTGGTATAAAATCATTTGTGTGTGCAAAAATTAAAGCAAACATTGGTAGACTACAAAAAGAAAAACACATTATACAGATATAAAAAAATATTTTTGATGTTGCTAAACCTTCAGGCATATACATTTGACCTGAAGAAATAATTGCCAAAAAACAAAATAAAGCCGCCCCAAACGTTGTATAAATAATTACAATTCTTCTGTCTAAAACATCTGATAATTTTCCTATTGGCCATTGAGATATAGCTCCAGATATAGCAAATAAAAAGGTTACTATTGAAACTTCTAAAATACTAAAATTCATCGATGTAGCATAAACTGCAATCAATGAGAAAACAGCTGAATGTGATATTCCAATTAAAAACGAACTTACAACTCCAAATGGTGATGATTTATAAACTTCCTTTAGCTTCATACCTGATATTTTTTTAAAGTTTGGAGCCTTTCTTTTAGTTAATAATATTGGAACAAGAGACAATGACATAAATAAAGATATCAGTATAAAAGGTTGAAAGTTTTCTGGTTTACTAAAGTTTATGAAAAACATTCCAATCGCCATAGAGGCATACATAACAATCATGTAGATTGATAAAATACTACCTCTATTCTTATTTGTAGATCTATCGTTTAACCAGCTTTCAGCAACTGTATAAAGACAAACCATGCTAAATCCAGAAATCATTCTAAGCACAAACCATGAAATAGGATTTACAAAAATAGAGTGTAATAAGACCACAATTGAAGTGACAGAAGCAAAAGCTGCGAATACTCTAATATGCCCAACTCTATGAATTAATGATTGTATAATTTTTGCTCCAATAAAATATCCAACAAAATATCCAGAAAACAAAAAGCCTGTCGATGATAGACCGAAATTTTCTTTAACTGCTCTAACACCTAAAAGAGTACCTTGAAAACCATGAGCTAGCATTATAAATGCCATACCCATAAAAAGAGCCCAAGAGTTTTTTATAATTTTGTTCATAAAATTAGCGGTGTTTATGGGCGATCTAATTTTAAATCAAGACAAATTTGTGACAAAAAGAAAAATAATTTTATTTAGAAGAAGATTTTAATTTTAGATATGAGTGAACAGCTATAGTGAATATAATTACAAGTCCACCAATTATTGTCTCTATACTCGGCTGTTCTTTGATAACTAACCAAACCCAAATGGGTCCTAAAATGGTCTCTAGAAGAAAAAACAGATTCACTTCCTCGGCAGGTATAAATCTTGGAGCAATCGTCACCAAAACGAATGGTATTGCTACACACAAAATACACATTAAAGGTATATAAATCAGGTCTTTTTCAACTAACTCATAACTTTCAACGAAAAAGAGAGCAAATAGAGCTACTGTAAGCTTACCAACAACTGCTGAAGGTAGTAAATCTCTATCTTTTGCTGACCTTATTATTACCGCGTTGGTGGCGAGTCCAAAAGCTGTAGTTATACCCATAAGATCACCAAATAAGTTACCCATCTCTAGAGAGTCGTAAAATATATATATTACAGCTACTAAAGTAATGGCTATAGCTACCCAAGTCTTCTTATCGGGAACCTCTTTTAAAAATATTGCACCAAGGATTGCCGAAAGCATGGGTGCCATTGCAATCATTATTAATGTATTTGCTACATTTGTATTTTGGATTGAAATTATAAATGTGATATTACAAATCGAAAAACTTATAATATAAAAAATACCGGCATAACCAACATTCAAAAATGCTTTAATAAAGTTTTTTTTATAAAATATAAGAAGTCCAATTAATACAGCTACAAATGGTATTGCACCTCTATAAAACAGTAATCCCCAAGTATCTATCGAAGATAATCTTATAAAAAGTGAATCTGGTGTGATAAACATCACAGCTATAAATGCAAGGGATGATCCTTTTTGCTGATTTGACAAATTTTTCAACTATAAACCTTTCCAAAAAGTCTTAGCCAAGTTTATCTTAGATAAATCAAAATATGTTTTTATACCCGTTGGTGATGTTACATTTATATCTCCATTTAACTTTCCATCAATAAAGTCTATTCCTGCAAAGTAAATTCCATCTTTCTTAATTTTTTTTGCAATTATATTTGAAACTTTAAGTTCTTTATTGCTTAAAAATGCGATTTTAGGTTTTGCACCCTTGCTCATATTGCTCAATATTGATCCTGATTTTGGAACTCTAGATATAGCTCCACAAACCTTACCATTTATAATAAAAACTCTTTTATCTCCAAACTTAATTTTATTTAAAAATTTTTGACACATAATATGACCATGTTTTTTCAATATTTGTTTTATTTTTAATAAATTAAGCTTCTCTGAAATAAGATTTATATCATTACCTCCGTAGCTATGAATAGGTTTAATTATTATCTTTTTATGTTTTTTTAAAAATTTTTTAATTTCAATCAAATCTTTAGTAAATATTGTATCCGCCATATAATTTCTAAAGTTTAAAGAATAAAATTTTTCTGAAATATTTCTTACTGAAGTAGGATCATTAATAATTTTTGTTTTATCTTTGATTCTATCTAACATTAATGTTGTAGAAATATATTCCAAGTTAAAAGGCGGATCCTGTCTGATTAAAATATATTTTGCAAAGGATAAGTCTAATTTTGATTTTTTTAGAATTTTATAAAATTTCTTTTTTGAATAATCAATTTTAATAAAATATCCTTCACTTACAGTTTTTCCTCTTATATTCGATAAATTTTCTGGATAATAATAAAATAATTTATAACCCTTGTTTTGAGCTTCATGAGCTAAAAAAATAGTAGTATCTGTTTTGATATTTAATTTTTTTAAATTATCACCTTGTATAGCAACAATTTTATTGGTCATATAAATCATTCAAATTTTCGGAATTTGAATACTTACTTATTATGTTATCAGCATTTGTTTTTTTATTTTTTACAATTTTTTCTAAGTGATCTAAAAACTTTGCTTCACTTAATTTTTTTCTATTTAAAAAGTCTCTCTTTTTTAATCCTGATTTTGATATGTCTAATAGTCTCTCTGCCCAATACGAAATATCCTTGCCCATCAAATTAGTTTTTAAGCCGTTTTTAGGGGCATTTTTATAAGCTGAAAGCACTTCATTAGCTTCCCAATTTTTAATTAAATCTAAAGCTTCTTCCAGATTTCCATAAAGTAATCCAGTGAATAGGGCAGGACCAGCGCATAAACACTCCCATCCGCACGCATCCATTGATCTTAATTCGATATATTGTTTTAATCTGTTCTCTGTAAATATTGTTCCTAAATGCGTATCAAGATCATTAGTATTAGGAATTTTATTTCCAATTTCTTTAATTTCTCCATTCATAAAGTTTTTAAATAAATATTTTTTTCCAGATATATAATTACCTTCAATTTGTAGAAATAAGATTGGATAATTCATAATATAATCTGCATATTTTTCAAAATTTACATCTTTTAAAAAAAACTCAGGCAATCCGCCTCTAGATGTTTCTTGCCAAACTTTAGATCTGTAAGATAAGTATCCACTATTACTTTTTTCAACTATAGAGGAATTTGCAAAAAGTCCGATAGATATTGGAACTAAATTGTTTGCCAACTTAAATTTTTTTATAAAGTCTTCTTCTGAGGTATAATCTAAATTTAATTGCGTACCTGCAGTTTTATACATCATATCCAAACTTAGTTTTCCTCCAAGCGGCATATCTTTGGTCATAACCTCATACCTTTTTTTTGGATTATTAGGTATATCTTCAAGTTTAGATATAGGATCATATCCAGCGCTTACTATTTTAAAATCTAATTTTTCAATTACCTGATTTAACTCAAATAAATATTCATGAGATTCAGCACAAGCTTCGTGAATATTATTTAATTTTGCTCCAGATAGCTCTATTTGATTACCAGGCTCTAAAGTAATACTTTTACCATTCTTAGTTAACGCTATTGGACTTTTTTCCTCAAAAATAGGTTTCCAGCCAAACTCATATAAATTTTCAAACATTTTCTTGATTTTGGAATAATCAATTCTCGTATTTGTTTTTTTATCAAAAATAAATTTTTCATGCTCAACTCCAATCTTCAAATTAGATTTATCCTTTGAGCCTGACTTAAAATGTTCTATTATTTGTTCCTTTGTTTCTATCATTAGCTTATATTGTTTCTTTTTAGATAATCTTCAATTTCCTTTATATTACTTAATTTGTTAGAGCAAGTTTGATTTTTACATATAACAATTTTTGCCTCTTTTACTTCATTATCTAGATATTTAAATGTAGCTCTAGTAAAAAATTTTTTTTGCAAATACTTTTTTATATTAGGATCTAAATTTTGCTCTCCATAAATTGCAAAAGATATACTTTCATTACAAATATCCAATGATTTAACAAAACTAAACATTTGTGCAAAGTTTGAGTTTAAAACTTGGTGGAAACTTTTCTTTAAAATATCAATTTTTTCGACCCATATTTTATCACTAGTTATTATATATAGCTTGTTGCATAAGTTTAAATATACACTATTTCCATTCGGTATATTATTATCATTTAGATCTACTGGTTGTACAAACAGATCATTGTCTAATATTTTATTTTTCTGCATCAAGCCTGATTTTTTATCGAAGAAAAATTCCCAGGTTTTTATTAATATATCTTTTGCTTTTTCGATGTATTTAAGGTCACCATCTAATTCATAAATAGTTATTAAAAGACTAGCATAGTATACGTAGTCTTCCAAAAAAGCGTCAATCTCTGTGTCTTGATAACAATGGAAAATTTTGTCTGACAAATATTTTTCCAATATCTTTATATTATCAAGAGTATTTTGTTTTAGTTCTTCATTATCAGTTACTAGCGATGAAAGAAGAAGAGTTTCTAATAAAAAACAATTTTGATCAGTTTGAGATTTATCATCAAATAATGGTTTAGTACGTTTGTTTCTTTGATCTAATAATGTTTTTTCTGTGTTTGAGATTTCTTTAATCTCATCATCGGAAAGTTTATTATGATTTTCTATTAAAATATTATTACCTTCAAAATTTCCCTCTTCAGTTAAATTATATTTTTTTGCAAATAAATTAAATTTAGGACCCAGAGTATTTTTTAGTTCTGCATAATTCCATACATAATATTTTCCTTCAACACCATCGCTATCGGCATCATATGCAGACCCATAAAGATCAAAATTATTTTTAAATTCAGAATTAATAAAATCTATAGTTTGCTCTAACTTTTTCTTATAATAAAGATTATTAGTTTTTTGAAAAAACTTGTTTAGCAACCCAATATATTGAATATTATCATAAAGCATTTTTTCAAAGTGGGGGACAATCCAATTTTCATCAACTGTATATCTTGCTATACCACCAGCTAAATGATCATACATTCCTTTTGAAGAAATATTATAGAGTAAAGTCTCAACTGGTTTAAAATATTCCTCTTTTCCCGTTTTTAAATAAAAATAAAACATTGCATCAAACAAATAAAATTGAGGAAACTTAGGCGCTCCTTTAAAACTTCCGTTGTCTTTATCAAGGTGTTGTATAATTTTTTCTAAAAATGGCTCTAATGGTTGACTTAATACTGCTGATCTTTGATTAATTTTACCAAATATTTCTTGCATTTGGGGTGCTTGATCAAGAATTTTTTCTCTATTCTTATTATATACGTCAGAAACATTATTTAGAACTTTTTGAAAATCTGGTCTTCCATGCATTTCTTTTGGTGGGAAATAAGTTCCACCAGTAAAAGGAACTCCATTTTCATCAAGAAACATCGATAAAGGCCAACCTCCTTGTGTTCCTGTTAAAATAGATAAACTTCTTTGAAAAACATAGTCTAAATCAGGTCTTTCTTCTCTATCAACTTTAATGTTTATAAATTTTTCATTCATTATTTTAGCTGTTTCATCATCTTCAAAACTTTCATGAGCCATCACATGACACCAATGACAGCTTGCATATCCAACACTAAGAAATATTGGTTTTTTTTCTTTTTTTGCTTGTTCTAAACTTTCTTTATTCCAAGCAAACCAGTTAACTGGATTATCTTTATGTTGTTTTAAATACGGACTTTTCTCTTCCTTAAGTTTGTTAGTCATGTTTTTTTTAAAAATTAGTGATGATAAAAAGGTTTTCTATCAAATATTTTTTTCACCATTGGTTCAAACTCTTCTAAAGACATAGATTTGTAATTAGGATCAAAAGAAGATTGGTCATATTTTTCACAAAAATCAACTGTATCTTGATAATATTTGTGATCTTTGAATTTATCCCTAGCGTTTCTATCTCCTCCTAAATGATGAGCACTGTAATAAGTTTGAAAAAGACCATGATGAAGTATTATCCAATATGTTTTTTCTGAAACATATGGTCTGATTATTGAAGCTGCATATTGAGAATGATTCATTGGCGCCAAGTCATCTCCTATGTCATGAAGCAAGGTTGCCACAACCATTTCCTCACTTTCTCCATTCTTATAAGCTCTTGTTGCTGCTTGCAAGGAATGTTCTAATCTAGTTATTTGATAGCCTTCAAGAGTTGTAGTTTGACTTGCAAGATATTTCAGCAATCTATCAGCTGTTTTACGTTCAAAATTCTTTTCATACTTTTCTAATAATTCATAATCTTCTCTAGAACCATTTTTCATTTCAGTAAAATTTACTTTTTTCATTAATTACTCGAACCAGTACTTAATAGTGATAATTGTGTAACTTTATCTTCTCCAAGTTCATCAATTATTTTCACTGGATAATCACCAGTAAAATGATGATCGGTTAATTGAGGATAAGCATCATTTCTCTTTTCAAAACCCATTCCTCGATATAAACCATCTAAAGTTAAAAATTTAAGTGATTTTGCTTTTATAAACTCTTTTATTTCATCTACTGATTTATTTGCTGCTAATAGTTCTTTTTTTGTAGGTGTATCAACTCCATAAAAATCTGGGTATTTTATTTCTGGACTAGCTATCCTAACATGTATCTCTTTAGCACCATTATCATATAACATCTTTACAATCTTTGAAGAAGTAGTTCCTCTAACTAGAGAGTCATCAACCAAAATAATTTTTTTATTTTTTATAACTGAAACATTTGCATTTAATTTTAATTTAACTCCTAAACTTCTAATCTGCTGTGACGGTTCTATAAAAGTTCGACCAACATAATGATTTCTTATCAGACCTAAATCAAAATTTATTTTTTTTTCTTCCGCGTAACCTAATGCAGCTGCATTTCCAGAATCTGGTACAGGCACAACTAAGTCAGCATCTAAATCGTCCTCTTTTGCTAATTCAGCTCCAAATTTTTTTCGATATTCATAGGCTGTTTTGCCATTCAAAATACTATCTGGTCTTGAAAAATAAATATATTCAAAAACACACGGTCTCACTTTTTTTTGAGGAAATGGCTTAATACTTTTTAATTCATCATTTTCTACATAAACAATTTCACCATTTTCAACTTCTCTAACAAATTTTGCACCGATAATATCAAAAGCACATGTCTCAGATGCAAAAACATAAGAGTTTTTTAATTTTCCTATGACCAGAGGTCTAATTCCATAAGGATCTCTAACACCAATAAGAGTATTTTGCGTCATCATAACTAATGCATATCCCCCTTGAATTTGAAATAGAGCATCAATAACTTTGTCAATTGTCTTTGGTCTTTTTGATTTTGCTATAAGTTTTACTATGGTTTCTGTATCTGATGTTGTGTAAAAGATTGAGCCTTCTTCAACCATTTTATTTCTAAGTGTAATTGCATTCGTTAGATTTCCATTATGCGCAACACCAATTCCACCTGAATTAGTATCAGCGAAGAATGGTTGTACATTTCTTAAAGCAGTTCCACCAGTTGTAGAATATCTATTGTGACCTATTGCATAATTTCCTGGTAAGTTTTTTAAAACTTTTTCATCATTAAAGTTGTCACCAACTAAACCAAATCTTTTTTCAGAGTGATATTTTTCGCCATCAAATGATACAATTCCACAACCTTCTTGCCCTCTATGTTGTAATGCATGAAGTCCTAAAGCCGTTAAGGTCGATGCTTCTGGTGTATTACTTATACCAAAGACAGCACACTCCTCTTTTAATTTAGGGTTATACATCTTGAACTTTTTCTTTAGCGTCTTCATATTGTTTTTGATTTGGAAATACCTTTATAAGATAGATACTACCTTTTTCAACCCAAGGAAATGTTAACGAATCTTTTAAATTTAACGGCCATTTTTTGCTATCGTAGACGACGTCAATAGCAGTGAACAAACAAACAATTAGTACATAGCTCTTAGCGATTCCAAAGAAAAAACCAAAAACTTTATCGATTGAACCTAATCCAGTGTAAGTAACAACTTTACTTATTGCTTTATTTCCTAAAAGAATAAGAAATATTATTAAGATAAATAATATTACACCAACAGTTATATCAAGAACATATTCACTGTCTAAAATACCATCAAAGTAAGGCTTTACTTTAGGAAATAAATAAATTGTTAAAATATATGCCAAAACCCATTTAGCAGCTGACAATAAACTTAAAACAAAACCTTTTCTAGATCCTTGAAATAAAAAATAAATGGTTAATACAAAAAAAATATAATCAAATAATGTTACTTGTATTAAAAAATCCTGAATAGCTTCAATCATTAATTGAATGGTTTAATTTTAAGCAATAAAGAAGGTAAAAGTGTTAGAACTGAGACCATTGCAAGCAACATGGCAATCCCCGTGAATACACCAAAGTAAATTGTTGGTATAAAATTTGACATTACTAAAATTGAAAATCCAAAAACTATTGTAATTGAAGTATTTAAAATAGCTTTACCGACAGTTGAATGGCACAATTTAAGTGTCTTATTATAACTTTTTAATTTTGCATACTCCTCTTTAAATCTATAAATATAATGAATGCTATTATCTACAGCTATACCTATAGTTATTGCTGCTATTGTAATTGTCATCATATCAAGAGGAATTCCCAATAATCCAATTAAACCTAATATAAAAAAAGCTGCTATAAAATTTGGAACAACACCTATTAAAGCTAATTTTAAATTTTTGAAAAGAATGATAAACATTATTAAAATTCCAAGCATAACGAATCCAAGGGTCAAAATTTGAGATTTAAATAAACTTTGTAAAAGATTGTTAAACAGAATTAATACTCCACCTAATTTATATTCATCTTTTTTTAAATTTAATTTATTTTCAAGATCTGAATGTATTTTAATAAGTAAATCATTTCTCCTTAGATCGTCCAATGAATCTTTTATCCTTAAGCTTATTCTAGCCTCAGAGTCTTTTATAGATATGTATGGATCAACAATTTCTTTTTTTATGTTATCAGGAATCTTAGTATATAAGACCCCCATTTCTAAAGACCCAAGCTCTTTATTGTTATTTAATTGAGTAGCAACATCAATTATTGAAGAAAAAGAAAGAACTTTTCCAACTGGCTCTAAGGAATCTAAATAATTATGAACTTTTTTTATTTTATCAATTTTATCTTTAGTAAACCAATATTTTTCATCATTTTCATCTTCATCACCCCAATCATCCTCTTCATCGTCTGATTTTTGTTCAATTTCATCTTTCTTTGGAAATTTTAAAATAACTTCAAGTGGAGTTGTGCCTCCCAACTTTTCATCAATAAGTTTCATTCCTTTGTAAATTTCTGTATTTTTATCAAAATAATTTATAAAACTATTTTCTACTTCAAGCTTTGAAATTCCAAATATACTTAGAAATATAATTATTAAGGTTGTTCCAAATATGGTATTTTGGTTTGAAATTGAAATGTTGCTAAAAAAATTAGTTATTTTGGTACCTTTCTCTTCTTTTAAAGAAACTTTATTAAAATTTAATAAATTAATTAATGTTGGCAATAGAGTAAAAGTAATAAGAAATGAAATTACTAGACCAAAGGTCATCATAAATCCAAAATCTATTATTGGTTTTATTTCACTAAACACCAGAGACAAGAAAGCAAATATAGTTGTTAAAGCTGTATATAATATAGGCCAAAACATCTTATTTGTTGTTAAAGAGATAATCTTAAATTTATTCAATTTAGGAAATTGTTTTGACAGTTGAAGATATCTAGTACTGATGTGAATATTCATAGCCATCGTCAATATCAACATTAAAGCAATAAAGTTTGATGATATAACAGTAACCTTCCATCCCAAGAGGCCTAAAAGTCCAGTCATTATTAATACTGAAAAAAAACAACTGCTTATAGGTACAATTACCCATATTAATTTTCTAAATACATACCAAAGAGTAGCGATAATAAAGACAAAAACACCAAGTCCAAAAACTATTATATCATTTTTTATAAAGGTCATCATATCATCAGCAATCATAGGAATGCCTCCTAAATGAATTTTACTAGTTGAGTCAAAATTTTTAATTACTTGTCTTATTTCCAAAATATTTTGATGATTTTGTTTTTTTAAATTATCTTTATATAATTCCTCTTCTATTTTACTTTTAAACTCTATAACTTTATCTTTCGATTTTAAATAAACTATAATACCAGAAGTTTTACCATCCTCGCTGATAACAAAATTTCTGAAAACAGGACTATTCAATATTTCATTAAATCCTCTTTCTTTATCAATGTTCGGTGACGTAAGTGTTGAGTAGTTTTGTAGTCTTTCAATAAGAGGCTCATCAGAGCTGCTTAATAATGGAATATCTAATAGTGTGATTACATTATGTACCCATTCAAGTTGTTGAATTTGTTTTTTAAGCTTTAATAGATTTTTAATAGAAGACTCATCTATCATTCTCTTTTTTGGTGTGTAAGTAAGAACTAAAAATTCTTTTGCACCATATCTTTCATTTATCTCATTTAGATATTTTAAATCTGGATCCCCTTCAATTAAAAGTGTTTCTGATGATGCATCAAGTCTAAAATTTTTTGAAAAATAACCAAAAAAACAAAGACAAACTAATAATAATATTAATATTACAATTGGTTTTTTTAATATATTATTTTGGTAGAATTTAGCTAACATCGAATATTAGCTTTTATAATTTAATTTAATTATTTTGAATATCTTTAAATTTGGTGAACATTGCCTCAAATTCAAGCATTACATTGCCTGTTGGTCCATGTCTTTGTTTTTGTATAATTAATTCAGCTAAATGTGAAACTTCATTCATTTTTGCCTGCCATTCAGCATGTTCTACTGTAGCTGGTCTTGGCTCTTTTCCCTGTAAATAGTATGCTTCTCGATACACAAACATTACAACATCTGCATCCTGCTCTATTGATCCAGACTCTCTCAAGTCAGATAATTGAGGTTTTTTATCGTCTCTTTGTTCAACAGCTCTTGATAACTGAGAAAGAGCCAAGACTGGTACAGCTAATTCCTTTGCAAGAGCCTTAAGTCCTTGTGTTATTTCAGAAATTTCCTGAACTCTACCGTTGTTTTGATTTGATGCACGCATCAATTGGATATAGTCTATTACAACCATATCAAGCCCATATAGTCTTTTAATTCTTCTTGCTCTGTTACTTAAAGCAGCAATTGTTATTGCGGGAGTTTCATCTATATATAAGGGTAACTCTGATATATCTTTCGAAGTTTCTATAAATTTGTCAAATTGTTCTTCTGATATTTTTCCTCGTCTAATATCGTTAGATTTGATTCTTGATTGCTCAGCCAATATTCTGGTTGAAAGTTGTTCAGAAGACATCTCAAGAGAAAAAAATGCAATTGAACTTTTTTCTGCATTATCTTGTATTTTTTTTGCAGCATTGAAAGCTATATTAGTCGCCAATGCGGTCTTACCCATAGATGGTCTTCCAGCAATAATTATTAGATCAGATTTATGTAATCCCCCAAGTCTGTCATCTAAATCTTTTAGACCAGTAGGAACTCCAACTATACCCTCTTCATTTTTATACGCGTTTGATGCCATTTCTATAGTTTGCCTCATAGCTTCATCAAATTTAATTAATGAAGAGCTAAATGATCCTTTCTCAGCTAGATCAAATAACGATTTTTCGTAGTTTTCGATTAATTTTTGACCATCATTTCCTAGATCATTCAATTTTGCTTGATCTATTACTTCACTAGAAATTTTTATTAATTCTCTTTTTACAAATAAATCAAATATAAGTTTTGAATATTCCAATGCTTGTCTCGATGATGTTGAAAATTTTGTAATTTTTACTAGATATTCAGGAATATTTAAATCATCATTTTCTTTTTCAAAATAATTTTTTAAAGTTATTGGATTTGCTAAAAGACCTCCGTAAATTAATTTTTCTAACGCCTCAAATATTTTTTTGTGGACTGGATCATAAAAATTTTTATTAGAAATTATTAAGCTTACTTCGTCAAAAATTTCATTTGTTAAAAGTATAGAGCCAATTACAGATTGTTCTGCTTCAATGTTATTTGGAAGTTCCTCAGACTTAGATTTAATAATATTTAATGATTGTGACATAATAAATTCTATTTTTTTCTATCACTAATAACAAAGAAAATTATTTACTGGGGAAAAAAATGTATAATTATTGGCTTTCTTCTTGAGCCTCAACTTTAATGTTTATTTGTGATTGTATTTCTGGATGAATATTTAAATTTACTTTAAAAGTACCTAAAGATTTAATTTCTTTAAGAGGTTGTATCATTGATGGATTAATTTCAATCTTTTCATTATCTTTTAAAATTTTTGATATTTCTGTTGGCTTCACAGACCCATATAATTCTTTGTTTTCTGTACTTAACTTTCTAATTGTAAATTCTTTATTTTTTATCTTCTCATCAATAGCTTTTGCTTGATTTTTTTTGTCTTGATCTTTTTTATTCAATTCAGTTTTGATTTTTTCAACCTCTTTAATATTTTCTTTTGACGCAAATAAAGCTTTTTTTTGAGCTATTAAATAATTTCTTGCAAAGCCTCTTTTAACATCAATTATCTCTCCAATTGAACCAACTTTTCTTACATTTTCTAAAAGTATAACTTTCATGATTAAATTAGAGCTAGGTTTCTTGCTCTTCTAATTGACAAAGATAAATCTCTTTGTTTTTTTTGACTTACAGATGTTATTCTTGATGGAATTATTTTTCCATTCTCTGATATATATTTTTTGAGTAACTTAATATTTTTATAATCTACTATAGGCGCACCTTTACCTGATAGAGGGCATTTTTTTTTAAATTTATATTTTTGATTTTGAAAAACGCTTAACTTTGAAAAATTATTTTGAGAACTTTTTTTTTTTATATTACGTTTTTTCATTTCACTTATTTTTTAATTTCATCACTTTTTTTGAAATAATTAGTTTCTAAATCTAACTTTTTTACTTTTACTGTTAAAAATCTTAACAAGTTTTTATCAATTTTTTCAGTTTTCTCTAATTCTTTTATTGTTTTTCCATTTCCCTCAATTTTGAAATGAAGATAGTTACCTTTTTTGTTTTTTTTTATTAAATATGACAGGTTCATCAATCCCCAACTTTCATATTTAACAACATTGCCGTCATTATTTTCAATGATTTTTTTATATTTATCTTCTAATTGTTTTATTTGACTTGGAGAGGTGTCTTGTCTAGCTACAAGTGTATGTTCGTAATAGTTCATATATTATTTTATAGAAAAGTTGAGGATATACTATTATAAATTTTCAATTACAATATAAAAAAACACATATTTTATATACTTTTTTATGATTTCGGTATTATTTCCTGGTCAAGGTTCTCAAATTGTAGGAATGGCTAGAGAATTTTATGACAACTTTGACTATGTTAAAAATTATTTTACAGAAGCAGACGAAATATTAAAAAATAAAATAAGTAAACTTGTATTAGATGGACCCAAAGAAAATTTAGATCAAACAGAAAACACTCAACCAGCAATTTTTTTAGCTAGTTACGCAATATTCCAAGTCGTAGAAAAAGAGACAAATTTTAATATTAATAAAATTAAATGTTTTGCGGGACATTCTTTAGGAGAATATTCAGCTCTTTGCTGTGCTGAAGCTATCAATTTTGAACAAACTATAAAACTTTTAAAAGATAGAGGCAAATCAATGCAAAATGCTTTGCCAAAAGGAGAAGGAGGTATGATAGCAGTGCTTGGAACAGCAATTGATGAAATCAAAAAAATAATAATTGAAAGTGAAGCTCAAAATACTTGTTTTGTTGCTAATGATAATTCAAACGGACAGATTGTAATTAGTGGAAAAATTAAATCGTTAGACTCATTTTCTAAAATTCTTGATAGTAAAAAAATAAAATATATTAAATTACAAGTTAGTGCTCCTTTTCATTGTCCATTGATGAATAAAGCTTCAGAGGAAATGAAAGAAAAAATTAATTCTACGATATTTAATAAACCAAAAGTAAAAATAGTTTCAAATGTGACTGCGCAACCTTTAGATGATCCTGATCAAATAAAAAAACTTCTCATTGAACAAATAGAAAAGCCAGTAAGATGGAGAGAAAGTGTAATAAATATGATCAACATTGGTGCCAAACAATTCATAGAAATAGGACCTGGAAAAGTACTTTCTGGACTTGTCAAAAGAATAGATAGTAATGTCAAAACAAATCAGGTAAACAATATAGTCGATATCGAAAATTTATTTAATGATTGATCTAAAAAATCTAAATATTATTTTAACAGGAGCGACCGGAATAATTGGAGCATCCATACTATCTAAATTATATAGTGCAAACGCAAATATAATTGCAACAGGAACCAATCAGTCAAAATTAGATAATATAAGTGAGAACTTTAAAAATGTTACTGTTAAAAAATTTGATATTTCAGATCATACTGAAATAGAAAATTTTATTGGAGAATGCGATGCAATATTTCAAAACAAAACTGATATTTTAATAAATAATGCTGGAATAACATCTGATAATTTAACAATAAGAATGAAAGAAGATGAGTGGAATAGGGTAATAAATTTAAATTTAACCTCTTCTTTTCTATTAAGTAAATATGCAATAAAAAAAATGTTAAAAAATAAAAATGGAAAAATAATTAATATAACGTCAATAGTTGGTCATACCGGAAATATAGGGCAAGCCAACTATTCTGCATCTAAAGCTGGACTAATAGGTATGTCAAAAAGTCTTGCCTTAGAGTATGGAAAAAAAAATATAAGAGTAAACTGTGTTTCTCCAGGTTTTATAAAGTCTGAAATGACAGATAAAATAAGCGAAAATTTCAAAAAAGCTTTACAAGATAAAATCTCTCTTGAGAGGTTTGGTGAAGCAGATGACGTAGCTAATACTGTGCTTTTCTTAAGTTCTCATTTATCTGACTATATTACTGGTGAAACTATTCATGTTAATGGTGGAATGTATTTTAGTTGACAAAATAATATAAATATTTATTAAGAATTTTAACGATAAGGAAAATATGTCAGAAGATATCTCAAGCAAAGTAAAAAAAATTGTAGCAGACCACCTAGGTATTGACGAAGCCAAAGTAACTGAAGAATCAAGTTTCATCGATGATTTAGGTGCTGATAGTTTAGATACTGTAGAATTAGTAATGGCTTTTGAGGAAGAATTCGGATCTGAAATTTCAGATAGTGATGCAGAAAAGATACTTACTGTTGGTGATGCAGTAAAATTCATAGAAAATAAAGCTAACTAATTTTTAAATTAAATGCCCAGCTTTAAAAAAGGTGGAATGATTATTTTTTCATCTCCATCGGGTGCAGGAAAAACCACATTAGTAAAGAAAATTTCTAAAAATAAGAATTTTTCAGTTTCTGTATCTCACACAACAAGAACTCCTCGGCAGAATGAAATTAATGGAAAAGATTATTATTTTATAAGTAAGAATAATTTTAAAAAACTAATTAAAAAAGGAGAGTTTTTAGAACACGCAAAAGTTTTTAACAATTATTATGGCTCATCAAAAGATTTAGTTATAAAAAAATTAGAGCAAGGTAAAAATATTGTTTTTGATATAGATTGGCAAGGCACAAGGCAGATAAGAAATAAAAACTTAAAATATAAATTATTAACTATTTTTATACTACCCCCCTCAAAAAAAGAATTAATAGATAGACTTGTCAAAAGAGAAAAAAAAAATATGAAAACAGTTAAAAAAAGAATGAAAGAATTTAAGAAAGATTTATCTAAATGGAAAGAATATGATTATGTAGTTATTAATGATAAATTAAAGAAATGTTACAATGAAATTATAAATATAATTAAAAATAAAGACAAAATGCACTTAGATAATAAATATATAAAAAATCACGTTAAAAAATTATTGGGTTAATTTTTCATAAAATCTACATATTTCTAAATATGTATTTATAGAAAGATTTTGAGGTCTTAGATTTAAATCAAGTTCTAATTCTTTTGCAATTTCCTCAAAATCATTAAAAAGTTGTCTCATTGGTTTTTTTATCATCTTTCTTCTTTGATTAAAAAAAATATTTGTAACATGTTCTAAATGCTTGCTTCTTTTTAAATTTTTAAATTCTAACTTAGGCGTAAGTGTTATAAGAGAACTCCATACTTTTGGTTTTGGATAAAAGAAATTAGGGTTTATATCAATTATTTTTAATTTATTCATTTTCCACGATGTTAGAATTGATAATCTTCCATAATTTTTAGAATTTTCTTCTGCTAAAATTCTATCCGCTACCTCTTTTTGAAATATAAAAATAAATTTTTTAAATTTTTTATTTAAATTATTAATCTTAATAAATGAAGTTAAAATTTTAGTAGAAATATTGTATGGAAGGTTTCCAAATACTTTTAATGGAACTTTAAAATCAAACTTATCATATCTTTTTAGTATATCATCATTAATAACTTCAACTTTTTCACCGAACTTCTTTTTCAGAAGTTCTGATAAGTTAAGATCTTTTTCTATTACTATTAATTTTTTTGGGGATTTATTTAATATTTTTTGTGTTAGGTTGCCTGTCCCCGGTCCAATCTCAATAACAATATCTTGACTAGTCACTTTCCCACAATCTACAATCTTGGTTAACAATGCATCATTGCTTAAAAAATTTTGACCTAAGTTTTTCTTTATTAGCATCTATTTTAAGTTATTTATGAAAGTCATGGCATAATAAAATGAATTTGGGTTTGAAATGTTTTTACCTAACATTTTAGAGTTTGGTCCATGATCTGGAGATATTCTAATAAAAGGCAAACCTAATGTTATATTAATTGCATCAAAACCATATATTGTTTTTATTGGTGTGAGAACTTGATCATGATACATCCCAATTACCACATTAAATTTGTCCAAATTATCTTTGAAAAAGAAAGTATCTGCAGCAAATGGTCCTTCAATTTTTACGTTTCTTTTTTTTAACTTTTGTATAGTTGGGGTGATAATTTTATCTTCCTCACTATACTTATCTATTGTTTCGCAATGTGGATTTAACCCAAGAATTGCAAACTTTGCAGACATATTTAGTGTCTCTTTATAAAATTTATTTATGCTTAAAATATTATTTAATATTTTCTTTTTACTGATATTTTTTGAAACATGTTTAACTGGTATGTGTGTTGTTATTGGTGAAACTGATAATTTTTTGTTATAAATAAGCATAACTTCGTTCTTACAATTTGTTTTTTTTGAGAGATATTCTGTAATTCCAAGATATTTTTTTTTAAGAAAAGTTTTCTTTGAAATAGGTCCATTAATTAATATACATTCTTTTTTATATTTTTTTATTATTTCCAAAGATTTATTAAAACACTTTTCTATGTATCTACTAGAGCTAGTGGATATTTTAGAAAAAATTTTTCTATGTTTATATTCTATATTAATTAAATTAATTATATTTACTTTAGCCTCATTAATATTTTTAATTTCATTTATTTTTATAAAGTATCCTAATTTTTTTAGCTGTTTACAAAATAAACTTTTATTTCCAATAATTATAATTCTCTTTTTGAGAATTTTTATTTTTGATTTATATTTTCCAATAATTTCAGAAAAAACACTGTTAGGCTCTCCTAAGACTATTATAACATATCTAATACTCATCAATTATCACATTTTGTTTTAATTTCTTGTAATATAACAAGGAGAATTGATTTAGCTGTCTATTTCTCTCAAAATTTACTAACTCTTCTAATTCTTTGTTAATATCAATTTTATTTTTTACTTCTCTTTTATCATTTATTTTTAATAACAAGTATCCATTAGGATATTTTATTGGCATAGTGACAGATCCTATATTTAATTTTTCCAAGTTATTTAATACTTTATCAGATAGCAGGGTTCCTTTTACCCAACCAATTTGTCCACCAATTTTTGCACTATTTGAAATACTATATTTTATTGCAGCTGATTTAAAATCATTATTATTTATAAAGTTTATTATTTTCTGATATTTAATTTGGAATTTTTCATTATTTTCAATCTCAAAGATTATTTCAGATAAATTGTATTCATATTTTAGATTGTTTATTTTTTTTGATATTAATTTTTCTTCTAAAATTTTTTTATTTATTTTAATTGAGCTTTCGAATTTTTTTAAGATTAACTCATTCCATAAGCTTTCATATTTCATTTTTTCAACAATTATATCATAATTAACATTATTTTTTTTTGTGATTTCTATAAATTCCTTTTCAGTTTTTACATTTTTAAATTTAAAAAGACTTTTTTTTATTTCATCTACGAATGAAGTATTGGTCATGTTTTTAAAAATTCTATCAATTTCTTTTTTTTTGATTTTTTCTCTAATCAGCGAATTCTCAGAAATTTTTGTTATTTCATTATCAGGAAGATTTTTTAGACTTGGTCTAAGAAACAGAAGATATCTTTGTTCATTTAATATGTCTTGGTTTGTTACAATCTCATTACCTACTTTATATTTTATTTTAACATTTGAATAAGCATCCTTCACATAAAATGAGATTAAAATAACAAGAAATATAAATCTTAAGTAAAGCATTTCTTTAATTAACTATCATACTGCTAATATTAGCTACACCTATCTCCGTAAATGGAATTATTTTTATTAAAAATGATAAAGTTTTGTCAGGCTCTAAATTTCCGTCACTATAAAATGTTTTGTTAAAATTAAAATTGACAGATATACAATCTGTTAGATATTCGTAAGCTAAGTTATAATATTCTGTGAAATCATCTTTTAAATCTTTAGAAGTATTAAATTTAATACTATTTTCAGAATCAAATTTAAAACTTGTGCTATTCTTAATATTTTCTTCATCACCAAAATCATGATTTTCAGAATAATATTTAAACTTTGTTATGAAATTGTTTACATTAAAGTTTAAAGATATTGCATCAAGGTTCGAATAGTCTAGATCTCTATCATATGAAAATGTATATCCTAAATTCATATGATTATTTATTCTCAGATTTAAATCACCAAATATGTCAGAACGCGTTTGATTTAGTTTCGATTTAGATGGTAACTTATAGTCTTTGTTTGGTTTTACAACATTTGCAACTCTAAAATTAATTATATTACCAAGTTTATTATCATTTTTTTGAAACTCTAGACCTAATGTAAGCGCTTCTCCACTTTCAACTTGATAATTTGTGCTAATTCTATCTAAACTAAAAACGTTATTATAATTAAGCACTAAATCTTTTGAGGATAAATCAGAACTTCCATTTGGACTATATCTTAAAGATGTTTTAGGTATTAAATAGTAAGTATATAGTTCATCTTTTCTTATTAGTGGTAAATTATTTTCCAATATAAAAGTTTCAAATAACTCATAATTTTCATTTTTCTTAAAAATACCTGATTTTTCAGAGTAACTATTAGCGTTTTTAATTAATAAGTCGTAATTTGTAACTAATCCACTGCTACTTATTATATCATTAGATTTAAAATGAAAATTATTAACGAGTACCGACTCATTTATGTTTGTATTATAATTTTTGTTGTAACCGTAAGTATCAAAATTAAATTTACCATTATAATTTTCTGGAATTTCTATATTTTTTTTAAAACTGTACTCTGGAAAAATATATTGATATCGGTCATGGTAGTTTCTAGATAAATCTTCGAAAACTTTAAAGGAAGAATTTAGTTGAGAGTCTTCGAAGTTCCAATTTATATTAAAATCAGAAATTAAAAGATTTTCATTATCAATTAAAAGTGAATTATCTTTTAAATCATGATTTTTTAAATAATTGTCCCCTTTAACACTTTGAAGATTTAATTCGTAACTGGTAACATCATTATATCTTCCTACTAAATTATAAAATAAATGTCCTTTAGTACCAGCTTCACCAACTAAAAATCCAAAATCACTTAAAACCTTAGATTGTTTCAAAATTTGTCTATATTCGTTTTGTAATAAAAAACTTTTATCTGCAAAATATCTTGGACTAAATGTTATATCTTTATCTGATCCTAAAACTTTAAAATAAGGAAATTTTATTGATGTTCCCAAATTTTCGGAAGTCTTGTATGAGGGAGTTAGAAATCCTGATTTTCTCTTAACAGATGGATCAGGATGATTAAAATAAGGAAAATATAGTAATTTAATGTCAAATATTTTAAGCCATGAGTTCTTATATTCAAAAATTTTCTTTTTCTTATTATGTGTAAACTTTTCACTATTCAGTTCCCAACCTCTACATTCTTTATTGGCTATATTACATGTACTAAATACTGCTTTCTGAATATTTAATTCATCTTTATTTGAATACGCACTTCTTCCTCTTAATATAGGATCATTCTTTTTATTACCAAAATAAGAGTCTTCAAATTCAATTTTTAATTCATTCCCTGCAATTTCATTATTTTTTAAATTTATAGCTAAATCTTCAAAAATATATTTATTTTTTTTGTTATCTATAACTACTGACTTTTTTGATTTTATAATTTCTTTTTCAATGTCTAAATTATATCTATCTTCTAACTTATATATATTTTTTTCTTCATCGATAATATCTGCTTTATCATTTGCGTAAATTTGCTTTTTAATTCTATCGTAAAATACATTTGAAGATGTAATCTTATATTTGTTTTTTACATCAAACTTAGTAGCGCCAGAACTGAAAATTAAATTATTATTTCTCTTATAGATTATTTCATTACTTTCAATTTTTAAGTTATTTTTAAAATCAATAAAAACAACATCATTAAAAAATTTTAGTATATTAGTTTCTTTGTTGTACTCTACATTTTTTGATATTATTTCTAAATTTTCAGACTGAATTTGAGTTTTTGAATTAACTGCAAAAATTAATTTTCCATCGTTTTTAATTTTTAAATCTTCTGACTCAAATTCTATTTCACTAGAGTGAACAACTGAAGACAAAATATAAATTAATAAAAGTTTAATATATAAATATTTAATTCTCATTAACTTTAAGTATTCCTATGTTACAAATTAAAAATAATATAAGAAGCGGTGTCCAAACAGATAAGTAAATTGGCAAAGCGCCCTTATTCCCTAATATACCAGAAAAATAATTTAAGTAATAAACAATCACCGATACAAATATTCCAAAAATAATCACAAAGAACTTTGATTTTATCTTTCTTAATTTGTTAATTATTAAATAACCTAAAATAGTCATTAAGATATAAAAAATTGGCATACTATAAATTTTATTTAAATGTAATTTAATATCAGTATTTGAATAACCAATTTTACTATAACTGTAAGATAGTTTATGTAGCTCATAGATATTTAAAGAATTTAAATTTGAAAATAAATTTGAGATTATTTCTCCATTAAATGAGGAATTATAAACATAACTTTTATATTTATATTTATTACCAAGTTCATTAAGTAAAACGACATCACTTAATTGCCAATTTTTTGAATTAATATTAGCTTTTTCAGAAATTATAGTTTTCTTACTATTATAATATTTATCTGCCTCTGTTATAGTTATTGATTTAAGTTCATCTCTATCAAATTTCTCAGCGTGAATAATATATATATTCTCATCTATTTCCTCTTTTATCCAAAGACCATCATCATTTACAACAGCTAGGTATTCGTTAGTATTTGAAAAGCTATTTTTAATATCTAAATACTTACTTTTTAGACTTGATGAAATAAAATAAAATAAAGTAAGTAAAAATAATCCAATTATTGCTGTTATGATTACTAAGTTACATATAATTTTAAAATTACTTATCCCATTTGTATTTAAAATAGACAGCTCATCCTTTTCCATCAAATTAATATAGAACAGCTTAACTGCAATTAAAAATATAAATGGAAACATTTCAAATATTAATGATGGAGCATTAATAAAAGATAAATAAATTGTGAAATAAACTTCGATATTATATTTTTCTGAAAATCTAATTTCTTCAAAAAAATTAATTATTACCACTATACAAAAAAATATTGCTGTAAGATTTGTAAAATTTAGAATAAATTTCGAGAAAATATAATTTTGGTATTTCTTAATAATCATAAAAGTTTAAAATTAAAATTTGATTTAATAAAAATAAATATATAAAAAATAAATATTAAAATTACTGGCAAAAATATAAAAATATATTCAATTTGTTCGTGTGATGTTATAAATTTATAACCTAGTTCAGAAAACAAAATAATTCCAAAACCTAAAAAAAATAAAAAAATTTTATTATATTTTTGTAGAAAATTGGCTTTCGAACCTAATATTATTAGCGAACTTACCAATGACAAAATAATTATATATGATGGATTAATAAATCTTTTAAATATTTCTTCGTAAATATCTCTAATTAAAAATGTGTCTTGATTACCACACCTTAAAATATCATCTTTTCTTTTACTAAAATTATTAATTAAACAATTAAATAAAAATATACTGTTAGTTTCATTTAACTTTCTTATTTTTCTAGTTTTGGTATTAAAATCTGATAATTCGTATATTGTTTCTTTAAATCCCAAGTTAAAACTCATTTTCGAAGTAATACTTGTAATTTTTCCATCAAAAAGCTCAAAACTAAACTTATCATCCTTCTGTAATAACTTGCCTTTACTTGCCAATATTATTTTTTCTTCATTATTTTCAAGTTGTTCTTTAATGTAGATACCTTTTAAATTGCCGTCTCCATTATGTTCCTCTACAAATATTGTCAAATTTTCAAGTAAATTCGAAAATTTTTTTTCTTCTATGAGTTTTGGAAAAAAGTCTAATGAAGAATCTTTGAGATAATTTTGTGCTAAGTTTTGAGAGTAAGGTACTATAAATAAGTTTAGAAATAATTGTATAAAAAGAAATATTAATGAAAGTCTTCCAATAAAGTTTATAAATGAAATTTTTTTAATTCCATTAGTCCAAAAAACTAAAATCTCATTATTTTCCTCGTATCTAGACAATATAACAAATAAAGTTAAAAAATATGTGAATATTAAAAGTTTACTGAAAATTTTTGGAATATTTAAAAGTGAGTAGAAAAAATAGACACTTATAGCATGCCCTTTTTCAGTAACTATATCTAATAGATTTACACCTTGAACTACCCATACAATAGATGTAATTGCTAGTGAGGATAGCAAAAAAAAACTCAATATATCATAAGATAATTTTCGAAATATTAATTTATTCATTGAAATTCAAAATTTTATAAATATACAACATTATCTATTAAATATTTCAAAAAAATGAAGCTAAAATTAGAATTTGTAACTAAAATACCAAAAGTAGCCAAAGATATTGAGATTATTTTATTAAAGGATAAAAATTATAAAAATAAAATTCTTAAATCTTCAAATAAATCTTTATTTACAAAAAGTAAATTATTCCAGGAGAAACAATTTCTTACAAAAAATATAGATGATAAAACCTATATTTTTGTAGACTGTTCAAAGTCTAAAACTTCATTAGATTTTGAAAAGCTTGGATCAAATTTGTATGTATTCTTAAAAAATAATAAATTTGAAAATACTTTTTTTGAGGCAAATTCGTCTTTTCCAACAAATATACAACTAGAAAAATTTTTACATGGTGCACAACTTAAATCATATGATTTTAATATTTATAAAACAGATAAGTCAAAAAATATAATTACAAATCTATATGTGGTTGGAAATAAATATAAAAAAACGAATATGATAAGAAATAAATTAAATTCACTTCTAGAGGGTGTTTTTCTAACAAGAGATTTAGTGTCTGAACCTGGCAATGTGCTTCATCCTGATGAATATGCAAAACGTATAACTAAATTAAGAAGATTTGGATTAAAAGTTACCGTGTATGATCAAAAGAAATTAAAAAAATTAGGTATGAATGCCTTGTTAGGCGTAGGACAAGGAAGTATTAGAGGATCATACTTAATAACAATAGAATGGAATGGTGCAAAAAATAAATCCAAACCACTAAGTTTTGTTGGAAAAGGTGTATGTTTTGATACTGGAGGATATTCACTTAAACCAGCAAAATTTATGGAAGACATGACATATGATATGGCTGGCTCTGCTACAGTTGTTGGCCTTATGAAAACTCTTGCACTTAGAAAAGCAAAAATTAATGCAGTTGGAGTTGTTGGTCTTGTTGAAAACATGATAAGTGGAAACGCACAGAGACCTGGTGATATAGTAAAATCATACAGTGGAAAAACTATTGAAGTTTTGAATACTGATGCTGAAGGTCGGTTGGTCTTAGCTGATGCTTTAACATTCACAGAAGAAAAGTTTAATCCACAATTTATTGTTGATTTAGCAACCTTAACTGGAGCGATAATTGTTTCTCTTGGATCAGAATATGCAGGCTTATTTTCAAATGATGATAAATTATCTAAACAACTAATTGATGCAGGTGAAAGTGTTGAAGAAAAACTCTGGAGAATGCCTCTAAATGAAAATTTCGACAAATTAATAAATTCTAAAAACGCAGATATGCAAAATATAAATTATGTAGGTGGAGCAGGGTCAACTACAGCAGCACAGTTTTTACAGAGGTTCATTTTAAAAAAAACACCTTGGGCTCACTTAGATATTGCTGGTATGGCATTTTCAAAATATGGAGGAGCGCTCAACTCAGGCGGTGCAACTGGATACGGAGTTAGATTGTTAAATAAATTAATTGAGGATAACTATGAGTAATATTGAGCAAACTCTATCGATAATTAAACCAGATGCAGTTGAAAGAAATCTTCAGGATCAGATTAAGCAGGAATTTGTAAACAAAGGATTTGAAATTATAAAAGAAAAAAAAATCCATATATCTAAAGAGGAAGCCGAAAGGTTTTATAAAGTACATGAGTCCAAACCATTTTATAACGATTTATGCAATTATTTGTCTTCAGGCCCTATTGTTGTCATGACTTTACAACGAGAAAATGCTGTTGTGGAAAATAGAAAATTAATGGGAGCAACAAATCCAGTTGACGCAGATGAGGGTACTTTGAGGAAAAAATACGGTATATCAATTGATAAAAACTCTGTTCATGGTTCAGACAGTCTTGAAAATGCTAAGATTGAATTAGATTTCTTTTTTAATAAGTAGATAATAATTTAATAATTGCTTTTGGGTATATTTTATGCTCGATTTTTAAAACTTTTTTTTCTAAACTTTTTCCACTGTCAGATTTTAAAATTTTTACTTTTTTTTGTAATATAATCTTACCTGAATCTAATTTCTCATTGACGATATGAACTGTAGCTCCAGAGTATTTGTCTTTATTTTGAATTGCTTTATTGTGTGTATTTAGGCCTTTATACTTAGGAAGAAGAGAAGGGTGAATATTAAGTATAGGTTTATTATATTTTCTTATAAAACTACCTGATAGTATTTTCATAAATCCAGCTAAACAAATCAAATCAACATTATTCTTTTTTAACAATTTTAACAAACGATCTTCAAAACTTTTTTTATTAGAATCTTTAATAAAGACATTATTGATCTTAGACTTATTTGCATAATCTAATCCTTTTGCACTAAAATTATTAGAGACAACTAGAACAATTCTAATTAAAGATTTTTTTGTTTTTGAATATTTAACTAGTGATCTTAGATTACTACCTCTACCACTTATTAAAACTGCTGTATTTTTTTTACCAGATAACTTTTCCACTCAATTTTACTTTTTCTGAATTTTTTGTAATTTTTCCAATGACATATGGTTTATATTTTTTTGGAAATACTCTAATTACTTTTTTGTAGTTTGAACGTTTTACTATTAAACAAAAACCCACACCACAATTAAAAGTTTTTAACATTTCTTGATCACTAACACCTTGACTTTTAAGCCATCTAAATATTTTTAATGTTTTTATTTTTTCTAAATTTATTTCAGCGCAGTAATTATCAGGTATTATTCTTTCAATATTGTCTTTTAATCCACCACCAGTGATATTTGCACAAGCATTCAAATATTTTTTTTTAATTAATTCTAATACATGCAATACATATATTTTAGTTGGTACCAATAATTCTTTTTTTAAAAATGAATTTTTTTTTATATTAATTTTCTTTTTTTTTATAATATGTCTTACTAAGGAATATCCATTTGAGTGGAGACCACTGGAAGGTATTGCCAGTACCAAATCTTGTTCTTTTATTTTATTTAATAATATTTTGTCTTTCTCTACTAAGCCTAAAGAAAATCCTGCAATATCAAATTTACCTTTGGAATATGTTCCAGGCATTTCTGCAGTTTCTCCACCAACTAATTCACAGTCAGCTAATTTGCAGCCTTTAATAATTCCTCTAATTATATTTTTTAGCTTTTTTGTATCGATTTTTTCGACAGATATATAATCTAAAAAAATTAAAGGTTTCGCTCCTTGAACTATAATGTCATTTACACACATTGCCACAAGATCCACTCCAATTGTATCAAATTTACCTAGCATATTTGCAACTTCAATTTTTGTACCAACTCCATCTGTGCTAGTTACAAGATATGGTTTCTTTAAATTACTTGGCAGTTTTGTAAGCGCTCCAAAACCTCCAATATTCTTAAATTTACCACTTTTTTTTGATTTTTTTGTGCTTGAGGATATAAATTTAATAAATTTATCTGCTTTTTTTATGCTTACACCACTTTTCTCATATGTAAAATTTTTCGATACCATGTTTAAGTTATGTTTTTAATCAAAAATAAAATTAATATTTACTTATACTTTTTTTTTTTACTTTTCATTTTAGTTTTTATCAAGTTTTCCACAACTATAGTATTTGCAGACAATTACACAGTTAAAAATATTAAAATTAAAGAACAATACGACATAAATTTTAACAAAGATGAAGTAATAAAAAAGGCTTTCAAAAAAGGATTTAAAACATTAATTTTTAGAATTGTAGAAAGTAAAGATAAAAATTTATTTAAAAATGTGCCAAGCAATAAAATTAATTCATTGATAGATAATTTTTCCATAACAAATGAGAAATTTGTAGACAATAATTATGAGGTTGATTTTGAGGTTAAGTTTGACAAAGAAAAATTATTATCATTTATTAGAGGAAAAAATGTTATTTCCTCTGTTCCAAAAGATACAGACGTGCTTTTTATCCCAATTTTAATTGATATACAAAGTAATGAAATTAAGTTTTTTGATCAAAATTATTTTTATAACAATTGGAATAATGTTAATAAAAATTATTTCTTATTAAATTATAATTTACCAGATGAAAATATTGAAAATTTTCGTCTTTTTCAAAGATTAAAAAATAATATTGAAAACAATGATTTATCTGAGATTACAAATAAATATAACTTCGAAAATATTTTTATTGTTGTATTTTATAAAAATAAAAAAAATTTACAAATATTTTCCAAAATTAGTTTTTCAAATTCAAACTTTAAATTTAATTTAGATAAAAAAAACATAAATTATAAAGATAATAAACTATTAGATCAAATTATTTTAAACTTAAAAAATTTATACGAAGACAAATGGAAGTTAATTAATAAAATCAATACCTCAATTTCAATACCCATAAAAATTTCAGTAAAAAACAGCAATTTCATAATTTCAGAGAAATTAGAAAATATATTAAATCAATCAGATTTTGTATATGAATATGAAATAGAAAAAATTAGTAGTGAAGATATTATATATAAAATAACTTACAATAATAATCCTGAAAAATTTCTAAATACTTTAAAAGTAAATGATATAAACATAAATTCATCTAGTAATATTTGGAATATAGAATGAGAGAATTAGATCAAAAACTCTTAGACTTTGGAATTACTGAAAGTTTTGATGAAAATGATTACTATGTATCTAAAAGTAATTATTTTGCAAAAAATATTATAGAGGCCTGGCCTAAATGGGAAAAAAAAATTGTCAACTTAGCTGGAGAAAAATATTCTGGCAAAACACATTTATCAAACATATTTAAAAAAAAAAGTAACGCTCTATATTTATATAGCAACAATATCGAAAATAAGATTTTAAAAAAAATTAAACTTTCAAACAGTATAATAATTGAAGACTTGGATGAAAGTTTTGACGAAAAACTTCTTTATTCTATATTTAATTTAGTTGAACAGGATAATAAATATTTATTAATCTCGTCAAAAAAATCAATAGATACAATGAAATTCACACTCCCAGATTTATTATCAAGATTAAAGAACTGCATTATCGCTAGAATTGAACAGCCAGATGATGAGTTGATTTATGCAATAATTTTAAAAAGCTTTTCCGATAGACAAATTAAATTGGATAACAAAATTATAGATTATATTATAAAAAGAATTGCTAGATCGTATAGTAAAATGCATGAATTTATATATAAGATTGATGAATTGAGTTTAAAGAAAAAGAAATCTATTAACTTTAAAATAATAAAAGAGATAATAAATTGAGTAAATATAGGACACACACTTGCGGAGAACTAACTTTAAATAACAAAGATCAAATAATAAAGTTATCAGGCTGGATAAATAAAAAAAGAGATCATGGAAATCTATTATTTTTAGATTTAAGAGATCACTATGGACTAACTCAATGTGTAATTGATGAGGGCAAAAAAATATTTAAAGAAATAGAAAAACTTCCATTAGAAACTGTACTACAAGTTGAAGGTAAAGTTTTAGCTAGAGAAAAAGATACAATTAACAAAAATTTAAATACTGGAGAAATTGAGGTAGGAATTGAAAAATTTAAAATACTTGCAAGAACTAAGGAATTACCACTACCTGTTTTTTCAGATCAAGAATATTCTGAAGAGATTAGATTAAAGTACAGATTTTTAGATTTAAGGAGAAATAAGATTCATAACAATATTATTTTAAGATCCAAAATTATTTCATTTATTAGAACTGAAATGCAAAAATATGGTTTTCTAGAATATCAAACACCTATATTAACTTCATCTAGCCCAGAGGGTGCTAGAGACTTTTTAGTACCAAGCAGACTAAATCCTGGTAAATTTTACGCATTACCTCAAGCACCACAACAATTTAAACAATTAATCATGGTATCTGGTTTTGATAAATATTTTCAAATTGCACCGTGTTTTAGAGATGAAGACGCAAGAGCTGACAGGAGTCCAGGTGAGTTTTATCAACTTGACTTGGAAATGTCTTTTGTAGAACAAGAGGATGTATTCAAAATAGTTGAGGAGTTATTTGTAAATTTATTCAAAAAATTTTCCTCTAAAAAGTTACTCCATGAAAAATTTCCAAGAATTCCTTTTGATACGGCTATGCTTAAATACGGTTCTGACAAACCAGATTTAAGAAATCCTTTGGAAATAGCTGATATTACTGAAATTTTTAAAAGAGACGATGTTAACTTTGAAATATTTAAAAAATTAGTAAGTAAAGGATCGATAGTAAGAGGAATTGTTACAAAAAATACATCTCAAAAACCAAGAAGTTTTTTTGACGGAATTGATAAATGGGCAAAAGATGAAGGATCATCTGGTCTTGCATATTTTTCTATAGAAAATTCAGAGAAATTGAGCGCTAAAGGACCTGTGGGAAAATTTTTTTCTGAAGAGCCTATCAAAGAGATAATGACAAAAATGAATGCTGAAGTAGGTGATACAATATTTATGTCTTGCGGAAATAAATCTGAAGTTGAGAAATTATTAAGTAATGCGAGAAATAAAATAGCAAATGAGTTGAATTTAATTGATGAAAATGTTTTCTCATTTTGTTGGGTAGTGGACTATCCAATGTTTGAAATAGATGAAAATACCAAAAAGATCGAATTTAGCCACAACCCTTTTTCAATGCCGCAAGGTGATATTGACAATTTAGATCTTTCAGAACCCCTGAAACTAAAAGCTTTTCAATACGATATTGTGTGTAATGGTATTGAATTATCTTCAGGAGCAATCAGGAACCATAAACCTGATTTAATGTATAAATTATTCAAAATTGCTGGTTACTCTGAGGAAAAAGTGAATGAGAAATTTAGTGGTATGATTAATGCTTTAAGCTATGGCGCACCTCCTCATGGTGGTATTGCTCCTGGTATAGATAGGATTGTAATGTTATTAGCAGAAGAAAAAAATATTAGAGAGGTAACGATGTTCCCAATGAATCAAAATGCTCAGGATTTAATGATGAATGCACCGTCTGAAGTAGACGAAAATCAATTGAAAGAACTTAATATTTCAAAAAGAAAAAATTAATTATTTTTTTCCTTTAAGGTTTATTCTAATATCTGACAAATCTACCAGCTTCTTTTTGTAGTCGTTTCTAACAAAACCTTTACTTGTAATATCTTTTACAAGTTTAATTAGTTGATTTTGATCTTCGCTGTCTTGACTTTCTTTTGTATCAGAATTTCCAGTTATAGACGGGGTGTGAGCCAAATCCTCTCTATTTAAGTAAGAAATTGCTAGTTCTCTAAAAATGTAATCTAATATTGAACTTGCGCTCATTATTCTATCATTTCCGTAAACTTTTCCAGAAGGTTCAAATTTTGTATCTAAATATGCATTTACAAATTCATCTAGTGGAACTCCATATTGAAGACCTAATGATATTGCTATTGCAAAATTATTCATAAGAGCCTTTACTAGCTCACCTTCTTTACTAGTATCAATAAAAATTTCTCCTATTTTACCATCTTCATATTCACCAGTATGCAAATATACTTTGTGATCACCTATTGAGGCTTTTTGGATATAACCTTTTCTTCTATCAGGCATACTAAATCTTTTACCTATATTATCAGTTATGTTTTTTTTAAAATTCTCATCGATTGGTTTGGTTTTATTACTATTTTTAATATCTTGATTACTAATTGGTTGTGAAACAACTTCTACTTTACTACTTTTGGTATCTTGAAGGTTTTTTGTTTTTCTATTATCTAATTTGATATCGATAATTTCAAATTTTCCATCGTCATTTTTCTCTAAATTGTTAAGATTTTCTTCATTTATATCATCTAAATAATGAGATACTTTAAAGCTACATGTGTAATATGTTTCAACTAAATATTTTGCCATTGTAATCCTATTTGTAAATTGAATCTTGATAAGATTTATGTATATACATTTTTTAATTATAGTCTAATTGTAAATTTACAATTATAAATTGAAAATAATTTAAATAAAATGATTAAAGAAATTTTTACTTGGTGGAACAATCAAACATTTGGGACAAGGCTAAATACAATTTTATTTGGAAAATTGGTCGGCGAAGATAATTTAGGTAATAAATATTATGAGAGCAAGTCAGGAAAAAGGTGGGTTATTTACAATGGGGAAGTTGAGGCATCAAAAATACCCAGTGAATGGTATTCTTGGATGCATCATACGGGAAATAAAATTGAAAACAGTCACGAATTAGACAAATATAGTTGGCAAAAAGAGCATATGCCAAATCAAACAGGAACAGAAAATTCTTATCATCCAAAAAAAAATAAAAGTAAAAATGCTTCAAACAAAAAATACACTTCTTGGAAAAGCTAGAGTTTATATACTTGTTTTTTTTACTTATTGTTTGTTAATGAATAATTCTTTGAGTGAAAATCATTCACAAACAGAAAATTACGCTGTTTTAACAATACTAGATAAAGTAAACTCTCAGAGTGATATCATAGAGATAAAGGTTGGAAAGGAATATAAATTTAAAAATCTATCTATAAATATTCTTAAATGTAATAATTCAAAATTTGATGATGATCCGGAAGTTATAGCATACATGCAAGTAAGAGATACAGTAAACAAAGATGAGAACAAGGTCTTCATTTTTAATGACTGGACATTTGCATCATCTCCATCTATTAGACCTTTTGATCATCCTGTCTATGATATATGGTTAAAAAAGTGTTACTCTTAAAGTAATTTTTCCTTGTCAAGCCAACTCACATTAAAATCTGAATTTAAAAATTTTTCGTGGTTTAAGAGTATTTTATGTAAGTCTATTGTTGTCTTTATACCCTCAATTACAAATTCATCCAAGGATCTCCGCATTCTTTGAATTGCTTCAGTTCTATTTCTTCCATGACAAATTACTTTACAAATCATACTGTCATAGTAGGGAGTTACCCTATATCCTTGAAATATTGATCCATCTACTCTAGTCCTAAAACCTGAAGGTTGATGGCACATAGTAATTTCTCCTGGCGAAGGTTGAAAATTTTTACTCACATCTTCAGCATTTATTCTACATTCAATCGCATGACCTCTTGGCTTAATATCTTCCTGTTTTAAGGCAGTATTACCATCATATGCTATCCAGATCTGTTCTTTTATTAAATCTATTCCAGTAACCACTTCTGTTACTGGATGTTCAACCTGTATTCTAGTATTCATTTCTAAAAAATAAAATTTTCCATCCTCAAAAATAAATTCTACTGTCCCTGCACCTTCATATCCGATTTGGCTTACCATTTTTACAGTTTTATCAAAAAGATCATTTCTTATTTGATCATTTAGTAAAGGGCTAGGTGTCTCTTCAATTAATTTTTGATGTCTTCTTTGAATAGAGCAATCTCTTTCATGAAGATGTACAGTTCTATTTTTACCAGATAATACTTGAACTTCAATATGTCTCGGGTTTTGAAAAAATTTCTCAATGTAGACTTCATCATTACCAAAAAACTTTCGTGCCTCAGTTTTTGCAGTCAAAAATAAGCTTTCAAATTCATCTTCTTTTGTAACAACTTTCATTCCTTTTCCACCACCACCTCCTGCAGCTTTTATCAAAACTGGATACCCAACATCTTTACATATTTTTTTTGCTTCATTAAAATCTGATACACCTCCATCAGATCCCTCAATTACTGGAAGACCATATTTTTTTGCAATTTTTTTTGCTTCAATTTTATCACCCATCATTTTAATTAATGAAGACGATGGACCAATAAATTTAATTTTGTTTTGTTCAAGAATTTTTGCAAATTCATAATTTTCAGATAAAAAACCATATCCTGGATGAACAGCTTCAGAATTTGTCAATTCAATAGCTGACATTATGGCAGGAATGTTTAAATAACTATTTGCTGCTTGGTGTGGACCTACACATATACTTTCATCAGCTAATCTAACGTGCATACTATTTCTATCAACATCAGAATGAATAGCGACTGTTTGTATACCCCATTCTTTACAGGCTCTTATAACTCTAACAGCTATCTCACCTCTATTTGCAACAAGAATTTTTTTGAACATTATTACTCAATTATCGCTATCGTATGTCCATATTCAACAGGTTGACCATCTTCGACGCAAATTTTTTTTACAGTACCTGCTATTGGAGATGGTACATGATTCATTGTTTTCATAGCTTCAACAATCATTATTGTATCACCTTTGTTAATTTTTTTACCGACTTCTACAAACTTTTTACCACCAGGTTCTGGCGCTAAATAAGCTGTTCCTATAATAGGCGATGGAACTTCAGTCCCGCTAACATTATCTATTTTAATATTTTCTGTTTTTATTTCTGATTTTATTTCTTTAATTGATGCCAAATTTGATCCAGAAGATTTTGATACTTTAACTTTTATATCTTTTTCAGTGTATTCTATCTCTGTAAGATTAAATTCATTTAAATATTCTGTAAGCTCCTTGATTATATTTTTATTTATTTTCATTTAACATCTCATGCATTGAATTTATGGCTAAAATATATCCATTTATTCCTAATCCACAAATTATTCCCGTAACAACACCACTTATTATAGATTTATGACGAAATTCCTCTCTTTTATATATATTTGATATATGAAGTTCAATTATCTTGCCTTTAAATATATCTAGCGCATCTCTAATAGCAACTGATGTGTGGCTATATCCACCTGCATTAATTATAATTCCATCGAATTCGTTTCTGGCACTTTGAATAATATCTACGATTTCTCCTTCTACATTTGATTGTTTCATTTCAAGAGTTAAATTTAATTCTTTAGATTTTTTCTCACAAATATCCTCTAGGAATTTATAATCTTTGCTACCATATTGTGATTGTTCTCTTTCACCTATTAGATTAAGATTGGGACCATTAATGATTAATATTTTACTCACGAATTCTTTATAATATATGAATATTAAAAATAAAATAAAAATAACTGTAAATGGTAAGCAAATGCAAATAATTCCTACATTTACACTTAAGAGCTTGATTACAAAATTAAAAATGCCATTAAATAAAATAGCTATAGAATTAAACAAAAAAATTATAGACAAAAATAGAATTTCTAAAATTCGATTAAAGAAAGGTGATAAAATAGAAATTGTTCATTTTATCGGTGGTGGATAATGATTGACAAAAGATTTAAAATAGCAAATAAGATTTTTAAATCACGCTTGATAGTTGGAACTGGAAAATATAAAAGCTTCAGTGAATGTGCTAAAGTTATTAAGACTTCTGGTGCAGACATAGTGACAGTTGCAGTCAGAAGAGTAAACATATCTAATAAGAATAAAGCTAGATTAATGGATTATATAGATCCAAAAAAAATAACATATTTGCCTAACACAGCCGGATGTTTTACGGCAGAAGATGCAATTAGAACTTTAAGATTAGCAAGAGAAATAGGTGGGTGGAAATTAGTGAAATTAGAGGTATTAGGTGACAAAAAAAACCTTTTTCCTGAAATGATTGAAACTTTAAGATCTACTGAACTATTAACAAAAGAGGGTTTTAAAGTAATGGTTTATTGTAATGATGATCCATTAATGGCAAAAAGATTAGAAAATGCTGGGGCTGTTGCAATTATGCCTTTAGCTGCTCCCATTGGCTCAGGACTTGGAATTCAAAATAAGGTAAATATTAGAATAATAAGAAAACAAACAAAATTACCTTTAATAATTGATGCAGGAATAGGACAAGCATCCGATGCAACAATTGCAATGGAATTGGGCTGTGATGGAGTACTAATTAATACAGCTATCGCCAAAGCAAAAGATCCTATTCAAATGGCTGAAGCAATGAAACTGGCAGTTATTTCAGGCAGAAAGTCTTTTTTATCAGGAAGAATTATTCCAAATTTATTTGGTTCAGCCTCAACAACAAGTAAAGGAATTATTTAGTTTTCTTCTTATAAAATTTTTTTCTAAATTTTCTTTTTTTAAAAATTTTTCTATCTTTATTTTTAACAACATTATCTTCATTTTTGTTTTCAATTTTAATAACTTCAAGCTTCTCTACTTTTTCAATTTTATCTAGTACCTTTTTAGTTTTTGACTTAAACTCAATTACATAGTCTTCTAAATTTAAATTATTATTTGTCCTTAAATCAATTTTTGCTTTATGCTTTTTTTCAAAGTACTTAACTACTTCATCATAATGATCAGTAATATGTTTTTCAATTTTATTATTGATAGTTAACTCAACCAATTTAGCTTTATGCTCTAATGATTTTATTTCTATTAGTTTAATTATTTTTAAAACAAATGTTTCATCCGTTAATTTCATATGCCATTTAACGTTACTTTCTCTTAATCTCTGTCTTGACATTTCTAATAATCCAAAGTTACTTATTCTTCCAATTTGAATTCTTGCTCTATCATTTCTACATTTCTCTTTTAATTTTCTTTCAACCTGTCTTCGATTATTAAAGTTAAGCATATCGATAAAATCAATTATAATTAATCCAGATAAATCTCTTATTTTTATTTGTCTTGCAATTTCTTCAGCTGCTTCAATATTTGTATCAAAAGCAGTGCTTTCAACATTTTTTTGTTTTATTGATTTACCTGAATTTACATCTATCGATACTAGCGCTTCAGTCGGGTTTATTACTAAATACCCGCCAGAAGTCAGTTTTACTTCTGTCTCGAAAATTTCAAATAATTTTTTTTCAATGTTTTCTTTGAAAAAAAGAGGAACTTTATCTCTATATTTTTTTACTTTTTTTAATTGATTTGGCATCATTAATTTCAAGTAATTTTTTGTCTTTTGATATCCTTCATTTCCCTCAACATATATATTTTGAGTATCATCGTCATACATGTCTCTTATGCATCTTTTTATAATATCACTTTCTTGATGAATTAAAGATGGAGCAATTGAATTTAACGCGTTATCTTTTATTTGATCCCAAACTTTAATTAAATTTTTTAAATCATTCTCTATCTCATTTTTTGTTTTATTTGATCCTGCTGTTCTAACTATAATTCCCATCTCTTTTGGAATAGTTATTTCATTTAATATATTTCTAATTTTTTTTCTTTCTCCTGGATTAAATATTTTTCTTGAAATTCCCCCACCTTTGGCTGTGTTAGGCATTAAGACTATGTATTTTCCAGCAATGGAAATAAAAGTACTAAGCGCTGCTCCTTTTAATCCTCTTTCATCTTTTAACACTTGAACCAAAATTACTTGATTTGGTTTTATTACTTCTTGGATTTTGTATCTTTTAGATGGAAATTTTTTTTGAGTATTTATTTTATCTTTTTCATTATCCTCTTTTTTCTCAACAGGATCATCAATTTTAATTTCCTCTTTACCTTCAAGAATTTTATCTTCTATATTTTCACTTTGTTTTGAAAGTTCCTCTCGAACCTTCTCTTCTTCTTGTTTAATTTTTTCTAAATCGCTTAAAGGTAACTGATAATAATCAGACTGGATATCATTAAAAGATAGAAAACCATGTCTTTCTCTTCCAAAGTCAACAAACGCTGCTTGTAAAGAAGGTTCAATTCTACTTACTTTTCCGAGATAAATATTATTCTTAATTAAAGTGTTATTTATACTTTCATATTCATAGTCTTCGATATGATTATTACTTTTAAGAACAACTCTTGTTTCATTAGGATGCGATGCATCGATATATAAATTTTTTGACATAATAATACTGATTTTTTCATAAGTTAATTTAATAAATTCTGTGCCTTAAGAATAACAAATTCGCAAGATATTTAAACTAAAATGCAAAAGTTTTTTAAAAGATTACTAATATTTGGATTATTGTCATCTCTTCTAATATTATTATCAATAATATCTATTCTTTGGATATATTCTAATAAATTGCCTGATTATAAATATCTTAAAAGTTACAAACCCCCAGTATCAAGTAAGTTATATTCAGGAAACGGAGTGTTAGTAAGCGATTTTTCATCTGAAAAAAGAATTTTTGTTCCATATTCTGCTATATCTCAAACCGTTATAAATGCTTTTTTATCTGCGGAAGATAAAAACTTTTTTGACCATCCGGGAGTAGATGCTAAAGGAGTAGTAAGAGCAATTAAAAATAACATATTTAATCTACTTTACTCAAAAAGATTAGAAGGTGCCTCAACTATTACCCAACAAGTAGCAAAAAACTTTCTTTTAACCAATGAAGTAAGTATTGATAGAAAAATAAAAGAAGCAATATTAGCTTTTAGAATTGAGCGTGTTTTATCAAAAAAAAGAATTCTAGAGCTTTATCTAAATCAAATTTATCTTGGCGAAGGTAGCTATGGTATAGCATCAGCAAGTTTAAGATATTTTAATAAACCAATAAGTGAACTCAATTATGGAGAGGCTGCACTTCTAGCTGCTCTTCCAAAAGCACCAAGCAAGTATAATCCATATAAAAACAAGGAGTTAGCAAAATTTAGAAGAAACTTAGTTTTAAATAATTTATTAGATAATGGATTCATTGATCAAAAACAACACTCTAAATTTGTTAATTCTAAAATTAAATTACAAAAGAGAAAAAGAATTTACCTAGAAGATTCTAGATATTATGTAGAAGATGTTAGAAAAAATGTAATTGATAAATATGGATATGATAAAGTTTATAAACAAGGATTTAACATCAAGACACCTTTGGATTTAGAATTACAAAAAATTGCTACACAATCACTTAGGAATGGTTTGCAAGAATTTGATAAGAGAAAAGGATGGAGAGGTCCTCTATCAAATATAAAAAAATATAAAAATTGGAAAAAAGATCTTAAAGACTTAAATTTAGAAAAATCTTTAGGATGGGAATTGGCTGTTGTTACTAGAATTGACAAATTTGAAACAGTCATCAAAACACAAAATGATGATAATGGAACAATTAATTTTAATGATATTGATTGGACGCGAAAGGAATTCAAAAAACTATTTAAAATTGGTGACATAATTTATGTCAAGAAATTATCTGACGGAAACTATAGTTTAAAACAACTTCCAAGAGCTAATGGAGGCATTGTTGTGATGGATCCATATAGCGGAAGAGTATTAGCATTGTCAGGTGGATTTAGTTTTAAACAAAGTGAATTTAATAGAGCATCTCAAGCAAAACGTCAGCCTGGATCTGCATTTAAACCTTTCATATATGCTTTAGCATTAGAAAATAATTTTTTACCAACAACATTAGTATTAGACGCACCTATAGTATTAGATCAAGGAAATGATTTAAAAATGTGGAAACCAGAAAATTACGGCAAAAAGTTCTATGGACCTTCAACATTAAGAACAGGTATAGAAAAATCAAGAAATTTAATGACTGTCCGAATAGCTCAAGAATTAGGCATAGACAAAATTATAAATTTTTCAAAAAAATTAAATATTTATGAAAATCCAGATGAACTTATGTCAGTATCTTTGGGCTCTGCTGAAACGACTTTGTTAAAAATCACAAGTGCTTATAGTTCTTTTTTGAATGGCGGAAAATTAGTTAATCCAATATTAATTGATAGAATTCAAGACAGTGAAGGAAAAACTATTTTTAATAATGAAAAAAGATTCTGTGAAAATTGCGATTTAATTTCATATGATGGAACTAGTAACCCAATTATTAAAAATAAATATCAACAGATTTTTTCACCACAAACAGCCTATCAGATTACCTCTATGTTGAAAGGTGTTATAGAACGTGGAACTGGAAAAGGTTTAAAAGAATTAAAACTTGAATTAGCTGGCAAGACCGGAACAACAAACAAAAATACAGACACTTGGTTTATAGGATTTACATCAAATTTAGTGGTTGGAGTATACATTGGCTATGATAATCCAAGGAGTTTAGGTAAATTTGAAACGGGTTCAAAAACAGCAATGCCAGTTTTTAAAGAGTTTATAAAAAAAACAGCAAATACTTTTAACGCTAGACCTTTTAAAGTTGCAGATAATATAAATATGATGGTCATAGATGCAAAAACTGGAAAAAAAGCGAATCCTAAAACTAAGTTAGCCATAATCGAGTCATTTAAAAAAAATGATAATAAACTAGATAATTTACCTAACAATTTTGATAGTAGATTAAATACAACAAATATATTAAAATTTTATTAATGGATCAGGAAATACTAAATATTAAATCAGAAATAGAAAAAATAAATCAAAGAATAAAGGAGTTTCTTTGAAAAGACTAAGATTTCAGAAAAAATAATTAATTTATCAAAGTTAATAGAAAAACCAGATTTTTGGCAGGATAAAAAAAACGCTGAAAGAGTTTTACGTGAAAAAACTAATTTAGAAAAATTATTAAATAATTTTGAATCAACATCAAATGAAAGTAAAGATTTATTTGATATTTATGATTTAGCTATTGAGGAACATAACGATGGAATGATTAAAGAGATAACTTCAAATATAAAAATACTCTTTAATAAAATTAAACAAATTGAAATAAGATGTTTTCTATCAAATGATAATGATACATTTGATAGTTATTTAGAATTTCACGCAGGTGCTGGTGGAACTGAAAGTCAAGACTGGGCTGATATGTTAAGAAGAATGTATATGAAGTGGGCAACCAAAAAAAATTTCAAAATCGAAATTATCAGTGAACATAAAGGCGATGAAGCAGGCATTAAATCTTCAATAATTAAAGTAAGTGGAGATTACATAAACGGGTTATTAAAAAATGAATCTGGAATACATAGACTTGTGAGAATTTCTCCTTTTGACTCTGGTGCAAGAAGACATACAAGTTTTGCCAGTGTTTGGGTATACCCAGTTATATCTGAAAATATTAATGTTGAAATTTTAGAAAAAGATTTAAGAATAGATACATACAGATCTAGTGGCGCAGGAGGTCAACATGTCAACACAACAGATAGCGCAGTAAGAATTACACACCTGCCAACAAAAATTGTGGTACAATGTCAAAATGAAAGATCACAACACAAAAATAAAGAAACTTGCATGAATATGTTAAGAGCAAGAATTTATGACTATGAGCTAAAAAAAAAAGAAAAAGAAAATGAAAATCTTGAAAATTCCAAGTCAGAGATTGGATGGGGTCATCAAATCAGATCATATGTATTACATCCTTATAAAATGGTAAAGGATAATAGAACTAATTTTGAGAGTTCTAGTCCTGAAAAAGTATTAGATGGCGAAATAGATAATTTTTTAGAAAGTTCTTTATATAAATTAAATGCGTAAAATAATTTCTATAATTATAATCTCAATAATAACCATTTTAGTCGCAATTATAATATTTCTAACAACAACAGGAATTAAAACGGATAATTTTAATAGTTTAATAAATGAAAAAGTTAACGAGATTGATCCGAAGATAAAATTAAAATTAAATCAAGTAAATTTTAAATTAAATCCATCTAATTTTGAATTCGAGATTTCTACTTTGGACCCGCAAATATTAATTAATGAAAAAAAAGTTTACTTAGAAATTATAAAGTCTGATTTAAATCTTTTAGACTATTTTAATAATAAAAATCCAATTTCTGAAATTTCTATAATTTCTAAAGAGAGCAATATTGATCAATTTACCGATTTTATCAATGAATATGATTTTAATTTAGCTAGGAACTTAATTTTCAAACAAATTAAAAAGGGAAAAGTAAAAATAATTTCCAATATAAATTTTAGTGAAAAGAACCCTAAAAATATTAAATATACTATAAATGGATACGTAAAAGATGCAGAAATAAAATTACTCAACCAATCAAAAATTGAAAATATCAAATTTAATTTTTTTGTAGATCAGGATTTTATAAACCTAAATAAAATAGAATTAATATTTGATAAAATCTTTGTTTCTTCAGAAAAAGTAAATATTAGAAAAATTAATAATTATTTTGATATTTCGGGAAATTTTAAAACAAACAAGACTGAAATAGATTTAAAAAATTATGCAAAATTAGTTAATACTAATTTAGACTTAATAGATGATAGATCTATAAATCTAAGCTCAGAGAATGAATTATCATTTAAAATCAACAAAAAATTTAATATTAAAGATTTCAGTATTATATCAAAATTAAATTTCGATGAGTTATTCACTAAATCAAAATATCAAGATTTGATATATTTTAAAAATGGGAATATTTTAATAAATTATATTAAAGAAGAATTAAAAATTGTTTTAAATAGCAATTTTTTATTTCAAAATAATAACTACAATAATAATAAAACAAAAAATTTAATTAATATAATTTATAAAAAAAAACAAAACAAAAATGCCTCAGTCAATATAGATTTAAGTAATACAAAAAGTATAATTAACTCTAAAGAATTCAAAAAATTTATCAAATTTAAAAACTTTAGTCTTCAAGACCAAGATATTACATTTGCATCAGAAAATTTCATAAATTTCAAATTAAATAAAAAAAACGAAATACAAAATTTTAATATTAAATCTAAATTAAAATCAGAAAGTATTTTAGTTGATTATAAATCACAAAGAATAAAGAAATATTTTAGTGATTTCAAAGATCAAATAAAACTTAGTAATAGTCATTTAAATTTAGATTTTAAAAATAAAAAATTTAAATTTAACTTAAAAAGCAAATATTCTATTAATAATATAAATGAAAATATTTCATTAAATGTTGAAAAAAAAGATAATAAGTACTTTTTTGATTTAGATTTAGACCTAGATAGTGCAGAAATAGATATTGAAGAATTAGATTATCGAAAAAAAGCAGATATAAAATCTAATTTGAATATGAATGGAATTTACAAAGATAATAATGAAATAATTTTCAAAAATATAGATTTTAATGAAGAAGAAAAAAGTATAAATGTTGAGAATCTTGAAATAGAAAAAAATGATAAAATTAAAAGTTTAGATTTATTTAAAATCGATATAGTCAACAAAAACAAAAAAGTAAATAAGTTAGAATTTAAAAAAGTTAAAAACAATTATTACTTAACTGGTAGTCAATTTGATGGATCTAAAAATATAAAAAATTTATTAGATAATTCATCTAAATCGATTTTTTCAAGATTCAAAAATTTGAATACTTATATCTATTTAGATATTGGAAAATATTTTGTTGATAGCTTTTCTTATTTATCAAATGTTAAAGGTGAAATACAATTAAAGAATAACAAAGTTTTTAGCTCAAATATAAATGCAAAATTAAATACTAAGAGAAAATTTGCTCTAAGCATTTTTACTAATAATAAAAAACAAAAAATTACCAATTTAGAAATAGAAGAACCAGAACCTTTCATTAAAAATTTCAAATTTATAAAAGGGTTTAAAGAAGGTAAATTAATATATGAGGCACTTAATTATGAGGGTAAAACAAAATCAAATTTAAAAATTATCGATTTTAAAGTTCAAGAAGTACCTGTTCTAGCAAAGCTTCTTACATTGGCATCACTTCAAGGGATAGCCGATCTACTCACTGGAGAAGGTATACGTTTTACCGATTTTGAGATGGACTATGAGACTTTAGGAAATAACACTAAAATTAAAGAGATGTATGCAATAGGTCCAGCAATTTCGGTTATGATGGAGGGCTATATTGTAAAAGATGAATTAACAAGTTTGAATGGAACACTTGTGCCAGCAACAACTATTAATAAAACAATTTCAAAAATACCTATGTTAGGAGAAATATTAGTTGGAAAAAAAATTGGTGAAGGTGTTTTCGGTGTAAGTTTTAAAATTAAGGGACCTCCTAAAAAACTTAAAGCTTCTGTCAATCCAATCAAAACTTTAACTCCAAGATTTATTACCAGAACTTTGGAGAAAATTTCTAATTAAATTACTATTTTGTAATGTTTTTTCTTACCAATTGAGAGCTTAATAAAATTATTTTTTTTTAATAATTCACTAGAAATTTTAAATTTATCATCGGAAACGGTTTCATTATTGATTTTAATACCGTTAGATTTTATCAATCTTCTAATTTCACTTTTAGATAATTTTTTATCAATAACTGAAACTAAATTGACTATATCAAAACCCTTATTAGGGATATCTATTTTTGTATCAGGTAAATTTTCTCCTGATGAATTTTCCGAAAAAGAATTTTTTGCTATTTTTTCTGCTTTAGCGGCCTCGTTAGTTCCATGAAGAATCGATGTAGCCTCGTTCGCTAAAATAATTTTTTGTTCATTTATATTTTGATTACTTATTTCTTTAATTTCACTTAAACTTAAATCTGTAAACATTTTAAGAAATTTTAATACATCCTTATCATCGACATTTCTCCAAAACTGCCAATAATCAAATACTGAAAATAATTTTTTATCTAACCAAATAGCCCCGCTTTCTGTTTTTCCCATTTTAGCACCTGATGCCAAAGTTATAAGTTCTGTCGTTAAACCATAAACTTCACTAGATGAATATCTTTTAATTAAATCAACCCCATTAACTATATTACCCCATTGATCTGATCCCCCAATTTGTAATAAACAATTTTTTGTTTTATTTAATTCTAGAAAATCGTAGGCTTGTAATATCATATAATTAAATTCCATATAACTTAATGATTGTTCTCTTTCCAACCTAAGCTTTACACTGTCAAAACTTAACATTTTGTTTATCGTGAAATGTTTTCCTATATCTCTTAAAAAAGAAATATAATTCAAATTTTTTAACCAGGAATAGTTGTTAACAAAAATTGGAGATGTCTTTTCATCTTTAGTATCTAAAAATTTTTTTAAAATATTCTCTATACTTTTAATATTGTTTTCGATTTCATCTTCATCTAGAATTTTTCTTGTTTTATCTTTTCCAGATGGATCTCCTATTCTTGTAGTTCCTCCGCCGAGCAAAACAATTGGTTTATGTCCATGTTTTTGCATCAATCTTAAACACATAATTTGGAGTAAGCTACCAACATGTAAACTTTGAGCAGTACAATCAAAGCCTATATATCCTTTTATACTCTCTTCATTTAGTTTCTTTGAAAGAGCTTTTTCGTCTGTGCATTGATAAAAATATCCTCTGTCCTTAAATTCTTTTAAAAATTCATTCATAAGTGATACTTTTAATATACATATTTAAATAAAAATAATAATCAATAATGGATAATTCTTTTATAGCACTAGGTTTAATGAGCGGTACATCTCTTGACGGCATTGATGCAAGTATTATCAAATCAGATGGTGAAAACAATTTAGATATAATAGACAATAAATATCTTAATTATCCCGAAGAATTTAGAAATAAACTGTCTACATTTATTCTAAATGTAAACAATAGAACAGATATAGAGAAAAATATAAGTACTTACAAATCTTTAGAAAGAGTTCTTACTCTTTATCATTCAAAAATATCAAAGAAAATTTTAAGTGAGAATAATTTAAAAGCTCAATTAATTGGTTTTCATGGACAAACAATAATTCATAAACCTAAAGATGGATACTCTATACAAATGGGAGATGCAAATTTACTCTCTCAAGAATTAAAAGAAAAAGTAATTTATAACTTTAGAGCTAACGATATTAAAAATAGTGGGGAAGGTGCTCCATTAACAGCTATTTATCATAAACTTTTAGTAAAAAAATTTCAGATAAATAATCCTATATTAATTTTAAATATAGGAGGAATATCAAATTATACTTATTCTTTTAAAAATATTTTAGAATCAAAAGATATTGGTCCTGGAAATGTATTAATTGATGAGTACTTAAAAAAAACAAAAAAAATTAACTATGACCGTAATGGAAATATAGCGTCATCTGGAAATATAAATATTGATATAATTAATCAATTTTATGAACATGAATTTTACAATGTACAGGAAAAACATTCATTTGACAGAAAAGAATTTGATTTTAGTTTTGTTAAAGGTTTAGAATTTGAAGATGCTGTAGCTACATTAACATATTTTACAGCATTAATAATTTCGCAAAATATAAAAAAAAATTTTGAAAATGAAATAGAAATTATCTTATGTGGTGGAGGTAGGAAAAATTTAACATTAGTTAACCATATAAAGAAATTATTAAAATATAAAATTAAATTAATCGATGAATTTAATATAGATGGTGATTTTATAGAGTCCCAAGCATTTGCATATTTATCAATTAGATCATATCTTAAAAAAATAATTAGCTACCCAAGTACAACAAATGTTTTAACTCCTGTTACGGGCGGTGAGATTATAATAAATTATTAATATAAAGCTGTTTCTTTTTGAATATATTTGGTTAAAGATTTTATCAACGAGGCATCAGCTTTTGAAAAAAAATGGTTTGCTTCTGTTACAATATCAAATTCTACTTTAATACCCTTTTGAGCACTTAATCTTTTATTTAATTCATTTATATCATCAAAAGGAACTAATTCATCTTTTTTACCATGTATTACCAAACCAGAGGTTGGGCAAGGTGATAAAAAAGAAAAATCATAGACATTTGGTTGTGGTGATATAGCTATGAATCTATTTATTTCTGGTCTTCTCATTAATAATTGCATTGCAATTAAAGATCCGAAAGAGAAACCAGAAATCCAACATTGAGAGTTATCGAAATTTTCTCTTTCCAACCAATCTAATGCTGCAGCAGCATCAGCAAGTTCTCCCTGTCCGTTGTCAAATTCACCATCACTTTTTCCGACACCTCTAAAATTTACTCTACAGACTGAAAAATTATTCTCTACAAATGTTTGAAATGTATCTACCACCACTTTGTTATTCATCGTTCCACCATACTGAGGGTGTGGATGAAGCACTAATGCAATAGGTGAAGTATTTTTTTTACTTTTAAAATATTTTGCTTCTAGTCTACCAGCAGGACCAGGAATAAAAATTTCAGATATTTTTGTATCTGTAGATGGCATTGATTATCAGTCTCAAAAAAAAATTATATTTTTCTATCAAAATTGAGCGACAAAATGCAAGCATTTTAAATATTCTGAATCTTGACTAATTTAGTCAGGTATATATAAAGCCCGTTATTCGCGGAAAATATGAAATTATCAACTAAAAGCAGATACGCTGTGATGGCACTAGCCGACATAGCGAGATTTAAAAATAATGAGCCAATATCTCTAAGAGATATCTCAATCAGACAAGGAATATCCTTAGTCTATCTTGAGCAATTATTTTTAAAATTAAAAAAAAATGAAATCGTAAGAAGCATAAGGGGAAAAAAAGGAGGTTATACTCTTAATAAAATTCCTAATGAAATTAAAATTTCAGACATTCTTTATGCCGTGGAAGAAAAAGTTAAAACAATAGGTTGTCAAAAGCATTCAAAAAAAGGATGCAATGGAAAATCTGCTAAATGCATAACTCATAATTTATGGGATGAGCTAGAGACACACATAAACTTATTTTTTGAAGAAAAAAATCTTGGCGACCTAATATACAAAACAGAAAATAGATTGTAATGAGAGATAAACAAATAGAAGATTTAAAAGATTATAAATATGGTTTTTCGACAGATATTGAAAGTTTTAAAGCCCCAAAAGGTTTAAATGAAGAAGTTATAAGATTTATATCAAATATAAAAAAAGAACCAGACTGGCTACTTCAATGGAGGTTAAAAGCATTTGAAAGATTAAAAGTATTAAAAGAACCTGATTGGCAAAAGCCAAAATACCCTAAAATTGATTATCAAGATCTATATTATTATTCTGCACCTAAGAGTTTTAAAGAAAAGCCAAAAAATTTAGAGGATTTAGATCCAAAATTGCTTGAGACTTACAAAAAATTAGGAATACCACTTCAAGAACAAAAGAGATTAAACGGTATTGCAGTTGATGCTGTGTTTGACTCAGTATCTGTCGCTACTACTTTTAAAGATACTTTAACAAAAAAAGGAATTATTTTTTGCTCTATTTCTGAAGCAATACAAAAACATCCAGATTTAGTTAGAAAATATTTAGGTTCAGTTATACCAATAACCGATCATTTCTTTGCTACATTAAACTCGGCAGTTTTCACTGATGGATCATTTGTTTACATACCACAAAATGTAAAATGTCCAATGGAACTATCAACCTATTTTAGAATTAATGCATCAGACACTGGTCAGTTCGAAAGAACATTAATCATTGCTGATAAAGGTAGTTATGTAAGTTATTTAGAAGGATGCACTGCGCCAATGAGAGATGAAAATCAGTTACATGCAGCTAATGTAGAATTGGTTGCTTTAGATAATGCAGAGATTAAATATTCTACAGTACAAAATTGGTATCCTGGAGATAAAGATGGAAAAGGTGGTATATATAATTTTGTAACTAAAAGAGGATTGTGTAAAGGTAAAAATTCAAAAATTTCATGGACACAAGTAGAAACTGGTTCTGCAATTACTTGGAAATATCCAAGTTGTATTTTAAAAGGTGATAACTCAATTGGAGAATTTTATTCAATTGCAATTACAAATAATCATCAGAAAGCTGACACTGGAACTAAGATGATTCATTTAGGAAAAAATACAAAAAGTAAAATTATTTCAAAAGGTATTAGTGCAGGTAAATCAGATATGACCTACAGAGGTTTAGTAGATATTTCAAAAAATGCATCTAATTCAACAAATTATACTCAATGTGACTCATTACTAATGGGTAACAAGTGTGGAGCACACACAGTACCTTATATTAAGAATAAAAATTCTAATTCTAGTATTGCTCATGAAGCGACCACATCAAAAATAAGTGAAGATCAACTTCATTATTGTCAGCAAAGGGGACTAAATCAAGAAGAAGCTGTAGGACTTATTGTTAATGGTTTTTGTAAAGAGGTTTTACAACAATTACCTATGGAGTTTGCTGTTGAAGCTCAAAAACTAGTTGGAATAAGTTTAGAGGGAAGTGTTGGTTAAATGTTAAAAATAAACAATTTAAATGCAAAAATTCAAGAAAAATCCATCTTAAGTGGTTTAAATCTTGAGATAAAACCAGGTGAGGTGCATGCAATAATGGGTCCAAATGGATCTGGAAAGAGTACATTGTCAAATATTCTATCAGGTAAAAAGGGATATGAGGTATCAGGAGAAGTATTATACGAAAATAGTAATTTATTTGACTTTGAAACAGAGGAAAGAGCGCACAAAGGTATTTTTTTAGCCTTCCAATATCCGTTGGAAATACCTGGGGTTAATACAAATATTTTTTTAAAAACATCATTAAATTCAATTAGAAAAGCTAGAGGCCAAAAAGAATTAGATGCATTAGAATTTTTAAAATTAGTTAAAGAAAAAGCAAAAGAACTAAAATTTGATGAAGAAAAATTAAATAGACAATTAAACGTTGGTTTTTCTGGTGGTGAAAAAAAGAAAAACGAAATTTTACAAATGTCAATTTTAGATCCAAAATTATCTATACTAGATGAAACTGACTCTGGATTAGATATAGATGCTCTTAAAATAGTTGCAGATGGAGTTAACTCATTAAGAAAAAAAAATAATTCCTTTCTTATAATAACACACTATCAAAGACTACTTGATTATATAAAACCTGACTTTGTGCATGTTCTTATGGGTGGAAAAATTATTAAATCAGGAGGTGCAGAATTAGCTTTAGAGTTAGAAAAAAAAGGATATGAAAATTTCAATTAAATGGAACAAAAATTAAAAACAGATTTTGATAAATTTATAAGTACCTCTAATTTCTCAGGCCAAGAGATTAAATTAAAAAAAGAAGCTCTTGATGATTTTTTGAAAAATGGATTTCCTAGCAGAAAATTAGAAAACTGGAAATTTTCAGATATAAACCAGATAATTCAAAAAAATATTGGTGAACTAACATTTTATAATGATTACAACATTAAAAATGAAATTAACGACGAAATTTTTATAAAGGAAATTGAACATAATAAAATAGTTATTGTTAACGGTAAAGTTGAGCGATTTAGTTTCGAATATGAAGAAAGCGATAAAATTAATTTAACGACTTTAGATAATTTTAACCAAAACCCAAATGATGATAATTCTCTTTTAAGTCTAAATAATTCTTTTTCTAATAAAATACATAATATTTTAATTAAAAAAAATTATTCACTCAAAAAGCCTTTAATTATTTATCAAATAACAAATGAGAAAGTGAGCAACACAAATATTAATTTTCAACTAAAGTTTGAGCTAGAAGAAAACAGCTCAATAAAAATTATTAATCTTTCTGACGATAATTCAGAAAAGAATTTCATTAACAATTTATTTAATTTTAATCTTGGTAAAAATGCAATTCTTAAGAATTACAAACTGGATAGAAAAACCAATACAAATATTAAGTATGATTATTCTAGTATTACTCAAAAAGAAAATAGTATTTCTGAAACATTTATATTTTCATCTGGTTCAGATTATATAAAAAATGAAGTAAGCTGTAATCTTGAAGGTCAATATTCGTCGGCATTTATTAATGGAATACACTCATTGTCTAAAAATAAACACCACGAAATAAGAACTAATACTAAACATTTGTATGAAAGCACGAAAAGTTATCAGTTAATAAAAAGTGTAATTGATGACAGTTCAAAGTCCGTCTACCAAGGAAAAATATATGTGGATTCTAAAGCTCAAAAAACTGATGGTTATCAATTAAGTAAAGCAGTGCTTTTAAATGAACAAGCAGAATTTAATGCAAAGCCTGAACTAGAAATTTATGCTGATGACGTTAAATGCTCACATGGTTCTGCATCAGGTAGCCTAGATGAAGATTCTATTTTTTATTTAATGTCTAGAGGATTAGACAAAAAAACTG
>CACBYP010000004.1:12500-139147 GCA_902543485.1 uncultured Pelagibacteraceae bacterium | reverse complement strand
TGATACAAATAAAAAATCAGTCTCAATGGCGGACCTTATAGTATTAGGTGGAAATGTAGGAATAGAGATGGCAGCAAAAAAAGCTGGTCATAAAATTCAGGTTCCATTCACACCTGGAAGAGGAGATGCAAGACAAGACCAAACAGATGTAAATTCATTTGGATTACTTGAGCCGCAAGCGGATGGTTTTAGAAACTACATGAAAAAAGGTAAATCTAATGTTTCAGCTGAGGAAAAATTAATTGATAAGGCACAATTAATGGGATTAACGGCACCAGAGATGACAGTTCTTGTAGGAGGAATGAGAGTTTTAGATACAAACTATGATAGTTCTAAAAATGGAGTTTTCACAAAAAAACCTGGAACTCTATCAACAGATTATTTTGTAAATCTTCTTGATATGAGTACCACTTGGAAAGAAACTGACAAATCTGAACAATATTTTGTTGGTAAAGATAGAAAGTCTAAAAAAACTAAGTGGAAAGGTTCAAGAGTTGACCTTATTTTTGGTTCAAATTCTCAATTAAGAGCATTAGCCGAAGTCTATGCCTGCAAAGACTCATCTGACAAATTTGTTAAAGACTTTGTATCTGCATGGGTCAAAGTGATGAATGCAGATAGATTTGATTTAAGATTAAACTAGTATTAAGGAAAGCGGAAAAATGACATCACTATCGTTCGAAGACTTTTATAAAGTCCCTGAAATTAAGTTTGATATAAATAGATTGCGAAATGACTTAAATCTAATTTTAGAGAAAAAGAAATTTAATTCGCCAGGTGTTACTCACTTTGGTGCAATTCCTCTAAATCAAATTCCAAATAACAAAGACTCTATAGTAGGGAACAATATCAGAGGTAGATATTGGACTATTGCTGATGAGACAGGAAAAGAAGTCTCAAGAGATATTGATATTGATGAATCGAAATATACTCAGTTGCTACCAGAGTTCGAGAAAACTTATTTTAAAGAGGTTTATGAAATTCTTAGTAAAAAATTTAAACTAGGAAGAGTAAGGCTTTTATTAAAAGAGCCAAGATCAACGCTAAGCTGGCACAAAGATCCAGAGTGTAGATTACATATTCCGATAGTAACTAATGCAGGTTGTTCAATGGTCATTGAAAATGTTGCAAAACATTTGCCTGCAGATGGACATGTATGGATTACTAACAATACAAAGTATCATAACTTTTTTAATGGAGGAGAACAGGCTAGAGTTCACTTAGTTGCTTGTGTTCTTGAAAGCCCGTTTAAAGAATAATGGAAGTTACCAACGGTATTTTTAAAGCTGCCGGTCAGATTTATTCCAATAACAGAGGCTCTATTTTAAGAACAATTGTTTATACAGTTGGTCATTTTGCAATTGCTATAACTGTTTTGATGATAGTTGCTGATGTATCTTTTATGATAGCTTTGACTGATGCAATTGTAGAACCAATTGCCAATTCTATATGGTATTTCATTTTAGATAAGTGGTGGGCAAGTAGATCAAAAAGTAAATAATAATCATTATCAATAAGTATTTAAGAAAAATTTAATAAGGATAATTAGTAGTAATAATAATTATTCGCAAAAAAAATGCGTAAATAATAATTATTCGCAAGGATATTTGTTGAAAATAATTTTTTCATATTTAATTTTTAATATATGCAAATAGAAAATTATAATTGTAAAAAATGTGGATTAACAATTTCTTCAACTTGTTCCAAGTGTGATAAAATAGTTGATGTTGAAGTCCTTGATGATGGATGCATAGTTCAAAAGACTAAATGTGTTGATTGTGCAAATGCTCCAGTGATCAAAGACGTTTGTGTCCAACAAAAATAATTAGTTAATATATATAACTTACAGGGTTAGTTAATTTTTCCCCAAAGATTTTCTTCGTCAACCCACCCTTTAAAACTTTTAGTTTCTACTAAGCACCAATTTCTCTCGCATTTTTTCACTATCAATAATCTTCCTGTTTCTATTTTAGCCAAGGGTTTAGAAAATTTAGTTGGTTTTTTGAATAGAATTTTATTTGATACAGTTATAAAGGATTTTGATTGCTTCAATTGAGAAATGTGTATCCACCCACCATTCTTTTTATTGTCAATTATTCTTCTAAAATTTTCTTTTTTATCAATCACTTTTACCGGCAAGTTTATTTTCTTGTAAATATACTTTATTGGATAATCAAAACTTGGGCCATATCTTACGTTTACCTTATCATTTTTAAGCATTAAAAATTTTTCATTATCCTCCGAAATGGCATTCGAGGTAAAAAATATTATGATTAAAATCTTGAAGATTAATTGCACAAGCAACCCTTTTTTTTAGTAAATTTTATTTTTCTAAATTCTAGTTTTTTTAGATTAACCACCAGAATTGATGAGTGAAGACTTTTATCAGAAGAAATTATGTTTTTTAAAACTTCATTTGCTTGCATACTCCCAATTATATTTGATGTAGTTCCTAATATTCCTTCACTTTCACAATTTAAAACTTCATCAGAAGGTTCTGACTGGTAAAAACATTTTAAGCATGGGCTTGATTTATTATTAAAATCGAATGAAAAAATATGTCCATCAAATTTGCTAATAGCACCAACTATTAATTTTCTTTTATATTTTAATGAAAATTTATTTATTAAAAATTTAGTTTTAAAATTATCTGTTCCATCTACAATTATATCGAAATCTTTTACAATTTTATTTAAATTTTTTTCTGATGCTTTTTCTTTTAAAATTTTGACTTTTACATCTCTGTTAATTAATTTTATTCTTCTTTTAAAGATATCAACCTTAAATTTTCCAACATCTTTTGAAGTATACAAAATTTGTCTTTGAAGATTTGAAATATCTACTTTATCGTGATCAATAGCACCTATATACCCTACACCGCATCTAGCCAACAAATCTGCAACTGGACTACCTAATCCACCAATTCCTACAATTAAAACTTTTGAATTAATTATTTTCTTTTGTCCTAATATACCAATATCCTTAAGTATTATTTGTCTAGAGTATCTCTCAAGCTTTCGTTTAGATAATGAATTTTTCACTTACCCGTTGATCCAAATCCACCCGAACCTCTAATTGTCTCAGGCAAAGTTTCTACAGTTTCAAAATCTACTTTTAGAATTGGCATTAGTATCATTTGAGCAATTCTATCATCGTTATTTACTGTAAAGTCTTTATCTCCATGATTAAATAAAATTACTTTTATTTCTCCTCTATAGTCACTATCAATTGTTCCAGGAGTATTTAATACACTTATATTATTTTTAGCCGCTAAACCTGAACGCGGCCTGATCTGAACTTCGGTATCCTCAGGTATTGCAATGAATATACCTGTTGGCACTAAAGCGTTTTCGCCCGGTTTAATTACTATTTTCTTTTCAATGAATGCAGTCAAATCTAGTCCAGATGATCCTGTTGTTTTATATTCTGGCAGTTTAACTTTCTTGTCTAATTTTTTAATTAAGACTTTAACCATTAAGTTAATTAATCTGTTGAATTATTCTTTTGACTATTTCCTCAGCGACCAATGATTTGCTCATCTTTTCAAAATTTTCTTCAGGTTTATCTTTGTAAAATATAGAAATTTTATTAAAATCTGATCCAAATCCTATAGTTTGATCTGAGACATTATTTGCAATTACCCAGTCACAATTTTTTTCATTCAACTTCTCTTTTGCATTTGTCGAGAGATTGTTTGTTTCTGCTGCAAAACCAATTGTTATTTTTGGTCTTAATGAATTGTGATTAGATATATGATTTAAAATATCGATATTTTTTTCTAGCTCTAAGTTAAATTCTTCATTCTTTTTAATCTTTGTACTTTTATAATTTTTCACTTTAAAATCAGAAACAGCTGCAGAAAAAATAGCTACATCTGTTGGTAGATTATTTAAACTTTCTTTGAACATCTCTTCAGCAGTTTCAACACTTACAAAATTAACGCCGTCCAAAGGTTTAATGCTTGTCTTTCCAGAAATAAGTGTCGTATCAAATCCATTGTCTCTAAGACATTTGGCTATTTCATATCCTTGTTTGCCACTGGATTTATTTGTAATAAATCTTACAGGATCAATATATTCATTAGTTGGTCCTGCAGTAACTAAAGCTTTTAATTTTTTATTTTTATCTAAATTAGAAAAATAATTTTTAAGCGTATTGACTATTTCATTTGGTTCTGTCATTTTTCCTTCTCCATATTCACCACATGCCATATCTCCTATCTCTGGTCCAATAATTTTGTATCCAAAGCTTTTTAATTTTAATATGTTTTCTTTAGTAGAAGGATGCTCCCACATTCTTACATTCATTGCTGGTGCTAAAAATATTTGTTTGTTAGAGGCTAATAAAACAGTAGACGCCAAATCTTCTGCATTTCCTGAGGCTACTTTAGATATAGTATTAGCTGTAATTGGTGCAACTAATACTGCATCAGCCCATCTTGATAAAGATATATGGTCCATCTCAGCTTCGTTCTCTGCACTAAATATATCGTCATAAACTTTTTCTTGAGAAAGAGACGAAACAGATAGTGGAGTTACAAACTCTTTTGCATTTTTTGTTAATATAGTTTTTACACGAGCACCATTTTTCTTAAATAATCTTATTAACTCAAGACTTTTGTAAGCAGAAATTCCACCACATATAATTAACAGTATTTTTTTATTCTCAAAATAATTCATCGTCGAGATTAAAATACTACTAATCCTAAAATTACAAGTAATAATAAACCAATGATTGATTGATTTCTGAAAGCTACCATTTCATTTTTTTTTGTATTTAGATCATTATACGTATTAGTATTTTGTGGAATTTGTCCACTTGCAAGAAATGTTAATGCTTGGTTTGCTTTATCCATTATTTGCGGCATTTCTGGTAATCTTTTTATAACTTCTGCAGAATTTTTTAGAGTTTCATTTAATGTTGTTATAGGATCTTTTGTTTCTTTAAGCCATTTTTCAAGAACAGGTCTTGACGTTTCCCAAATGTTTGTCTCTGGATTTAATCTTCTTGCAACACCTTCAACTACTACCATGGTTTTCTGTAGCATTAGTAACTGTGGTTGAGTCTGCATATTAAATTTTTCTGTCACATCAAAAAGTTGTTTGAGTAGTTTACCGCCAGATATATCTTTAATTGACTGACCAAATATTGGCTCTCCTATTGATCTTAGTGCTTGGGCGAGATCATCAACAGGCACTTCTTTTGGAACTAACCCTGCAGCCAAATGAACTTCAGCCACTTTTTTATAATCTCGTTTAATAAATCCATATAAAATCTCAGCAAGAAATTTTTTACTCAAATCATCGAGCCTTCCCATTATACCAAAATCGATAGGAACTATTTGACCACTATTATTTATAAAAATGTTACCTTGATGCATATCTGCATGAAAAAAACCATCTCTAACAGCATGTCTTAAAAAATGTTGAATAATATCTGATGCGATTTTTTTGGTATCTATATTTCTTTTTTCTAACTCTTCTGTTTCTCTTATAGAGACACCTTCAACCCAGTCTAAAGTCATTACATTTTCACTTGTAAAATTCCAATAAATTCTAGGAACTTGAAATCCACTGTCATTCTTAGTGTTTTCAGAATACTCATTAGCTGCAGCGGCTTCAAATCTTAAATCCATTTCTAAATTGGTTATTTCTTTTAGCAAATATACAACCTCAACTAACTTAAGTCTTTTTGTCTTTTTGATAATTGACTCAGTCAAAAAAGCAAAAAGCATCAAAGCATCAATTTCTTCGTTGAATATTTTTTTTATATTTGGTCGTAAAATTTTTATAGCCACTTCTTTAATTGTGCCATTATCATTTATTTGCGCTTTATGAACTTGAGCTATAGATGCTGCTGCCACTGGTTCAGATAGATTTATAATTGAATTAAAATTATCTTCCCCTAGATCTTTTTTGATTATTTCTTTAGCTTTAGATAATTCAAATGGAGGCAAACGATCTTGTAAACTCTCTAGTTGCTTTGATAACTTTTCTCCAATTATATCTGGTCTAGTTGCCAGAAATTGACCTAATTTAATGAATGTTGTGCCCATAGATTGCAAGGAGTTTGATAATCTTTCACCTTCGGTTTCATTTACAAAAGAATTATCTTTTTTTGAAAATGATAAAGACAACAAATAGAATAAAATTTTTATTCCAATTGGTGGATTGTGAAACTTTGTGAATATACTTAAAGCGTCAGATTTTGCTAATTTCCTACCAAGCCTAAAAAGTATGTATAATTTTTTAATCATATTTTCCAACCTGAATGAATAGCTACTATTCCACCAGAAAAGTTTCTATACTCACATTTAATAAAATTATTATTCTCCATTAAACCCTTTAATTCCTCTTGATTAACAAATTCTTGGATGCTTTTTATTAGATATTCATAAGGCTCTTTTTCACCAACCACAAATTTTCCTATTTCTGGAATTAATTTAGAGTATCTTTTATAGACTAAATCTAAGTTTAAATTTTGAATTTTTGAAAATTCTAAACAAAAAAATCTACCTCCTGACTTTAAAACTCTGTACGCTTCACTTAAGGATTTATTAATATTTTTTGTATTTCTTAAACCAAAACTGATTGTGTAATAATCACATGAATTAGATTTTAAAGGCAATTTCTCTGCCGACCCCTTAATCCACTTGATATTTTTGTAATTTGATAGTCTATTTTTTCCCCTTTTCATCATTCCTTCATTGGGGTCAATACAAAATAATTCTATATTTTTATTTGAACTATTATCGATAAAAAGTTTTGCTATATCACCTGTGCCACATGCAACATCTGCTAGAATTTTATTTTTACCTGGGTTCATCCAATTTATTAAATTTCTTTTCCAGATTCTATGAACTCCAAGTGACATCAAATCATTCATGATGTCGTATTTATCATAAACTTTATCAAAGACACCTTGGACTAGACCTTTTTTATTTTGAAGATATTGTTGCATAAAATAAATAATATTAATTAATATAATAATAAATGCCAGAATTGCCAGAAGTAGAAGTTGTTAAAGAGTCACTAAGTAGAACAATAACAGGAAAAAAAATAAAAAAAGTAAGTATAAAGAATAGGAATTTAAGGTACAAAATAAAAAAAGGTTTTGAAACAAGACTTCAATCAAAATCAATAAAAAAAGTTAAGAGGTTTTCAAAATATATCATACTAGCTTTAAATGATGAAAAATTTTGCTTAATTCATCTTGGAATGTCTGGCACTATACATCTCTTAAGAAAAAATATTTTAAATCAAAAAACAAATGCAAGTTTTTATCATAGTCCTTATTTACCAAAAAAACATAACCACGTATTTTTGGAATTTGATAACATAAAAATTATATATAATGATCCCAGAAGATTTGGTTATTTCAAATTATTTGAAAATAAAAATAATTTAGAAAATTTTATAAATAACTATGGTCCTGAGCCTTTTTCTTCAAAATTTAATCTCAACTACTTAAAAAAATATTTTTATAAAAAGAAAAAGAATATAAAAAATTTTCTCTTAGATCAAAAGTTTGTTTCAGGTTTGGGGAATATTTATGCAAGTGAAATTTTATTCAGCTCTAAAATAAATCCAAAAAAAAAAGCAAAATCTTTAAGTGAAAACGATTGTATTAATATTATTAAATATTCAAGAAAAATTTTAAATTTAGCGATAAAAAAAGGTGGGTCTAGTATTAGAGATTTTAAAAATATAGTTGGTAAAAATGGATCTTTTCAAGATAACTTTAAAGTATACAATAGAGAAAATAAGAGTTGTCTTTCACCAGGATGCAAAGGGACAATAAAAAAAAAATTTATCACTAATAGATCAACATTTTTTTGTAATATTTGTCAAAAATAAAAAATTATTATATTGACCGTATAAATTTCTCGTTATATACAATCGCGCTTATGGCAAACACTAAATCAGCTATTAAACGAATAAGACGTATATCACGTCAAACAACGGTAAATAAGTCTAGAAAAAGCAGGTTTAGATCTGCAATAAAAAAAATGAATTTAATTCTTGATAAAAAGGACAAAAAAGAAGCTTTAGCATTCTTGCCAAAATTAAACTCTGAATTGATGAAAATAGCAAAGACAGGGGTGGTAAAAAAGCAAAACGCGTCAAGAAATATTTCTAGAATAACAAAAAAAATAAATTCCTTATAACAACTTTTAGTTTACTTAAAGAAATTACAACCCCAGAGATTATTTTTTCAATTAAAAAAAGAATCTTTTAATCTTTTAGTCCCAAGATAAAAAAAAATAAAAAAAGTAAATTTAAGATTACTAAATTTAAGTCCTTAAAAATAGATTCAATTATTAATTTATACAATTGTAAATTTTATTTTTTTTTGAGAATAAAAATAAATTTATTGCATTGGATTATGAATAGGAGTTTAACAGACTCTCATGAAAAATAATCTCACTAACATTAAATCAGACAATATTAATAAGATTGATTGGAAATTATTACAAAATGAAATGAAAAATAAGTTTGGTTCTGAGATTTATGATAGTTGGTTAAAAAAAATTGATTTGGTTGATGAGTTTAAAAATTATATTTTATTGTCCGTTTCGACAAGATTTATCAGAGACTGGATAACCTCAAGATATTTAGATCAAATATTACAAATAATTAAATTATATAAAAAAGATATTTCCAGAATAGAGTTTGTGATTAACGAGAATATAAAGAACAAAAATACTGATGAAATAAAACCAGATAATTCATCTGATAATGAAAAGGTTTCATTTATTAAAGACTCATATCTTCAATATAATCGAATTGATCCAAATAAAAACTTTGAGAATTTCTTGCTAGGGAAAAGTAATAAACTAGCTTTTGAAGCTGCAAAAAAAGTCTCAGAACAAATAGCTTATTATAATCCTCTATATATTTATGGTGGAGTTGGAATGGGTAAGACACATTTGTTAAATGCAATTGGATTAAGTTTGAAAGAAAAAAATAAAGTAATGTTTATTTCAGCTGAAAGATTTATGTATCAATTTGTAAAATCGATAAAATCTAATGATATGGTAAAGTTTAAAGAGTATTTCAGAAATACTGACATATTTTTGATTGATGATATTCAATTTATGAATGGAAAGGAAGCTATGCAAGAAGAGTTTTTCCATACATTTAATGTTTTGTTAGAGAAAGGATCACAAATTATAGTATCAGCAGATAGACCACCAAACAAATTAACTAGAATACAAGAGAGAATTAAATCTAGATTTTCAGGAGGATTAGTAGTTGATATTCAAAATGCTGATTTTGAATTAAGATACAATATAATAAAATCCAAAAATGAAGATCTTGGAATTCATGATCCGAATAATATTAAAATCAGCGATGAGATTCTAAAATTTATTAGTACTGAAGTTAACACTAGTATCAGAGAACTTGTTGGTGCATTTAATAGAATAGTATCTTTCTCAAGAATTTATGGAAAAACACCTTCAATGTCAGAGGTAAAAGTAATATTAAAAGATCTATTAAATTTAACAGAAAATAAAGTTGATATAGACAATATTCAAACAATAGTCTGTAAATATTTCAAAATAAGTAAAAACGAAATGTTGTCACCAAGAAGGTCAAGATACCTTGTAAGACCAAGACAAACTGCTATTTATTTAGCAAAAATGCTGACATCTAAATCTTTACCAGAGATAGGTCGATCATTTGCTAATAGAGATCACACAACCGTAATTCATTCAGTTAAAACAATAGAAAAATTAAGAAAAGACGATAATGAATTAAATTTAAGCATTGATAGCCTAAAGAATAAAATATTATACAAACAAGAAAATGAAATTTAGTGTTAATCAACAAGATTTGCAAAAATCTTTAGGTTATTGTCAGGGTGTAATAGAAAAAAGAAGCACTTTACCTATACTTTCAAATATTTTGATAGAGGCAGCAAATTCTAAGTTAAAAATTACAGCAACAGATTTAGATTTAATATTTGTAAATGAAATTTCAAATATTAAAATTTTTGATGAAGGCAAAACAACCACTTCTTCATCAATTATGTTTGATATTGTAAGAAAAATTCCCTCTGGTAGTCAGATAAATTTTGAAAACACTGGAGATAGTAAATTACAATTAGAATCAAATAAATCTCTATTCAATTTAAATTCAATTAATGCATCTGAATTTCCAATTACAGATGAAAATTTCAATGAGAATGAATTTACTATAAATTCAAAAGATTTATTAAAACTTTTAAATAAATGTAAATTTTCGATTTCGAATGATGAAACAAGACATTATCTTAGTGGTATTTTTTTCCATCAGACCCAAACAGATGATAAGAATTTTTTAACTGCAGCCGCAACAGATAGCCATAGAATGTCTATCTCAAAAATAAGACTAAAAAACAAAATTGAATTTGAACCAATAATACTTCCAAAAAAAACTATATTTCAATTATGTTCTCTCCTAGAAGATTATGATGGCGAGGTTAAAGTCTCAAATATTAAATCCAAAATTAAATTTGAACTTAATAATAGTATTTTGATATCTAAATTAATCGATGGAAAATTCCCTAATTATATTCAAGTTATCCCTAGAGAGAATCAAAAAAAACTTGAAATAGATCTAAAATCTTTTCTAAATTCCGTCGACAGAGTAGCATCAGTTTCTCTAGATAAAAAAGATGGTGTAAAATTTAATTTGACTAAAGATAACTTAGATTTATCTGTCAATAACACTAACAGTGGTGATGGTAAAGAAAGCCTATCTGTAAAATTTGAAACAGATTTAGACATAAGTTTTAACTCTAGATATTTGCTTGATATAGCATCCCAACTAAATGGTGATAATATTGAAATATATTTAAAAGATACTGGATCTCCTGCATTAATAAAAGATCCTGCAGACTTTGACAGTATTTATGTTGTAATGCCTATGAAAGGTTAGCTAGCAAGACCAAGTTCGGAATAAATTTCTTTTTGCAATAATTTTACAAATTCTGTTTCTTCGATACCTGTGTTAATTGGTTTTAAAATAGAAATAGTAATCGTTTTATTAGGCTTCATCTTTCCAGATTTTGGCCATACTCTTCCAGAGTCAATAGCGACGGGTTGACATTTTACATTTAATTCTCTGTAAATTCTTCCAACCCCCTTTTTAAATGGAATAATTTCATCTGGTAGAACTCGAGTAGCTTGTGGAAAAATTATTATAGGTCTTTTTGTTTTTTCCATAACTTCTTTAATTTTTTCAGTAAAATTAAGGTTTTCTCTAGAAACTTTATTTCTATTCACAGAAATAGAATCTATCTTTCTTAAATACCAACCAAATACCGGAATATTTAATAGTTCTTTTTTAAGAATAAAAATTGGTGAATTAAATATTGTTTGTAAAAAAAAAGTTTCAAACATCGATTGATGAGAGCATGCGATAAAGAAATTTTCGTTATTAATTATGTTTTCTTGACCTTTTATTACTATGCTGGTTGAGTAAAAAATTTTTAAACAGAATGATGACCAGTGTCCAAAAAGTTTACCTCCAAAAAGAGTGATTTTCTTGGGTAGTAATAATGATGGAAGAAAAATAATAGATATTAAAATTAATCCAGAAAAAAATATACTTTTAAAGAGGATATTTCTCATTATAAGTTTTAAGTTAGATAATATCTGTTATTTTTTGTCTTTTTCTTATAATCTTTACTTTATTTCCTTTAATCAAAATTTCAGCAGGTCTTAATCTAAGATTATAATTAGATGATAATGAATAACCATAGGCACCTGTATCGCAAATAATCATAATATCATTTTCTTTTATATTCTGAAATTTCCTTTCTGTTAAAAATTTATCAGTTGTTTCACATACTGGGCCTACAAATTCTAATATTTTTTTCGATTGTGACTTATTTCTTAGGGATGGAATTATCCTATGTTTTGCATTATATAAAGCTGGTCTTATCAAATCATTCATTGCCGCATCTAATATTACAAATGTTTTTGTTTTGTTATGTTTTAAATAAATTACTTTTGATGCAAGTATACCAACATTTCCAATTATAGATCTTCCAGGTTCAAAAATTATTTTACAATTGTATTTATTTTTAAATTTAATTATTGATTTTTTATATTTTGTATAATCAAGTTTTTTCGTTTTATTATCATAGTTTATCCCCATCCCACCACCTAAATCAATGATCTCAAATTTATAATCTAAATTTTTTAAAAGTTTATCAAGAACATTTAGCATTTTTTCGTAAGGTTTGTGGTTTAAGATTTGACTACCGATATGAACGCTTAAGCATTTAATATTTATAAATTTTGATTGTTTCATCAAATCAATAATTTTTACAAAAGTCTTTTTATCTACACCAAATTTATTTTCACTTTTACCAGTTGAAATTTGTTTCAATGTTTCAGCATCTGTATCTGGATTTAATCTTAGTCCTATATCAACAACTTTATTTAGTTTTTTTGCAGCTTTTTCAATTGCTAAAACTTCACTTAAAGACTCAGAATTTATTAATAATATTTTTTGTTTAATTGCATACTCAATTTCATCTCTTGTTTTACCAACTCCAGAGAAAACTATCTTATTTTTATCAATACCAGCTTTAAGTGATGCATATAATTCACCCTTTGAAACTACATCTGCCCCAAGGCTAAGTTTTTTTATTTCTTTTAATAATGAAATATTTGAATTAGATTTTACAGAAAAACAAATTAAAGGTTTAATTTCCTTAAAAGCTTTTTTAAAATTCTCTACATTTTCTCTTAAATTTTTATAAGAGTAGCAGTATAAAGGTGTATTAAATTTTTTTGTTAGATTCTCAATGTTTTTTCCTTCAATAAAAAATTTATTTTTTATATATCTCATGATACTTTTTGAATATTCTTACTTAGTTCAGATTTATATTCTGGATCGCCTTTACGGCCACAAGCAACTACGAAATATAAACAAAGTATAATAATTAAAATTTTTTTACTCATTTTTAGCTTTTTTTATCATTTTCTTAACGTTCTCAAAAGAAGTTCCGCCATAAGATTTTTTTGAATTAACTGAATTTTCCAGATTTAGTATTTTATAAACATTTAATGTAAGTTTTGGCTCAATTTGATTTATTTCTTTCAATTCTAGTTCGTGAAGTTTTTTGTTTTTTTTTTCTGCCAGATTAATTATTTTTGCTGTTTGTATGTATGCCTTTCTAAATGGATATCCAAGCTCTCTTACAATAAAATCAGATAAATCTGTTGCTGTAGTAAAACCTTTTCCCGCAAGAGATAGCATACTTTTTTTATTTATTATCAAATTTTTTATTACATCATTCAACAATGACAATGATATTTTTAATTGATCATTTGTTTTAAAAACAATTTCTTTGTCATCCTGTAAATCTTTAAAATATGATAAAGGTAACCCTTTTAATATTGAAATCATAGAATTGATATTTCCTATAAATATTCCAGTTTTACCTCTTAAATATTCCAATGGGTCAGGATTCTTTTTTTGTGGCATTATTGAAGAACCAGTCACTAACTTATCATTTAAAGTTATCATGTTAAATGCATCGGAATTCCAAATTATGAGTTCTTCAGCAATTCTAGAAATGTGTAAAGAACAAGCTAGAGAAGAATACAAAAAGTCTAATACAAAATCTCTATCAGATACAGTATCTACAGAATTGTTTGTTGGTTTTTTAAATTTAAGTTTTTTTGTGGTGTAATTTCTGTCAATTTTAAAAGAAGTGCCAGATAAAGCCCCTACGCCTAAAGGATTTTCATCTAAAAACTCTAAATTATTCTTAAATTTTTTCTTATCTCTCTTAAACATTTCAACATATGCTAGTAAATAATGTGCTAAAGATAATGGTTGTGCATTTTTTAAATGTGTAAATCCTGGCATAATTGTTCTGATATTTTTTTGTGCAAGATTTAGAATATTTGAATTAGTATTATCTAATAAAATTATTATTTTTTTTGTTGCTTCTTTTAACCATAATTTTAGGTCGGTAATTACCTGATCATTTCTAGATCTAGCAGTATGAACATATCCAGCATCATCACCAATCAGTTCAAATAATCTGTTTTCTATATTCATATGAATATCCTCTAAATCATAATCAAAATTGAATTTTTTTTTTACAATTTCATTTTTAATTCTTTTTAATCCCCAGATTATTTTATTCTTTATTCTGAAATTTATAATTTTTTGTTTGTGAAGCATTTCGACATGGGCAATTGATCCTTCGATATCTTCTTTAAATAGTCTTTTATCTACCGGCAATGAACCACCAACTTTTTTAAATAAAGTTGAGGCATTTTTCTTAATTCTTGTACCCCAAATTGGTTTATTGTTTTTATTTTTTCTCATGTTATTCAATTACAAATTTATGAAATTTATATTTATATCCATTAAAATAATATTTCTTTACTTCATATCATTTAGCTCTTCATATTCAATAGAAGCGCCAAATATAAAAAATCTAATAATTTATGAGGAAAAACAAAAAATTAAGTTTTTTGACTTTTTAAATGAGGGTGGAAATAAAGTTAATTTGAAAGATTTTAAATCCGAATTAATTATTCTGAATTTTTGGGCAACATGGTGCGCGCCTTGTAGAGAGGAAATGCCATCTTTAAGTAATCTTCAAAAACTTAAGGATGAAAAAAAATTAAAGATTATCCCAATAAATATAGGTGGAGAAAATATTAGTAAATCTAAGAAGTTTTTTGATGAACTGCTCATAGAAGAATTACAAGTTTTTGTTGGTGATGGTGCTGGAATTGCAAAAAATTTAAAATTAAGAGGAATACCCACAACAATATTCATTGATAAAGATGGTTATGAGTTTGCAAGAATTGTTGGCTCAATAGATTTTAACAGTGATGAATTTTTAAATTGGTTAAATGAATTAAATTAGTTTTTATAAAAGTAAGCTAATGCTACAAGCACAATTATAGCAACAAATTGTAGTAATACTCTAAGCTGCATTAATTTGTTAGATGTTTTTTTATCTCCGTCTCCTTTAAAAAGAGTTCTAATTCCAAGAATTAAGACTACAGCTACAGCTGCAAGCAAAACAATCGCTGCAATTTTGACAAATATTTCAGAAATCATGCTTTGATTTTAGTTTCTTTTTAAAATAAAAAAACATAATTACTTATCTATGACATTTTGCCTTGAATCAACAATTATAAAACCTGAAAATCGGTCCGACATCAAAAATGCAGTAATTTTACTTCATGGATATGGTGGAGATGGAAAAGATATAAGCATGTTAACTCTGAATTGGAAAAGGTTTTTAAACAATACAGTATTCTTATGTCCGAATGGACACGAACCATGTAAAATTAATCCAATTGGTTATCAATGGTTTGATTTAGAAACAAATGATAAAAATTATATTTTAAACGAAGCAAAAAAAGCTGAAGATAAATTAAGAAAATATATTGAAGAAGTTAAAACAGAATATAATTTGGAAAATTCAAAGATATGTTTATCTGGATTTAGTCAGGGTTGCATGATGTCAATAAACTTGGGCTTAACTTCTAAAGATCCCTTTAATTGTATTGTTGGATTTTCCGGAAAGATTATAGATAAAGAGGATCTTAGTTTAAGGTTAATTTCTAAAACAAAAACTTTATTAATTCATGGTGAAAAAGATGAAATAGTTCCACCCTACAATTTATTGGAAGCAAAAGATTTTTTTACACGGAATAATATTAGTATAGAAACTTTAATGATCAAAGACTGCGACCATCATATACCAGTTGAAGCTTCAAGTAATGCATTAAAATTTATTAAAGATAATTTTGATTCTTAAAGATAATTAATTTATTTTGTTACATTGATTAATAATAATATATAATATATTAAATAATTATGACTATGATGATCAATGAAAACCTTTCACTAGAAAAATGTCCAGCTCTAGTCCTTAACGCAGATTACAGACCATTAAGCTATTATCCTTTATCATTATGGTCATGGCAAGACGCTATTAAATCTGTTTTTCTAGATAGAGTGTCCATTGTAAGTCATTATGATAGAATGATAAGAAGCCCATCATTCTCTATGCAGTTACCAAGTGTTATTGCATTAAAATCTTTTATAAAGCCTCGTTCAAATCCAAATTTCACAAGATTTAATGTTTTTCTACGAGATAAGTTTAGTTGTCAATATTGTGGAAGTAACGATGAACTAACTTTTGACCATCTTCTTCCAAGATCAAAAGGTGGAAAAACTGATTGGGAAAACGTTGTTACTGCATGCTCAGCATGTAATGTAAAAAAAGGTGGAAGATTGCTAAAAAATTCTGGAATGAAATTAAATCAATGGCCTTTTCAACCAACAACAGAAGATCTTCATAGAAATGGGAAGAATTTTCCTCCTAATTTTTTACATAGCAGTTGGATGGATTATTTATATTGGGATGTAGAATTAGATCCTAGTTAAATTTTTTCAGAGATATTTATAGCAATTTTTGAGCCCGTTTTAATAATTTTATCCATCACTGAATATAATCCTTTTTTTGTTGCGCCGTGCTCATATGCAATATCTTTATGTTCTAATTCATCAGCTCTAAATTTTTTAATTTTTTCTCTAAGTTTTTTCTCATCATCTTGTAATTGATCTATTTGACTTTGGTAATGTTTATCAATTACTTCCTCAACAGAAGCTGTGCACAGCATTGCTGCCTTTTTTCCTAATATTGTTGAGCCAAAACCCAAACCTACTCCCAATAGATCCCATAGTGGTAAAAATTTAGTTGGTTTTATATTTCTTTCTCTGATTTCATTTTCAAAAAAATCACTATGTTCTTGCTCATGTTCTCTCATTTCTTCTACTAATTTTAATAGTTCAGGATCCTTTTTAAATGTTTTCAGTGCTAAAAGTTGACCTTCATATATTTTAATTGCACCTCTTTCGCCTGCGTGATCAACTCTAATAAATTCTTCTAATTTTCTTTTGTTAGTTTTTTTCATAAACAAGAGCTCTTAGCGAAAATAACACAATTAGTAAAGATGTTAAAAAATTTAATCCAGATAAAGATATGCCTAAAATAGTAAACTCTACATCTTTACAATTTTTTACCATTCCAAGACTTTCGATTATTTTTTCTTTATTCGTGATATCTATATTTGTGTTTGTGCAACCAGCATATTCATCAAAAAAGCCATTTTCTATACCAAAATGATATCCTGCAAGAGCAGTGCTCAGTGTGAATGTAATGATTAAAGCAATTAATATTCTATCAGATTTAATATAGTTATATCCCAAAAAACAAATGAAGATCGCTACTAAAAAAGGAATTCTTTGATAAATACATAATTTACAAGGCAAATACCCGAGAACTTTTTCAATGTAGATCGCAGATAATATAGCAATAATTGAGTATATAAAAATTAATAAATAAATATTTTTTCTTTTAAAAATAAAATTCATTTTAGTTCATAAAGTTTTGTAAAAATTTATAAATTAAAAAAGCAAAAACTATTAATACAATTGAAATTATAATTGAAACTTTAAGCAGCTTTTTTTCAATTATTGTTTTCATAGTAGGACCAAAATTTCCAACCAAGAAAGCTATTATAAAAAATCTAGATCCTCTTGTTACCAAGGAGACAATTATAAAATAGACAATATTAAATTGAACAAACCCACTTGTTATTGTGAGTAATTTAAAGGGTATGGGTGTAAAACCCGCTATAGCCAGCAACGTTGCCCATGCAAAAACCCCTCCATCTGATGAAATTTTATCTTTTAAAAATGAAGTATTATCTACACCGTAAAGCTCAAAAATCTTAATTCCAATTTCATTGAAAAAAACATATCCTATGAAATATCCCAAACATGCACCAAAGACGGATCCTGTCGTAGCAATAATTGCTATCTTCATCCATCTTTGTCTGTCGGCAATAGTCATTGGAATAATAAGAACATCTGGTGGAATAGGAAATATGAAACTCTCAATAAAAGAAATAAAACCTAAAATTTTTTTTGAATTTTTATGTCCTGCAAGTTTAATTGTTTTATTAAATAGTTCCTTAAACATATTTTCTTTTAATATAAATAGTGTTTTAATACTATTATTTATATTCTATGAAACTAAAAATAAATGGGCGAATGGCGGAACTGGTAGACGCGTTGGACTCAAAATCCAATAGTAGCAATACTGTGAGAGTTCGATTCTCTCTTTGCCCACCAAAAAATATATGAACTTGAAACAAATTAATAATCTAACTGAATTGTTTTTTGATCAATTTAATCAACAAACTAACAAAGACAAAATATTATTGTCAACTTTAGGTGATAAAAGAAAAAATTATTCGTGGCAAGAAACATATGATTTTATTAGTTTAGTTTCTAATGAATTAAGAAAAGTAATATCAAAAGGTGATAGGTGTTTATTAATTTCTGAAAATAGACCTGAATGGTTTATCACAGACTTATCTATAATGTTATCAGATGGGATAACTGTTCCAGCTTACACAACTTATGCAGAAAATGACTATAATTATATTCTTAATGATTGCACTCCAAGTGTAATTTTTGTTTCAAATGACGAACAATTTAATAAATTGAAAAATATTATTAAAGACAAAAAATTTATAAAAAAAATATTTTCCTTTGAAAAATTAACAAATATAGAAAATGAATATATTAATTTAAAAGATTTAATTCAAAATAATAAAAAAAATATACCAATTCATAAATCATTGGCCTCAAGAAAAGATCCGTCTTGCATAATTTATACATCAGGTACTCAAGGAAATCCCAAGGGAGTAATTTTAAGTCATGGAGGTATCTTAAATAATTGTGAGGGCGCAATAGATATTTTAAAACCGTTATTGTCTAAAGAACAGCCCAGGTTCCTTACATGGCTTCCACTTTCACATTCTTACGAGCACACTGTTCAATTTGTACAAATTACTGTAGCAGCTAGAATTTTTTACGCAGAGAGCATCGATAAATTGGTTAAAAATATGGGTGATTGTTCTCCTGAAATCATGACAGCTGTACCAAGATTTTATCAAAATCTTTATCAAAAAATTAATGCAAGTTTTAAAAAAGCTACAGGATTGAAAAAAAAATTAATTTTTAAAATGTTAGAATTAGGTCTAAAAAAAATTAAAAAAGAAAATTTAACTATTTTCGAAAAAATCCAAGATAGAATTTTAGAGAAAATGGTTAGAAAAAAAATAAAATCACAATTTGGAGGATCTCTTAAAACTTTTGTTTCTGGAGGTGGTGCCTTAGATAAAGAGGTTGGGTATTTTTTGAATGCTATTGGTTTACCAACTCTGCAAGGTTATGGGCTAACAGAAACTTCTCCGGTGGTAAGCTGTAATCCAATAAATGATATCAGAATAGATACCGTTGGTCCGCCATTTAAGGGAAATGCAGTAAAAATAGCTGATGATGGAGAAATATTAGTAAAAGGTGAAAATGTTATGTTGGGCTATTGGAATAATAAAGAAGAGACTGAAAAAGTCTTAAAAGATGGCTGGCTTCATACTGGAGATATTGGAGTATTTGAAAATAATTTTTTAAAAATTACAGACAGAAAAAAAGATATTCTCATCACTCCTGGTGGAGATAATATTTCTCCATTAAAAATTGAAAATGAATTAGTAAACTTAGACTTTATTGATCAAGCGGTAGTGTATGGAGACAACAAACCTTATTTGGTAGCATTATTAGTTTTAAAAGACGAATTTACTAATATTACAAATGAAGAAATTCATAATTCAATAAATAATTTGAATAATAATCTTTCAAAAATAGAAAATATTAAAAAGTTCTTTTCAATAAATGAAAAATTTTCAATTGAAAATGGAATGTTAACACCAACATTAAAGTTAAAAAGATATAAAATTATAAATAAATATAAAAAAAATTTTGAAGAGCTTTATAATTAAGTAAAAAAATTTGTTTAATAATCCTTATTTTACGTAACTTTTTTTAATTATTTATTTTTTATTTTTTATAAAAAAAAAATTAAAAAAATTCTAAAAATTATGTAATTGACATAACTATTCAAAAAAATTACAAAAAGGTAATTAAACGAATCAAAAAGATTCGTAATAAAAAAAGGGAGCTAAAGATGGCTAAAAGAAGAAAAAAAGCTGCTAAAAAGAAAACTAAGAAAAAAGCTAAGAAAAAAGCTAAGAAGAGAAGAAGAAAATAGTTTAGTATTCTTTTTATTAAATAACGCTTCTCATGGCGCTTGCGTGAGGAGCGTTTTTTTTATTTAGCTATTTCTTCAGAAATTTCTTCTTCCGCTGGCTTTATTTCAGTCTTCTGAACTTGTTTTTCTAAATTTCTTTTTAGAGCTTTATCGAGTTTTTTTTGAGTGTCCTCCAAGCTTATATCTAAAACGATTTGAAATTCAGTAAGAATTCTATCATAAGCTTTTTCAAATAACTGTCTTTCACTATACGACTGATCAACCATAAGATCATCCCCTTTATTTAAATCTCTTACAACTTCCGCTAACTCATAGATTTTACCAGATGATATTTTCGCTTCGTATTCTTGTGCTCTCCTACTCCACATGCTTCTTTTGATTTTAGGTTTACTTTTTAAAATACTTATACATTTATTTACTTGGTTAATTGTTGCTAATGGTCTTAAATGTGACTGTTTATTAACAGGAACCATTCCATTAGCTTTGTCTTTTTCAAATTTCATTATGTAAGTTTCAATCTCAATACCTCCAATATTCATTTTTTTAAATTCAGTGATTTGACCAACACCATGTTTTGGATAAACAACATAATCTTTGATTTTGTATTCTTTTTTTTCTGTATCTTGTTTTTTAACTTTTTTAATTTCGGGCTTTTGTTCGCTGTTTTTTGGAATACGCAGCAAATTTGTGTTATTTTCAGTTACTTCTTTCTTTTCGTTCTTAAGAGTTTTTAGCTTTGAAGCTTTTTTAGGAGATTTTTTTTGTATTTTTGCTTTTGGTTTCTTTAAAACTTTTTCTTTTTTTTGTTTTACGACAATTTTTTCTTTTTTTTGTTTGATAACTGATTTTTTGATTTTTCTTTTTTTTTCAGTTTTTTTTGTTTTAAATGTTTTCTTCAAAGTATTTATCAAACTTATCTTTTTCATTTTTGTATTTTTCATGATCCGGAAGAGGATCTTTTGTTTCAGAAATATTTGGCCAAATTTCTGAATACTTCGAGTTAACCTCTAACCATTTTTCGCTTCCTGGCTCAGTATCTGAAACTATTGCATCAACTGGACATTCAGGCTCGCAAACGCCACAATCTATACACTCATCCGGTTTAATTACAAGCATATTTTTGCCCTCATAAAAACAATCAACTGGGCAAACATCCACGCATGTTGTGTGTTTACATTTTATACATTTATCATTAACCAAGTATGTCACTGTTTTAATTTTATTTTTTCTTTAATGTCGCCAACTATTTTTGGATCAAGGTATAATAATCCCGATAATCTTCTCATTAAGTTTGTTTCATACATATCAGCATTTTCGTCTGAGTAAATAATATTCCATAATGCTTCAATAACTATCTTTTTTTCATCAATATTTTTATTTTTTACTTCTCTAGTAAATTCTAATATTTGATTTGCGTCTCTTTCTTTTTCTTCTGCATCATTCAATATTTCATCTAAATTTTTTTCTTCTGCTCCCATTTCTATTAATGCATTTTTTATTATAGTTTTTTCTTTCTCAGTAAAATTTTCATCAATTTTTGCAGAGTGTATTAGCAATGCAGCTATACTAATCAAAGATAAATGATCCTTATTATTAATTTTTTTATTTTCTTTTTTGAACAAATTGAACATTATTTTAAATTTAATCGATCTAATATACTGAATGGATTATTTGAATAGTCTTTTTTGTCAACTTTTTTCTTAATCTTCTTTTTTAATGGAAGATATTTAATGAAAAGATCTTTTTCCTTCTCGTAAATCTTATAATCCATCTTTTTTAACAACTTTTTAAAGTTTTCTTTAGAACAGCCAAGAAGATTTAACATTTCTGAAACTACTTTCACTTCTTTTTTGTCATCTTTTTCAGAATTAAATATTAATAAAAATAATCTTTCAAGAATATCTATTCTAACAAACATGTTATCAAATTTTTCAAAACCACATAATAACATAAAATCCTTATTTGCTGATTTCATATTATCTAAAAAATTTAAACCAAATGTTGGTGGCAATAAATTCAAAAATTTATTATTATAATTTTTCCATAATGTTGTTCGCAGTAAAACTGAGCTAGGTTTAAATAACTTAAATAAAAAAATATGGTACCTCCCAAATTTAACTCCAAGTCTTCTTAATTTTTTTCTATCATTTTGATTTATTCTTTTTAAATATTCAGAAATATTTGATCTTTTTATGACACCGTTATTTTCATAAAGTCTGTACGCTAAAGCTCTAAGTTCAGGATTTTCCTCTTTTATGTTTTTCAACTCAATAAGGCTGTTGAGTTCATTTGTAATTTTTTTAATTATCCATTTATTAAGGTATTCATTTAATTTATTTCTCTCATCATTTTCAATCATTTCGTCAATTATTAAATCTATTTTTGGATTTAGATAATCTGAGCCAGCCACAAGTTTTGCTATGGGATCTCCATTCCAATATATTTTAAAATCATCTTTTAATTCTATTAGACCTGTGCCAATTATTTGTTTCATTCTACTTATTATTTCAGGCCCAACATTTTGTCTTGCAGCCTTCTTTAATGATTTGATATCTGCGTCTAAAGCATCAATTTTTAAATCTAATTGTAGTTTTAATCCTTTTAAAATTCCTATGTACTGTCCGTTAATTAATACCCTTTCCTTTTCAAGAATTTCAGTTTTTAATTCTATATCTTGCTTTAGTCCTTTTGCTAAAACACTAGCTCTTTTATCGATAAATGTTTTAGTTAACTCATCATGAAGTCGGTCTGATAATTTATCTTCTAAGTTCTTAGTTCTTTCAATCCAATAATCTTGATTTTCAACCCAGTTAGACTTATTTGAAACATATGACCAAGTTCTAACGTTAGATATTCTATTTGAAATAGAGTCTACATTTCCGTCTAGTTTATCAAGCATAGAAAGCTGTTTTTTCATATAATGGTTTGGTACTTTTTGATCTTCACATGTTAAAAAGTTAAAAACTTTGTTCACGACTTCCAAATGGTGACCGTAAGTTTTTTTAACAAAATCAGGAATTTGACAGCATTCCCAAAGGGTTTTCAAGATATCTGAGTTATCATCTACAGTAATATTATTTTCTTTTAAAAAATATTTTAAAACTTTTTCATCTTCACATTCTCCAACTCTTCTTAACCAATCTTTTTTGGGCCTCTCATCCAATGATTTTAGCAAAGTTTCTTTATTATTAAAATTTAAATTTGAATTTCTCCAAAATATATTCTGTATTTCAGGAAAATTATGATCTTCTAATAATTCAATTTCCTCTGGATTAATTTCGTCACAATCTCCCGTAATACCAAAACTGCCATCATTTAAATATCGACCAGCTCTTCCTGAAATTTGTCCAATTTCAGAGATTTTCAATCTTCTTATTTTTTTCCCATCAAATTTTTTTAAGTTTGAGAAGTAAACATGATCTAAGTCCATATTTATTCCCATTCCAATCGCATCTGTAGCCACTAGGTAATCAACATCTCCTGATTGATATAAATTTACTTGAGCATTTCTAGTTTTTGGACTGAGGGATCCCATAACAATAGCTGCTCCACCTTTTTGTCTTCTTATAAGTTCTGCAATTGCATAAACTTCTTCTGTTGAAAAAGCTATAACTACGCTTTTTCTTTCAATTCTTGAAATTTTCTTATGTCCCCCAAATGAAAGTTTTGATAATCTCTGTTTATTTATAAACTCAATATCATCATCAAGTTTTTGAATAATACTTTTTATAGTATTAGAACCCATTAGCATTGTTAATTTATCACCTCTCAGATTTAACAATCTATCTGTAAAAATATGACCTCGCTCGTGATCAGAGCACATTTGAATTTCATCTATGCCCACAAAATCTAATACTTTGTCAACAGGCATTGATTCCACGGTGCACAAAAAATACTTTGCATTAATTGGTATAATTTTTTCTTCACCGGTGATTAGAGCCACCTTTGAGGCATCTACTTTTTGTATTATTTTGTCGTATACTTCTCTTGCTAATAGCCTTAATGGAAATCCTATCATTCCAGAGTCAAAAGAAAGCATCGTTTCTATTGCTAAAAAAGTTTTGCCAGTATTTGTAGGTCCAAGAACTGCAGTTATCTTATTTTTTGACATATCAACTTTTAGTATGATCTTTTTTTGGCCTACTATATTTTGTTGCTCAAAAAGAACAAAAATAGACTAAAACTAGTCCGAATCAGATAGGAAAAAGTTCTCATTTTCAATTTTTAACAACTAAGGTTAGCATAAATTTTACAATATAAATATAAATTTTTAATGCCAAAAAAACTTTGGGAACCTTCTAAAGCACTTATAAAAAATTCGAATTTGTATTCATATGAGAAATTTATTTCAAAATACTATAAATATAACATTTCGAGAAACTATAAAAAATTATTAAAATGGAGTGTAAAAAATCCTAAAGATTTTTGGAACTCAATCTGGAAATACTTTCAAGTAATAGGAATAAAAACTAATAAATTCAAACTAACCAAGGATCTTATTAATAGTAAGTTTTTTGTTAATTCAAAATTAAATTTTACAGAAAATCTTCTAGTTAAAAATTCCAATCAAAAAGCTATTACATTTGTTAGTGAAAATGGTTACAGAGAACAAAAGTCATGGAAAGAACTTAATATTGATGTAAAAAAAATAATTACATTTTATAAAAAAATAAGTATTTCTGAAAACGATAGAATAGCAGCATATACTCCAAATCAGATAGAAACAGTACAATGTTTCTTAAGTGCTAGTGCTATAGGATCAATCTGGAGTTCGTGCTCACCTGATTTTGGTGTACCTGGAGTTATAGAACGTTTTTCTCAAATTAAACCTAAATTATTAATCATTACTGATAAATATTATTATAACGGAAAGGAAATAAATATTATCGAAAGATTACCTAAAATATTAAAAAAAATAAAAAGTATAAAATCGGTATTAATTTTAAATTATCCTGGAAAAAAATTAAGAAAATTAAAAAAAATTAAAAATATAAAAATTTATTATTTCGCTGAGATTAAAAAACTTGAAATAAGCACGAATAAATTAAAAAAATTCGATTTTGACCATGAGTTAGCAATTTTGTACTCTAGTGGTACAACAGGTAAACCAAAATGTATTTGCCATAGATCTGGTGGAGTTTTGTTGCAACATTTGAAAGAGCATCAATTACATTGCAATATAAAACCAAATGATAATGTATTTTACTTTACAACTTGTGGATGGATGATGTGGAATTGGCTTGTTACAGCCTTAGCATCTAAAGCATCAATACTACTATTTGATGGTTTTCCTATGCATAAATCTCCAGAGCTATTATTAAAAATTGCGAATAGAGAGAAAGTTACTCTATTTGGCATAAGTGCAAAATATATTGATCAACTTATAAAGCAGGATGTTAATGTAAAAGAAAAAATTAAACTCAAGTCTTTGAAGACTATTTGTTCTACGGGGTCCCCGCTATCTAATGATGGTTTTGAATTTGTTTATAAAAACATAAAAAAAAATGTTCATTTAGCTTCGATTTCCGGTGGGACAGATATTGTCTCCTGTTTTGTAAATGGAAACATTTATTCAGCTGTAAATAGTGGTGAAATACAGGACAATGGTCTTGGTATGGATACAGCAGTATTTTCTGAAAAAGGTAAATCAATTTTAAATAAAAAAGGAGAACTAGTATGTAGAAACGCTTTTCCATCGATGCCTTTAAAATTTTGGAATGATCCTGGAAAAGTTAAATATAAAAAAGCTTATTTTTCAAAATTTAAAAATATTTGGCATCATGGAGATTATGCTGAGAGAAAGAATAATGGTTCTTATATTATCTATGGAAGATCAGATGCAACACTAAACCCAGGAGGTGTTCGACTTGGTACAGCTGAAATTTATTCTGTTGTAGAAAAATTTAAGGAAGTAAAAGAGTCTATCGTAGTAGGTCAATCTTGGGATAACGATATAAGAATAATACTTTTTGTAGTCTTATCAAAAAAAAATAAATTAGATGAAAAATTAATTTCAAAACTAAAAACAACAATTAGATATGAGGCTTCCCCGAGACATGTACCTGCTAAAATAATTGCAGTAAGTGATATTCCTAGAACTAAGAATGGTAAAATTGTAGAAGTAGCTGTAAAAAATGTAATAGATGGCAATAAAATAAATAATATTGAAGCATTATCCAATCCATCTGCTTTAAATGAATATAAAAATCTTATTGAGTTAAAATCGCAATGATTAAAGATACTATTAAAAGCCTAAGCTTATCAGCAACACTAAAAATAAATGAAAAATCAAAAGTTATTGAAAATGAAGGAAAAAATATTATTAAGTTTGGATTTGGACAATCACCATTCTCCGTCCCAATTACTATTGTTGAAGAATTAAAAAAAAATGCACATCAGAAAAGTTATTTACCTATCCAAGGATTAGATAAATTAAGAGACTCAATCGCAAAATATGAGTCAAAAAAGAAAAATTATAATTTTAAATCAGATCAGGTCATAGTAGGTCCTGGATCCAAAGAGCTGATGTTCTTGATGCATTTAGCATTCGAAGGTGAAGTTTTGTTACCAGCTCCAAGTTGGGTATCTTATAAACCACAATCAATTATAGCTAAAAATAATTATCATTGGATTCAAACATCTGCTGAAAACAATTGGTTTCCTAAAGCTCAGGAAATTGAAAAAATTATTTTAAGAAAACTAGATAAAAAATATCTTTTATTTCTTAATTCTCCAAATAACCCATCAGGACAAGTATGCAAAAATTTAAAAGAAATTTCTTTAATAATAAAAAAATATAATATTTTAGTTTTATCAGATGAAATTTATTCTGAATTAACATTTGATGAAAATTATATTTCTATTTTTGAGCTCTGCCCTGATAATGTCATAATAAGTAATGGACTTAGTAAATGGTGTGGTGCTGGAGGATGGAGACTCGGGTACTTTATAATACCAAAGAAAAAAATTGAATTACTTAAATCTATGAAAGTTTTAGCAAGTGAAACATTTTCCGCCGTAAGTTCACCAATACAGTTTGCTGCAATATCTGCTTTTAATGCTAACCATGATGAATATATCTTAAAATCAAAAAAAATCCTTAAATCTGTTGGAGAATACGTATATAGAAATTTAAAATCTAATAATATTATTATGAACAAACCAATGGGTGGCTTTTATTTGATGCCTGAATTTTTGAACAAGAAATTTAATAATTCTTCAATCATGTGTGATGAAATTTTAACTAATTTAAATATTGCTTTACTTCCAGGAAGTGACTTTGGATTTGATGAAAAAAGGATGATTGTTCGTCTAAGTTTTACAGATTTTGATGGCGATATATTTATGAAAAATATTAATGAAAAAACTGATATTAATGATGAGTTAATAAAATTGTACGCCCCTAAGGTTGTAGAAGGAGTAAATAAATTAAAATCTTGGGTTGAAAAATAATAATCAGTTAAAAAATTCCTTAATTAACAATACTTATATTAACTGAATTTACTAGACACTCGTAGTAATAAATAGTTAGATTCGATTTTAAAACTTTAGAGAGGGTATATGAAAAAAATATTATCAACAATATCAAGCTCTCTGATTATTTTTGCTGCTATATTTTCATTCGGATCAATAGCAAAATCAGCAGAGTTTTTTACAATAGGCACAGGAGGACCAACTGGAGTTTATTTTCAGACAGGAAACGCTATTTGTAAAATGTTACACAAATCAGCAATTAGTGCTGAACATGGTAGAAAAAAAGGTATGAAAGATAAAGCTTACAGATGTACCGCTCCTTCAACTGGAGGCTCAAATTATAACATCGGACAAATAAAAGATGGCGAGTTTCAATTTGGTGTAGCACAATCTGACTGGCAATATCATGCTTACAATGGATCAAGCAAATGGGAAGGGAAACAATTCAAAAATTTAAGAGCTGTTTTCTCAGTACATAATGAGCCATTTCAAATCTGGGCTAGAAAAAAAGCAAAAGTCAAAGATTTTATGGGTCTCAAAGGAAAAGTAGTAAACATTGGAAATCCAGGTTCTGGTCAAAGAGGAACTATGGAAGAATTAATGAAAGCCATGGGAGTTGACAACAGCTTCTTTAAATCAGTTACTGAGCTAACATCTTCAGAGCAAGTAAAAGCTCTATGCGATGGTAAAATTGATGCGTTTGGATATTCAGTAGGTTTTCCAAATGGGGCAATGGAACAAGCGGCAACATGTGCGGCTAAAGCAATGCCAATCAATTTAACAGGAGATGTAATTGATGGAATTATTAGTGGAGCTGATTATTATGCATCTGCAACAATTCCAAAAGGTACTTATACTAAACAGAAAAAAGATGTAACTACATTTGGTGTTAAAGCTACTGTAGTAACAAGTATGGATGTTTCTGAGGATTTAGTTTATCAGGTTACAAAAGCTGTTTTTGAAAATTTTGATGATTTTAGAAAACAACATCCAGCTTTCGCTCCTTTAGAGAAAAAAAATATGATAGCTGATGGTTTATCAGCACCACTTCATCCTGGAGCTGTTAAATATTATAAAGAAGCTGGTTTAATGTAATTAAATCTATATAAAAAATTTAGGCCCAATATATCTATTGGGCCTTTTTTTTTATATATTAAGCTGAATGTCAGCAGACATAGATAAAAAAATTGAAAATAAGATTAAAGAAGATCTCTCTCCTACAAGAAGCCTAACAGGTTTTCATTTAAAGTTAGTTGCTATTATTGCAATAACCTGGTCTTTATTTCAACTTTGGTATGCTTCTCCATTTCCATTTTGGTTGAATTTTGGAATGTTTAAAGGTTTACCAGCTAGAGCAATTCATCTTGGCTTTGCACTTTTACTAGCTTTTTTAATATTTCCATATGCAAGGGGTAAAAAAGTAAATATTATAGATATATTAATTGCAATAACAGGTGCAATTTGTTGTTTATATATTTATGTTTTTTATGATCAATTAGTAGATAGGGGTGGAATATTACTTAAAATAAATCTTTCCGATAATTTTACTATTCCAATTGAGTTAATACTCGGAATAATTGGAATATTAATTCTTCTAGAGGCTACACGCAGAGTTATAGGTGTCCCATTAGTTGTTATTGCAGTTTGTTTTTTGTTATTTTCTTATTTTGGGCAATATGCACCAGACATAATTTCTCATGGTGGATTATCATTAAAAAGGTTAGTTGGTTTTCAATGGTTTGATCAAGAAGCTATTTTCGGAATTCCGATAGGTGTTTCTGTAGATTTCATATTTCTCTTTGTACTTTTTGGAGCACTTTTAGAAACTGCTGGAGGGGGGAAATATTTTTTAGATTTAGCTTTTGCAATGGTTGGAAAAATGCGAGGTGGTCCTGCCAAAGCAGCTATTCTTGGATCTGGTATGACAGGATTAATCTCTGGATCATCAATTGCTAATACAGTTACAACTGGAACATTTACAATTCCAATTATGAAAAAGACAGGTTTTTCAAAAGAAAAAGCGGGAGCAATCGAAGTATCTTCATCAGTTAATGGTCAAATAATGCCTCCAGTTATGGGAGCAGCAGCTTTTGTGATGGCAAGTTTTATTGGAGTTACATATTTTGAAGTTGTCAAACATGCTTTTTTGCCAGCTATAATTTCTTACATTGCACTATTTTATATATCTCACCTTGAAGCGCTTAAATTAAATTTAAAAGGTATGGATGAAAACGATATTCCAAAATTAAAAAAAACATTTTTTGAAGGAATACATTTTTTAGTTCCAATATTCGTTCTCATATATTTACTAGTTTATATGAGGCTTACAGCTTCTTACTCTATTTTTTTTGCAACAATAACATTAATTATAGTCAATCTTTTAAATAAATTTTTTAAAGAAAAGAACTTTAAGAATGCTTTAATATATTGGTATAACCAAACTGTTGTTGGTTTCGAAAAGGGTGCCTTGAATATGGTTAGTGTCGGAATAGCAATTGCAACAGCAGGTATTATAGTTGGTGCAGTTGGATCTACAGGTTTGAGCACTAATTTAATAATTGTAATCGAGTCGATTGCAAAAGATAATGTTATTATACTTTTATTTTTGACTATTATTTTATGTTTACTGCTAGGCATGGGTTTACCAACTACGGCAAACTACGTTGTTGTAGCATCTCTAATGGCAACTGTTCTTGTGGATGTTGGAAATGCATCAGGATTTATTTTTCCTTTAATTGCGGTTCATTTATTCGTGTTCTATTTTGGCCTAATGGCAGATGTAACACCTCCAGTTGGCTTAGCATCTTACGCAGCAGCTGCTATTTCTGGTGGAGACCCATTAAGAACAGGAGCCCAGGCATTTTGGTATAGTCTGAGAACTGGAATACTTCCTATTGTATTCTTATTTAACAGTGAGTTATTATTAATTGGCATTGAAAGCATATGGCATGGCTTAATGGTCATAGCAACCTCATTGATTGGGATTTTAGTATTTACATCTGCTACTCAGGGATGGTTTATAAATAAACTGAGATGGTACGAAATTATTATTTTTTTAATAATTTCAATTTCATTATTATCTCCAGAATTTATTCTAAATAAATTTTACCCAAAATATAACTATTTAAGTATTGAAGAAATAAACAAAAAACAGTTTGATTATAATAAAGAGATAAGAATTAAAATTACTAGACTAACAGAGTACGGCGAAAGGTATAAATTGTTTGTAATTGAAAAAAATAGTTTTGATGAAAATTTCAGTTTAGATGATTATGGAATGAGCTTAGTTGTAGAAGATAATAAAACCATAATTGATACTTTAACATGGAATGGAATTGCAAAAAAATCTGGTTTAGATATGGGAGATATTATTAATGAATTTAAAATTGAAAATCAGAATAGACCAAAAAAAGAAATAGTTTATCCTATTGCTCTTATTCTTTTATCAATCTTTGGTTATTTAAATATAAAAAGAAGAACCTAGCTTAGACCTGCATGGGGTAACTTACGTTGAAGTATTTTCCAAATACCTGTAGCAGATGCAATTATTTTACCTTTACATACTAAATAGCACTCTAAAAAAACCATGCTTTTTGTTTTTTTTTTAATTTTTACATATCCAAAAATTTCATCACCAATAGTTGAAGGCCCGATAAAGTTAATATTAAGTGTTATAGTTACACAAGGTTGATTACCCGAAATTCTATGGGCTCCAGATCCACACCCGGTATCTATAATCGATGCTATATAACCACCATGAGTTATGCCAGCTCTGTTAAGATGGTTTTTTTTTATTTTGGTTTTAAATTCATATTTAGTTTTTGAGATATCTCTTAGTAGCAAACCACCATTGTGTCTCATGAAACCTTTTTTAACGCTAATTTGTTTAAATTTTTTCATTAAATTATTATAGTTATTAAAAATAATATTATTAACACTATTACAAAAAAATAAATTACAGATTTTTGCAAAGATATTTTCATTTTTCCTTCTTTTTGGTGCGCCTGCTAGGAGTCGAACCCAGAACCTCCTGGTCCGTAGCCAAGCGCTCTATCCAATTGAGCTACAGGCGCTAAATATAATCTATTCTTTTAACATTTATTATTAATTTTACTAAATTTTAATAATGGTCAAAAATATACATCTATTAAAAGTAAATAATATATATATATACAAATAGCGAAATGAGTGAAAAATTACTAGTTCCAGATATTGGAGATTTTGAAGAAGTAGAAATCATAGAAATTCTTGTAAAAGAAGGAGATAAAATCTCTAAAAATGACCCTGTAATAACTTTAGAAAGTGATAAATCAAGTGTTGAAGTACCATCTGCTTTTGAGGGTGTTGTAGATAGTATTAACATAAAGATTGGTGATAAAGTTTCTAAAGGAGATTTGATACTAACATTATCTTCTGAGAATGGAACTCAGCAAAAACAAGAAACTATTGAAAAGATACCACCTGCAACTGAAAAAATAATTGCCGAAGCGGAAAATTCTAATGGATATAATAATTCTGAATTAGATACGAGTGTACATAAAGAGATCAAAGTAGAAAATACACAAGAGGAACATAATGAAAGATTAGAAATAGTTGAAAATAATAATGATATTGATCCTCAAGAGACAAAAGAATGGTTAGAATCTTTGTCAGCTGTAGTGCATTCCGAAGGACCTGAGAGAGCTCATTTTTTAATTAAACAATTAATTGATCAGGCATATAAAGAGGGATCAAATATACCCTACACCCAAAATACACCATACATAAACACTATACCAGCAGATGAAGAGATAAAGTCTCCAGGTGATCAAAATATTGAAAGAAAAATCAGAGCACTAATTCGATGGAATTCTGCAGTGATGGTTGTCAGAGCAAACATGAGAGATCCTTCATTAGGAGGTCACATTGGGACATTTGCTTCAGCAGCAACTCTTTATGATATAGGAATGAATCATTTTTGGAGAGCTAAAAGCAATAAATTTGGTGGAGATTTAATTTATTTCCAAGGGCATTCAGCGCCAGGTATTTACGCTAGAGCTTTTTTGGAAGGAAGACTTGACGAGAAGCAATTAGATAGATTCAGACAGGAAGTTTACCCAGGAGGTTTGTCATCTTATCCTCATCCATGGCTGATGCCTAAGTTTTGGCAGTTTCCAACTGTTTCCATGGGTCTTGGACCAATGATGGCAACCTATCAGGCAAGATTTATGAAATATCTTATTAATAGAAAATTAATAAAAGATGAGAATAGAAAAGTTTGGTCTTCCTTAGGAGACGGTGAAATAGACGAGCCAGAAGCTCTAGGATCTATTGGTTTAGCAGCAAGAGAAAAGTTAGATAACTTGATTTATGTTGTGAACTGCAACTTACAAAGATTAGATGGTCCAGTAAGAGGAAATGGTAAAATTATTCAAGAATTAGAAGGAATTTTTAGAGGAGCTGGATGGAATGTAATAAAAGTCATTTGGGGATCATATTGGGATCCTTTACTCGCAAATGATAAATCAGGTTTACTTGTAAAAAGAATGAACGAAGCAGTTGATGGAGAATACCAAGCCTTTAAAGCAAAAGGCGGTTTATATGTTAGAGATAACTTCTTTGGGAAATACCCTGAACTTAAAAATCTAGTTGCAAGTTATACGGATAGCGATATTTGGAAATTAAATAGAGGCGGTCATGACCCGCATAAAGTTTATGCTGCATATCATAAAGCTATTAATACAAAAGACAGACCAACAGTCATATTAGCTAAAACTATTAAAGGATACGGTATGGGAAAATCTGGTGAAAGTATAAATACAACCCATCAGCAAAAAAAATTAGGTGTAGATGATTTGCTATATTATAGAGATAGATTTGATGTTCCATTAACAGATGAACAAGTCAAAAATATAGAATACTTTAGACCTGATGAAAATTCAGAGGAAATAAAATACTTAAAGAAAAGAAGATTGGCTTTAGGAGGATATATTCCTGAGAGATCGTCTTTTTCGAAGCCAATCAAAACACCAAGTAATGATATTTTTGACTTTATGAAAAAATCAACTGGTGAAAAAGAAATGTCAACTACTATGGCACTTGTTAGGATGTTGACGAATTTGCTAAGAGATAAAAATGTTGCTCCAAGACTTGTTCCAATAATCCCTGATGAAGCAAGAACATTTGGTATGGAAGGTTTTTTCCAAAAAATAGGTATATATGCGCACGAAGGTCAAAAATATGAGCCTGAGGACTCAGCTCAATTAAGCTCATACAAGGAAGAGAAAAGTGGTCAAGTTTTAGAGGAGGGAATAAATGAGGCTGGATCCATGGCATCATGGATAGCTGCAGGAACATCGTATTCAAATCATGATATAGAAATGATACCAATTTATCTTTTTTATTCTATGTTTGGTTTTCAAAGAACTGGTGATTTTGCGTGGGCAGCTGGAGATAGTCAAACAAGAGGATTTCTAATTGGAGCTACAGCCGGAAGAACAACTTTGGCTGGAGAAGGTCTTCAACACCAAGATGGTCACAGTCATTTATTAGCATCAACAATTCCAAATTGTGTTTCTTATGATCCAACCTTTCATTATGAATTAGCTACAATTTTTAAAGAAGGTTTAAGAAGAATGCATGAAAAACATGAAAATATTTTTTACTATATTACAACAATGAATGAAAATTATTCTCATCCAGAGATGCCCAAAGATTGTGAAGAAGGCATATTAAAAGGGATGTATAAAATAAAAGATTTCAGCAAGAATAAAAAAAATAAGATTCAATTATTGGGTTCAGGAACAATTTTAAGAGAGATGATTAAAGCAGCAGAAATTTTACAAAATGAATATCAAGTTGATAGTGAAGTATGGAGTGTTACCAGTTTTAATGAATTAAGAAGAGATGGACTTGAAACAGAAAGGTATAATTTGCTTAATCCAGGAGGAGAGAAAAAAATCTCTTACGTTGAAAAATGCCTTGGAAAAACCGAAGGTCCTATTTTAGCAGCTTCAGATTACATGAGAATGAATTCAGACCAAATTAGACCTTACATAAATAAAAGTTTTTATTCATTGGGTACAGATGGATTTGGTAGAAGTGATACAAGAAAAAATCTAAGAAAATTTTTTGAAGTCGATAAAGAGCATATAGTTGCATATGGCTTAAGTATTTTATCTAATGAACAGTTAATTGCTTCTAAACATGCGGTAGATGCAATTAAAAAATATAAAATTGATAAAGATAAGCCCATGCCCACAAAATTATAATGACCGAGAAAGAAGTATTAGTTCCTAACATTGGTGATTTTAAAGATGTTGAAGTAATTGAGGTATTAATAGAGCCAGGATCAAATATTAATAAAGATGATCCAATAATTACAATAGAAAGCGATAAATCAAGTGTTGAGATCCCAAGCCCATACTCAGGTAGTGTTAAAAAAGTTAATTTAAAAGTTGGTGATAAGGTTTCAAAGGGTTCATCAATACTAATAATTGGTTCAGAAGAAGAAAAACCAGATGAGCAAATTGAAGAAGAGGTCAAAGAGATTAAAGAAGAAACTATTATACAAAAAACATCCGAAAAACTAATTTCAAAACCAAAAGAAATATTAAAAAATAATAGAGTTAGTGTATTCAAATCAAGCAAAGCACTTGCTAGCCCAAAAACTAGAAAATTTGCAAGAGAACTTGGTGTTGATATTAATAATATTACTGGATCACAACGATCAGGAAGAATTATAGAGGAGGATATAAAAAAATTCGTATCTTTTAATTTTAATAAACCTCAAGAAGAAAAGAAGGCTCCATCTATAAAGCCCTCAGAATATGATCACGCTGATTTTGGAGATGTAGAAATTCAAGATATACCAAGAATTAAAAGAATTGCTGCTCCACATTTATCAAATTCTTGGCAAACAATACCGCATGTTACTAGTTGTGATGAAGCAGATATCACTGAGTTAGAAGAATTTAGACAAAATTTGACTGATACTTTTACTGGAGAAAAAAAGAAAATTACACCATTGGCATTTATTATAAAGGCAGTTGTGGAAGCTTTGAAAGTTTTTCCACGATTTAATAGTTCTATTGACAATATTGAAAATGGAAAAATAACATTAAAAAAATACTTCCATGTAGGAATTGCAGTTGATACTCCCAATGGTTTAATGGTGCCAAAAATAAGAAATGCTAATCAAAAGAATATAGATCAAATAAGCAAGGATCTAAAAAAAGTTAGTGATGATTGCCGAAATTTGAAGATAGATAAAAAAGAGTTTTATGGAGGATCCATAACTATAACAAGCCTAGGTGGCATTGGAGGAACTTATTTTACACCTATAATAAATTATCCTGAGGTTGCTATTTTAGGAATTGGAAGGACTTATATTAAACCTGTTTATATTGATGGACAATTTAAACCTAGAACAATGTTGCCTTTATCTCTCTCTTATGATCATAGAATTATTGACGGTGCTGAAGGTTCAAGATTTAATAATGAATTAAAAAATAACCTTGGTAAAAACTTTGCCTACAAATTAGCTAAGCAATGATTAAAAATTTTAAACTTTTAAATAATAAAACTGTATTTTACTTTAATGACAATAAGTTTGAAACATTTCCCAATATTTGGTTAAGAGATCATATTAAAAATAAAGAAAACTGGGATTTTAAAACCAATCAAAGAATAACTTATACCGCAAATTTAGACATTAATATCAAAGTTAAAAAAGCAAAATTATTAAAAAAAGGGAAATTCATTGAAATATTATGGTCTGATGAAAATAAACCAACTAAATATTCATATGAATTTTTAAAAAAAAATTCTTTAAAAAAAAAAGAAACTAAAAGTGATACTCAATTTTGGAAAGATAAAGACATAAAAAATCAAATTTTCATTAACTATAAACAATTAAAAACTAAAGTTGGATTTAAAAATTTATTAAAAAAAATCCACATATATGGTTTTGCAGTCGTAAGAAATTGTTCAAAGAATTTAAACTCTGTTGAATATATAGCTCAAAAAATAGGTTATGTCAGAAATTCAATTTTTGGAGGATTGTGGACTTTTGAGTCAAATAATAAGAAAGCAGACAGTGCATATTCAAACCAAGAACTGAGACCTCATACAGATTCTACATATAGTAATGATGCGCCTGGCTTACAATTACTACTTTGTTGCAAGTATGATGCCAAAGGTGGAGACTCTATAATGGTAGATGGATTTAAATTGGCAAATGAAATCAAACAAAAATATAAAAAACATTTTAAAACTTTAACAAATACAAAAGTTAAAGGTTCTTATATTGGTGATGGTGTTCGCCTTGAAGCAAAAAGACCAATAATAAAATTAAATGAAAAAAATAATTTTGATCAAATTAGTTTTAACAATTACGATAGAGCACCTTTTAGAGAAACTAATCAGAAAACAATTAATTTTTATAAAGCAATTAAAGTATTTGATACGATGGCAAACCAAAAGCAATATCAGTGGAGGCATATTTTAAAACCTGGTGAATTACTAATTTTTAATAATTGGAGAGTAATGCATGGTAGAGGTGCATTTTCAGGTATAAGAAAAATGGCTGGTTGCTATATCAATAAAGAAGATTTTGATAGCTGTTGTAGAATGAATAATATTATCTAAATTTAATTAAATTAATGTCCAAAACTACATCGCTTATATGCGCTTTGATAACAACATTTATTTGGGGCACTGCTTTCATTGCTCAAGACACAGGCATGGACAATATTGGTCCATTAACATTCAATGCATCTAGATTTTTTGTTGGTTTTCTTACAGTCCTGCCAATTGCTTTAATTTTAGAGAGAAAAAAAATTAATTATGAAATCAATTCTAATAAAAATTTATTTTTAAAATATTTATTTTTAATGGGTATATCATTATTTTTGGGTACCTACTTGCAGCAAGCTGCATTACAATACACAAATATAGCTAATGCAGCTTTCTTTACAGTTTTTTACGTTCCGTTAGTTCCAATTTTATTATTTTTTATTTATTCTATTAAAGTCCATTGGAGTCTTTGGCCTTCAATAGGTTTATGTATAATAGGTGTTTACCTATTAAGTGATTTTTCGAACTCAGAAATTATGATAGGTGATGCTTTAGTTATTCTATGCTCACTATTTTGGGCTTTACATATAATTTTCGCTGGAAAATTTATGGAGAAGTTTAATATACCAATTTTTTATGCAGCATTACAAGCAGCTCTTGTTTTTGGTTTATCTCTTATATTTGCTTTTATTTTAGAGGAAGTAGTTATTACAAAAATTTTAACTGAGTATAGTTCAATATTATATGCAGGGGTTTTATCTGGAGGAATTGCTTTTACTTTACAAATGTTTGCACAAAAAAATATTGAAGAAGCTCCAGCAGCAATAATTTACTCTCTTGAAGGTGTCTTCGCAACAATTGCTGGATGGATTATTTTAAGTCAAGTTCTTAACATAAATAATATTATAGGATGTGTATTAATTCTTATTGCTGTAATATTTTCTCAAATTGCTCCAACGTCCAAAAAATCATAAGTAAATAATTGAAAAAAGAATAATACTTAAAACTACTCTATAAATAACAAAAAAACTCAAACTAAACATTTTTACATAAATAAGAAAATATTTAATTGTAAAATAAGAAAATAAAAATGAAGCTGAAGTAGAAAAAATAAATATAGCATCAAAATTTATTTGATTATCAATAACATCTTTAAATCCTAAAACACTTGCACCTGCTAAAGCTGGAATAGACAAATAAAATGCTATCTTTGATGATTCAACTCTGTCAAATTTTAAAAATCTTGAAGCTGTAATTACTATACCTGATCTACTGACTCCCGGGATAATAGCTAAAATCTGAAATAACCCTATTATAATAATACTTTTAATATTTAATTCTGAAGAAATTTTATTTTTCAATTCAAACTTATCTGAAAAGTATAATAAAATTCCAAAAATCAAAGTTGTCCAAGCGACAACTTTTAAGTTTCTTAAATGATCAATTAAATTTGTGGAGTAAAAAATATAACCAACAATAACTAAAGGTATAGACCCAAGAATTATTAGTAGAAATATATTTTTATTATTAATGATATTTATTAACTCTTTTCTAAAAAATAAAATAATTGCTAACAAAGAACCTAAATGCAGACTAATATCTAATTGTAGGTTACTAACATTGAATTCACTCAATCTTGATATAATGAAAAGATGTGCAGACGAGCTAACTGGAATAAACTCAGATATTCCTTGAATAATTGATAAAATTAGCGTCTCTACATATTTTGAAATCATTAGATCCAATACTTCATAATGAAATTGTAACCAAATTAAAGCAATTACATATTTGCATATCATCTATGCATAATAAGAAAAAACTGCTGATTTGCTTTAGTTTTGTGGAATATTAGTCAATATTTATGACCTTGTAATTGTTTATAATTAAATTTTTATCGTATATACAGCGACCACTATGTCAGAAAAAATGCTTAAGTTTGTTCATATAGGTCAACAAAATCCACCTAAAAGAGATATATCAGACCGAAAAGAGGATTTTGATGAAATATATCAAGAATTTTTACAAGATAGAGCTGTTCAGCAGTCAAGCAGATGTTCCCAATGTGGAGTACCATTTTGCCAAGTTCATTGTCCGTTAAGTAACAATATACCAGATTGGCTTAAACTAACTGCTGAGGGAAGATATGAGGAAGCTTATCAATTATCACAAAGCACAAACAACATGCCAGAAGTTTGTGGAAGAATTTGCCCCCAGGATAGGCTGTGTGAAGGAAATTGTGTAATAGAACAATCAGGTCATGGAACAGTAACTATTGGATCAATAGAAAAATATATCACAGAGAAAGCTTGGGAAAATGGTTGGGTTAAACCAATAGAAATAAATAGTGAAAAAAATGAGAGTGTAGGAATTATAGGTTCTGGTCCTGCCGGACTTGCTTGTGGAGAACAACTCAGAAAAAAAGGATACAAGGTAACTATATATGATCGTTATGACAGAGCTGGAGGGCTACTAATATATGGTATCCCAGGATTTAAATTAGAAAAGCTTGTTGTTCAAAGAAGAATAAAACTTTTGGAAGAAAGTGGAATTAAATTTGTTTTAAACTTTGAAGTTGGAAAAGATTCCAGCTTGACGGAGTTAAGAGAAAAACATGATGCAATTTTAATAGCTACAGGAGTTTATAAAGCTAGAGAAGTTAACCTGCCTGGTAATGATTTGAGTAATATTTTCCCTGCAATGGAATTTTTGACAGCATCAAATAAAAAAGGACTAGGTGATAAAGTTGAGTTATTTGATAACGGAACTTTAAATGCTGAAGGTAAAGATGTTGTAGTAATTGGAGGTGGAGACACAGCAATGGACTGCTTAAGGACTTCAGTGAGACAGAATGCTAAATCTGTAAAATGTTTATATAGAAGAGATAGAGAAAATATGCCAGGATCAGCAAGAGAAGTTGGCAATGCAGAAGAAGAAGGTGTTGAATTCATATGGCTAACAAGTCCTAAAGAGTTTAAGGGAACAAATAAAATTGAAAGTGTAGTTGTTAATAAAATGAAATTGGGTGAGCCAGATGATAGCGGTAGAAGAAAACCAGTTATTGAAGAAAATTCAGATTTTGAAATTAAAGCTGATCTTGTAATCAAAGCACTTGGATTTGATCCAGAAGATCTTCCAAAATTATTTAATGAAGAAAAATTACAAGTATCAAGATGGGGAACAATAAAAGCGGATTTTGATACAATGGAAACTAGTATAGAGGGAGTTTTTGCAGCTGGAGATATAGTTCGAGGAGCATCTTTAGTGGTTTGGGGTATCAAAGACGGAAGAGATGCCGCAACCTCAATTGATAATTATTTACAAAGTAAACAAAAACTTAGAGTTGCTTAATGAAGTTAAGAAATAAAAATTTAAAAATTTTAAAAAGTAATCATGTTTACTCGGAAGAAATGGAACATGATGCATGTGGTGTAGGCTTAGTAGCATCTACCGAAGGTCTAAAATCAAGAAAAGTCGTAGAATATGGAATCGATGCCTTAAAAGCTGTTTGGCATAGGGGTGCAATCGATGCAGACGGAAAAACAGGAGATGGTGCTGGAATTCATATTGAAATTCCTAAAGATTTCTTTGAGGAAAAAATTGAAGTCACTGGTCATAAACATGATAATTCTGAACTATGTGTGGGTATGATTTTCTTACCAAGAAATGATTATAGCGCTCAAGAGCAATGTAGAACTATTGTTGAAAGTGAACTAACAAAGAGAAATTTTAGTATCTATGGCTGGAGACAAGTTCCTGTTGATCCCTCTGTCTTAGGAGAAAAAGCTGAACAAACAAGACCTGAAATTACTCAAGTATTGTTCACATACAATGACAAAAAAGTTATCAATAAATCTCTGGAACAAAAATTGTATGAAACTAGAAGAGTAATTGAAAAAGAAGCTCTCAATAATCAATTAAATAATTTTTATATATGTTCATTTAGTTCTAAATCTATCATTTATAAAGGAATGTTTTTAGCAGAAGCTTTGTCAGATTTTTATACTGACTTAAAAGATGAAAGATTTATATCTAGGTATGCAATATTTCATCAAAGATTTTCAACCAATACTGCGCCTAGTTGGGACTTAGCTCAACCATTTAGATCTATAGCACATAATGGTGAAATAAATACCCTTAAAGGAAATGTTAATTGGATGAAGGTTCACGAAGAAGAGATGTTTAGTCCAGTTTTCGAAGATATAGAGAATCTTAAGCCTGTAATACCAGCTGGAAATTCTGACTCTGCATCATTAGATAATGTTTTTGAGTTATTAAATATTTCTGGACAGCCTGCTCCTCTAGCAAAATTAATGTTAATACCAGATGCTTGGTCAAAAAAAAATAAGGTATTAAAAAAAGATCATCAACAACTATTCAATTTTTTAAATAGTACCATGGAGCCTTGGGATGGGCCAGCTGCTATAGCTGCAACAGATAATGAATGGGTAATTGTTGCAACTGACAGAAATGGATTAAGACCACTTAGATATACAGTGACAAGAGACAAACTTCTTTTTGCAGGAAGTGAAACAGGAATGATAGATTTAAATGAGAAAAAAATTGTATCTAAAGGAAGATTAGGACCTGGAGAAATATTAGGAGTAAGAATAGAAAAAGGTAAAGTATATTCAAACGATGAAATAAAAAACTACCTTTCAAAAGAATATAAACATTACAACAATCAGATCATTGATCTTGATAAAAAATTAGAGGCAGAAACTGAAAAAGTAGAGCTAGAAGGCCAAAGTTTGAGGAATTTTCAACATTGTTTTGGATATAGCATAGAAGATTTAGAATTAATTCTTCATCCCATGGCAGAAGATGCTAAAGAAGCAACAGGCTCAATGGGTGATGACACGCCTTTAGCAGTTTTATCTGACAAATATAGACCACTATATCACTACTTTAGACAAAACTTTAGTCAGGTTACAAATCCACCGATTGACTCTCTAAGAGAAAATAAAGTTATGAGTTTAAAGACAAGATTTGGAAATCTTGGTAATATTTTAGATTTTAGTAAATTAACTAAAGACAATATTTATGTCTTAAATAGTCCGATATTATCAAATGCACAATTTGAAAAATTTTTGAAATTCTTTGGAAATAATAATAAAGTTTTAGATTGTACATTCAGCAAGGATGATGATTTAGAGACATCAATAAATTTACTCAAAGTTAAATCTGAACAAGCTGTTAGAGAAGGAATTAAACAGATAATATTATCAGATAAAAATATTTCAGAAAATAGAATGCCAATGCCGATACTTTTATGTATAGGGGCAATAAATACACACTTAGTTAAATTAGGTTTAAGAGGTTATGTTTCTATTAATGTTCAAACTGGAGATGCTTTAGATACTCACTCTTTTGCAACATTAATTGGTGTAGGTGCTACTACAGTGAACCCTTATTTAGCTTTTGATAGCTTACATCAAAGACATTCCAAGAAATTATTTGGAAATTTCACTTTTGATGAATGTGTTTCAAGATATATTAAATCAGTCAATCTCGGTCTTCTTAAAATAATGTCTAAAATGGGAATTTCTGTTTTAAGTTCTTACAGAGGTGGATGTAATTTTGAAACTGTGGGACTAAGCAGAACAATTGTGAAAGATTATTTTCCTGGAATGTTATCAAAGATTTCTGGAATTGGTTTAAAAGGAATAGAAAAGAAAATTAGAACTATACACGAAGAAGCATTTTTCAATAATTCAAATATTTTACCAATTGGAGGTATTTACAGATATAGAAAAAATGGTGAAACACATCAGTATCAAGGCAAACTAATTCATTTACTGCAAACTGCAGTTGGACAAGGATCTTATGAAATATATAAAAAATACACAAAAGGTATTTACAATCTAAATCCAATAAGTTTAAGAGATTTAGTAGATTTTAAATCTAAAAATCCTATCGATATATCTAATGTTGAGCCTGTATCAAATATATTAAAAAGATTTGGAAGTGGAAGCATGTCTCATGGAGCTTTATCTAAAGAAGCACATGAAACTCTTGCTGTTGGCATGAACAGAATTAAAGGCGCATCTTGTAGTGGTGAAGGTGGAGAAGATGAAAAAAGATTTAAGATTATGGAAAATGGAGATAGTGCAAATTCAAGGGTTAAACAAATTGCATCAGCTAGATTTGGAGTAACAATTAATTACTTAAATAATTGTAATGAGATTGAAATCAAAATTGCACAGGGCGCTAAACCAGGTGAAGGTGGACAATTACCAGGTTTTAAAGTTACGGATGAAATTGCTAGATTGAGACACTCTACGCCAGGAGTTACTTTAATATCACCTCCACCACATCATGATATTTACTCAATAGAAGATCTAGCTCAATTAATTTATGATTTAAAACAAATAAATCCTAAGGCTAGGGTTGGAGTTAAATTAGTTGCTTCATCAGGAATTGGAACGATAGCTGCTGGAGTTGCAAAAGCTAAAGCAGATATAATTTTAATTTCAGGGCACTCAGGAGGTACAGGAGCCACTCCACAGACAAGCGTTAAATATGTTGGAGTTCCTTGGGAGATGGGATTAACAGAAGCAAATCAGGTATTGACTTTAAATAACTTGAGACATCAAGTGACACTAAGAACTGACGGTGGAATAAAAACAGGAAGAGATGTTGTAATTGCAGCCATGATGGGAGCAGAAGAATTTGGCGTAGCAACAACTGCTTTAGTCGCAATGGGATGTATAATGGTCAGACAATGTCATTCAAATACATGTCCAGTTGGTGTATGCACACAAGATGATAAATTAAGAGAGAAATTTACAGGAACTCCTGACAAAGTAGTAAACCTTTTTACATTTATAGCAAAGGAAGTTAGAGAAATACTTGCTGATCTTGGTTTTAAATCTTTAAATGAAGTAATTGGAAGAACTGATTTGCTAAGACAAGTAAGCAAAGGATCACCAAACTTGGATGATTTGGATTTAAACCCCCTTTTTGTTCAGGCAGATCCTGGAAAAAATAAAAGATATTGTGAGAAACCAGAAATTAATTCTGTTCCAGATACCTTAGACCAAAAATTATGGCCAGAAATAGAAAACAAAATAGACAAAAAAGAAAAAATAAATGAAGAATTTGAAATTCAAAATACTGATAGAGCAGTTGGCACAAGAATTTCTTATCATTTGTACAAAAAATTTGGAAATAATAATCTTGATGAAAATTTTATCGAATTAAATTTTAAAGGCTCAGCAGGTCAATCCTTTGGTGCTTTTGCCATTAAAGGATTAAAACTAACTTTAAAAGGGGATGCAAATGATTATGTTGCTAAAGGACTATCAGGTGGAACAATTGTGATTAAGTTACAAGATGAAAGCAACCTTGTCTCAAATGAAAATACTATTATTGGAAATACTGTTTTGTATGGTGCTACTTCAGGAAAATTATTAGCAGCAGGACAAGCAGGAGAGAGATTTGCTGTCAGAAATTCAGGTGCAACTGCAGTAGTAGAAGGTTGTGATTCAAATGGTTGTGAATATATGACAGGCGGAAACATTATTATATTAGGAGATATTGGCGATAATTTTGGAGCCGGCATGACAGGAGGTATGGCATTTATTTATGACCCTGAAAATCAATTTGATAAAAAAGTAAATCCCGAAAGTGTAGTTTGGCAAACTCCAGAAACTAAATTTTGGATCGAGCACCTAGGAAAATTAATCCAAGAGCACAAGATAGAAACAAATTCAACAATCTCGAAAAAAATTGTTGAAAATTTTGAAAATGAAATAAATAATTTTGTCCAGGTTTGTCCAAAAGAAATGTTAGATAAGTTAGAAAATCCTATATCAAACAAAAAATTAGTCGGTCAAGCTAGTTAGTATTTTTAATAATATTATCTAGCTCTTTACAAATAATATTTAGATTTTTTTTTGATGAGAGACTATGGTCGCCCTTCTTAATTATATTTATTTTTTTTTTTGCTTTGTTGAAGATTTTTAAAACTTCTCTTGAGTATTTAATTGGTACCACTTCATCTTTTTGACCATGGACCATAGTAACGGATATTTTCATCGGAATTTTAACATTCAAAACTTTATTTTGTTTTTTTCTTCCATCTTTAATTAATTGATTAGTTATTAGATACTCATATCCACCATTTTCAATTTTGCTAATACCTTTTTTGATAATTTCACTCTTGGTCTTTTTTGAAAATTTTTTCCACATTATTCTTGTTAAAAATTCTGGAGCAGAGCCAATTCCCAAAAAGCCTTTAATCTGTTTTTTAATTGATTTAAATAACAATAAAGAGATCCAAGCACCCATACTAGAACCTATTAAAATTATATCATTTTTTTTAACTATATTTTTAATAGTTAGTTTCGCATCATTTGCCCAAGTGGAGATATTCCCTTTTGTAAACTCACCTGAAGATTTTCCGTATCCAGAATATTCTAGTGCCAAAAAACCCAATTTATTTTTTTTAGCATATTTCAAAAATCTTTTAGGTTTATCTCCTTCTATATCGGATGCAAAACCTGGTAAAAAAATAATATAAAGATTTTTTTTATAATAATTGCTTATATATCTTAGTTTTTTTGTTTTAGAAATTTTTAGAAATTTAAATTTTTTCATATAAAGTATTAAAATTGATTTGAAATATTATAACTCTACCATATGCATCCAAAATTGAAAGTTCTGCAAGTTATACCAAAACTTGGATATGGTGGTGCGGAAACAGGTTGTTATGATATCGCACATTATCTACATGAAAATAATTGTAAATCTTTTTTAATATGTAACGGTGGAGAATTAACAAAGTTTGTAGATAAAAAAAAAGTTAAATATATAAGATTACCTGTCAATTCCAAAAACCCCATTTTGGTTTTTTTTAATTCAATAATTATTTCTTTAATAATTTTATTTTATGGAATTAATATTGTTCATGCGAGAAGTAGAGCGCCTGCATGGTCTTGTTTGCTAGCTACCAAAATCACACGACGTAAATTTGTAACTACATTTCATGGAACATATAATTTTAAAAGTAAATTAAAAAAATTATATAATTCTGTAATGTTGAGATCAGATTTAATTATTGCAGGATCTAATTTTATATTTTCGCATATTAAAGAAAACTACTCTGAATACCTTAATGATAAAAAAAAATTCTTGGTGATATTTAGAGGTATTAATACTGATTATTTTGATCCATCAACTACTATAGAAACAGAGGAAGATGAATTATTTAAATCATGGGGACTTAAAATTGAGAGAAAAACTGTTCTATTGCCTGGAAGATTAACAGAATGGAAAGGCCAAGAAATGTTTTTAGATGCTATTAATAAAGTAAATATTAATTTAGGACATGATGTATTTAATGTAATTATTCTTGGGAGCGATCAAGGAAGAGAACTTTACAAAAAGAAACTTATTAGGTTAGTTGAACAGTACAGATTAACTAACCAAGTAAAATTTATAGATCATTGTAAAAATATGCCTCTAGCTTACAAAGTTTCAGACATCATAGTTTCTTCATCTATAGAACCAGAAGCCTTTGGAAGAATATCTGTTGAGGCTCAGGCAATGAAAAAACCAATTATTGCAAGTAATATTGGGGGATCAAAAGAGACTATAAATGAAAATAAAACAGGATTTTTATTTGAAGCAAATAACTCTGAGGATCTTTCAAAAAAATTAATAGAAATTATGAATTTAGATGAACAGACTATCAATCAAATGGGCATAGAAGGTAGAAAAAATGTCGTTTCAAAATTTAATGTTGAAAAAATGTGTTTTTCTACTTATTCAGAGTATAAAAAATTAATAAACTAATGCCAAATATTACATTAACTGATGGAAAAAAATTAAACTTTAAAAAAAGTATAACAGGCACAGAGGTTGCTGAAAAAATTAGCAAGTCTTTAGGTAAGCAAGCTTTGGTGATGAGCATAAACGGTGAACTTAAAGATTTATATACTGTTATTGATCAAGATTGTTCTATTGAAATATTTACAGCTAAAGATCCTGAGGGTTTAGAAGTCATTAGACATGACACTGCACATATAATGGCTATGGCCGTTCAAGAACTATACCCAGGCACACAGGTAACAATTGGGCCAGTTATAGAAAATGGATTTTACTATGATTTTGCAAGAAAAGAGCCTTTTACTAGCGATGATCTAAAAAAGATTGAAAAAAAAATGTCAGAGATAATAGATAAAGATGTAAAAACAAGAAAAGAAGTTTGGGATAGAGATAAAGCAATAAGTCATTTTAAAAAAATTGGAGAAAAATACAAAGCTGAGATAATTGAGAGCATTCCTAAAAATGAAGAACTTACGGTTTATCATCATGGCGAAACATGGCATGATTTATGTAGAGGTCCTCATTTAGTATCTTCTGGTAAAATAGGTAAGGCTTTTAAACTTACAAAAGTATCTGGAGCTTATTGGCGTGGTGACTCTAATAATGAAATGCTTCAAAGAATATATGGTACTGGTTGGGCAACTCAAAAAGAATTAGACCTTTATCTTCAGAGAATTGAGGAAGCAGAAAAAAGAGATCATAGAAAGATTGGAAAAGAGATGGATTTATTTCATTTTAGAGAAGAAAGTCCTGGATCTGTGTTTTGGCACCAGAAAGGATGGAATTTATTCCAAAAACTAGTTTCTTATATGAGAATGAAACAAGATCACGATGGTTACAAAGAGATTAATACGCCAGAAATACTTGATAGATCTTTGTGGGAAAAGTCTGGCCACTGGGAAAAATTTGGAGCTAATATGTATACTTCAACTACACCAGATGAAAAAGTATTTGCAATTAAACCCATGAATTGTCCTGGGTGTGTTCAAGTATTTAATCAAGGACTAAAAAGTTATAGAGACTTACCTTTAAAGATGTCAGAATTTGGAAAAGTTCACAGATATGAACCTTCAGGTGCATTGCATGGATTATTACGTGTAAGAGCCTTTACTCAAGATGATGCACATATTTTTTGTACAGAAGAACAAATTACTGAAGAATGTTTGAGTGTTACAAATTTAATTTTAGAAATTTATAAAGATCTTGGTTTTGAAGATGTTATTTTAAAATATTCAGATAGACCAGATTTAAGAGTTGGAGACGATAAAGTTTGGGATAAGTCAGAGGCTGCGTTGTTAGAGGCAATCAAAGCGACAAAGCTAGAGTACTCAATTAATAAAGGTGAGGGCGCATTTTATGGACCAAAAATTGAATTTGTTTTAAGAGATGCAATCGGTAGAGATTGGCAGTGTGGAACCTTGCAAGTAGATTTAAATTTACCAGGTAGATTAGGAGCTTCTTTTGTTGATAAAGATGGAACTAAAAAAATACCTGTAATGTTACACAGAGCATTATTTGGATCTTTAGAAAGGTTCATAGGTATCCTTATAGAGAATTATGCAGGCAAGCTGCCATTTTGGATATCACCTTTACAGGCAGTAGTTATTCCAATCTCTAGTGACTTTGATGAATATGCTAAAAGTGTGGCTAAGGAATTAAAACGAAGTGGTTTGATTGTCGAAGTGGATCTTAAAAATCACAATTTAAATTATAAAATAAGAGATCATTCTTTAACAAAAGTACCAATGTTATTGATTTGTGGAAAAAAAGAAGTTGACTCCAACAGTGTAACTATTAGAAGATTGGATTCTAATAAACAAGAAAATATGGCTTTGAAAGAATTTATAAAAAAATACTCTGATCTAAATAAAGCCCCTTCAATCTAAGTGGCAGATTTTAAACAAAATTATTTTCAAAAGAGAACTAAAGCAAAAGGCCCAAGGTCCAACAACAGGATTACATCAAATGAAGTTCAAGTTATTGCAAGTAATGGAGAAAATTTAGGAATTTTAAATTTAAATGAAGCTATCAATAAAGCAAAAAATGAAGGTTTAGACTTAATTGAAATTGCTCCGAATGCAAAACCCCCTGTCTGTAAAATTATGGACATGGGTAAATATAAATATGATGCACAAAAAAAAGCTAACAAAGCAAAAAAAAAACAAAAGAAAATTGAATTAAAAGAAATAAAATTAAGGCCAGTTACAGAAGTTCATGACTATACTTTCAAAATTAAAAATGCTCAGAAATTTTTGGCAAAAGGCGATAAAGTCAAATTTACAATAAGGTTTAAAGGGAGAGAGTTACAACATTCAAACCTTGGCAATGAATTAATGGATAAAATTAAGGCAGACATGGAGACTATTGGAAGAGTAGAGCTTCAACCAAAATTTGATGGAAAGCAAATGATTATGGTAATCCAGCCTTTATAAGCCATATTTGTAGTTGTAAATTTAATTTAATATTTGTATAACCCCGAAAATTATGCCTAAGTTAAAAACAAAAAGTTCAGCTAAAAAAAGATTTAAAATCTCAGCTAAAGGCAAGGTTATTACCTCGCAGGCTGGAAAAAGACACGGCATGATTAAAAGAACAAATTCACAAATTAGAAAACAAAGAGGCACAACTGTTTTATCTAAACAAGATGGTAAGATAGTAAAATCTTATATGCCTTACAGCTTAAGAGGATAAAATGGCAAGAGTTAAAAGAGGAGTTACAAGCAGAGCTAAACACAAAAAAGTTTTAAAAGCTGTTAAAGGTCAATGGGGAAGAAGAAAAAATACTATAAGAGTTGCAAGACAAGCAATGGAAAAAGCTATGCAGTATGCTTACAGAGATAGAAGAAATAAAAAAAGAGATTTCAAATCGCTGTGGATACAAAGAATTAATGCTGGTGTAAGATCTGAAGGTATAACATATTCAAAGTTTATTAATGGTTTAAGCAAATCAGGAATTAAATTAGATAGAAAAATTCTTGCAGAAATTGCTTACGATAACCCTGAAGCATTCAAAACTATAGTTAAAAGGGCTCAAGCAGCATTAAATTAATCAAGACTATTGTTTTTCTTCCTTTAACAAATATTCTATTAGAATGTCTGATATTAAAAAAATAAAAGATGATTATATCGATAAGCTTAATACAGAAAATAATATTGATAAAGTAAACAACATAAAATCAGAACTATTTGGAAAAAACGGAATTATATCGAATGAATTTAAAAAATTAGGTTCGGTTACTGTTGAAGAAAGAAAAAAATTAGCGTCAGATTTAAATAATATTAAAGACGAACTTCAAAATAAAATATCAACCAAAATTCAAGAAATAGAAACTAAAGAAATTAATTTAAAGCTCGAGAAAGAAAAAATTGATGTAACTCTTCCAGAAAGAGATATTGAAATTGGTAAAATTCACCCAGTTTCTCAGGTGATAGATGAAATTTCATCTATATTTTCAGAAATTGGATTTAGTGTTGAGGAAGGTCCAGATGTAGAAAATGAATATAATAATTTTACAGCATTAAATACACCAGATAACCATCCAGCTAGAGATATGCATGATACTTTCTATCTTGATAATACTAAGGAGTTACTTTTGAGAACCCACACATCTCCAGTTCAGGTAAGAACTATGTTAAAAGGTAAACCTCCTTTTAAAATTATTGCTCCGGGAAGAACTTATAGATCAGATAGTGATCAAACCCATGCTCCGATGTTTCATCAAGTTGAAGGCCTTCATATAGATAAGAATATAAATATGGGACATTTAAAAGGATGTTTAAATTATTTTATTAAGGAGTTTTTTGAAGTTGATAAAATTAAAATGAGATTTAGACCAAGTCATTTTCCATTTACTGAACCTTCAGCAGAAGTAGATATAGGATATGAAATTAAAAATGGAAAGATAGTAATTGGTGAAGGTAATAAATGGTTAGAAATTCTAGGCTGTGGAATGGTTCATCCAAATGTTTTAAAAAATGTAAAAGTTAATCCAAGTAAATATCAAGGATATGCCTTTGGAATAGGCATAGACAGACTTGGAATGTTAAAATACGGAATTAATGATTTAAGAGCCTTTTTTGAGACTGATTATAGATGGTTAAGTCACTTTGGCTTTGATCCATTGGATGTTCCTTCAAATTATAGAGGACTGAGTAGATGAAGTTCACAGTTGACTGGTTAAAAAACCATTTTGATACAAAATTTAATAATAATCAAATAATAGATAAATTAACTAATATTGGTCTAGAAGTAGAAAGTTTTGAGAGTTCTACATCTGAATTAGATACTTTTATTGTTGCAAAAATTATAAATGCCAAAACCCATCCAAATGCAGACAGATTGAAGTTATGTGATGTTGATATAGGCGGTGACAAAACAATAGAGGTAGTATGTGGAGCTCCAAATGCAAAAAATGGTCTTTTGACAGTTTATGCACCTCCAGGATCGATTATTCCTAAAAATCAGATGAAATTATCTGTAAGCAAAATAAGAGGTGTAACATCATATGGAATGCTTTGTTCTGAATCAGAATTACTATTATCCAACGAAAGTGATGGAATTATTGAATTAAAAAACAATAAATATGCAAATAAAATTGGAGAAAAATATTTTAAAAACACTTCTGAAAAAGTAATAGATTTGTCAATTACGCCCAATAGACCAGATTGTTTAGGGGTAAGAGGAATTGCTAGAGATTTATCTGCTGCTGGTGCTGGTAAATTAAAAATTAATAAAAAATCCAATTTAAAATACAGAGGTAATCAAAATATAAATGTAACTATAAAAAAAGAAAAAGTTCAAGGATGTACAACATTTGGAAGTTGCTTAATAAAAGGTGTAACAAATAAAGAAAGTCCAAAATGGCTAAAAGACAAAATTAAGTCTTTAGGCCAAAAACCAATATCTGCAATAGTTGATATAACTAATTATGTAATGTTTGATTTAAATAGACCATTACACGCTTATGATGCAGATAAAATAGATAATGAAATTATTGTTAGAAGTTCTTCTAAAGGAGAAAGCTTCGAAGCCCTGGATAATAAAAAATATATTTTAGAAAATGATATGTGTGTTATTTCTGACAGATCTGGAGTGCTTGGTCTTGGTGGCATAATTGGTGGGACAAGATCTGGAACAGAATATTCAACTAAAAACATATTATTAGAATCTGCTTATTTTTTACCACGTTCAATCAGAAAAACTTCTAAACAATTAAATATAGATACAGATGCAAAATTCAGATTCGAAAGAGGTGTAGATCCTCTATCAATTGAGGAAGGTTTAATAAAGGCATCTGAGCTAATAAAACAAATTTGTGGAGGCGAAATAAGTAATTTAGATTTAAAAAAAATTGAAAATTATAAAAAAACAATAATTAATTTTGACCCATCTCTTTTTGAAAAAACAACTGGATTTAATCTTGAAAATAAAGAATTAATTAAAATACTTGAAAAGCTAGGTTTTGATGTATCTAAGAATAAAAAAATTTTAAAGTTAGTAGTACCTTCTTGGAGACCAGACATAACTCAATCAATTGATATTGTTGAAGAAATAGTAAGAATAAAAGGCTATGAACATATTAATACTTTAGAACCCATTAAGACAAGATTAAAGCCAACGCTTAATTATTATCAGAAATTATTTCATTTTTTACAAAGATCCGTGGCATCAAAAGGTTATTTAGAAACGGTGACATGGTCATTTACTGACTCTAAAATTAATCAACTGTTTAAAGAAAATGATAAAGAGATACCAATTGTAAATCCGATTAGTTCAGATCTAAATGTTCTAAGAAATTCTATTTTCCCAAATTTGATATTTTATTTAAAGAAAAATTTAGATAGAGGATTTAAAGATATTTCTTTATTTGAAATTGGTCCAGCGTTTAAAGGAAAAAATCCTGGAGATCAACTAACTGTGATAGGTGCTGTAAGAGCAGGAAAGGTTTCAAGATTATCTTGGAATGACAAAGAAAGAATTGTAGATACATTTGATGTAAAAAAAGATGTCATACAAAGTCTTTATGAAGCTGGGATTAATAAAGATGATATTATTATAGATGATAGAACTCCTTCTTACTATCACCCAGGAAAATCTGGAGGAGTGTACCAAAATAAAAACGAAAAAAATGCTGTAGCATATTTTGGTGAAATACATCCAAACATAATAAAAAAATTAGATATAAAAACCGAAGGTTTGGTAATATTTGAAATTTGTCTTGATTACATAAAAGAGTCAAAACAAAAAATAAAAGATTTGAAGTCTGAATATAAATTTTCTGATTTCCAAAAATCAGAGAGAGATTTTGCATTTATTATTAATAAAAATTTTAAATCTCAAGAATTAGTTAATATAATTAAATCTGTTGATAACAAATTAATTAAGTCAGTAAGAGTATTTGATGTATTTGAGGGAGAAAATATACCAGAGGGAAAAAAATCTATAGCTGTTAATGTAATTATTCAGTCAGAAGAAAAAACATTAAATGAAAATGATCTGGACAACATTAATAAACTAATTATCTCCTCAGTTGAGTCAAAGTCTGGCGCAAAAATTAGATCCTAAAAATGGGAAATACAATTGATAACATTAGGAATTTTGCAATTATAGCTCATATAGATCATGGCAAATCAACTATAGCTGACAGAATAATTCATAAATGTGGAGGTTTGAGTGATAGAGAAATGAAATCTCAAGTACTTGACTCTATGGATATAGAAAGAGAGAGAGGGATAACAATTAAAGCACAAACAGTTAAATTAAATTATAAAGCTAAAAATGGTAATAATTATATTTTAAATATTATAGACACCCCAGGACATGTAGATTTTAGTTATGAAGTTAGTAGAAGCCTTTATGCGTGTGAGGGCTCAATATTAATTGTAGATAGTACCCAAGGGGTAGAAGCTCAAACACTTGCAAATGTATATCAAGCACTTGACATAAATCATGAGATTATTCCAGTATTAAATAAAATTGATCTACCAGCATCTGATCTCGAAAGAACAAATAATCAAATTGAAGATGTTATAGGTATAGATACATCTAATTCTGTTCCTTGCTCTGGAAAAACTGGACAAGGAATAGACGAAATTCTTGAGCAAATTATTAACTTTTTACCTGGACCTAAAGGTGAAAAAAATAGCAAATTAAAATGTTTATTAGTTGATAGTTGGTATGACACTTATCTTGGAGTAGTTATATTAGTGAGAATTATAGATGGAAAACTAAAAAAAAATATGAAAATAAAAATGATGTCTACAAATCAAGAATATATTATAGAAAAAGTTGGTGTTTTTACACCTAAGGCAAAAGATGTGAGTGAACTTAACGCTGGAGAAATAGGTTTTATTACAACTGGTATTAAAATTTTATCTGAAACCAAAGTTGGAGACACCATATGTGATGCAGAAAATCCCCTCAAAGATGCATTACCAGGTTTCAAACCAAGTAAGCCAGTAGTTTTTTGTGGTTTATTTCCTGTAGATAGTTCTGAATATCAAAAATTAAAAGATGGACTTGCTAAATTACAATTAAATGATGCAAGTTTTTCTTATGAAGCAGAGTCATCGTCTGCCTTAGGACTTGGTTTTAGATGTGGATTTTTAGGTCTTTTACACCTTGAAATAATCACAGAAAGGCTTGAAAGAGAGTTTGATATTAATTTATTAACTACAACACCTGGCGTTGTTTATAAAGTCCACCTAAATAATGGTGAAATTGTAGAACTCCAAAATCCATCAAATTTACCAGATCCTACTTATATAAAATTTATTGAAGAACCATGGATTAAAGCTACAATTATTACTCCAGACCAGTACTTAGGATCAATTATCAAGTTATGTCAAAATAAAAGAGGTATACAAACTAATTTAAGTTATTCAGGGAATCGAGCAGTAATTAATTATGAGATACCTTTAAATGAAGTCGTTTTTGACTTTAATGATCGTCTTAAATCTATGACAAGTGGTTATGCTAGTTTTGATTATGAAATTATTGATCACAAAGAAGGAGACCTTGTAAAAATGAATATACTTGTAAACTCAGAACCCGTTGATGCTCTTGCAATGATGATACATAAAGATTTTGCTCAAACTACTGGTAGAGAGGTCTGTGAAAAATTAAAAGATTTAATTCCAAGGCATAATTTTATGATACCGGTTCAAGCAGCTATTGGAGGTAAAATTATTGCTAGAGAAACTATCAAAGGTTTCAAAAAGGATGTATTAACAAAAATTCATGGAGGTGGGGCAACAGATAGAAAAAGAAAACTTCTAGAAAAACAGAAAAAAGGTAAGGCTAGAGCTAAGCAATTTGGAAAAGTTGAGATTCCTCAAGAAGCATTTATAGGCGTTTTAAGAATTAATAAAGAATGATAAAAGACATAATAATCCTAATTTTATTTTTAATAATTTTGTTTCTAACATATAAAACAAATAAAAAAAAAATTAAAAATTTATTTTATAAAAGTAAAATAAAACAAATAAATATATCTGAGTTAGACAAAATCTTTGATGAGAAATTGATAAGTGAAAATTTAAAGGGCCCTAAAGAAGACACTATAATTAAAAGTTTTATTATTTCTCCACAAAATAAAATTGTAGGAATGACCTCTGACTATGAAGCGTGGATAATATCTGTCTTAAGTAAAAAAAGTAAAAATATATTTGAATTTGGTACCTGTAGTGGAAAAACTACTTATTTAATGGCGCTTAATTCAAATAAAGATGCTAACATTACATCCTTAACTCTTGGGCCAGACCAGGTAAAAAATTTAAATAAAGAAAATATAGATAATAAGATTTCGTTTAGAAATATAATAAATGAGAGTATATATGAAAAATTTCTATTTTCAGGTACTGATGTTGAGAATAAAATTAATGTTATTTTTGAAGATTCAACCAAGTTTGATGAGAGCAAATATATAAATAAATTTGATTTAATATTTATAGATGGTGGTCATACTTACTCTGTTGTAAAAAATGATACAGAGAAATCATTCAAAATGCTCAACAAAAACGGAATTATTTTATGGCATGATTATGTTCCCGGTAAACAGTCAGCTAAAAATGTTGTGAATTACTTAAATGAAATTTCTAAAGAGAAATACATCTTAAATATCAAAAATACATCATTATGTGTATTTAGAAATAGCGAATAAAGGAGAGGTGGCCGAGCGGTTGAAGGCGCACGCTTGGAAAGCGTGTATAGGGGAAACTCTATCATGGGTTCGAATCCCATTCTCTCCGCCATATTTTTGTTAGAAAATTGATCTTTTTAACGGGTTTTATTAAAATAGAAAAAAAATCTAAAAAACATCAAATAAATGTTGGTATTCAACACTTATTTAAGCATTTGCGTCTCTACCATTTTTAAATTTTTTCTAAAAATGTTATAAAAATTTCTTCCATATTAAAAATTAATGACAAAAAATAATTCAAACAATTACCAAGCTGACTCTATAAAAGTCCTAAAAGGTTTAGAAGCTGTAAGAAAAAGACCAGGTATGTACATCGGTGACACTGATGATGGGACTGGATTACATCATATGGTTTATGAAGTTGTAGATAATTCTATTGATGAAGCTCTGGCAGGTTTTTGCAAAAAAATTGAAATAAGTATTAAAGATGATAACTCTGTAACAGTGATTGATGACGGGAGAGGAATTCCTGTTGATATTCATAAGGGAGAAAAAAAATCAGCTGCTGAAGTTATAATGACCCAACTTCATGCTGGCGGCAAATTTGATCATAATTCTTATAAAGTTTCTGGAGGATTACACGGAGTAGGAGTATCAGTTGTTAATGCACTTTCAGAGAGATTAAAACTTACAATTAATAGAGATAATAAAAAATATTATATAGAATTTAAAAATGGAAACGCTAAAACTTCATTAAAACAAGTTGGCAAATCAAAATCTAGTGGAACCGAAATTAATTTTGTTCCATCGAAAGATATATTTTCATCTATTAAATTTAGTTTTTCTATATTAGAAAAAAGAATGAGAGAATTGGCTTTTTTAAATAAGGGTATAAAAATAGTTTTAAGTGATTTAAGACAAAAAAAACCAAAATCATTAGAATTTAAATTTGATGGAGGAATTACTGAATTTGTACAATTCATTGATGAAAAAAAAGAAAGTTTAAAAAACAAAAATGAAAATGATCTATTTAAAAAACCTATATACATAGAGGGTTTAAAAAATAATATTGATGTTCAATGTTCCCTTAAATGGAATGCAGGGTATAGTGAGGATGTATTACCTTATACTAATAATATCTATCAAAAAGATGGAGGAACACATCTCCTTGGATTTCGAAGTGCACTAACAAGAGTAGTAAATAAATACGCAAATGAACAAAACCTATTAAAAAAAAATAAAGTTTCTTTATCAGGAGATGATGTTAAAGAAGGATTAACTTCAGTTCTTTCTATCAAAATTCCCGACCCTAAATTTTCATCTCAAACAAAAGATAAATTAGTCTCGTCAGAAGTTAGAAATATTGTGGAAACAATCATTAACGAGAAGTTGTCTACTTGGTTTGATCAAAATCCATCAATTTCAAAAATTATATTAACTAAAATTATTCAGGCCGCCGTAGCAAGAGATGTAGCTAGAAAGGCAAGAGAAAATGTAAGAAGAAAAGGAGCCTTAGAATTAACGGGTTTGCCAGGAAAATTAGCTGATTGTCAAAATTCAAAGCAAGATGGTACCGAACTATTTATTGTAGAGGGTGACTCAGCTGGCGGTTCAGCTAAACAAGGCAGAAACCGTGAAAATCAAGCAGTTTTGCCGCTTAGGGGAAAAATATTAAATACTTTCACAGATCTTAATGGATCGAAAAAGAACGGAAATGCCAATGATTTAAGAACTAAAAGCTTATCAAAGATGATTTCATCAAATGAAATAGTTACGTTGATAAATGCGCTCGGTCTCGATCCAAAAAATGAGGACATAGATCTCAAAGATTTAAGATATGGAAAAATAATAATAATGACTGATGCAGATGTTGATGGCTCACACATAAGAGCATTATTATTAACTTTTTTTAATAATAAACCATTTGATAAATTAATTGAGTTTGGACATGTTTATCTTGCTCAACCACCATTATTCAAAATTAATAAAGGAACTAAAAGTATATACATTAAAGATGAAATTGAACTTGAAAGTTATTTAATAAAAAATTCAAAAGATATTAAAAAATATAAAAAAAATTCTAAAGAATTTAACAATATTCTACAAATTGAAAAATCTAAACTAAACATTCAAAGATTTAAAGGACTCGGGGAAATGAATCCTGATGAACTATGGAATACAACTTTAAATCCTGAAACAAGAAATTTGTTGCAAGTTCAATATTCAAAAAATAGTAAAAAAGATCAAGAATTAATACAAACCTTAATGGGTAACGATGTTTCTTCAAGAAAAGATTTTATTGTTGAGAATGCAATAAATGTTTCAAACCTAGATATTTAGATGGATTTAAAACAATCTGTCAAAACAGCATCATTAAATAAGTCTACGTATATCAATTTAAGATGGATTGGAATTTTAGGTCAATTTATTACTATAAATACAGTAAAATTTATTTTTGGTTTTGATTTTAACTTTGTTTTGTCAAATCTTATAATTTTTGTTGGAGCTTTAAGTAATTTTTATTTAATGTTTTTTTACAAAAAACCAATACTTTCAAATGTAACCTCTTTTAATTTTTTATCTTTAGATATTCTTCAATTGAGTGCTTTACTTTACTTATCTGGGGGTATTTTAAATCCATTTTCAATATTCCTTTTGATACCAAGCGTATTTGCTGCGTCCAATTTAAATATTAGAACAAATATTGCTTTAATTTTAATTACTCTAGCATCAATAATATTTTTAACTTTCTATCATTATGAACTGCCTAAACCATTGGATGAATATAGTATTAGCATGTATTATTACTATGCTATTCCTCTAGCATTGGTAGTTGCATTATTTTTTTTGAACTATTTTGCATTTATTTTTGGACAAGAAACAAGTCTTAGGAAAGATGCGTTAGATAAAATCCAAGAAGTAATTTCCAAAGAACACGAACTTGTTTCCCTCGGGGGACAAGCCGCAGCCGCAGCTCATTCGTTTGGAACTCCTTTGTCTACTATTAAAATCATTTCTCATGATTTATTTGATCAATTTAAAGACAATGATGATGTAAAAAAAGATCTCGAACTATTAATTAGTCAGGTCAACAGGTGTAATGATATTTTAAAAAAACTAACATTAAATCCTACTATAGAAGATGATTTTATTGATAAAAATAAAACACTTTACGATTATATTAGTGAGATAGTTAATTCATTTAAGGAAATTTCTAGTAAGAATTTCAATATTGATAAAGAGCAAGATTCCAACTCATTTGAAATACTTAAATCTGTTGAAATTGTCTACGGTTTGAGAAATTTTATTGGAAATGCTAACAAATTTTCAAATGAAAATATCTATATTGCTATCAAAAGCGATAGTCAAAAGACTGAAATAACAATAGAGGATGATGGTCCAGGCATACCAAAAGATATACTTAACAAGATTGGCGAACCTTATATCAAGACACTTAAACCTAAAGATAATAAAAAAACCGGATTAGGCTTAGGAATTTTTATAGGCAAAACTTTGTTAGAAAAAAATTCTGCCAAAATAACAATTAGAAATTCAGAAACGAGGGGTGGAGCTGAAGTAAAAATAGATTGGGAAAATAAAAATTTAAAAAAATTAGTGTAATTTTTTATTATTTTCAAATAAGCCACTAAGCTGACCAATCATTACATCACCTAACTCTTGAACATCAGCTATTTTTATCGCCTTTTTGTAATATCTCGAAACATCATGGCCTATACCTATAGCAAGAATTTCGATATCACTTTTGTTTTCAATTGATTTTACAGTTTGCTTTAGATGTTTTTCTAAGAAATCACCCGAGTTGACAGATAATGTTGAGTCATCAACTGGAGCTCCATCTGAAATAACCATAAGAATTTTTCTTTCTTCTTTTCTTTTCTTAAGTCTATTGAAAGCCCAAGTAATAGCTTCACCATCAATATTTTCTTTAAGCAAACCTTCTTTTAGCATTAAACCTAAATTTTTTTTTGATTGTCTCCAGTGAGTATCAGCAGATTTATAAATTATATGTCTTAAGTCATTCAAACGTCCTGGATTTTTTAATTTTCCAAGTTTATTCCACTTTTCTCTACTTTTACCACCCTTCCAATTTTTTGTTGTGAAACCAAGAATTTCTACTTTAACTGAACATCTTTCTAATGTTCTAGACAATATATCAGCACAAAGAGCTGCAATAGTAATTGGTCTTCCTCTCATTGATCCAGAATTATCTATGAGTAAAGTCACAACTGTATCTTTAAACTCTAAATCTTTCTCTTTTTTAAAGGAAAGAGAATTATATGGATCAATTATTATTCTTGGTAATTTTGAACTATCTAATAAACCCTCTTCAAGATCAAATTCCCAAGATCTATTTTGTTTTGCAAGTAACTGTCTTTGTAATTTATTTGCGAGCTTTGTAATTATGTCTTGGAAACTAGTTAGTTGTTGATCTAAATTTTTTCTCAATTTAGAAATTTCCTCAGAGTTTTCCAGTGTTTCTGCTTTTGCTGTCTCATCAAATTCTGAAGTATATATTTTATATTCTTTATTACTTATTCCTAAATTTTTTTTCTGAACAATATTTTCAATTTCATTATTTTCAGCATCATCATTTCCTAGTTGTTCATCAAGTCTAAATTCATTCATTTCGTCAGAACTATCAACACCTTCATTGATGCTATCTTCCTCTTCTCTTTCCTGAGATTCTCCACTATCTGCTTTTTGATCGTCTTTTGAATTATTACTATCTTGCTCATCTTCTTTCTGCTCTTCTTTTTTATTTTCTTCTTCAGAATCGAATATTTCCATGTTCTGAAGAATTTCCGATATTTTAGAATTGTATATGTCCTGATTCTCTGCATTTTCTTTTAAAAAGTTTATGTGCTTATCTAATGATTTGTCAAAATCATCTTTCCAGTATGATAAAATTTTCCCAGCACTTTCAGATAAACTAACATTCATTAGTTTATTAAGCATGTAATATTCAAAAGCTTCAGAAACATTAGATTCTTCTTTTTTTTTTATATTTTCAGATTTCGCCATACCGATCTTATTTTTATATTTTGTCATTAAATTTTTAGAAATTCCTTTCATCATTTGCGACCCTAAAAGCTCATATCTTATTTTTTCAGAAATTTTATAAAGTGTATGGCAAGTAGGTGTTTTTGGAATATTTTGTTCCAAAGTAGAATTATCAGAAAATTTTCTTTTTAATGCCTCCGAATCTGCCTCGGCTCTTAATTTAACAAAATTTTCTTTATCTTTTAAATTATCAAATTTAGAAATATTAAATTCTTTTAAATTTTTTTTGTCTTTTAATGGATGTGTTTCACCTGAAATGGCTTTAATCGTTGAGTTTAAAGCTTGTTTAAATTGCTCTTTTATAAGATCATCTTTGTTCATTAAACCTGAATATTTATCATCGACTCTGGTAATTCTTCACCAAAACATCTTTGATAGTATTCTGCGATTGTATTCTTTTCTACATCATCACATTTATTTAAAAAAGTTACTCTGAATGCATAGCCCACGTCTTTAAATATTTCAGAATTTTCTGCCCAATGCAATACTGTCCTAGGACTCATTACTGTTGAAATGTCTCCAGCCATAAAGCCTTTTCTTGTTAGTGTCGCAACTTTTATCATGTTTGCAACTCTCTCTTTACCTTTGTTATTATCTAGAGACTTGTTTTTTCCTATAATAATTTCCATTTCTTTTTCCAAAGCTAAATAATTTAGTGTTGTAACTATATTCCATCTATCCATTTGCCCCTGGTTTATTTGTTGCGTTCCGTGATAGAGCCCAGTTGTATCTCCTAAACCAACAGTATTTGAAGTTGCAAATAATCTAAAATATTTATTTTGTTTAATGACCTTATTCTTATCTAATAAAGTAAAATTTCCCTCAGCCTCTAAAACTCTTTGAATTACAAACATCACGTCTGGTCTACCAGCATCATATTCATCAAATACCAAAGCTACTGGATTTTGTATCGACCATGGAAGTATTCCCTCCTTGAATTCTGTAACTTGTTTGCCTTCTTTTATTACAATTGAGTCTTTTCCAATTAAATCTATTCTACTAACATGGCTATCTAAGTTTATTCTGATACATGGCCAGTTCAACCTAGCTGCAATTTGCTCTATATGTGTTGATTTACCTGTTCCGTGATAACCTTGTACTAAGACTCTTTTATTAAATGAAAATCCAGAAAGAATTGCTAAGGTTGTATCTTTATCAAATTTATAAGTTTTATCTATATCTGGCACATAGTCAGTTTTTTTTGAAAATGCATCTACTTCCATATCAGAGTCAATACCGAATGTTTGTTTAATCGATAATTTAATATCTGGAGTTTGTTCAATATTTGTTGTCAATTTTGTCCTTATAAGTATTTTTTAATTGGGTATAAGCTAAAGTTATCACTTTAAGCTTATCTTCAAATTTTTTATTGCCAGCATTCATATCAGGGTGAAATTTTTTCACAAGTGTTTTGAATTTTTCTTGTATTTTAGCCCATTTTAAACCAACTCCAACACCCAAAATTTCAAAGGCTTTAAGGTCATTGCTATTAAACTTAAACTTATTCATATGGTTCAAGTTACTAAAATCTTTAAATTTTCCATTTTCATCTTTTAAAGCGTTATTCCACAATATTTTGAAAAAATTATCTGAAGAGCTGAAACTCTGTGTTGGCTTATGCCATGTAATGTCAGACTTTAAAAAGTTGATTACTTGTTCGTCGCTCATTCCTGAAAAATAATTCCAGCTTTTATTAAACTCTCTTACATGCTCAAGACAGAGAAGCCTGTATTCTTTGCTGTTATCCTTTTCTTTCGGAGCTTTGTAAAGTCCCTCTTCGTTACAATTATTCCATTCACAAATATTTTTCATATTATATAATATCAAGTTTAATGGATATTAATCAACTTTCAAAAAAAATTGAAAATAAACTTTTGAAAGATACTTCTATAAAAGATGTAAAGATAATTGACAACACTTATAAGCATTTAAAACACAATTCACATCAGAAAGGTAAATTTCATATTAAATTAGAAATAAATTCTGACATATTAAAAAAAACGAACAGAGTTAAGTCTAATCAAGTAATTTACAAAATTTTAAGCGAAGAATTGAAAACTGATATTCATTCTTTACAAATAAGCTTTATTTAATTCTTTAAATAAAAACTTGTTCAATTCAACAGATTTGGCCTCATAGTTTAGGTTTAATTTTCCAAAATTCCTTATTAATATTAAATTTATACTGTCTGATTTATTTTTTTTATCACTTTTCATAAAATTAAGAATTGATGTAATTTTCCTTTTATTAAAAAGGTCTCTATATTTATTTTTTATTTCAATCTTTTTAATATGATTACTTATTAATTCTGAATTTGAATTTGAAATAATTTTTTTTTCTTTACTAAAATTTACAGCATTCATTAGACCAAATATAACAGCTTCTCCATGATTTAATTTTTTTGAGTAACCAAGAGTAGCCTCGTATGCATGAGCAAAAGTATGACCAAGATTTAAAGATTTTCTTAAGTTTTTTTCTTTTTCATCCTTTTCAATGATTTTTTTTTTTAATAAACAGCTATTTAAAATTGCATTAATTATAAAATTTCCTTTTAGATTTAAAATCCTATTAAAATTTTTATCTAAAAAAACAAAATTTTTTTTGCTATCAATTAAACTGCTTTTTAGTATTTCAGCATATCCACATATAATTTCTCTTTTGGGAAGGGTACGTAGTAAATTAATATCTGAAATTACTAAATCTGGCTGATAAAAACTTCCAACAAGATTTTTTCCAAATTTATTATTAATACCTGTTTTGCCACCTATTGAAGAGTCGACTTGAGCTAATAAAGTGGAGGGTATGTTAATAAATTTTATTCCTCTTTTAAATGTGCTGGCAGCATATCCAACCACATCTCCTGTAATTCCTCCGCCAAATGAAATTATACAGTCTTCTCTATAAAAATTATTTTTAAATAAAACATTATGTATTTTATCGATACTTAAGTTACTTTTGTTTTTTTCATTTGCACTAAAATTTAAAGTATAAATTTTTTGATTTTTTAAATTTCTTAAGAGCAATGTTCTAAATTTTTTTGGTATCTTATTGTCAATTACTATTAAACATTTTGAAAATGATAATTTATTTTTTTTTAAAATATTTCTTAATTTTGAAATTAAATTGTTACCAATATGAACTTCGTAATTTTTACTTTTAGTTCTAACCTTTATTATTTTTTGTTTCATATTTTTTTATAATTTTATTTGCTATTTCATTTTTATTTAGCTGATCACAATTTATTGTGAAGTCTGCCAAACTATATATTTTAGCTCTTTCATTTATTAGTCTCTCTAGATCTGCTTCACTTAATATCATAGCCAGAGGTCTTTTTTTGCTACCATTTATTCTTTTAATTATTATATCTTTTTTCCAATTCAACCAAAAACTAAAAGAACTCTTCTTACATTCTTTCCTAATATTAGTATTAATATATGCTCCCCCACCTAGTGATAAAATTTGTTTCTCACCTTTTAAACATGATAATGTTATTTCTTCTTCACATTGACGGAAGTATTTTTCTCCTTTTTTTTTGAAAATTTCTGCAATTTTCATTTTTTCTTTTTCTTCAATTTTATTATCTATATCAATAAATTTAAGTTTGGTTTGTTTAGAAATCAATTTCCCTATTAATGTCTTTCCCGAACCCATCATACCAACTAAAACTAGATTTTTATTTGATTCCATATATTTCTAAGTTGAAAAAACACAAATATGTCTTATTTTGATTTTACAAAATTATATGCTTTTAAAACATTATACTACAAAGGAATATAACATAATATGAAATTTGCAATTAAAGCTGGAATAATTTTTTTAATATTAATTTCGTCAATTGTTGTTTTGAGCCAGATTGATTTCCCATCTCCCAACAAAAAAATAGAAGTAATTTTGCCTAATGAAAATTTTAAAACAATTAAGTAAAACAATTTCCAAACTAACGTTAATTTTATTTTTTTGTACTTGTTCTTTTGCTAATGAACCTATCGATATATGGAAAATTGAAAAAAAAGACATCATTAACAAAGAAAATTCTAATTCAAATATAAACGTAAGTAATAATCTAAATACTAATACAACATTATCAGTTCAATCTAGTTCTGAGATAGTGATAAATAAAGAAATCGAGTCATCCACTATAAAATTAGCAGGATTATATGATCCTGCACAGAATGGCTTAAAAATTGACATGTGGTCGAACAGTGACGGTGAGTTAATTAAAAGTATATTAAATAAAAATTTAAATAGAAATTTATCTGAATTTTCAAAAAAAATATTAGATATAGCTTTACTTACAAATTCATATATTCCTACAAATAATATTACTGAAGAGGAATTTTTAGAGTTTAAATTTAATCATTTAATAAACAAAAAAGATTTTGAATTAATTAAAGAATTTTTAATTAATAACTCCGAAGTTTCAAATAAAAATAAATTGATTAAATTTTATTCAGAATATTTTCTTTCAAACTCTGAAGTAAAAAAAGCATGTGAAATATTTAATATTAGTGGTGCTATTACTGATAAGTATCTAAATAATTTTAAAATTTATTGTTTAATTCTAGAAGATAAAAAAGAACAAGCTCAACTACTTTTCGATTTGTCAAAAGAGTTGGATGAGATAGACACTTTTTTTGAAAATAAATTTAATATATTAATGGGTTACGCTAGCAAAGATGAAATAATTTCAGACGAAAATATTTTATATTTTCACTTATCTCATAAAACAAATAATGATTTTAATTACGAGCCAAAAATGGACTCACCTAGATATATCTGGAGTTATTTGTCGTCGTCAAATATTCTTAAAAATGCAAATTCCTTTGATATTGAAAATCCAGAAGATTTAAGATTATTAGAAAGAGCAACTCACGAAAATGTATTTGATGAGAGAGAACTACTAGATACATATAAAAAATTTCAATTTAACATAACACAACTATTAAATGCCAAAGATGCTTATAAGCTACTTCCAGATTATGAGGGCAGAGCTTTATTATATCAAAGATTACTTTTATCTGTTGATGTCGAGCAAAGATTAAGTATGACGTCTGAACTATATAAATCTTTCCAAAAAAAAAAATTAGATAATGCGTTTGATAATGAAATCAAAGTAATATTAAAAAAAATAAAAAAAGATGATGTTCCCTCAAATTTTACTACCTTTTATGAAAATCATATCGACAACAAGTTAAAAAAAGAGAGAAAGATAAAATTTAATAATAAAAAAATACATCAGTCAAAATTATTAAATTACTTTTTAAATAAAACTAGTTTGCCTAAAGCTGAAAAGGAAACAAACGATATTTTAAAAAAAATTAAAAGAAACAAAAAATATGTTTTTTCAACAAAAGATATGATTCTTATTGAATCGCTTAAATCAGATGGCGTAAAAATAGATAAAAAATACGCAAACCTTTATGAATACAACTATCAATTTTCCTCTGATATAAAACAAATGCTATCGAATGGAGAGTTAGGCTTATTATTAATTAAAATAGTAGATATTGTTGGTGAAAGTAACCTTGAAGATCTAGATATAAACACTGTGAATTTATTAGTTTCAACTATGAATGAGCTGAAAAATGTAGATTTGAGGAACGAAATTCTAATAGAAGTATTGCCTTTAAAAGTCTAAATAATAAATAAACTATGTCAGTAAAAGAACTAATCACAGTACCTGATGATATTCTTAGAAAAAAATCTGAGCCATTAAATAAAGTTGATGTTAATGAAAAAAAACTCATAAAAGATTTATTTGAAACTATGTACCATCACAACGGTATAGGTTTAGCAGCAGTTCAAGTTGGAATCCTTAAAAGAGTAGTTGTTTTAGATGTATCAAAAAATGAAAATGAAAAAAAGCCTTTATGCTTTATTAATCCACAAATAAAAACTTTAAGTGAAAAAATGTCTACATATGAGGAAGGTTGTTTATCAATACCTAATACCTTTATTGAGATAGAGAGACCAGAAATTTGTACCGTATCTTATATAGATGAAAATGGTGACAAGAAAGAAATGGATTGCGATGGATTACTCTCAACATGTTTACAACACGAAATAAATCACTTAGATGGAAAACTAATAATTGATTATTTATCCAAAATCAAAAAAGATTTAATAATAAAAAAATTGTCTAAACAAAAAACTTCTAATAGAGTTGTTGTTTAAATGTCAAATATTGTATTCATGGGCACACCGCAATTTGCTGTGCCTATCCTAAAAAAAATTAATCAAAAATATAAAATTAAATGTGTATTTACTCAGCCTCCAAGCAAATCAAATAGAGGTCAAAAGTTTACGAAATCATCAATTCATATATGTGCAGAGGAACTTAATCTAGAAGTTAAAACTCCAAAAAAAATTGATGAAGAATTTGACTATCTTAAAGAATTAAATTTAGATCTTGTAATTGTTGTTGCATACGGACAATTAATTTCAAAAAAAATTCTTAATTTAAGTAAAAAAGGTTTTTTGAATATTCATGCTTCATTATTACCAAAATGGAGAGGGGCGGCACCAATTCAAAGATCGATTTTAAACAATGAAAAAAAAACCGGTATATCATTTATGAAAATTGATGAAAAATTAGATTCTGGACCAGTATGTAATAAATATTCAATAGATATTCTTGATCAAGATAATGCAGAAATTTTATCAGAAAAATTATCTTATTTGAGTACAGAAAAAATTTTAGAAAATGTGCAAAAAGTTTTAGATGGAGAAGCAATATTTAAAGAGCAAGATCATGCAAAAGCTACATACGCAAAGAAAATTCAAAAAATAGAGGGAAAGATAGATTGGAATAATAGTGCTCGTAAAATAATTGCTCAAATAAATGGATTATATCCAAAACCTGGTGCATGGTTTGAGCTTAACAACAAAAGATATAAAATATTAAAAGCAAAAATAAACAAGCAGTCAGCAAAAATCGGTGAAGTAATCGACGAACAAATGACAATAGCATGTGGAGAAAATTCAATAAATATCATTGAGATACAAAAAGAGGGCAAGAATTCTCAATTAATTAAGGAATTTTTATTAGGGAATAAGTTTAGAAAAGGAACAATAATTACAAGTGAATAGATATCAGATTCTAATAGAATACGAAGGCACTTTATACAATGGTTGGCAAATTCAAAAAAAAGGTAAGTCAATCCAGGAAAATATTGAGATTGTCTTATCTAAACTATTAAAAGAAAAAATAAAAATTTATGGATCTGGACGAACAGACACAGGAGTTCATGCTAAAGAGCAATCAGCTCACTTTGATACTACAAACAAAATTATTCAAAAAGATAAATTATTGAATTCACTAAACTTCTTTTTAAATAAAAAAAAAATATCTATTCTAAAAATAAAGAAAAAAAATAAACTTTTTCATTCAAGATATTCTGCAAAAGAAAGATGGTATACGTACTTAATTAGAAATGATGCTTCTCCTTCAGTTATTAATTTTAACAGAGAGTGGCATATTAAAAAAAAAATTGATGTTGAATTGATGAAAAAGGGAGCAAAAAAATTAATTGGAACTCATGATTTTTCAACTTTTAGAGCATCTAATTGTGCTGCAAAAAGTCCGGTAAGAACCATGAAAAAAGTAAAAATAACCAAAATTAAAAATGTTATAAAAATTCAATTTGTGTCAAAATCATTTCTTAAGAGTCAAGTTAGATCTATCGTTGGTTCACTAAAATATCTTGGCGAAAATAAATGGAACTTAAAAAAATTTACCAAGATATTTAAATCAAAATCTAGAAAAAATTGTGCTCCTATTGCCCCTGCACATGGTTTATATCTTGAGAAAATTATTTATTAGATTTCTTTTTTTTCTTTTTTATTCTCCATCTTGATCCCTCTCTAACTATGTAACCACAACAATTTTTGGAACCACACTTACAAGGGAAATCCTTATAATTTTCATCAAAACTAAATCCATAATCATAAGTTAGTTCCTCATTTTTTTTTATATCTTTGATAGAACTAATCCATAATTTTAAACCTTTACCTTCAACTTCACAGTTTGGATTACAAGAGTGATTAATAAGTCTTGCGGTATTGTAAGCAAAATCACCGTCTAAATCATATCTATTATTTAAGTTAAAAAGATAAATTGCTTTATCGTTATCAAATTTTGGATTATTTTCGGTTTGTTTTTTTGTAATTATTTTACCTAAGTAGTAAATGATCTTAGTTCCTTTTTTTATATTTTTAGATGCAAACAGTCCCCTGTTATCAATATTTGATGATTTTTGTTTATATAGTTTCATGATTATGTATTTTCCGACTCGGTTAATGCATTTACATGATAATTAGCGCTTTCAGCAAGTGCTTTTAGGTCGTATCCACCTTCTAATAAAGATACCACTTTACCGTTAGTAAATTTATTAGTGGCTTTTAGTGTTCTTCTTGTTATTTCATAAAAATCTTTGGATGAAAGTTCAAATTGAGCTAATGGATCGTTCTTGTGAGCATCAAAGCCAGCAGAAAAGATTAGGTAATCAGGCTTATATTCAATTAACCTATCTAAAACTCTGTCATAAGCATTAAAATACTCCTCAGAATTTGTGCCAGCAGGAAGAGGTATATTAAGAGAATTATTATACTTTCCCTTGTCTTTTTCTGAGCCACCACCTGGATAAAATGGATATTGATGTGTTGATATATAAAGTGAATTTTTGTTGTCATACATTACATCATAATTTCCATTTCCCCAATGAACATCAAAATCTACACATGCAATTTTTTTATAATTATATTTTTTTATTAAATAATTAACAGCAACACCTGCATTAGAAATACAGCAAAAGCCCATTGATTTGTTTTTTTCAGCATGGTGTCCTGGAGGTCGTACTACACAAAATGCATTTTTATATTTTTTATTCTCAATTCCATCTATTGCACTTATAGCTGATCCTGCAGCTTGAAATATTGCATCTTTACTTCCAGGTGATACAACAGTATCACCATCTAAAAAGTTTAAGCCACTTTTAGGAAATGAGTCTTTTAAATTATTAATATAATCTTCAGAATGAGTCATATTAAGAATATCAATAGGAACAACATCTGGCTTATCCCAAAGCAGTTCTTTATTTTTTTTTAAAGTATCAATTATTGAAACTACTCTCTTCGGTTGCTCTGGATGACCATCGCCTGTTATATGTTTTTCCGAAGATTCAGATGTTATAATTGCAGTTTTCAAGCGAAATAATTATGTAAAATATTCTTATAAATCTTAGTTAACTTTTTTAAATCTGAGATAGATGTTCTTTCATTAACCATATGAATAGTATTATTTCTTAAACCAAGCTCAAGACGTGGTATTGAGCCTAAAAATCTGCTGTCACTTGTGCCACCTCTACAATTTAATTTTGCATTTTTACCTGTAATTTTTTTTACAACTTTTTTTACCATATAAATTTCTTTATTTGGCTCTGTGTAAAATGCTTCTCCACTTACTTTATAATCTATTTTAGTTTTGCAATTTTCTTTTTTTGCAACTAAATTAATAATTTTACTAAGTTTTTTTTTCAAAGATGTCGATTTATAAGTTGAATTAAATCTAACATTAAATTTAGCACTTGCAGATTGTGGGACTACGTTTTCAGATATATTATCCACATTCATTTTTGTAAATTCCAAATTTGATGGCGGCATATACTTTGTTCCTCTGTCTAGCTGAACACTTTTTAGTTTAGATATTATTTTCGCTAGAGCAGTACATGGATTTATATATGTCCCATAAAATGCAGAGTGTCCACTTTTTCCGTATACTGTTACTGTCCCATTCATAGAACCTCTTCTTCCAATCCTGATTTCATCTCCAACTGATTTATTTGATGACGGTTCGCCTACTACCGAAAAATCAATTTTTTCTTTTTTTTTCTTTAAATATTTCATAACAGCTGGACAACCATGACCTGTAGTTTCTTCATCAGCCGTAATTATTATTGATATAGAACCTTTAAATTTTTTATTTGTAATAAAATTACTTACAGCACTTATCCAACATGCCACACTACCTTTCATGTCCTGGGATCCTCTTCCATATAAATATCCTTTTTTTACTACTGCTTTAAATGGTGGAAACTCCCAATTATTGAGGTTAGCAACAACATCTGTATGACCCAAATAATTAATGTTAGGTTTTGATTTACCAAATTTTGCATATAAATTTAATGCAGGTTTAGCGCCTGTACCTTTTGACTTTATTATATGACATTTAAAACCTATTGATGAGAGTTTCCTTGAAAGGAAATTCATAATACCTTTATCTTCTGTTTTAATTGTTTGAAATTTTATTAGCTCTTGAGCTAACGTCAGTTCATTATAAGTTTTCATTAATCTATTCTCTTAAAAGATCATTTATTGAAGTCTTTGATCTTGTTTTTTCGTCTACTTGTTTGATTATTACCGCACAATATAATGATGGAGCGATTGAATTATTTTTATCTGGTAGAGAACCTGGAACAACAACAGAATATGGTGGAATTTTACCATAACTTATTTCGCCTGTTTTCCTATTAACAATTTTTGTTGATTTTCCAACATACATCCCCATACTCAAAACAGAACCTTCGCCAACTATCACTCCCTCTACAACCTCAGACATTGCTCCTAAAAAAACATTGTCCTCAATGATTGTTGGTAATGCCTGTGCAGGCTCTAAAACTCCTCCAACTCCGCTACCTGCAGAGATATGACAATTTTTTCCGATTTGAGAACAGCTACCAGCTCTTGCAAAAGTATCTATCATTGTTCCCTCGTCAATGTATGCTCCTATATTCACATAGCATGGCATTAAAACAGCATTTTTGCCAACAAAAGATCCTTTTCTCACTGGAGAATTAGGAACCATTCTGAAACCAGCTTTTTCATGGTCCTCTTTAGACCAACCTGCCGTTTTACCTTTTAAAAGATGCGCTTTGTCATACCAACTACTGTAGGGACCATTTAAATTTTCCATTGGATACATTCTAAAACTTAACATAATTGCTTTTTTTATATGTTGATGTGTTACCCACTCACCATTAATTTTTTCTGCTACTCTGACTTTGCCACTATCTAAGTCATCAATAATTTGATTAACAGTATTTTTTAAACTTTCATCTGAGTTAGGACTTACTTGGTCTCTATTTTCCCAGGCATCATTGATTATATTTTCTATGCTCATAAATTTAAGAACTTTTTAATAACCTTATTTCTTTTAAAAATAAAGAGAGATTTTCGATTTTATAGTCGATGTAATCTTTATCAGACTCTTTTTTACCCCAGTATTCATTATTGATAAGCCAAGCTGTTATTGTCCCCCGCTCTTTACCTATTGATAAATTTTTAGCTATATCCTCGATATAAAGAGTTTCTTTTGGATCAATCTTAAATTTATCAACCATAAGATCAAAAGCTTTAGCTTCAGGCTTAGGGTGATATTTTGCGTCAACGATATCAAATATATCTTTAAATTGGTCTTCAATACCAAGAGTTTTCACTATATTTTTTACGTGAGCTCTACTTCCGTTTGTGAATACAAATTTATTTAAATCAATGTTTTCTAGCTCATTTCTTAAGATAAGATCTTTTTCCATAAATGAAAGATCAATATCATGAACATATTCTAAGAATTCTTCCGGTGGTATATCATGATGTATCATCAATCCATTTAAGCTTGTGTTGTATTTGTGAAAATAATCTCTTTGTAATTCTTTAGCTTTTATAAGATCTAAGTTGAGCTTATTTGCGATATATTTTGTCATCCTTTTACTAACTTGGCCAAAAACTGCCTCTAAATCATTATATAAAACGCCATCACAGTCGAATAAGATATTTTTTATATTTTTTAAATTATTCATTTTCTTATCAATGTTCCCGCACCCTTATCAGAAAATAACTCAAATAGTATTGAATGCGGTTTTCTCCCATCAACAATAACTACACCTCTAACACCATTAGATATTGCATCTAGACAAGTGTTTATTTTTGGTATCATGCCTCCTGAAATAATATTATTTTTTAACATTTCATTGGCTTTATTGAGATTAATTTCAGATATAAGTTTTTGATTTTCATCAAGAACTCCTTCAACATCTGTCATCAAAAGAAGACGTCTGGCATCAATCTCTTTTGCAATTGAACCTGCAGCAACATCTGCATTAATATTATAAATTCTGTCGTCATCACCCAATCCTAATGGGACAACAATTGGAATTTGTTTATTTTTAATAAAATTTAATATTTTCTCTTTGTTAATTTTTTTTGGTTTCCCGACATATCCCAATTCTTTACTTTCAGGAATAATATTAATTACATTATTTTCTTTAGGTGATATTGAACAAGCATTAGTGTTTTTAGATTTTAATTCATGTAAAATCTCTAAATTAAGCTCTAGTAAAGCTTCTTCTATATATCTTATTGTTTTTTTGTCTGAAACCCTAAGTCCTTTGATAAATCTAGTTTCAATATTATTTTCATCTAATTTTTTTTTAATATTTTTACCTCCACCATGAACGACTATTGCTGATAAACCGATTTTGTTTATCACTGAAATATCTTCTATGAACTGATTAAATAGTTTTTTATCAATTAAAACAGATCCGCCACATTTAATTACTATTACCTCAGACTGATATTTGTTTATATATTTTTCAACCTCATTAATATTGGGCCCATCTGTTGGAATAATCTTATCTAATTCCATCAATTAAACTGTTTTAACTGAAGTTCTCTTCATAATTACATATTGTTGTGCCATTGTAAGCACGTTATTAATTGTCCAATATATAACTAATCCTGATGGAAAAGGTGCCAGTATCACTGTTAAGAATACAGGAAAAAACATAAATATTTTTTGCTGAATTGGATCTGGTGGTGTTGGATTAAGTTTTTGTTGCATCCACATTGTTACACCCATTGCTACAGGCCAAGCGCCAATAATTAAAAATGACGGAACATCATATGGTAATAAACCAAATAAATTAAATAAACTTGTTGGATCTCTTTCACTTAGATCGTGTATCCAACCAAAAAAAGGCTGATGTCTCATTTCAATTGTAACAAATAACATTTTATAAATTGCAAAAAAGAATGGTATTTGAATTAAAATAGGTAAACACCCACTTACCGGATTCACTTTCTCTCTTTTGTAAAGGGCCATCATTTCTTGCTGTAACTTCATTTTATCTTCCTTATGAAGTTCTTTAAGCCTCACCATTTCTGGTTGAAGAACTTTCATTTTTGCCATTGACCTAAATGAGTAGTTAGCGAGAGGAAAAAACAATATTCTTATACAAGCGGTAATTAGTATAATTGCAATTCCATAGTTGCCAGTTAATTTAAAGAAATAATCCGATATCAAAAATATTGGTTTTGTTAAAAAATATAGGAAACCCCAATCAATTGCTAAATCAAATTTATTAATATTTAGTTTTTCCGCATAACCATCAACAACATCCACTTCTTTAGCCGCAATAATCACTTTTACTTGATTAGTTTTGCTTTCATTAGCTCTGACTTCTGTTGCAGCAGTCTCAATGAAGTTAGCTTTAAATTTATTTTTATAATCGAAATCTGATCTAAAACTTTTATTACTTTCTGGGATTAAACTCGTTATCCAATATTTATCTGTAATACCCATCCATCCTTTGTTAGCATTTACAGAGTACTTTTTGTCTTTAATGTCATCGTAATCTTCTTCAACAAGATTATCATCAAAAACACCTAGTAAACCTTCATGTAATATATAAAAATCAGTTACATCAGGAGCTAAGTTTCTAATAATTTGTCCGTAGGGATAAAAGTTATAGGTATTTTGAGTATTATTCGTAATTTTTTGGTTAACAGTAAATAAAAATTTGTCATCTATACTTATTTCTTTCTCAAAAGTTATATTCTGCTCATTATTCCATACTAATCTAATTGGATTGTTCGGTGTTAGTAATTTATTGCTGACAACTTCCCATTTTGTATTTGAATTAGGAACCTCAATATCTTTATTATTTATAGCCCAACCTGTTTCTATATAATAACCATTTTCAGACTCTTTAGGATTGAGCAAAACTACATTTTCATCAGAGTCTAAAGTTTCAGTGTATTTCTTAAAAATCAGGTCATCGATTAATGATCCCTCTAGAGAGATAGAACCTTTAATATTTTCATTTTCAAAAAATATCCTTTCAACTTTGTTAATTGCCTCTGATCTAGAAATTTTATTATTCTCAATATTTTGCTCTATTTTTGGTGCTTCGTTTAGTTGAAGATTGTTCTTAATTTGATCATTATTATTTACCTGCTTTGGATCAGGACTTGGTGGAGCAAAAAATAATCCATAAAGAATTATTACTGCTGCACTTAATGAAATTGCTGCTATTACGTTTCTTGTGTCCATTATTTAATATTCTTTTTCTTTACCGGATCATACCCATGTCCTCCTCCTAAAATTTTTATAGGATGACAAGTTAAAATTCTTTTAATGCCTTTATAACATCCTTTCAAAACACCATATTCATTTAAACTATCAACAAAATATTCTGAACAGGTTGGAAGATACCTACAATTATTACCCAGAACAGGTGAAATAAAATATTTATAAAATTTAATTAAATATATAAATCCTTTTTTAATCATAACTATCTAATTTTTTTCAACTCACTAAAAAGTTTTATCTTAATAAAATTGTACTCATCTTCTAAAACAGATTTTCTAGCAATTAATAAGTAACTATAGTTAAGATTAATTTTAATATTTTTTAAAGCCTCATTCATCATATTTCTTAGTCTTCTTTTAATTTTATTTCTTATAACAGCTGTACCAATCTTTTTTTTTGTAATAAAACTTATATTAAAATATTTATTACTTTTATTTTCTAATCTCCTGTAAAAAATTGTTGAGTATCTATTTGAAATTTTTTTACCATTTAAAATAAATTTAAAATCTTCATTTTTGGATAAACTTTTTAATTTAACCTGCATTAAACAGTGAGTTTTTTTCTACCCTTACTTCTTCTTCGTCTAATTAATTTTCTTCCACCTTTAGTCTTCATTTTAGACCTAAAACCATGCCTTCTTTTTCTCACTTTTTTACTAGGTTGATATGTACGTTTCATATTAAGGCTTCTTTTTTGTTAAATTTCGGTAGTTATACAATTTAATGTATATAAGTACAGCGATTTTTAATAAATTAAATCAAAATGGAAAATGAAAATAAATTAAAAATTATTCTCGGTATTATATATCTTTCCATAGTTACTGGCTTTTTGTTGCTTTTTTTTAGCTATTTTTCATTTGACGACTTTTCAAGTTTTGAACTTATAAAAAATAATAGAGATAAACTAAATGATATTAAAAACTCCAATCTTTTAATTGCTAGCATATTATTTTTTATTGGAGTGATTATTTGGGTTATGCTTTTAGGATTTGGTTCGCCAGTTTTTTTAGTTGGAGGATTTGTATTTGGAAAATGGATAGGGACAATCCTTATTGTATTTGGTTTATCTATTGGTGCAACGTTTTTATATATTTGTGCAAATTATTTTTTTAAAGACTTAATTAAAAAAAAATTTTCATCAAAGTTTTCTAACCTTACTGAAAAATTTAAAGAAAATGAATTTACTTTTTTTCTTATATACAGATTTGTTGGTGGTATACCTTTTTTTATATCAAACATTTTGCCAACACTATTTAATGTTAAGATTAAGAATTTCTTTTTCGGATCTGTTATTGGAATGACACCTCAGTTATTTGTTGGAGCCTCGCTTGGCGCAGGGCTAAATAAAGTAATTGAATATAATCAAGAACTTCCTAGTATGTCTGATATAATTTTAACTCCAGATATTTATGTGCCAGTAATTGGTATGATAATTCTGGTTTTAATTGGATTTATAATCAGAAAAAAATTCTACAAATAGCTGGTGCCCTCACCCAGAATTGAACTGGAAACTCATCCTTACCATGGATGTGTTATACCATTTAACTATGAGGGCATTTTTTAATTATAATTAGTGTATAAAATTGTTTTTTTCAAATAAATGCCTTAATTTTTTACGAAAATCGGATATATCTAAATTAGGTAAATGATATGGGAATTCACTACGATTATAAATCGACAAGAGGAGCCAAAGCTATGGAGAAGCAGGCTAAAAGAGAAAAAAAGCTTGCTGAGAAAAGAGCTAAGAAAATAGCTAAACAAGGTGACACCAAAACTCCAGAGGATAAAACAATACCAATCGATCAAATAATAACTTTGGATCACCTTACCAATCCAGACAAAAAGTAATCAAGATGGACAGGAAGAAGGATAAAAAAGCTAAACTCGAAGAAGCTTTGCGTAAAAACTTAAGAAAAAGAAAAATTTTTCAAAGAAAAAACAAAAAAAATAAATAAATGTCAGTTCAATCAGATAAGTGGATAATCAAAATGGCAAAAGATCATGCAATGATTTCTCCATTTGAAGATAAACAAATCAGGGAAGGAAAAATTTCATTTGGTGTTTCTTCATACGGGTACGATGCAAGAGTATCTAATGAGTTTAAAATATTTACCAATGTTAACTCCGAAATTGTAGACCCAAAAAATTTTAAACCAACAAATTTTGTAACTAAAGAGTCTGATGAATGTATTATTCCGCCAAATTCTTTTGTTTTAGCAAGAACAGTTGAATATTTTAAAATTCCCAGTGATGTCTTAGTTATTTGTTTAGGTAAGTCCACTTATGCCAGATGTGGAATAATTGTTAACGTAACACCTTTGGAACCAGGATGGGAAGGTCATGTGACTCTTGAATTTTCTAACACAACTCCATTACCAGCTAAAATATATGCAAATGAGGGTGTGGCACAATTTATATTTTTAAAAGGGAATGAGAAACCTGATGTTTCATATGCCGATAGAAATGGAAAATATATGGGCCAAAAAGGGGTAACACTTCCCAAAATTTAAAATGGATAAATTTAAAATTAATGGTCCCTCTAAGATCAGAGGAGAGGTATCAATTTCTGGAAGTAAAAATGCTGCTCTACCAATACTCGCTGCAACTTTACTCTTTGATAAAAATGTAACAATTAAAAATCTGCCAAGAGTTAAAGATATTGATACAATGCTTAATTTGCTAAAATCACTAGGAAGAAAAATTACCTTTAAAAATAATAAAAAAATCGCGACAATCTCAAAAGGAAAAAAAAATAATTTTATTGCACCTTATTCTCTAGTTAAAACAATGAGAGCAGGAATTTTAGTTCTTGGTCCTTTATTGGCAAAAAATAAAAAAGCAAAAGTAAGTAGCCCGGGTGGTTGCAGTATAGGAGTAAGACCAATAGATATACATTTAAAAGCTATATCAAAGTTAGGTGTTAAAATACAAATTGAAAAAGGATATGTTAATGCAAAAGCTCGAAAAGGATTAGTTGGTTCAGAAATAAGATTTTCAAAAATATCTGTTGGAGCTACCGAAAATTTAATTCTTGCTGCTTGTCTCGCTAATGGGACAACAACAATAAAAAATTGTGCAATAGAGCCTGAGATCAAGGATCTGACAAATTTTCTTAAAACAGCTGGTGCCAAGATAAAATGGATTGGTAAAAGAACTTTAAAAATAGAAGGTATTAAAACATTAAAAAGTATAACTTACTCAATTATGAATGATAGAATTGAAGCAGGTACTTTTTGTGTTGCCGCATGTTTGAATGGTGGAAACTTAAAAATTAAAAACTTTCAGCCAAAAATTATCAATACAGAGATAAATTTACTTAAGAAAATTGGTGCAAAGATAAAAACCACAAAAAATACAATTCAAATTAAGGGTCCAAAAAAAATTAAAAGTCTAAATTTTTTAAAAACTGGAGAATATCCAAATTTCCCCACTGATTTGCAAGCTCAAATTATGGTATTGTTAACTAGAGCAAATGGGAAAAGCACAATTGAAGAAAATATATTTGAAAACAGATTTATGCATGTTCCAGAATTAAAAAGATTAGGTGCAAAAATAAATATTAAAGGTAACAAGGCAATTATTGAGGGAACTAATAATCTAGAGGGAGCTGAGTTAATGTCTAGTGATTTAAGGGCATCAGTAGCTTTAGTTTTAGCAGCTTTTATTTCAAGAGGAACATCTATTATAAATAGAGTATATCATTTAGATCGAGGTTATGAAAAAATTGAAAATAAGCTAAAAAAAATTGGAGTAAAAATAAAAAGAATATCTTAGTGAATAATTTTTTAAAGAAAGTAATCGCTCAATCTCCAGACGACTTACAAATTATATCAGCTATATGTGCAGAATCTAAAGTCAAAATTTCTGATATAAAATATTTACCATCTACAAAAATTTTTTTACTTTCTGTTTTAAGAATAGATAAGGAAACAGATATAAGAAAACCTATTAATAGTGTTATAAAATTTGAATTTATTGAAAGTTCCAAGTCTAAAAATATTAAACAATCCAATACAGATTTAACTTTAGAATTATTTGCAATTGATATTTTTAAAAAAAAAGAAAATTTTGAAATAGTTCTGTTATTTTCAAAAAATGGAATTATAACACTTTCCACAGAAGTTATTGATGTAACGTTAGAAGACCAAAAAATTGAAAATGATAAAAGTAATTAATTGTAAGAAAAAAAATTATAAAAGAGAATTAACATCTTTTTTGGATAAGAGGAGATCCGGAAAAGCAGTAGACACCTCGATAGTTCCAAAAATTTTAAAAGACATCAAAATCAATGGAAGAAAAGCACTTTTAAAGTATGAGAAAAAATTTAGTAAAAATATAGAGATAGTTCCTTCAAAAGATAAAGTAAACAAAGCAATTAATACATTAGAACCTAAGATTAAAAAAAGTATCGATTTAGCCTATAATAGAATTTTTAAGTTTCATTCACTACAAAAACCAAAAAATATTAAGTATGTAGATAATTTTAAAAATAAACTTGAATATAAGCATGTGCCACTAGAGTCTGTAGGTATTTATGTTCCAGCTAATTTACCATCCACATTATTAATGAATGCAGTGCCTGCAAAAATTTCTGGTGTAAAAAGAATAGTTTTGGCCAATCCAAAATTAAATGGAAAACTAAATCCTGCTGTTCTTTATGCAGCTAAAAAAGTTGGAATTAATGAAATTTACTCAATGGGCGGTGCTCAAGCTATAGCAAGTTTAGCTTATATTCAAAAAGTGAATAAAATTGTTGGGCCTGGAAATATTTATGTTGCAAGAAGCAAACGTGAAGTCTTTGGTGATGTTGGTACAGAAGGAATGGTCGCAGGGCCTAGTGAAATTTGTGTTTTAGCAGATAGTAAAACTGATCTAAATCAAGTTATAACATCTATGATTGGACAAGCAGAACATGATGTAAACTCCCAGTGTATTTTAATTACGAAAGATAAAAAATTAGCAAATAAATTTAATATAGAAATAAAAGAAAGTATCAAAAAAGTTCTAAGGAAAAGTGTCGTTTTTAAAAGTTTGAAAAATAATGGATTAATTGTATTAGCCCATAGTGATAAGCAAATAATAGAAGCAATTAATGAAGTTGCTCCAGAGCACTTAGAAATTAATGTATCTAATTATAAAAAGTATTTAAATCAAATTCATAATGCAGGAAGTATTATGATTGGAAAGTATTCTCCAATGGCTGTCTCAGATTATAATGTTGGTTCAAACCATGTATTACCAACTTTAGGATCTGCAAAATTTTCATCTGGACTAAATCTTAGTGAATTTTATAAAAAAATTAGCCATATAACTCTTACAAAAAAAGGTATTGAGAAATTAGGAGAATCCGCTACACATCTCGCTGAGTATGAAGAACTAGATAATCATGCTCAAAGTATTAAATCTAGAATGAGGAGATAATAATTTGAGTAAACAGGATACGTTGGAGTTTGAGGGTGTGGTAACAGATCTTCTTCCTAATGCTATGTTTAGAGTTAAATTAGACAATGGTCATAATGTTACGGCTCACACGGCAGGAAAACTTAGAAAAAATCGTATTCGTGTTCTACAAGGAGATAGAGTGAAATTGGAAGTATCTCCATACGATTTATCAAAGGGTCGTATAATTTTTAGATCTTAATATGGCTTCGTAGCTCAGTTGGTAGAGCAGAGCCCTGAAAAGGCTTGTGTCGCTGGTTCGAGTCCCGCCGAAGCCACCACTCCCATGTGGTATTAATATCCATCATTATGCTTGCATTCAAAATTAAAATCTAATACCTATCCTTCAGCTATTTATAGCTAATTATATAATAACAATGAAAGAGTAACTAAAGTATGAGTACATTAAAAGGTAAAGTAAAGTGGTTCAACGGTAAGAAGGGCTACGGTTTTATTGAAAGAGAAGACGGAGAAAAAGATTGTTTCGTTCATGCGAGCGCAGTTAGAGAAGCTGGGCTAAGATTTTTGAATGAAAACGATGCTATAGAATTCGAAATTCAAGATGGCGAAAAAGGTCCAAGCGCTGTAAATTTGAAAAAATTAGGTTAATAAAATTTAATTCATCAAAAATATTTGTATAGGAATAGGATATGTTAAAAAACATAGCTATTCCTGTGCAAAACCTTTTCTTACTTGCATTTAAAAAAAAAAATGCTAATTACACTGCAATGAATAAATTTGTTATTATTAACAGAGAAACTCACAGACATCATTTTCATGCTGGCTGCAAGCTAGCTATTTAATTATTTATAAATTTAATTTTATCCACATTTAGTATAAAACAGTAGAAGGAGCACGGGTAGCTCAGTTGGTTAGAGCAGCGGTTTGTGGAACCGAAGGTCGACAGTTCGAATCTGTCCCCGTGTACCAAAAAATGAATAAAGAAAAAAAATTGTCTGCAAATACCCCTTCGGGTTTTGTTGATAGATACGGAAAAGAATTAGCGTTAAAAGAAAATTTAATTGCTAAGATCGAGGAAAATTTTTTAAAATTTGGTTTTTCTAAGTTAGAAACCCCAAGTTTTGAAATATCAGAAAATATAGGAAAATTTTTACCAGATGAGGATAGGCCAAGCTCTGGTGTATTTGGTTTTCAAGAGGAAAATAATAGCTGGATATCATTACGTTATGATTTAACTGCGCCATTAGCAAGATACGTATCTCAAAATTATTTAAATATCTCAAATCCTTTTAAAAGATATCAGATTGGTAATGTATGGCGAAATGAGAAACCTGGTCCTGGTAGATTTAGAGAGTTTACACAAGCTGATTGTGATATTGTTGGATCTAGTAATCCTTTAGCAGATGCTGAGATGTGCAACCTTTTAGCTGACACATTATATTTCTGTGGCTTAGAAAAAAATCAATATCAAATCAAATTAAGTAATAGAAAATTAATTCAAGGACTTATTGAAAACTTAAAAATTTCAGAAAGCAAACAACAACTTACTGTTTTGAGAGCTATTGATAAACTTGATAGAGTTGGAACTGATGGTGTTAAACAATTACTTACAACAGGACGTGAAGACAAATCTGGTGATAAAACTATTGGAGCAAACCTCTCTGATAATCAAGCTGAAGCGATAGTCAGTTTTATAAATATGAGATCTTTAGATGAAATTAAGTCAGCTATACCAAACAAATTAGTTGAAGATGGTGTTGATGAATTAAATAAAGTATTAGATGGAATAAGTTATTCATCTAATTTTGATCAAATAATTTTTTCTCCTGAAGTTATTAGAGGACTTGAATATTATGATGGCCCAATATTTGAGGCAAATTTAACATTTAAAGTTAAAAATCAAAAAAACCAAGAGGTGGAATTTGGATCAGTTGGTGGAGGTGGAAGATATAATTCTTTAGTTTCACGGTTTAAAAAAGTAGACCTATCTGCGACAGGTGTATCTATAGGTCTTGATCGTTTGTTATATGCTTTAATTCAGTTAAACAAGATTGAAGTAAAAAATAATTCACCAATAATAATATGTATTTTAGATGAAAAATATCTCTCAAATTATTATGAATTGTTATCACAACTTAGAAATCAAAATATAAGATCTGAAGTTTATTTGGGAGACTCAGGTTTGAAATCTCAATTAAAATATGCTGATAAAAGAAATTCGCCAGCTGTAATTCTTTGTGGAGATGATGAATTTAAAAATAATAAAATTACTATAAAAAAATTAGTCCCAAATTTAGAAGAAACATCAAGAAATTTATCTAGAGAAGAATGGAAAAAATCTGAAAATACTCAAATTACATTTGATAAGGAGAATCTGATTGATGAAATCAAAAAACTTATCTGAAAATATTTTAAAAGTAATTAAGTCAAATGGATATAAATATATTGATCTTGATACAGTTATTGACATCAATTTAATATTGGAAAGATCAGGAGAAAATTTCAAAAGATTTATATTTTCTTTCAATGATCAATTAGGAAATGAACTTTGTTTAAGACCTGATTTAACAATTGCATCTTGTGTTAGATATTTAAATAATAATAAGAAAACTAGCGAAAAAATTTTCTATAGTGGTCAAGCATTTAGAAAAGGATTAAATAAAAAAGATTCTGTTATTAGGAGTCAAATTGGTTTTGAAATATTAGGATCTTTTACTGAAAAAAAAGATGATAAAAAAATCATAGAAACTTCACTTAAAGCATTATCAAAAATTAAATATAAAAGTGGAAATTTAGTAATAGGTAACATAGAAATTTTTAGGCTTTTGTTAGATAAATTGGATTGTCCAGCAAGATGGAAACTAAGATTGCAACGTCATTTTTGGAGAGAAAAATATTTTAATGATTTATTAAAAAGATTGGAGACGAATTCTGATATCGATCCAACAATTGTTGAAATAGATAAAAAAAAATATTCTAAAATGATTAATGGAAATCAAAAAAAAGAAGTTGCTGGAAGATCAATAGAAGAAATATTATTAAGATTTGACAATAAAATTAAAGATCCAAGAAGAACAAAAAAAAGTAGTAATGTTGTAAAAATTTTAAAAGAGTACTTAAAAATTGAATGTCCTATTAATCAAGCATCTAAAAAGTTAAATTTATTTTTTAAAAAAAATAAAATTAATCTTAGAGTTCAGGATGATTATTTTCCAATAACTAAAAATAAAATTAATAAGTTAAATGTTAGATTTAATTCTTCTTTTGGAAGACATCTCGAATATTATACTGGTTTGGTATTTAAGATCGATATTAAATCGAAGTCTGAGAAATTAAATATTAGAGGTGGTAGATACGATTCTTTAATTAAAGATCTTGGCTTTAAAAAAAATATACCAGCTGTTGGAGCTGCTATTAACTTAGAAAAAATATGATAATTTGGTTAGCTTCATATCCTAAAAGTGGAAATACTTGGTTGAGATCTTTAATAGCAAATTACTATTTTTCAGAAACAGGTGATTTTAATTTTGAACTTTTAGAAAAAATAGACTCTTTTCCAAGCAACAAATATTTTAGAAAGTATTTAGATAAATTTAACCAGCCGCACGATACTTCAAAGTATTGGATAAAGGAGCAAGAAAAAATTAATCAATCCAAAGGTTTGAAATTTTTTAAAACCCATAATGCACTTTGTAAAATAGATGGTAATCAATTTACTAATAAAGAAAATACAGTAGGTGTTATTTATATAGTTAGAGATCCAAGGAATGTAATTTCTTCATTATCAAACCATTATCAAATTTCTGTCGATGAAGCTTTTCAATTTATGACAGATGAAAAAAGAGGAATTGTCTCTAAAGAAAAAGAGAGATTTTTAGGATTTCAAGCACTTTTTTCATGGAAGTTAAATCAGAAATCATGGGTAGATAATAAATTGTATCCAGTTTTAACTGTAAGGTATGAAGATCTACAAAGTGATGCGCTAAATACTTTTAAACATGTTATTAACTTCGTTCATAAAATTTCTAAATCAGATGAAAAATTTAATAAAGAAAAAGCATTAAAATGTATAAGAAATTGCAATTTTAATAATTTGAAAAAACTAGAGGACGAAAAAGGTTTTGCAGAAGCAATTACAAAAAAAGGTTCTGACGAAAAAATAAAATTTTTTAATTTAGGAAAAGATAATGATTATAAGAAACTACTTAATGAGAATTTAATAAATAAAATGAACAATTTATTTCAAGAAGAATTAGTAAAATATAAATATGAGTAACAACATTGTTAAAATTGGAATTCCAAGTAAAGGTCGTTTACGATCTGGAGTATTAAATATTTTTAAAAAAAAGAAATTAAAAATTCTATCTGAAAGAGGTGAGAGAGATTTATTTGGATTTATCAAAGGAAAAAAAAATATAGTTATTTATTATCTTCATTCCAGAGAAATAGTAGAACGTCTTGCAGATGGATCTTTAGATATTGGTTTCTCTGGATATGATTTATTAAAGGAAAGCGAAATTAATATTCAAAAAAAGGTGATTGTAAAAAAAAAGTACAATTTTGGAGAAGCTACATTGGTAGTTGCAATTCCAGATGATTGGATAGATGTACAGACAATGCCTGATCTTGAAGAAGTAGCTTTTGAATTTAAAGATAAAAAAAGAAATAGATTACGTATAGCAACAAAATATCCTAATCTAACTAGAGAATTCATGTTCTCAAGAGGAGTTACACAATTTAAATTGGTAAAGAGTCTTGGCGCAACAGAGATATATCCATTTACTGGATCATCAGAAATTATAACTGATATAACTTCAACAGGAGCAACCTTAAAAGCTAATAAATTAAGGGTATTAAAAGACGGAATAATTCTTAAATCCCAAGCTTGTTTAATGACCCCAAAAAAAAATAAAGAAGTAGAGCTCTTAAAAATTTTTTAAATAAACTTTAAATATTATTAAGTAAGTGTAACATACGAATCATGGATATAATTTTAATAATTATTTTAGCTTCAATATTAATAGCGACTTTATCTATCCTTTATTTAAATATTAAATCAAATACAAAAAAAGAGGATGAAAACAAAGCTGATGAGATAGCTAACCTAAATGCTGAAATAATTAAATTAAAAGATAGTTTAAATACTACTATAAATACATCTTTAAGTTCGATGTCTTCATCTTTTAACAATCTTTCAACTGGTGTTACGAAAGATATGACAGCAGCTCTGACAAAAGTTGATGAGAAAGTTGCAGCTTTTAATTCACAAGTTGAAAATTTAAACGAAAGTCAGAAAGGCATTAATAAAATTTTAGCTGGAGTTAAAAAGTATGGAACTTTAGCCGAGTTCAGCTTGGGCTCACTTATTAAGGATTTACTTCCTTCTTCACAGTACCTCTCAAATGTTAAAATGAAGGAGGAAACTAGTGAAAATGTTGAATTTGCTATTAAACTTCAAGAGGGTGTATTGGTTCCGGTTGATAGCCATTTTCCTGTTGAGAGATTTAAAGCTATTCAAGATGCTCATCAAGAAGATGATAAAAAAGCTATTGCGGATGCAAGAACTAAACTTGCAAAAGTTTTTAAAGAAAAAGCCAAGAGTATAAATGAAAAATATATTGTTCCACCTAAAACTACTGATTTTGCAATTGTGTATGCGCCAACAGAGAGTTTGTTTTTAGAGTTAGCTAATTATCAAGATCCAAATACCAAAGAATTATTAAGCCAAGAATTAATGAAAAAATATAAAGTAACTGTTATGGGACCAAATAATTTATCTGGGTATCTACAATCATTGCACATGGGTTTTCAAACATTAAAAGTTCAAAAACACGCAACAGAAATATATGATCATTTAAAAACAATAAGTACTAGATTTACAAAACACTTTGATGGAATTGTTAATCTCAGAAAAAAATTAGAAGAAGCAATGACAGCTGTTGATAAATTTGGAACAGATGCAAGATCAATTAAAAGAACATTAGAAAATATAAAAGATCCCGAGCAAATTGAAAAAGCTATTGAAACAGAAAATGTCGAGAAATTTGAGGATATTCCAAGACAAGCAAAAAATTAAATTAATTCTAATCAAAAAATTAAATGAAGTGGAATAATAAATTTAATTATCCCAAGTCTTTAAGGTCAATTGAAGATGGATACAGAAAATATTTGTTGGGAGAGAACAAATTACCAAGTGTTACTACTATTCTAAGCGTTACAAAGTCTGAAGAAGAGAAAGCAGCTCTTGCAAATTGGAAAGAGAGAGTAGGAGTTAAAGAAGCAAATAGAATTAAAACAGAGGCATCATCGAGGGGCACTTCTATGCACTCTTATATTGAGGACTATTTGAGAGGAAGGATTAACGAGAGTTTTTTTGAAAGTAATGAACAATACAAAAATATGGCTAAAGAAATAATTCAAAAAGGAATTACTGGAAGACTTAACGAAGTATATGGAATGGAAGAAACTTTATATTATCCAGATCAATATGCTGGAACAGCTGACATGATAGCAGTATATGAAGGTAAAGATGTTATTGTAGATTTTAAACAGTCTAATAAACCAAAAAAAGTAGACTACATTCAAGATTATTTCTTACAACTAGGAGCCTATACATTAGCACATGATACTGTTCATGGAACCAAGATGAAAGCAGGAATAATATTATTATGTACGAAAGATATTTTATTCCAAGAATTTAAAATTGAGGGAGCTGAATTAGAAATGTATCAAAATTTATTTTTGGGAAGGGTTAAAAAGTTTTACGAATTGAATAATATATCTTGACTTTATTTAACCTATCCATAAAAGTGTTATTAATACCTGAGCTAATCGTTTATATGCTAACGGTAAAGTCTTTAAAAAACTTTCCAAAAACTTATAAAACATTAGCTAATTTGAGGATAAAATTATGAATTTAGCAATTTGGGACATAGAGTCATCGAGCGCAAGTACAGACTTTGGTAGCATTATTGAAATTGGTGGTGTTTTAGTTGATGAGAATTTCAAAGAGAAAGACAGATTTAATTTAAGATGCAGTCTACCTGAAGGAGAAATCTTTCAGGCCATGGCACTTATAGTTAATAAGACATCAATAAAGCAATTAACTCAAACTAATCTTTCTCACTATCAAATGTTAGCAGAAGTTGAAAAAATATTTAAAAAGTGGAGTCCTGCAGTATTTCTTGGTTGGTCTAATATTGGATTTGATGATGAAATGATAAGAAAAGAGTTTTTTAAAGGGATTAGGTATCCATATTTAACGAATGCTGCCCCAAACAAAAGACATGATGGTATTAATATTGCACGTGCAGCTTATGCAATTGACCCTTCAGTTTTAGAAGTAGAATTCAACGAAAAAAATAATGCAGTATTTAAATTAGAATCTTTAGCCAGAATGCAAGGTATAGATTCAACTGATGCTCATAGCGCATTAAGTGACAGTATAATGACAGCTAAAGTTTTAAATATTGTCAAAAAAAAACAGCCAGAGACTTGGGGATCTTTTTTTAAAACTGCGAATAAATCTGACACTGAAACTATTATTAAGAAAGGTGAAATTATTACCTTAAACGAGTACTATTACGGCAAATCTAGACTTCATCTAGTTGCACCTCTTCATCAAAAATATTGTATGCATCCTATATATGCTGGTTGGTATTATGCATTTGACTTAAGGATTGATATAGAACCTTTACTAAATTTATCAATAAATGAGCTTAAGGTTGAAATGAAAAAGTCCCCTAAATTTCTAAGAACTATTAGATCTAACAAGGCTCCAATTATTGTAGATCCAAAATATGGTATGCAAGCAGAACCATATAATGCCATGGATAAGTCATTAATTAATAAAAGAGCAGATATTGTTAAAAATAATGAGAAATTTTCTCAAAATATACTTCATGCGTTAAGAGAGGTAGCTGAAGAAAAAGAACAATCTAAAACACAAGAAGATATATATGCTGAAGAAAGTATTTATACTAAATTTACATCAAACAAAGATACTGCCTTATTTCCTGCTTGGCATGCAGCATCATGGAAAGATAAACTTAAATTACTGGATAAGTTTGATGATGATCGTTTAGTAGGTTTTGGAAAAAAAATCATATTTCAAGAGGCACCTGAAGTTCTGCCTGAGAACATGCTTAAAACTATAAAGCGAGAAATTGCAAAGCGAATTTTGAGTGAAAAGAAAGAAAAATGGTGGACAATTCCAACGCTCTACACAGAAATTGATACTCTGAGAGAAAAATATACTAATGAGAATGATAACGAAAAGCTATCACTACTAGACGAGTTTAATGAATATGCAATGTCAATACAGAAAAAGTATGAAAATGTTTAATGTGGATAATTTTAACATTTCTCTTTTAACTATTGATAAAAAAATTTTTATTTATATATAAAGCTTATGGCAACATTAAAAGTTACGGATGAAATATTTGAAGAACAAGTTTTGAAAAACGATAAACCCGTTTTAGTAGATTTTTGGGCCGAATGGTGTGGTCCATGTAAAATGGTTGGACCAATTTTAGAGGAAATTTCAGAGGAGATGGCAAATGATATTGTAATTGCAAAACATGACATAGACTCAGAGCCTAACATGCCTACTAAGTATGGTGTTCGAGGAATTCCTACAATGCTTTTATTTAAAGGTGGTGAACTAAAAGCAACTAAAGTTGGAGCTACACCAAAGAGTGATATAGTTGCTTTTATAAAAGAAAATATTTAATTCAAATTAAGTAGCTCACCAGCAAGATACAAAGATCCGGTTATCATTATCAAATCGTCTTCCTCAGGATTTAGTGACACAAGAGCTTCTTCAATAGATTTTTTGTAACTAACATTAGCATATTTATTTAATTTTTTCTTTAAATCTATTCCTTTTATAGCATTCGGTTGGTTAGGAATATCAATGGTAGTTATGGAAGATATATTATTAAATTTGCTTAAATACTCTTCGTGATTTTTATTAGACATCATTCCAAGAATTAAATGTTTTTTACAATTAAGAGTATTTAAATATTCATTAAGAGCTTTTGCACCTAAAGGATTATGTGAGCCATCTAAATATAATCTATTGTCCCTACAAATATTTTTAAGCTTTCCAGATTTAATTTCTTGAAGTCTTGCAATACTTTTTATCTTAGTAATACCCTCCTTAATATTTTCATCTTTTACTCCTAGTTGTAAATTTCTTACTGTAGCAATAGCGGTCGCACAATTATCAATTTGAAAATTACCTAAAAGATTTGGTTTTGGTAATTTCAAACCGCCATATTCATCTTCATAATAAATAAAACCATTTTCACTTAATGAATAATTAAAATCATCTTTGTAAATGATTTTTTTTGATTGATTGTTATTAATTGATTTTTTTATTAAATCTAAGGTTTCATCAGAGCTTTGTTTGCTTACAACAATATTAGAATTTAGAAGGGATGAGGTTTTTTCATAAACTATTTTTTCAATATTTTGCTCATTTTTTGGTAACCAATCTAAATGATCTAAACCTATTGAAGTAACAATACTAGATAAATTATTATCAATAATATTTGTTGCATCAAATCTATGAAAAAGCCCGCTTTCTATAATATTTATTTTATCTTTGAATTTACTTGCTTGATAAAAAAACGCTGCAGTTAATATTTCGAAATAAGTTATTTGTTCACCATTATTAACATTTTCAACTTCTATTAATAAATCAGATAAGTTATTATCAGATATTTCAATATCGTTAAAAATAAATCTCTCATTAATTTTTTGAATATGTGGGCTAGTATAAATATTACAGACTATATTAGCAGTTTTTAAAATTGATCTTACTACCTGTATAGTTGAATATTTACCGTTCGTACCAACCACAGATATATATTTTAATTTATTCTGTGGATTACCCAGTTTTTTACAAAGATTTTTAACTCTATCTAGACTTAGGTCAATTTCTTTAGGATGCAGCTTTTGCAAGCGGTTCAATATTGTCTGAAGTTTCATTTATTTGCTTTTCATTTACCGCGTTATCTTTTTTTAACAATATTGATAATAGTAAGCTTATTTCGGTTTTTAAATCTTTTCGTTCAACAATTCTGTCTACAAATCCATGCTTTTCGACAAACTCAGATGTTTGAAAGTCAGAACTAAGCTCTTCCTTGACTGTTGCTTGAATAACTCTTTTTCCTGCAAAGGCTATTAAACAACCTGGTTCAGCAAAATGAATATCTCCTAACATTGCAAATGATGCTGTAATTCCACCAGCAGTTGGATCAGTAAAACAAACTAAATAAGGAAGGTTATTTTTTTTGAGTTCATTAATAGCAAGTGTAGTTCTGGTCATATTTGCAAGTGCAATAGGAGACTCGAACATTCTTTGCCCACCACCACAAGGAAAGAATACAAATGGTGTTTGATTGTCAATAGCGTGTTGAACACCATAAATTATTGCTTCACCTTCAGCAGCACCTACAGAGCCACCAATAAACTCAAAGTTTATTGCTCCAGCTGTTACGTCGATACCATTTATTCTACCTTTAGCAATCATCACAGCTGAATTTTGATTAGTTTTCTTTTTTGCAGATTTTAATCTATCTTTATAAGATTTGGTATCTACCCATCCAAGAGGATCTTCAGCAGGAATTGGTGTATCAAGTATTTCATAAGCATTTTTTCCAAATATGATATCGAATCTTTGTCGACAATTAATTCTATGATGTTTTCCACATGAGTTACAAACCCACAAATTTTCTTCAAGATCCACTTTTAAAATTGGACCTTTACAACAACTAGTCCAGTCTGAGTTTGCTATATCTTCTTTAGATGGTCTTTTTTTTAAAACCTTTTTAATTTTTTCTCCAAAACTTAAAGCTTTTGTAATCCAGTTCATAAAATTTTATTTTTTAATTTTTTTACAAGCTTACTTACATTTGTGACAGGATTTTGTCTATTACTTAAACTTCTTGATATTTCCTTGCTTATTTGACTTCCAACTACTAAACCATCCGATGATTTCAGTTTTGATATATTTTTTTCCGTGATTCCAAAACCAATAACACATTTTTTTTTTGGATTCATTTTTTTTATTTTTTTATAATTATATAAAATTTCCCTAGGAGAAACTTTCAATTTTCCACCTGTAGTAGATAACATACTTATATAATAAATCATGTCATGAGAGTCTTTTATAATTTTTTTTAACCTTTCTGCAGAGGTTGTCGGAGATAAAAGTTGTATAAAACTTATTGAATTTTTTTTACATTTACTTGCAAATTTTTTATTTTCAGGCCATGGTAAATCAACTACTATTAGACCATTTACACCAACCTTTTTGCACTTTTTTATAAATTTACTTTCATTATATTGATAAATCATATTGTAGTAACCCATCAAGATAACTGGCTTAGAATTATTAAATTTTTTATATTTTTTTACAATATCAAAAACATCAGAAATCTTAATTCCATTTTTAATTGCTCGATATGCACTAGTTTGTATTTGGCCGCCATCTGCAATTGGAGTGTTATGTGGAAATCCTATTTCACAAATATCAACATAATTTGAAATCTCTTTCAAAATTTCTAAACATTTTTTTTTATTATTATCCCCTGCAACCGTGTAAGTTAATAAAGCAGGTCTATTATTTATATTTGCTTTTCTGAAAGCCAAACTTATTGGTGAAATCATTTTTTGCTCAATCTTTCTTTTAAAATATCTCTATCTTTTTTGGCATCTCCACAAGAATTAACAATTATTATGTTATCTTTACCTAGTTTTGGTGCAATCTTTATAGCCTCGGCAAATGCGTGACTTGGTTCGAGACTTGGATTAAGTTTTTCAAATTTTGTAACTAGCTTATATGCTCTTAAAGCATCTTCATCAGTTGCAAAAGTATATGTTGCTCTTTTTGTATCTTTAAGGAAACAATGAAGTGGACTTACTCCTGGATAATCTAATCCAGCACTTATAGATTCCGTTTCATTAATTTGGCCTTCAGTATTTTGACATACATATGAAGCTGCTCCATGCAAAATACCTAATCTTGCACCACGGCTCAAAGGAGCAGCATGTAATTTTGAATTTTTTGGACCTCCGGCCTCAACACCAATTAATTCTATTTGATTTTTTGGAAAATCAATAAATTCACTCCAAAATCCATATGCTGAACTTCCTCCACCTACACAATTAATTAATTTTATCTTTTTTGGAATTTTTTTAAATTCAGATAATAGTTGACCCTTTAACTCTCTAGATATTTGAGATGTGCTCCAACCACATATTTTAACAAATATGTTTGGTCCAACGGTAGATCCAACGCACATATGTGTAGTATCACAATTTGAAACCCAATAACGCATACACTCACTAACAGCATCAACTAAAGTTTGACTACCAGTAGTTACTGGTATTATTTCAGCTCCATTTTTTTTCATTGCATCGCAGTTTGGTTTTTGTCTTTTTATATCTTTTGCACCCATAAAAATTTTACATTTTAATCCAAATTTTTTTGCAGCCATGCTCAACATTTTTCCTGCATATCCCGCTCCTGTGTCTCCAATTATATATTTCTTACCCAGTGTTTTACATATTAGTGCATGAACAGTGGCGTTATAAATTTTGTGTGCTCCTCCGTTAGCATCCGATACTACTTTTGCCCAAATCTGAGCTCCTCCCAAATGTTTTGATAATCTGTTTAGCTTTATAAATCTTGTAGGTGCTCCTATGTAATTTCGAAAATAAAAATCTCTTTTTTTGATAAATGATTTACTTTTTCTAAGTTTTTGAAATTCAATTGTTAGATCATCAATTGGTTTTTTTAGTGTTTCAGGTATAAAACTTCCACCAAATTTACCTCCCCAAAATCCATATTTATCGTGTTGATCTATAAGCGGAATTTTTTTTTTTAGTTTCATTTTTTAGTTTGTTTAAATTTTTTAAAAAAATATCTATTTTTGAAATATCTTTTTCTCCGTTAGTCTCTAGACTACCTGAAATATCTATAATATCAGCAATTTTATTATATTTATTAAGTTTTTCATTATATTTAATATCACCAGCTAACATGATTGTTAAATTATCCGAAATATTATTTAAAAATTTGTGATTAAACTTAAGAGAATTTTCATATCCTTTACCATCAAATAAAATTATTTCAGAAAAATCCTTATATTTTTTATATGACATCACATCTTCCACATTTTTTACTGTCAAGGCACTTATAATTTTGATCTTAAATTCTTTTTTTATTTTCAAAGTTTTTTTTGGATTAACATCATACAACTGTAAGTAATCAAAATTTAATTTAGCAATTTTATCTAAAATATTTTTTTTTGGATTTACTAAAACAGATACAAAATTAATATTTTTTTTTTTTTTAACACTTACCAATTTTTTTAAATTTTTTAAGTTCAAGTGTCTTTTTGATTTAGGATAATTACATATAAAACCAATAAATTTAGGAGGATGCTTATGTTTAATTAAATGTTTTAATGTTTTAAGATTTTTTATTCCACAAATTTTAGCATCCATGTTATTTCAAATGATCTATTAACTTTTGGATGTTTTTTGTTATATTGCCTTTTGTAATTGGTCTTCCAATTACTATCCAATCACTTCCGCTTTTAAAAGCTTCTTTGGGACTCATAACCCTTTTTTGATCGTTTATTTTCTTATTGATTCTAATTCCGGGGGTTATAATTTCTTTTTTAAATACTTTTTTTACTAGTTTTACTTCATGCGCGCTACAAACTATTGCATCTAAATTTGCTTTAGTAGCAAGTTTCGCTTGATGGGTTACCAATTTTTTAACATCTTTGTTGTAGCCTATTTCTTTTAAAGACTTATTATCAAGAGACGTAAGTACAGAAACACCAATTAACTTTGTTTTTCCAGAAACTTTTTTTGCAGTTTTTAAAGCATTTAGACCAGCACTAATATGAATAGTTATATAATCAAATTTTAAATCTTTAACTGATTTAATTGCTGACTTGCATGTGTTTGGAATATCTAAAATTTTATAGTCGCCAAATTTAATCTCATTTCTTAATTTTGATACATACTCTCTTCCTTTTTTCGAGTTTAAAAACTCAAGACCAAATTTATAACCAATTTCTAATTTTTTATTCTTTGTTTCTTGGATAATTTTATTTATCTTAGTGATATTATTGCCATCACAAGCTACAAAAACTTTATATTTTTTCATTTATTTTTACAGACCACAACTTTGACATTTTAAAAAGAAGGGAAATTTTTTCTTTAACAAATACTTTTTCATTTGTCTTGGGATTTCTTCCATATCTTGATTTTTGAATTTTTGGTTCAATTGTAAAGATGTCTCTAAGCTCTACTCTTTCTCCTCTTTTTAATGCCATATTCATTTCATATATAAAAATATCAAATAGTTTTTGTAAGTCTTTCTTTATGAAATTCGGATAGTTATTTGAGAGTTTATTTAATAAATCTGATTTATTTGTAGACAATTAGTTACTCATTATCCTTATTTTTTTTGTCGTCTAATTTTTCTGATAAGGATGAAAATGGTAGATTTTTTCCGCTTAATGGACTAGAAAATTTAGATACAGCTTCCTTATTTTGTAGCTCTTCAAGAAGTTTAATGCTTAAACTTGCCTTCCTTTTTTCTATATTTAGCTCTGAAATTGCAGCATCTATTCTTTCACCTCCTACAAATCTAGATGGTCTAGCATCAGATGTGTTTACAGCTATATTTGATTTCTTAATTAAAAATTCTAATTCACAATTTTCTGGTTTTACATTTAGTCCCTTATTATCAGAAGATATTACTTGAACAGTAATAATATCGTTAACTTTTTTATCTTTGAACCAATTAAAAGGATCTCTGCCTAATTGTTTTAATCCAACTCTAATTTTCTGTTCCTCTTTTTTAATTTCTAATACCTTGACCTTTATTTGGTCACCTTTTTTGAATTTTTTTAATTCTTCCTCAGGGTTATTTGTGTAACTCAAATCATTGGCATGCAGAAAACCATCAATATCAAACTTGTCTAACTTTACATAAAGAGCATATTCGTTTGAGCTTGAAATAACACCTTCAATTTCACTACCAACAGGATATTCGTCTATCAATTTCTGATATGGATTTTCTAGAGTTAGTTTATGAGAAATAGCAATTCTTCTCTTTTCTTTATCTATTTCAGTTATAACACAATCAATCATATCTCCAACTTTAAAAAATTTTTTAGGTATTATATTTTTTTTTGTCCAGCTCATTTCGCTGCTGTGTAGCAAAGTGCTTAATCCTGGTTCTAATGAACAAAAGCATCCATAGTCAGTAATTTTGTCTACTTTAACTTTATATTTACTCCCAATTTCATAGTTGGAGATATGCTCAAATGGATCAGGTGAAAGTTGCTTAATCGAGCAACCAATTTGAAGTTTTTCTTTATCTATTGAGATAACTTTTAAATCGTGTTTTTCTCCAATATTAAATATCTCATCAGGATGGTTGACTCTTGAGTATGAAATTTCTTGCAAATGGACAAGTACATCAATCTCATTATTTACCTCAAAAAAACAACCAAACGAAGAATATCCTTTCACAACTGCGTCTTTAATAATGTCTCCAATTTTAAATTTCTCAATTATTTTTGCCTTATCTTCTCTTTTATTTGATGAAACTATTTGTCTTCTAGAAACGCACGCATTGCCTCTTAATTTATCAAGTTTGATAATAGCAAACTTTTGCTCAACATTTATCAAATGATCTATATTTTTTAGAGGTTTATCGCTAATTTGAGAACCTGGGCAAAACATAAGAGATCCAGTTTCAACATGTTCAACAATCACTCCTCCTTTACACTTAGATGTAATTTTTCCTATAATGGACTCATTATTTTCATAAGCCTTTTCCAATTTATACCAACCTTTAATCTTTTGAGCTTTTATTGCTGAAACAATTACTTCACCATTTTTGTCTTCAATCTTTTCAAGTAATACAGGTATATTTCCACCAACTGAAATTTTATCTTTTAATCCAATGATTTTTAACTCGTTTATGTCAATTATCGGTTCACTTTTTAGACCTGGAATAAAAATAAAAACAAATTTTTCTGTGATTTTTGTAATCTTGCCCTCTATTATTTTACCTTCTTCAATTTTTTCTTTTGATAATTGTGAATTAAGTAATTCTTCAAATAACTTGTTTGCCGGTGTTTTAAGATCTTTGTAAATTTCCATTAATTACTTATTTTTTTGTCCATAATTGCTTTAATTTTTATAAAGCACGCTTTCTTACTTAATTTGGATGTATTAATCAAGATTGAATCTTTAGTTTTTTTCAAAGGACTGTGTTTCCTATTTTTGTCTAAATAATCCCTGTTTTTTAAGCTTTTTAAGACATCAATGAATTTGACTTTTTTTTTCATTTTTTTGTACTCGATAAATCGTCTCTTAGCTCTCACATTAATATTTGCTGTTATATAAAATTTGAACATAGCATCTTTCATTATTACAGAAGTAATATCTCTCCCATCTAAAACAGATCCTGCAAACTTTTTTGGTGGATTATATGCACATTTCAACTGAAAATTTTTAATTAAATTTCTTATTTTTTTATTTTTAGCAATTATTGATGCAGATTTTGCAACTTCATCAGAAAGTAATTTTTTTCCTTTTAATTTATTCATTTTTAATTGATTTATTTTCTTTTTAAAAAAATGGTAATCTAAAGACTTTCGCTTTATCGCCAGATTTCCTAAGTATCTGTATATTTTCCCTGTATCCAAGTATGAAAGATTATAGTTTTGAGCAATATATTTTGCTTGTGTACCTGCACCTGCAGCTGCTGGAGAGTCAATAGCAACAGTAATAATATTTTTTCTTCTTCTCAATTTACTTTACCACCGAGTTTTTTAATTAATTCAAAAAAATTGGGAAAAGATGTATTGCTAGATTTTGCATCATATATTTTCCATTCTCCTCCAAAAGTTAATGCAGCTATGCAAGACATCATTAATACTCTATGATCTTTACTAAAATTTTTTATTACATATTTGCTTTTTAATTCTATATCTGGAACACCGTGTATTTTAATATCATCTCCTGCTCTAATAACTTTGACACCTATTTTTTTTAAAAATTTAACAGCAATATCTAATCTTGGGCTCTCTTTTTTGTTCAATTCTCCCAAATTACGAAAAGTTGAAATTCCTTTTGCTTTTGCAGCAACTAGAAAAATTACTAAAAATTCATCAATCGCTGAGCTATTAAGTCTATCTGGACAATTTATTGCAAATAGATTTTTTCTACTTTTGACTAAAATGTCAGAAATAATTTCTCCTTTATATTTTTTTTTATTTTTAAATAAAATTTTTGCATTCATTTTGTTCAAAATTTTAATTATCCCAGTTCGTGAGTCATTGACATTTACATTTTGAATTAACAAACTGGAATTTTTCGATAAAAGTGTTAAGACTAAAAAAAAAGAGCAAGAACTTATATCACCAGGAACTTGATAATTGAAACTATTAAAATTATATTGCCCTTTAATCTCAATATAATCATAATCTAGTTTACTAAAAATTTTTATTGGAACGCCTAGGCTTTTAAATAAAAGCTCGGTATGGTTTCTTGATTTTTTAGCTTTAATTTTTGTTACACCGGGTGTTTTTAAAGCTGCAAGCATTACGGCACTTTTGCATTGTGCGCTACCTAAATTCTCCTTATAGTTAACTGGTCTTAAAAAATTAGATCCAATTATTCTGACTGGTAATTTTTTTTTATTTGATGTTATTTGTGCTCCAAATAATTTTAATGGTTCAGTAATTCTAGAAAAGTCCCTTTTACTTAGACTTTTATCACCTACAATTTTAACTAACTTATTTGAATTGACTAATAATCCTAAAATTAATCTTGCTAATGTTCCAGAATTTCCTGCATTTAAAGTCTGTAATTTATTTGTTTTAAATCCATTTAATCCAAGACCATTAATTTCATAATAATTTTTATATTTTTTGAAACTAATCCCCAATTTTTTGATTGAATTCAATGCATTCATGACATCTTCTGACTCTAGTAGATTGTATATTTTCGATTTACCTACTGCCTGTGAAGCGAGAAGAACACATCTTATTGAAATACTTTTGTCTCCACTCACTTTAATTTTTTTATTAAATTTTTTGATTTTATTATGAATTTTTATATAATTTTTCATTGATGAATTAATTTATGTTAAATTCATCACCAAAGTATTGTGTTTTTGCATCTTTATCACTTATGACTTCATTTGGACTGCCAGATGCAATAATATTTCCATTAGATAAAACAATAGCTCGATCCACACAACTTAAAAGGTCTCGTGCTTGGTGATCGCATATAACTACAGATATATCTTCAGTAGATTGCAAATTGAGTATTATTTCTTGCAACATTTTGATTGTTAAAATATCTAATGCAGCAAATGGTTCATCAAGTAATAATATTTTTGGATCATTTACCAAAGCCATTGCAATAACTAATTTTTTCTTTTGACCACCAGATAGATGTTTTGCTTTGATGTTTAATAAGGCCTCAAACTCAAATTGAGAAACTAATTTATTTATTTTCTGATTTCTAAGCTCTTTTTCTTTAATATGAATCTCCGAAACTAACTTCAAATTATCTGCTAAAGATAGATCATATATTAAACCACCATATTGAGGAACTAAGCCTAATTTAAATTTTGTAAATCTCTCATTTATTGGTAAATCTAAACAGTCAATCCCATTTATTTTGATCTGACCATGATTTGGTGACTTAAGCCCTGTTATTAAATTAAAAATTGTAGACTTGCCTACGCCATTAGGGCCTAACATCCCAAGTATTTCTTGTTTGTTAATTTTTAAATTAAGGTTATCTAATATTTGTCTTTTATTGAAAAATACGGAAATATTTTTAAGTTCAACAATTGGTTCATCAACTTTATAATTTTTTATTCTAAATTTCTTTATCAGTGCCATCAATTTTTCAAAATTGTTATATTATTTTCTGAATTTATTCTTATGTCTTTAGTAATTATATTCATAGTAACATTATTTGCTTTAATTTTTGAGTTTCCATCAATTATCAAAACATTGTCATAAGCAATTGCTAAGTTATCTGATATATCTAACTTTAAGTTATCACAAGTAATTAATTTATTATCATAGTTTATTTTAACATTACTGTAAAATTTTGAATTTTGATTTGAATAATTATATTCTGCGTAATCTGAAGTTATTACTATCTCAGGTCTTTGATCCGATACTATTGACCCATTAACATCTTCTAAATCTAAAATGTTACTGTCTTTAATATTAGTTTTCCCAAATTTTGCTAAAATTTTAAATATATCTCCATTTTTACCTTCCGTAACATATTCTATTTCCTTTGTTAAATTACTTAATTTTTCTGATGAAACCATATTTACATCATTTTGCTTTCTTGTTTGCTCAATTTTTTTTTGCGTTAGATTGTTTTCCTCTAATATTTCTTGATCATTTGTATTTATATCCTCAGTTAAAATATTGTTATCTAATTCACCATTTAGTAAACTTTTTAATTCTTTGTCTAATGGTTTTGTATAAAAGTATGTAAAATACAATCCACCTATTATTAGAATAATCAATAAAAATAGAATGATTTGCAACAAAGATTTTATAGACATTACGTGATATTAGATTTCAAAATATCATGCATATGTAGCATTCCTACAGTCTTTTTTATTTTTCGTTTTCTGTGTACGCACAAAGTAGTAATTTTTTTTGTATTCATAATAGATAAAGCTGAAGCCGCAAGAGTATTTTCTTCGACACTTAAAGGGTTTTTTTTCATTACTTTTTTAATTACTAAATTTTCAAATTTATCATATTTCTGCGCTATTCTTTTTACATCTCCATCAGTTATTATTCCTGAAGTATTACCATTCTTATCGTTTACAATAAGCACTCCTAAATTTTTGCTATTAATAATTTTCAAGGCCTTTCTCATATTTATGTTTTCATTTACTATTGGTATTTTTCTTCTTGTTAGCATTAAATCCCCAACTGTCTTAAGTTTAATAGATAATGATCCACTCGGATGAAACTTTTTAAAATCAAATTTTGTAAATTTTTTTTGTGTCATGCAGGCAATGGCTATTGCGTCACCTAAGGCCAATTGAGTTGTGGTTGATGAAGTAGGCACAATATTCTCTGGACCTGCCTCTTTAATATTTGGGATAAGAAATGAAATGTTAGAATTTTGATATAATATCGACTCTTTTTTTGAAGTTATTCCGATTAGTTTTATATTCTTGTTTCTTGATGTATATTGAATAATATTTTTTAATTCCTCACTTTGCCCGCTATTACTAATTAATACTACTACATCATTCGCAGATATCTGACCCATATCACCATGACTTGCATTTGATGGGTCTAAATAAAATGATGGCGTTCCTGTCGAAGAAAAAGTCGCTGCCCACTTTCTAGCTATAATGCCACTTTTGCCCACACCAGACACTATTACTTTCCCACTTTTACAACTGATAATAGTTTTAATAATGTTAACAAAATCATTATTTAAATATTTTTTTAAATTTTTTAGTGCATTTATTTCAAATTGAATAACTTCTTTGCCGACTGTGTTAATTTTATTACTTTTCATTTAATGTGACCAAATATCAGATGTAAAAGATGCTAAATCTAAATCTACTCTTGTATGAATAAACTTTATTGCATTATTATATAATTCATTTCTTTTTTCTCTAATTAATATTTTATTAAGTGACTGATAAACTTTATGAAGATAAAGTACGTCATTTGCACAATATTGTAATTGTTTTTCGGATAATTCTCCTCCAAAATCGGATGACTGAAGATTTTTACTTATATCTTTTCCAGTAAATTCCTTAACAAGATCCTTTAAACCATGTTTATCACTATAACTTCTAGCAAGTTTGCTCATTAACTTTGTACAATTTATGTTTTCAACATTTATTTTTAGATACTTTTTAATAAATAATAGATCAGCTCTTGCAAAATGAAATATTTTATTGATACTTTTATCAATTAATATTCTTTTTAAGTTTGGAGCATCATATGTTTCTCGGTTTAGTTTAATAATATGAGCATCATTTTTACCGGTTGATATTTGGACTAAACAAAGTGTATCCCTCTCAACATTTAAGCCCATAAATTCGCAATCTACAGCAATATTGTCACCCAATGTTAAATGCTCTGGCAAATCCTCTTTGTGTAATTTAATATCTATATTCATTTGTAAGAATATATATATGAAACAAAAAGAAATTCTACTTTTCGGTGCTTCTGGTCAAATAGGAAGAAATTTAATAAGAAAGTTATCTAAAAATAACTATAAAATTACTGCAGTTACAAGAAATATACATAGAGCAGGATATATTTTGAAAACTCAAGCAAACCCAGGATATTTAGAATTGGTTGAATTAAAAAACTTTAAAAATGATAAGATAGATGAATTGTTTGAGAGAAGTTCAATTTGTATAAATTTAATTGGAATTTTATATGAGAGAAGAAAAGATGAATTCAAACTTATACATTCTGATTTACCAGCTTTTTTATCGAAAAAGTCTAACCAATTTAAATTAGAAAAATTTATTCATTTATCAGCCCTAGGAATAGAAAAAGCAACAGATAGCAATTATGCTTCGAGCAAGCTTGAAGGTGAAAAGAGAATTAGGGAAAATTTCAATAAATCAATTATTCTTAAACCATCTATAGTATATTCTGTTGATGATAATTTTAGCACTAAATTTATGGCCCTTTTGAGCTCGCTGCCATTTATGCCTTTGTATTATAATGGAAAGACGAAATTTAGCCCGATCCACGTTACAGATTTAGTAGATATAATTTTTAACATTATAGAAAATAAAACAGAAAACTTAGTTTTAGAATGTATAGGTCCTGAGGTAATTACCTTCAGAGAGATTATAGAAAAAATACTTAGCTCAATAAATAAAAAAAGAATTTTATTACCATTACCTTTGCCTTTAGCAAAACTTTCAGCAAAATTTCTACAACTGCTTCCAAATCCTTTACTTACAGAAGATCAATTGAGATTATTAAAATATGATAATTTTAAATCTGATAACTATAAAAATAATTATGATTTAGGATATATTCCGAGAAAAAAATTTGATTCCGAAATAAACAAATATAGTTTTAATTGGAGATCAGGTGGACAATTTGCAGATCAAAATAATGAAGATAAAATAAAATGATGACCTATATAGTTATAAGTATTTGTATATTTCTATTGTTACTAGTAGTTTACATATCTGCAAAACCAATAAGTATGGGTATTGAGGCTAGAAGAAATATAAAAGAGAGCGTTAAAAGCATGGATGAAAGTAATGATGGAATAAACGATAATTTTAATGATGACGCGCAAGCAAAAAGTTCTATGGCAGATGAAATTCTGAAGTTAAATGATTTAAAAAATAAGGGAGTATTAACGGAGGAAGAGTATAAAAAAGCAAAAGAGAAGTTATTAGACTAAGCTGACTTTATTTTTTTCTCTATAAATTTTGGTACCTCATCGTCTTTATCTACAACATCTTCTTTTTTGCCTTTAGGTTGGAAAACAATCATTAAATGCAAAGGGCAATAAGAAAATTTTTCAACTGTTTTTCTTCCACAAAAACTAGCATTTTTTTCATCGGGATTTGCTTCCATATACTTGCAGGTATCTTCAGACAACTCCTCTAGAGTTAAATTTTTTGCAGGCTCAAAGTTTCTATCTAGTAGTAAAGTTTTTAGTTTACCTCTTTTACCTTTTAGTTTGATTTGATTATTTTCATTTTTGTTTTGAACTTTTGAAGTCTGTATCGAGGATCTAGTTTTTATTTTAGATGATAGATTTAAACGATGTGCCTTACCTATCACAGCGTTTCTTGAAACACCCCCAATAATTTCAGCTATTTGGCTAGCTGTACTTCCTTTGCCCCAAAGCTCTTTTAATTTGTTAACTTTTTCTTCAGTCCAACTCATTAATACTATATTTAGTGTAAATTTATTTTATAGCAACATGATGTTGCATAATAAAACATTTAACAAGTGTTTTTTCCTATTTTTCAACAAAAAATTTAATTTATAACTTGAGGTTGCAAATTAAACTGTAAAAAAAAAAATTATAAATTAAAATGAGCGCATTAGCACCTAACTACAAAAGAAAAAATTTATCATTTGTTAAAGGAAAAGGAAGTTTTTTATTAGCTAAAAATGGTAAAAAATATTTAGATTTTGTTCAAGGAATTGCAGTGAATAGCTTTGGGCATGCTAACAAAAAACTTATAAATGCAATAAATAAACAATCCAAAAAACTTTGGCATGTGTCTAATGCGTTTATTATACCAGAGGGTGAAAAATTAGCACAAAGATTAGTTAAAAAAACTTTTGCTGATGCAATAATTTTTCAAAATAGTGGTGCTGAAGCGACTGAGGCAGCAATCAAAGTTGCTAGAAGATATTTTTATTCAATCGGTAAGGAGAACAAAGTAGACATAGTATGTATAAAAAATTCATTTCATGGAAGAACGCTTGCTGCAATACATGCAAGTGGATCAAAAAAAATGATTCAAGGTTTTGGACCTAAAGTTCCAGGTTTTAAACATTTTGAATTTGGAAATCATAAAAAATTAAAAAAACTAATAAATAAAAATACAGCTGCTATAATGATTGAAACTGTAATGGGTGAAGGTGGAATAAAAGTAATACCTAGCTGGTGTATAAAGGCCATCAAAGAACTTTGTGTTAAAAAAGGAATACTTTTAATTCTTGATGAAGTTCAGTGTGGAATTGGAAGATCAGGAAAATTTTTTGCATTTGAATATGCAGGTGTAAAGCCTGATATTGTTCCGATAGCAAAAGGGATTGGAGGTGGATTTCCAATAGGCGCTGTTTTAATGACGAAAAAAGTTGCAAAGGGAATGATACCAGGATCTCATGGATCTACTTTTGGAGGAAATCCATTAGCAATGTCAGTAGGAAATGCTGTTTTAGATCAAATAAACAAAAAACTACTTAATAATGTAAATAAAATGTCAAAATATTTTATAAATAATTTGAATATTTTAAAAAAAAAATATCCAAGAATTATTAAAGAAGTAAGAGGAATAGGTTTATTAATTGGCATACAATTACATCATGATCAAACAAAATTTATCAAAAAATTAATGAATAATAAATTGCTTACAATAAGAGCTGCCGAAAATGTTATTAGAATACTTCCACCATTAAATGTAAAAAAAAATGAAATTGATTTGGCTTTAAAAATTATTAAAAAAGTTTGTAGTGAATTAAATTAAAATGAAACATTTTATTAATTTAAAAGATATACCAAGCAAAGATCTAAGAAAAATCTTAATTGATGCAAAAAAAAGAAAAAAATTAAGAAAAAATCTTAACACACTGGAGATAGATAAAGGGTCACCTCTTAAAGGTAAAATGTTAGTTCAAATGTTTGAAAAAGCAAGTTCTAGAACCAGAATCAGTTTTTATCTAGCCATTAAACAGCTTGGTGGAGGTACTTTAACGCTAAGATCCAATGAGTTACATTTGGGACAAGGAGGCGAAAGCATTTCCGATACAGCTAAAATTTTATCCACCTATGGGGATGGTTTCATGTTAAGAACTGACAGTGATAAAAAAGTCGAAAATTTTAAAAAATATTTAACTATTCCATTAATCAATGGTTTAAGTCCCTCATCTCACCCTACGCAGGTATTATCTGATGTTTTTACAGTTGAAGAAATAAAAAAAAAACCTATTTCAAAGCTTAAAATTTGTTGGATAGGAGATTCAAATAATGTCTTAGATAGTTTAATAGCAGCCTCTGTAAAATTTTCGTTTAAGTTAAATATTGGTTGTCCTAAGAGATTTGAACCAAAAAAAAAAGTTAAAGATTGGGTTAAAAATAATAATAAAAAAATCTATATATATAATGATCCAAAAAGAGCCGCTAAGGGAGCAGATGTAATTTTTTCAGACAAAGTAATTTCTTTAAATGACAAAGTTGATAAAAAAAAAAAGATAAAAAATTTTAAAAGATTTAAAATAAATAAAAAATTAATGAGTTGCGCGAAAAATACTTGTATTTTTCTACATTGTTTACCAAGAGGAAACGAAGTCGAAGATGAAGTTTTTTTAGGAAATAATTCTCATGTTTGGCAACAAGCTCTAAATAGAGTTCATGTACAAAAAAGTATATTATTATATTGCTTTGGAAAATTAAGGTAATGGCAATGGACTATCTGAATTTTGATTAAGATATAAGATAACTGAGGCCCTATCTTTCTCTTTTCTTAATCCTGCAAATGCCATTTTTGTACCTTTGATATAACTTTGTGGTTTTTTAAGATATCCATTCATTTCTTCAAATGTCCAATTTTTATCATAAGCCGCCATTGCTTTTGAATATTTATAATCTTGTTTTGATGCAACTTTTCTTCCAATAATTCCGTAAAGAGCAGGACCTATTTTGTTATCTCCACCTTTATTTATTAAATGACAGGCAGCACATTTTTTAAACACTTTTTCTCCATGTGAAACATCACCTAATGCGAGTAATGCAGTAATATCAACTTTTTCCTCAATTTTTTCTAATGTCAATTTTGTGGCCTGGGAATCTTCTTGGACTTCAACTTGATAAGCTGATTTCTCTAGCTTATCTACGTGAAAAGCCATATCAGAAATCTTTCCAATTCCAATTACAATAAGAGCAATGAGAAGAACAGCGGCTATAATTTTGTTTATTTCAAATGAGTCCATGATTTTTAATTAATATGGTCGTATAACATGTTAAACAAAATTAAAACGAAATTTAATTTATTAATTTGCGTCTCAAAGACGCATAAAATATGAATATATGAGTAAATCTGTTATAATTATTCCGTCTAGGCTAGCATCCACAAGATTACCAAATAAGCCATTAATAAAAATTAATAACAAAACACTAATTATGCATGTGTATGAAAAAGCGATTAAAAGTCAAATTGGAGAAGTTTATGTTGCAACCTGTGATGAAGAAATTGCCTTAGAGGTAAAAAAAAATAAAGGTAAATTTATAATTACAGATACAAAACATACAACCGGAACAGACAGAGTATATGAGGCTACCCAAAAATTAAACTTAGATGATGAAGATTTCATTATAAATGTACAAGGTGATGAACCAATGATTAATCCTTTAGACATTAAAAATTTAGATAATTTATCAAAGGAAAAAAACTTAAATATTTCAACATTAGGATACAATATTGAGAAAAATAAAGACTATAATAATGAAAATGTTGTAAAAGTTACTACAAAAAACAAGTTATCCGATAGCTCAATATCAGAAGCTTTGAATTTTCATCGAGTAATTAGAGAAGATAGCCATGATAATATATACCATCATTTTGGGATATACCTATATAAGTATTCAGCTTTAAAAAAGTTTGTTAATTTAAAAAAAAGTAAAAATGAAATCAAAGAAAGACTGGAACAACTAAGAGCAATCGATAATAATATGAAAATCTATGTAATATTAGCAAACTATTTTTCCTCTGGAATTGATACTAAAAAGGATCTAAAAGAATATTTAAGATTATTGAATAAATAATAACATGAAAATTGTTTATCAAGGAATTGCTGGAAGTTATAGTGAGAGTTGTGCAAAACAAATGTTTCCAAATATAGAAACTATTCCTTGCAAAACTTTCGACGAATGTTTTGAAAAAGCACATAAAGATAACAATATTAGAGCAATCATACCAGAGTCGAACAAAACTACAGGAAACATTGGAGTAGAATATTTAATTTTTAAACATAGGTTAAATATTTATGAAGAATTTTTTTTCCCAATCAATCACAATTTAATAGGTATAAAAGGATCGAATTTACAAGACATTAAAAATGTTTATTCGCATGCTCAAGCCTTAAGTCAAGCTTCAGAATTTATTAGAAAAAACAAATTTTCTGCTAACGTTAGAGCTGATACGGCAGGTTCTGCAAAATATATTTCAGAAGAGAAAGACAAAACAAAAGCTGCAATTGCATCAAAATTAAGCGCTAAAATTTATGATTTAGAAATTTTGAAAGAAAATATTCAGGATGATAGTGACAACTACACAAGATTTTTGATTATGGGAAAAGACATAATTCAGCCAGAGATTGATAAAAATAATTTTATTACATCATTTTTATTTAAACTAAGAGATAAGCCAGCAGCTTTGTATTCTGCTTTGTCTGGTTTTGCAATTAATGGAGTGAATATGACTAAACTTCAAAGTTTCCCAGAAAAAAATTCATTTTCGTCATTCTTCTTCTTATGTGATATTGATGGCCATTTAGACGATAAAAAAATAAAAAATTCACTTGAAGAGCTTGCTTTCCACTGCGAAGATATGCACGTGCTAGGTGTTTACAAAGCACACGAATTTAGAGAAAAAAAATAATTAACTTTATTGTAGATTAGAAAAAATAATTGTTATAATACATTTGGAGGCCTTCCAGGTGGGATTACCATGAACTCCCCCAGACTTGAAAAAGAGCAAGGGTAATGAGTTTGTTCCAGGTTGGTAGGTCTCCTATTATGACGGTAAAATCTCAAGTTCTGGCGTTAAAATATAGACCTCAAACATTTAAAGATTTGATTGGTCATGAGGAAATTGCTGCAACAATTTATAATTCAATTAAAAATAATAATTCAGCTAATGCTTTTTTGTTCACTGGTATGAGGGGAATTGGAAAGACTACATTTGCAAGAATTGTTGCCAAAGCATTGAATTGTGAAAATGCAATTAACGATATGTGTGAAAAAAAATGCAATCAATGTGATCCAATAGCAAATTCTAATCATATTGATGTTCTTGAAATGGACGCAGCAAGTAAAACAGGTGTTGACGATGTTAGGGAGCTAATAGAATTTTCTAGATATCCACCAACCATATCGAAATTTAAAATTTTTATCATTGATGAAGTACACATGTTAAGTAAGCAAGCATTTAATGCATTGCTTAAAACTTTAGAAGAACCTCCAAAATATTTAAAATTTATCTTTGCAACTACCGAAGTAAAAAAAATTCCTATTACTGTTATATCAAGGTGTCAAAGGTATGATTTATCAAGAATTAATTCTGAACAACTGTTTAATTATTTAAAAAATATAACAATAAAAGAAAAAAAGGATGTTGAGGATAATGCAATTAAATTGATAGTTAAATTATCAGAAGGTTCTGTTAGGGATGCACTATCTTTACTAGATAGGGCAACTATTTCCAATAACGATAATTCTCTGACATTTGAGGATGCTCAAAAGATCTTTGGCTATATAAATAAAAGTTCATACATTGAATTATTAGAAATAATTTTTTTAGGCGATGAAAAAAAAATAGTAGATCATTACAGAAAATTATACAATTCAGGCATTGAACCCAACCTATTTTTAAATGATTTCTTAGAGGTATTATATTTTATTAAGAATATATCTTTTTTTGAAAATGGAGGGAATAATTTTTCATTAACTGATAGTGATTTAAAAAAAATAACATCTTTATCAAAAGAAATAGATCCAAATGCCTTATTATTATTTTGGGAATTTACTTTAAAAACTTTAAAAGAAATAAATATAGTTGCTAATCCAAATTTATTAGTTGAGATGTTTCTTCTCCAGTTAACCTATTTAAAAAAAAAAAATGTAATACAAAATAATCAACAAAATGAACTAAATAAAACTTCATTAAAAAATATAGATGTAAAAAATATTATAAACAAAGATGCAATTAACCAAATTAAAAATATTACACAAGAAGAAAAAATTGAAAAAAAAAATACTTTAGAGATCAACAATTTAGAGGATTTAATTAAAATTTGCTTTGAAAAAAAAGAGATGAAACTAAAATACGAATTAGAAAATAACGTAAATTTAGTATCTTTTTCAAATATGAATATCGAAATTTCTTTTAATGATAAACTAAATAAAAGTTTTGTAAAAGATCTATCTGAAAAATTGTATGATTGGACAAAAAACCGTTGGTTTATCTCCTTCTCAAAAGAAAAAGGTGAGATGAGTAAAAAAGAGAAAAAATATTTTAAAAAAAAAGCTAATATTACTGAGTTTAAAAGCTCAAGCGAATATAAAAATTTGTTGAAAGAACTTCCTGATATTGAGTTAATTGATATAGAAAAAAAACATGACTGATTTCAATAAAATTTTAGAAAAAGCAAAAGAGATAGAAAAAAAAATGAAAGAAAGTCAGGAAAACCTTAAAAAGTTAGAGGTTAATGGTACGTCTGGAGGAGATGTGGTTAAAGTTACACTTAATGGGGACGGGGAGATGACCAAAATTTTGTTAAGTGATAAAGTACTGAAAGAAGATAAAGAAATCATTCAGGATTTAATCACTGCCGCACATAATGATGCTAAAAATAAATTAAAATCAAAAACTTCAGAGGAGATATCCAAAGCAACAGGTGGACTAGGAGTGCCTGGATTTAAATGGCCTCTATAATAAATGCAAAATTTGCCTGAAATAGAAAATTTAATTAAACTAATATCAAAACTTCCAGGTCTTGGACCCAAGTCGGCAAAAAGAATAATTTTAAAAATGATTAACAATCGCCAAGAAATTTTAAAACCTTTGGCTCATAATCTCAGCGATGTGTTTAAAAATATAGAACGTTGTAAAATTTGTGGAACATTAAAATCAAATAAAAATTTCTGCAATAATTGCGAAGACAAAAATAAAACATATAGCAAAATATGTGTTGTTGAAAATATTTCGGATCAGTGGGCTATAGAAAGTTCATCTATTTTTCAAGGTTATTACCATATTTTAGGCGGTACAATCTCTGAAAGCAGCAACGGTAATAATAGAGAAAATTTGCTTATTAATTCTCTTATAGAAAGAATAAAAAATGAAAATATTGATGAAGTAATTTTAGCAACTAGCGCTACTGTTGAAGGGCAAACTACTGCTTTTTATATTCAGGATAGTTTAAAAAATACAAAAGTGAAAATTTCAAAATTAGCTCAAGGTTTACCTGTTGGTGGAGAAATCGAAAACTCAGATGATGGAACACTTATATCTGCTTTTAAAAATAGAAAAGATTTATAAATTTAAAATTAGCTCTTTTTAATCAATCTATTTAAATGCAATAGAGGTTCTGTATAACCTGATGGTTGTGACTTGCCATGGAAAATCAATTCACATGCTGCCTTAAAAGAGATTGACTTGTCGTAATTTGGAGACATGTTTTGATATTCTGGGTCTCCTTTATTTTGTTTATCAACTATCTTTGCCATTTTCTTAAGAATTTCTAAAACTTGTCTATTTGAACAAATACCATGATGTAGCCAATTAGCTATATGTTGTGAAGATATTCTTAGTGTTGCTCTATCCTCCATTAATCCAACATTATTTATATCTGGAACTTTAGAGCATCCTATTCCTTGATCTACCCACCTTACTACATATCCTAAAATTGTTTGGGCTGAGTTGCATAATTCATTATTTATCTCCTCTTTACTCCAATTTGGTCTGTCTGCTATTGGGATAGTTAACAAATTATCAATATAATTTACTTTATTATTTTTTAAGTCTTTATGTTGTTCAAAAATATTTAATTTATGATAGTGCATTGCATGTAAAGAAGCTGCAGTAGGAGATGGTACCCAAGCGCAATTTGCACCAGCTTCAAGATGTGATATTTTCTGATCTATCATATCTTTCATTTTATCTGGCATAGCCCACATACCTTTACCTATTTGAGCAACACCTGAAAATCCACATTTTAAACCAACATCAACATTGTTATTTTCATAAGCAGTTATCCACTTTGATTTTTTCATGTCACCTTTTTTTATCATTGGACCTGCTTCCATTGACGTATGCATTTCATCTCCAGTTCTATCCAAAAAGCCAGTATTTATAAAAAAAACTCTACTCTTTAATGTTCTAATACATTCTTTTAAGTTTACAGATGTTCTTCTCTCTTCGTCCATAATACCACATTTAATAGTATTTTTTTCAAGTTTTAAGACTTCCTCAACTCTAGTAAATATTTTATCTGTAAAAGCAGTCTCTTCAGGTCCATGCATTTTTGGTTTTACAATATATATAGAACCTGTTCTTGAGTTACCTTTTCTTTTTAAATCATGAATTGCTGCAGCAGTTGTAATAAATGCATCCATTATACCTTCTGGGACTTCAGAACCATCCTCTAAAATAATTGCTGAATTTGTCATTAGATGACCAACATTTCTAATTAAAAGCAAGCTCCTACCGTGTAACTTTTCTTTTTTTTTATCTTTTGAAATATAACTTCTATCTGGATTGAGTTTTCTTTCTAAAGTTTTCCCATCTTTTTCGAAGACAGATTTTAGAGTTCCTTTCATCAAACCTAACCAATTTCTGTAACATAAAATTTTGTCTTCGGAGTCTACTGCAGCAACACTATCTTCGTTGTCACATATTGTAGATATTGCAGCCTCTATAATTATGTCACTTATTCCCGCAGCATCTTGAACAGCGCTAAAAGCTTTAGGGTTAATTATTATCTCAATTTTTAAATTATTGTTTTCTAAAATTATTGTTGTTGGATTATTAGGTTCTCCTCTGTATCCAATAAATTTACTTTTATCTTTTAGCTCAAACTCCTTATTATCTTTTAATATTTTTAAGTTACTTCCATCTATTTTAAATCCTTTTATATCTTTCCAATGAATTTCATTAATGGGGAAGTGATTATTTAAAAAATTACGAGCAAATCTTATTACTTCTTGTCCTCGAAGAGGATCATACTTTTGACTACCTGTCTCTTCAGATTCAATTAAATCTGTTCCATACAAACTATCATAAAGACTTACCCATCTTGCATTAGCAGCATTTAATGTATACCTAGAGTTCATTATAGGAACAACAAGTTGAGGACCTGCAATACTGGAAATCTCATTATCAAGCTTTTTTGTATCTATTTTAAAATCGTTTCCTTCTTCTTTTAAATATCCAATTTCTTTTAAAAAATTCTTGTATTCTTGATGACTAAATTCTCCATTTCTATTTTTTTTTAACCATAAATCAATTTCCGATTGAAGAGTTTCTCGAGTTTCCAATAGCTTTTTATTGATTGGTGCAAGTTCATTAATACTTTTATCAAATCCGTCCCAGAAATCTTTTTCGTTAACATCTAATCCTGTAAGAAGTTCATTTTTTACAAAATCAGCCAAATTCTTAGAAACAGATAAAGAGTTTATTTTAATAAATGAATCACTCATAATTTTTTAAAATTTAGAAACAGTTGTATATGATAATCAATAAATTATGTCATTAGTTTATTTAAAAAAATGTTATTTTTCATCCGAAAAGAATATAATTTTTGTAATTTGATCATTTTATCGCCTAAAAATTATATATAATGAAGCAATGAAAAATTATTTAAATTTTGAGACTGATATAAAAAACTTAGAGACAGAATTAGACAAATTAAAAGATCCTTATAATCAAGACGGCATTTCAGAAGTTGATACAAGTAAAATAACTGATCTACAAAATGAAATAGATAAAAAACTCAAAGATGTATATTCAAATCTTGATGCATGGCAGACAACATTGGTTGCAAGACACGAGGATAGACCTAAATCAAAATTTTTTATTGATAATTTATTTGATGAATTTATTTCACTTTCAGGAGATAGATTTTATGGAGAGGATAAATCTGTAATATCTGGCTTTGGTAAGTTTAATTCTAAGTCAGTTTTAGTAATAGGACAGGAAAAAGGTGAAAATTTAGACTCAAGAATTGAGAGAAATTTTGGGATGATGAGACCAGAAGGTTATAGAAAAACAATAAGGTTAATGAATTTAGCTAATAAATTCAAAATACCTATAATTAATTTTGTTGATACTCCAGGTGCTTACCCAGGAGTTGGAGCTGAAGAAAGAGGACAAGCCGAAGCAATTGCAAAGTCAATTGAATGTTCTATGCAACTGACTGTTCCTACTCTATCTATTATTATAGGTGAAGGAGGTTCCGGTGGCGCGATTGCATTAGCCTCTTCAAGTAAAGTATTGATGTTAGAGAATGCAATATATTCAGTAATATCTCCAGAAGGATGCGCAACTATACTTTGGCGAGATCCGACAAAGACTTTAGAAGCTGCGAGAGCAATGAAGCTGTCAGCGAAAGATCTTTTAAAACTAGAAATAATTGATGAGATAATACCTGAACCTTTAGGGGGTGCACATCGAGATAAAGATCTTATTTTAGACAATGTCCGTAATGCTATTGATAGAAACTTAAGTAAATTTCTCACATTAAATGAGGAAGAAATATTAAATCAAAGAAAGAATAAGTTTTTAGATATTGGAAGAAATAAAGGTTTCAGCACAAATGCAGCGCATAAAGATAAACTTACTATTAAACAAAATCTCCTTCAAAATTTGATTTCAAATATTAAATTGAATAAAAAATTATTTATTTCGATTACATCAATTCTCTTACTATTAATTTTATTAACAGTGATTTTTTAATTTATAAGGTACCGCAGCAGTGTTTATATTTTTTCCCAGATCCACATATGCAAGGTTCATTTCTTCCAATTTTAGTTTTTGCAATAGATTTTAAGTTATCTTTCACTTTGTTTTGAGAATTATCTTCCTCTTCTTTTTGTATTATTTTTAAATTTAAAAGCATTGTTACAAGATCAGTTTTTAATTTTCCTAGTAAATTTTCAAATAATAGAAAAGCTTCTTTTTTGTACTCCACTAACGGATCTCTTTGTCCATAAGATCTTAAACCAATTACTTGTCTTAATTGCTCTAGGTATTGAATGTGTGATTTCCAATTTTGATCTATAATTTGTACCAATATTCTTTTTTCAATTTCTTTTCCTTGATCAACACCTAGTAAATTATTTCTTTCATCTCTTTTACTTGTAAATTTATCCTTTATTTTTTTTTCCATTGTTTTTAGATCTGAATTTAAAATTTCACTCAATTCATCATCAGTTATTGATTTACCTAGAGTCTGCTTTAAGGCATTTGGAAATTCTTTAGAATTTGGAGATTTTTCGTATAATATTTTTTGTCTTTTTAAATTTTCCAAGACCTCTTCAAGAAAAATATCTGAATAATTCTCCTTTTCCTCACCATCAATTACATTTTTTCGCTGTTCAAAAATTACATGTCTTTGGTCATTAAGAACATTATCAAATTTAATAAGCGTTTTCCTTATATCAAAGTTTCTTGCTTCAACTTTTTGTTGCGCTCTTTCAATTGCTTTATTTATCCAAGGATGATCAATACTTTCACCATTTTTAAGACCAAGCTTTTCTAACATTGAATTCATGGTTTCTGAACCAAATAACCTCATCAAATCGTCTTCTAAACTTACAAAAAATATTGAACTGCCTTCATCTCCTTGTCTTCCTGATCTTCCTCTTGCTTGATTATCAACTCTCCTACTTTCCATTCTTTCCGTTCCAATGACAAATAAACCTCCCCTTTTTTTCACTTCATCTTTTCCAGATTGATTTTGTCCTCCCAACTTAATGTCAACACCTCTTCCAGATATACTTGTTGTAATAATTACAGAATTTAATTTGCCTGCGTTTGCAATGATTTCGGCTTCTTTCTCATGATTTTTAGCATTTAAAACAATATGTTTTATTTTTTCTTTTTCTAACAAATTAGAGTAATGCTCAGATTTATTTATGCTAGATGTAAAAACCAATAGTGGTTGCCCGATTTCATTACATTCTTTTATTTTTCGTATGATAGCGTTATCTTTTTCTAAACTTGTTCTAAAGATTTGGTCGTTAAGATCATTTCTTATCATATCTTTGTTAGTAGGTATCTGCAAAACTGGCAAGTTGTAAATTTCAAAAAATTCTGCAGACTCTGTATGCGCTGTACCTGTGCAACCTGCCAATTTATCATATAACTTAAAAAAATTTTGATAGGTTATTGACGCTAGTGTTTGATTTTCAGCTTTAACTTCTATTTTTTCTTTAGCTTCTAAGCTTTGATGAAGTCCATCACCAAATCTTCTACCTGGCAATTGCCTGCCTGTTTGTTCGTCAATTATAATTATTTCGTTATCTTTAACTATATAATCTCTTCCATTCTCAAACAAATAATTTGCCCTTAATGCTTGGTTTACATGATGAACTAAATATAAATTTTCTGGATCATAAAAATTATTATTTTTTAAAATACCAGCATCAGAAAATATTTTTTCAACATTATCTATTCCTTCATTTGTTAAGAGTATGTTTTTTTCCTTTTCATCTAAGTCAAAGTCTGTTTTTTTCAAATTTTTAATTAATCTATCTACAGCAATATATTGCATAGTTTTATCTTCTGCTGCACCAGAAATAACCAAAGGAGTTCTTGCTTCATCTATTAAACAAGAGTCAATCTCATCAACTATCGCAAAATTATGCTTTCTCAATACCATCTCATTTTTTGAATATTTCATGTTGTCTCTTAAAAAATCAAAGCCTAATTCACTGTTAGTGGCATAAGTTATATCTTTGTTATAATTTTCTTTGCGTTCCTCATCTGACTGGTTTGAGTTTATATATCCACAACTCAAACCCAAAAAATTGTATATTCTACCCATATTTATACTATCTCTTTTTGCCAGGTAATCATTTACAGTAACTATATGAACACCTTTTTTTTCTAATGCATTAAGGTATGCAGCAAGAACAATAGTAAGTGTTTTGCCCTCACCTGTTTTCATCTCTGCGATCTTATTCTCATGTAACGCAATACCTCCAATAAGCTGAACATCAAAGTGTCTTTCTTTGTTAATTCTTTTCGAAGCTTCTCTTACTAACGCAAATGCCTCAGGTAAAATATCGTTTAAATTTCCCCCTTCTTCTAATGTCGAGATAAATTCATTTGTTCTCAAAGGAAACTTATTGTCCTCAAATTTGCTAACCTTACTCTCTTGAAGATTAATCTCTTTTACAATTTTTTGAATCCTGTCTAATTCTTTTTGATTGCCACTTTTTATAAATTTACTAATAATGTTTAATGGATTAAGCATATTTTTGATGTTTTAATAATTATAAATTATATAGTTATTTATTTAAAAAATTAAATAGCATGGATTTTGGTATAAACAACTTTTTTGATAAGAAATACAAGGACTCTAAAATAGGACATTTTCAAGATCTAGAACATATTGATGGAGTATCTATCTCAACAATAAGCTGCGGTCTTTATGATAAAAAAAGAGATGATTTAGTTTTATTTTATTTTAGAAAAGGTGCGAATTACGCAAATGTATACACACAATCTAGCTTAGTCTCTGAAAATATAAAATGGAATAAAAAAATAAAAGATAAAAAAATTTATGGTATTCTAATCAATACTAGAAATGCAAATGCCATGACGGGAAATGATGGTTATAATTCACTTAAAAAAATATCATTAAATTTATCAAAATTATTAACATTAAAACAAATTGCAGATGAAGATAAACCAAAAGAAATTAAACCAAACCAAATATTATTTGCTTGCACAGGAACTATAGGAGAAAAATTTCCTGAAAATGTAATTTTAAGCAACACTAAAAACTTAGTTGATAAAATAAAATACAATCAAAATAAACTAATTTGGATTAAAGCAGCTCTTGGAATTATGACAACAGATACAAAACCAAAATTATCAATGGCCGAGTGTAAGATTGGTGGATCAGATGTGAAGATATATGGTGTAGCAAAAGGGTCTGGTATGATTTTTCCTAATATGGCGACGACTTTAGGATTTATTTTTACTGATGCTAACATTTCTTCATCGATTTTAAAACAGATACTTAATTTAAATATTAAGACTACTTTTAATGCTATAACATGTGATGGAGATACTAGTACAAATGATATGGTTTCAATATTTTCAACAGGTAGAGCAAATAATAAAGAGATAAATAGTTTTAGAGATCCAAAATTAAAGCAATTCATTGATAGTGTTCATCAGGTAATGCTAAACTTAGCAAAAAGAGTTGCTAGTGATGGAGAGGGAGCAACAAAATTTGTTACTATCAAATGCATTAATAGCAAAACTGAGAAAGATGCAAAAAATATTTGTTTTTCAATAGCCAACTCATCATTAGTTAAGACAGCAATCTTTGGTGAAGATCCAAATTGGGGAAGAATTGCGATGGCAATAGGAAAAAGTGGTGCAACTGTTAAATACGAAAAGTTATCTATATTAATGGGATCTAATATTATTCTTAAAGACGGCAAGTTAGATAAACATTATAATGAAAATATTTTAAGTGATTATATGAAAAATGAAAAAATTGAAATAACCATTGATCTATCTATTGGAAGTAAAAAATTTACAACTTATACTATGGATTTATCCAAGGAATATATTGAAATTAATTCTGATTACAGATCCTAGGTATTGAAATCTTATAAAATATAATTAAATCATCTACATGATTAAGTATCTACTAAATTGTAAAAGTTGTAGTCTCGAATTTGAAAGCTGGTTTGCTAGCTCTAAAGAATTCGATAAACTAAAAAAACTTAAGCTTCTTAATTGCCAGGAATGTAACTCTCAAAAAATTGAAAAATCCTTGATGAAGCCAAATTTAGCTAATTCTAATTTTAAACGAGATAAAGTTTATAAAAATAATAAAAATATAAAAAAAAAATTAAAAGAATACCAAAAATTTGTAAAAGAAAATTTTGAATATGTTGGAGAAAATTTTGCTTATGAGGCAAGATCTATTCATTACAATAAAAATAAGAATAAAAAAAATATTTTCGGAAAAGCATCAATTGAAGATGTTAAGGAGCTAAAAGAAGAAGGTATTGAGACATCAACTATCCCGTGGATTGAAGATAAGGAAAATTAACCTTTTTTGTATTTAGTGATATAATTTACAGATTTGTCGTTTGAAAGTTTCCACTTATTTAAAAGTGGATTAAATTTAACTCCATCTATACTTTTTAATATAAGTGAATTTTTATTGCATATATTTTCTAAATTTCTAGGTTTTACAAATTTATTCCAATCATGTGTTCCGATTGGAAGCCATCTTAAAATATATTCAGCACCTATAATTGCAAATAAATAAGATTTTAATGTTTGGTTTAAGGTAGCAATAAACATTAAACCATTGTTTTTTAAAAATTTTGAACTTTCATTTATAAATTTAGGAATATCTTCGACATGTTCAACTATTTCCATGTTAAGAATTACATCGAATTTTTCTTCATAATTAAAATTCTCTGGAGACTTATCATGATATTCAATTTTTAAATTGCTTTTTTTTAAATGATGTTTTGCAATATCTATATTTTTTTTGGACGCATCGATACCCACAACATCTGCTCCAAGTCTTGCTAAAGGCTCAGATAATAAACCTCCCCCACATCCAATATCAAGTATACTTATTCCATTTAGAGGTTTGTGACTTGATGAAATATTAAAATCTTTAATAATATTGTTTTTAATATACTCTATTCTAATTGGATTAAATTTGTGAAGTGGTTTAAATTTTCCATTAGGATTCCACCATTCTTCAGCAATTTTGTTAAATTTTTCGACTTCTTCCTTGTTTATAGTATTATTGCTCATTCTTTATTGACATTATAAATAAGATGTATTTTATCAATATTATAAAGCTTGTAAATAAAACTACCAATGAAAATTATTGTATTAAAATTTGGCGGCACTTCAATTGGGTCAATTCAAAGAATTAAAAAAGTATCTAAAATAATTAAAACTTACTCAAAAAAATATAGGGTAATAGTTTTGTCTTCTGCAATGAGTGGGACTACTAATAATTTGATAAATATGTCAAAAAAAATCAGTGAAAATTTTCCTGATAATGAATATGATACTTTAGTTTCAGCAGGTGAGCAAATTTCGTGTTCGTTGTTAGCAGGTCATCTAGTCGCAAACGGCCTGAATTCAAAATCTTGGATGGCTTGGCAAATACCAATTTTAACTGAGGGAAAACATAAATATTCAAGAATTAAATACATAAATAAGTCTAAAATTTTAAAATATTTAAAATCTGGAGGAATTCCTATTATTGCTGGATTTCAGGGTATTGATAAAAATTTAAATATTACAACTATTGGCAGAGGAGGTTCTGATTCTAGTGCGATTATGGTCGCAAAGTTTTTTAAAGCCGATAGATGTGTTATATACACAGATGTTGAGGGTGTATATACCACTGATCCTAATAAACTAAATTCTGCAAAAAAAATTAAAAATATATCTTACGAGGAAATGTTAGAAATGGCCTCATTAGGATCAAAAGTAATGCAGCCAGACTCAATACAGGATGCAAGATTAAACAGGATTAATATTGAGGTAAAATCATCATTTGTAGATAGGTCTGGTACATTAATAACAAAACGGAAAAATATTATTAATAATAAAATTATCACAGGAATTTCTTCTACAGATAATGATGCAAAGGTCACATTATTAGGAGTTAAAGATAGACCAGGTATTGCAGCATCAATATTTAGACCACTTTCACAAAATTCAATTAATGTAGATATGGTTGTTCAAAATATATCTTCAGATGGTCGAGAAACTGACCTTACTTTTACAATAAAATCATATGACTTAGCTAAAACCAAGAAAATTATAAATAAAAATAAAAATATTATATTTAAAAAAATGATTTTTGACAAAAATGTATCAAAAGTATCAATCATAGGTGTTGGTATGATTACTACTCCAGGCGTAACTTTTAGAATGTTCCAAGCTCTTGCAAGAAAAAAAATAAATATACAAGTTATTTCGACGTCAGAAATAAAAATTTCAGTTTTAATAAAAAGGACAAGTGTTACAAAAGCAATTAAATGTTTGCATAAAGAATTTAAGTTGGACAAATGAAATCAGAAATTAGACCATTTAGAAATATTAATAGAAAAAAGACAAGAGTAATAAATGTCGGAAAAGTTAAAGTTGGAGGAGATAATCCAATTACAGTTCAGACAATGACTAATACATTGACGACTGACCACAAATCTACAATTGAACAAATTAATAAAGTTACAGAGGCCGGTGCAGATATCGTAAGAGTCTCGTGTCCTGATTTCAAGTCAACAGAATCATTAAAAACAATAATTAAAAATGTGGATGTTCCAATAGTTGCGGATATACATTTTCATTATAAGAGAGCAATTGAAGCTGCTGAGAGTGGCGCAAGTTGTCTTCGAATAAATCCTGGAAATATTGGTGACAATAAAAGAATTGCAGAAGTTGTCTCAGCAGCAAAAAATAATAATTGTTCAATTAGAATTGGAGTAAATTCGGGATCACTTGAAAAAGATATTCTTGAAAAATACAGAGAACCATGTCCTGAAGCCTTAGTAGATAGTGCTTTAAGGAATATAAAAATAATTGAGGATATGGATTTTTATAATTTTAAAATTAGTGTTAAATCATCAGATGTTTTTTTATCTATAGCAGCTTATAAGTTGTTATCAAAAAAAACAGATTATCCACTTCATCTGGGTATTACAGAGGCAGGAAGTTATTTACCAGGCAGCATTAAAACCTCTATTGGATTTGGAAGCCTTTTGTTAAATGGAATTGGAGACACGGTAAGAGTATCTCTTTCGGACGATCCTGTCGAAGAAGTAAAAGTTGGAAACGAAATTTTAAAATCCTTAAATTTAAGAAATAGAGGTGTAAAAATAATTTCATGTCCTTCTTGCGCTAGACAAGCCTTTCAAGTAATTGAAACTGTAAAACAATTAGAAAAAAGGTTATCACATATTAAAAAACCCATAACTCTCTCGATTATAGGTTGTGTTGTTAATGGACCTGGAGAGGCCAAACAAACAGAAATTGGCATTACAGGTGGTGGAAAAGATAATCACATGTTGTATTTAAATGGCTTAGAAACAGAAAAAGTAATGACGAAAGATATGATTAATAAAATTGTTACTTTAGTAGAAGAAAAAGCCTTAAAATTATAACAGTTAATTATATGCTCCCGAGAGAAAAAGTTCAAAACTTAGTTGATAGACATCTCGAACTTGAGAAGGAACTATCTTCAGGCAAGGTTGAAAAAAAAAAATTTGCAGAAATTTCCAAAGAGTATTCAGATTTAAATGATATAATAAATCAAGCAAAAGAATATTTAAGTTATCGTAAAGACTTACAGGAATTAAACAATATAATAAATGATAAAACCTCTGATGACGAAATGAAAGATTTTGCAAGTAGCGAGCTTGGGACACTTAAAAGTAATTATGAAATTAATGAAAAAAAAATAAAATTATTCTTACTACCCAAAGATCTTGCAGACAGTAAGAATGCCATAATTGAAATAAGAGCAGGAACCGGAGGTCTCGAGGCCAGTTTATTTGCTTCAGATTTATATAAAATGTATGAAAAAGTAAGCCAAAAAAAAAATTGGAATATTGAAATTATCTCTATTTCAAAAAGTGATGCAGGTGGTTTGAAAGAGATAATTGCATTAATTAAAGGTAAAAATATATACTCTTCCCTAAAATATGAGAGCGGTGTTCATAGAGTGCAAAGAGTACCTGATACCGAAACTCAAGGGAGAGTTCATACTTCTGCAGCAACAGTAGCTGTTTTACCTGAGGCTGAAGATTTAGATATAAAAATTGATGACAAAGACTTAAGAATTGATGTATTTAGAAGTAGTGGTCCAGGTGGTCAAAGTGTTAATACTACCGACTCTGCAGTAAGAATTACCCATATCCCAACTGGAATAGTAGTTAGTCAACAAGATGAAAAATCACAAATACGTAATAAAGAAAAAGGTTTAAAGATATTAAGGTCAAGAATTTATGATTTTGAGAGACAAAAAATTGATCAAGAACGGTCTAAAGATAGAAAAAGTAAAATTGGTACAGGTGATAGGTCTGAAAGAATTAGAACTTACAATTTTCCACAGGGCAGAGTTACTGATCACAGAATTAATTTAACCCTTCACAAATTAGAAGAATTTATGGAAGGAGAGATATTTGATGAAATGCTTGAGAATTTAAGCTTGAGAGCTCAAGAAGATGAATTAAATAAAGTAAATTGATGAATAATCTAGAAGTAATAAATTATGGAAGCAAGATACTAAAGCTAAACAATATTGACAGTTATAATTTAGATAGTGAATTACTGTTAGCCAAAGTTTTAAATACTACTAGAGAAAATTTACTTATTAATTTAGAAAATGATATCAAATTAAATATTTTTAATAATTTTTTAAAGCTATTAGAAAGAAGAATAAAAAAAGAGCCTATAGCCTACATTTTCAATAAAAAAGAGTTTTGGAAATATAAATTTAAAGTAAATAAAGATGTTTTAATACCAAGACCAGAAACTGAAATAATTGTTAATGAAACATTAAAATTGACAAATGCAAAATCTAGAAAAAATTTTTTGGATGTTGGAACTGGTTCTGGTTGCATTATATTGTCTATTTTAAAGGAAAGATCGAATTGTAAAGGAACAGCAATAGATATATGCAAAAAAGCCCTAAAAGTTGCAATTTCTAATGCAAAAATGCATCACTTAGAAAATAAAATTAAATTCGTAAACATCGATATTGACAAATTTAATCATTATAAATATGATTTTATAGTTTCTAATCCTCCTTACATAAATAATGTAGATCTAAAAAGATTGGGTTCTAATGTAAGGTTATATGAACCATTGGTAGCTTTAAAAGCAGGCGTGGACGGATTAAGTGAAATAAAAAAATTAATATTGAAAAGCAAGAAATTATTGAAAAAAAATGGTAAACTCGTGATTGAAATAGGGCATCAGCAGATTAAATTTATTACTTATTTATTAAAAAAAAACGGTTTTTATGTAAATAAAATTTGTAATGATATTCAGTTACATCCAAGAGTAATTATATCCACAAATATATCATAATGAATAACTATAGAAATAATAACAGAAAGAATAGATACAAACCAAATGGTGATAGATCTTTCAGAAAGAGATCTTTAAATGGACATAAAAATCAACATGATCTAAATACTAACTCAGAATTTAGACACAGAAATCCTGGTAGAAATAACCAAAATGCAGCAAAATTAATCGATAAATATAATAACTTAGCAAGAGAAGCATTATCTTCAGGTGATAAAATATTATCCGAAAACTATTTACAACACGCTGACCATTTTGCAAGAATTCTAAGTATTCAAGAAATAAATAAGTCTCAAAATGAAACAAATAATATTATTGAGCAAGATTTTAAAAAAGATTTAGATAATCTTGATACTGATAAAGATAAAAATAATAATTTAAAAGCTATTAGTAAATCAGACTAATTTAATTTAGTTATTAGATTAGACTTTAAAACATCGATTTTTATTTTCGATACTTCAAATTTTTTTCTATCATTTCCTCTAAGAACTTTTCCTGATGGCAACTTAAGTTTTTGGGAATTTACTTTTTTTCCATTCTCAATAACTTCATAATGTAGGTGTGGACCTGTAGACATTCCTGTTGATCCAACATATCCAATTATTTGCCCTTGTTTGACTCTTACTCCTCTTTTTATACCTCTTCCAAATTTTGACATATGGGCATATACTGTCTGATAAGTGCTATTATGTTTTATTTTTACACAGTTACCTCCTCCTCCACACCAGCCTGCTTTAGTTACCTTCCCATCGCCTGATGCCATAATTGGAGTACCTTTTGGTGCAGCAAAATCTGTGCCTGTGTGCATTTTCGTATATCCTAAAATTGGATGTTTTCTTTTACCATAAGATGAAGATAATCTAGCACCGTTTATTGGAGTTTTCATTAATGTTTTTTTTATACTTTTTCCTGTTTCATCAAAATAATCTACTTTATTTTTTTCATATTCATATTTGTAAAGTTGTAAATCAGTATTTTGAAGATTTAAATTTGCGAATATAATGTCACCTGTATCAACTACTTTGTCATTTTCATTAACGAATTCTTCATAAATTATTTGGAAACTGTCGTCTTTCCAAACATCTCTTTGAAAATCTACTTGAAAACCATATAATCTTGCAAACTCAATTATAATATTTGGTTTTATTCCCAAGCTAACTGCACTATTATACAGGCTATTAGTGATAATTGTTTCCTTATACACTATATTTTTTTTAAAATTTTTCTTAATTTTTTTTGATACAAAACTATTGTTCGCTACTAATTTTTCAAATAGAATTTCATTTTTCTTATCTGTTTCAATTTTAAATTCTATAATTTTATAATTTGATAAGTTATCAAATTTAAATTTAAATTTTTGATTTACTCTTAATATTTTAAGGGTATTTTCATTTAAAATCGTATCCAACAATAACTTTTTTTCTTTTTTTCCAACGTCTAATTTATTAACAATACTTTCGTATGTATCCCCTGCTTGGGAAATATAAGTCAAACTAGTATATCTTGGTTCAAGGTTCTTTGTTAACTCCTCTATAGTTTTTTTTAAATATGTATTTCCTATGCTTGATTTAATTAAATCTGACTGCTGATTTTTGCTATTTGAATAAATTGTTGTTACTACCAAGCCAATTATAGCAATGATAGCTAACCATAAAAAAATTGAGTATTCCTTGTATTCCTTGATTTTATATATTTTCATATCCTATCAAAAAACGTTGAATTTTAAGGCATTTTACATCATTTTTAATTAATCTAATACCTTGATTTATTAATATTATTATTTATAAGCGATCCACTCAACATTTAAAAATGTTATTTATTGGGGCACATCCCAATTAGCTATTTAACAAGTTTATATTTTAAGAAGAGAAGTGTGGACGGTTAAGGTTACCAAAATTTGTCGTACACACTTCAAACATACATAAATATTATTCTTAGTATTTATGTAGAAGCTAGTGTGCGCCGTTATTAAACTTGAGAGTTTGATCATGGCTCAGAACGTACGCTGGCGGCACGCCTTATACATGCAAGTCGAACGAAGTAGCAATACTTAGTGGCAGACGGGTGAGTAACATGTAGGTATCTTCCCTTTGGTGAGGAATAACACGAGGAAACTTGTGCTAATACCTCATAAGTCTTTACAGAGAAAGCTTTATGCGCCGAAGGATGAGCCTGCACTTGATTAGTTTGTTGGTGGGGTAATGGCTTACCAAGACTTTGATCAATAGCTGATCTGAGAGGATGATCAGCCACATTGGGACTGAGACACGGCCCAAACTCCTACGGGAGGCAGCAGTAGGGAATATTGCACAATGGAGGAAACTCTGATGCAGCGATGCCGCGTGAGTGAAGAAGGCCTTTGGGTTGTAAAGCTCTTTCGTCGGGGAAGAAAATGACTGTACCCGAATAAGAAGGTCCGGCTAACTTCGTGCCAGCAGCCGCGGTAATACGAAGGGACCTAGCGTAGTTCGGAATTACTGGGCTTAAAGAGTTCGTAGGTGGTTAAAAAAGTTGGTGGTGAAATCCCAGAGCTTAACTCTGGAACTGCCATCAAAACTTTTTAGCTAGAGTATGATAGAGGAAAGCAGAATTTCTAGTGTAGAGGTGAAATTCGTAGATATTAGAAAGAATACCAATTGCGAAGGCAGCTTTCTGGATCATTACTGACGCTGAGGAACGAAAGCATGGGTAGCGAAGAGGATTAGATA
>CACBYP010000004.1:0-7500 GCA_902543485.1 uncultured Pelagibacteraceae bacterium | reverse complement strand
CTTAATTTTTTTAAGTCTGTTGTTCTTAAAAATATAAATATAATTACTATCGTGTTTTGACTTTATTACCCTTCTTTTGCTTAATCTCATTAAAATGCCTCTTAATACTTTTGAGACCATCTCATGTGTAAATATAATATAATTTTTTCTGTAATTGATTTTTTTTTTTAAAAATTTTTTTAATTTAATATGCAAAATTTGATAAGATTCTCCATTTGGTATTTTATAATTCCATTTGTCTTTTTCCCTTTTTAAAAATTCATGTTTATATTTTAACTTTATTTCTTCGATTGTTTTGCCTTCCCATTTACCGAACTTATGCTCTTTTAAACAATTTAAATATTTTACTTTTTTGGCTAATTGAAAATACTTTAAGTTTTTATCTATGATGTTTATATAATCTACTACTCTTTTTATTGGGCTGGCATAAATATTAAAATTATCTTTTAAAATATATTTATTTTCTAAAAATTTGGCAACTCTACATCCTTGTATTTTACCTTTATTTGTAAGTTTTGAGTTTTTGTGGCCTTGCTTTTTTTTTAATATGTTCCAAACTGTTTGGCCATGTCTAATTATTATAATCATTTATATTTATTGTTTCTGCAAACTCAAAATCATCATATGTATTCAAGTCAATAGTTTCAATTTTTTTGACTTTTTTTAAATAGCAACTTTTATAATTAAACCTTCTTTTTAGTTTCATTATAGATCTCGTTTTATTTACATATAAACCAGTAGTTTCAAATATTCTTTTTGGTAATTCTACACCATTAGGCAATCTTCCATTTATATAATATATGGGTTTTTTATTTTTCCATTCATAAAAGCTATCAGAAAAAACTGTTATAGCACTATCATATTTGCTCTTAACAGCTTTGATGCATTCTTCTATGGTCTTCATTTTTATTAATGGTGATGTTGGTACGCACTGCAAGCATATTTTCGAATTTGGAAACAAACTTGCTTGATAAACTGCTAGCTCGTCTCCACCAATTTTATTGCTTGCTAATTTTTTAGGTCTCTTAATAGGAATTGCCCCTAAACTTTTTCCATAGTTTAATATCTTTTGGTTATCACTATCAATAATAACTTTGTCTATAAGTTTACATTTTAGAGCTTTTTTAATTGCATAGTAAACAAGCGGTTTATTTTTTAATTTTTTTAAATTTTTATTTTTTACCCTTTTACTAAATCCTTTTGCATGAATAAAAGCTATTATATTCTCTTTACTCATTTAGAGGTATATTTGTCTTTAATATAATCTTTGCCATATTGAGAGTTTAATAAAAAACTTTCTTCCATCTCAGTCATTCCAAAATGACATTCATAAGATTTTTCGTTAAGATCACCAATATATTTTTCCAAGTTATTATCTTTTGATTTTACAACTAAATCTTTAAATTCATTGGCTGTTAAACTACATTCTATATGATGTACAAAACTGTCCCTTGAAATCGCAAAGTGCCTCTCAACTAATTGTGCTCCCAATTTTATTGCTGCTAAAGAAGGAATTATCCCCTCTTCATGTCCAGAATAACCTATCTTAATTTTGTCAGTTTTAAAATTTTTTATTAGTATTGGTATGTTTCCTAATCTTAAATTTGTGTCTTTGCAGGGATATTCCGCTACACAATGTAATATATATAAATTATAATCTTTGAAAAAATTTACTGTTTCTTCTATTTGTTTTAAAGTTTTACCTGCAACAGAAATAATCAATATTTTCTCTTTACTTATAGTATCTCTAAGTTTTTCTAAAAATTTCTTATTATGTGAATTGACTGAAGCAACTTTAAATAAATCAATTTTATAATCTTTCATAAAATCAATTGAAATTTCATCTTGTACCGTTGTGAACCATGGCATGCCAATTTTTCTACATTCTTGATCAAACATATCAAACTGATTTTTATCAAATTCAAATATTTTTCTATATTCTCCATAAGTGGTTCCGTATGGGCTTTTATAAGGGCTATTTAGTTTTTCTTTAGTATAAAAACTCTCTACATCTTTTTTTTGCATTTTGACATATGTTGCTCCTGCCTCCTTTGCTTTGTGAAGCATACTAATGAGTAAATTGAAATTTCCTAAGTGATTTGTAGTGAACTCTGCTGTAAATTCCATATTACCACCTACCAATTTTTTTGTACATTTTATGTATATTTTTTGTATCTGGGTAAAATTTTTTAATCTCTTTTCTTATTAAATCTTCTTTTTTTAATCTTTTAAGAGCCAAGTCAAAAACCTTTTTTGCTATTTTTTTTTCTAAAGAAATTACTGCATCACTATCTGCAAAAATTATATCTCCTGGACTCACTTTTACTCTTCCATTTTTTCCTTTCATAAAAATTGGTTTTTGAAACTTAATTATTTGCCATAATCCATAAGCATCCACAGGGAAAGCATCCTGACAAAAAACTGCAAAATTATTTTTTTTTAATAAATCAATATCTCTAGTGTTTCCATCTATTACCACTCCAATTGCTCCAAATTTACGAGCAATAATTCCAGATATGTCACCGAAATGGGCGACTCTTTGATCTCCACCAGATGAAATTACTTGAAAACAACCTTTGTAAAAATTTTTAAACATCTCTAATCTTATGTGATCTTTTATTTCAGATCTTTTCTTAACGGTTTTTCCCAAACAAGTAAAAGCAGGGCCAATATAGTTTTTTTTATTGCCAGAAAATCTTTTTATTTTGTTGCTAAGTAGGAATGGTTTTTTGTATTTTAAATCAAAGACCAGCGCATCATAAATTACACCAGAGTATAGTTTTTGATATTTTTTAATTTCTTTTTCTTTTATCATTAAATATTATAGTAAACTGATAATGTTTTTTGTACACAATTATTTTAACAATTAACTCTGTAATTACAAAAAATTCTATCTTATAAACAAATTCTAAATGATAATTTTAATTGATGGTTTTTGGGGTTCTGGTAAAACTGTATTAAGATCTTTACTTGATGGTCATAGTGAGCTTAAAGTATCCCCATCTCAAGAGAGCATTATTTCTTCTTTCTATAGAAATTCAAAAAAATCAAAGTATTTAAAATATAAAGACTTAAGAGTTGTTAGAGAATACCTTGTAAATAGTCATTATTACAGTTTAGAGCAGGAAAGTTATAAAGGTTATATAGATTCAGACATTACAAAAGACAAAATAAATTTTAATTTTAGTGATTTTGAAAATTTTTGGATAAAAAAATTATTAAAATGCGATACATGGACTAATACTGAAGTAATAAACGTAATTCACAATTCTATAATTAAATTTTTTTACAATTTAGATAGTTATCCGTCTGAAGAAAAGAAAGTTTTTATGGAGGATAATAATTTTAATTCCCATAAATTTTTCTTGGAACAAGTGCAAAATTCAAAATTGATTGTAGTTAAAAATGCAGCTTCGGATATTTTAGCATCATTAGTCAATAGAAAAACTTTAAAAGATGATTATAGAACTGATTTATATAATTCATATAATTTTAACAATTTAGTTAGAAAATATTACTTTCCAATAAAAATTTCAGAAAATTTAAAAATAACAAAGCAAATAAAAAAAGATTTTCCAGAAAGAGTATATGAATGTGATTTCAAGGAACTAATTTACAACACAAAAGATGAGATGCTAAGAATTTCAAAATTTTTAAAAATTCGAGAAGAAGAAATGTTATTTATCCCATCACATTTTGGCAAGAAAATAAAATTTAAAGATAATGATACAATTTTAGATAAAGAGAAATTTACAGCTGAGAATACGTTTACAAAATATCAAAATTCTTTAATAGAACAGTTTGAAAAAAAATTCCCGAGCTATAATTATTTTTCTATAACTATCTTTGATTTCATATTAATTAAAATGATATATTATTTAAAATATTTCTTAAAAAAAATAATAAATCTTAATGGTAAATAAATATCTAGATAATTTTTTATCAAATATTTCTGGGTTTAAATGTTTCATAATAAATTCGAAAAAAAAAATTAAATTATTTCTAAAAATTAGTTCAAAATTTTTATTAGTTTTAAAAACAGATGAAAAAATTAATTTATCAGATTTTAAGAATTTTAGTATTGCTGTTAATTCTAAATTGATTCAATTTAAAAAAAAAATTCAAACTGAAAAAAAATCAAAATTTTATTGTAGACCGGCAAAACTAAATGATAAAAGTAAAATATTTAAAATTTGTAGGGAAAATCTTTATGGCTCTCGTTTTGAAAAAGATAAAAATCTAAGTAAAATTTTTTTAAGTACTTATAGACAAATATGGATAAAAAATTTTTTTTTAAAAAAAAGGGGTGACTATTTATTTGTTGCAAATGACAATAAGAAAATATTGGGTTTTATACTATTAATTAAGGAACAAAAAAATTTAAGAATTGATCAAATTCTTGTGGGCAATAATTTTAAAAGATTAGGTGTTGCAAAAACACTAATTAACTTTGTTAGTAACAAATTTGTTGGAAAATTTAAGTTTATAGTCGCTGGTACTTATAACCACAACTCGGTTGCAAAAAAAATGTATAAAAAACTAAAATTTAAAAGAGAAAAATCATATAGAAGTATATATCATTTATATCCAAAAAAATTTAAAACAAATGAAAAAGAAATTAATTAATTTTGAACTCGTAGAGTGTGACTATGTTCAGAAAAATAACAAACATTTTAAACATATTAATTTCTTAGATAAATTATCCAAATCGAAAGTTTATGTTAGTAAGACAGGATTAGTATGTCATAAACCAAATATTAATACTAAGCAGAGTTTAAAAGTTTGGTCAAAAAAAATTTTTTCTAAAAAAATTGATACAAAAAGAAGAAAGTATTCATCTTTAAACCCAATTATGATGTCGAGGCATTACTATTCAGCACTTTTTTTTAAAAATTATTTAAAAAAAAACTCGTTGTTCTGTGATTTTGGTACTGGAGAGGGAAATTTTTTAGTTGAAATGTTTAAATTAAGAAATGATATAAAATTATATTTCGTTGAGGACTCTAAATATAATTTTGAGTTTACAAAAAAAAGATTTAAAAAATTATTTAATAAAAAAATTAATGGATTTAATGGATCTATAGAAGAATTTAGTATCAATAAAAATACTACAACAAAATTTGATAATGCATCTTTAATATGGACTTTATGTAATTGTGTAAATCCAATTGCAGTACTTAATAATATTCATAAAAGTCTAAAAAAAAATGGATTATTGTTAGTATCAGAGAGCTCTAGAATAATGGTTCCTTTTAAAAAACCAATACATAATTTTTTTAATTCAAAAATTAATACAAACAATACTCACCCTTGGTTTTTTTCCTATAACTCTCTTTCAAATTTATTAGAGATATGTGGTTTTAGAATTGTTTATTTTAACAGATATTATGATGAAAATGATTTAATAGTTATCGCAAAAAAAGTAGATACTAAATATCATAGACCAAAAATTAAATTTGATAATTTTAACAAAGTAATTAAATTTCTAAAAGATTGGAAATTAAATTCTACTCAATTAAATAAGTTATAAAAAAGACATGTTAAAAAAAAAATTTAAAGATAGTATTATTAATCTAATTGAAAAAAAAAAAATTACTGTAGGTATTGTAGGTTTGGGATATGTTGGATTGCCATTGGCGATATTGTTCTCAAAAAAAGGTTTCCATACTTTTGGGTTTGATGTAGATACAAAAAAAATTAAACTCATCAAAAATAAAGTTTCTTATATTGAGCGAATTCCAAATAAATATATTTCTTTTTTAACAAAAAATAAAAATAATTGTTTCTCAAGCTATAAAAATATTATTAAATGCAACTTTATTATTATATGCGTTCCTACTCCTCTTAAAAAAAATAATACACCGAATTTATTACACATAAAAAAAACTATAAAAAATATAAAAAAATATTTAAAAATTGGGCAAACAATTGTATTAGAAAGTACAAGTTATCCAGGAACTACTGAAGAGGAAATTGTAAAAATTTTATCAAATAAATTTGATATCGGAAAAGATTTGTTTGTGGGTTTTTCATCAGAAAGAATTAATCCTGGTGTCAATGAAAACAGCATTCAACAAATACCAAAAGTGGTGAGTGGCTACAGCAAAAATTGCTTAGAAATTATTTCATATTTGTACAAGAAATTATTTAAGACGATTGTAAAATCAAGCTCAATAAAAATAGCCGAATTCTCAAAATTACTTGAAAATATTTATCGAGCTGTAAATATTGGTTTTATAAATGAAATGAAGTTTGTTGCAGATAAAATGGGAATAGATATATTTGAAGTCCTTAAAATAGCGGCAACAAAGCCATATGGTTTTAGAAGATTTAATCCTGGCCCTGGCATTGGTGGTCACTGTATCCCAATTGATCCTCATTATTTGTTTTGGAAAGCAAAAAAAATGGGTATATCTGCAAACTTTATCAAATTATCTGCACAAACAAATTCTAAAGTTCTTAATTTTATAAAAAAAAAAATAAAAAAAATCCTTATAACAAATAAATTACAACACAAATCAGCCAAAATATTAATTCTTGGGATGGCGTATAAAAAAAATATGGATGACTTAAGAGAATCAGCATCTATTAAGTTAATTCATGAGTTAACAAAAGATAAATATAAAAATATAAGTTATCATGATCCACATATAAATAATTCCGAAAAAAAAAATTTTAATTTTAAGGCTAAAAATTTAGTTACAATTAATGGTAAAAAAATAAGTAATTTTGATATTGTAATCTTAATGACAGACCATGATATTTTTGATTATAAAAATATATTAAAGTACTCCAAAAATGTTATTGATTGTAGAGGAAGATATAAATTACAGAAAAAAATTATAAGAGCGTAAATTGTTAGTAATAATTCAAGCCAGATCAAGCTCTAAAAGATTTAAAAATAAAGTAATGCACCTAATTAATAACAAGCCTTTAATTCAATACGTTATTGACAGTGTTAAGAAAAGTAAGAAAGTAAAAAAAATAATTATTGCAACATCTAATAGAAAAACTGACAACAAACTAGTAAATTATTTGCATAAGAAAAATAATTCATACTATAGGGGAGATCTTCAAAATGTTGCAAATCGTTTATTAAGAGTCGCAACAATAAATAAATCAATTTACTTCATGAGAATAAGTGGAGATAGTCCATTAATAGATTACAAAATTATCAATAAAAGCATAAATATTTTAAAAGATACAAAAAAAAAATATGATATAATCACAAATGTGTATCCAAGAACTTTTCCAAAAGGTCAGTCTGTAGAAATAATCAAAACTCAAACTTTGGCTAAAAATATTAATTATTTTTCAAAAAATGAGAAAGAGCATGTAACAAACTACTTTTATAAAAATGCAAATAAATTTCTGATTAAGAATTTTAAATCTCATGAGAAAAAAAAAAATATAAAATTGTCCATTGATACTAAAACAGATTTAAAAAAAATAAAAAAAATACTTAATAATTCTATATGAATGTAAAGGCAGCAATTATAG
>CACBYP010000003.1 GCA_902543485.1 uncultured Pelagibacteraceae bacterium | reverse complement strand
AAAAAAAAAAATACTATTTTTGTCTAGAGATCCTTTTGGTGAAAAGCCACTATATTATTATATAAATAAAGATGGTTTTTATTTTGCCTCAGAAATTAAATTTATTGAATCATTAACAAATGATAAATTAGAAAAAAATGACAATAAAATATTTCAAAACTTATTTTATGGATATAAGTCGTTAAACAAAACTAATGAAACATTTTTTAAAAATATAAATATTCTTGAGCCCAGTACAAATTTAATTATTGATCTAGACATTAAATTACAATCAAAAAAATACTGGATACCAAAACTAGATATTAATTATAGTATGAAAAGTAATGAAGCCTCAGATGAATTAAAAAATATTCTCTTAGAAAGTATTAAATTAAGAATGAGGTCAGATGTTCCAATAGCATTTTGTTTAAGCGGCGGCGTTGACTCAGGTTTTTTAGTTTCATGTGGAAAAAAAATCTTTGGTAAAGAAATATCTGCATTTTCAATAATTGATGAAGATGAAAGATATAATGAAAAGCATGAAATAGAATTAATATCAAATGACTTAGGTATAAAGTCAAACTTATTTTACTTGAAAAATGACAAAAAAATTTTTTTTGAAAGATTGAAGAAACTTACAAAATATCATGATGGACCAATTGCAACGATTTCATATTATATACATTCTTTTTTAAGTGAAAAAATATCAGATTCTGGACATAAGGTGGCAATTTCAGGAACTGGAGCGGATGAATTATTTACTGGATACTACGATCATTTTCTACTTCAACTAGAAGCAATAAAAAGTACAAACTTTTTTGAAAAAAATTTAGATGATTGGAAAAAATATATAAATCCAATTTTAAGAAATAAATTTTTAAAAGATCCTTTTTTGTATATAGATGATCCTAAAAATAGAGATTTAGTTTTTGAGAAAAATTTTAATATTTTAAAATATTCAAAAAAAAAAAATAATTTTAAATTTAAAGAGAACAAATATTGTGATGAGTTACTGAGAAACAGAATGTTAAATGAAATGTTTAATGAGGTTGTGCCAGTCATTCTAAAGCATGATGATCTTAATTCAATGTATTATTCTGTTGAAAATAGGAGTCCTTATCTAGATAGAAATCTTTTAAAATTTTCATTAACTATACCTCCACATTTATTAATTAGAGATGGTTATCAAAAAAAAGTTTTAAGAGATGCATCTTTACATATTTTAAATAACAAGATTGTAAATAATAGGAAAAAGAAAGGTTTTAATGCATCTATAAATTCGTTGATAGATCTTACAGATAAAGATGTAGAGAGATATATATTCGACAGAAACTCAGAAATTTCAGAATTTGTAGATTTAAAATCTTTGAAAAATGATATTAATATTAATGAAATACCAAATCATATTTCTAAATTTTTGTTTTCAATTATAAGTACAAAATTTTTTCTCGAGAGTTTTTAATGTATTTAGGATTAATTGATTTGAACACAGGAAATCTTGCATCATTAGAATCAGCAATAAAAAAATTAAACATTAAATATAGACTTTGTAGAAATAAATTTGATTTTGAAAAAGTCGATAAAATAATTTTACCTGGAGTTGGAGCATTTAATGATTTTATGGTCAAACTAAAAGACACAGGTATGGATGAAATTATTAAATATAAAATTCTGAGGAATTTTCCTTTGTTGGGAGTATGTGTAGGTTTTCAAGTTTTATTTTCTGAGAGTAATGAGCATGGGAAGTCCGAAGGTTTAAATATATTAAATGGAAGTTTTTTAAATTTTCGCGACCTAAAAAAAACTATTAAGGTTCCACATGTTGGTTGGAATGAATGTAAAATAAAAAAAAATAATCAGTTATTTTATGATATAAAAAATTTATCTGATTTTTATTTTACTCACTCATTTTTAGTTCAAAATTGTGAAAATGGAATTATTTCAACAACTACTCACTACGAAATTGATTTTGTTTCATCTATAAATAAAGAAAATATATATGGAGTTCAATTTCACCCTGAAAAAAGTCAATCTAACGGTCTAAAAATATTAAAAAATTTTTATGAAAGATGTTGAATGTTGAAAAAAAGAATAATTATTACCTTAACATTTTTTGATGGTGTTCTTTTTAGAACAAAAAAATTTAAACCAGATTATAGGTATACGAAAAACTTTATAGATTTATGGAGCATTGACGAACTTGTATTAATTGATATTTCAAAAAAAAAAATTTCTAAAAATTTTTGTGATACAATAAAATATTTCTCCACAAATTGTTATGTCCCAATAACCGTTGGAGGTGGTATAAAGAGCTTAAAAGATGCTGATACTTTTTTTAAAAATGGTGCTGATAAAGTTCTTTTAGGAACAAATTCTATCTTTATTGATAATTTAATTAATCAAATTGCAGCAAAGTTTGGCAGTCAATCCATAATACAATCAATTGATTGTAAAAAATTAGATACTCAAACTAATAAATATACAGTAATGAGGAGTAGTGGGACATTGGATACAAAGATAGATCCAATTAATTACTCTAAAAAAGCTCTAGACCTTGGTATTGGTGAAATACTTATTAATAACATTGATAATGATGGCAGTTTACTAGGTTATGATTTAAAACTTATTGAAATGTTTACTAAGACAATAAACTGTCCAATTTTAGCATTGGGTGGTGCCGGTAATTGGCAGCATATTTTTGAATTACTATCAGAGAGTAATATATCAGGAGCATGTACTCAAAATATTTTTCATTTTACAGAAGAGAGTATAGTATCGGCTAAAAAATTTTTAATAGACAAAAAAATTAATATCAGAAGATAATCAATAATGATCAATTTTTGCAAAGAGTGTATAATGCCAAATACAAGACCAAGAATAGAATTTTCTGAAAATGGCGTTTGTAATGCTTGTATGCATAGTAAAAAAAAAGAAAAAATCAATTGGAAAGAAAGAGAGAATGAGTTTTTAAATTTAGTTAGGAATATTAAAAACTATTCAAAACAAAACAAAAATTTGTATGATTGTATTGTTCCTTGGTCTGGGGGAAAAGACTCAACATCAATTGCTCTAAAATTAAAATTTAATTTCGATTTAAATCCTCTTCTTGTAACCTTTTCTCCTTTGATGGTTAATGATATTGGATCTTTTAATAGAAATGAACTAATTAAAAAAGGATTTGATGCCATTTTCATTAATCCAAATCAGTATATTGCAAAAAAACTTTCTAAAAGATTCTTTATTGAAAGGGGTAATCCCAAGGTTGCTTGGGATGCTGGTGTTAATGCAGGACCAGTTCAAATAGCTCTGAAATATAAAATTCCATTTGTATTTTATGCAGAACACGGTGAAAGTGAATATGGAGGCCTAGTACTAGACCAAAACAGTGAAAAAAAAAGAAATTTAAGAGAAGTAATAGAACACCAGGTAGGCGATTTTCCAGTAAATTGGGTGTCAAATGAAATTACAGAAAAAGATTTAGCACCATATATATATCCGGAGGAGAAGGAATTAGCCGAAATTAATTTAAACTCATATTACTTTAGTTACTTTTTTAAATGGAGCATGTTAGACAATTTCCACTATGTCAGCAAAATGTTACCAACCTTTAAATTAGAAGAGAATCAAAGAACCCAAGGAACATTCACAAATTTTGATAGCTTAGATGATAAGATAGATTGTTTATATTATTATATGCAATATATTAAATTTGGTTTTGGTAGAGCGACAAGAGACTCCTGTAGGATGATACAAAATAACCAAATGAATAGAGATGAGGCAATCAAACTAGCAAGGAAATATGATAGTGAATTTCCGACTAAAAATTTTAATGAAGTATTAAAATATCTTAATCTGAGTGAAGATCAATTTACAAGTATAGTAGATAAGCATAGGAATCAAGAGATTTGGAAGGTAAATTTGGATAATAAATGGAGCTTAATAAATACAATATGAAAAACAATTCAAAAAAAGCCAGGATAGACAAACATGGTCTTTGTCTAAATGAATATAAAAATAATAATAACAATGCAAAAGTCTACTATGCAAGATCCATAGGCAAGGCACCAGAAATGGAAGTCTCCAAAGCAATTTCTATGATATTAAAACCAATGATAAAAGAAGAAAACAAAATTTTGGATGTTGGATGCGCTACAGGCCATTTTTATAGATCTTTAAAAAAAAGGATTAAAAAAAATTTTTATTATACTGGTACAGACCCTTATGAAATATTTTTAAAAAAAGCGAGATTAGCTTGGAAAAATGACAAAAATGCTCAATTTGTAAATGGAAACATATACAAATTACCTTTTAAAAAAAATGAATTTGATATTTCGTTCTGCAGTAATGTTTTTATTCATTTAAATGATGTTATAAAACCCTTGAAAGAATTAATTCGAGTTTCAAAAAAAAAAATTATTATCAGAACAGTTCTTTTTGATGTTTCTTATAAAATTCAACTTGTTTATAATAAGAATTGGTGGAAAGATACAGATATCCCTGCAGAAAGAGAATTTGACAAAAAAGGGAATGCTAGAGCTTTCTCCTACTTTAACATTTTGTCATTTGACTACATCTCTCAGAATATAAAAAAAATTGAACCAAAATGTAAAATAAAAATAATAAAAGATAATTTTTTTAATAAAAAAAAAATTATTAAAAGCCAAAAAAATGAAAGAAGACCACTAGCTACTAAAATTTTAGGAAACGAGCAAATAAGTGGTTGCATTTTACAGCCACACTATTTTATCATAATAAGCAAGTAATAGATTTAAAAAAAATGAAATTAAAGAATAAATTAGTTTCTATCTTAAAGAAATTTCGTACTACAAAAAAAATTGTTCAACATAATATTCAAAACTTTGAAAAAACAGATTATGCTTCACAGAATATTATTTTAGTCGAAATACACAAATTAAGAGAATTACATTTGCTCAATAGTTATCTATCGAATATTTTAGCTGCCAAACATAATGCTAAAATTTTAGGATTTAACCCAAAATTTTTTAAAAATTATATTTACTTATATATTTTTAAAATTAAAAAATTACTCAATCTAGACTATTTTAAAATCTACAGATCGTTCAACGTAATTGATTTTTTTTATCCATTAAAAAATATTAAAATTGAAAATAATGAAATTGAAGACAACTTTATAAAATTAAACAAGAAAAGTGATATATTAGATATTGAAATTTCAGGAATAGTTGTTGGTGACTTAATTTATGACTCTTATCTAAGAGAATACATGCTACCAACTATCGACATAAAAAATAAAAAATTATTAAATCATTTTTTTAATTTTTATAAATTATTCTTTTTTTGGAAAAAATATTTTGAAAATAATTCTGTAAAAGCAGTTATAATCCATGATGTTTCTTATGAGTATGGAATACTATCAAGGATTGCTTCATTTATGAATGTACCAACTTACGTGGGCGCAGAAACAAGATTACTTAAAATAGACAAAAAAAATGTCAATACATTTGAAATGCAGAAATACAAAGAACAATTTAATTTATATTCAGATGAAGAAAAAAAAAAAAGAAGAGAAAAGGCTAAATTTTTAGTGGATATGAAATTTTCTGGAAAAAAAACAATTGAAAATAAAGTTAGTAATCTTCCAGATACTAAATTGTTTGGTGATGTTGATTTTAAAGGAAAAGTTATAAAAAATAAATCCAAAACAAATTGTCTTATAGCAGCCCATCATTTTAGTGATGCCCCAAATGTTTGGGGAAGACTTTTATTTGATGATTTTTACGATTGGATTGAATATTTAGGTAAACTCTCGCTTAAATTAGATTACGAATGGTATATTAAGTTTCATCCATTGGATCACAAAGATAATTTAGATACAATAAATTATTTTACTAACAAATATAAAAAATTTAATTTGGTTCACAGCAATATATCTCATAAACAATTAATTTCAGAAGGTATAAATTTAGTTTTAACAGGGTTTGGAACAATTGGCTTCGAATATGCATATTATAAAATTCCAGTGATAAATGCTTCTTTAAATAACCCTCATATAAGTTTTGATTTTAATCACAATCCATCAAATTTGATAGAATACAAAGATTCAATTATTAATTATAAGAACTTAAAAATTAATTTTAATAAAGATCAATTGTACGAATATTTTTATATGAGGTACCTTAATAATTTCTATTTATATCCTGATGAGTTGTCAAAAAATAGAGATATTGAACAAATTGACGATCATTCTTTCAAAGCTTACGATAGATGGTTAAATTTATTTAATCCTAAAGTAGATAAAAATCTGAAAGATAAAATAAGTAAATTTATAGATTCAAATAAATTTAAATTTGACAATGAAACCGAAATATAAAATAAAAAATTTTTTTTCTGACTTTTATTTCATAATCAACAAATTTGGCATCAGCAGATTTATTATATTAACTTTTTTTTTAATAGCAGTTATGTCACTTGAAGTTATTTCAATCGGATTGATTATTCCAGTTATTTCTATTTTAGAGGATGAAAACTTTTACTCTAATTATTCGAACTATTTACCTTTTATGCAAGATTTCTCGCATTTACAAAAAATATATTTTACATTATCAGCTTTGTGTTTGATTTTCTTAATCAAATTTTTTCTATCTTTGTTGTTTAATTACCAACAATTTAAATATTCAATGAAATTACAATCAAGTATTTCAAAAAAATTGATCGCAAATTATGTATTAATGTCATATGAAAAATATTTTCAAATGCTTAGTTCTCAAATTTTAAGAAACGTTATGATAGATACAAATAGATTTATTGCGGGTGTATTGCTTCCTATAATTTATCTTATGAGTGAGATACTTGTGATAATTGGAATATGTTTAATATTGATATCTCAAATCGGTTTTGGATCTTTGTCAATAATTGTAATATTTAGCGTCTTTGGAATTTTATATATAAACTTTTCAAAAAAAATTATAAAAAATCTTGGTGACTCTCGCTCTGAAATTGATCAAAAAATTATCAAAACATCGAATGAAGCTTTAAAAGGAATAAGAGAAATAAAACTTAATAAAATTGAGAATATTTTTTTAAATTATTTTAACAACCTATTTGATAAAAATGCTAATGTTATGAGTAATTTTTTTACTTTTCAAACTTTCCCCAGACTTGGCATAGAGGTAATTTTGGTTTTTTTTCTTGCAGCTACCATGTTCGTTTTCGTAAAAAGTGATTATGATTTTTCAAAAATTATATCAACATTAGGATTGTTTGGTATAGCCGCTATTCGATTAATTCCATCAATAAATAAAATTGTTACCTCTCAACAAAATATAAGATTCAACTACGTTGCTATGCAAACCATAGCATTAGATTTAAAAAAAATAAGAAAAAAAATTCAAAAAAAACATATAAATTCCCTAAATTTCAAAACCAAAATTGAAATAAAAAATTTAAGTTTTTCTTACGTATATAATAAAAAAATACTAAATAATTTAAATCTAAAAATTCATAAAGGTGATAAAATCGGAATTATTGGGGCTACTGGAACTGGAAAAAGTACTTTAGTTGATATTATTTCAGGATTAGTCGAGTCATACAAAGGCAAGATATTGTTAGATAATAAAGAATTGAATTCTAAAGACTACTTTTGGGGTAAAGATCTGGGGTATGTATCTCAGGACAGTTTTATGTTCAATGATACTATAAAATACAATATTTCTTTTAATAACAATTCAGACTCCGATAAAATTTACAAGATTTTAAAAATAGTAGAAATTGAAAAATTCGTAAGATCAAAAAAAGGTAAATTGAACTCAATAATTGGGGAGAATGCAATAAATTTATCAGGTGGACAAATACAAAGAATAGGGCTTGCAAGAGCACTATATAATAATCCAAAATTATTAATTTTAGACGAAGCATTTAGTGCAATGGATATTAAAACTGAAAATAAAATAATTAATAAAGTTTTTTCTAATTTTAAAGATATGACAATTATAAATATAGCGCATAAAGGCCAATCTTTGAAAATGTGTAATAAGATTTATGATTTAAACAAAAAAAAATTTGTAAAATAATTAAATGTTTCTAAAAATTTTAAATAAGTTATTTAATTCTGAAATTTCAAAAAAAGATATTGAAATTAAGTCCTTGTATGGAAAAAATATTATTCTGAATAAAAGAAAAAATTATTCTAAATATAAATCTATTAATGAGGCAGAAGAAAAAATCTTTTCACAGAATGGAGAAGATGGCATACTAGATTTTATACTTGAAAAAACAAAAATATCTGAGCCTAGGTTTGTCGAAATCGGTGTAGAGGATTATATAGAGAGTAATACAAGGCTCATTTATGAGATCAGAAATGCAGAAGGGCTAATAATTGATCAAAAAATTGATCAAAAAAAATTATCAAAAAACTTGGATTTATGGAAAGGAAGATTAAAAACTTTAGAAGCCAATGTTAACAGTGAAAATATAAATGATTTATTAAACAAAAAAGGTTTTGACAAAAATATAGACATTTTTAGTATAGATATCGACGGTATTGATTATTGGGTCCTTGAAAAACTTCCTGAAAAATTTTCTAAAATTTGCGTGGCTGAATATAATCCTTTATTTGGTCATATTCATAAAATTACAGTTCCAAATAAAAATAATTTTAATAGAACAAATTATCATTATTCTAACCTTTGTTGGGGTACATCAATCAAAGCTCTTATAGATTTGATGGAATATAAAAAATTTATTTTTTTAGGTACTAACAAATTTAAAAATAACGCATTTTTTGTGTCTAATGAATACTATGAAATTTTTAAGGAAATTAAACCAAATGATAATAATTTAAATGTTTACGTAGATCATAAATTTATGGAAAGCAGAAATAAAAAAAAAAAACTAACATTTTTAGATAGAAATGAACAACTCCACGAAATAAAAAAATGTGAAATAATTGATCTAAATAACGAGAGTAAAAATAAAATAACAATCGAGAAATTATTTAATATTTAAAATAAATATCTTTAATAAGATACATTATTTGATGTAGTTTTTTAAAAAAAAAGGTATTTATAGATATAATTATGAAAATAATTTACAGGCTTTTTTATAGGATAAAATTAATTTTTGTTAATACAATCATCACCGCAATTAAATATGATAGGATGAATTTTGTAAGTTTTTTACAAAAGGATGCTCACCAAAAAACTTTAGAAATATTAGGAGATCAAATTTCAGGATCCCTATTTTTTGAGAGTAAACATGATCTTTGGGATTTTACAATTAAAGAGGTCGAGAAGCTTGATGAGGATGATAATAATAAAGTATGTATGGAGTTTGGTGTTGGAGGAGGTGAGTCAATAAGATTCTTTTCAAAAAAATTCATGAAAAATAATATAAATATTATTGGATTTGATACATTTTATGGAAACCCCGACATTTGGCCAGGAACAGATAATATGATTGGTTCATCTAATCAAAATGGAGTAATTCCAAAAAACTTAGATAAAAATGTAAAAATAATTAAAGGATATATTGAAGATACTTTGGAGGATTTTATTAAAAAAAATAATATTAAAAAAATTGATTTTATACATGTAGATGTAAATATTTATAGTACAGCAAAAAAAATTTTAGAAGTTACAAAAAAATATATGAATAAAGACTCGCTAATACTCTTTGATGAACTAGTAAACTACCCTTTTTGGTGGAAAAACGGGGAGTATAAAGCTTTAACAGAAACTTATCAAAAAAATGAATTTAAATATCTAGCTTTTGATAGAGCAAAAAAAACCTTAATCAAAATATTATAAATGTCTTTTTTTAATTCATATTGGTCAAATAGAATTATTTTAAAATATAAAGATAAAGGATTATTTGGTGTTATTAAATCTATTTTTAATTTTTTGAATAAAACTTTGAATCATAAGTACACAGGAGAATTCCCATTAAAACATTACTTTATAAAAAAAAGAAAATTAATAAAAAAATTTACAAAAGAAAATTTAGATCAATTAGATGATATTGATATTGTAAATATAGGCAATTATCTTTTAAAAAAAAGTTTTTTAAGTAAAGAAACTGTTATTTATTCTTTTGGAATAGGAGAAAATCTAAGTTTTGAAAAAACAATCTCAAAATTATATGGTTGTAAAGTATATTGTTTCGATCCAACAACTTTAGCTGTTAATTTTATGAAAAGAGAAGAGTATGATAAAGAAAATATCTTCTTTGAGCCTTGTGGGATATGGATATCAGATGGCAAAATAAAATTTTATAATCAAAATGAAAATGACCTTAAAAATACTGGAGGATCTATTACAAATTTGTTTGAGACGAATAATTATATGTTGCTAGATTGTAATAAACTTTCAACATTAATGAGAAAAAATAATCATGAAAATGTTGATGTTATTAAGCTAGATATTGAAGGTGCATGTATAGAGGTAATGAAAGATTTTTTAAAAGAGAATATATTTCCAGATCAAATTGTTGCTGAATTTGAATATTCTGAGCATGATAATATTTCGGAAGAAGATTTTAATTTATGGTCTGAAGACGTAAAAAAAATAATTAGTATTTTAAAAAACAAAGGTTACAAATGCTATAATTTACCAAGATATTCGCATTTACCTTATTCTACTATTGAGGTTCTGTTCGTTAATTACAATTTTTCAAAATAAACTTCTTAAGTTCATTAATTAAATTATTTATATCATTTACATTGTGACAATAACTTATAAAAAAAGCACAGTTACTTGAAATAAATATATTTTTTTTTATTAAATAATTTTTCAAATTCAAAGAATTTTTAAAATAAGGGTCAAATTTTTCTCTAAAAAACTTATTATTTATATTTTTTGATGTAAAAATTGGTCTAACTATTGTTTCATATGATTGCAACTTGAACTCTTTATTATGAATATTACAGAATGAATTAATTTCATTTACAAGCATATTAGATAAATCATTTATGTGCTTATCAATTCTTTTTTTGTATTTTTTTATGTAATTAAATGTATCTAATCCTACTTTTGTTGAGATAGGGTTGCCTGAAAATGTTCCACCAAAAAAAATTTTTTTTTTTTTGTTTTTTAAAATTTTAGAGTTAAAAAGTGTTATTCCTATTGGCATACCTCCACCAAAACATTTTGCAAATGTTACCATATCTGGTTTAAGTTTTAATTGTTTATAAATTGCAAATTTTTTAACTCTTATTCCTGTAATAACTTCATCAAACCAAAGTAATATTTTCTTTTTTTTACAATAATTATTTAAAAATATTAGATAGTCTTTTGTAATTTTATTTGGTACCCCACATTGTATTGGTTCAATAGCAATTACAGAAATTTTTCTATAATTTTTATCTAAAATTTCCTTACTTTTCTCTATATTATTGTAAGGAAGTAAAATTACATTCTTCTTTGCGTAATTTATCCCAGAAGATAAGCTTCTGATTTTATTAATATCTAAATACTTTGTATTTTTAAAATCAAACATCATATTATCTATCGCGCCATGCCAACTACCATTGACCATACCAAATTTTTCTTTACCTGTAATTGATCTTGCTATTCTAAGTGCCCTCATATTTGCTTCAGATCCTGAGTTAGAAAAAATAAAATTATTAAATTCATGGAATGTCTCTTTAAGTGATTTCGTAAACTTAACTTCATTTATATTTGTATTTGAGTAATTAGATCCTTTATTTATTTGTCTTTTAAGAGAATTTAAAAATATACTATTTGTGTGACCTAATATAAGTGCTCCACTTGACAGTGAGAAATCTAGTATCTTCCTTTTTCCATCATAGAGGAATTGATTTTTTGCTCTAGTTATTACTAAATTATTTTTCAATTTTTTATATCTTAGCTAAAAAAAAAGTGCGTCCTTCCTCTTTAGACCATTTTTCACCATACTCAATATACTCCATATTAAAGTATTTTAATATTCCTTTTAGGTTAGTGAAATATTTTTTTCCATATTTCTGTTTGCCTGGGTAGTAAATCGCAAGTGTATGAATTAAGTATTTATTTTTAAAATTTTTTTTTATAAATTTTAAAAAACTTTTTAATTCTGGTAAAACATACCAAGATATTTCAGCTAAAATAATTATATCAGGATTAATTTTTTTATATAATTCATAATTAAGAAAATCTGATACATAAAATTTTGCAGAGCCCCTCTTTTTTGCTTTAATTATTGCAGTATTACTTATGTCTGTTCCAAAAGCCCTAAACTTAAGTTTTTTTAAATCATTACTTAATTTTCCAAATCCGCAACCAATCTCTAAGGTTTTAAGTTTATTTTTTTTAGTGCTTTGTATTAGTTGGCAGTAATTGATTATAGCTTTCTTTGAGGTTTCAAATTTCTCTTTTTTAGATTGCAAAAAAGGGTCTTTAAAATTTTTATAGAGACCTTCAAAATTACCAATTAATTTACCTTTAAAAATCGTATATTGATGCATTTTATTTCTTAATTTATTTACGACCATTATTATTTTCCCAAGCATTATAGTGACGCTCTCCATAAACTAGTCCATCAGCATTACACTGGTTACATGGATTTAAACTTCTATCTCCACTTAATAATTTTCTTCGATATTTTGATAATATCGGTCCTTTCCATATATTAAAAATTTCATCTTGCATTATATTTCCCATTGTTTGTCTTCTTTGCCAATCTTGAGGACATAAAAATACATCTCCATTCCAATCAATTAACATTTGATATGCAGTATAATAACATTTCTTTTTTGAATAATTTTCGGTATTTGGCTGATTTCCTACAGATATAGTTCCAACTCTGTTAGTTAATTTTACACCATAATCAACTTTGTCACTGTACCATCTGTCTCTAAGTATGACAAAACCTTCAGGTATATTTAATTGTTTTATTAATTTTTTAAATTTTTCTACTTGCTCTGGACCATCATATAGACTGATTAATAACCTTGTAGCTTTTGACTGATAAATTTGAATTAAAGATTTTTCGTTGACTAAATCTCCATTAGTAATTATTTCAACACCTCCCAATTCTCCAAGTTTATTAGTGATTTCGATATAATTTTTATGAAGCATTGGTTCTCCATATCCACATAAACAAAAAGCACCTTCAAAGTTAATTTTTTTTAAATCATTAACTAGCTTATCTATAAGTTTTAATGTCATTTTTTGATAAGTGTTTGGTGCAACCGACTCATCTGATTTTGGGCAAAAACTACAAGATCTATTGCACACATCTATCAAACTCAATTCTATCCAGCTTGGTATAGGCACTCCTTTAAAAATTTGTGGTTCTCTATCTAGTATAGGTTTTTTCCTATTTATATTATTTTGAATAGTTTCCTTAGGATCTAGGGGTGGATTATTATGCCCAATATTACTCATGCTAATTTTTACTTACGATTATCTCTTTTTTTAATTCGTCGTATTCTTTCATTTTGATTTTCATGAAATTTAAAGTCAGATTTTTTTTCATGGTAAAACCAGATGGAGTTAACATGTAAAGATAATTAAGTTTTTTTTTGCTTTTTTTGAAATTTTCAATTTTTATAAAACCTTTTTTTTTTAGTTCTTTTAAACAGTAATTAAGTTTTCCAAGACTAAAACCTAACTCTGATGCAAGTTCTCTTTGAGATGAATCTGGTTTTTGAACAATTTTTCTCAAAACATTAAAGTGATCTTCATTATTTTTCATAATCAATATTGTATATAGTTCATTTATTGAACAGTAAAGTACAATTTTTAATGTAATTTTAAGTATTTTATGACTTGTAATATTCCAGATAAACTCCGGTCATTTACAATATTTTCCTTTACATATTTTTCATAATTTTTTTTTGCATTTGATATTTCTTTCATTATGATTTGTTCTTTTTCTATATTAATTTTACTTAGATCTATTCGATATAATTTTAATAGTTGTGAGTACATTTCACATCTTTTGTTAATATAATCACCTAACATCTGGCCATGTAAATTAATAATATTTTTGTTTTGAACTATTGCTTGAATAATTGAGCTACCTTCATGAAAAAAAATTAAAAAACTCTCACTAATATATTTTTCTGTTTCATATTTCACACATTTCAAATCTTTAAAATCACCTCGTCTAATTGAAAAATTATTTTTTGGATGCAAGCATACAACAATTTTTCTTTTAAAAATTTTTTCATACTCTTTCAATACTTTATAAAGATTGTTGTAGTAAATTTCTCTGTCTTCATTACTTGGAACACCTTCTCTCATAATTCTATCTTTATGATCGAATAACATACCGTCAATAAATACTATGTAATTCTCAGCATTATTGTATCTGGAGTAGTATATATTATCAAAATGACGACTGTTTATTTTTACCACATCTTGGTAATAAGAAAAATTAAATAAAGGAAATTTTTTTTTAATTTTATTACTTAATCCTTTAGAGATTGATTTGTAAATAAAATCACTTGATTCAAAAAAATAGTCTATTTTTGGTAAAATATTTAAAATAATCAATAATCTAGTAAAATAATATTTAAGTCTGATGAAAAGAAATATTTTGGATTTATCGATAAAATTTTTCTTAAAATAATTAAAATTCTCAGGATTATATCCAAGATTACTTATAACAAATTTTTTAATATTTTCTTTTGCAAGAAAAAAATTTATAAAAAAATATTTTCTTCCTGTATTTATTCCATACATGTACATTCGATTTTTTATTTTAAGTATTTGTCTAAATTCTTTGTAGTTTTTAGGCTGAATAATTTTTAAATCTGATTTATTAGTAATTTTGATATTATTTGATTTTTTATTTAGAATATAACTTACATCAACTAAATTTATGTTGTTCAATTCTTTTGCAAAATCATCAATTGTATTTTTGTAATATTCAATATTTTGATTATCTGATAGGTCAATTATAATGAATAGTTTGTACATTAATTAAATATAAATAATATCAATTTATAAAATTTTTTAAAACTAATATAAGATGTCTTCAATTAAATAAAATGAAAATCCTATTTGATTATAAAATTTTCTATCAACAAAGGTACGGTGGAATTTCAAACTACTTTTATCAATTAAGCAAGGAATTTATAAAAAGAGAGATAGACTTAAAAATTACAAGCCAAGTTCATAAAAATGAATATTTAAAAAAAATACCTAATAGTTGTTTAGTTGGCAACTTTTTTACTTTTCTACCTCATAAACTTAATTTTATAACTGAAAACTTTAATCATTTTAATGCCAGATTATTTATAAAACAATTTCAACCAAATATTGTTCATGAAACTTATTATTCAAAAAAAAAATATTACTCAAATTTAAAAACAGTATGTACAGCCTATGATATGATTAATGAAATATACCCAAATTATTCTCCAAATTTCAAATATGTATATGAAATTAAGAAAGATACATTTAAAAGAGCAAATAAAATAATATGTATTTCTAATAAAACAAAAGAAGATTTAATCAAATATTTTGATGTTGAAACTCATAAAATTGAAGTTACACATTTATCTTCAACTTTTGAGAATTATAAATTAGAAAAGTCAAATTATAAAAAATTTAGCGATTGTTTACTATTTGTTGGAAGCAGGTATGGATACAAAAATTTTGAAAGATTTTTATCTGCTTATTCAAAATCAAATTATTTAAAAAATAATTTTAGAATAATTTTTTATGGAGGTGAAAAGCCTAATAATTATGATTATAAAGTAATAAATAAAAATAATATTAATTTTAAAAATATTTTATTCTTTAATGATTTAGATTTCAGCTTATCATATATGTATTCAAATGTTTTGGCATTAATCTATCCATCAATGTACGAAGGTTTTGGTATACCAATTTTAGAGGCTATGACACTAGGCTGTCCAGTAATATCAAGTAATGGAGGTGCACTTAGAGAGGTAGGTGGAGATGGTTTACAATATTTTAATCCCAACGAAATTGATGATATAAAAAATAAATTAGAGAACTTTTTAAATTCAGAAAATTTTATAAAAGAAAAAGTAAATTATGGATTTGAAAGATCAAAAAAATTTTCATGGAAAAAATGTGCAGAAGAAACATTATCAATTTATAAAAAAATATAGAATGAAAAAAAAATATTCTATAATCATAGTGTCACTAAATACTAAAAATCATTTTCTTGAAACTTTGAATTCTATAATTAGACAAACCTACAAAAATTACGAAATTATAGTAGTTGATGGATTTAGTACTGATGGAACTAGAGATGAAATTCTAAAAAATAAAAAAAAGATTTCTAAAATTATAATTGAGAAGGATAAAGGAATATATGATGCTATGAACAAAGGATTAAAAAAAGCATCAGGTAAATGGGTAATCTTTATGAATTCAGGAGATATTTTTGTTAGCAAAAATACAATAAATTTAATTAATTCAAGACTTAATTGGAGTTACGATATTGTATATGGTGATACAATAATTAGAACAAAAAATTTTAATTTTTTGAAAAGATCCAGCAAATTTTATAATAATACAGTAGTCATGCCTTTCTGTCATCAATCTACTGTTGTGAAATTAAACATTCTAAAAAAAAGAAAATTTAATATATATTATAAATTTTCTAGTGATTTCGATTTTTTCTATGATAGCTATTTAAAGGAAAAGAAATTTAAAAAAATAAACAAAGTACTCTCAAAAGTAAGATCAAAAGGATCATCTGATTTGAATCGATTAAATGTTTTGAGTGAAAATATAAATATTTTAAAAAAATACAATAGCGGTTTCTTAATGTTATATTTTCACATAATTTATTATCTAATAACAAGTTTAATAAAATTAATATTACCTGAAAAGATAGAAATTTTTATTTTAAAATTAAAATATAAAAACATGATTATTTAGTGATATGATTATATTAGGAATCAATGCTTATCATGGGGATGCTTCTGCTTGCATTTTTATAGATCAAAAACTTATAGCAGCAGTTGAGGAAGAAAGATTTACAAGAGTTAAGCACGCAGCAGGTTTTCCAATTAACTCTATTAAATATTGCCTAAAATATTCGAATAAAACACTATCTGATGTTGATCATATTTGTATAAATCGTAATCCTAAACAAAAAATATTTCAAAAATTAATATTTGCATCAAAAAAATTACTTAAGCTTAATTTTTTAAGAGACAGAATTTCAAATTTAAAAAAAATAAATTCGATTAAAAATGAACTTGATACCCAGTTTAATGAGCGATTTAATGGGAAAATTCATTATATTGATCACCATACTTCCCATATAGCAAGTTCTGTTTTTTTTTCAAAATTTGACGAAACAAATTTTATATCTGTTGACGGTTTTGGAGATTTTGCGAGCACAGTAATCGGTTTCTATGATGGAGAACAAATTAATAAAGTAAAGGAAGTATTATTTCCACATTCACTAGGCCTTTTTTATACTGCTATGACGCAATTTCTTGGATTCATGAATTATGGTGATGAGTATAAAGTAATGGGTTTAGCGCCATACGGTAAAGTTACAAAATATGAAGAGATAAGTGATTTAATAATAAAAAAAAAACAAAATTTATTTGAATTAAATTTAAAATATTTCAACCACCACAAAGGAAATGTTGAAATGTCTTGGTTAGATGGTGAGCCGAAAATTGGAAAAGTTTATAGTGAAGAACTAAGTAAATTAATAGGTAGACCAAGAGAATTAAAAGAAAGAATTAGCCAAGATCATATGGATATAGCAGCTTCTACGCAAAGAGTATACGAGGATATGCTGATTTATTTAGCTAATTCAATATATGAATATAAGGAAATTAAAAATTTATGCATATCTGGTGGTTGTGGAATGAATTCGGTCGCAAATGGTAAAATTAAGCATAAAACAAATTATGAAAAGATTTATATACCACCATCTCCAGGTGACTCTGGTGGTGCAATTGGTTCTGCAAGTATTATACTTAAAAAATATTTTCAAGAAGTCAAAGACTTAAATGATAACCCATATTTAGGGCCAAGTTATACAAATGAAGAAATTAAATCTTTATTAGATAGTAAAAATGATATTATAGAAAAGACTGGGAGCAAAATTTATAAATTTGATGCTAATTCTGACTTATTTAGTTTTGTAGCGGATTTGTTAACCAATCAAAAAGTTGTAGGATTTTTTAGAGGTAGAATGGAATGGGGGCCAAGAGCCTTAGGTAACAGATCTATTTTAGCTGATCCAAGAAATCCAAATATAAAAGAATTATTAAATAACAAAATTAAGAAAAGAGAAACATTTAGACCGTTTGCTCCATCTATAATTAGTGAAAAAGTAAAGGATTGGTTTGAGGTAGATGAAGATGTACCTTTTATGTCTCAGGTATTATTAATTAAAAAAGAAATGAGAAATAAAATTCCAGCTGTGACACATGTAGATGGCACAGGTAGACTTCAAACAGTTTCTAAAGAAATGAACTTAGATTATTATAATTTGATACAAAGTTTTAATTCATTAACCAACATTCCAATAATTTTGAATACTTCTTTTAATGAAAATGAACCAATCGTAAACACACCCGGCGAAGCACTAGATTGTTTTTTAAGAACAAAAATGGATTGTTTAGCTCTTGAAAATTATCTTATTTTAAGACAATAAAAAAAATGGAACCTATTTATCATTCATATTTACATGTACCAATTCTAAGTTTAATTAATGGAATTATACTATTAGTTGGATTTTATTATCTTGGTGAATTTATTCAAAAAAAATTCAAATTAAATAAAATTATTGATGAAGTTTCTATGCCGAATTATCAAAATATACTTATATCTGTAAATTTTATTTTATTATTTTTATATCCAATATGTTTATTTTTTTCTAAAAGTAATTATTTAATTCATGCAGTTACTTTTATAATATTTTTATATGGAATAATCCAAATCATCATAAAATTAAAAGTCATAAAAATTAAAAAAAAAATAATTTCACTTAAGATAAATTTTCAAAAAATAGATTATATTTTAATTTTTTTTATATTATCGGGATTGACTTTATTAAGTTTTGCACCGGTTACTAATGCAGATTCACTAGATTATCATTTATTTAGTGCTAAATTTCTATTGGAAAATGGAAGTTTTCCAACTGACATAACAAATTTTCATTCATCAAGATTGTCAGGAGCAGGTGAAATTTTGATTTCAATGGGATTAGCTGTTGGCTCTGAGCAATTTGGCTCTATAATTCAACTTTCTGGACTCTTAACTGTCATAGGAATTTTCAAAAAATATAAAGTAGATCCAATATATTATTTAGCATTTTTATCATCTCCAGTTTTAATTTTTTTTATATCATCTTTAAAGCCACAACTTTTTAGCATATGCACGATTGCTTTTGTATTTACTTTTATTATACAAAATAGATTTGATAAAAGAATATTTTCTGAATACGATATAAAAAAAATTTTATTTCTATTCTGCTTATTATTTCTTTCAACTCAAATTAAGTTTTCATTTTTTTTAAGTACGTTATTATTATTAGGGACTTTTATTCTGCTAAATTTTAAATTTAAAAAAATAATACAAACAGCGAAATTATTAATTCCTTTATATTTTGTAATAATTTTTTTACCTATTATTTGGAAATATAATACTTTTGGGGGTAATTTTTTCGAATTATTATATAGTCCATTTGAAACAAGTTTATATGGACTATATTTTTTTAAAAAATATTTAACAGGTCTTACTGAGGCAAATATTTTATGGTTTGTACTACCAACTAGTTTATCCAATTTAACTCATTCGCTTGGAATTGGCACATTGATAATATTTTATGCTTTTTTTGTTCAAACAAAAAAAAAATATTACCTGTTTACATTAATAATTTTATTTATCTTAATAAGTTATTTTTTTGGTCAGTTTACCTCCAGATTTTTTGTTGAACCATTTTTATGGATATTAATATTTTTATGTTTGTTTAAGAGAAAAATTAAATTTAACAAATACTATATTCAATTAATAAGATTTCAGTCTGTGATAATTATTCTCGCAATCTATTATGGTGTTATAAATTTAACTCCTGGAGTTATAAATGAAAATTTAAGAGAGAGAGTACTAGAAAGAAACGCTGTAGGCTATAAGTTCTATCAATGGGTTAATAAGCAATTAGTTAAAAAAAGTGAGCCAGTGATTACTTTTAATAGATCAATATCATTAAGTAATAATTATCCTATATCGATGGAGCATTTATATTTCGTTAATATGAATAATAAAAATGCAAAAGATTATGTTGAAGAAATTAAATCGATAAATCCAAAATATTTAATTTTTTCTGAACGAGGTAGTATTTATAAAAAATATATAAACTGCACAGTAAAACTTATCAAAAAGGAAAAAAATATAGATTTTAACGCGGTAAGGAACCCCATTAGTAAATCAAACAAAAAATATGATATTTATATTTACGAAATTAGTACTAAACGAATGCCGGATTGTATTAATCCAAATAAAGTTGATCCTTATGCAAGACAATAATAAAACATATAAGCAATGTTAGTATATATAATAAGTATTTTAGTATTTAACTTTTTCTACATTCTTTTTCATAGTAAGATTGCCTTGTTAATCAATATATATGATAAACCCGATACAAATAGAAAGTTTCATAAAACAGCTACACCAATAACTGGAGGGCTATTAATATTTTTAAATGTATGCATTTATTTTATATATTTTGCTCTAAATAAAAATAATGAATTAGTTGAAAGTTATTTTTTTGAAAATTTTAGACAACTTACAATATTCTTTGCTTCTTCTTTTCTTTTTTTTTTAATTGGAATTTATGACGATAAAAAAAGTATATCTGCTTTAAAAAAATTTTTTTTTATAATTATAGTTATATTACCTATAATAGTTTTTCTCGATAATAGTATTATTTATGAAGTGCGATTTTCATTCATGTATCAAACTATAAATTTACACAAATTTGGTATCTTCTGGACTCTGTTATGTTTCTTACTATTTATGAATGCTTATAATATGTTTGATGGAATAAATTTACAAGCCTCAACTTACATACTTTTTTTATCTGTTGTTATATTTTTTTTCTCCTCATATGATCTATTGTTATTAACTCTAATTATTTCCTTAATTGTATTTATTTTCTTGAACTATAGATCTAAATCTTTTTTAGGTGATGGAGGAACACTTTTTTTGTCTTTTATTATCGGAATAATGTTTATTAAGTTATATAACTCAAATCAGCTAGTATATTCCGATCATATTGTACTTTTAATGATAATCCCTGGATTAGAATTAATTAGATTATTTATTTCAAGATTATCGAAAAAACAAAATCCATTTTCACCAGATAGAAATCATATTCACCATTTATTACTTAAAAAATTTAGTTTAATTAAAGTAAATTTGATAATACAAAGTTTGATAATATTTCCTTATTTATTAAGTTTATTTATCGGTTACACTTTCCTTATATTGATGTGTTTAATAGTAAGTTATTTTATATTAATTTATAAATTTAACTGATTATCTTTTTTTTATAATAATTATTTGGTACTGAAAATATTTTACAAAAAATTTATTAAATTTATTTTCTAAAAAAAATAAAATTTTAAAAAAAAAACTGCCGATAAAATTATTTGGAAATAACAATTGTTGATGTTGTGAAGAAAATGATCTCCATGGATAAAATTTTATATCAGCTTTTTTACTAAATTGATACCACCATTCATTTTTAAAACAGTAAAAGTAAATTTGTTGTTTGCGCTTTTTTCTTTTAAATATATTTTTTATTCTATTGATGATTGTATCTGGATTACTATAAACAATAATAATTGGTTTATTCTTTCTTACAATATCAATCATCTTTAAAATAACTTTCCTCTGTTGATTTTTATTAATATGATAAATTGTATGCATACTTAAAATGCAATCAAAAGTATTCTTTTTAAATTTTAATTTTAAAAAATCTTTACAATAATATTTTCCCTTTTTACCAAGTTTTTTTTTTGCCTCTTCTATTGCTTTCTTAGAAAAATCTACACAGTGTCTGTATTTAAAATTTTTTGAATATTCTAAATATTCTTTGTATTGAATTGGTCCAGATGCAAAATCGAGAATATTTTCCCCTTTTTTTGGTATATATTTTAAAATTCTTTTTCTACATTTTGAAACATAATTCTGAGAACTTGTTCTGTTATCTTCAAATAAATTAGCATCTTTGAATTTATTATCTTTTTTTTGCCAACCTTCAGAGTTATAGAATTTATACACATTCATTGTATTATTAATTATATATATTATTTATTATCATTATGAAGGTCTTACATATAACAAACGAATTTACAAAAAAAAATTTCAGTATTTCCTCTTTAATCGTATTTATTACTAATAATTTAAACATCGATAAAAATTATTTATATTCAGTGCTAACTTCAAAATTAGAAGAGGGTTTATTTAGAAATAAGAATATAAACGTTCTTAATTACGATAAATGGATATATTTTTTTAAACAAAATAAACTAAAAAAAGTTATACTTGAAAATGATGTAATACATATACATGGTTTATGGGCACCAATTCAACTAATATCACTCTTAATCTGCTCAAAAAGAAAACTAAATTGTATAGTGCACCCTCATGGTATGTTATTAGATCCAGCATTAAAAAGTGCTGGCTATTTTAAATTTTTATTAAAAAAAATATCTTTAATTTACTTAAATATTATTTTGAAAACTAATGTCGAATTTATTTCAATTACAAATCAAGAAAAAAATGCAATCGAAAAATACTTTCCAAATCATAAGGTAACTCTCATTCCAAACCCAATACCTTTTAAATATACCGAAAACTTAGAAAAAAAAAAAGATAAACTGATAGTTTATTTTGGAAGAATACATCCCCATAAAAATATAGATTTATTAATAAGTTCATTTTTGAAAGCAAAATTATCAGAAGATTGGAAGTTAGAGATATATGGCATAAGAGATGATGAAAAATATTATAATAAAATTTTAAATCAAATAAAAAATTCAAAACAAATTGAAATTAAAAAACCAGTTTTTGATCTTGAAAAAAGTAATATTATGAAGAGGGCATGGCTAAACGTATTAGTATCAAAATCAGAAGTTTTAAGTCTTTCAATTTTGGAATCCTCTGTAAACGGATTACCAAGTCTAGTTAATAAAGATATTGAAACAATAGATAAAGAGAATAAATCACTTTTAACAAATTTAAATGAAAAAGAAATAAGTGAAAAAATTAAAAATATCACAACTTGGACTTTGGATAAGAGGCTTAACAGTGGCTTAGACAGTTTCAAAAAAACTATAGAAAATATTTCTTTAAAAAAAATATTTGAAAAATACATCAATTTATATAACGAATTTACAAAAGTAGATATTATTAATAATCAAATTAGTAGAGAAAAGTATTATCAAAATAAAATTGTTGATCAGACTAGTAAAGTAGATTTTTTGTTCACCTCAGGAACTTACATGTTTAACCTAATGTTCTCCTCGATTATTGTAGTATTGTTAGTTTTTCTTGGGCAATATTCAGTTGCAGGAGAGATTGGATTAATAACAAGTTTTTGGATTACGATTACCCAAATTTTTTCAAGTAATATGAGAAGCATTATTGTCTCTGAAGAGAACAAAGTTTATGCTCAAATGACAATTTTATATAGATTAATATTTTCTATAATAACTTTATTACTTTTTTTTACTTTACAGCCATACATTATAAATTTTGAAAATATAACATTGATTAAAATGATTTCAGTTTTAATTATGGTCCAATGGATTAATGAAATGAATTTAGTTCAATATGAGATACGTAATAAATTCTCAATATTTAAATTTATTACATATGCAAATTTAATTGCTATAATTCTTATCGGTATTTCTTTGATTTTACTTAGAATTGATTTGTTAGAAATTATAATACCAGGATATATCTTTTTTATTTTGGCCTTTTTGGTTAAAAATATATTTAAAGTCTTAACTAATTTCAGAAATTTTGATATTTATAAAATTGTTGAACTAAATATTAAAACTATTGCATTTATATCTTCATTTTCAATTATAATAAGCAGTTTTGCATGGCGAATTATGATTTATTTTATATTTAGCAAGTCTTTAGCTGGAATTTTTTTTGCATGCTTTTCTTTAGGCTCATTTCCCGGTACTCTTTTTAACTCAGTTGTAGGACCTGCATTTATTAAGCAAAAAATAAATATATCTAAAAGCTTTAAATTTTTATCTTATTTCTTTTTTTTAGTTCTAATTTTAATTTTTTTATATTCAATTTCTAATGTTAAAGATCCTATAAACTCATCTTTAATTAATTACCACTTTATATCATTTACTATTTCTATCTCTTTAATGGGATCATATTTTATGAGCTATGCCATGTATTTAAGACATAGAAAAATTCAAAGTTCTATTGAGGAGCGTAATTATTTATTCAAAAGAGATATTCTCTATGGGACATCTATTACTTTTATAATTCCAATTTTATTCAATTTAGGTGGAACAGTCTTTGTATCATTTTCATTCTTTATAGCATCATTAATTGCTTTATTTTCATATTCCATTTCTATATCTAATAAAAAAATTAATTTTAAATTTTAAATGTCCCATCTCTTTGTAGGAAAGAAAAAAAAAATTTTTTTATCAATCAAAATTGTTTCATTTTTAATAATATTTTTCTTATTTATAAATGGGATTATCAATTATACTGGAAACAAGTTTATATATTTGAGTTTTACTTTAATTTATAACTTTTTAATTATTTTTTCACTCAGAAAAAATTCTATTTTTTTTGAAACTTTTTTTGGTGTTTTATTATGGTTGGGTTTTTGGTTCAAATTTACGTGTACTATTTCTTTTACAGATGGAGTATTTAGAGAGGGAATAGGAGAATTTAATTATACTAATAACTCTTTTGACGATGTTCTTTTAATCTCACAGATAGGAGCTTTATCATTAATTTTTTCAAGTTTCCTGAGAGAGAAATTTATTTTTAAATATCCAAAGAAAATTTTTTTAAACACAAAAAATGAAAGTCAATTCTTTCTTAAGCAACGATACTTGATATGGTCAATATTTCTTATATTTTTTATATTAATAAGTGTTATCAATTTTTATTTTAAGATTTATCAAAAAGGTTTAATTCCAATTTATGATATTAATTTTTTTCTAAGTGGCACAATTAAATGGTTACTGTTATTTGGTTTAGCAAGTATATCAACTTTAATTATTTATTTTGAAGCGAAATTTTTAAAAAAATTTTTTTTATTAAGTTCTATAATAATTTACTTAGAAACTTTTTTTAGTTCAATTTCAATGCTAAGCAGAGGTATGATTTTCAATGCTTTTGCATTAATTTATGGTATTTATAAATTTTCAAAAAAATTAAACTTAAAACAAAATGTATTTTTTTATATAAAATCCTTGATATTTATCTTTATCTTTTTTTATATTTCTATTACGTCTGTTAATTATATTAGAGCAAATTTCTTTTATGTGGGTAAATCTATAGAGATTACTGTTAAAAAAGATGTTATAGAAAAAAAAGATCAAATCGTTGATAAAAAATATGCAACTTTTTCTCAACATAATTCGGAAATTTTATATTTACTAATTAATAGGTGGGTAGGGATAGATGGTGTTATGGCTGTAAATTCAAAAGAAGATTTTTTAGGATATAAATTAATTTTGAAATCATTAAAAGAGAGACATCATAAAAAAAACCCTACATTTTACGAATTAGAATTTAATCTCGAAACAATTAATTATAAGGATCAATTGTATGAAAATGTTAAAGGAAATACATTACCTGGTATAATAGCTTATCTTTTTTATAGTGGATCATTATATTTTTTATTTTTCAGTTTATCCATAATAAGTTTAATAGCTTCCTGTATAGAATACCTTGCTTTTAGATTATCAAATCAAAATTTAATTTTTTCATGTTTAATAGGAAATATAATTGCATACAGATTGATACATTTTGGTTATTTGCCTCATCAAACTTATCTATTGTTTGGAGCTATTTTCCTAACTATAGGACTATTTTATTTTATAAATTTAGTAGTAAATAAGCTTAATAAATAAATATGAAAATTTACTCATTATCAAATTTAAATATTTATTTAATCATTTCATTTATATTTATTTTCTTTTCAAATAATTTACTTACATACGATCAAAGTATTATTTATGGAGCAAGGGATGGCACAGACTATTTTTTAATTGCACAAAATTTCCCTGAGTTATCAAACGAAACTTTACAGTATCACAAAGTTTGGCGTTTTATTATTCCAGCCTCAATTGGATTAATAAGCAAGTTGTTCAATCTAGATTTATATTTCTTGTTTAGAGTTTTTATTATTATTTTTTCTATTTTATCTTTAATTATATTTTTAAAAATTATTAAAAGTTTCAAGTTAAATGATTTTCAAATTTTTTTTTTAATGTCATTTTTAATTTTTAATCCATATCTTTTTCGGTATTTTATTGCGTGTCCTACAATGATAAATGATTTGATATTTATTTTTGGTATACTTTTAATAATTTTTGGAATTTTAAAAAGTAATAAATTAGCTTTATATTCTGGTTTTTTGTTCACACTAATTACAAGACAAAATTCTATCTTCATCTTTATAGGTATAGTGATCACTAAGCTTATTTATAAATCACAGTCAAAATTCAAAATAAATGATTTGTTTTTATTTTCATTAATGTTTTTATTTACTTTTTTATTAAACTCTTACTTTGCTGATTATGTTACTGATTATAATGAAACATATTCATTTAATGAAAGGTTTGCGATTTTCAATTTTAATTATTCTATAATTGATTTTTTAATTTATAATATATTTCCTCTAATAATCTTGTTACCGTTATTAGTTTATGTTTATTTTGAATATGACAAATTTAAAGGCATAAAGCTAAAATCAGAAATTTATGTATTTATTGTTTTAATTACTTTTTTTACATTTTCCATCGCCTATGTGGGTGGTCCAAATATAACAGGAAAGAATTTAATTAGATTAATTAATTTGGTTTATCCATTATTAATTTTAATTTTTGTTTACTTATATAATTTTAAAGACTCTAAAATAAATAGTTCAAAATTTTTCGTTTATTTATTTTTCTTTGTAACTTGGTCACTTCATCCAACCTTTTCAAAAATTAATATTTTTAAATTTTTAATTACTTAGTTTTTTAAATAATAATAATGTTGATCTGTAGTTTGTTTCTATAAATTTTTTTTCTATTATCCAATTATTTGAAGTTAATGTTTTAATAATATTTTCTCTATTTCCATAATTTGCTAAAATTATATACTTTAGATTTTTAATATCACTAACTTTGGTAAAAATTTCACTCTCATTATCTTTGCTATCTTTTAAATTTTTAAAACTTTTCTCCCTCTTTAAGATACTTTTCTTTCTCATCATGTTTAAATAATTTTTAATTTTGTCTCTAAAATTTAATTTATCATCAATTACTTTAATTTTATTTGACAGCGAATACTCACTATTTAAAATACTGTCAAAATCATTTCGAAGTTTAATAGTTTCAATTATTTCTAAATAATTATAATCTTCTATGATATAAGGTAAAAAACCATAAGTTGTGCCTAAAAATAAAGTATTTTTTTTTGCATCCTTTTTTGAAACGTAATCAAAAGCATCGTCATACTTATATGGTATTTTAAGTATATACTTTGTTTTCTTATCTCTATCCTTATTGAATGAAAACAAACCTTTCTTATATATTAAATCAGATGATATATTTGATTTAGGAAAATTAGCTATTTCATAAATATTAGAAAAAAATATCGATAAATTTATCAAATAAATAATCATAATTAATTTTTTTGATATTAAATATTTATTTAATAAAAAATGCCCAAGTACAATAAATGGAACCCCGTATTCCAAAACATATTTTGATTGCCCCCAAAGGTCTGGGTCTACTGAGAAATATATTAAAAGATTGAATATAAAAAATATTAAGATTGGAATTTTATATGGTGATATAAGCACTATTATAATAAAGATGTAGTACCAGAATGGTATTTGTTTAATTAAAGAGTTAATTATCACTTTAGATTTAATTGCTTGATAAAAATATTGAATTGCATTTACATTTTCTACACCCTCGTAAGCTGGAGTTCCTAGCAAACTAATTATTAAAAGAGGTAAAAAGACAAATGTAATTAAAGGTATTTTTTGTTCAAAAATTAAGAATTTTAATTTTTGTTTTATTAAAAATTTTTTATTAATCAAATCATTTATTAAACACAAACCAATAAGTAAAAAAGACGAAAAAATTGATATTCTAAATAAAATACCAACAGAAATTAACAATACACAGAACCTATAATCAATATTTTTTTTTGTAGACAGATAAATTAATAAATATGTAAATAATAAGCATGACCAGATAGAATGATCAGGAGATACGCTTGATATAATAAGTAATGGAAAAGTTGATAGACTTAATAAAAAACTAGCAGTAATTTTATTGCCTAGAGTTTCTTTAGCTAAAGTATAAATTGAAATTAAAAAAAACCAAAAAGGTATCAAGTAAGCCATTCTTATTGATATATGGCTTAAACCAAAGAAAGAAATGAATGCGCTAGAAAAAAAATGATTTAATGGTGGATGATGAATTCCATCTTTTAAAATTAATCTAAATATAAAATTAATAAATAAAATAACAAATAATGTAACTAAGTTACTTTTGTTTTTAATTAAATAAAAAATACATATAATAAAAATAATTTGAATTATACTAACAATTTGTATTATAAATTTTAAGGGAACCGATTTTAGGATCTCATAATCAAAAATGCTGCTGATTAAAAATGATGAAAAATATGCAGTTCGTATGGCTCTTCTTGTATATGCCAGTTCATCAATAAATAATGGTAGTTTTAGTTCTGAAAAACTAATTAAAATTAAAAAAAACAATAAAAATAAGAAAAAAAATATTTCTTTTCTTTTAAGTACTAAATTTATCAATATGTAAGAATTTATGCTTTTTTTATATAAATAAAAAAAAGCTAGAAAGTTAAGATTAATAAAAATTTCTATAAATAATATGTTATACTTCGATAATACAGCATAAATTGAATAAGTTAAAAAATTTATTAATATCAAAAAAAAATAAATATTAAATTTAAATGAAAAATCGACACTTTCATTTTTAAAAATATTCAATGTAGAGGACTGCATAATTGTTATTTTATTTTAAATTTTTTAATAATCTTCCATTTTAAATTTTTTTCATCATTTTCGACAAGACATAACATTCTGACTTTTATTTTTTTTTTAAAATTTTTAAAATTCTTTATATAATTTTTTTTTTGTTCTTTTTTTAAGTTTCCGTAAAATAAACTAATGTGCGGAAAAAAATATTTTTTTTTTATATTTAGATAATTATCAATAACAGCTTTATTATTTTTTAGGCCATTTGTTAAATTCACTTTTACAAAAATAGATTGAAAAAACTTTTTTTTAAAACCATAATTATTCGTATAAATATGAAAATTTTTTATTTTTTTTGAAATATATGATAATTTATTAATGATCTCATTTTCTTTGCCTAAAAAATGGGGGCTTACAGTAAAATGAATTGGAAATCTTGGTCCTTTTAATTCTTTCTGCATTTTTTTTTTAAGACTTTCTAAATAAAATTTATCTTCAATATTAAAAATCCCCCAAACAGAATATGTTAAATTTGACGTTTTCACCAAATTATTATAGCAAACAAATTAACTCTTTTATTTGAAAAAATTTAATAATGAAAAAAGCACTCATATTTGGTGTTACAGGTCAGGATGGCTCATATTTAGCTGAATTTTTAATTAAGAAAAATTATATTGTTCATGGTGTAAAAAGAAAATCTTCTTCAATTAACACAGATCGAATAGATCATTTGTATGAAAATAAAAAAATTAAAAACTTTTTTGTTCATTACGGAGACTTAACTGACTCACTGTCTATACAAAAAATTATTAATAAAATTAAGCCAGATGAAATATATAATCTTGCTGCGCAATCACATGTTGCAGTATCTTTTCAATTACCAGAATATACAGCAAATGTTGATGCTTTAGGTGCCCTAAGAATACTAGAATGCATAAAGTTTTTGAATTTAGAGAATAAAACAAAGTTTTATCAAGCTGGTACTTCTGAGATGTTTGGTAAAGTAGTTGAAATACCTCAATCTGAAAAAACTCCTTTTTATCCAAGAAGTCCATATGCAGTTTCAAAAGTTTTTGCACATTGGATAACTAAAAATTATAGAGAGGCATATGGTATATACGCATGCAATGGCATCTTGTTTAATCATGAAAGTCCAGTGCGTGGAGAAACTTTTGTAACTAGAAAAATTACTTTAGGGTTGTGTAGAATTAAATTAGGGTTGCAAAAGAAATTAATACTAGGGAATTTAGATGCAAAAAGAGATTGGGGTCATGCTAAAGATTTTGTTGAAGCCCAGTGGAAAATTATGCAACAAAAAAACCCCGATGATTACGTAATTGCTACTGGAAAACAATATAGTGTTAAAGATTTTATAAAACTTACTTGTAAAAAATTAAATATGAAAATTAGATGGACTGGAAAAGGAATAAATCAAAAAGTATACAATTCAAATGGAGATGTCATTATTGAGTGCAATAAAAAGTACTTTAGGCCAGCTGAAGTTGATACGCTTTTAGGTAACTCAAAAAAAGCGAGAAAAATTCTTAATTGGAAACCAAAAATTGACATAAATAAATTAGTTCACGAAATGGTAGAGATGGATCTAGATATGCTTAAAGGGAATGATAAAAAAAAAAGATAAAATTTTTTTAGCTGGGCACAATGGTTTAGTAGGTACAGCAATTTTAAAAATGCTTACTAAAAGAGGTTATAAAAACATTATTATTGTTAGTAAAAAAAAACTTAACTTATTAAAACAACATGATGTCTATAATTTTTTAAAAATTAAAAAGCCAAAAATAGTAATTATAGCTGCCGCTAAAGTGGGAGGTATCAAAGCAAACAATATTTATAGAGCAGACTTCATAAGAGAAAATTTAGAAATTCAAAACAATCTTATTAATGGTAGTTTTAAAAACGGAATTAAAAATATTATTTTTTTGGGATCAAGTTGTGTTTATCCTTTAAATTGTAAAAGACCAATAAAAGAAGAATACCTTTTAACCGGTCCACTTGAACCAACAAATGAGCCATATGCTATAGCGAAAATAGCCGGTATTAAGTTATGCGAAAGTTACAATATCCAGCATAATACAAATTATATATGTTTAATGCCAACCAATACATTTGGACCAGGGGATAATTATAATCTGCAAAATTCACATTTTATACCAGCTATATTAAAAAAAATTTATTTGGCAAAATTAAGAAATAAAAAATCAATAAAACTTTGGGGAACTGGGAAAGCTAAAAGAGAAGTCATCTACGTTGATGATTTAGCTGACGCTGTAATATACTTTATGAATAAAAAAGTAAAACATAATTTAATAAATATAGGAACTTCAAATGAAAAATCTATTAAGCAATACGTTAAATATATTCTAAATATTTTAAATATAAAATTAGAAATAAAGTTTGATAATAACAAAAAGTTGGATGGTATGAAAAGTAAAGTTTTGAATACAAAATTAGCTTTAAAGTATGGATGGAAATATAAATCAGATCTAAAAAATGCAATTATCGAAACTTATAAAGATTTAAATAAAAATTATAAAAAAATTAGAAATTGAAAATATGGAATTATTAAAGAGAAATGAAAATAATTTAATTTTTTTTATTTTTTTTATAATAATTTTTCTAGGTTTTTTTTTATGTTTTATTGGAGGATATGGATCTGATGAAGATACAATACCAATGCTTCATGTATTTGATTCTCTACTAAATGGTGGTCGTTTTGTTTCATCTAGATTCACTGGGAATCCTGTTGCAGAGTTGGGCATAGGTTTTTTGTCATATTATTTTGGAAGTTTTGCTGCGAATCTTGCAACCTACCTATTTTTATTATTAGGTTTAATTTTTTTCTTCTTAACATTTAGTAAAGATAAATCTTTGAGCAAAATTATTTTTTTTTTATTCTTTTGTTTAACAAGTCCAATAATATTTTTTGATAATTTAGAACCTATTGATTATTCTTGGGCTTTCTTTTTTTTTTCGTGCGGAGTATTTTTTTTAAGTAAAAAATTATTTGAAATAGCAGTAGTTATGTTTGCTTTTGCAATAGGCACAAGAATAAATTATGTATTATTTGTATTATTTGTTATTCTTTTTTATCATTTTAAAGATGACATATCTTTGCCACGAAGAATAAATCTATTTATCTGCTCCTTCATTTTTGGAGGTTTATTTTATCTTCCTATTTGGTTTGATAACAGTTTCGGTTTATCATGGCTAACTGCTGCTAGGCCAATTGATCAGGGAATATTTGGATTACTTGCGAGATTTTCTTACAAGATTTATATTACTTTAGGTTATGTAAGTGCATTTTTCATATTTTTTTTCTTTTTTAAAAATCTGAACAAAATTAAGTTATTTTCAAATTTAAATGTATTGTTAGTTTTATGTTTTGGTAATTTGCTCATTTTTTTATGGATACCTGCAGAATTTTCTTATCTTCAACTTTTTTTAATAATAGTTCTTTTCTTAATATTTAACTTAAATAATAAAACTGCATTTTATTTAATTTGTTTAGGAAATTTGATTTCTTGGATAATTTTTATAAATCCAATAAATATTCAATATGTAGATAATTCTTATTGTGGACCAAAAAATGCAATATCAGCTAATTTTAAAATAAAAGTAGAAAAGGGTTTTTTTATAAAATATCTTGATTCAAGAGAAAAAATCAAGTGTTGGGTTGACGATAAATCCGAGAAGGGAATTAAAATTATAAACGGAGATGCTATAAGAATGAATTAATAATGATAATATCTTTTATAGGAAATATATTTATATCATTTATTATTTTAGGATACTCCTTTTTTTTCAAAATATTATTTTTTCCACCAAAAAACCAATATATAAAAAACTTTGATTTTTTATATGGCATTTTTTTTTTAATACTTTTAATTATTATTATTAACTTTTTTCTTCCTGTAGAAAAAATAAAAATTATATTTTATTTAATTGGAATTTTCTTTTTTATTTTAGGAAATTTCAAAAAAAAAATACAAATTAAATTTTTAGGATTAGCATTTTTTTTATTTTTATTTTCATTTTTTTCGTATTGGAATGGAAATAATGTAGACTCTCCAATTTATCATTTGCAAACAATTAATTGGATACATAATTATAAAGTCACTTTCGGTTTAGCTATATTAGATTGGCATTATGCATTAAATTCTGTTTGGCATATATTCTTATCTCTATTCAGTCTAGACTACAAAAAATTTAATTTTCTATACGTAGTAAATTTTATACCTTTTGCATTTATTTTTAATGAATTGTTTGAAAATAAAAATAAATTTAGCATAAGTTATTTTACGTTATTTTTTTCAACATGTTTCTTGTTTATTTTTAGTTACTTACATCCTTTTAATAATGGAATTATATTTAACCATTTAGGTAATCCCGAGGTTGATACAATTGGGATGATTTTTTTTATAGCAGCAGGCTATCTTTTTTTAAATTTTTTAGAAAAAAAAGAGTCAAATTCATATTATTTACTAATAGTTTGCACAGTAATTTGCATACTTATCAAGTTAACATATATTGGATCCTTTTTATTTTTAATTATAATTTTTGCAAAATATTACAAAAAGATTAAAATTTTTAATTTAGTGTCTTTTTTAGGATCTGTCTTGGTAGTTATATGGATGATACGAAATTTCATTTTAAGTTCTTGTTTAATATTTCCATTTAAATTTACATGTTTTAATAGTAGCTGGTCTTTGTCTAAAAATCAGGTAGATTTTTATTTAAATCAGACAAAAAGTTTTGCTAGGGATACGCCATTAAGAGATAAATATCTTAATTTTGACTATACTCTTAATAGTTTTGATTGGATAATTCCATGGATTAAAAGTTATTTTATTTCAGACGCGTTTTTATTAATCAGTTTTACTATTTTTATTTTTTCATTAATCTGTTCTTTTTTTATTTATATTAAAAATTTTTTAAAAAAAAAAAAATATGAGCTCCCGAATTTTTATTATAGTTTTATTATTCTTTATTTAATTAATTTCATAATATGGTTTCAGGCCCCAGAAATAAGATTTGGATGGGGGGTCTTAATTTTTTTCCCATGCTTATTTTTATCCTTGATTATATATGAACAATCAATATTAAAAAAAGTTCACTTCAATATTTTTCCAGTCTTAGTAATAATTTTTGGCGCTTCGTTGATTGTAAAAAATTTTAATAAATTTACTTTGAATAATTTGATAAATCCTATCAACAAAACCTATGATTATTCAAAAATTAAAAGTCTTTTAAAAACAGATGAAATTGAATTGTTTCTTAGCACTAATTGGAAATGCGGAGATTTTAAACAACCTTGTTTATATAAAGTTAAAAAAAATTATATAATCGAGTTTAAAAATAATTATTTGTTTATACAAACATCTGATAAAGAGACATTATAAATAACAATAAAGTGCAAATCACAATACTTATATAAATATGAATATTAATATAAGAAAATTAGATAAATTTTTTTTCACGTAGTTTCTAATAAAAATTTAAATTTTTAATTACTAAATCTTTTATTATTTGTTAATAATTTAATAATGTACGAAAAACTAGAAAAAATTTGTATTAGTCAAAACATTAAACTTACAGAATTTGGATTAAGTGAACATTCATTTGGAAATGTTAGTATTAGAGTAAATGAAAATCATTTCTTTATAAAACCCAGTGGAGTTAATGTTAAGAAATTAAACAAAGGTAGTTGTCCATTGATTAACATTCCAACAGGAAAAAAAGTAAATAAAACTAATTTAAAACCTTCTGTTGATACACCAACTCATTTAGAAATTTATAAGAAATTTAAAAATATTAAAAGTATTTCTCATTGCCATTCCAAATTTGCAACTGCTTGGGCTCAAGCAGCCAGACCAATACCACTACTGGGAACTACCCATGCAGATTTCTGGGAAAAAGACATTCCTGTAGTCAAATATCTGAGCAGAGCACAGATGAAAAAATATGAGTTTTTTACAGGAAAACTTATTTGTGAAAAAATAGCAGATGATAAAATTAACATGAGTAACTGTCCTGGATTACTTGTTTCAGGACATGGGCAATTTGCCTGGGGTGAAAATTATACAAAGGCAGTAATAAATTCAAATTTAATAGAGTATATTGCACACATGGCTTATGCTTCAATTAAGATAGGAGTCAAATCGAAATTACCTAAATATATATCAAAATTTCATTTTGATAGAAAACATAGTAAAAAAAAATATTACGGCCAAAATTAAAAAAAAACTGATGAAAAAATTTTATTTTTTTTTATATCAAAAAAAGTTTTTAATAATCTATATTTTAATTGGTTTTTTATCAATTTTACTTGAGCTTATAACAAGAAAAATGCTAATAAATTTCAATGCATATGAAACAATATATACATACCTACCATTAATATTAGGAATATTTTTTGCTTTTTATTTCAACATAAGGTTTAATTTTGCAGTCCCTAAAATATATCTCAGAAGATCATTAGTTTATTTTTTTATTATTTCGTTGTTCTCTTTTTCAATTCAAAAAGTACTAAAAAATTATATAATTATTGAACAATTTGATTACAATTTACAAAGACTTTTTTTTTCAGGAACATTTTTTATAATTGGATATTTTTTTCACTTAGCATTTACGTTTAAAAAAATAATTAGCGTAGGAGTAGCTATATACGCAAATGGACATGAGGAGTTAGATAAAATAAAAAGTAAAATAGGAGAATATCCTGATTTTATTCATGTTGATGTTGTTGACAGAACAATGAGAGAAAGTGCTGACCTCATAGATTTTTCAAAGTTAGAGCAAATTAATTCTTATTGGCCTAAGAAAGAAATACATACTCATATTATGTCAAAAACACCTATGTATATAATAGATAAAGTTATAAAATTTTCTAAAATTATTTATATACATTATGAAATAGACGAGAATTTAAATGACCTCAGAGATTATATTTTAAAACATAACGTTCTTCCAGGAGTTGTATTAACAGCAAAATATAAATACCAAAATCTAGATCATATATTAAATAATTTTAAAGAAATTATGATTTTGTCTATTGATAACCCAGGATATTCAGGTCAAAAATTCAATATTAGAGCCCTCGATTTAATTAAAAGAATTGACAAGAATAGAAGCAGAAAAAAAATGAAAATATTGGTTGATGGAGGTGTAAACTCGAAAATCATAAAAAAAATTAATTGTGAAAAAATAGTTTCTGGTGCAGCTGTACTACGAAGTGAAAAACCTATAATAGAAATTATGAAACTTCAAACAGTTTCAAGGTACGAAATTGGATAATATTAAAAAAAACAAAAAAAATATTGTAAATTTATTAAATAAAATTTATGCAATAGATGGAGTAATTTCAGCCAACATTGTAGGTTCATTTGCCCAAAATAAAAAATTAAATGACATAGGAGATTTAGATTTAGTAATTATTTCAAAAAAAATATCCAAAGAAATATATAGTAAATGTAAATTAATAGTAAAAAAACATAATTTTAATACAAAAAAAAAAGTTAAAATTAACGATACGTTTGGCCCATTAAAATATAATAAAAATGTTTATTTTACTGTCCATTTGATGATTTATGATATTAAAGGACATGTAGAACATGTAATTAAGAGTCCATTTACTTGTTTTGATTGGGAAAGAAAAAACATATCAATTGGTTTAAAATTAAAAGATATTTATAATGTCAATAATTTACAACTGATTGATTTTTTTTACTCAAGAAGAGCAATAAACAAATATTATAAAGATTTAAAAAGTCATCAAATATCAATTTATAGTTACATTTTCAAAAAAAATAACTATCAAATAAAGTCCTATTATAAAAATTTAGATAAGTTAAATATACTAAATTATTCTAAGCATATATTTAGTCAAAATGTAAATAATTTCTATAAATTCCTCAAACAAAAAAATGTAAAATTAAATAAAAAAAATGAGGAAATATTTTTAATTACCCAAAATTTTGACAAAAAATTTATAAAGCAGATTCATAGATTATTAAAAAATAAAGATTCAGAAATCTTAAGAATTATTAAAAAATTTTTAGATATGTTTTATAAAAGGCTAAAAAGTTATAAAAAAAATACAAGTTCAGTTACATTTATACGCCATGCAAAAACTAAGAATAATGATGGATCTTTTTTAGGTAAAAATGATATAGGAATATTGAGGCCAAAAAAAAAATTTAACAAAAAATACGGTAGAATATTTTCTAGCCCTTTAAAGAGAGCTATACAAACAGCGAAGTTATTTCAATCAAACAAAAAAATTAAATTAAATAATAATTTAAAAGAGATAAATTACGGCAAAGCTGATGGATTAAATTTCAACCAATTAAAAGATAAATTTCCATCAATAATAAAGGGTTGGAATGATAAAAAAGATGTCAGATTTCCATCAGGTGAAAACAATAAAATGGTTTTAAGTAGAGTTAATCATTTTACAAATACTCTTATATCATTAGATCAAAAAAATATTTCAACTAATTATTTAGTTGTGACCCATAATGTTTTTCTTAGATGTTTAATAGGCAAATTTTTCAATATTGAGATGAGTGACTGGTATAAAATTAATATTGACCATTTAAAAGAATTAAATTTTATAATTTTGAATGGTAAATTGATACCCAATATAGAGAGAAAATCTCTTAAAAAAATATTATATTTCAAAATAAATGAACTTAGTAGCATTAATAAAACCTAACAAAAAAATCTTTCTGGAAGTAAAAAAATACAAAGGTGAAGTTTTTAAAAAATTTGGAAAACAAACTTACGTCGATCATTTACCTCATTTGACTATTTTCAATTTGAAAATTAATAGCAAAATAAATTTAAAAAATGAAATTAAAATTAAAAATTTAAAATTAAATGAATTAAAGATAATTATAAAAAAAAGATATTATTTTGAATCGGACCCTATCACAAAAAAAATAACATTTATTCTTTTGGTAAAAAAAAATAAAACATTGCAAAGAATCCAAGATAAATTATTACTTAAATTTAAGAAATTTAAAAAATTAGAAAAATTAAAATTCAAAAATAAAGAATTTAATAGAAATTATAGGATTTTCGGTTATCCATTTGTTAATAAAAATTGGAAACCGCATTTAACAATAGCTTCAGTAAATAATTCTTTAACTTCTGATAATTTATTTAAAAAGTTTTTAAGTTCAAAAAAAATATTAAAAGAAAATTTTAGATTCGTATATTTTTATAAATATACAAAAGGGAGACATATCTATTTAAAGAAGGCAAAACTTGTCAATGAAAAATAAAAATATTTATATTATGCCAATGTCTGGAATTGGTAAAAGATTTAAAATTGAAGGTTTTAAAAAACCGAAACCTTTAATTAATGTTAAGAGTACACCAATGTTTATAAAAGCAGCGGAATCGCACGGATTGAATAATAAATGGTTTTTTATAGTAAGAAAAAATAGATTCGCAAATAATTACAAAAAACTAATAAATAAAAAATTTAAAAATAAAAAAATAATTTTTTTAAAAAATAAAACAGATGGTCAAGCAAGAACTGTTTCCAAAGCAAAAAAATACATAAACCCTTTTTCGAATATAATTATTACATCTTGTGATCTGTATATAGAATACAATAAAAAAATTTTAGAAAAAAAACTTCATAAAAATGACTTTGTAGTTTTTGTTAATAAACCAAATAAATTTAATATTGATAATTTTAATAATTTTGGATGGATAAAATTAAAAAATGAAAAGATATTAAAAAGTTCATGCAAATCTAAAGTAAGTAATAAACCAGAAAAAGATTGGATTATAATAGGAATATTCGCTTTTAAAAATATCGAAATATTTAAAAAATTATTAAATAATTTATTTAAATCAAGACTTATGGTTAATAATGAATTTTATTTAGACACTTGTGTTGAAATTGCATTAAAACTAAAAATGAAAGTTAGCTATATCAAAGTAAAAAAATATATTAGTTGGGGAACTCCAAAAGAACTTAACAATTTTAATACTTTATGAATTTGATAAGTTTGGTAGTACCTAGTTTTAATGAGGCAAAAAATCTCAAAATTTTATGTAATAAACTATTAAAAATAATTAAACAAAACTCTAAAGTTGAAGTTATATTAGTTAATAATGGTTCAACCGATGATACAATAAAGGTCATAAGGAACCATCCAATTTTTAAGAATAAAAAGTTTAAATTAAAAAACTTAAATAAAAATCTTGGATATGGTCACGGAATATTGATGGGGATAAAAATTTCCTCAGGTAAAATAATTGCATGGTTTCATGCAGATTTACAAATAAATCCAAATGATGTCTTAAAAGCAATTTTAAAATATAAACACGAGCTTCTCTATGAAAAAGTTATAGTTAAAGGAAAAAGAGTAAATCGAACAATTTTTGACAGATTATTTACTTTTTTTATGGCAAAATTAGTAAACCTTATATTTGATACAAATTTAGAAGATATTAATGCTCAACCAAAAATTTTTAACAAAAAATTTGTAGAAAAGTTCAAGAACCCACCTTATGACTTTTCTTTAGATTTATATTTACTGGTATTATCAACTCATTTTAAATATAAGATTAAGAAATTTCCAATTAATTGGGGGCAAAGATTTGCGGGAACAGCAAAAGGTGGAGGAAATTTACTAGGCAAAATTAAATTAACATACAGATCATTAAAATATATTTTGAAATTAAAAATAAATGGAAATAATTATTCATAGAGTTAATAAAATAAAATTTTTAAAATCTATTCCAAAAAATTTTGGTGTTGAGATTGATGTAAGATCCTTTAATTCAGAGCTAATTTTAAATCATGAACCAAAAAAAAACGGAGATAAATTATCTAATTTTTTAAAAAATTATCAAAATGGCACTATTATTTTTAACATTAAAGAGGCGGGTATAGAAAAAGATGTTATTACAATGGCTAAAAAATACAAAGTTAAATCATTTTTTTTATTAGATGTTGAGCACCCTTTTATATTTACCTCAAAAGGTAATTTAAAAAACAATTTATCATCAAGATTTTCTGAATTTGAACCACTGGAATTGACAAATAATTTAAGGAGATTTGTAAAATGGGTATGGATAGATACTGTTAATAAATTACCGTTAAACAATAAAAACTTAGTATATCTCAAAAAATATAAAACTTGTTTAGTAAGTCCAGAGAGATGGAATAGAAAAAAAGATATAAAAAATTATATTAATTTTTTCAAAAAAAATAAATATTTTCCAAATGCAGTTATGACAGACATGATTTGTGCTAATATTTGGACAAATAATTTATAGTTGTAAGTTATATTGAAAACCTTAATGGAGAAAAAATTTGAGAATATCTATAATAACACCTACATTTAATAGTGAAGAAACAATAAAAAAAAATATTCTTTCTATACAATCTCAAAATTTTCACGATTATGAACAAATTATTATTGATAAAAAATCTACAGATAAAACATTAAAAATTATTAAAGAATTTGGTAATGACAAAATAAAAATATTATCAGAAGCAGATAATGGAATATATGATGCAATTAATAAAGGTATAAATCTAGCAAGAGGAAAGTATATATTAATATTAAACTCTGACGATTATTTTTATACAAATGATGTATTGCACAAAATTTGTCAAAGCTTTTCACTTAATAATGTAGATATTCTTTATGGAAATCTTATTTATGTTGATAAAAAATATAAACCCTTAAGATTATGGATTAGCAATACTTATGAAAAAGGTTTTTTTCATAATGGATGGTCACCGCCACATCCAAGTTTTGTTGTTAAAAAAAAAATTTATGAAAAATATGGTTTATATAAACAGTCAATTGGCAATCCAGCAGATATAGAGTTGATGTACAGATTTTTAGAGAAAAAAAATATAAATTTTGTTTATTTAGACAAAATTTTGGTAAGTATGCGAATTGGAGGAATATCTAATAGAAGTATTTATAAAATATTTATTCAAAATATTAGAATTCTACAATTCCTAAATATTCATTTGAATATTTTTAAAATTTTAAGATTTTTCTTTTTAAAATGTAGAAATAGAGTTAAACAATTTTACGATGGTAAAAAAATTAATTTCAAAGGGTCTATTTTTTAATTACAACAGTTTTTTAATTTTTATAATTTCATTAGTACCAGCTGCAATTGTTGCTGGCCCACTTTTAGCTGATTTATTTATATCTATAATTGGATTACAATATATTTTCAATATTATTTATAGAAAAAAATTTTTTTTATTAAAAGAAAATCTTTTTATTTTTTTTTTTATATTCTATCTTTATCTACTAATTAATACTTTTATTTTTTCTGACATTTATAATGAAGTTTGGATTAATGTTTTATTTTATTTCAGGTTTTTTATATTTGTCTATGCATCTTCAGATATATTAAACAAAAATTATGATAAATTAATTTTTATATATTTTGTATTCATAGCTACAATATTTACTGTTTTATTTGATGGATACGTACAATTTATTTTTGGAGAAAATTTAATAGGTTATCAAAAACTTAGACCAGATAGAATTTCAGGATTTTTTGGTGATGACCTTGTTTTAGGAAGTTTTCTTTTTAAAATGACACCTGTAATACTATATTTTTCTTACATATATAAAAAAGAAAAACTTTTTTTTATTACTAATTGTATATGTCTTATTTTAACAATTATATTGATATTTTTGACTGGAGAAAGGTCGTCTTTTTTTCTTTTATTAATATTTCTTTCTATATTTTTAGTTTTAATTAAAATTGAATTAATCACAAAAGCATCTTTAGCATTTTCTTTTATTTTAATGTTAGGAATTATACAGTTGATAAATCCCACAATATTAGATCGATATTTTATTCAGACTGCAAAACAACTAATCTCTAAAGATAAAATAATATTACCCTATTACATGCCACTTTTTGAGACAGCTTTAAAAATTTCAAATTCAAATAAATTTCTTGGATTAGGACCAAAATCATTTAGATATTTCTGTGATAAGTCAGAATATATTTCATACAGTCCAAACTTTAAAATAATTAATAATTCTGAATTGTTGATTGATTTAGGATGGAAAAAAAATAACAAACCACTTAAAATTACGAAGCAATATATTAAAGAAGGCGATGTAATAAAGCACGGTGATTTAATTTTTAATTATAAATTTGAAAATTCTTCAAGAATATTAAAATATTATTCTGATAAAGCTGGAAAAGTTTTGAAATTAGATCTAGAAAAAGATTTATTTTGGAATGGTAATAGAATAGCAAATTTAGACCCATCTATATTTAATATTCCAGTTTACTCTAAAAGAAAAATAAGCGGTTGCTCGACACACCCTCACAATTTTTATTTACAACTTTTATCTGAAATTGGTTATATTGGGTTTCTATTTATATTTGGCTTATTTATATTCATCTCTTTTAAAATTTTAAAAAATCTTGCTTTAATATTTATGAATAAATACAATAATCCAAGAGAAATAATTTTTTTATCATTCTATTTTTCAATATTATTTCCATTTTCGACTTCTGGAAATTTCTTTAACAATTGGCTTAATATTGTAACTTTTTATCCATTAATTTTTTATTTTGTTGACAAAAATCTAGATATAAATGTTAGAAAAAACAAAAAATAATAGTGATTATTTATTTTTATACATTGGCTTTATAAGCTTTGTATATTTATGGGATGTTAAATTTGAGTTATTTCAAGCAAGATTTTTAATTCTAATAATATTTATACCCCTTATTTACAAATTAATTAAAGATTTAAAAAATAGTAATTATAGCTCTTTAAAATTATCCTCATTTATAATTTTATTTTTATTTTTACATTTGTTTATAAATTTATTTTATGACAATGCAAAATTAGATTACAATATTTTATTTTCTTACATTTTTTTTTCATTTATTATTTTAGTTTCTGTCTATTTTAATAATAATTTCTCAGAAATTTTAGAAAAATCTTTAATATTATTCCTATTCCTATTTTTAATATCATCTTCAATAGGTATTTTATTAAAATTACCTGATGCACCATTTTTTTGCGGTGGGATACCTGATGTATTTAGTTTTTTTACTCACTCGAGTGTGGATCTTGGTAGAGTTAGTTCATCTCCTTATAAAGTATCTTTCTCAGAACTTTTATTTAAAGAAAACTCACACTTAGGGATGGTTGCACCTGGAGTTTTGGCTTATGGTATTTATATTGTCAGTGAAAAAAAAATTTCAAATATTGTAAAATTATTAATTCTAATTTTTGCTATCGTTTGTTTTATTAAAAGCTCAACGACACTAATTGTAGGTGTAATTTTAAGTATAATTATAATTAATTTATTTAATTTCGATAAAATCAAAAAAAAAACGCAAATTTTATTTGCAACACTATTAATTGTGTTTTCATTAAGTTTTATCAACAGTGATGAATGTAAATATAGAATTTTTGTTCTTGAGTATGATAATAAAGATTTTGATATAAATAAATATAATAAAGAAATTAAAAATCAAAATGAGATTCCATACATTAAAAAAAATTACATAAGGATTTACAATATAATTAAAGCTAAGCTTGAGCTTGATACATTTTTATCTTCATCAATTTATTTAAATAACTTAAGAATAACCTTAATTTCTATAAAAGATAGGCCATTTGGATGGGGTTTAAATCGATATAGTGATGCCTTTGAATTTTATAATAAAATGTATCCACCAATTAATAAAAGAGTAGGCGAGTATAATATAAAAGATGGAAGTAATAATCTTTTTAAAATAATTGTTGAGTTTGGAGTTTTTAGTATTGTTTTTTTCTTTTATTTAATAAATTACTTATTTAATACTAAAATCAGTATAGGAAATAAACTTTTTTATTTACCTATAATATTAACACAATTAATTAGGGGAGCTGGCTATTTTAATGGTGGATTTGCACTTATTATTTGTATTATGATTTTCCAAATTATAAATATAAAAAAATGAAAGTATCTATTATTATACCATGTTTTAACGAGGAAAAAACAATTTCCCTAATTATAGATAAAATTTACATGCAAGAAAAAATAATTAAAGAAGTTATCATCATTAATGATGGTTCAACAGATAACACATCAAAAATTCTTATGGAATTAAAAGAAAAATATCGAGATATTATTTTAATAAATCATGAAAATAATAAAGGAAAAGGTTCTGCATTAAAAACGGGGTTTTCAAATGCAACAGGAGATCTAATTTTAATTCAAGACGCAGATTTAGAGTATGATCCTAGTGATTATAGTAAGCTTATTGTGCCATTTATTAAAACAGATGCTCAAATTGTTTATGGATCAAGGTTTATGGGAGGGGACTATGTGAGACTCCACTATTATTGGCATTATATTGCAAACAAATTACTCACAACAATGACAAATATTTTTACCAATTTGAATATGACAGATATGGAAACTGGATATAAAGTTTTTAAAAAAGAATGTCTTAAAGATATATCTCTTGCAGAAAAAGGTTTTGGAATTGAACCTGAGATAACAGTGAAATTAGCAAAAAAAAAATTTATATTCTATGAGGTACCAATAAGTTATAGTGGCAGATCTTATGAAGAAGGAAAAAAAATTACAATAAAAGATGCTTTTAGAGCATTATTTTGTATTGTTAGATATAGCATTTTTAAATAATTAACTTTTTATCCAAAATATTTTGTAGTTTAAAAAAGTTGAAAACATTAAATTTTTTGGTCTATAATAGGTGCATGGTGATAAACTATACATACATTGGCTACTGCTACTAAAGTAATAATAACCATTATTATCAATTTTAACTTTCTCAATATTTTCTAATGGGATAATTTGTGGCCATATTTCATTGCTTCCTAATGTATTAGCTTTAATAATTCTTAATGAATTCTTTGTAATAAATCCAGTCGAAGATACTAATATTAGTAAAATTGAAAAATTTTTAAGTTTTTTTACTGGTACAAATTTTATAATATCTTTAGCAAATATTGCAAATAATATTAAAATTAGACAGTACAAAAATGAAATACCAAATCTGTATAATGGAAATTTAAAAAACCAAATTAAATTACAAAATATTAAAAAAGATAAAATTATAAATAAATCTTTAAAATTAAATTCATTAAAAGATTTTTCTTTATGTAATACTTTTTCTCTTATAATCAAAAAATAAAATAAAATCAAAATCAAAAAAATTATATAAGGACTTATTTTTTTTTTAATAAACTTAAAATGATTATCTTTCCATGTTTCTATCCATACAAAATTATTGTTATAAGTAGAATAATCTTTTGCTGCTTTCTCTTGATCAGGCCATCCTTTTGACCATGCCTCACTCATTTCCGAAGTATTTACCAATTGATTTTTGTTGAAGATTTTCATTGATTTAATACATGTGATTTCTAAAGGATAAAATACACATCCACTAGTAAGAATTGATTTTAAAGAAAAAGAAATAATAAATAATAAACAAATATAGGTGCTAATATTTTTAAATAACTTTAATTTTGGTTTAAATTTAAATAATAATATCAATGGAATAGCTATAGTTAATATCATAAATAACTTTAAACCAACTAAAAAAATACTGATTAATAAAGTTTTTAAAAATTGATCATGATTTATGGAACTATCAAATTTAAAATTGAGAAATAAAAAAAACAAATAAATAAAAAATATATGGGCAATTGCATCATTACCATATCCACTGTAACGATTGAATGAATAAACTAAGAAAACAAAAGTAAAAGTATAGAGAAATGATAAATTTTTGTTACCCTGCTTTAATGTAAAGCTAAATTTTTCGTATAAAAAATACAAAAAAAATGAAAAAATGGAAGCAATTGAGATTGTTATAAAATTTAAGCTTAAAAAATAAATATTATATAAACTAGAAAAATTTTGAATTATTGACCCATGAGCAAAACGGAAGTGAAGATTTGCAGATCCCAATATTATTTTACTTTCATTAAGCATGCTAATAATTGGGAGATGGTATAATCCAGCATCTGGTCTATTTATATTTGAATATGAGACAAGTATTAAAGATACAAATGAAGTAATTAATAATAATTTATAATCATAATAGATCTTGTTCTTGAATGATAAAAAAATACCTATTAAAAAAATTATTGAACAAATTAATTCATTAAGTGGTGTGAAAAAATTTAAAATTATAGATATAAATGTCAAAAATATAATACCAATCAAAGATTTTTCTGATAACAAAAGATTTTTAGAGTAATTTTGACTGAAGAAAATTTTACAAAAAAAATTTCCATAGGATGAAATAAATATTGAACTTAATACTGAAGAAATTATAATTTCGATCATTATTTGAACCGATAATTAATTAATAAAAAAATATCATTTTAATTTATTATAAAATTGCAATTAATTTAATTTTTTTTTTGATAATCCATAATCAAAATATTAACAAGTTGATTAAAACTAGTCTTTGGTCTCCAATTTAGATCTTTTTTTGCTTTTGATATATCACCTCTAGTACAAATTACATCTGATGGTCTAAAAAATTTTTTGTCTGATAAAATTATTACTTTATTGTTCAATTTATTAATTAATTTTAAATTTGAACCTGATCCTTTCCATTTAGTTTTCATCCCAAGATTTTTAGTTGCGATATTTATTAATTTTTTTAAAGAGTGAGCTTTTCCTGTAGCAATAATGTAATCATTTGGTTTTTTTAATTGCATCATTTTCCACATTTGAGCCACATACTCTTTTGAATATCCCCAATCTCTTTTAATGTTTATATTTCCAAGTTTTATTTTATTTATTTTATTATTTTTAATATCAATTAGACCTTGTATGACTTTAGAAGTAACAAATTTTTTATCTCTAAGTGGAGATTCGTGGTTAAACAAAATTCCTGACACTGCAAAAATATTATAAGATTCTCGATAATTTTTAGTTATAAAATGTCCATATAGTTTACTAACAGCATATGGACTTTGGGGATCAAATCTTGATGTTTCAGATTGCTTGTAATTTTTATTATTTCCAAACATTTCAGAAGACGATGCTTGATAAAATTTAATTTTGTATTTTTTTGATCTAATTGTTTCTAACAGGCGCAAAACTCCAATAGCATTTATATCAGATGTTTTTATTGGGTCATAAAAAGATTTATCAATATATGACTGAGACGCTAAATTATATACTTCATTAATTTTATATTTATTAAAAATTTTTTGTATATCTTTTAATCTGCCTAGATCCATTTTTCTCAATTTAACTTTTTTTTCAATTCCCAATCTTTTTAACTTTAAAATATTTGGCTTATTTGATTTATGAGTCCCAATAACTTTATATTTTTTTTTTAGTAAAAACTGGGCTAGATAAGCTCCATCTTGCCCATTGATACCAGTAATTAATGCAATTTTTCTCATTTATTAAAATCTATGAATATATAATGTTAAAACAAATTCAATTAAAAAAATGATATCGGTTGTAATACCAACATATAATGAAAAAAAAAATATATCAAAATTGCTTGATAGTTTATTAAAGCAAAAGTTTATATCAGAAATTATTTTTGTAGATGATAATTCCACTGATGGAACTATTTTAGAATTAAAAAAATTAAAAAAAATTAAAAAAGTTAAAGTATTTTTTAGAAATTTAGATCAAAGAGATTTATCTAAGTCTGTGTTAAAAGGAGTGAAAATATCTAAAAATAAAATAATTTTAGTTATGGATTGTGATCTTCAACATAATCCAAAATACATTTTAAAAATGAAAAATAAACTAATAGAAAATAACGCAGATATTGTGATTGGAAGTAGATTTGGTAATAGCACATTGGAAGGTAATTTAGGTATTTTTAGAAGTTTAATATCTAATTTAGCCATTAGATTAATAAATTTAATATTAAGCAAAAAATCTCTAGATCCTCTATCTGGGTTTTTTCTATGTAGAAAAGAAGTAATTTTAGACTATGAGAATACTTTTTTTAAAAGAGGATATAAAATATTGTTTGATATTATCTATAATGGAAAACACAATATTAAAATTGAACATCAAAATATATTTTTTAATAAAAGAAAATACGAAAATTCTAAGTTTAATTTAAAAATAATCGCTCTATTCTTAGCGCAAATATTACATACTTTATTGGTTGTAAAAAAAAATAAATAATCTATAAGATCGTTGCCTGGTGATTATTGCGAAAGGGTAATACCCGATCCCATTCCGAACTCGGAAGTCAAGCCTTTCAGCGCCAATGGTACTTTGTCTTAAGACATGGAAGAGTAGGTCATTGCCAGGCTTTAATATCCAATGAAAAATATTTTAGTTGTAACTGGTGGCGCAGGTTTTGTTGGTTGGAATCTAATTTCTTATTTATTAAGAAATACAAAATATAAAATTATAAGTATTGATAACTATTCATCTGGAACAAAAAGAAATCATATACTTTCTAGAAGAGTTGAATACATTAAAGGTAATACAAAAAATATATCAATAATATTAAAAAAGAAAAAAAAACAAATCAAAACTATTTTTCATTTTGGAGAATTCTCGAGAATTTTTCAAAGCTTTAAAAACTTTAATGAATGTTATGAATCAAATTCAACAGGAAGCAAAGAAGTATTTAAATTTTGTCTAGATAATAAAATAAAGTTGATATACTCGGCAACCTCTGCAACACTAGGAAATGGAGGTGAAGACAAAAATTTATCTCCTTATGCTTTCACTAAATCTAAAAATCTTGAATTATTAGATAATTTAAAAAAATGGTTTAACTTTAAATTTGAAATAATTTATTTTTACAATGTTTATGGACCAAGACAGATCAAAAAAGGGAAAATGGCAACTGTTATTGGCATATTTGAGAACCAATACACAAACAAACAACCCTTAACAGTCGTTAGGCCAGGAAATCAAACAAGAAGATTTACTCACATAGATGATACAATAAAGGTGTGTATCAAAGCATGGAAGTTAAATAAATGTGCTCACTATAGCATTTCTAATAAAAAATCTTACTCAATCAAGAGTGTGGCAAATATGTTTAATTCAAAAATAGTGTATTTACCACCAAGACTTGGCGAAAGATATAACTCTGCATTAACAAATATGTCACTAAATAACAAAGTTTTGAAATATTATGGAAAAATAAATTTGAAAGATTACGTCACATCGTTTATTAAGGGTGAAATTTAAACATGAAAATCGCTAGCTCCTTAAAATCACTGAAAAAAAGAGATTTAAACTCTAAGCTCGTAAGAAGAAGAGGTAGAGTATATATAATAAATAAAAAAAATCCTAAGTTTAAAGCTAGACAAAAATAAATAAAATTATGGATAACGAAAGTCACAAAAATACTTGGAATAATTTTACTAAATTTGTTTTATGGGGTTCGGTTGCAGTCGTTATTATTTTAATTTTGATGGCATTATTCCTTTTATAATATGTTTATTGGTTCTGTAGCTGAAGATAAAAAAACGGAAAAAAGAGTTGCCATAACTCCAGATTTAGTAAAAAAATATAAATCTTTAGGATTAGAAATAAATTTATGTACAGATTATGCATCTCATTTAGGAATAGATGACAAAGAATATATATCTGAAGGCGCAAATATATTAAGTAACGACGAAGTGATCGCTAATTCAAATGCAATTGTCCAGATGAACATACCAAGTGACGAAAATTTGAAAAAATTAAAAAAAGACCAAATTTTAATTGGTGTTCTTAATCCTTATTCAAATGAGCAAAAATTAAAAGATACAATTGCAAAAAATATTAATTGTTTTTCACTTGAGCTCCTCCCAAGAATTACTCGAGCCCAATCAATGGATATTTTATCATCTCAAGCTAATTTAGCAGGGTACAAAGCTGTACTAGATTCTTTTGCTTATTTTCAAAAAGCAATTCCAATGATGATGACTGCGGCAGGTACAATCTCTGCAGCGAGAGTTTTGGTTGTTGGAGCTGGAGTTGCGGGTCTTCAAGCAATTGCAACAGCTAAAAGAATGGGAGCAATTGTTTTTGCTACTGATGTTAGAATTGCATCCAAGGAACAAGTTGAAAGTTTGGGTGGTAAATTTTTAATTGTTGAAGGTTCTGAAAATTTAGAGACTGAAGGTGGATATGCAAAAGAAACATCTGATGATTTTAAAAAAAAACAAGAGGAGTTAATCAAGGAAACATTAAAAAAAATTGATATAGTTATATGTACTGCTTTAATACCTGGAAAAAAAGCACCAATTATAATTACAAAAGAAATGATACAGGTAATGCCTAAAGGTTCCGTAATCTATGATTTAGCAGCAATACAAGGAGGAAATTCTGAATTAACCCAGGTCGATAAAATTATCGATAATAATGGTGTAAAAATCATGGGAGAAGCAAATATTTTGAATAAGTTACCAGTTTCTGCTTCAAATCTTTATGCAAAAAATATCTTTAATTTTGTAAGCAATTTGTATGATAAAGAAAAAAAAAATTTTCAGATAAATTTAGAAGATGAAATAATTGAAAAAACAAAGGTTAAATAATGGAAATAGATCCTTTTATATTTAGATTAAGTATTTTTATTTTATCAATTTTTGTAGGCTACTATGTTGTTTGGAGTGTTACTCCATCATTACACACTCCACTAATGTCAGTAACAAATGCTATTTCATCAGTAATAATCGTGGGAGCAATAATAGCAGCCCTTGCTGGTTCTTCAGAAAAAATATTTGAAACTTCAAATATTTTTGGTTTTCTAGCAATTGTTTTAGCTGCAGTTAATATTTTTGGAGGATTTCTTGTAACTCAAAGAATGTTGCAAATGTACAAAAAGAAAAAAAAATAAATTATGACAGCAAATTTATCAGCATTATTTTATTTAATTTCAGGGATATTATTCATATTAGCGTTAAGAGGATTATCTTCACCAGAAACATCAAGACAAGGAAACTATTTTGGTATAGCTGGTATGGCTATTGCAATAATTGTTACTTTTTTATCAGTAGGTAATTTTGGAGAAGGATTTATATATGTAATCGTATTTTTAATTATTGGTGGATCTATTGGTGCATTTATTGCATTCAGAATACCCATGACTGCTATGCCTGAACTTGTAGCAGGGTTTCATAGCCTTGTAGGTCTAGCAGCAGTTTTTGTTGCTATATCTGCATTTTTAAAACCAGAAGCTTTTGGCTTGGGAAATATAGGCAATATTAAATTGGCAAGTCTAATTGAAATGTCGCTTGGTGCTGCTATTGGAGCTATCACATTCTCTGGCTCTATAATTGCATTTTTAAAATTGCGAGGAATAATGTCGGGTTCACCTATAACTTTTAAGGGACAACATATTATCAATTTATTCCTAGGGTTAATGATAATAGGATTGATATTTTACTTATGTATATCGCAATCAAATAATATTTTTTGGTCAATTGTAATGATTTCATTTTTAATAGGAATTTTATTAATTATTCCAATAGGCGGAGCTGATATGCCAGTAGTTATATCAATGTTAAACTCATATTCAGGATGGGCAGCCGCAGGCATTGGTTTTACACTAGAGAATACAGCGCTAATAATAACTGGTGCATTGGTCGGCTCATCTGGAGCCATACTTTCTTATATAATGTGCAAGGGTATGAACAGATCTTTCTTTAATGTAATTTTGGGGGGATGGGGTGCAACAGATCAATCATCAAATACAAAGAGTAAAGAGCAAAAACCCGTTAAAAGTGGTAATGCAGACGACGCAGCCTTTTTAATGAAAAATGCTTCCTCTGTAATTATAGTTCCAGGATATGGTATGGCAGTGGCACAAGCACAACATGCCCTTAGAGAAATGGTTGATGCCTTAAAAAAAAATGGTGTAAAAGTTTCATATGCAATTCATCCAGTAGCAGGAAGAATGCCGGGTCATATGAATGTATTGCTTGCAGAGGCCAATGTTCCATATGATGAAGTTTTTGAGTTAGAAGAAATAAATAACGATTTTGCAAATTGTGATGTAGCATACGTTATTGGAGCAAATGACGTAACAAATCCAGTTGCAAAATCAGATCCACAGAGTCCAATTTATGGTATGCCTGTACTAGATGTTGAAAAGAGTAAATCGGTTCTTTTTGTAAAAAGAAGTTTGTCATCAGGGTATGCTGGAATAGACAATGATTTATTTTATCGGGACAATACTTTAATGTTATTCTCAGATGCAAAAAAAATGACTGAAGAAATTGTAAAGAGTTTGTAATTGACTAAAATTTACTGTGACATTGCAGATATAAATTTAATAAAGAAGTTTAATAAAAAACAAATTGTAGAGGGTTTCACAACAAATCCAAGCTTAATGAGAAAAGCTGGTGCAGAAAATTATGAGAATTATTCTAAAAAAATTTTGAAATTAACAAAAAAACCAGTTTCTTGTGAAGTATTTGCTGATGATAATCAGAGCATGATTCATCAAGGAAAAATAATTAATAATTGGGGCAATAATGTTTATGTCAAAGTTCCAGTAACTAATTCAAAAGGAAAATTTACTGGAAAAGTAATTAAAAATCTTAATCAAAAGAAAATCAAACTAAATATTACAGCAGTTTATACAGCAAATCAGACAAAAAAAATTCTAAAAAATATAGATAAAAAAACAAGTGTTATAATTTCTATTTTTGCAGGCAGAATGGCCGACACTGGAAAAGATCCGATCCCTCAATTTAAAAAAAGTATAAAGGCTTCAAAAAAATTTAAGAATGTAAAAATTCTTTGGGCCAGTACTAGAGAACCTTACAACTATCTTCAAGCAAAAAAACTTGGCTGCCATATAATTACAGTGCCTCCATCTATAATTGAAAAAATTGAAAACTTTGGAAAAAGTTATTCTAGACTTACAATTGATACTGTTAAAGGTTTTTTAAAAGATACAAAAAAATCTAGTTTCAAAATATAAAATTGGTTGCGGGGGACGGATTTGAACCGCCGACCTCAAGGTTATGAGCCTTGCGAGCTACCAGGCTGCTCCACCCCGCGATAATTAAATCCTATTTTTGAGTTTGTTAAGTTTTTTTACTCTTTTAATGTTCTCTTGAAGAATTCTCTTTTTTTTTTCAGATGGTTTTTCGTAGTTGTTTTTTAGTTTTATAATTTTAAAAAAACCATCCCGCTGAAGTTTCCTTTTCAAAACCCTCAGTGCTTGCTCAACATTATTATCTTTAACTTCTATTTTAATAACAACCTCCAAAAAGTGCGCTTAGTTAACATTTTAATATAAATTTGTCTATGATTTTAAGTTCCACTTTTTTTACTAATATTTGATTTTTCTTTATCTTTTTTTTCTTTCAGTATTCTTCTTTCAGCTCTTTCAATTGCTTTTAATAAATCTTTTTGTGCAAACAGACCCATCGCTACGGGATCTTTTGCGTTTAAGCCGTTATAATTCCAGTAGCTCTTGTTTCTTATTGATGTTACTGAATTTTTAGTAATGCCAACTAATTTAGCTATTTGTGAGTCTTTTAAAGTCGCATGGTTCTTTATTAGCCAAAGTGCTGAGTCTGGTTTATCCTGACGTTTTGATAAGGGTATATATTTTTTTATTTTATTTTCTGAATTTTTTATCTCTATTTCCTCATCTATAATGCTTAATGGTCTATTTTCATCATTAGATGAGAGTTCAATTTCATCTTTTGTCAATTGACCTGATATGATTGGATTGTATCCAACTATACCTTTTGCAACCTCTCCATCAGCAATCCCTTGAATCTCTACCTCATGTAAATTACAAAAGTCTGCAATTTGCTTAAATGTTAATGAAGTATTTTCTACTAGCCACACAGCTGTAGCCATTGGCATTAATGGTGCTTTTGACATTATTTTTTCTCTGATCTAAAATTTTGAAATTTTTTATTAAATTTACTTATTCTACCTTTATCCAAAATTTTTTGTTTTCCACCTGTCCATGCAGAATGGGAAATTGGATCTATTTCAAGTTTTAGCACTTCATTTTCAGATCCCCAAGTTGATCTGGTTTCAAATTGAGTTCCATCTGTCATTTCAACTTTAATTGTATGGTAATTTGGATGTATGTTTTTTTTCATTGGCAGCCTTATAACAAAAAATATTCTAAAAACAATTAAAACTTATTTAGTTTTTTAAGCATTTTTTCATAAATATTTGGATTACCTGCTCTAATATCAATTTTGTTAATTTTAAAATCGTTTATTTTATTAACTTTGCCACCAGCTTCCTCAATTATAATTTTACCTGCAGCAATATCCCATAAATTTATGTTATTATGAAAATATCCGTCTAATCTTCCGCATCCAACATACGCTAAGTCAAGCGCTGCACATCCTGAATTTCTCAAATTTATTTTTGGATATATTGATTTTATACCATCGTTGTTAGTAGCAAATAAACAATCATCAAGATTTGATTTATTAGAAACCCTCACTCTATTATTGTTAAAAAAAGAACCATTATTTTTTTCAGCATAAAAAATCTCATTTTTTATTGGATCAAATACTAAGCCAATTACAATTTCTTCATTTATTTGAAGTGCTATTGATATTGCAAAATGCGGAATACCATGTAAAAAATTTGTTGTGCCATCTATGGGATCAATGATCCAGAAAATATCTTTATTCCTATTTAAAATTTTACCAGTTTCCTCAGTTATAAATGAATAATTCTTTTTTGATTTTGCTAGTTCCTCAATAAGAATTTTTTCTACTTTTTTATCAGTTTTTGTAACAAAGTCTTTTGGTCCTTTTTTTGATACTTGTAAATTCTCTAACTCTCCAAAATCTCTTATAATTATTTTTGATGCCTTTTCGCAAGCTTTTATCATTAAATTTAAGTTTGCAGATATTGAATTCATTTTAAATTTTTTTTACATATTCCATTGTTCTTGTATCAACAATTATGGTGTCTCCACTTTCTATAAAAGGTGGAACTTGAATACTTAATCCATTCTTTAGCACGGCTGGTTTGTAAGATGAGGAAACTGTTTGACCTTTTATTGCCGCATCAGTTGTTTCTATTATGCAATTCAATTGATTTGGAAGTAAAATGCTTAAAGGTTTTTCATTATGAAAATTAATAGTAACTTCTAAATTCTCGGTTAGCATTTTGCCTTTATCACCCACCATATCTTTGTTTAAATTTATTTGCTCAAATGAAGTGGGATTCATAAAATAAAAATCATTATCATCACTGTACAAGAAATTATATTTTTCCTCTTCCAATGAAGCCTTTTCTATACTTTCACTCGATCTAAATCTTTCATTAAGCTTAGTATTTTTAATTAAACTTTTCATTTCAACTTGCGCAAATGCTCCACCCTTTCCAGGTTTAACATGATTAGTTTTCAATACTTCCCATAAATCATTTTTATACTCTAATATCATTCCCACTCTTATCTCTGTTGCATTAATTTTCATATTAAATTTTTTATTGCTTGGTATGGTTTAAATTTTTTATTATTCCAAATGTAGCCTGAAATAGCTAAAAAATCTGCTTTATTCAATAAAAGATTTTTATAATTTTTTTCATTAATTCCTCCAATAGCTACGACTGGTAAATTTATTGACATTTTTATTTTATTTAAAATTTTTATGTTTGCTCTATGAATTACTTTTTTAGTTGTAGTTTTGTAGAACGCGCCTACCGCAATATAATTAGCTCCACTTAATGAAGCTTTTTTTGCTAGGCTTATTGAATTATGACAAGTAACGCCAATTATTTTATTTTTTAAAAATCTTCTTGCTTTCGCAACATTCATGTCTTTTTGGCCCAAATGACATCCATCTGCATTTACTTTTAAAGCAAGATAAGGGTTGTCATTAACAATAAATTTAACTTTATTTTTTTTGCAAATTTTAAAAATTTTCCTAGCAATTGTAATTTTTTTATTAATATTTCCTTTTTTCAGTCGTAACTGAAAAAACTTAACTTTTTTTGATCGCAAAACTAAATCTAAATTATTATAAAATGATTTATTTGTAACTTTATTTGGTGATATTAAATAAATAAATTTTTTATTGCGAATTTTCAAGATTTTCTGACCATTTTCCTTGCGCAGCTAGAGTACACATTTTAGCCCTGTGATCGAATATTTTCTGGGTTCCAATTATGTTTTTTATATCTTTAGACCAAAATTTTAGAGCACTTTGTTGTAGAGCTCTTCCATAAGAATAAGTCATTATAAAATTCGTGTCATTTTTTATGTTTATTTGATTTAAGTTTGCTGTAGCCTCTATCTCTGTTTGACCTCCTGATAGAAAAGCTATGCCTGGGACTGATGAAGGCACATTATTTTTTAAACAATCTATAGTTAGTTCTGCTATTTCTTCACTGGAAATTTTTTCACCAGAATTTTTTCCTGGTAAAATCATGTTTGGTTTTAATATTGTTCCCTTTAAATCAACATTATTTAATTCTAACTCTTCATAACATTTATTTATTACTTCAGATGTTTTCATCAAACAATCTTTAGCTGAATGATCGCCATCCATTAAAACTTCGGGTTCAATTATTGGAACCATTCCTGCTTCTTGAACTAAAGCAGCGTATCTAGCCAATGCGTGAGCATTTGCGGAAATAGATAGTTTGCTAGGATATTTATCAGAAATTAAGTAAACACCTCTCCATTTTGTAAATCTTGCTCCTAGTTCATAATAATCATTAAGTCTTTCTCTTAAACCATCTAAACCTTCTGTAATTTTTTCTTCTTTAGATCCTGCCAATATTTTGGCTCCTGTATCAACTTTAATCCCTGCTAATGAACCACTTGAGTTTATTAGATCAGGTATAGTTTTTCCATTAGATGTTCTTTGCTTTATTGTTTCATCATATAGTATTACTCCACCTATACATTCACTCATTGATGAAGATGAAAAAAGAGTTTGTCTAAAAAGGAGTCTATTATTTTCGTCAGAATGTACTTTTACTGAGTCTAATCTTTTTGTCATTGTGGCTGTACTTTCATCAGCTGCAAGTATACCTTTGCCATTTGACAATATTTGAAGAGCTATTTTGTTTAATTCAGACATTTAATTTAATGCTTTTATACCAGGGAGAACTTTGCCTTCAAGATATTCTAAAAATGCTCCACCTGCAGTTGAAACAAAATTAAATTTATCTTTCATATTTAGTGAATTAATTACCGCAACCGTATCGCCTCCACCAACAACGGAAAATATTTTGTTCCCTCTATTCGATATATATTTTGCAACTTCTATACTTCCTAATGAAAAATTCTCATTTTCAAAGTAACCTAATGGTCCGTTCCATAATATTGTCGAGGAATCGTCAATAATTTTTTTTATTTCAATTAATGTTTTTGATCCTACATCAAGTATCATATCATCATCTTCAATGTCTTTAAAATCTTTTTCAAAAGATTTATCGTTCAATTTTTTTCCAATTTTAACATCTTTAGGAAAATATATTTTACATTTATTTTTTTCAGCATAGGTGAAAATTTCTTGAATTATGTAATCAATATTTTTTTCATATACAGAGCTACCAATTTTTAAACCTTTGAATTTCAGTATATTATTTGCCATAGCACCAACTATTATAATACTATTAAATTTTGGTATTAAATTTTTTATTATATTTATTTTCGAAGATATTTTAGATCCACCAATTATACATGTTATAGGTTTTTTTATTTCAGAAGTTATCTTGTTGAGAGCATTTACCTCTGCATTAATTTGAATTCCACTGTACGATGGAATATACCTTGTTATTTTTGATACAGAAGCATGATCTCTGTGTGAACAGGAAAATGCATCATTAACATATATTTCACCTAAGCTTGCTAATTTCTTTGAAAATTTATCATCGTTGGCCTCTTCTTCAGGATAGAATCTAATATTTTCAAGTAGTACCAACTCATGATTTGAATTCTTAAAAATGTTTTCTTTATTTAGATTAAAAATATTTTCTTTAAGTAACGATACTTCTTTTTTAATTTTACTTTTAATATACAACGATACCAATTCTAGAGAAAGTTCCTTAACTATTTTACCTTTTGGCCTTCCAACGTGAGAAATTATTATAATCTTTGCTTTTTTTTTTAATAGAAATTCTAGTGTAGGCATAACCTTATCAATTCGGTTAGGGTCTGTTATTTTTCCATTTTTTATTGGAACATTTAAATCAAGTCTAAGAATTACTCTTTTATTTTCAATATTTTCTAAATTTTCAATGGATTTCATTATTTGATCTTGCTTACATACTCAGCAATATCACACATTCTATTCGAGAAACCCCATTCATTATCATACCAAGCTGAAATTTTACCCATTTTATTACCAACTACATTAGTAAGTGATGAGTCTATGATAGCAGATGCACTATTATGATTAAAATCAACTGAGACTAGCTTTTCATCTGTAACATTTAGAATATTTTTAAGCTTCGTTTTAGATGCTGAAAATAAAGAGTTATTTAATTTTTTTACGGTAATATTTTTTTTTACATTAAATATAAATTCTATTAATGAAACATTTGGTGTGGGCACTCTCATTGCTACTCCCTCTAGCTTACCTTTCAATGAGGGTATAATCTCACCAATAGCTTTTGATGCTCCAGTAGATGTGGGTACAATTGATTGACTTGCAGATCTCGCTCTTCTTGGATCTTTGTGAGAATTATCTAATATTCTTTGATCACTTGTAAAAGCATGTATGGTTGTCATAAAACCATTAAGAATTATAAAATTTTTATTAATTACGTCTGCAACAGGAGCTAAACAATTTGTTGTGCAAGAAGCTGCTGAAATAATACTATCATTCTTCTTGATCTTGTTATGATTTATGCCAAAAACTATAGTTTTGTCTGCCATTTTACATGGGGCTGATACAATAACTTTTTTTACCCCATTTTCTATATGTGGCATTAATTGATCTTTAGAATTAAAATTACCTGTACACTCAAAAACATAATCTACACCATATTTTTTCCACTTTATGTCATTAATTATAGAGTGTTGCGTGTAAGATATTTTTTCTCTATTTATTTTTATGTAATTTCCTCCAGATTTTACTAGAGAACTAAAATTACCATGAATTGAATCATGTCTTAATAAATTTGCACAAATTTCAGAGCTCGATCTATTATTAATATGTTTGATAATTATTTTACCATTATAATTTTCATAAATTGACCTAGCAATCATTCTGCCAATTCTTCCCATACCGTTAATGCCAACTTTTATTGTCATTTTTTTAAATAAAATTTAATTTTTTTACTAATTTTTTCACTACTTAAACCAAAATGATCATAGACTTTTTTATAAGGAGCGCTTTTACCAAAGTCCTCTATTGAAAAAGACAAGCCTTTTTCAATATATTTTTCCCAAGGCATTTTTGATCCTGCCTCAATTGAAAAAATGTTTTTGCTTTCTTTTAAGATTTTATCTTTATAGCTCTTGTTTTGTTTGTCAAAAATTTCTTGGCAAGGCATTGATATTACTTTTGAATAAATTTTTTGTTTGGCCAATTTATGACTAGTCTCAATTGCAAGATTAACCTCTGATCCTGAGGCTAAAATAGTTAAATTTATGTTTTTTCTGGTCCTTATTACTTCGTAAGCTCCCATAGAACATTGATTTTTTTTGCTAAAGCTATTTCTTATGGGTTTTAAGTTTTGTCTGGTTAAGGCTAATACGCTAGGTGTTTTGTTGCTATTTAAAGCAATATCCCAACATTCAATTGTTTCAGTTTGATCTGCTGGCCTTAAAACATTTAAGTTTGGAATAGATCTTAATGCAGCAAGTTGCTCTACTGGTTGATGCGTAGGACCATCTTCTCCTAGTCCTATCGAGTCATGTGTCATTATATAAATTACCTTCTGTTTCATTATAGCAGACAGTCTTATTGAAGGTTTGCAATAGTCTGAAAATATTAAAAAAGTACCTCCATAAGGAATAAAATTACTATGAAGAGCTAATCCATTCATTATTCCACTCATAGCGTGCTCCCTAACACCATAGTGAATATAATTACCATCAAAGTTACTTGAATTAATAACTTTATGTAACTTAGTTTTTGTATTGTTTGATCCCGCTAAATCAGCTGAGCCGCCAATTAAAGTATTTCTCCCTTTTAATATAGCTGATAAAAACTCTTCTGAGGATTTTCTTGTAGCTATAGTCTTAGAATTTTTTATCGCGTCTTTTTTTTGTTTTATAATTGAACTTGAGAATTTATTTTTTATATTATTTTTAAATTTTTGTTTGTGTTTGCTAAAAGTTTTATTCCATATTTTTTCCTTTTTAATACCTTTTTCTCCAATTTTCCTCCAATCGATTAAAATTTTTTTAGGTATTTTAAATGGTTTATAATTCCAATCTAATTTTTTTCTAACTAACTTAATTTCATCTATTCCAAGAGGACTTCCATGAGAAGAGGCCTTTCCACTTTTATTTGGAGATCCAAATCCTATTTTAGTTTTACATGAAATCACAGTTGGTTTTTTTGATGTTTGCGCTTTTTTTAACGCATTATAAATTTCTCTGTAATTATGCCCATTGATTAAAATATAATTCCATCCATAGCTTTTAAATCTGTTTTTATAGTCATCTGAGACTGCTAAACTAGTAGGACCATCTATTGAAATAGAATTATTATCAAAAAGCATAATAAGATTATTAAGTCTAAGGTGACCGGCAAGACTCATTGCTTCATGACTTATTCCTTCCATAAGGCACCCATCACCAGCCAAGACATAGGTTTTGTGATTTATTAAATTACTTCCTAATTTTTTCTTTAAAATTTTTTCTGCAATTGCAAAACCCACAGAATTTGCAATTCCTTGACCTAAAGGACCAGTTGTTGTTTCAATACCTGAGTTTGGGTGATACTCTGGGTGTCCAGCACAAATTGAATTTAATTGTCTAAATTTCTTGATATCGTTAAGTGATACACTTTTATATCCAGTTAAGTACAAAAGCGAGTAAAGCAACATTGATCCATGTCCAGCTGACAAAATAAATCTATCTCTATTAAGCCAGTTTGGATTTTTTGGATTAAATTTTAGAAAATACTTAAATAAAATTGTAGCAACATCAGCCATACCCATTGGCATACCTGGGTGACCAGAATTAGCGTTTTGAACCGCATCCATTGATAAAAAACGAATAGCATTTGATAAATTTTTTTCTATATTTTTCAAAAAGTATCCTATCTAGACTTAGGTGATTCAATTTATTAATATAGATATATATATGAAAAACATTGATGAAAAAGAAAAAAAACTAAAGGATACTTTAAAAAAATTAGGAGAGATAAACATTCAACATAATGAAGAATTAGATAAAGTTGCAATTTTAAAAGATCAAAAAAATCAATTAGAAATTGAAAAAAAACAGATAACCACATCTCTCCAAAGCTTAGAAGAAGAAAACTTAAAACTTAGAAGTCAAATAAATGAATTAAAAAAGGATTACGAAACTTCAAAAAGAAAAGAAAATCAATTTAATAAAAAAATTGATGAATTAAATCAAGAAACAGATAATTTATTGGAAGAAATAGATAAATGGCAAATGTAAATATAAAATTTAATGGTAAAGAATATTTATTATCTTGTGAAGATGGTCAAGAGGAACATTTGGAAGAATTATCCTTGAGTTTAAATAAAAAATTTAATGATCTAAAATTTGATCTTGGAAATATTGGAGAGAATAAATTATTACTAATATCTTCTATAAAAGTCATGGATGAGTATTTTGAAACCAAAAAAAAAGTAGATGCGCAAAAAAAAGAGCTTCAAGAATTGAAAGAAAAATTTAAAGAATTAAAATCTTTAGTTTATCAGTACAAAGATAACAAAGAAAATGAAATTAAAAATTTAAGCTCATCACAAGAAGAACTTGAGAATGATATTGAAAACTACAAAATAAGTTATGAAAATTTAATAGATAAAGTAACTTTAGAAATAGAAGACTTTGTCAAAAAAAATAGCACAAATACTTCTGTTTCATAAAATATCAGTGTCAAAATTTAAATTAAGAAAAAAAATTATTAACTTAAGAAAAAAAAAATATTTTGAAATCAAAATAGGTAATAATATTATAGATAGTTTTCATAATAAAATTAATCTATCAAAAAATAAAATTATTGGAGGCTATTTTCCAATAAATTTTGAATTTGATTGTTTGCAAATACTAAAAAAATTTTATTCTCACGGTTATAGTATTTCGTTGCCGATTATAAAAAGAAATCATCAAATGGATTTTTATAAATGGAGTCCAAATGATCCTTTAACAATAAGCTCATTAGGAATTCCTGAGCCACTAAAATTGAAAAAAGTATACCCAGATATAATATTTGTACCGATAGTTGCTTTTGATAAATTCGGGAACAGAATTGGCTATGGTGGTGGATTTTATGACAGATATTTAGAAAAAATTTCTCAAATTAAAAAATGTACAACAATTGGACTGGCTTTTTCACATCAAAAAGTTAATAAAATTAATGTTGAAAATTTTGATAGAAAATTAGATTTAATTTTGACAGAAAAATTAATGTAAAATGAAGATTTTATTTTTAGGTGATATAGTTGGAGATGCAGGTCTCAAATCAGTAAAAAAAAACTTGTCAAATATAGTCTCAAAAAAAGGTATAGATTTTGTTTGTGTTAACGGTGAAAATGCAGCCAGTGAAGGTAAGGGTCTAACTGAAAATATTGCTAATGAACTTTTTAATGTAGGTGTAGATGTAATTACAACAGGCAATCATGTTTGGGATCAAAAAGAAATTTATGAATATATAAAAACTGAAAAAAAATTATTAAGACCAATAAATATGAGTGGAAATTTACCTGGCAAAGGTTTTTCCATATTCAATTCAAAAAAAAATCTGAAAGTTGGTGTATTAAATCTTATGGGTAACGTTTTTATGAAAAAGTGTGATGATGTTTTTAAAATTGCTACTGAATTTATTGCAGAAAAAAAAAAATCAAAGGATTATGATTTTTTAATAGTGGATTTTCATGGAGAAATAACAAGTGAAAAAATGGCTATAGGCAATCTATTTGATGGATATGCAACTTTAGTTGTAGGTACTCATACGCACGTGCCAACAAATGATGCAAGAGTCTTAAAAAATGGAACTAGCTATATTACTGATGCTGGAATGTGTGGCGACTATGACTCGGTAATTGGTATGAATGCACAAAATTCAATTAACAGATTTCTAAAAAAAGAATCTGTAAAACATTTTCCCGCCAATGGAGAAGCATCTCTGAGTGGGGTAGTTGTAGATTGCGATGTAAGAAATGGACTTGCAAAAAATATAGAGAGTTTCATTTTTGGTGGGAGTTTAAATAACGTAAATTAATTATGGCTGGACACTCACATTGGGCGGGTATTAAACATAAAAAAGGCAAAGCTGATAAACAGAGATCAAAAATTTTTTCTAAACTCTCTAGAGAAATCACGGTAGCCGCAAAACTAGGAGATAAGAATCCCGATATGAATTCGAGACTAAGATCAGCAATACAAGCAGCTAGATCAGCTAACATGCCAAAAGAAAATATTGAGAGAGCAATTGAAAAATCTTCTAACAATGATCAATCAAACTTTGAAAATATTAGGTACGAAGGTTTTGGACCGAGTAAATCTGCTGTAATAGTTGAAGCATTGACTGACAATAAAAATAGAACCGCTTCTAATATAAGAACAATATTTTCAAAAAATAATGGCTCTTTAGGAACCCAGGGTTCTGCATCACATAATTTTCAAAGACTGGGTGTAATTAAAATAGACAAAAATGAAATTGAACAAGATAAAATTTTTGAATTAGCAATCGAGTCGGGTGCAAATGATTGTATTTCACGTGATGAATTTCATGAAGTGCATACAGATATTGATGAAATATATGAGGTAAAAAAAAAATTTGAAAAAGTTATTGTAAATTTTCTTTCTACTGAAATTGAGTGGCTACCCATAAATACAGTATCTCTAAAAGGCGAAGAAAATCAAAATATGACAAAATTTTTAGAGACGCTTGAGGATGAGGATGATGTGCAAAATGTTTATACAAATGTTAACTTTGAAGTTTAGATGATAATTGTTGGAATTGATCCAGGAATAGCAGGTGCTATTTGTTTTTTTTCAGATGGGAAAGTTATTGATGTAATTGACATGCCTACAATGGCTGAAGGAAAAAAAAATAAAAAACAAGTTAATGGTAGGCAAATTTATAATGAAATAATGCTAATAAAAAATAAATTTATGAATGAAAAAATGAGTGTAATAGTTGAACAAGTTTCTGCTATGCCAGGACAAGGTGTAACAAGCATGTTTAATTTTGGACAATCATTTGGAGTTATTAAAGGTATATGTTCTGCAATGGAGCTTCCCATTTTTTATGTTAGACCAGCAAAATGGAAAAAACATTTTAATTTGATTAATTCTGAAAAAGATGCCAGTAGAACTAAAGTAATAGAGATGTTTCCTAGAATTTCTAATAAGTTATCAAGAAAAAAAGATAATAATAAAGCAGATGCTATTTTAATTGCGCAATATTTTGAAAACACAAGGGAAAACAACGATAACTAGACTATTAGAATTTTATGAAGTCAAATTAATGACATATTTTAATGGGAAACGATTGAATGGATGCAGAAATTGCCACACAAAGTTTAGGTTTAGCAAGTAACACAGATTTTTCTTTAATTAGTTTGTTTTTGCGCGCGGATATAATTGTCAAGTCAGTAATTATAATACTAATTCTAAGTTCTATTTATTCATGGGCAATAATATTTGAAAAAATAAGAATGTTTAGAAAAATTAATAAAAGTGCAGAGGAATTTGAAGAGAAATTCTGGAAATCAAAGTCTGCTGAAACATTTTATAACAGTCTGCCTTCAAACATTGAGGATCCTATGGCAAAATTATTTAAAAGTTCTATGCAAACAGTTATAAAAACTAGATCAAAATCAAATTTATCTGAGAGACTATCTAGTGTTTTGGAAGTAAATATTGAAAAACAAATGGTGGCAGTTGAAAAGTATAATAGTTTTTTAGCAACTGTTGGATCGACAGCTCCATTTATAGGATTGTTTGGAACTGTTTGGGGAATTATGAATTCATTTCAATCGATTGCAATTTCAAGAAATACCAGTCTTGCAATAGTTGCCCCAGGTATTGCAGAGGCCTTATTTGCAACCGCACTTGGATTATTAGCTGCAATTCCTGCTGTAATTGCGTACAATAAATTTAATTCAGACTCTAGAAAATACTCACAAAAATTAGAAAATTTTTCAAAAAGATTCTTATCAATTATTTAAATGGGATTTAAACTCAAAAGTTCAAAAAACGATCCAATGAGTGAAATTAATGTTACACCATTTGTTGATGTAATGTTGGTTTTACTAATTATATTCATGGTAACTGCACCATTACTTACCGTTGGAGTCCAGGTAGATTTGCCAGAAACTTCTGCTGATACACTTCCTGAAGAAAATGAACCTTTAACTTTAACAATTAATTCTAAAGGTGAAATTTTTATTCAGGAAACAAAAGTTGAATTTAATAATTTAATTGTAAAAATATTGGCAGTTTCAAATAATAGAACTGATACAAGAATATATGTTAGGGGAGACAAAGCTATTAACTATGGGAGGGTTCTTGAAATTATGGGAATGCTTTCAGGGTCAGGATTTACAAAAGTTGCTTTAATATCTGAACCGAATAAAGAGAGATAAAGATTATGTATCGCGGTCTTTTAATCTCATCTGGATTTCATGTTGCTATTGTTATGGTTAGTATTTTAGCTTTACCATTTGTTGCCAAAAAACCTTTGGATATTCCACCTCTTATTTCTGTTGAACTTATTCAAATAGCCGAAAAGACAAATATTCCTTTCGCACCAAAAGCATCAAAAATAATTGAGAAGGCAAAAAAAGAAAATGAAAAGCTTTTGTCTGAACAGGCCCCTCCTAAAAAAGTAAAAAAAGATGAAAAAAAAGAAGTTCAAACAGATAAAAAAAAAAATGAAATTTCTAAGGTTGCATCAAAAAAAACACCAACAAGTGAAAATAAAATAGAAAAGTTAAAAAAAGAAAAACTAAACTCTGTACCTATGCCAGATGAAGATAAACAAAAAATTCAACCTAAAGAAGAAAAAAAGCAGAAACCTTCGAAAGAAATCAATGACGAAAATATCAAAAAAATAGTTCAAACTAAAAAACCTATTTTGGATGAAAAAAAAGTTAAACAAGTCTCAGAATTTGAAAAGAAAGAAAAATTAGATTTAAATGAAATTGCAGCTTTAATTGATAAAAAAAAAGAAAATTTAGCAGAAACAAAAAAAGAAGTTGATAAGATTTCTCAATCTACTGATGAAACTATGGATTATTCAAAATTAACCCTAAGTGAGGAGGACGCATTAAAGGCTCAAATATTTACTTGTTGGAGTGTACCTATAGGTTTGCCATTTAGTGAAGATTTATTAGTAAGAGTTAAACTTCAATTAAAACCTGATGGAACAATTGAAAAGCTTGAAATGTTGGATCATGTAAAAATGAATACGCCTGGCAAAGAAAAATTTAGAACACTAGCAGATAGTGTAAGACGAGCTATTCAGCTATGCAATCCATTAAAAGTTCCTACAAGTGGTTATGAAAGATGGAAAAATATGATTTTAAATTTTGATGCTCGTGATATGCTTGGAGGATAATGATTAGATTAATTAATTTCGTTTTTATTATATTTTTTTTATCATTGGTAAAGGCTTATTCCTTAATTGAAATTGATATAACTAGGGGCAATTTAGATCCGTTACCAATTGCAGTTTCTCCATTGTTTCAAGATGATAACTCAAAAAAAAATTCAATTAATGAACTTAAAATTGAAAATATTGGTTCTGAGATTTCATCTGTAGTAGAAAATAATCTTAAAACCTCAGGTTTATTTAATCCTCTTAGTAAAGAAGCATTTTTACAAAAGCCAGATATTGCACATTTAAAACCAAGATTTGAAGACTGGGCATTAATTAAAGCTCAAGCTTTAATTACTGGAAAAGTAACGCTTGAGAACAATAAATTAAAAGTTGAATTTAGACTGTGGGATATTTTAGCTGGGAGAGAAATGATGGCTTTGGCATTTACAACAGTTCCAAGTAATTGGAGGAGAGTTGGACATATAATCTCTGATAAAGTTTATGAAAGATTAACTGGAGAAAAAGGATATTTTGATACCAGAATTATTTATGTTTCAGAAGAAGGACCTAAAACTGCAAGAGTTAAAAAGTTGGCTATTATGGATCAAGACGGTTTTAACACTAAATATTTAACACTAGGAAATGAATTAGTTTTAACTCCTAGATTTAATCCGACAAGTCAGATGGTAACCTACTTATCATATTTTAAAAATCTACCAAGAGTATATTTATTAGATATTGAAACTGGTACACAGGAAGTAGTTGGTGATTTTCCAGGAATGACGTTTGCTCCAAGATTTTCACCAGATGGAAAGAAAATCATTATGAGTTTTGCTAAAGATGGAAATTCAGATATTTATACCATGGATTTAGAAAATAGAATTGTTGAAAGAATAACAAATCATCCATCAATTGATACATCACCTTCTTATTCTCCTGATAATCGATTCATAACATTTAATTCTGATAGAAGTGGCTTTCAACAAATTTATGTAATGAAATCTGACGGTTCAAATGTAAAAAGAATTTCATTTGGTAAAGGTTTGTATGGTACGCCTGTATGGTCTCCAAGAGGTGATTTAATAGCATTTACAAAATTACATAAAGGAAAATTTTATATAGGCGTTATGCGAACAGATGGTTCAGGAGAAAGATTGTTAACCGAAAATTACTATCAAGAAGCTCCTTCATGGTCTCCTAATGGAAGGGTATTAATTTTCTACAGAGAAACTAAATCTAATGACAAAGGAGAGGGATTTAGTGCAAAGCTTTGGTCTATTGATCTTACAGGATACAATGAAAGGCAAGTTCAAACAGAGACGGACGCCTCTGACCCATCTTGGTCGTCTTTACTGAGTAATTAGGGCTTTTTTATTAATTTTTAATATAAATTAAGTTGATTTTTATGCTTGAAACATCTAATTAGTTGTGAAAAAGTTCTAATAAATTATTAAGGAGCATTAATGAATTTTAGCAAATCATTTAGAAACACATTTCTAGTTATATTATTAAGTTTAATCGTGTCAGCTTGTGCTACGAAAAAAACCACTACTACTGTAGAAGGTCAAATGCAAGGTGATGTTTATACAGGAACTGATACTGTTAAATATTTAGCTGACGGTGTTCCAGACAGAGTATTTTTTGCAACAAACGAGTCAATTCTAACAACTAAATCAAGAGACACATTAAGAAAACAGGCAAACTGGTTAAGAGAGAATTCTAGCATTAATGTCGTGGTCGAAGGTCATGCTGATGAAAGAGGAACAAGGGAATATAACTTGGCATTAGGTGAAAGAAGAGCAAATGCTGCCAAAGATTATCTAATCACTTACGGAATATCTGCTGACAGAATTTCAGTAATAAGCTATGGAAAAGAAAGACCTGTTGACTCAGGTTCAAACCCATTGTCCTGGTCAAAGAACAGAAGATCTGTAACCGTAAAAGCTAATTAAAGCTAGTTGAAATATTTTAAAGACCCTAAGATTATTATAAATAATTTAAGGGTCTTTTTTTTGCCATCATTATAATTAAAAAATAATTTAATGTTTAAAAAGTATACTAATATTTTTACTTACATAATTTCTACATTTTTTATTTCATTCAGTGCAGCTTCCGAGGAACTGAGCATGAGAGAAATCTTAGAAATTATTCAAAAAGATCTTAGAACTCTGGAAAGAGCAGTTTATTCAGAGTCATTTCAGAAAAAAACTGGAGGTGAAACTGATTTGACAAATAAGGAAACAGAAGATGTCTTGACAAGACATCTTTTAAAATTGTCTGAAATAGAAAAACAATTTCAAAATCTGACTAACAAATTTGAAGAAATTAATTTTAAAGTAGATAAATTATCGTCAAGACTGTCAAAAACACAATCAGATAATCAATTAAGATTTCAAGATTTAGAAAATAATTCTAACCTCGTTCAAAAAAGTGATAACAATCAAGAAAACTTAATTACAAATGAAAATTTAGATAATGATCTAGCCAGCAAAAAAATTATGCCAGGAACATCCCAACCTCAAGATTTAGGTACAATATCATATAAGGATATGACAGACACAAATGAGACACAAGCAATTCAGTCTGTTGAAACGACTCAGACAATTTTGACAGAAAATTTTATAAACGAAGAAAAAATTTTACCTGACGCATCTCCTATAGAGCAATACGAATTCGCAACTAGTTTTTTAAAGGTGGGAGACTATAATATGGCAGAAAGAGCGTTTAGAGAATTTGTTGATACAAATCCAGATAATGATCTTTCTGGAAACGCACAGTATTGGTATGCAGAAACTTTTAGAATAAGGCAGCTCTACACAGATGCAGCATCCGCTTATTTAGAAGGTTACCAAAAATATCCCAAGAGTGAAAAAGCACCTATTAACCTTTTGAAGCTTGGTGTATCCTTAGTTCAGATAGGAGAAAAAGATCAGGGTTGCTTGATGATTGCTGGTGTTAAAAAACAGTATCCAAATGCCACTCAATCAGTTCTTCAAAAAGCCCAATATGAAGAGAAAAAGTTTGAGTGCACCAAAGAAAACTCCTAATTTTTATTTAGCAAAATTAAAGGATCCTCAAGTTAAAAAGTTATATAAAGTATTTTCAAATAAACTTACTTCTTTAGATGTAAGTAAAAAAAAGATAATGGTTGGAGTATCGGGTGGTGCTGATAGCTTATCTATATTGTTTTTTTCTCAGTGTTATGCATTGAAACACAAGGTAAAGTTATATCCAGTAATAATTGATCACAATCTGAGAAAAGAATCATCTATTGAAGCTAAAAATTTAAAGTTTAAACTTAAAAAAAACTTCAGCATTAATTGCAAAATTCTAAAAAAAAAAAATATTAAAATTAGCAAAAATATACAATCTTCTGCAAGAGACCTAAGATATGATTTATTTTATAAAGAATGCATCAAGCATAACATTGGATATCTGTTATTAGGACATCATAAAAATGATATGATAGAAAATTTTTTTATAAGATTGCTAAGAGGTTCTGGTTTAAAAGGACTTGTTTCTTTTGACAAAAGTGTGAATGATTATAATGATATAAAGATTGTCAGACCATTTTTATCTACTCCAAAAAAAGAACTAATTAATATTAATAAAAAAACATTTGGCTTTTTTGTAGATGATCCTTCAAACAATAATGATAGATTTTTAAGAAACAGAATTAGAAAACTTTTAAGAAATTTAGATAAAGAAGGTTTAAACTTTGATAAATTCTATTTAACTTTAAAGAATTTATCAAAAAGCAATCAAGTTATTGAATTTTTTGTTGAGAAAAATGTTGTTGAAAACTCAAAATATTTTCAAAAAGATAAAAAAATTATTTTAAACCAATCTTTTTTTAAAAATCCAGACGAAATTATTTTAAGAAGTTTTATGCAATTAATTCAAAGTATCAGTAAGAAAAAAAACTATCCACGGGGCAAAAAAGTGTTAGGTCTCTTAGATTCTATAAAGTTTTCAAACAAAAATGTAAAATTGACACTTTCTGGATGTATTATTGAAAAAATTAGTGATTCAGTGATTATTTACCCAGAAAAATGATAATTTTTTTTGTTAAATGATCAAAATGACACTTGTTAATTTACTAATAATTCTTAATTTATACCTCTATGAATTTTAAAAACTTAGCAATGTGGGGAATAATCGTAATTTTGACGGTTGGACTTTACAACATGTTTAAGAACCCACAAGGTTCAATTTCGCAAAAAAATAAAATTATTTTCTCAGAATTTTTAGCTGAGGTTGATAATGGAAGAGTGGTCAAAGTTGAAATACAAGGTAAAAATATAAAAGGTGTTTTATCAAATGGAAATCAATTCACAACATATGCACCTGAAGACCCAAACCTAATTCAGAAGCTAAGTGACAAAGGAGTTAGCATATCTGCAAGTCCGCTAGAGGAAAAAATGCCTTCGTTATTAGGTATACTTCTTTCGTGGTTCCCAATGCTGCTTTTAATAGCTGTTTGGATTTTCTTTATGAGACAAATGCAAGGAGGAAAAGGTGGGGCGATGGGTTTTGGCAGATCAAAGGCAAAAATGATGAATGAGGTAAAAGGTAAAGTTACCTTTAATGATGTTGCTGGCGTCGAAGAAGCTAAAGAAGAAGTTGAGGAAGTTGTAGAATTTTTAAAAGACCCAAGAAAGTTTAGTAGATTAGGCGGAAAGATTCCTAGAGGGTGTTTATTAGTGGGTCCTCCTGGTACTGGTAAAACATTATTAGCAAGAGCAATTGCTGGTGAAGCTGGAGTTCCATTTTTTACAATTTCTGGATCAGATTTCGTTGAAATGTTTGTTGGTGTTGGAGCATCAAGGGTCAGAGATATGTTTGAGCAAGGTAAAAAACATTCTCCGTGTATAATTTTCATTGATGAGATAGATGCTGTAGGAAGAAGTAGAGGAGCGGGTCTTGGTGGTGGAAATGATGAAAGAGAACAAACTCTTAATCAGCTATTAGTTGAGATGGATGGTTTCGATACTAATGAAGGTGTAATTATTATCGCTGCAACCAATAGACCAGATGTATTAGATCCAGCCTTATTAAGACCTGGAAGATTTGATAGGCAGGTTGTAGTTTCCAATCCAGATTTAATTGGTAGAGAAAAAATTCTAAAAGTTCACGCAAAAAAAATATCAATGGCACCTGATGTTAACTTAAGAACAGTTGCTAGAGGAACACCTGGCTTTTCCGGTGCAGATTTAGCAAACCTTGTCAACGAAGCAGCACTGCTAGCTGCAAGAAAAAATAAAAGAATTGTTACATATCAAGAATTTGAAGAAGCGAAAGACAAAGTTATGATGGGATCTGAAAGACGATCCATGGTTATGTCAGAAGAAGAGAAAAAATTAACTGCCTACCATGAAGCTGGACATGCAATTGTTACGATAAATGAAAAAGCTGCATATCCTATTCATAAAGCAACAATAATACCAAGAGGAAGAGCCCTGGGAATGGTTATGCAATTGCCTGAAAGAGATGAGGTTTCTCAAACAAGAGAACAGCTTCACGCACAAATGGCTATCGCTATGGGTGGTAGAGTTGCTGAAGAAATAATTTTTGGAGATGATAAGGTAACAACAGGAGCTGCAAGCGATATTGAGCAGGCAACTAAAAGAGCAAGAGCAATGGTTATGAGAGCTGGATTAAGTAAAGAAATGGGCCCAGTTGCATATGGTGAAAATGAAGAAGAAGTATTTTTGGGTAGATCAGTTGCTCGACAACAAAATATGTCAGAGGAAACAGCTAGAAAAGTCGATAGTGAAATAAGAAAATTTGTTGATATGGGTTACGAGAGAGCAAGAAAAGTATTAACTGAAAAAATTGACGATCTGCATAAATTAGCAAAAGCTTTACTTACTTATGAAACTTTGACAGGTGCAGAAATTGAAGATTTAATAAATAAAAACATTTACCCAAAAAATAAAGAAGACCTAAAATTAGAAGACGATGATCAAAGTTCAGCACTTGGTTCGATGGGCTTAAAACCAAAGATAGTGCACTAAGCACTAATGAATAAATATTACACAAGAGCGTGTAATTTTTATTATGGAACAGCATCAAAAACATATATTAAAAAAAAAAAATCTATTGCTCTTAATGGTGATAATAATATCTCTTTTGATAAAATAGAAATCATTAACAGAAAAAAAAGTAAAATTGTCAATCTCAAAGATATTAGCAAACTTCCTAATAAAATAAAAAATAAAGTTAATACTGATTTAAAAAATATAAAAAAAAAGAAAACTTTTAAAAAATTAAATTTTTTCAATAACCCAATTTTAATGGGTATAATTAACTTAACACCAGATAGCTTTTCTGATGGTGGTAAATATAATAAAAAAAATTTAGCTAAAGAACGTGTAAATAGTTTGTTATCAAATGGTGCAAAAATGATAGACATAGGTGGAGAATCTACAAGACCAGGTGCAAATGATATCCACCCAAAGAAAGAATGGGATAGAATTAAATTTATTTTAAAAATATTAAAAAATAAAAAAAGTTTTATTTCTTTAGATACAAGAAAAAGTTTTGTAATGGAAAAAGCTTCCAAAATAAAAATAGATCTTATAAATGATGTATCTGGACTAACTTATGATCCAGAAACTATAAATTTTTTAAAAAAAACAAAAAAACCTTTTGTCATTCACCATATGAAAGGAACTCCAAAGAATATGCAAATTAAACCTACATACAAAAATGTGCTACTTGATATCTATGACTTCTTTGAAATAAAATTAAAATATCTAAGAAAAAAGGGCATTAAACATAATAATATTATATTAGATCCAGGGATTGGTTTTGGAAAAAATTTGAAACATAATATTACTCTCTTAAAGAAAATTTCTATTTTTCATTCATTAGGTCTTCCTGTAATGTTAGGTTTATCTAGAAAGAGATTTATTAAAGATATTTCAAAAGAAAATGATACTAAGGATAGAATTGGTGGAACAGTATCTTCATGTATTCAAGCATATCTTCAAGGAGTTCAAATTCTAAGGGTTCATGATGTTAAAGAAATTAACCAAGCATTTAAAGTTTTTAAAGAATTACAAAATTAAAAATGATTAAAAAATATTTTGGCACAGACGGAATTAGAGGAAAAGTTAATGGATCTAAAATAAATGGAGAAATGTTTTTTAAATTTGGCTTGGCTGCTGGAACATATTTTAAAAATTTAAAAAAAAGTAAACAAATAGCAATTATTGCAAAAGACACAAGATTATCGGGTTATACGCTTGAACCAGCTTTAGTGTCTGGATTAGCTTCAGCAGGAATGCATATATATACTTTAGGACCACTACCAACAAATGGTCTAGCAATGCTAACAAAAAAAATGAGAGCAAATATGGGTATAATGATTACTGCATCTCATAATCCTTATTATGACAATGGATTAAAACTATTTGGACCAGATGGACTTAAACTTTCTGACAAAATCGAAAAAAAAATTGAAAAATTAATAGATTCAAAGATAACTAAAAATCTTTCAAAACCAATTGAGTTAGGCAGAGTTAAAAGATTAGAAGATGCCAATGAAAAATATATAAAAATATTAAAACAAAATTTTCCATCTTCTTTTAGTCTAAAAGGAATTAAAATTGCATTAGATTGCGCTAATGGAGCTGGTTATAAAGCCGGTCCTGAATTATTTAAATCACTAGGTGCTAAAATATATAGTTCTGGCACTTCTCCAAATGGATTAAATATAAATCTTAAATCTGGATCTACTTATCCAAGTAAAATTTGTCAAATGACAAAAAAAAATAAAGCTCATATGGGTATTTCATTAGATGGTGATGCAGATAGAATAATTGTCTGTGATGAAAAAGGAAAAATTATCGATGGAGATAAAATTCTTGCAATGTTGGGTGAAAGATGGAAACGAAAAAAGATTTTAAAAGGAGGTGTTGTTGGTACACTAATGTCAAATTATGGCTTAGAAAATTTTTTTAAAAACAATGGAATTAAATTTTTAAGATCTGATGTAGGAGATAGACACGTCAAAGAAAAAATGAAAAAAAATAAATTTAATTTGGGTGGAGAACAATCAGGTCATATAATTCTTGGGAAGTTTGCAACTACAGGAGATGGATTACTGGTTGCTCTTGAGATCCTTTTTTCATTAAGAAAAAGAAGGAAAGCCAGTGAACTTTTTAATAAATTTAAACCCACTCCTCAAATATTGGAAAATATAGAAGTTAAAGATAAATCAATAATTAATTCTCCAAAATGCAAAAAAGCAATTAACGAAGCAAATAAAATAATTAAAAATAAAGGCAGAATATTAGTTAGAAAATCTGGTACTGAACCTAAAATTAGAATTATGAGCGAGTCAGATGAATCAGGTTTAAATAAATTGTGTGTTAATATAATTAAAAAATCTATCCAGTAAATTGAAAATCAAATCTAAAATATTAATAATTGCAGGATCAGACTCCTCTGGAGGTGCGGGCATTCAAGCAGATATTAAATCAGTTACTTCTCTTGGTTCTTATGCCATGACAGCAATAACAGCAGTTACAGCTCAGAACACTACAGGTGTTAAGTCTATAATACCAATACCCATTAAAGAAATTTCAAATCAAATCGAGTTTACGTCAAAAGATATTAAGCCAGATTCAGTAAAGATAGGAATGCTGCATTCTACTCAAGTTATAAATTCAGTATTAAAATCAATAAAAAAATCAAACTTAAAAAAAATAATATTAGATCCTGTTATGGTAGCTAAAGGAGGAGCCAAGCTTATTGATGATAAAGCTATTTTATTTATGAAAAAAAAACTAGTAAAAAGAATTGATTTAATAACACCAAATATTCCTGAAGCAGAAATACTAACTAAAATTAAAATTAAATCTATTTTGGATATGAAAAATGCTGCAAAAATATTATTAGATTTAGGTGCTAAGAATGTTTTAATTAAAGGTGGTCATTTAGGTTCTACAACTATGACAGATATTTTTATAAACAAAAAAGAAACTACAATATTTACAAATAGAAAAGTTAAAACAAAAAATACTCATGGAACTGGATGCACATTATCAAGTGCAATTGCAACATATTATGGATGTGGAAAAACTCTAAAGAAATCTTGTGAGTTAGGTATTAGATATGTAAACAATGCCATTAGAACAAGACCAAACTTTGGAAAAGGAAATGGACCAATTAACCATTTAAATAGTTTTATAATAGAAAAGAAATTTAGATGAATAATGTAGTTGTTGTTGGATCTCAGTGGGGTGATGAAGGAAAAGGGAAAATTGTTGATTGGTTATCTAGCGAAGCAGACGTTGTTATTAGGTTCCAAGGAGGACATAATGCTGGTCATACTTTGGTCATAGATGGTATTACTTATAAATTAAGATTATTACCATCTGGAATTGTAAGAAAAAATAAAATTTCAATTATAGGAAATGGAGTTGTTGTAGATCCTTGGGCGCTTTTAGATGAAATTGAAGAAGCTAAATCTAAAGCTGTAGAAATCAATGAAAATAATCTGATTTTATCTGAGGCTGCCACACTAATTTTACCATTTCACAGAGAGATGGATGAAATAAGGGAAGATACTGCTGGTAAATCAAAAATTGGAACTACAAGAAGAGGAATTGGTCCAGCCTATGAAGATAAAGTCGGACGAAGATCAATAAGAGTAATGGACCTTGCATCCAAAAAAAATCTAGAAAATAGATTAGCTGTGGTTTTAGAACATCATAATGCTATCCGAAAGGGATTGGGTAAGCCAATATATGAAAAAGATAAACTAGTTGAGGACTTATTAAAAATAGCCCCAAATATATTAAAATATTCAGCTCCTGTTTGGAGAAAGATAGATCAATTTAAATCAGAAAATAAAAAAATATTATTTGAAGGAGCTCAAGGGATATTACTTGATGTAGACCATGGCACTTATCCATATGTAACCTCATCCAATACAGTAGCAGCCTCAGCAGCAACAGGATCTGGATGTGGTCCAAACTCAATAAATTATGTTTTAGGAATTACAAAAGCATATACAACAAGAGTAGGCGAAGGACCTTTTCCTACAGAATTAACAGATGATATTGGTAATCATTTAGGTGAAAAGGGACATGAATTTGGAACTGTAACTAGTAGAAAAAGAAGATGTGGCTGGTTTGATGGAGTTCTAGTGAGACAAACTATAAAGATTTCAGGCATTAATGGTATAGCATTAACAAAATTAGATGTATTAGATGAACTTGATGAAATAAATCTTTGCGTAGCTTACGAACTAAATGGAAAAGAAATAGATTATTTCCCTGCTGCCGTTGAAGATCAATTAAATGTCAAACCAGTATATAAAACATTCAAAGGCTGGAAATCTAAAACTCAAGGTATTAAAAAATTTGATGATTTACCCAATAATGCAAAGATTTATGTAAAAGCTATTGAAGAGTTCATTGAGACAAAAATATCAAGTATTTCAACAAGTCCAGAGAGGGAAGATACTATTCTTTTAATAGATCCTTTTAATTAATATTAGAATTAATTTAAATAACTATAAAATTCATCGTATATTAGTAATATGATCAATAAATATATTCACATATTTATTATTTTTTTTGTTATTTTAATCAATCCTAAGCATGTATTCGCTGTTGATTTATCATCAACTACCCCTGCAGATAATGCAACACAGATTGCAGTGAATACCGGAATAGAATTCGTGTGGCTAGCATCAGGGTCTGTATCAGCAAATAACGGAAATGTAATTTTAAAAAAAAAATCAGATGACAGTACTGTTGAAACTTTTTCAACTAATGGAATGTTTTTAGCTATGAGTTTGTCTGCTCCAGCAACAGTTACAGCTACATTTTCTTTATCATCAAATTTAGATGAGGATACTGAATATTATATCCTAGTAGATAGTTCAGCATTTAATAATTTTGATGGTATTTCAAGTAAAACAGAATTAAATTTTAAAACAGTAGATAATAATAATCCTACTTTAACATCTACCTCGCCATCTGATGATGCATCTAATGTTAGTGTATCATCAAATATAGTTCTTACATTTAATGAAGCTGTAGATGCCGAAAGTGGAAATATTGATATAATAAATACATCAACAGGCGAAGCGATAGAGATTGATGTAACAGGATCTTTATTATCTGGAAGTGGAACAACTGAAATTACTATTAATCCATCATCTGACTTAGAAAATGACACATCCTATCACGTAAAAATAGACGCAACAGCATTTGATGATGCAGTTGGAAACTCTTACGCTGGTATTTCAAACACAACAACTTTAAATTTTACTACTGCAAAAGGACAAATTTTTAACGATACTGTAAAAACTTTAGTAAAAAATCAAACAACAGCTTCAATTCAATCAATGACACAGTCATTAAATAGAGTAAATAGCCGCTTAAATTTTATAAGACCAATTCAAAATAGCAACACTTCAAAAAATAAAATAGCATTAAATTTTAACGACCCGTATGCAAACAAATTAGTTGATGCTTTAACCGCTAACTTAATAAAATACGAAAAAAAACAGAGAAAATTTGCTTTTTGGAGTGAAGGCAATCTTTCTTTTGGTAGAATAAACAATAAAGGTAAAGACTTAGGTCAAGATCTTAGCGCCAAAGGTTTTACAGCAGGATTTGATAAAAAAATTACAGATCTAAAAACTATAGGTTTAGCATTAAATCAATCTGAGCAAGAAACTCAAATTGGAAGTAATGATGCACATATGGATGCAACAGCAAAATCTTTATTAATCTATGGAAGCAACCAATTTTTTGAAAATCGATATTTCGAGGCTGCCATTGGATTTGGAGAAACAGAAATCGATATCAATAGAAAAGTATCTGGAGGAAATAATAAAGGCCTCAGAGATGGAAAACAATTATTTGGAAGCTTCACTTACTTGTACGAACCATTAGAACAAAAAGAAAGTAAAAACTTAAATTACTATTCTAGAATAGATTTGGGTTATACGATATTAGATCATTACATTGAAAGTGGTGATGGTGATTCAATTAATTACAATGATCAATATATAAAAAGTTCGTCATTATCTTTAGGATTTAATTATTCAAATATATTAGAGATAGATCAAGGATTTATTACACCTTTAATACAGTTTGAAATTGGTAAAAATAAAACAATAAATTCACTATCAGAAGCTTATTATGTAAATGATTCTTCAACTATTTATGCTAATGCAATATCTGATCAAAATACATCACATGCAAAGCTAACCCTTGGAATAGGGGCTACGTTGGAAGATGGTTTAAATTTAAGTTTCATGATCGATCATTATAGAAATGATAACGAGGCGTTTAATACCAGTTTAACTGCAAATATTAGAAAAGAATTTTAACAAGCTTAATTAGCTGGTAATAGATTTTTTGATTTAGCTGAGTTCAGCATATGTTTTTGAAGTTTTTCAAATGCTTTATTTTCAATTTGTCTTATTCTTTCTCTGCTTATTTTGAATTTCTTACTTAAGTCCTCTAAAGTTATAGGAACATCTGTCAATCTTCTAGAGTAAAGAATTTCTTTTTCTCTTTCATTTAAAATTTTAATAGAATCCTGAAGAAGATCTTTTCGTTGTTCCATTTCTTCATTTTGTGCAAATTTAAGTTCTTGATCCATATCATTATCCACAACCCAATCTTGCCACTCATCACCATCTTCTCCAATTGGCGCATTTAATGACTGCTCTTTACCTGATAGCCTTCTATTCATAGATACTACCTCTTGTTCACTAACATCTAATCTGTTTGCAATATCTTTTACGTGTTCATCGCGTAAGTCACCCTCTGTTCTAGGTGCAATCTGATTTTTTAACTTCTTCAAGTTGAAAAAAAGCTTTTTCTGAGCTGTTGTAGTTCCAATTTTTACTAAGCTCCATGATCTTAGAATATATTCTTGAATAGAAGCTTTAATCCACCACATTGCATAAGTTGCAAGTCTAAAACCTTTTTCTGGTTCAAATTTTTTAACAGCTTGCATCAAACCTACGTTACCTTCTGAAATCATTTCATTAAGAGGCAAACCATAGCCTTTGTAACCCATTGCTATTTTAGCAACTAGTCTTAAATGACTTGTTACTAGTTTTTCAGCTGATTTAACATTTCCTGTCGTTTGCCAGTTTTTAGCAAGCATGTATTCTTCCTCAGCATCTAGCATAGGAAATTTTTTTATTTGAGCTAGATATGCTGCTAAGCCACCTTCATTTGAAAGTGTAGGCAAGTTGTATGTATTATTACTCATCGGAAGTATTTATGTAATAGAGAAATTTTTTTTTACAATCGTTTTATTTACTTAATTTTCTTAGTTTTTTTAGGATATCACTTAACTCTTTTGGGATATTTGATGAAAATTCTAATCTTTCCTCTGTCTTAGGATGGTCAAATCCCAAATGTTTTGCATGCAAAAATTGTCTATCTAGATTTAAAATTTTATTATTAAGATCTTCATCAATGTTTTTAAATTTTTTAAATTTTTTTTTATATTTTTTATCTCCAAGAATATTATTACCTTTGTATGACATATGAACTCTTATTTGATGAGTTCTTCCAGTTTCTAATTTACATTGTATAAAACTAAAAGTTGGAACTTTATTATTTTCAAAAAGCTCTAAAGTTTCATAATGTGTAATTGCTTTTTTACCTTTGATAGATGACACTTCCATCATTTGTCTGTTTTTTGAACTTCTAGTTATGAATGTTTCAATTGTTCCTTTTTGAGGTCTTAATTTTCCCCATATTAAAGTTTGATAAACTCTTGTTATAGTATGTTTGGAAAACTGAATTGATAATTTTTCATGAGTTGAATTATTTTTTGCAATTACAATTAATCCAGATGTATCTTTGTCAATTCTGTGAACTATACCAGGTCTAAGCTCATCTCCTATGTTAGACAAATTTTTATTATCATAATTCATTAATGCGTTAACTATTGTATTATCATAATTACCAGCACCAGGATGCATCGAAATTCCAGAAGGCTTGTCAATTACGATTAAGTCTTCATCTTCATAAATTATATTTAATTTAAACTCATAAGGTTTTAAGCTTTGTTTCTTAGGTTCAACAATTTCAAGTTCAATTTTGTCATTTAATTTAGTTTTAATTGAAGGGTCTTGGACAATTCTCTCGTTAATTTTTAATTTACTATTTAGTATTAAATTTTTTACTCTAGTTCTGCTTAAGCTTTTATCATGATTTGCTAATATCAAGTCTACTCTCTTGTTATTATCGTCTTCTTTAACAATAAAATTAATGATATTTTTCATAAATTATTATATTAAATAATAATGCGTTCGTAGCTCAACTGGATAGAGCGCCAGATTTCGGCTCTGGAGGTTCAGGGTTCGACTCCTTGCGGGCGCACCATTATTCACCCATATTAATAAGTGTCCCTTTATTTTTTGCGACATTGAATGAATAATAGAATAATACAATCGATAGTACAAAGTAAACCCCATTCCACAAGAATGCATAATAGATATTTTGAATATCTACAGTTTGATTAATCAAAATATTTCTTGCCTCTTCAAAAATATATACTAACGGTAATAAGTAAGCTATTTTTTGAAACATTTCTGGTAATATTTCAATTGGATAATAAATACATCCAAACGGAGCTAATAAAAACATTGTAGACCACGCTATATTCTCAAAAGAGGGCCCATATCTTAATAGACCAGCAGATACCAGGATGCCAAGTGTTATTCCAAATAAATATAGGCTCATAAATAAAAAGAATAAAAATATTCCTAAATCTAAAATTGAAATACCAAATAATGGAGAAGTTAAAAGCACTGCTGGTATTAAACCAATAAGAGCTCTTATTAAAGCTGTAACAACAAGTGATGTTAATATTTCACCAATTTTCATTGGCGCAATAAATAAATTTGTAAAGTTTCTACTCCAAATTTCCTCAAGAAACAGCATATTAAATCCAATGCTTGTTCTAAAAAGAAAATCATAAAGGATTGCGCAAGTTAATATAACTCCTACCGCATTATTATAATATGTTGTATGCGTAGCAAAAAAATTTGAGATAAATCCCCACAAAGTAATTTGAATAGTTGGCCAATAAACAAGATCTAAAACTCTTGGAAAAGATCTAGTTATTAAATAAAAATGTCTTAAAAAAAGACCGTACATTCTAGTTAAGCTCATTTTTACTCCTTGATAATTTTAAAAAAACTTCCTCAAGGTTTTTTCTACCGTGTTTATTTATTAATTCTTCTGGATTTCCTTCATCGATTATAATTCCGTCTTTCATCATTAGAATTGATTTACAAAGTCTAGTGACCTCATTCATATTATGAGAAGCAAGAAGTATGGATATTTTTTTTTCTTTTTTGTAATCTTCCAAAAAGGACCTAACAAAATCACCTACCTCTGGATCCAAAGATGCGGTTGGTTCATCTAATAGCAATACTTTAGGCTCATTGATTAGTGCTTTTGCCAAACTTACTCTATTTTTTTGTCCAGAGGATAATTCTCCTGTAATACTATTAAGTAATCCTTCTAGTCTTAATTTTCCTGATAAAAATTCAATTCTCTCATTAATATTATTTATTTTGTATAATTTTCCATAAACAGTTAGATTTTGTTTAACTGTAAGTTTTTTTGGTAATTCTATATATGGAGATATGAAGTTAATCTGTTCTAAGATTTCAATTCTATTCCCCTCTAATTTTTGACCATTTATAAAAATTTCTCCACTAGTTGGTTTTAAAAGTCCCAATAACATGCCTATAGTTGTTGTTTTGCCCGAACCATTTGGACCTAATAGGCCTAAAATTTCGTCTTCTTTTATGTTAAAGCTAATTCCTTTGACAGCCTCATTCTTTCCGTAATTTTTTTTTATATTTTTAACTTCTACTAAATTTTTCATTTTTTTGATGCTCTAAGAAGTCTATCGTTAATTACTAATCCAAAGTTTTGGTTTGGTATTCTTTGTACAGCTATTTTTTTGTAGCCTAACTTCTTAATTTTTCTTAGTGTTTTATATAAATTTTTAACACTCTCCATTAGATTATTTGTCTTACTTAAGTAAAAATAATTCTTATTATTCTCTCTTTTCTTCTTAATTAGAATAAAAGCCTCATCTTTTTTTATTTTAAGTGCGTTTAATCTAATGGGTATACCTGGTGAATAGTGAATTCTTCCTCTTCCTGGAGAATTTATATTGCTTTTAGTATGTAATTTAGTTTCTAAATTTGTTTTTAATTTTCTACTTAATGTAGAAATATCTAAACCACCCAATCTTAAAATTTGGGGTTTTTTTACTAAACTTATTATCGTAGACTCAACACCTATTTTTGATCTTCCACCTTCTAGAATAAATTTAATTTTTTTTCCAAATTCATCATATACATCATCTTTTGTCACTGGACTTATACTTTCAGAGATATTTGCGCTTGGTGCTGCTAAAGGATATTTTATAGATTTTAATAATATTCTAGCGGTTCGGTGACTTGGAAATCTTACACCTAACGTTTTTTTGTTATTAGTAACGTTTTTTGAGATTTTACTTTCATCTTTTAGTTTTAATATAAATGTAATCGGTCCAGGGCATAATGAATTATAAAGTTTATAAAACAAAGTATTTGTCTCACAATCTTTTTCCAAATCTTTAATATTATAATAATGAACAATTAAGGGGTTATCAGCTGGCCTTCCTTTTAATTTAAATATTCTTTTGGTAGCCTTATCAGAATAAGCATTAGCAGCTAATCCATAGACAGTTTCCGTAGGTATCCCAATACAATCGTTATTATTTAAATATTTTACTGCTTTTTTAATATTTGAATCATTTATTTTCATATAATATTACAAACTATTATATGAATGAAAAAATTTTGCCAGATGATATTGAGTCAAAATCTTTGAGTGAACTCACAGATATAGCATATCGTTTAATTCAAGAATTAGAAAATAAAAAAAATTTGGAGGAATCTATTGAAGATTATCAATATTTAATAAAGTTAAATAATTTAATAGAGAAAAAATTTCAAAAGGACTCAAAAAATATATCTGAAAGTACGAAGCTAAAAATAGAAGAATTAACCTCAAAAAAAAATGAAAAAAAAATTAGTTAAAACTGTTAATGAAGTAAATAAATTTTTAAAAAATTACTTAGCAAAACAAAAAAAAACAGATCTAATTATACCTATTAAGTATGGTTTATTTCCTGGAGGAAAAAAAATAAGATCTAAGCTTATTTTTGACGTTGGAAAAATTTTTAATGTCGAAAAAAAATATCTTTTATATTTAAGTTCAGCTGTTGAATGTATACACGCTTATTCACTAATACATGACGATTTACCGTGTATGGATGATGATGATCTTAGAAGAGGTAAACTAACTACACATAAAAAATTTGGAGAATCAACAGCTGTTTTAGCTGGAAACTCGCTTTTGACATTAGCTTTTGAAATTTTATCTGATCCAAAGTTCAATATAAATAACAATAAAAAAATATCCCTAATAAATCTAATATCTCAATCATCTGGTCACCAAGGAATAGCTGGAGGTCAATTTTTGGATTTAAATTATGAAAGAAAAAAAGTTTCTAAACAAAAAGTTATAGATATGGAGGTTAAAAAGACTGGAAAATTATTTTCATTCAGCTGTTTGTCTCCAGTTATTTTGACAAATAAAAAAGATCAAATAAAAAAATTCTCAATTATTGGTGAAAAAATTGGTTTACTTTTTCAAATTGCAGATGATTTAATTGATTATAGCAGTACATCAAAAACTGCAGGAAAAAAAACAAATAAAGATTCAAAAAGAGGAAAAGCGACATTAATAAGTTTACTAGGATATAAAAATGCTATTAAATATGCATCAAAACTAAAAAAAGAAATATTTAATAGTTTAGTTAGCTATGGAAATAATGCTAGTGATTTAAAAGAGACAATTGAATTTATATTAAGTAGAAATAAATAAATGCAGAATTATAAATATTTAAATAATATTAATTTTCCTTCAGATATAAAAAAACTCAACAATGAAGAATTAAAAGTTCTATCAGAAGAAGTAAGAAGCGAAATGATTGATGCTGTTTCAAAAACAGGTGGTCATCTAGGTGCGGGCTTAGGTGTTGTAGAATTAACAGTAGCACTTCATCATGTTTTTGACACACCTAAGGATAAATTGATATGGGATGTTGGTCATCAATCATACCCTCATAAAATTTTAACAGGAAGAAAAGATAAAATACGAACTTTACGACAAGGAAGTGGATTATCTGGTTTTACAAAGCGATCGGAAAGTGAATTTGACCCTTTTGGTGCAGCTCATAGTTCCACTTCTATTTCTGCTGGACTTGGTATTGCAACAGCAAATAAATTATCAAATAAATCAGATCAGGTTATAGCAGTTATTGGTGACGGTGCCATGAGCGCAGGAATGGCATATGAAGCTATGAATAATGCTGGAGACTCAAAAACAAAAATGATCGTAATTTTGAATGACAATGATATGTCAATTGCAAAACCAGTTGGCGCAATGAAATCTTATCTTGCTAAAATTTTTTCAGGTAAGATTTATTTTAGTTTCAGAGAAACAGTTAAAATGATTATTTCATCTTTTTCAAAAAGATTTAGCAAAAAGGCTGGAAAGGCTGAAGATTTTTTGAGATCAGCTGTCACAGGTGGTACATTATTTAATTCATTAGGTTTTTATTATGTTGGTCCAATTGATGGTCATGATTTAGATGTACTATTGCCAATATTAAAAAATGCAAAAGAAAGCAATCATAATGGTCCAATACTAATTCATATAAAAACTCAAAAAGGGAAAGGATATAGTTTTGCTGAAAAATCTGATGATAAGTATCATGGAGTTACAAAATTTGATGTTCAAACTGGAGTTCAACAAAAATCAACAACCAAGGCTCCTGCTTTTACAAAGGTATTTGCAAATACATTAATTGAGCATGCAAAGAAAGATAGTAAAATTGTAGGTATAACTGCTGCTATGCCATCTGGGACAGGAATGGACGCATTTAGTAAAGTTTTCCCAGACAGAACTTTTGATGTTGGAATTGCTGAACAACATGCTGTTACTTTTGCTGCAGGATTAGCAACAGAGGGTTATAAGCCTTATGCAGCAATTTATTCAACATTTTTACAAAGAGCTTATGATCAGGTAGTTCATGACGTTGCAATTCAAAGTTTACCAGTAAGATTTGCAATTGATAGAGCTGGTTTAGTTGGCGCCGATGGAGCCACTCATGCAGGTGCTTTTGATATTACATATTTATCAACTTTACCTAATTTTATTGTTATGGCAGCAAGTGATGAAGCAGAATTGGTAAGAATGGTCAATACTTCAGTAGATATTAATAATCAACCATGTGCATTTAGATATCCAAGAGGAAATGGAGCAGGTTTAGAATTACCTGATATCAACGAAAAAATAGATATTGGAAAAGGTAGAGTTATAAGAGAAGGTAAGAAAGTTGCCTTAGTAAGTTTTGGTAACAGATTAAAAGAATGTTTATTGGCTGAAGAAGGTTTAAAAAAAATGGGAATTAATCCAACAATTATAGATGCTAGATTTGCGAAACCTCTGGATGAAAATCTTATGTGGCAAGTTGCAACAAATCATGAAGTGCTAATTACGTTGGAAGAAGGCTCTATAGGAGGTTTTGGAGCTCATGTAAATCATTTCTTAAATGAAAAAAATTTATTAGATAATAATATAAAATTTAGATCAATGATTTTACCTGATAAATTTTTAGACCAAGATAAACCAGAAGAAATGTATAAAGAAGCTGGTCTAGACGCTAAATCTATTGAAGCGAAGGTTTTAGAAACTCTAAATTCTAAAGTTTTAATTAAAAAAACTAATTAATTGTCACATTGAGCTTTATTCATTAAGTAGTGATCAAGAATTACACAATGCATCATTGCTTCGCCAATAGGCACTGCTCTAATACCTACACATGGATCATGTCTCCCTGTGACTGAAATTGAAGTATTTTTTCCAAATTTATTAATTGTTTTTCTTTGAGAAAGAATTGATGAAGTTGGTTTTACTGCAAAAGAAACTATTATTTCTTGACCACTAGAAATACCTCCAAGAATTCCTCCAGCATTATTCGATTTAAATTTTGTTTTCTTTCCTGTTTGGGACATTTCATCAGAATTTTGTTCACCAGAAAGTTGAGCAGAGTTCATTCCTGATCCTATATTTACCCCTTTTACTGCGTTAATACTCATCATTGCTGATGCTAAATCCATATCTAATTTTGAATAAATTGGAGCTCCTAATCCTACAGGAACACCTCTTGCTCTTACTTCAATAATAGCCCCACATGATGAGCCAGCTTTTCTTATCTCAAGTAAATATTTTTCCCATAATTTTAAAACTGTTTTATCAGGACAAAATAAGGGGTTTTTTGTGATGAAACTGTCATTCCATTTTTCTGTGTCACATCCTAGTATTCCTAATTGTGTTACGGCTCCAGTTACACTGTACTTTTTCCCAATAATATTTTGCAAAACTTGTTTTGCTATTGCCCCTGCTGCCACTCTTGAAGCAGTCTCTCTCGCTGATTGTCTGCCTCCACCTCTATAATCTCTAATTCCATACTTTTTAAAATATGTATAATCAGCATGACCAGGTCTAAATTTATCTTTAATATTTTTATAATCCTTAGATCGCATATCTTTATTGAAGATAATCATTGAGATAGGTGTACCAGTTGTTTTGCCCTCAAATGTTCCCGATAAAATTTCTACTTTATCATCCTCTTTTCTTTGGGTTGTGAATTTTGACTGACCAGGCTTTCTTTTATTTAATTCTAACTGAATGTCTCTGATATTAAGCTTAATATTCGGAGGACAACCATCAACAACACATCCTATTGCTGGACCGTGAGACTCACCCCAAGTAGTAAATCGAAAAAATTTTCCAAATGTATTAAAAGACATTATATTATTATATAAATTATTTTGGTTAAATTATGAACGAAAAAAATTCTTTAGGGTTAGATAAATGCTTCCTAGATCTCGATAATCCAATACTATTATTCACTGAATGGTACAACGAGGCAAAGAAAACAGAAATAAATGATCCAAATGCATTAGCTCTAGGCACTATTAACGAAAAAGGTTATCCAAATGTAAGAATGGTATTGCTCAAAGATTATGGAGAGGATGGATTTGTTTTTTATACTAACTTTAATAGTAATAAGGGAAACTCTATAAAGCAGAATCCAAACATTTCGATGTGCTTTCATTGGAAAAGTTTACTCAGACAAATTCGAATAGTTGGTACTGCTGAAAAAGTTTCTGATGAAGAAGCTGATAATTATTATAAATCCAGAAGTTATGGAAGTAGAATTGGTGCATGGGCATCAAATCAGAGTTCAATTTTAAAAGATAGAGAAGAGCTAAACCAATCTATAAAAAAATTTAAAGATCTCTATAAAGATGAAAATAATGTTCCAAGACCTGATCATTGGTCAGGATGGAGGTTAAAACACCACGAAATTGAATTTTGGTTAGATGGTGAAAATAGAATTCACGAAAGATTAAAATATATTAAAGAAAATAATGATTGGAAAAAAATTCTCTTATCACCTTAAAATTTTCTATTAATACTAAATGAAGTTAAATTTTTGAGTATAGTTTTTTCTTCACAATCTTGAAATATACTTAATGAATTTGATGCTAAACTTATATAGTGCTCCGCTTTTTTGTAACACTCATTAATTATATTATATTTTTTTACCAATGTAAGCACATAGTCAAATTGTTCTTTAGATCTGATATTTTGTTCAAATATTTTTTTTAAAACTAATTTTTCATCTGAAGATAATTTTTGATGTAATAGAATAATCGGGAGAGTAACCTTGCCCTCAAAGAAATCTTTCCCTATCTCTTTACCAAACATTTTTAATTCTGAGTTATAGTCAAGTGTGTCATCTGCAATCTGAAATGTTAATCCAAGGTTCTTTCCATAGAATTCTAGTGCATCTTTAAATTTATTGTCTTTATCAGTAATTATCGACCCAACTTTTGAAGATGCTGAAAATAAAGCTGCAGTTTTAGAAGAAATTATATTCAAATATGTATCTTCTAACATTTCTGAGTCACCTTTATGTTGTAATTGCAAAACTTCTCCTTGAGCAATAGTTGATGATGTAGAAGATAAAAGTTTTAATACTTCAATACTTCCATCCTCAACCATCATTTCAAAACATCTACTTAACAAATAGTCCCCAACAAGAATTGATGACTGATTTCCCCAAATTTTATTTGTAGTTTTTTTGCCTCTTCTTAAATCTGCGCTGTCAATTACATCATCATGCATAAGAGTCGCTGCGTGTATAAGTTCAACACATGCGGCTAGGTTTACATCTCTACTACCTTTTGTATATCCACACAATTTAGCACACTCCAAAGTAAGCAATGCTCTTAATCTTTTACCTCCACTAGTCATGTGGTAAGCTGTCATTTCTTTAACAAGCTCAACTTTACTATCTAATTTATAAGAAATTTTGTCTTCAACTAAACTTAGTTTTTCATCAACAGAATTTACTAAATCTGTATACGCATTAGTTATTTGCTTTTTTAATTGAACTACTGAACCCATAAATTCAAAATATTACATTAGGTTTATTAATATACTTATCAATTGACGCACCTAATTCTTCAACTATAAGTAGCTTTATAATTAAGTAAAATTTTTATAATCATTTGTATGTTTTCATTTTTTAAAAAAAAAAAAATTGTTAGTCATTTAAGACTTACTGGCGTCATAGGAAATGTTGGAAAGTTTAAACAAGGAATAGAATATTCCTCTCAAGAAGAAATGATAAAAAAAGCTTTTTCAGTAAAAAAAGCAGAGGCTGTTGCAATTTCAATTAATTCACCAGGTGGTTCACCCGTTCAATCACATCTAATATATAAATTTATTAGAGAACAGTCTAAGAAAAACAAAAAAAAAGTAATAGTTTTTGCCGAAGATGTTGCTGCATCTGGAGGCTATCTAATTGCATGCGCAGGTGATGAGATTTATGCTAATGCCAGTTCTATAATCGGATCAATAGGAGTAATTTATTCTTCTTTTGGTTTTAAAGATTTAATTCAAAAAATAGGTGTTCAAAGAAGGGTTTATACAGCTGGAAAAAATAAAAGTACTCTAGACCCTTTTTTAGACGAGAAAGAAGAGGACATTCAAAGATTAAAAAATATTCAACTGGAACTTCACCAAGAATTTATTAATGTTGTAGAGGAAAGTAGATCAACAAAATTAAACAAAACTGATGTTGAACTTTTTTCTGGAGAATTTTGGTCTGGCAAAACATCTTTAAAACTTGGTTTGATAGATGGAATAGGGAATGCAGAACAGATATTGAGAGAAAAATTTGGTGAAGATGTTGAAATTAAAAAATTTGAAAAGTCTAAAGGATGGCTTGCCAAAAAACTTTCGTCTTCTGAAGACCATGCGGATAAATTGATAAGTGTTTTAGAAGAAAGATCTATTTGGCAAAAATATGGTTTCTAAAAAAAAAACAAAAAATCCAAAATCATTTATTTCTTTTCAGGATACAATTTTAAATCTTCAAAAGTACTGGTCAAAAAAAGGTTGCGTTATTTTACAACCTTATGATTTAGAAGTTGGAGCAGGAACATTTCACCCAGCAACAACTCTAAGATCATTAGGTTCTAAACCATGGAAAACAGCCTACGTTCAACCATCAAGAAGACCAACAGATGGAAGGTATGGAGAAAATCCTAATCGTTTGCAACACTATTATCAATTTCAAGTTTTAATAAAACCTTCACCAAAAGATATTAAAAAAATGTATCTTAATAGCCTTTCATCAGTAGGTATTAAATACGAAGAGCACGATATCAGATTTGTAGAGGATGATTGGGAAAGTCCAACCTTAGGTGCTGCTGGTCTTGGATGGGAAGTATGGTGTAATGGTATGGAAGTTACTCAATTTACTTATTTTCAACAAATGGCAGGTATGGAATGCAATCCAATATCTGTTGAAATTACTTATGGTTTAGAGAGATTATGTATGTTTATTCAAGGTAAAAAAAATGTTTTTGATTTAATTTGGAATGATGAGGGAGTTTTATACAAAGATGTTTTTCATCAAGCTGAAAAAGAATTTTCAGCCTATAATTTTGAGTACGCAAACACAGATAAATTATTTAAAATTTTTGATATGCTTGAAGAAGAAGCAAAATCATTAATTGAAAAGAAAATTTCTCTTCCAGCATATGATCAATGTTTAAAATCAAGTCATGTGTTCAATATTTTAGATGCTAGAGGAGTTATAAGTGTTGTTCAAAGAGCAGAATATATTGCAAGGATCAGAGATCTGACAAGAGAAATTGGAAAAATCTGGGTAGAAACACAAAATTAAAATGTCTGAATTTTTCCTTGAATTATTTAGTGAAGAAATACCTTCCAGATTACAAATCAATGCTAGAAATGAATTAACACAAATTTTTAAAAAATTTTTTGATGATAATGAAATTATAGTTAAAGGTAAAATTAATACTTATTCAACTCCAAATAGGCTCATTGTTTATATAAATAAGATATCTAAAGATGTAATAAAAAAAGCAGAGGAAATTAGAGGTCCTAATATAAATGCTCCAGAAAAGGCTTTGGAAGGATTTTTAAAATCCAATAAGATAAGTAAAGAAAAAGTTTTCAAAAAAAGTACTGAAAAGGGCATATTCTATTTCTACAACAAACCATCGCAAAAAATAAAAACATACGATTTATTAAAAGAAAGTATTGCAAGTTTACTTTTAAAAATTTCATGGAAAAAATCAATGAAATGGGGCAATCATGATTTATATTGGGGAAGACCGTTAAAATCAATATTAGCTTTATTTGATAAAAAAATAATTGAATTTAAATTAAACCATTTACATAGTTCAAATAAAACTTTTACAGATAAAGATCTAGAAGATGATGTAAAAAGTTTTAAAGATTTTAAATCTTATATAAAATTTTTTAAACAAAAAGGAGTAACAATTGATCAAGATAAAAGGAAAGAATTTATAATTAAAGAAATAAACAAGGCAACTAATCAAAAAAAAATTCATATAAACGTGAATGAAAAACTTATAGACGAAATAATAAATATTGTTGAAAAACCAAAAATTTTAGTATGTGAGTTTAATAAGAAATTTTTAGAAATTCCCCAAGAAATACTTATTATTACAATGCAGTATCACCAAAAATATTTTCCTACATTTGATAGCAAAAACAAAATAACAAATAATTTTATTGTTGTAGCAGACTGCAAGGACAAAAAGGGATTAGTTAAATTAGGAAATCAAAATGTTGTAGATGCAAGGTTGGCAGATGCAGAATTTTTTTGGAATAGAAATAAATCTCAAAATTTAGTTAAACAGGTGTCTAGATTGAAGCAAATTAATTATTTTAAAGGGTTGGGAAGTTATTTTGATAAAATACAAAGAGTAAGAAAACTTAGTGGAATAATATCAGATGAACTTTTAATAAGTAAAGAAAAGATAGAAATTGCCTCCTCAATTTGCAAAGTAGATTTGATGTCGGATTTAGTTGGAGAGTTTCCTGAATTACAAGGCGTGATGGGTGGATATTTCGCAAGAGAGCAAGGTTTTGACGAAGAAATAAGTTTAGCTGTTTCAGAGCATTACTTGCCAAGTGGCATTGATAGTAAAGTTCCAAAAAAACCATACAGCATAGCATTATCGTTAAGTGACAAAATAGACTCTTTAGTTGGATTTTTTGGAATTAATCTCAAACCAACTAGTTCAAAAGATCCTTATGCCTTAAGAAGAATGGCAATTAGTTTATTAAGGTTAATAATTGAAAATCAAAAAAAAATAAAATTAAGAGATCTAATAAATTATTCAATAAATTTATACAAAGAACAAAATTACTCTTTTGACTCAAAATTGATAAATGATGAATTAGGAGATTTTATTTTAGATAGATTAAAAAATTATTTAAAAGAAAAAAATATTAGGTCGGATATTATTGAATGCTCCACTAATTCTTATGGAATAGATGATTTACTAAAAATTTTTAATAAATCATTAAATTTGAATAAAAATATTAAAAAAGATTTCGGTCTTGATGTTATTGCAATTTATAAAAGATCTGCAAGCATTTTAAATAGCGAAAGTAAATCAAAACTAGAAATTGTAGGTTCTGCCGATCCTGGTCTCTTTAAAAATGATTATGAAAAAAATCTTTATAAAAAAATACATGCTATAAGAAAGTATTTTTCAAGCATAGGTAGAGATGAGGATTATGATGAAAGTCTTAAAACACTCTCAAGTGCCAAAATAGAGGTTAATGAGTTTTTTGATAATGTAATAGTAAATGATCAAGAAGAATTAATTAAAAAAAACAGACTAGAACTTTTAAAAATGTTGTGTAAAAGCTTCGATAATTATTTTAACTTTTCTAAAATAGAAGTATAAATGCCAAAATTAGTATTTAATTTTAAATCCAAGGATACAAAAAAAATAAAAAATCCTAAAAATGTTTTAGGTGGAAAAGGTGCGAATTTATCAGAAATGGGTAGGATGGGGCTGCCTGTACCACCAGGATTTACAATCTCTACTGAGGTTTGTGATTTATTTTACAAAAATAAAAAGAAATTAAAGCCTAAAATCATAGATGAAATAAAAAAAGAATTAAAAAATATTGAAAAAGAATCAGGTAAAAAATTTGGAGATTTGAAAAATCCTTTATTGTTATCTGTAAGATCAGGCGCAAGAGTTTCCATGCCAGGGATGATGGATACTATTTTAAATCTTGGACTAAATGATAAAACTGTGAATGCTTTAGCAAATAAAACATCGAACATGAGATTTGCAAAAGATAGTTATAGAAGATTTATACAAATGTATGCAAATGTTGTTATGGGTGTTGAAAATTACAATTTTGAAGAACTAATTGAAAATTATAAACTTACTAAGGGTGTTTTGTTAGACACTGATTTGGATGAAGATGACTGGGATGGATTGATTAAAGACTTTAAAAATATTGTAAAAGAAAAAACCAAAAATGAATTTCCACAAAATATTAATGAACAATTACTAGGAGCTATTTGTGCAGTCTTTTTATCATGGGAGAGTAATAGAGCAAAAGTTTATAGAAAGTTAAATCATATCCCATCAGAGTGGGGGACTGCAGTAAACATTCAGTCTATGGTCTTTGGTAATATGGGTGATAATTGTGCGACGGGTGTTGTGTTTACACGTAATCCATCCAATGGAGTTAATGAAATCTATGGCGAATATTTAATAAATGCTCAAGGAGAGGATGTTGTTGCAGGAACAAGGACACCGCAACATATAACTAAGAAAGCTAGAAAAGATGCAAAAGAGACACTTCTTTCAATGGAAGAATCTATGCCCAAAGTTTTCGAAAATTTAAAAAATATTCTTATAAAACTAGAAAAACATTATAAAGATATGCAAGATGTAGAGTTCACAGTAGAAAATAATAAGTTGTGGATGCTGCAAACCAGATCAGGAAAAAGAACCGCAAAATCATCAGTAAAAATTGCAGTCGATATGGAAAGAGAAAAACTCATCACAAAAAAAGAGGCAGTGCTTAGAGTGCAACCAAATTCATTAGATACATTGCTTCATCCAACTCTAGATGAAACAGAGACTTTAGAGGTAATAGCAAAAGGCCTTCCAGCTTCGCCAGGAGCAGCTAGTGGAAGAGTAGTATTTACTTCTGATGAAGCTGAGAGATTAAATGGAATGATGCAAAATACAATCCTAGTAAGAGTAGAAACATCACCTGAAGATATTCATGGAATGCATGCCGCTAAAGGAATTCTTACTGCGAGAGGAGGAATGACCAGTCATGCAGCAGTAGTTGCAAGAGGAATGGGTAGACCTTGTGTATCTGGCTCGAGCGAAATAGAAATAGATTATCAAAATAAAATTTTTAAAACGAAAAATAATGAAATTAAAGAGGGAGATTTAATTACTATTGATGGATCAACTGGTAGAATTATAAAAGGAGAGGTTAAAACTGTTAAACCCGAAATTTCAGGAGATTTTTCTAAACTTATGAGCTGGGCTGATAAATTTAGAAAACTAAAAATTAGAACTAATTCTGAAACACCTTTAGATAGTAAAACTGCTAGAGAATTTGGAGCTGAAGGAATAGGTCTTTGTAGAACAGAACACATGTTTTTTGACGAAGAGAGAATTTTATCCGTAAGAGAAATGATATTATCAAAATCAAAAGAAGATAGAGCTAATGCTTTAAAGAAACTACTTCCTTTTCAAAAAAAGGATTTTATTGATATTTTTAAAATTATGAATGGTCTCCCAGTTACAGTTAGATTATTAGATCCGCCACTCCATGAATTTTTACCAAAAAATCAAAAAGAAATTAATGATGTTGCTAACGCTTTAAAAATCAAAAGTTCTGAATTAGATGGAAGAATAACGGAACTTCATGAACAAAATCCAATGCTCGGCCATAGAGGTTGTAGATTAGGGATTTCATTTCCAGAAATATATGAGATGCAGTGTAATGCAATTTTTTATGCGTTAGTTGAATGTAAAAAACTAAAGATAAAATCTATTATCCCAGAAATCATGATACCTTTGGTATCAACTGAAGCAGAAATAAAAATAATGAAAGATCTAGTAATTAGAGTTGCAAAAGAAGTTGAAAAGAAAACCAAAACAAAACTGAATTTTTTGGTGGGTACAATGATTGAATTACCAAGAGCTGCAATAAAAGCTGACGATATATCTAGACATGCAGAATTTTTCAGTTTTGGAACAAACGATTTAACACAAACAACTTTTGGAATTAGTAGAGATGATAGTGCTAAGTTTTTAAATGATTATATTGATAATAAAATTTTCGATGTTGATCCATTCATTTCTATTGATGATGGTGTTGGGGATTTGATAGAAATGGCAACAAAAAAAGGTAGAAAAATTAACAAAAAAATTAAACTCGGCATATGTGGTGAACACGGAGGTGATCCTAAGAGTATCGACTTTTGTGCACGTGCCGGTTTAGATTATGTGTCCTGTTCACCTTATAGAGTGCCTGTTGCAAGACTTGCTGCTGCTCAAGCTCAATTAAAAAAATAAAATTTAAATTCTATATTTCCAATTTTAAGTCTAATGCATTGATTGAGTGAGTTAAAGATCCTATTGAAATTCTATCTACACCAGTAGAACAAACATTTTTAACATTTTTTAAGTTAATTCCTCCTGATGCTTCTGTTTCATAAAATTTCCTAGACATTTTGACTGCTTTTTTTAAATTTTTTGAACTCATATTATCTAATAAAATTCTATCAAATTTCAGACCCAATATTCTCTTTAACTGAGATAAATTATCGACTTCTACTGTAATTTTTTTTCTTCCCTTCTTTTTGATAGCTCTTTGAATTAAATTTTCAAAATTTTTTTCTGAACCTATATGATTATCTTTTATTAAGTATTCATCACTTAAGTTAAATCTGTGGTTTGTTCCACCACCTAATTTAACAGCATATTTTTGGATTACTCTCAGATTTGGGATTGTTTTTCTTGTACAGCATATTTTGGTATTTTTTCCAACCTTTTTTACAAACGAATTTGTTTTCGTTGCTATTCCAGAAATATGAGAAACAAAGTTTAATGCTACTCTCTCACCGGTTAAAATATTTTTTAGGTCACCATTAATAGTCGCAATTACTTCACCTTTTTTAATTGGAGATCCATCTTTTTTTTTATTTTTAAATTTTATTTTTTTATCTATTAATTTAAAAGTTTCTTTTGCAAATTCTATGCCACCCAAAATACCTTTTTGATTACATACCATTTTAACTTTCTTTCTAATATTTTTATTAATTAGTTCTGAAGTTATATCGCCTGATGGATATAAGTCCTCATTCAAAGCTAATTTACATGAAGATTTTATAAAATTTTTATTTAATTGTATTTTAGACACAGATTTTATCTGCCTATTTCTGCCATTCTCTCTACAGATTTTCTTGCTTTTTGAATTGTCTCATTGTCCATTATTAATTCGTTAGTTTCATTTTCTAAACAATCTAATATTTTAGGCAAAGTAATTCTTTTCATATGAGGACAAAGATTACATGGTCTAATAAATTCAACATTTGGATTATCAATTTGGACATTGTCACTCATCGAGCATTCCGTGACCATCATGACTTTTTCTGGTTGATTATCTCTTACATATTTAATCATTCCACTTGTAGAACCTGCAAAATCAGATGCTTGTATTACATCAGGAGGACATTCAGGATGTGCTATTATTTTTATACCTGGATTTGCTTTTCTAATATCATTAATTTCTTGATCATTGAATTGTTCATGCACTTCACAAGTTCCCTTCCATGAAATAATTTCAATATCAGTTTGTGACGCCACATATTTAGCTAAAAAATCATCAGGTAAAAATATTACTTTTTTTACTCCTAATGACTCTACAATTTTAACGGCATTTGCAGATGTACAGCAGACATCAGTTTCTGCTTTAACATCAGCAGACGTATTTACATACGAGACTACTGGAACACCAGGAAATTGTTTTCTTAGATTTCTAACATCATCACCTGTTATAGATGAAGATAATGAACAGCCTGCTTTCATATCTGGCAATAAAACTTTTTTTTCAGGACTCATTAATTTTGCAGTTTCAGCCATAAAATGAACTCCACACATTACAATTATATCTGCTTTTGTTTTTGCAGCTTCAACTGCTAAAGCTAAAGAATCTGCAGAAAAATCTGAAATGCCGTGATAAATTTCTGGTGTTTGGTAATTGTGAGCAAGAATTACTGCGTTCTTCTCTTTTTTTAATTTATTGATTTTATAAATATATGGCGCATGTGTAGCCCATTCTATCTCCGGAATTTTTTTTGATACTTTATTATAAATTGAGCTAGTTGCTTTTTTTATTTCACTGGTAAATTCCATAAAAAAAACTTATCAACTTGAAATAGAATTGTCATTCATTTAATCTGCCGCATAACATGCGGTCATGCTGAAACTGGTAGACAGGCACGGTTGAGGGCCGTGTGGGCCTAGCCCATGAGAGTTCGAGTCTCTCTGACCGCACCAAAAACAAATATTTACTAGGGGCGTTCTGTTGCCAGGTGCCCCAAACCCCGTAACTTAATTAATAAATTAATTAAGCTGCAAGTGCGTAACTTTCGTTAGCATTTATAATTTAGCCCTAAACGGCGGAACAATACCGAACGAAAGAATAACTTTTAGTCATCCGTCGATCCTAATTCACCCCCATAAGTTGAAAATGGTGGAGGTGGTGGGTACTGCCCCCACGTCCGTAATGGTTATTACGAAATTCGTTTATCGTCATAGTTGGAAAACCAACACTATTAATATAAAAGTAAACTCTAAAGATTCAATAATTAATTCATGAAATTAACAAAAGAACAACAACAGGAAATTAAAGATCTACAATCTCAGGAAAGTAAAACTAAGAGAGTAACTGCAACAGAATTAGAGAATATATTATTTGAGGCAATTCCAGTTCTAGATCATGGCTTTATTAGAGTTATTGATTATATGGGAGACGACACCTCCATTGTGCAAGCAGCTAGAGTATCATATGGAAAAGGTACTAAAAAAGTTTCCACAGACTCGGGACTGATAAAATATTTAATGAGACATTGGCACAGCACTCCTTTTGAAATGTGTGAAATAAAATATCATATCAAGTTACCAATATTTATCGCCAGGCAATGGATTAGACATAGAACTGCTAATGTGAATGAGTATTCGGCAAGATATTCCATTTTAGACAAAGAATTTTATTTACCTAATCAAGAAAACTTAGCTGCGCAGTCAAAAAATAATAGACAAGGCAGAGGAGAAATTTTGACTGGAGATCAAGCACAAGAGGTTTTGAATTTGTTAAAAAATGATGCAGAAAGAACCTACGATAATTATGAAACTATGCTTAATGAACGTTATGATGGATCAGTAATAGATGAAAAAAAATCTGGTTTAGCAAGAGAACTGGCTAGAATGAATTTAACACTAAACACGTACACACAATGGTATTGGAAAACAGATTTATTAAATCTTATGAATTTTTTAAGATTGAGAGCAGATAGCCATGCACAATATGAAATTCGAGCATATGCTGATGTAATGTTAGATACTTTAAAAAAATGGGTACCAATTACTTTTGAGGCTTTCATGGATTATAGAGTTGGCGGAACAGAAGTATCCTCAAAAGGTAAAAAAGTATTGAAAGATTTAATTTCAGGAAAGAATATCAACATTGAAACTTCAGGTTTGTCCAAAAGAGAGTGGAACGAGTTAATGAATGCTTTCGATTTAGATGAAAAAATTGTAAAATAGCCCATGCAACCAAAAATAAAACTACCAACAAATAGAAACTTTGGAATGGTTTTTTCTATAGTTTTTTTAATCATAGCTTTGTGGCCTTTACTTAAACAAAATGACTTAAGATTGTGGTCTTTATTTATATCTGGAATTTTCTTTGTACTAGGTCTCTTTAATTCAAAACTGCTTTCACCTCTAAATAAAACTTGGTTTAAATTTGGAATATTTTTAGGAGGTTTTATAGCTCCAATAGTTATGGGTATTATATTTTTTTTAGTTGTAACACCAACTGGTTTAATTATGAAACTCTTAAGGAAAGATTTATTAAATTTAAAGAAAAATAAAAAAAAAACTTATTGGCTTGATAAAGACAATTCAAATAGTAGTTTAAAAAATCAGTTTTAAATAAAATGAATTTTTTAATTGAATTTTGGAATTTTTTAAAAGTTAGAAAAAAATTTTGGCTGTTACCTATTATATTAGTTTTAGCTTTATTTGGCGGTTTAATAATTTTAAGCCAAGGTTCTGCTGTAGCACCGTTTATTTATACAATTTTTTAATCTGTGATTTCAATATTAGGAATTTCTGCATTTTATCACGATAGTGCAGCAGCAATTCTGGTCGATGGAAAAATTATAGCTGCAGCACAAGAAGAAAGATTTACAAGAAAAAAACACGACTCTAGTTATCCGTACAATGCAGTTGAATTTGTCCTAAAATTTGCAAAATTAAAACTATCTGAAATAGATTACATAGTTTTTTATGAAAAACCTTTTTTAAAATTTGAAAGACTTTTAGAGACATACGTTGCATTTGCGCCTAGAGGATTTAAACAATTTACAAAGTCCATGCCCTCATGGCTAAGAGAGAAGCTCTTTCAAAAAAATATGTTATTCAAATTCTTACAGGAACATGACAAAGAATTTTTTGATGAAAAAAAGATTTACTTTTCGGAACATCACTTAAGTCATGCTGCTAGTGCCTTTTTTCCTTCGTCTTTTAATGATGCAATCATTCTTACAGCAGACGGAGTGGGTGAGTGGGCTACGACTACAGTAGCAATTGGTAATAATGAAAACTTATCAATTAAAAAAGAAATTCATTTTCCACATTCATTAGGTCTTTTGTATTCTGCTTTTACTTTTTATACAGGATTTAAAGTTAATAGTGGGGAATACAAACTTATGGGTCTAGCACCATATGGTGAACCTAAATATGTTGATTTAATTAAAGACAATTTAATTGATATTAAAAAAGATGGCTCGTTTAAGCTTGAGCAAGAATTTTTTGATTATGCAACAGGATTAAAAATGACCAGTAGGAAGTTTGATAAATTATTTAATCAAAAACCTAGAGACAGTAAAAAAGAAAAATTAACGCAATTTCACATGGATATAGCAGCATCAATTCAGCAAGTAACTGAAGAAGTTATGATTAAAATGGCAACATCTCTAAGAACCGAGTTTAATATAAAAAATTTATGTTTAGCAGGAGGCGTAGCATTAAATTGTGTTGCAAATGGAAAAATCCTTGAGAAAAAAATTTTTGACAATATTTGGATACAACCTGCTGCTGGTGATGCTGGAGGATCTTTAGGAGCAGCTTTGGCTCTTTGGCATATAGAACTTAAACAAGAAAGAAAAATATCAAATAATGACATGAAAGGCTCTTACCTTGGGCCAAGTTTTTCACAAAATGAAATTGAAAATGAGCTTAAAAGTTTAAATGCAAACTTTGAAGTATTAGAAGAGAAAAAATTAATCGACAAAACAGCTGAGAGTTTAAAACTTGGAGATGCAATTGGATGGTTTCAGGGTAGAATGGAGTTTGGACCCAGAGCTCTTGGAGGAAGATCAATACTTGGAGATCCAAGATCACCAACTATGCAAAAAAATTTAAATTTAAAAGTGAAATACAGAGAAAGTTTCAGGCCATTTGCGCCATCAGTACTTAGAGAGGATGTAAATAAATGGTTTAAGATCAATGTAGATAGTCCTTATATGCTTTTAGTTGCAGAAGTATTAGATGATAAAAAAATTAAAATGTCTGACGATGAAAAAAAACTATTTGGCATAGATAAATTAAATATTAAAAGATCAGATATACCTGCTGTTACTCATGTTGATTATTCTGCAAGAATACAGACTGTTCACAATGAAACAAATCCTAAATATTATTCCTTAATTAAAAAATTTAAAGAAATGACAAATTGTCCAGTTTTGATAAATACATCTTTCAATGTGAGAGGGGAGCCAATAGTTAATACTCCTTCAGATGCTTTTAATTGTTTTATGGGAACAGAAATGGACAAATTGGTAATTGGAAATTGTTTTTTAGATAAGAAAAAACAAAATAAAAATTTTAAGAAGGATTATAAAAATCAATTTGAATTAGATTAATTTAAAAATTTAGAAATTAATTTTTGATTTTAAAAAAATTAATTTAGAATAATTTTACTTTTTAATTTTTTAAATAGAAAATTTGCAATTTTCTCAGATCCTTTCGGCGTTGAATGAACTAAATCATATAAATCTTTATTGTCAAATTGAAGTTCATCAAATAAGTTAATAAAAATTATATCATTCTCTAGAGAAAAATTTTTGATGATATCGGCAATCTGTTTTTCATGAAATAAAATATCAAATTCATCTTGAGCATAATTTTCACCATCGATTGTAATTCCCCTTAGAGTTTTCTGATTAACAAAAATAGGGACTGAGCCCAAATCTCTTGTATAACTCACTAATAATTCTAAGTTTTTATATAATTTTTCTTTTTGTTTTCTGTTAATTATTTTTTTATTTTTAGCTAAAATATAATTTGAATTTCTAATTTTATGACCCACATTAATTTTATCCTCTACAAAATATTTTTCGTTAATTAAGTTGTATAACTTATAAGTTATTCCATTATTTTTTTTTAATATAATTATAATTTTGTCGATTAAATTCATATTAGAATTATCAAAGTTATTGTCATACCGAGATATTTCACTTTCAAACAACCTTTCATTTATACCTAAATAAAAAATTATATATTTTGGGCTAAAATCTTTAATTTTTGGAAACCAATTTTCAAAATTCCAAATATGACCGATCGTTGATTGACCATCAATTCCAGCATTTACAACATCTAGATCATAATTATTTTTTATAAATATACTCTCCAGTTTTTCAGACCAAGTATCCTTTAAATTAAGATAACGTTCATCTGTTGTGCTACCACCTACTGTAAGAAAATCTATTTCGGAAATTTTTTTTCGCATTCCTCTAAATCCAAATTCATTTCTGTTATATTGATTTGAACCATTCTTATAAAAACCAAAATTATTTTTATAAGTAAACGATTTATCACAAAGCAAATAATGACAATCAATTTTATTAAAAATTAAAGTTCCTGAAAGAATTTCTATAAAACTATATAAAAAAGAAAAGACAAGAATATTATAAAATATAATTTTTTTCATAATTGTGATTATGTATAAAAATTTTTTTTAACAATTAAATTTCAGCTTATTCAAAATATCATTTTCTAAGAATTAAATATTTTCTTAAGTTATTCAATAATTTCGGTAAATATTTTATTAGCTAAAAATTTATTACCTTTCGGCGAAACATGATGGCCGATATCAATAAATATATAATCATCAATGCCATTGTAAATAGATTTAAAATCGTGAACATAATCAACATTTTGAGATAATTTTAATATTTCCGAATATATTTTTTTAGTTTCTTCATTATAAACATTATTTTTATTAAACCCGATTTTAGTATCAATTCTAGTATCTGTAAAAATTAGCTGAGGTTCTAATATTGCCACAAACTCACCACCATAATCACTAACCAATTTATTTGCTATTTTCCAATTTTCAAAAACATTTTTTGCTATTTTTTTATGAAAATCTGACTTTAAACATTTTGAATATCTTACTGATGTACTTTTCATTTCCTTAGTTACAAAATTCGATTTTATACGATCGAAAATTTCAATAGGAATGGAAAAAAAATTTTTAAAAGTAGTTTTACTTTTACTTCTTATTGTCTCACTAAATTTAATATTCAACTCATCTTCTTTAAGAAGCCCGTCTTCGGCACCATATCTACTACTACACTTCATTACATCGTTCACACCATTTATAAAAATAACATAATCGGGTCTATGATCTTTTTTTATCAATTTGATTAAATAAAATAAACTTTGATCTGATGTCCATGCACTTTCTCCAAAATTTACAGTTCTGTATCCAGAAATGTCTTGGAAATGAGATGGAATAGTGTTGATATCATTTGATCCGAAGCCCCAAACTACCGAACCTCCAAAAAAATAAACTTTTTTATTTTCATTTATGTTTTTTTTTTCACTTATTGTTACTCTTGTATACGAGTTTTTTGATATATTAATTGTATCTCCTGAAAACTCATCTGCTCGCCAAACAACAGGTGTCTCATAATGAAATTTTATTTCACTATACTCTTTAAAATGCTTTTTTGCCCAGGGATAATTTTCATATGCTTTTATACAAGAAGCTCTAATGCAATCTTCATTTTTATAATAAAACTTACTTTTTACATATCTTGTTGTTTCAGAAAAAATTACTAATAAAAAAACTAATGAACCAATGATTGTAATCAGAATTAAAATATTTAGAAAAATTATCTTAATAGCTTTGGACATTATTAAAAAAATATCTTTTTATTTTTTCAGCAAATTTAATATATATTTTTGATATTTCATGATCAGGATTATCCTCTACAATCGGAATTCCATCATCATTTGATTTACCAACATCTATGTTTATTGGAATTTCTCCTAAAAATTCTATTTTAAATTCTTTAGCTGTTTTTTCAACTCCTCCTTCACCAAAAATTGGATATTTTTTACTATCATCACCTATAAAATAACTCATGTTATCTACTAATCCTATTATGTTGGTTTTAAGCTTCTCAAACATTCTTATACCTCTTTTAACGTCTTGCAATGCAAGTTCCTGAGGTGTTGAAATAATTATTGCTCCGTCTACTTTAATTTCTTGAGCAAATGTAAGCTGCGTATCACCTGTTCCTGGAGGCATATCAATTATAACAATATCCAAGTTATTCCACTTAACCTTTTGAGTAAAAGTTTTTATTGCTGAAATTACCATTGGTCCTCTCCATATCATTGGTGTCTGCTCGTCTGTTAAAAAACCAATTGACATACATTGTATTCCAAATTTGTTTATTGGTGTAAGGTTTTGTCCATCGCTTTCAGGCTTAACACTTATTGAAAATAATTTTGGTAAAGAGGGTCCATAAATATCAGCATCTAATATTCCAACATTCAGATTTATTTTTTTGAGAGCCAAGGCTAGATTTGCTGCAAATGTTGATTTTCCAACTCCTCCTTTAGCGCTTGAAACTGCTAAAGTAAATTTTGTTCCATTAATGGGGTTTCTAATAAAGGTTTTTGGCTCTGTTTTTGCCTTCATTGTGTCACTTAAACCTACTTTTTTATTGTTCATATTTTACCATTACCTTGTTTTTGTAAATAAAGACACTATATAGAGTGACTTAATATGAGTGATTTTAAAAATCAAAGCCCATGGGGCTCACCTCCAGGAAGTGGTGGTGGAGGAAATGGCGGATTCAGACGAGGTCCAACTCCTCCTAATATTGATGAAGTCATAAGTAAACTTCAATCAATCATAAACAGGTTTCTAGGTGGAGGAAAAGGCGGGGCCAAACCAATAATAATTGGACTTATTATTCTTTTAATTGTTTGGACTTTAAGTGGTCTTTATAGAGTTTTGCCTGATGAACAAGGTGTTGTTTTAAGATTTGGAAAATTTGTCAAAACTACACAACCTGGATTAAATTATCATCTTCCTTTTCCAATTGAAAACGTATTAACCCCAAAAGTTACAAAAGTTAATAGAATGGATATTGGGTTCAGGTCAGAGAGAGACAGTGGATTTTCCTCAGGTGGAGTTGCAGATGTTCCAGAGGAAAGTTTAATGTTAACAGGTGATGAAAATATAGTTAACATAGATTTTTCTGTTTTTTGGGTAATTAAAGATGCGGGTAATTTTTTATTTAAAATTCAAGATCCAGAAGGAACAGTTAAAGCAGCTGCAGAAACAGCGATGAGAGAAGTAATTGCACGATCTGATATTCAACCAATTTTGACTGAAGGTAGATCTATTATAGAAGCTGATACTCAAGAAATAATTCAAGAAATTTTAGATGAATACACGAGTGGAATTCAAATTACACAAGTTCAAACACAAAAAGCTGATCCACCAGACCAAGTTATTGATGCATTTAGAGATGTCCAAGCTGCAAGAGCTGATATGGAAAGATCTAAGAACGAAGCAGAAGCATATGCTAACGATGTAATTCCAAGAGCACGAGGAGAAGCGGCAAAAATTCTACAAGCAGCAGAAGCTTATAAAAAAGAAGTAGTTGCTAAGGCAGAAGGAGAAGCAAGTCGATTCTTATCAATATATAATGAGTATGCAAAAGCCAAAAAAGTAACTCAAGAAAGAATGTATCTTGAGACAATGGAGGAAGTTTTGGCTGATATTAATAAAATTATAATCGATAAAAATTCAGGTGAAGGTGTAGTACCATATCTGCCATTACAAGAATTAAAGACAGGAACTAATTAAAATGAAAGCAGGAAAATTTTTATTACCAATAATAATACTAATCGCAGCAACAATTTACTTTTCAGTTTTTATAGTAAAAGAGGTTAATCAAGCCATAGTACTTCAATTTGGTGATCCTAAAAGAATTATATCAAAACCAGGAATTAATTTTAAAATTCCATTCATACAAAACGTTGTATTCTTAGATAAAAGAATTTTAAATCTTGATACACCACCAGAAGAGGTCATTGCATCAGATCAAAAAAGACTAATTGTTGATGCATTTGCTAGATTTCAAATAATTGATCCTCTTAAATTTTATATATCAGTTGGAAATGAGAGAGTTGCAAGATCAAGACTGGCAACAATTATAAATTCAAGAATAAGAAACGTACTTGGTCAACAAGAACTGCAAACACTTTTATCAGAAGATAGAACAAAACAGATGTCTCTAATTCAAGAAGGTGTAAATAATGAAGCAGAAAATTTTGGTATTAGTATTGTTGATGTAAGAATTAAAAGAGCAGATCTTCCTCAAGCAAACAGTGATGCAATTTTTAGAAGAATGCAAACTGAAAGAGAAAGAGAAGCAAAAGAATTTAGAGCAAAAGGTGCAGAGATGGCAGTAACAATTACCTCAACTGCTGATAAAGAAGTTACTGTTATACTTGCAGACGCACAAAAAAAATCTGAGATTATGAAAGGTGAAGGTGATGGTTTGAAAAACAAGATTTTTGCTGATGCCTTCGGACAAGATCCTGAATTTTTCGCATTCTATAGAGCTATGCAGGCATACCAAAAAGCTTTAATTGGTGGTGAAACTTCAATGATACTTTCTCCAGATAGTGAATTTTTTAAATTTTTCGGAAATATTGATCAAAAAGTAGAGTAAGTTTAATGAGAGAATTGATCATCGCATTTGGTCTATTCCTTTTTATTGAAGGTATTCTCTACGCCATATTTCCATCAAAAATGAAAAATATGATAATGAAATTAAAAGAAGCCACTGACAATCAACTAAGAACTGGTGGATTAATATTTGCGGTGATTGGTTTTTTTATTATTTGGTACTTAAAAAGATGAGATTCATAAAGATTTTATTACTAATATTATTTTCATTTAATATTCAAAATACTAATAACGCAGCAAGTATGCCTGCGTCTTTTGCGGATCTAGCTGAGAAATTAATGCCCTCAGTAGTAAATATCTCGACTACAACAACAGTAACCACAAGGTCTAATCCATTTCCATTTGAATTTCCCCCAGGCTCTCCTTTTGAAGACATGTTCAAAGATTATGGAACGCCGCAAAAGAGACAGACAAGTGCACTTGGATCAGGGTTTATTATTGATGAAAAGGGAATTGTTATAACAAATAATCACGTGATACAGGGTGCAGAAGATGTTTTTGTTAGAGTTAATGGTGAAAAAAATATAAAGGCAAAAGTAATTGGAGCTGATCCTGGTATGGATTTGGCAGTTCTTCAAATAGAGTCAGATCAAAAATTCACACCAGTTAAGTTTGGAGATTCTGATACCGCAAGAATAGGTGATTGGGTTATTGCAATTGGGAATCCATTTGGCTTAGGTGGAACTGTTACTGCAGGAATAATTTCTGCAAGAAACAGAAGTATCGGACTTTCTAGATATGAAGACTACATTCAAACTGATGCATCAATTAACCAAGGTAATTCAGGTGGTCCATTGTTTAATATGGATGGAGATGTAGTTGGAATTAATACAGCAATATTAGGTCAATCAGGTTCAATTGGAATTGGTTTTGCAATACCTTCTAATAGTGCACAAAAAGTAATTAATCAATTAATTGAATTTGGTGAAACTAAAAGAGGATGGTTAGGTGTTAGAATTCAAACAGTCACAAAAGATATTGCAGATGTTGAAAAATTAGATGAACCTAGAGGAGCACTTGTTGCAAGTGTAGCTGAAAATAGTCCATCAGATAAAGGAGGAATAAAAGCAGGAGATATAATTTTAGAATTTGATGGTAAAAAAATTAATGAAATGAGTGAACTTCCTAGAATAGTTGCAGAAACTGAAGTTGGAAAAAAAGTAAAACTCAAAGTGTGGAGAAATAAACGTGAAATAATAAAAGAAATTATACTTGGAAGACTGGAAACATCTGAAGACTTTAAATCTCAAGGTTTAGTTACAGAAAAACCTAAAGAAGATGTAATAGATGGTTTAAAAATAAAAGTGAGATTGCTAAATAAAGATGATATTAAAGAAAGAAATTTACCAAAAAATACAACAGGATTGGTTATCACAGAAATTGATAAAGATAGCCCAGTTAATTATCTTCAAGTAAATAATATTATTGTTGAAGCACAAAAGAAGAAGATTAACACTATTGGTGATCTAGATAACATTGTAAAACTAGCTCTAAAAGGTAATGACAAAAGTTTGCTTATCGCAATTTACAATAACAATAACCAAAGAAGATATATTGGTGTTAAACTAAATTAATGGACTTAAAGTCCAAAATAATTCTTATTTCAGGACCAACTGCATCTGGAAAATCAAAATTTGCTGTAAAGCTTGCAAAAAAAGTAAATGGAGAAGTTATAAATGCAGATAGTATGCAAATATTTAAAGAATTAAAAATTCTTACGGCAAGACCTCAGCGAAATGATTTAAAAAATATAAATCATCATTTATATGGATTTAAAAGTGTAAAGGACAATTATTCTACGGGAAATTGGCTAAAGGACGCCAAGTTAAAAATTGATAATATTAAGAAAAAAAACAAAATTCCAATTCTTGTTGGTGGCACTGGTTTGTATTTTAAAGCACTTATCGATGGTATAGTCAAAATCCCAAATATTCCATTAGTTATACGAAATAGAATAAGAAAAAAACAATCAAAAATAGGACAAATTAAATTCTATTCTGAACTTATTAAGCTAGACCCACTTTGCAAAAAAAAAATTAACAAAAATGATTCTCAAAGATCAATAAGAGCCTATGAAGTAAAAAAGTTTACAAATAAATCTTTGTTTGATTGGTATAATGAAACATATTCTGATTTTACTAAAGACAGTTTCATAAAGTTACATATCGATTATCCTAGAGATAAGTTAATAGAAAGAATTTATGTAAGAACAAATGAAATGTTAAGAGATGGAGCAATAAAAGAGGCTAAGAGGTTTTATAAATTAAGAGTAAAGAAAGATTTATCATCTAATAAAGTTATTGGTCTAAGCGAGATTAAAGAATATCTCGACAAAAAAATAGATCTTACTGAATTGAAAGAAAAAATATCAATAAAAACAAGGCAATATGCTAAGAGACAGTCCACTTGGGCAAGAGGACAAATGTCTGACTGGCAAAAAATAAAATTTAATACTCTTAAATCATATTTAAAAAAATTTCCTAAATCAGCATAGATTGCTTGACCTATTAGCACAACTTCAGCTAGATTGTCTGAATGTCAAAATTATACTCTGGAGCTGAAATCGTATTTAAGTGTATGGAGGACCAAAATGTTGATCATATCTTTGGTTATCCAGGCGGTGCCGTTCTTCCAATTTATGACGAACTACAAAATTTTAAATCAATAAAACACGTTTTAGTTAGACATGAACAAGGCGCAGGTCATGCTGCAGAAGGATATGCAAGATCATCTGGTAAACCAGGTGTTATTTTAGTAACCTCGGGACCGGGCGCAACAAATGTAGTTACAGCTTTGACTGATGCCTATATGGATTCTATTCCACTAGTTTGTATCTCTGGACAAGTTCCAACTCATTTAATTGGCACAGATGCATTTCAAGAATGTGATACAACTGGAATAACCAGACCTTGCACTAAACATAATTGGTTAGTCAAGGATATAAATGATTTAGCTAGTACAATACATAAAGCTTTTGAAGTAGCAACTACTGGTAGGCCAGGACCAGTTTTAGTTGATATACCAAAAGATATTCAGTTTCAAAAAACAAAATATAACAGACCAAAAAAAGAAAAAAAACTTAACGGTAAATCACACAACCATTTTAATCAAAATAGTATTGATGAATTAATTGAATTAATGAGTAAATCGTCAAAACCTATTTTTTATACTGGTGGTGGAGTAATTAATTCTGGACCTAAGGCTAGTGAACTTTTAAGAGAACTTGTTTATGCCACAGGTTTTCCTATCACATCAACTTTACAAGGATTGGGATCTTTCCCAGGGGATGATAATCAATTTTTAGGAATGCTAGGTATGCATGGAACTTATGAAGCAAATAATGCAATGCATGATTGTGATTTGATGATCAACATTGGTGCACGTTTCGATGATAGGATAACAGGGAAAATAGATGAATTTTCTCCAAAATCAAAAAAGGTTCATATTGATATTGATCCATCATCTATTAATAAAAATGTTAAAGTTGATTTAGCTATTGTTGGAGATGTGAAAACTGTGCTTTCATCTACTTTGAAAAGTTTAAAACAAAAAAAATCAAAATTTTTAAAATCAAATAAACAAAAAACTTCTAAATGGTGGGAAAAAATTCAAAAATGGAGATCAGTTAGATCTTTAGATTACATTGGAAGTGAAGAGACTATAAAACCCCAATATGCAATTGAAAGATTATATGAATTAACTAAAGATAAAGACTCATATATTACAACTGAGGTTGGACAGCATCAGATGTGGGCCGCACAACACTATAAATTTAACAAACCAAATCGTTGGATGACATCCGGTGGCTTAGGTACTATGGGATATGGTTTACCAGCAGCAGTGGGTGTACAAGTTGCTCATCCAAAAAAATTAGTTATTGATATTGCGGGAGAGGCTTCAGTATTAATGACAATTCAAGAAATGTCCACAGCTGTACAATACAACCTCCCGATTAAAATATTTATATTGAATAATCAATACATGGGAATGGTTAGACAATGGCAAGAACTTTTGCATGATAAAAACTACTCTGAAAGTTATACTGCTGCTCTACCAGATTTTGTTAAATTAGCAGAAGCATATAACTGTGTTGGTATAAGAGCAAAAACTCCAGAAGAGTTAGATGATAAAATTATTGAAATGTTAAATACAGATAGACCTGTAATTTTTGATTGTATGGTTGATAAAGTAGAAAATTGTTTTCCAATGATACCATCTGGAAAGCCTCATAATCAGATGATTTTAGGGCCCAAAGATCAAGAAAGTAAGAAGATTACAGGCAAAGGTAAGTCCTTAGTTTAATGCCTAATTCAAAATCAGCGTATAGTTTTTCAAATAAAAAAGAGAAATTTGATACACATATTATTGTTGTTTGGGTCGACAATGAAGCTGGTGTATTAGCTAGAGTAGTAGGTCTATTTTCTGGTAGAGGTTATAATATCGAAAGTTTAGCAGTTGCCCAAGTTGATGAAAAGTTAAAGATATCAAGGATAACAATTGTAACTACAGGAACACCACAAGTTGTTAATCAGATTAAACTTCAATTAAGAAAACTTGTTCCTGTTCATAAAGTTGCAGATTTTAAAAGAGAAGATAAAGCAGTCATTTTTAAGGAGATGGCGTTATTTAAAATCGTTGGTCCAAATAATAAATTAGAAGGCGCATTGAAAGCTTGTAAAAAATATAATCCTGTATTACTAGACAAAACAAAAAAATCGAATGTTATTCAAATAACAGCCTTAAGACGAGAAATAGACAAAATGTCAAAGGATTTAAAAAAATTTGGATTGGTTAGTGTTTCAAGAACAGGAGCCGTAGCTATGACAAGAGGTGCAGATATATTTAAATAATTAATTAGGAGAAAAAAAATGAAAATGTTTTATGAAAAAGATACTGATGCAAATTTAATAAAGGATAAAAAAATCGCAATCTTTGGATATGGTAGCCAAGGACACGCTCACGCTTTAAACCTAAAAGATAGTGGAGTAAAAGAAGTTGTTGTAGCTCTTCGAGAAGGATCATCAAGTATTGAAAAAGCTGAGTCTAAAGGATTAAAAGTTATGAACCTTTCGGATGCTGCTGAATGGGCTGATGTTGTGATGATTTTAACTCCAGATGAATTACAAGCTACTATTTATAAAAATCATATTGAGCAACGTGTGAAAGAAGGGACATCTATCGCTTTTGCTCATGGATTAAATGTTCATTATGATTTGATAAAAGCTAGAAAAGATTTAGATGTATTTATGGTAGCACCAAAAGGACCAGGTCACTTAGTTAGAAGTGAATATGAAAAAGGTGGTGGAGTTCCGTGTTTATTTGCTGTTCATCAAAATGGATCAGGAAAAGCTAGAGATTTAGCAATGTCATATGCTTCAGCCATTGGCGGCGGTAGATCAGGTATAATTGAGACAACATTTAAAGATGAAGTAGAGACAGATTTATTTGGTGAGCAAACAGTTTTATGTGGAGGTCTTGTTGAATTAATTAAAAATGGATATGAAACTTTAGTTGAAGCAGGTTACGAACCTGAAATGGCATACTTTGAAACAGTTCATGAAGTTAAACTTATTGTAGATTTAATTTACGAAGGCGGAATTGCTAATATGAATTATTCTATATCTAATACTGCTGAATATGGAGAATACGAGTCAGGTCCAAGGATTATAAATAAAGAAGAGACAAAAAAGAGAATGAAAGAAGTTTTAGCTGATATCCAGTCTGGCAAATTTACCAAACAATGGATGGATGAATGTAAAAATGGTCAAAAAAATTTTTTAGCGACAAGAGCAAAACTAGCAGAGCATCCAGTTGAAAAAGTTGGTGCTACTTTAAGAGAAATGATGCCTTGGATTGCCAAGAAGAAGCTTGTCGATAGTGATAAGAAATAACTTGACGTTAAAATTGGCTTAATTCTCTCAAATTATTTTGCAATCTGAGCGAGAGCATGTATTATGCTCGAGCTAAAAAATACTATGTCAGACAAAGAAAAATTATACATATTTGATACAACCATGCGAGATGGTGAGCAATCGCCAGGCGCATCTATGAGTGTCGAGGAAAAAATTCAGATATCTAGGGTTTTTGATGAAATGGGAATAGATATTGTTGAAGCGGGTTTTCCAATAGCATCACCAGGAGATTTTGAGGCGGTTTCTGAAATAAGTAAAATAATGAAAAATTCAATTCCATGTGGTCTTTCAAGAGCACTAAAAAAAGATATTGATGCATGCCATGAGTCGTTGAAGCATGCTCCAAGATTCAGAATTCATACCTTTATTTCAACAAGCCCATTACACATGAAACACAAACTTGAAATGACAAATGAGCAGGTTTTAGATGCAATTAAAGAAAGTGTTACTTATGCAAGAAATTTTACTGATGATGTTGAATGGTCATGTGAAGATGGAACAAGAACTGATATGGATTTTATGTGTAAAACAGTTGAGCTTGCAATTAATTGTGGAGCTAAAACTATAAATATTCCAGATACTGTCGGATATTCTATACCCGAAGAATTTGCAAAAACAATTAAACACTTAAAAAATAATGTTCCAAACATAGATAAAGCAATACTATCTGCGCACTGTCACAATGATCTTGGCTTAGCAGTAGCAAACGCATTAGCTGGAGTTTCAGAGGGTGTAAGACAAATAGAGTGTACAATTAATGGAATAGGTGAAAGAGCAGGAAACGCTGCATTGGAAGAAGTAGTTATGGCAATTAAAACAAGAAATGATTTAATGCCATATAATACTGGAATTAAAACAGAATTAATAAGCAAAGCATCTAAAATAGTTTCAAATGCAACTGGTTTTCCAGTTCAATTTAATAAAGCCATAGTTGGAAAAAACGCTTTTGCTCATGAATCAGGAATTCATCAAGATGGAATGTTAAAAAATAGAGAGACTTATGAAATTATGACACCAGAGAGTGTTGGGGTTAAGAAAACTTCACTTGTTATGGGCAAACATTCAGGACGACATGCTTTTAAAGATAAATTATCTGATTTAGGTTATTCAGATCTTACAGACGATATTATCCAAGCTGCTTTTGGAAAATTTAAAGTTTTAGCTGATAAAAAAAAACATATATATGATGAGGATATAGTTGCGTTAGTTGATGATAGTTTAATTGTAGATAATAAAATAAATGCAATTAATTTAAAATCTTTAAAAGTATTTGCCGGCACAGGGGAACCCCAAAAAGCTGAAATGACATTAGATGTCTATGGCGATATAAAGAATACAACTGAGACAGGAGATGGACCGGTTGATGCAATATTTAAATGTATAAAAAAATTATTTCCTCACGATGTAAAATTATCTCTTTATCAAGTTCATGCAGTAACAGAAGGCACAGATGCTCAAGCAACTGTCAGTGTAAAAATTGAAGAAAATGATAGGACTACAGTAGGACAATCAGCTGATACTGACACTTTAGTTGCATCAGCAAACGCATATTTAAATGCTTTGAATAAAATGCTTATAAAACGTGAGAAAAAAGCACCATCTCAAAATATTAAACATCAAAAAGTGAAAGGAATATAATTAAATGTCAATGTTAGCAAATTTAAGAAAGTTTTGGAGCCAGGATATGGCTATTGATCTTGGAACAGCTAATACTCTAGTTGTCTTAAAAAGCAAAGGTGTCGTTCTAAATGAGCCATCTGTTGTAGCTGTTGTAGATAATAAAGGAAAAAAATCAGTTTTAGCAGTAGGTGATGAAGCAAAAACAATGCTTGGAAGAACACCAGGAAATATTCAAGCAATAAGACCATTAAGGGATGGTGTGATTGCAGACTTTATTGTAACTGAGGAAATGATTAAACACTTTATTAAAAAAGTTCATAAAAAAACTTTAGCTAATCCAAGAATATTAATTTGTGTTCCAACAGGATCAACGCCAGTAGAAAGAAAAGCGATCCAAGATAGTGCTTTGGCAGCAGGAGCAAGAAGAGTTCAATTAATTGAAGAGCCAATAGCAGCTGCAATTGGAGCAGGTTTACCAATTCAAGAAGCAACTGGATCAATGGTTGTAGATATCGGTGGTGGAACTACAGAAATTGCTGTTATGTCATTAGGAGGAGTTGTTTATTCTGAGTCATTAAGAGTAGCTGGAGATGCCATGGATAATGCATTGAAAGAATATATGAGAGAAGAATACAATCTAATGATAGGAGATAGTACTGCTGAGAAAATTAAAAAAGATATTGGAACAGCAATTCCAACAAATAATAATACTTATGCAGTCAAAGGTAGAGATTTAAGATCAGGAACGCCTAAAGAGGTTAATATCTCAGAACAAGATACTTCAGAAGCTTTAAACCCGATACTTAAAGAAATTGTATCTGGAATAAAAAAAGCACTAGAAAATACACCCCCAGAATTATCAGCTGATTTAGTTGATATGGGTTTAACAATGACAGGAGGAGGATCACTTTTAAAAAACATTGATAAAAGATTCTCTAAAGAAACTGGATTACCGGTAAATATTGCTGACGATCCATTGTCATGTGTTGCAATAGGAACAGGAAAGGCGTTAGACGATCAAGAAATATTTTCTACTGTACTATCTGAGTATTAAATATTATGTCAACAGAATCGAGTAGAGATGATTTTATTATTGCTATTCGTTCAGCATTTTTAAAAAAAGGAAATAGACAAAAGTTTTCTTTATTTACATTATTAATTATATCTATTTTAGTTTTATCTTTAGAATATTTTAAAACTGGTCCAGTTAATCAATTTAGGTCTATCACAAAAGACATAATATTTAGAGGATCGTATGTTGTATCAAGTCCATTTAAATATGTGAAAGATAAATATTATCTCTTTCAAGATCATATGAGCATGTATGAAGAGTTTTCAGTTTTAAGAGATAAAGATCTTGATTTAGACACACTAAGAAAAGAAGTTGTTTTTTATAAATCTGAGAATGCTCTTTTGAAAAAGTTAATTGAAGAAAGAGATTTGTACTCTGAAGAATATATGTTAACTAAAATTTTATTGGATAAACAAAGCCCCTATTTAAAGTCTTTAATAATTAATAAGGGCCAAAAAAATGGAGTTAAACTAGGATCTGCTGTAAAGGATCGATTATATTATATCGGAAAAGTTGTAAATGTTAACTTTTTGAGCTCAAGGGTATTACTTGCTAATGATCTTAATAGTAAAATACCTATCATTATTGAGCCAAGCGGTATTAATGCAATACTCTCAGGAAATGGAAATGATCAGTATGCAGATTTAGAATACTTACCTAAAGATAATCAAATAAAAGAAAACGAAATTGTATACACCTCTGGGTCAGATGGCATAATTCCAGATACAATACCTGTTGGTGAAATAATAATTCAGAATAACAAGAAGTACGTAAAGTTCTTTAGTAACTTAAATCAACTTAATTATGTTCAGGTGAATAAGTAAAATGGCCAGAGGCGATATAAAAATTTATCAATACCTATTAAATGTTTTTCCAATTATTTTATTGTTTTTCTTTGCTTTAACAGGCTACTCATTTTCATTTAATATTTTTAAAATTAATATATCTTTCAATTTTATTCACTTAATTGTTTTTTATTGGGTTTTAAGGAAACCAGAAATGCTTGGTTATGGACTTATTTTCTTCGCAGGTGTTATTAATGATGTTGTACAAAATCTACCAATAGGAGTTTCATCAATAAATTATCTTTTACTCTGTGTAATTGCGTCATTTTTTAGGACTAGAACTCTAGTTCCTAATTTAATTTATGATTGGATACTATTTCTTATCGCAATATTAATAGTTAGCTCAATTAATTTCACAGTGTTAGCTATTTTCTTTGATGGAAATATTCGTTATGGGACTTTAATGTCAACTGCCTTTTTTTCATTTTTAATTTATCCAGCAGTGGCAAAAATATTTAATCAAATTTACTTACTAGGTTTAAGACAAGAAAATGTTGAATAGAGGAAGAAACATAGAAAAGGGTAGAGTTATAACAAGGAGAATGTTTATTCTGGCTGCTGCAAAAATATTACTTTTTGCAGGAATATCTTCAAGGTTATATAATTTACAAATTTCTGACAGAGAAAAATATGAAATTTTATCTGATAAGAATAGGATACGTGAGTGGAAAACTCCTCCTCAGAGGGGCATAATTCTAGATAACTTTAATAAAGTACTAGCAAGTAACGATAGAGTTTTTCAGCTACACTTAATATTAGATGAAATCAATGATTTTGATGCAACAATATTCAAAATTAAAAATTTAATTGGTTTAGATCAGTTTCAAGTTAAAAAATTATATAAAAAAAAGGAAAGATTAAAACCTTGGGATACACTGGTAGTTTCAGATAATTTAACTTGGGAACAATTCTCAAAAATTAATTTATATTTACACGAATTGGAAGGTGCAAAACCTGTACTATCAACATCTAGATTTTATCCTTATGCAAATGATTTGGTTCATATAGTTGGTTATGTTGGCGATGCTAGTCCAAAAGATCTTGAAAAACCTGAAATAAAAGAAAATTTTGTTCCAGGTCTAAAAGTAGGAAAATATGGAATAGAAAATTCACAAGAAAAAATGTTAATAGGTAACTACGGTATTAAAAGATATGAAGTTAATGCATCTGGAAAAAGAATAAGCCAAATAGATTACATTAAAGAAAGACAGGGTCAGAAAGTTAACTTAACTATAGACATTGAAATTCAAAAATATGCCCAAGAGCTGCTTAAAGGAAAAGCAGGCTCAATATGCGCAATGGACATATATACAGGAGAAGTTGTTGCAATGGCATCATCACCAACCTATGATCCAAATAAATTTACACACGGAATTAATCAAAAAGATTGGCAAGAAATAAGAAATAATCCTCTAAAACCTTTGATAAATAAGTCTATTGCTGGTCTTTATTCTCCTGGGTCCACGTTTAAGCCATTAGTTGCCTTAGCAGCTTTAGAATACGGCATACTAGATCCCAATAAAACAATAAGATGCAAAGGTCATAAGCATCCATACGAGCTTTACGGGGTAAAATATCATTGTTGGAAAAAAGAGGGTCATGGGTACATGAAGCTCAGAAATGCTATCAAACAATCTTGCGATATTTACTTTTATGAAATGGCAAGATTACTTGGTGTTGATAAATTATCTATAATTGCAAAAAGATATGGGCTAGGGACTAATGTACTTGGAGATCTTTATAACGACGAAAAAAAAGGATTGGTTCCTGACACGAAATGGAAGAGACGTGCATTGGAGCAAAGTTGGTATTTAGGTGAAACTGTAATTAATGGTATTGGGCAAGGCTATATTCAAACAACTCCACTTCAACTTTGTCTAATGACCGCACAAATTGCAAATGGAGGATATAAAATAAAACCTCACATCATAAAAGACGAGTCTATAAATTATAAGGATGTAATAAATAAAATTAAATTAGATCAATCTAATTTTCCTTTGCATGAAAGAAATTATTTAGATGACATAAATGTTGAATATTATCAGAGAATGTATCACAAAAAGTCTAACATAAATTTTGTTCTAGATGCAATGTTTGGTTCTACAAATGAACAATATGGAACATCATACAAATCTCGTTATGATGATCCCAAATATCAATTTGCTGGTAAAACTGGAACATCGCAAGTTAGAAGAATAACTGATCTCGATAGAGAATTAGATTTAGATACTGAACAAATTGAATACAAAAAAAGAGACCATGCATTGTATATTGCTTTTGCGCCATATAAAGACCCACGATATGCAATAAGTGTTATTATTGAACATGGAGGCTCTGGAAGTAAAGCAGCTGCACCAATTGCAAGTAAATTGATTAAAAGAATTATTGATAGGCATAAATTAAGAGAACAATTTAACAATGGAAATATAAGTTTAGCATAATGTTAAGAGAGAGAATACAAGCTAGCAACTATAGTTTTTTAGATAAATTAAGATCTATTGATTATTTATTAATATTATTAATCATTGCCATAGGATCAATTAGTGTATTTGCAATTTACTCTACAGAAGGAGGAAAATTTTCTTTTTACACAAAAAATCATATAATTAGGTTAACTGTATTTTTCAGTTTATTTTTAGTTTTATCTTTTGTTAGAGTTTCAACATGGTATAAAAATGCTTACTTATTTTATATTGTTGGTCTAACTTTATTAATAACAGTTTTATTTTTTGGAATTTCAGCATCTGGTGCAACAAGATGGATAAACTTATATTTTTTGAACTTACAACCATCAGAATTAATGAAGATTGCGGTAATAATATGTTTTGCAAGATATTATCATAGAATTCAAAGTTCAGACATTCAAAGCTATAAATTTTTAATTCAACCAATTATTCTCTTAATAATTCCATGTTATCTTGTTATTCAACAACCTGATTTAGGCACTTCTATTTTAATTGCTGGTAGTGGTATTGCTATAATTTGGTTGGCAGGTCTCAACATTAAATATTTTGTTTATTCGGGCTTGTTATTATTGGTATCTTTACCTTTTGTAATTTCCCTTTTGAAACCTTATCAAAAATCTAGAATTCTAACTTTCTTCAATCCAGACAGAGACCCTTTGGGGGCCGGATATCAAATAATTCAATCAAAAATCGCTATTGGATCTGGAGGTTTTTTTGGAAAAGGATATTTAAAAGGGACACAAAGTTATCTGGAATTTTTACCTGAAAAACACACAGATTTTATATTCACTTTATTTTCTGAGGAATTTGGATTTCTAGGATCAATAATCCTTTTGCTTCTGTATATATTGTTAATTTACAGAATAATTAATGTTGGATTGGTATCAAGAAGCTTCTTTGCAAAACTTTATTGCTTTGGTTTTGCTACCGCAATTTTCTTATATGTATTTGTTAACATAGCAATGGTTTTAGGAATGCTACCAATTGTCGGTGCACCATTACCTATAATGTCTTATGGTGGATCATCTTTATTATCTATAATGTTGGGCCTAAGTATTGTTATGAGTTGTAAAATATACAATCAGGAACAAATATCAGTATACTAGTTATTTTCCATCTATAGCAACAATCGTTAAATCATCTTTTTGTATGTGGCCTGCTCCCAAAATATCATCTATCATAGTTTTAAGTCTATCGTTGATCGAAGTTGATTGATATTTTTTGATATAATTTTCAAAACCTTCTGATCCTAACATTTCCCCATTTGGATTTTTTATCTCTGTAATCCCATCTGTAAAAATGTACATCGAGCTATTTTCGAAAGGTATAGTGTGCTCAGGATATTTTGTTTTAGGCATTATGCCTAACGGAGGCCCAGCTTCTGAGAAATTACTAAAAGTTCCATCAGCAGACAAAATCAAAGGTGGTTCATGACCTGCACTAGATAATAATAGTTCTTTTTTATTTGAATCGTATATTCCAATTAACATTGTTACAAACATACCTCTTGATATAGTTTCACATATCTCATTATTTAATTGGAATAACAAATCTGAAGCTGAAAAATTTGTCTTACTTAAACATCTATATAAACTAGAAGCTTTTGACATTAAGAGTGATGACTTAATTCCTTTTCCAGAGACATCAGCAACCCCAAATCCATATTTTCCATCTCCTAAATCTGAAAAATTATAAAAATCCCCAGAGACTACTTTTGCTGGTATGTTGATACCTGAAATTGGAAAGTCTTTCTCTTTGTTTTTAGACAATAAAGATCTTTGAATCTCTCCGACTATTTCCACTTCTTTTTGAATTTTATTTTTTTCAACCATTTCTTTTGCCATTTTTGCATTTCTAATTGCTAAAGCAGCAGGAGCAGAAAGCGTTTCTAAAAGTTTTCTATCATCCTCTATAAATAGCTTGTCTTGAGTTTTCTTATTTAAACAATGAATAACCCCAATACATTCATTTGCAGCAATCAACGGTGAACACAAAACTGAATATGTTGTAAAGTTTGTTTTATTATCTAAATCAAAATAAAATTCTGCAATTTCCCTTACATCTTTTCTAACATTTCCTACACGAATACATTTTCTTTGCTGAACAGCTTTACCCATAACACCATCTTTAAGATCTAATTCATATTCATCTAAATAATCTTGATGAAGTGATGCAATACATTCAAATTTTTTCTTTTGCTCATTTATTAAAAAAATGTTTGCAGCTTCTGCATTTAGTCTTGCAATAATTACCCGTAATGCATTCATAAGAGTGTCATTTAAATCAAGAGATAAAGCAAAGTCTTGATTCATTTTTGTGACAAGTTCTAAGTCGACATTAACTTGCTCAGCTCCTTTTTTAGGTTCGATCGGTTTTTTTGATTTAAATAGAAACATTTATTTAACTAGTATTTTAAGCAATTTTTGGTAAATTTTTCAACAATGGAGATTATAATTAATACACCTAATTTATACATCCATCTTCAGGATGCAGTCTTAATGGTGCAGTATGTAATTGACGGATTAATTCATATTACATCAAACATTAAATTATAATCATATTCTGTGGATTTCATATTTGTACTTGTTCTAGGAGCACTTTGGGGAAGTTTTGCAAATGTTTGCATTTATCGTTTACCTTTAGAAAAAGGAGTTGTGTCTGGAAGATCATTTTGTCCAAACTGCAAAAAGTTAATTACTTGGAAAGATAATATTCCAATTATTTCTTTTTTATTCTTAAGGGGCAGGTGTAGAAATTGTAATAAAAAAATTTCTTCGCAATACTTATTAGTAGAGGCGATGAGCGTTTTACTATTTTTAATTATTTACATTATTTATGGTTTAAGTATCACAACACTACTTTTATTAATTTTAAGTTTAAGTTTTTTAATAATTTTTTTTATCGATTTTAAACATTATATTATTCCAAACGTTTTAACTTTTTCCATGATGTTACTAGGTTTTATAAAATCTTTTTTACCAAGTTTGCATCCTATGTTTCCTAATTATATAAATTCCTTGATTGGCGGAATATTTGGATATGGAATTATCTGGTCTATAATTTTTTTTTATAAACAAATAAGAAAAAAAGAAGGTATGGGATTAGGAGACGCTAAATTATTATCTGCTATTGGATTTTGGTTTGGATGGTTTTCAATACCTTTTGTGATTTTTCTATCATCAATAATAGCATTATTGTCTGTTGCACCAAGTTTGATAAATAAATCAAAAAAATTTTCTTCTCAAATTCCATTTGGTCCTTATATTATTCTTGGAACATTGATATATTTGATATTTGAAAGTAATATTAGATCAATAATTTTTTATTAAGCATTTAAATTTATGTTTGAAAAAATAATAAGTAATACTTCTAAAATAGTCGTTGGCAACTCTGAGAAAATTAAATTGACATTGGCAGCAATCGTTTCAGAAGGAAGTATATTGATAGAAGATTATCCAGGATCAGGCAAGACAACATTTGCAAAAGCAATTACACAAAGTTTAGGTCTAAATTTTAAAAGAGTTCAGTTTACTTCAGATCTTTTACCAAGTGATATACTTGGATTTAATATTTTTTTAGATGGTAAATTGAATTTCCAGAAAGGTCCAATTTTTACAAATATTGTTCTGGCAGATGAATTAAATAGAGGTAGTCCAAAATCTCAAAGTGCCTTTCTTGAAGCAATGGAAGAAAAAAAAGTTTCAATTGATGGAATAAGTCATTCTCTTCCAGAGCCTTTTTTTGTGATTGCCACACAAAATCCCATGGACTCATCTGGAACAAGTTCTCTTCCAGATTCTCAATTAGATAGATTTATGATTTCTTATTCTTTATCAGATTTAAATGATGACGACAAAATAGAGATGTTAAAGAAAGAAATTAATTTTGATCAACATAAATCTGAAAATGTAGATTGGCAAAAAATTAAAGAAAGAAAAAATATTATAACTGTTAAAGATGAGATTTATAAATATGTTGTAAGTATAGAGCAAAGAATCCAAAGTCTTGATCAAAAAATTTACGTTTCTGCCAGATGTTTAAAACAAATAATTGATTTAGCTAGGGGTTGGGCAATTATTAACAATAAAGATTATGTAACTCACCAGGATATCAAAGATACAATTCCTTATATTTTAAGGCATAGAATAAGGTTTTTAAATCAAGAGGAAAAAATAGAATTCGTCAACAAAGAGATCCTTGAAAAAATTGATTTAAGTTAATGTCAGTTCTATCTCTAAAAAGATTTAATCAAATAAATTTTAGAAATTTCTTCAAATCAAGAAACAATTCAAAAATATATATCTATCCAAATTTGAATGGCATTGGCCTTTCGTTATTTGTTTTTTTTTGTTTTTTGATTTCAGTATTTTATGAAAATAACTCGGGATTGCTCTTATCAATTATTATTTTTTTTATTTTCTTTATATCCATACTTATATCCCATCAAAATATTAATAATTTAAAGATAAGTTCTTTAAACGAATATTATGTTGAGGCTAATAAAAATAAAAGTTTAACTTTTATAATCGAAAATTTATCGAAAGAAAAAAAACTTAATATAAATTTAAATTATCAAAAACAAAACATAGGAAACTTTAATTTCTTTAAAAAAATTAACTTTTTCAATTTAAATTATAATAAAAAATTGAGAGGAGTATATTTATTAGATACCATCACTCTAAATTCAATTTATCCATTTGGTATAATAAAAACAAAAATAAATCATAAGCCCGATTGCGATATAATTGTTTATCCACAAAGTATAAAGCCAAATCAAGAACTTTTAAATGAGTTTAATATAGATAAATCAATTGATGCCGATGACTTTGATGGAATAGATGAATTTAAAAATGGAGATAGTTATTCTAAAATAGCTTGGAAAAAATCAACAATAGATAAGAAATATATTAAAATATTTAAAGATAAAGAAAAAACTCAGAAATTAATTTTAGATTTAGACAGATATAACGAATTAGAATTCGAATTATTACTTAGCTATTCCATTTATATTATTGAATATTTTTATCAAAATAAAATTAATCTCACATTAAAGCATCAAGGAAACATTTTCTTGCTTGATAAAAAGGAACAATCATTAAATCAAATTTATAAATACCTTGCTTATGCTAAAAATTAATAAAAATATAAATTTAATTACATATGCTCTATTAGGATTATGCATTTTTAATCTATCGAAAAACTTAATTTTTAATAATTTAATATTTTGGGTAATATTATTTTTTATCAGTTATCTATTTTCTAATCTTATTTTTAAATATAAATCTATATTCATAGGATTGTTTGCCATTACGGCTTTATACCTTCAACTTGTTTTAAATCAGTATGTTATGTCAGAAGAATATTTTTTAAATTGTTTAGCTGTTTTACTAATCATTAAATTTTCTGAATTATCTAATAAAAATAATATTTTATCATTTAATTTAATTTGTATGATTATTGCTGTTGCAAGTTTGATTAAAGATCAGGGCATTATTAGCTCACTAGTTTCTTTGTGTATAATTATTTTATTAGTCATAAATATGTACCTTATTCAACAGAAAGAACTCTTGGAATTTAGTTTTAAAAATATTTTAAAATATTTAGGATTTGGGCTAAGTATATTTCCCTTCATAATTATTTTTTATTTAATTTTTCCAAGAGCAGAGGTTAACTTTAGACTATTTGATAATTCAGCAAGTTCTTTGGGTATTCCAGATACAATAAGTTTAGGCTCTTTTAGTCAATTCTCTAATTCTGATGAGGAGATATTTACCTTAATAAACAAGGGTTATAGACAAGATGATCTATATTTCAGGGTAAAAGTATTTGATTATATGGAGGACGATCAATCTTGGAGGCCATCATCTAGCTATTTTTTATTCAGTAAATTTAAAGATAATTTTAAAATCTCAGATAAGTCAGATTTAAACAATTCTTACCAAATAATTTTAGAACCTTACAAAAAAAAGTGGATACCTAGTTTAAAGAATTCACAGTTAGCAAATGAAAATATTAAAATCTCGAAAGATTTATTTAATCAAACATTTATTAGCAGAGATCTAATAGATAGAAAAAAACAAATTAAATTTCATAATATTAAAACTACTTTTGACTTAGATGAGGATATTAAAAGTTATTACACTTTATTACCCAAAACAGTTTCAAATAAATTAAAACTATGGGTTAAAGAAAATAATAATTCTACAAAAGAGGACTTTATAAATAAAATTTACGATAAATTTTCTGATGAAACTTATTTTTATAATTTAAGTCCAAAGCAAACATCAATAAATAATTATGAAAATTTCTTTTTTAACGATAGAGAAGGATATTGCGAATATTATGCGGGAACATTTGTTTTACTTTCAAGGTTAGGTGGCATACCGAGTAGAATTGTAACTGGTTACCATGGTGGAGAATTGAATGAAATCGGTAACTTTTATTTATTTAAACAAAAAGATACTCATGCTTGGGCAGAAGTTTGGTTAGATGATAAGGGCTGGGTTAGAGTAGATCCTACAAGAGCTATTCCGAAAGAAAATATTATTAATAGTTTAAATAATGTTTTTAGCACCGATGACTTTTCTTCAAAAGGTTTCTTTTCATCTAGATTTATAAAAACTTTAAGTTTCTATTTCAATTATGCAGATTTTGTATGGACACAGCATCTACTATCTTATGATGATAATCAAAGAAAAAACTTTGTTGAAAAAATCTTAAATTTACAATTTTCAAAAATATTTGTCTGGATTTTTGCTCCACTACTAATTTACATATTAGTAAGGTTTATACTGAGTATAAATTCAATTAATTTACTCAAATTGAGATTGTTTATTATTTTATTAGGAAAAAGAAAAAAATTAAATATTTTAAAATCTGACACTTTGCAACAAATTTACTTTAAGCTTTCAAGTAATGATAAACAAAAACACAAAATATTTTTTAAAGTTTTTGAGGAAGAGATATATTCTAATAATAAGTTGGGTTTTATAAAAATATTTAAATTAGTTTCTTAATAGAAGATTTCTTTCAGTCTTGAGTTTATTATTTTCTTTAATCAATTGAATAATCATTTCTTTCATTATTCTATTCTCTTCAACTGCTCTACCGCTTATCTCAGCTAATCTCTCATTTTCTTTAGCTAGTTGTAGTTGATCAAATAATTTCTCTAATTCTGGATCAATAGGTAAACCCTCTATTTTTTTGCTAATATTATTTTGAATTACTTTCGTTAATGAAATACTTACTTGACTGTCTTTAAGACCATTTTGTTCATTAAACTCTATATTAAAGTTTAAGCCGAAATTATCAGTATTTTTGCTAATATTTAAACCTGCTTTTACTGCTAAATCATCATTCATATAATGGGCCATGTCTTTTCTTTCACCGTCTGCAACAATGTCAATTTTTTCACTCAAAGTTTGATTAAAAGATAGGCCTGTATATGGCTTAAGAACGAAGCCATTTTCAAAAGATTTTGAATACTCAACATTAAATCCACCTGATAATACTTGATCTACCGCATCATCAACAGAAAGATCTCCATCTGTAAATGATGACAAATAAGTAGGTAATCTTCTTAGACCATATTTACCATCCACTTCAATATTTAAACTTTGACTATCATTAATATCTATATCCTTGGATGCTTTGTAATTTACACCAGCAAATTGACCTAGATTTTCTTTAGAAATTGTTTGTTGTGTTTCAGTTTCAAGATCTAAGTATTTATTTTGAGTTAATCCAAAAATTGAAACTACAGAAAATTTAAATTTCTCGTAATCGATTTCTTTTTTTAGACCAATAGCTAAATTTTCACTATCTAAAGCTTCTCCATTATTAAATTTAGCTTGCTGACTCGAATAACTTAAGAACGGTGTAAAATTATCATTTTCGATTTTAATGTCTCCGGTAACACCTGTTGTTTCATTTTTATAAATGTTGTCTCTTTTTTTAACAGAGTAATATCCACTAGATTTTTTTTCTTCTGAAACCGAATTGAAAATATCATTTAAATTAGATAAAAATATTTCAGATCGATATTTTTTATTATGGCTATCAATATCTAAATCTTCACCATAAACATATAAAAAACCATCTGTTTCAGAGTTGTCTGCATCTGGATCACTATTGCTGTCTAATATTTCATAGGTATCATTTCCACAAAGATTATTTGTGACAACCATATTCGTTTTTCTAAGAATTTCTATTTTTTGATCTTTTGAAATACTACAATCTAATGTCATTGTCGTAGTTGAATCTTTTAAATCAATCGAGCCTTCATACGTACCTTCATCTTTAGTAACAATATTTATACCTGTACTAGAAGAGTTAAGTATAAATATAGAATTACCAGACCCAGTAATTGTACCATAATTATTTATCGTAATATTAAACATTGGGGTGGCATTCCTTCCAATACCAATTCCATCTGCAAAAGAACCTGATGTTGCACTAATCGTGCCATAATTGTTTAAAGTATTATTTACTCTGTTGGTTCCATCATTTTCATACAATATTCCATATCCTAAATTTGCGCTTGCAGAAATGGTTCCATAATTTGTTATCGTAGAATTATCTACATTTGAAGATTGCATTCCCATACGAACACCAGATATAGTGCCAGTATTAGTTACAACGGCGCCGTCCGATTGATTTATTGATAAACCTGAATTTGCACCTGTAGCAGTTATTGTTCCAGAATTTGTTACACTAATATTATCACCATGCGAAATTACTACAGTATTATTTCCACCTGACATTGTCCCTGTATTAATGAAAGTAGTATCCGGGCATGTTTTGCAATAAAATGCACTTTTATCTGCTGCAGTTATTGTTCCATGATTAGTAAAATTGACATCTTCAGATTGTTCAGTATTCACTGCGTGTCTGTCAGCACCTTCAATTGTTCCTCCTTTATAATTAACGAATTCAAAATCAACTAAATGAAATGCTTTAATTGGACTATCGCCTTCACCTGTTGTTTTAATAATTCCACCGTCATAATTATAAATTTTTAGACCCTTACTCCTGTGATTACCTGAGGCTCCTGAACCTAACCAAATTGTTTCATGAGCAGAAGTAATAGTCCCATAATTATACAATGTAAGGCCAACACCATTTGATTGACCAGATAAATCGGCATGGCAATTAGTACCATTAAAATGACAGTTACCAACGTTTTTTCCTGAGATTGCGTTATTTCCTTCAGCACTTATTGTGGCCCCAGCGTTATTAGTAATTATAACATTTTCAGCATAATCTAAGATTATACCTTCATTATTATCTGAATTGATAGTTCCATTATTAGTTATTGTTGTATTTAAAGATGATTCAGCATGAATAGCCTTTTGTTTGTTAGTTCCATCCTCTGTTTGAATTGTTCCATCATTGGTAATTTGAACTCCACTTATATCTTCGAGATCAACAGCCTTATGGTCATTGTAGGTAATAGAACCAGCAGAAGTAACATTTAAAATATCATCATCGGCACAAGCTAATTGGTTGGTTGATGCGCTAGCTATTGTTGTTAAACAAGGGCCAGCATAACTTATGGAACTAAACAAAAAGAATAAGATTATACTAATTAAAATCTTTTTCATAAATTTTTATCGATTAATAGTTCTGTCTCCAAGAACTTCTGTAACTAGATGTTCCACCCGCAGCAGCTTCAATGCTAACTAAGTCTTTTATGCTTCCAGCAGATTGACCAGCAATGTTTGCAAATAGCTTACCAGCAAAAACTACAATTTTGGATAAAACACCTTGTCCAACATATTTACAAGCATCTCCTTTTCTCAAATTTTTAAGATTAGATGAGAAATTTGTTCCGCACTCATCATCAACTCCACAAATAAATGCATCACCGAGACTACATTTATTAACTGATGATGTTGGTTGATAAATTGGAAAATATACCAACCCACTTGATACAGTTGGTTCAGCAGTAACTTTCTGAGATTTATCTAATTTTATATACCAACCAGTATCTGTTGACGTTGGACATTTAGCACCTGTTTTGTCCTTAGTGGTATTTTTACATTTCGTTAAATCAGCAGCTTTTTTAGGAACTGCTACATCTCTATATTCAGGATAATGAGGATCTCTAATACCAATCATTAAGTTGTCTGTACCATTACTTGTATTTCCTATTCTCTCATAATCTCCAGTTCCAGCATATAACCATAATGAATTAGTAGTTTGTCCAATTGTTGCATCCATAGAATGATACATATACCTTCCATTAGTTTGGTTTGAACCTGCTTTAAATAATGTTGTGCTATCATACATCTTTAAAGCTTTACCTGTTCCATCAGTTCTATTATTTGTTAAATTAAATTTAGTAATTTTTCCTTCAAGATCGCTGATGTAGACAAGCGCACCTCTAAAATCAATTCCTCTTGCGGTATCTGCAGTTATTACAACAGGTGATCCTGGTGTTGAATTAACGATATCATTCGTCAACATATCCTCTATATCTATTCTTTTTTCAAGTTTGCCTGGGAACGTTGTATCCTCAAGATTAACAATTGTTAAATTAGAACCAACACCTGAATTTTGAACACCGTATCCTCCACCCATAATTGCAACATAAATATCATCCTCTAAATTATTATCACCAGGACCTTTATTTGGCATTCTTATAATTCTAGGTGACGACCAAGTTCCACCTAATTCACTATAATCGTATTCAGGTTGGCTTAATACCCCAGTTTGTGCAGAGCCAGGCTTAATATGTAAAGCCATATTCGAACTACTTAAGGTACAAGGTGCATTTGGATTGCTTGAACATGGATCTGCTCCATAAAATTTTAATGTTTTATTTATTAATGTGATCTCAGTTGCTGGCTTTGTTTGAGCTTGCCCACCACTAGGTGGTGCAGGTATTGTGATTGTAGAGGACTTAACTGTAAAATTAGTAAATGGTTTATCGTCAATTAATATTGAAATATCAGATTTACTCAAATTAGGAACATCTAAAGTCCAAACATTGCTTTCCTGACAATCAGTTGATTGATCACTTTTACATGTTAAGTCACCTTTATTATTCGAACTTACAGTAATAGACTCAAAGAAACTTGCTAAATCATAAATTTTTTTGATGTAATCATAACTTGAAATAGTTCCATTATGATCCATTACATGGACTTTAGTTTGAATACCATCATTAAGCACTGAATATAAATGCATTGGTGCATCTCGATCTGTGATATCTAATACAGAAAATCCTGCACCACCTCTACCGTATGGAACCATTAGTATTGTATGCCATTCTTTTTTGCTATCGTAAGGACCTTTATAAAACATATCATGCGCAGTAACGGATCCATCAACACCATAAATAGCATTAGATCCACCAACCCCACTTCTATTTAAATTTACGTTAACCATATTTGGCATTGTTGATGCAATGAATGGTGGAACAAATGCCCAAATTTCTTTACCAGTCTTTCCATCAAATGCATGAAGCATGCCGTCATTTGCGCCAACATAAACTGTTTCTTTTCTTGAAGAATGTTTTTGTGCAAATGAAGAATAATTTTTCAAAGATCTCCAATAAGCTTCTTGATTTCTTCCTGCAAAAGCTGTTTCAGCTGATGGTTTTGAAACCACTACTAATTCTGAATGGTAAATATCTCCAAGAGGGTTAGGTCTTGTTTCAGTTAAATTACAATCACCATCATAATCAAAATAATCTTGTCCTCTAACAAACTGTATTAGGCCTTTAATGTCATCTTCATTATCATTTTGAACTGAGGAAACATTCTTACATCTTTGTGTATTAGTAGGGTTATCACTTTTACTATGATAATTTGGCACTTCATTATTTGTATGAGTAAATAACTTGTCAATATCCTGGTAATTTGATGTTACCCAATTATTTAAATTACCATAACCAGAATTTGCAGATGTGTTTGGAAGGTGGGTCCAAATTTTTCTGTCATCTGTATTTCTTTTTTCTAATAATTCAGCTGCATCCCAATTCTTTTTACCAACAACTCCATTAGAGTCTATGGCAGTACTTTTTAAGGTTCCTTTCCACTCTTTATTTTGTTCATAATCAAATTGTGCTTGATATAAAGATCCACCTTGTTCAATTGTTGCTGTAATTGCAGGCGCAGAGAAAGATAATTTTTGAGCAATAATTTGTGATATGGCAGCTTTTAATTGTGTCTTTAGAGATTGAGTGGTTCTTGCTACAATAACGCTATTAGTTCCACCTGTTTGTGCCATCCTATTAAAGTTTCTTACACCATTATTTGATAGTCCTGTTCCATAAGCTACAGTAAATGTTTTTATTTTGTGTGAATTTAATAATTTTGATACTCTCCTCGCGGCACGGTTGTGATTATACCAATCTCCATCACCTATAACTAAAACATAACTATTCTGACAAGTTAAGTTTTTATCTATTGGAGACAAAGTACTGTGCAAATAATATTCTTCTGCTTGTTTTGCCCAGTTATCAGCATTCGTTCCTCCACCAGGCTGAACGGATTTAATTATCGAATTGATTTTTGCCGCCCCTTGTTTATGAGCTCTTACTTTTATACAGGCTCTACTAGTGCAAGGCGTGGCCCTTCCATTAGTTATATCGCCAGTCCAAGATCTAAAACCAGACCCATTATTATCCCACGACCAGTAACCAAATCCAAAATTTACTCCTGCTGTTAAAGAACTATCTGTAACAATTGATTGAATAGCTTCATGGGCACCTGTCATTCTTGTTCCAGCAGAGCCTCCAAATTCTTTGTCAAAATTTAAGTCAAGATCAAATGCATTAACACTTTGTTTATAATAACTGGTACTTAATACTCTGTTATTGGTTTTATCTACGGTTACACCCCATGGACCATACATTCTGACATTACCAGTCTTTGATGCATTTCTTCCGTATCTACCAATATTTTTTATTGCAGTATAACCATTTCTTGACGTGTTTAATGTAACTTTAGTAACTCTATGATTTCTCCAATCACTACCATATAAAATTAATTCATTTGATGGATGATGATCCATTCCATATGAGTAGTACCAATTACCAACATAAGATCTGCTAGAATAGTTTGTATTTATGCAACCATTACTTCCAATGGTGTATCTATAAATGTAACGACTATAATGCACATAATAATTTTCTCTTTTATAATCTGCAGTCTGACCATAATAACGGGCGTAAGAAGATAAATTTCCGCTCCAAGAGCAACTTATTTTTGAAGGAGTTGCTCCAGATATATTATAAGTCAACATACCTCGATATCCTGTTGCATATAAAGTGTTTTGCGCAATGGAAATATTTCTTGGATAATTTAAGAATTGGTTCCAATCACAGCTACCGCTTGTAAGATCAATTCTAAAAACTCTGTTTTGATAAAAAGAAGCAACATACAATTTATTGTTATGTACTTTCATATTCAATGGGTAATAAGATCTACAATTACCACTTCCTCTATAAGTACCACTACTTGCAAAGCTAGTATCATTACTCTTTGTTGAATAAGTAAATTTTTTTATTCCACGTATCCAGTATTGACCAACATAAACATCGCCACTACTATCTGTTGCAACACTGTAAGGATAAGAAAAGCCAGCTCCACTGGTCATTCTAACACTCATACTTCCAGACTTATCTAAAAGGATTAATACATTAGCTGGAACATCCGATATTCCAGAACCAGGTGGTAAATTTTTTGCAAAACTACTATTTGAAAAAAAAGATAAAATTAAAATGATTTTTAAAATTAAAAGTTTTAATTTCATAATTATTGTTCTTGCTCCATTTTCTCTAATTCGACTTCAAGATCATAATAAAATTTACCTAATTTTTCATCGTATTCTACAGTTGTAATCATTAATTCTTCTTCAAAAAGTTCTTCTTCACCAAGCATTCTTTTATATACAATGACATCATTATTACTTTTCTCCCAAATTTTGAAACTATCGAATATTTGTGGATTTTGTCCTGTATCGAAATCACCATAAACTTTTTTAACGTATCTCATTAATGTTAATTTGTTATTCTCAGTATTTTTACCATCATTCATTACAATCATTCTAATGGCTGCTAATTTTGCAGCATCTTCTGTTTCACCTAAAAATACATATTCTACTGCAATATCATTGTTCAAATTATCATTTGGACATAACTCTGGTGATGGAATGGGCAAATAATATTGTCCTTTATATCCTGGTAGTGGCATATCAAATTTATCAAAAACTTTTTTACCACTATCTCCAATATCAATTAAAAAATCACAAGCAGCTTGGACAGGTGTGCTCAAAATTGAAAAAATTATAATAAATTTGATTAAATTTTTCATAAAGATTTAGAAATATTAGTATAACTCATTATATTTGTCGTCATTTTATTTAGGTAATACAATCACACTTTCTAAAGCAACTACCATTCTTTCGCTACCCTTCTTTAAACCGCAGCCATAAATTCGATAAGCCATTCCATCATTTCCTTTATCAGTTGAGCCTTTTTTAACACTAGAGCCAGTACCTCTGAAAGGCGCGGCACCAATTCTTATGACAAAAAATTCATAAAAGTAATTATAAAGTTTTTCAGCTTCTTTTCTCTCATCATTAGTTGCAGAATTAAAACTATCACGTACTAATTTTCCAAAATTCCAACTTTGTGCGGCTACAACATCATAGAAATTTCCACTTAATCTAACCTTGTCTAAATCCTTAAAGCTATTAGCGCAGAAATTTTCTGTATTATAATAAAGAGAGCTATTGCTAGAATTATAATTGATCCTATAATTAGCCATATTGCCGTTCCATTGAGTGTTATTAGCTGGTAAATTTCTTTTTGATGTATCCCTAACATGATTTGAAGTACTCCAAGGTCCTAAAAATTGATTGAGCACATATTTTTCACCTTCTATCAAAGCTGTTTCAGCAATGTAGAAAGTTTGCTGATACTCATCACTCTTATTATTACTTTGATGGTCACCTGCTGATATTACAATTAACGCTCCTCCCATCAATGACATTGCAAGCATTAAGACTAAAGATAATACCAGCGCAAAACCTTGTTCATTTTTTTTCATTATTCCATTCCCAAATTTCTTGCATGAGCAGTTACAATAATTGTATCTCTTAAATATTTGTCAGTTTTCTTTTTATTTCTAGTTGAGTCTTTTAATGCAAACACATCTCTAATTTTTGAATTTCTAAAAAAATTTTTTGTTGATCTAACAGTTAATGCGATATCAACAGTTTTAATTTTATAAATTAAATCTTTGTTTACATTTGTTGCAGATGGTGGTGGATTGATTAATACTCCTTTTTCGTCAACAGGATTAAAAATCATATCATCTACGTAGTCTACAACTAGTTGATCATCATATGTTTTATCATTGTTATCTGTTGTAGGATCATCCCATCTACCTGATGTATTATTCCATTTAACTTTTTTTTTATAAACAGCAAAAGCATCGATTGGAGGGTATCCACCTCCACCTAATTGCGGTTGCGTTTTATCAGGAATAGTAGATTTTTTGCATTTATAAGTTATTTTATATCTCTCATATATATATGCAGGCGTTCTTCCTTGTTTATAATTTACATCTCCATAAACAATATCGATTTTATCGCATTCTGAAAAATTCACATATTTAGTAATTAGAATTGGAATATGCTCATTTGATGTTTTGATATTATCATTGAAATACATAAATCCAGCATTTCTAATATCTCTCATAATCATTCCAACAACATCTCTTCCAGCTGTTGAAATTTTTGCTCGATCAGTAACTTGAGAGTAAGTGTTATTAACAACAGTATATGAAGTGAACATAGCACCCATCATCACAACAGAAATTAAAATTCCAATTAGAATTTCTATTAAAGTTACACCTGCAATATTGCTTAATTTTTTTCTCATTAATTAAATTGAAAATATAAATACTTTTTTTTCTTGCCATCGTTTAGATTGACTTCCATTTTTCCTAGATACCATTTTTCGTAAACACCATTACCTTTGTAATTTGTAGTGTTGTTGTATTTACAGTTATTTGCTGCAGCGTTATTATTACAAATTTCGTAAATTTTGAGAATTTTATTATCTTTATTTCCCTTGCATTTAAGTCTTTCTTTAGAAAATCTTTTATCCCATTTTTGAAATTTGTTTTGGACTGCATTATTAAAATTAGTGGAAGATGTGCCTCTGTTAGAACAGTTTGCCATACTCCAAGAATTATTTATTAAATAATCTTTAAATTTTACGTCTGTAGTAGGAGAGTTTGAGTCTCTTTCAGAAATTAAGTCTTCCGCCACCATGGATACCAAATAATTTGCCTTTGTTCTTTCTCCAGAAACATCAATAGATTGAACTGAATAATTAACCATCTGAAAAACCGCAACAAATCCAATACCTATAATTGCTGTTGAAACCAGGGCTTCAAGCAGGGTCATTCCTTTTTCTGATAGTTTAGTTTTGCCTAGTCCAATCATTTCCACTCCATTTAAATTTACTTATATTACCAAATCTAGTCCATTCAACCAAGTATGCAGGTTTTTCCAACCCACCTCCTTTATCTAAAGGACATTTACCACCATTACTTGCGTTTGATGTTGTACAAAGTATCAAATATTGGTTTGTTAATCTATTTTCGACTGTAACATTTAAATTATTTTTTAAGGTTCCATGTGCTTTAAAATAACTTCCATCCTTAGAAAAACAAACAGCACCGTCTTTGCTAATATGTGTTGATATTTTTTTTGTTGTTTCATCAACTTGGTTATTGTCCCAGTAACTACCACTAGAAGTATTACATTCAATAGTTTGTGCATTATTTAATTTAATTGATAACGAAGTTGCATCCATTCCTTTTGAAACAAATTTTGTTGATGAGGTTCCGTTGGGTGTTACTCTAAATTGAACAAAGGGATAATTTCCTCTTTGAGATAATGTATTTACAGATGAAAGCATAGTTGCTGCTTTTTCCATTGCAGCTCTTAACTCTCTATCTTGTCGCCAATTTGAAAAATTTGGATAAGCAACAGCGGAAATTATTGCTACTATTGTAATAACAACTAGTAACTCTAAAATTGTAAATCCTTTAATGTTCTGATCTTGCTGCACCTGGATCTATTTTCCCTGATTTCGCTAATTCTTCAAGAGATTTTTCCATGGTAATCATTCCATCTCTAACTGCTGTTTGCATTATACTTGGAATTTGGTGAATTTTTGCTTCTCTAATCAAGTTTTGTATAGGTGCGGTACATTTCATTATTTCAAATGCACCAACTCTTCCTGCGCCGTCTCTAGTCTTTAACAATCTTTGGGTCACAACCATTTTAAGAGAAGTTGAAATTTGAGCTCGAATTTGTTCCTGTTGTTCAGGAGGAAACACATCTATTATTCTGTTAATTGTACTCGGTGCACCACTCGTGTGCAAAGTTCCAAATACTAAGTGACCAGTTTCTGCTGCTGTTAATGCAAGACTTATTGTTTCAAGATCTCTCATCTCACCAACAAGGATTACATCAGGGTCTTCTCTTAAAGCTGCTTTTAATGCCGCTGCAAAAGTTTCTGTTTGTTTTCCTACCTCTCTATGAGAGACAATACTTTTATTGTCTTTATGAATAAATTCTACAGGGTCCTCAACTGTGATTATATTTGCAGTTCTTGTTTTATTAATTTCATTTACTATTGCTGCAAGTGTTGTTGATTTACCAGAGCCAGTTGGACCTGTTACTAAAACTAAACCTTTATGAAAATCAACAATGTCATAGAGAGCTTGTGGTAAGTTGAATTGTTCCATATCTGGAATTTTACTTTCAACTCTTCTGCAAACACATGCAGGTCCATTAATCGTTTTATAAAAATTCGCTCTAAATCTTAATCCGCTTAGGGTAACGGATGTATCAAGTTCGTGTGTTTTTTCAAATTTATTTAATTCATGTTCATTACAATTCATTGAAAGCAGATCTTTTAGATCTTGAGCTGTAACCATGACTTCCTGGACTTTTATTATTTCTCCAGTTTGTCTATATGCAAGTGGAGATCCTGCTCTAATATGAAAATCAGAGATTTTTTTATTGTCTTTAGCTAGTTGTTCTAACTTTTCAAACATACAAGCCTTTGTACTATAAAATTGACTTGTTTTACCAATTAATTTTTGTAAAAAACCCAATTTGAATATCAGTTATTTTTATTCTAGTAAAAGTTGAGTATAAAGTTAAAATTCGTTTATAAAATTTATGAAAAATCCTTTTGCAAATTTATTTAAAAAGAAAAAAAAAGATGATGCAAACGCAGCTCCGGTACCACAAGGAGGAGAAAGCAAAAAAAAAGAAGGATTTTTTAGTAAGCTTCTTAAAAATAGATTAGGTAAACAATCAATTAAAGGTGAGGAAATTTTAGGAGTTGAGCTAACTCCATCCGAGATTAGATTATCGCAAGTTTCGAGTAACAAAGCCAATCAATGGGTTTTAGATAAATTTTATGTTCATAAATTTGAGGGTATTCCAGAAAATGGAACAGTACTTGAAAATCCTGACAAAGTTGCTGATGAATTAAAATTAGCTTTACAAAAATCCAAAATTAATACGACTAACGCTGCAATCGCAATTCCAGTAACTAGCGCAATTATAAGAGTTGTAACTGCACCTTTAATGACTGATGAAGAATTAAAAAAAGCAATAGATACAGACTCACTTTGGGAAAACTTAGTTCAATTAACTGATAATTTAAATGACTACTCTATATTCCATCAAGTAATAAATAGAGACAAAACAGGAAACACAATGGATATCCTTTTTGTAGCATCAAAATTATCAGACATTAATAGCTACACAGACATTATTAAAAAAGGTGGATTAAATGCTGTTATTATAGATGTTAAATGTTTCGCCTTAAAATCTGCTGTTGATCAAATTAATCAAATTGCAGGTTCAATTGAAGACTCTAACTTAACTGCTGTTCTAGAATTTGGTTTAGATGAAAACTATGTAATGATACTTTACGAAAACAATCCAATAATAACTGATATTTTTATTAGATCTCAAGATAGAAAAACACTTCAAGAAAGCAATAATCAAGAAGAGATGGATGCACTTGTTAGAAGATATATGACACAAGTCAAACAAGCAGTTCAAGACTTTGAACAAAAATATGAAAAAAGAATTAGAAATTTAAAAGTTACTTCAAATCTGCAAAATGTTGAAGATTATCTTGGTAGCTTTAGAAAAAATATGGTTAACACCGGATACAATTTATTTGATCCTTTTGATGGAATAAAAATTCCTGCACAATTAGAAAATGATATTAAAATGGATAACCGTTCATACTTTTCAACAGTGATGGGACTTGCATTCAGAAAACTAGATGTTTTTGGTTACTATAAATTTGTTACTGCTGTTAAAAATATTAATCTTTTGCCTAATAGAGAAAATATGATTGCTCAGAAAAAAGCAAAAGCTTTTTCAAATTTTGCATTCAAAGGAGTGGTAGGAATAGTTTCACTTATCTATGTAGTATTATTTGGTTTATCATTTTGGCAAATTACAGATCTTAATAAAAAAATTGATGGTTATGATGAAATTTTACAAACTCATGAGCTTAAAACTATAGAGAAAAATAAATATGCAAAAGAAATTGGTTTTATGCTTAAGTCACTTGAATTAAGTAAATCAATTAAGTCTAATAAAACTGTAAGCTTTAGAGTATTAGCACAGATTGCTTCTGCAGTTCCTAAAAGAGTTAAATTTAGCAAAATAGAATATAATGGCTCAGATTTAGTCGTTATTGAAGGAACGGCATTTAGTGATCAAGATATCTTAAAATTAATTAGTAATTTAAACAATAAAAAATTGATTTCACAAGCTTCATTGGCAAGTATGACACTACCTCAAGGTCAGCAGCAGGGATCACAAACTATGAAGGGCTTTAAAGTAGCCTGTGTATTGGAGCAAGTATAATGGATTTAAAAAACATAACTATGGATGATCTAAAGCAAAAATTAGCTGCTGTAGATAAAAAAACTTTAATCAAATTTGGATCTGGTTTTGGAGCAATAATTTTATTTTTAATAATTTACTATGTAATTTTAAATCCAATGGTCAAAGAAAGAAAAGCCAAATACAATGACAAAATAGCAAAGCAAAATGAGATCTCACAATTTGATAATGAAATAATTACTTTCAAATCAAGAATTAAGGAAATGAAACCAGATTTTGATAAAACTTCAACTCTATTTCATTCAAAAGCTGAAGTTGAAGATCTTTATGAAAGTTTAAGTAAGTATGCTGCTGTTAATGGATTGGTAATATCAAAAATTGAAAAGAAAAAACCTAAGCCAGTATTTAAACAAGGAGTTACTCAACAAGCAGAAAATAATATTACTAGGGATATGGTTTCTTATTATCAAATACCTGTAGATTATGAAATCAAAGGGAATTTTTTAGGTTATATAAAGTTTAAAAGAGCGGTTTCTAGGCAAAATAAAATGTTAAATTTTGACAAAGAGACTATAAGTATAGTACAAAACGATTCAACTGGAGCGATAATGGCGCAAGGTGAATTAACAATTGTAGGATTACCAGATGAATTTTTTTAAAATTCTATTCATTATCATATTTTCTTTTATGGCAAACGTTGCTTTTGCAGATAATCATGATCAAAAACAAGAAGTCCTAGATGCAGCAAAAGAAATTGTTAAAGAAATGGAAGAAGATGAAGAAGTTCCATTAAATGACCCTTTTGCAGGAAATGAGGGAACTTCATCTTCAGCAAGCATACCGCAAGACGAACAAGATAATGAGATGAGTTTATATAATTTTAAATTAGCAGGGCTTATTTCTGGAAAAGATTATAGTTACATTTCTTTAGTTAATTCTGGCGGAGAAGTTTTAACAATGACTTTAGGTCAATATCTTGGAGAAATACAATTAGTTGATTTAAGATTAACAGAAGCGATATTCAAAAGAGATGATGGTAAATTCATGATAATTGATTTTAATAACCAGGTCCGGGAGTCAGATGACTATTAAAAAAATATTAACATATTTTGGATTATTATTTTTATTAGTTGCATTAAATGCTTGTCAGAACTTGAAAAAATATGACAAGCCATTTAAACACAATACACCTCTTATTAAAAATAAAGATATTGTAAGTAGTGGACAATCAGAAATCGCTAAAACTTTAGAAATGGGCCCCAAACCTATTGAAGGTGATGCAAAAAAACTTGGAAAAAGAAAAAAAATATCATCTGAAGCACAAAGAAATTACTTAATAATACCCGATGACTATCCTTTATTAAAACAACGGGTAACTCTTAAATTTAAAAATCTAGATTATAAAGAAACCATGAAATTGATGGGTAAAATAGGAGAGATAAATGTTTTAGTTGGAGATGAGGTTGCAGGAGCAATATCTGCAGAATTAATTGACGTCCCATGGGACAAAGCTTTTCAAGCACTTTTAGATATGAAAAACTATGCATCAGATGTCGATGTATCTAGCAACTTAATAAGAGTTCATTCTCCTGAAACGTTAACTGCACAAGAGACTTATAAATCTGAAAGAGCACAAGCTGTCAAAAAGAAAGTAGAATTAGAAGATAGTGTTGAGCCAATATATTCTGAAATTTTTAGACTTTATTATATAACCCCTGCACAAGCTAAGCAAACTATTGATGAGTTGTTTACTTCAACGGCAGGTGAAAGTTCATATACACCAATCCAAATTACCGAAGAAAAAACAACTCGATCTATAATAGTAAGAGGAAAAGAAAAAGATTTAGATGTAGTTGATAAAGTTATTAAAGAAATAGATATAAGAACAAAACAAGTTTTAATTGAAGCTTTTATAGTTGAAGCAAATTCTGATTTTGAAAAAGCACTTGGAACAAGACTGGGTGGTTATTATCAAAGAGCTGGTAAAGTTGCTGGTGGACTATCAGGTGGAAGCGCTGGAAGTGCTTTAGGTACAGAACCAGGAGGAGCTGCCAATCTTGGCGATGCAACAGATAGTTTAGCAAATTTTGCAATTACAAATCCAACAAGTGGTATTGGAATATTAAGAAGAACTGGTTCAGGAGTTTTAAAAGCAGAAATTACAGCATTAGAAAGAATGGGAATGGGTAAAACTATTTCTAACCCAAAAGTGTTCACGCTAGATAATCAAGTGGCAACGGTTACTCAAGGTGAGGAAATACCTTATGAAGCTCCAGGAGAGGGTGGAGGATCTCAAGTATCTTTCAAGGAAGCGGCTCTTAAATTAGAGGTCACTCCTAGTATTATCGGAGATGGAAACGTTTTATTAAGTATTCAAGTTAATAATGATACACCAAATAGATCAGTTGCAGGTGATACGCCAGCAGTTAATAAAATGGAAATTGTAACAAAATTATTAGTGGCGGATGGTGATATAGTAGTAATTGGTGGAATTAAAAAGAATGTTTTATCAAAATCTAAAGACCAACTTCCAGCTATAGGTAATGTGCCTGTAATAGGTAATCTCTTTAAAGGGACTGAAAATTCTGATAACCTAGATGAATTGTTAGTGTTTATAGCACCAAGAATTTTATAATGATAAATATTAGTAGAGAGTCTGAGATTAATTTAATTAATATTCTTATTGATCAGGATATTATTTCAGGGAAAGATTTAGTTGAAATTAAAAAAATATCTGGTGAGGGAGAAAAATCTCAATTAGACGCTGTATTTGAGTTAAATCTAACTGATGAAGAAAAGATTTTAGATCTTTTAGTAAAAGATCAATCATTAGATGTAGTAGATTTATCGACAGTTGCTGTAACTGACGAATTGAAAGCTGTTCTTCCATCTAATTATATTAATATGAACTTTATAGCTCCTTTCAAAATTGAGGGAAAAGTATTGCACATTGCAATATCTGATATTTCAAAATTAAGTTTAATGAGAAATTTACGAACAATTACAAAAATGGATATAGAACTGCACGCAGCAAAAGTTTCTGATATTTCAAACTTTGTAGATAAATTGCTAGCAGACGGTGAGAGAACTATCTCTGATATTAGACAAACTAATGCCGAGAAGACTAAAACATTTGATTACGATGTAGATGATCAAGCAGAAGTTTTAGAAAAACCACCTGAAGAAGATATTGAAGCTATAGAAAACGAGTCTGAAGTAATTAAGTTTAGTACAGCAGTTGTAGCAGAAGCAATTAAATCAGGAGTTTCAGATATTCATATTGAACCTTATCGATTTACATCAAGAGTTAGGTATAGATTAGACGGAATTTTACAAGAACAAGAACATTTTAAAAAATTTCTTCATTCAAATTATGGAGCTGTAGTTACAAGATTTAAGATTATGGGAAAACTAGATATTGCTGAAAGAAGACTTCCTCAAGATGGAGCAATTCCATTTAAAATTGATGGAAAAGTAGTTGACCTTCGTCTTTCGATTTTACCAACTGCAACAAATGAAAGAATAGTAATGAGGGTTTTAAATAAAGATGCAGGAGACATCAGTTTAGAACAACTTAATTTTGAAGAAAACGATTTAAAAAATTTGAGAAAAGCAATTCACGGAACGCAAGGTTTAGTTCTTGTTACTGGTCCTACTGGATCGGGTAAAACAACAACACTCTATAGTATTCTAAAAGAGGTTTCTAAACCTCATCTTAATATTTTAACAGCTGAAGATCCTGTTGAATATGAATTAGATGGTGTTGGACAAGTTCAAATTAAAGATGATATTGGTTTTAACTTTTCTACTGCCCTAAGATCTTTTTTAAGACAAGACCCAGAAATAATTCTAGTTGGTGAGATGAGGGATAAAGAAACAGTTGATATCGGATTAAAGGCTGCTTTAACGGGTCACTTGGTATTCAGTACACTTCACACAAATGATGCACCAAGCACAATTACAAGATTACAAAACATGGGAACACCTGATTATTTGATTAGTGCAGCCGTCTCACTAGTTTTAGCGCAAAGATTAGCAAGAAAAACCTGCTCAGAATGTAGAGTGCCAGATGAAGACATAACCCCTAAAGCTTTAGCTGATTTAGGGTTTACCGTTGAGCAAGCTTCAAGAGCAAAAGTTCAAAAGGGCAGCGGTTGTTCTAAATGTAAAGATACTGGTTATAAAGGCAGAATGGGTATTTATGAAATTTTAAATGTTACAAAACCAATTAAAGAAGCAATTCTAAGAAAAGCAACAACGCCAGAACTTAAAGAAATTGCTTCAAACGAAGGCTTTAGGACAATGCAAGACATGGGAAGAGAATTAATCCTAACAGGTGATTTGAATTTTAGAGAGTATGATAGAGTTCTCTCTATGGAGTAGTAAATGTCAGCTGAAACTTTTTCTTACAAAGGAATATCTGCAGGTAAATATATTGAAGGTGAAATAGAGGCTATAAATCAAGAAGAAGCTTCTTTTAAACTTAAAGAGCAAAAAATAATCATTACCAACTTAACCAAACTTAAAAAGAAAAAAGCTGAAAAAGAAAAGGGTAAAAAAAGCGGCTTTTCTTTTGGTAAGAAAAAAGTCACTCCTGCGGATGTAATGCTCTTCTCCAAGCAATTTGCGACAATGGTAAAGGCAGGTTTACCAATTTTAAATGTTTTAACGATGCTTAGAGACCAAATAGAACATCCAACCATGAAAGAAATAATAGAGGATGTTAGGAAAAGTCTTGAAGGTGGTATAACTCTTTCTAAATGTTTTGAGAAATACCCTAAAATATTTGATAATATTTATATAAATTTGATTAAAGCTGGAGAGGCCAGCGGTAAACTTGATGATTTCCTCTTAAAATTAGTAGATTCATTAGAAAAAAGAGAAAAAGTTAAAAAGAAAATTAAAAGTGCATTAACTTATCCAGTGGTGATGTTTACGGTTGCGATAACTGTAATGGTGTTCATGTTAATTAAAGTTGTTCCAGTATTTGCTGAAATGTATGAGGGAATGGGTGTTGCATTACCTACCCCAACAGCCGTCATTATGAATGCAAGTAATTTTATGAGAGGTGCTGGCGGACTAACACTTGGAATAGTGTCAATAATAGGTTTTGTGATATTTAAATATACAACAACTAAAATTCCTGCAATTAGATATAAGTGGCACCAACGAGTTTTAAAGATGCCAGTTTTTGGTGATATGATTTTAAAATCATTGATTGCTAGAATTTCATTAATAATGGGTAATCTTAGTGCAGCAGGGGTAAACCTTTTAGAAAGTATAGAAATCGCAAAACAAGTAAGTAATAATGATGTTGTAACTCAAGCTTTAGAAAATGTAAAAAAAGGAGTTTTCTCTGGGGACACACTTACAAAATTATTTTTAAAAGAACCAGTTTTTCCACCTACTTTTAGTCAGCTCATTTCTGTTGGTGAGCAAACAGGAAATTTAGATGAAATGTTTACTTCTGTATCATCTTATTACGAAGAGGAATTTGATACAGCGGTCGATAATATGTCTAGTTTAATTGAACCAATCATGATTGTATTTATGGGAACAATGATTGGTGGATTAATGATTGCCATGTATTCACCAATCTTTAATGTTGGTGCAATTATTGGTGGCTAAGCGTTTAAATTTTTAGTTAAGACTAAATGATTAATCCAAGGCTTCTCACCTTCTTTAAAAACAACAGCGTCCATTATTTGTTGAATAAAAAAAGTTCCTAATCCGCCTGGTTTAATATCATCAATTTTTCTGTGTCTTACATTTTTTTCTTCAACTGGTCTTCCTTTGTCAAAAAAACCAATTTCAAGTTGACCGTTTTCAAGTGAAATTTTAATCTCCATTTTATCATCTGTGTCTTCACCTTGATAAGCATGCTTAACAATATTTTGTGCTGCTTCTGCAATAGCTAGCACTAATTCATCTTTTAAATCTTGATTAATATTTACTTTTTCAAATACTTCTCTTGAGAATGATCTGACTTCTTTTAAACTTGATGAACTAACAACAAAATCTCTTTGTTCAGTTATAGATTTTATTGCAACATTCATTTTTCAGTCCAAATTTAAAATTTGTTCAAGTTTTGCCATCATAATTACTTTGAGAACTGACTTACTAATTTCTTTCAGCACAACTTTCGTTCCAAGTTCAGTCGCTTTTTGGTGGCTTTCAATTAAAACTGAGATTCCTGAAGAGTCCATGTATTGAACTTCTTTTAAGTTAAGATGAACTTCTTTTTTTGCCTCTATTAAAGGCATAATAATTTCTTTTGCTTTCTCGGTTACATCCATATCTATTTCACCATCAAGGTGAACAGTTGATATGTTGCCTTCTTCTGTAACTTTATATGACATAATTATTAATATTTATTAAATTTCCTTGCTAAATCAACAAAAATGACCCATTTTGATTACAATTGAAGTATAGATATTGCCTTTTAAAAGATATAATTTATATGTATATACATATTTTTATTAATTATAGGATCATTACTTATGAAAAAAAATAATAAAGGATTTACACTTATAGAATTATTGGTCGTTGTAGCAATTATTGGTATTCTTGCAGCAGTTGGAGTTGTTGCATACTCGGGTTACACATCAGGAGCTAAAAAACAAGCAGCTAAATCAAATCATTCAGCAGTTGTTAAATACATAGCAGCAGAATTACAAAAATGTAATTTAGGAGAGTCAACAGCTATGGGAGGCAATCTTACTTGCTCAGGTAAAACTAGAAAAACTGTTAAGGACGCTGCAGCATTAGCATTAGCAGATTTTAAAAACCCATACGATACTTCAAAAAAAGCAGTAAGACCGAATACTGGTGACACATCATCTAGCTCTGCAAATGGTGGATATACGAATTTAACTGATAACAGTTCCAGTTCTAACACGATAGACGTTAAAACTTGCTTTACAGAAGATAGCGAATGCTCAACAACTGGTAACGTTTCAGAAAATTCTGTCGTAGTAGAGTAAAAGTTAAAATAGAAAATTCTTATGACTTCCAAAAGCTCTGGGTTTACCCTTATTGAGCTTTTGGTAGTTGTAGCAATCCTTGGAATTATAGCTGCTATTGGTATCATGAGTTATAATGGATATGTAGGCTCAGCCAAAAAAAGATCTGCTGAGAATGTTATGCAACAAATATCTTTGGGTCAAACTGAATTTTACTCAGACAACGGATTTTATTACAGAGATAGTACTGGCACCTCATGCAATCCAACAAGCACCACATCAAGTGCAATAGAAACTAATTTATTAGGTGGTACTGATAGTATTACAAGTGAAATGGGTTACGAATTATGTGTAGCAAATGATGCAACAAATTATAAAGTTTTTGCAAAAGAAAATGGTGGTAATTGTGAAATTACTATGACGGCTTTAGGTACTTTCGTGCGAACTAAATGCTAAGTATCTAATGAACTATCAAGAAATTTTAGAGAAAGTAAAATTAATATTTTCAGGTGGATTACCAAAGAATTTTAAAATTTATTTAACTATTAGTTTAGGATGGATAATTTTTATTGGCTATTTAACATGGTGGAATGGATTAAAAAGTCCAATGTTAGATAAAAGCTTTAGATGGGATGAATGGTTTTGGTTTGGGATAGTCCCAGCTGTATCACCTTATATATTCTATTATATTTGGAAGAAAAAAGAGTAATAACCTATTTTGAGCATCTATTATCTATGATGTATACTTTTTTATAATAACTTAGAGGAAAAGATGGAGAGTGTTGATCTGGAATCAGTAAAATCATTTGTTGATACCCTTTGGGTTATAGATTGTGCAATTCTTGTTTTCATTATGCAAGCAGGCTTTATGTGTATGGAAACAGGTCTCTCAAGGCACAAAAATAGCATTAACGTTGCCCTTAAAAATGCTGCTGACTTTGGTCTTGCAGTTGTAATTTTCTGGCTATTTGGTTTTGGCTTGATGTTTGGAAAAAGTTTTAATGGCTATTTTGGAACAGATTTATTCTTTTTTAAAACCGATCAGGCTGAATACATGACATATTTTGTATTCCAAGCAATGTTTGTTGCAACTGCAGCAACAATTGTATCAGGTGCTGTTGCTGAAAGAATGAAATTTAATGGATATTTAATAATTACAATTATTGCTACCGGAATTATATATCCAATTGTTGGTCATTGGGCATGGTCTTCTAGTTACTTAAATAATATTGATGCAACAAGGCAATTACTTGCTGTTACAGGCCAAGTTAAAACAACTGGATGGCTGACAGATATAGGATTTGTTGATTTTGCTGGAAGCACAATAGTTCATTCTGTTGGAGGATGGATTGCACTATCTGCTGTTTTAATTTTAGGTCCAAGAATAGGAAAATATTCAGATGCAAATAAAGGAAAATTTACAGGATCAAGTTTCCCTTTAGCAGTATTGGGAACTTTAATTTTATGGTTTGGTTGGTTTGGTTTTAATGGTGGAAGCAATGGTGCTATGGATGAGGCAGTTCCTTTAATTTTAATAAATACATTTCTTGCTGCTTCTTTTGGTTTATTAACAGGTCTTGGAATTTCATTTGCATTATTTAAAAAACCAGATCCTTATTATGTAATCCTTGGACCACTCGCAGGGTTAGTTGCAATTACGGCTGGATGTAATTCGATGACATCCGTGACTTCAATATTTGTTGGAATTATAGGAGCGGTAGTTGCAATTTTTGTAAACGAATTTTTAAATAAATTTGAAATAGATGATGTTGTTGGAGCAGTGCCTGTTCATTTGGCAGCAGGAGTTTGGGGAACAATTGCTGTAGGGTTATTTAGCGATCTTGAAATTTTAGGCACAGGATTAACAAGATTAGAACAAATCAAAGCACAGTTTATTGGAATTGTTTCGATCGGTGTATTCTCGTTTTTTGGTTCATATATTTTATTAAAAATTTTAAATTATTTTTATCCATTAAGAGTTAGTCCGCTACATGAAGAGTTAGGTTTGAATATTGCTGAGCATAATGCAACTTCTGTAGAACATGATTTAATTACAATTTTAGAAAAACAATCTGAGTCTGGTGATTTAACAATCAGAGGTCCACAAGATCCATTCACTGCAGGAGGTGTTATTGGACTTTATTACAACAGATTGATGAGTAAGCTAGAAACTAGTGAAGCTGAAAAGAAAGTATGGAGAGATAGAATTTCAAACGAAGTAAAACTTGCAGTAAAAGTTCAAGAAAACTTTTTACCAAAAAGAAATTTGGAAAATTATCCTGTGCATGGAATTAATATCGCTGCTAGAGAAGTTTCAGGAGACTTCTTTAGTTTTTATCCTCACAATGATAGCGTTTACTTTATTATTGCAGATGTTGCAGGTAAAGGAATTCATGCTGGAATGGTAATGGCAAAAGCATCAACTCTTTTTGAAATTATGTCTAGAGACCAAGTAGATCCGGATGAAATGATGTTTCATATGAATAATGATCTGTTTTTAACTAAAACCGGTGGCATGTTTGTTACTAGTATATTAGGAGAATATAATATGAGGACAGATGAATTAAGATGGGTAAATGGCGGTCATCAGCCAGCTTTAATCAGATCATCATCTGGAAATTATGAGCAATTTGAAAGTAATTCTCCACCAATGGGTGTAATACTTCAAAAGGATAAGTCAGTCTATAAAACTCACAAAGTTAAGCTAGAAAATAAAAGGTTTTGCGCTTTCACTGATGGTTTATCCGAAAGCTTAAATAGCTCAGGTGAGGAAATAGGAATAGATGGATCAATTCAAATAATTGAGAAAAACTTCAATATGGACATAAAAAAACAACTAAATGAAATCACAAAAGAAGTAGTGAATGTTGCAGGTGAAAATAAATTAAGTGATGATTTAACGCTAATTTCGATTGGAAAATAATTTCCCCATTTTGATCTAATTTATTTTGTATGTTTTTTGTATAAATGATACGATTTATAAAAAACAATAAGGAAATTATGTTTAAAAAAATAGTCTTAACTATAGGTTTTCTATTATTTAGCACTAACTTATTTGCAGCCCAAACGCAAATCGCACAAGTAAATGGTATGATATGTATCAAGTGTCAAAAAATGGTCACTGAAGCATTACAAAAGGCTTGTCCTGATGCTACAGTTAATGTTTCTTGGCCAGAAGGGGTTGCAGTATCTACTTTTGCAGATAAATCAAATTTATCTGAGGATGAATATAAAAATGCAATTTTAGGTACTGGATTTGAAGTAGTTAAAGTAATTAGTGTTGATGGCATAATTACAGACGCTGAAGAAGCAAGAAAACTTATAGATTAAAAAAAATTTTATGACTGTAGCTGAACTCCAAATTTTGGTTGATAAGCTACAGTCTAAAATAAGTCAGTTAGAGCTCACAAGTAAAGGAGCTATCAAAGCAACAGAGTTTAGATTAGAAGCTGTACTACAAGCGAATTTAGATACATTTTGGTTATTAATTTGCGCTATTTTAGTTTTCTTGATGCAGGCTGGATTTATGTGTTTAGAATCTGGTTTATCAAGAAGCAAGAATAGCATTAACGTTGCTCTTAAAAATATTACAGATTTTGGAATAGCCGTAGTTACTTTTTGGGCCTTTGGTTTTGCATTAATGTATGGAACCAGTGTGATGGGCTTGTTTGGTAATAAATTTTATTTTTTTACAACCAAGGTAGCTGGTTATCAAACATATTTTGTATTTCAGGCAATGTTTGTTGCAACAGCAGCAACTATCATATCTGGAGCTGTTGCTGAAAGACTTAGGTTTTTCTCTTACGTAATAATTACTTTTGTAACTTCAGGAATTTTATACCCAATAGTAGGTCATTGGGCGTGGGCTTTTGATTTTACGAATCCAACAGTAAAATTTGGTTGGCTAGGTAAGATGGGTTATTTAGACTTTGCTGGCGCATCTGTTGTTCATTCTGTTGGAGGTTGGGTGGCATTAGCAATATTACTCATTATTGGAAGTAGAACGGGCAGATTTAGAAAAGATAAAGATAAAAAATTATTTCAAGGAAGTAATACACCAATTGCTGCTCTTGGCGCTTTAATTTTATGGTTCGGTTGGTTTGGATTTAATGGTGGCGCAAATGGAGCAATGGATTTAAAAATTCCATTGATATTAATTAATACCTTTTTATCAGCATCATTTGGTTTAATCTTTTCAAGTGCAATGGGCATTATCGTAATGAAAAAACCAGAGCCGTTATTTATGATTACAGGTCCTTTGGCTGGTTTAGTTTCGATTACAGCAAGTTGCGCTTATGTTAATCCATCGGAGGCAATATATATTGGAGCAATTGGAGGAATTTTATCAGGCTCAACAATTATTTTATTAGAAAAATTAAAAATTGATGATGTGGTTAGCGCTATACCAGTTCATCTAGTAGGAGGTATGTGGGGGACTATATCAGTTGCGATATTTGGTGATTTCGAAATGATGGGATTAGATAAAACAAGATTAGAACAATTAACAATTCAAATCATAGGAACATTTAGCATTGGTGGATTTTGCTTTTTTGCTTCATACATAATTTTTAAATCTATAAATTATATTTATCCACTTCGAGTAGGTAAAATCCAAGAGGAGCTTGGTTTAAATATATCAGAACACAACGCATCAACAGATACTCACGAATTACTCGAAGTACTAACCAATCAAGCAAAAACCGAAGATTATTCATTAAGAGCTCCCCAAGATCCATTTACTGATAGTGGTATTATTGGTACCCAATACAATTTTTTGATGGAAAAATTAGAACAAAGTGAAAAACAAAAAAATAAATGGAAAAACCGAGTTTCATCTGAAATTAAATTAGCAATGAATGTGCAGAGACGTTTAATGCCAAATAGAGATTTGTCTAATTATCCAATTTATGGACTAAATATTCCAGCCAGAGAAATTTCAGGAGATTTTTATGATTTTTATTTACATGATGATCTTGTTTACTTCACATTGTCAGATGTTTCTGGCAAAGGAGTTAATGCTGGTATGGTTATGGCTAAGGCAATTACTTTATTTAAAATTTTTTCTAGGTTAAAATTTAAACCTAATGAAATCCTGCTTGAAATGAACAATGATTTAAATGAAACTAATCCGCCAGGTACCTTTATAACCTCAATAGTCGGATGCTATAATATTAAAACAGACATTATTGAAATTGCAAATGCAGGTCATCAACCAGCTTTGTTGAGAAAAGGAAAGGATTTTGTTGAATATTCATCTTCTTCTACTCCTCTTGCAGTAGTCAAACATAAAAATGAAAATGTTTATAAGTTAGATACTTTTAAATTAGATGGAGGAAGAATATATTGTTTTACTGATGGTTTTTCAGAATGTATGGACGAAAATAAAAAAGAAATAGGTATTGATGGAGTTAAGAAACTTTTACTTAATCATCAAAATTCTTCTTTACAAAAAGAACTTGAAAATTGTACAGAGGAAATAAGACTTAAAAGTCTCAAAAAAGATTACAAAGAGACTGGGATAAAAGCTAATAACGATATACTTGATGATGATTTAACTATTATTGGAATTGGGCATTGAAAATCATAGAGCAAAATTTTAATACAGATTATAGTAAACAAATATAAGATAAATCAAATACGTTAGTTAATACTGCTGGGGATAGCAAGCTAAGTGACGACTTAACCTTAATATCTATAGGCAAATAACAATCTATGTTAAATAAACCCGCGATCAAATATCATATATAATAAGCATATTTTAAAAAATATATTCAGTACGTGGATAAAAAAAATCTAAAAATTGGAATAATTGGTGCTGGTATACAAGGTGTTTGTAATGCTTTGTTTCTTCAAAAAAAAGGTTTTCAAGTTACTCTTTTTGATAGAGAGGAGCCAGGAAGTGCAGCATCATATGGAAATGCGGGTCATTTTTCCCCATATGCATCTGTGCCTTTAAATAGACCCGATGTAATTGCTGATGTTCCATCTATGTTAATTAGCTCAAGAGGACCCCTTGCTTTAAAATGGAATTATGTACCAAAAATGATCCCTTGGTTTGCTAGATTTATCTTAAATTGCAGGCAAGAAAAAATGATGCACACAGCTAAAAATATGCATCAAATTTTAGATCAGTCTTTGCCAGCATTTGATGAATTATTTGATGAAATTAATCTTGAAGGATTAGTAGAAAATAATGGCATTCTCTATGTTTGGACTGATCAAAATATGAAAAGTAGAGAATTAGAAATTAGAATTAGAGATCAATTGGGAGTAAAACAACAGTTAGTTAACAAAAAAGAAATTCATGATCTAGAGCCCAATTTAAAACCATTTTATCATGGTGGGGTTTTTTATGATTATGCAAGGCATGCAAGAAATCCAAGAAAAATTTTAATTAAATTGTTTGAGAACTTTGTAAACAAAGGAGGAAAATTTTTAAAATTAAATATTCAAAATATAGATTTTGATGAAGAACAACCAGTGTTGAGAACAGAAACACAAAGATTTATCTTTGATAAACTAGTTATTGCATGTGGGGCATTTTCAAAAAGACTAACAGACAAGTTGCATGAAAATATACCTTTAGATACCGAAAGAGGATATCACATTCACTTTAAAGATTATGATCATTTAATCTCAAGACCAATTGTTTATGCAAATAGAGGTTTTGGAATGACACCAATGGAACAAGGTTTACGAGTTGTTGGAACCGTTGAATTTGGTGGATTGGAAAACTCCCCGTCAAAATCGAGAATAAAAAACTTGATATTAAATGCAAAGGACATGTTAGATGGTTTACCAGAACATAAAGATGAGTGGCTTGGTTTTAGACCTACATTACCAGATTTTCTGCCAGTTATTGGGCCATCAAAAAACTATAAAAATGTTTTTTATTCTTTTGGTCATCATCACTTAGGTTGGACACTTGGCGCAATATCAGGAAAAATTATATCTAAAATGATCTCAGGCGAGAATACTAACTTAGATTTGCAGCCATACAGTTCAATAAGGTTTAGTTAAAAGTAATCTTTTATAGTACTCTATTTAATGCTTGAAAATAAAAGTAATATAATAATTGCATCTATTTTGCTTTTTTTGGCAGCTTTGTTTTGGTCTGGAAATTTTATTGTTGGAAAGATAGCGGGTTTAAATGAAATACCTCCAATATCATTAAATATATTAAGGTGGTCACTAGCGTTTCTAATTTTACTACCTTTTACTTACAAAGAGATGCTTGAAAAAAAAGAATTAATTTTTAAAAATATTTATCTTTTATGTTTTCTAGGGATTACAGCGGTCAGTATTTTTAATTCAGCACTTTTTTATTCTTTGAAAACTACACAAGTAATTACGGGTGTTCTTATGATCTCAACTGTTCCAGTTATGATCATTTTATTTTCTATAATTTTAAAAATAGAAAAAACAAATACCTTTCAATTATTGGGAGTTGTATTTTCTTTATTGGGTGTATTATTTATAATTTCAAAAGCAGATTTTGAAGTATTTAAAAATTTAGCTTTTGAAAAAGGAGATTTATTTGCATTATTTGCAATGATATCTTGGTCACTTTATTCAGCACTTTTAAAAAAAAAAAATTATGGATTATCCCCAATAACTTTACTTCAAGTTGTTATTGGTCTTGGAGTAATATTTCTAATTCCATTGTATGCAATAGATTATATCTACATTGGTAATCGAATTATACTTAATACAAATTTCATTCTTGTTTTGTTATATGTTGTTTTGTTGCCTGGAATTATTTCTTTTTTTTTCTGGATAAAAGGTGTTGCTTTAATAGGTGCCAATAGGGCAGGAATTTATTTACATTTAATGCCAATTCTTGCAGCAATTTTAGCGATGATAATATTTGATGAAGTATTATTATTTTATCATTATATCGGTGGAATATTTATTATTTCAGGGATATTACTTTCAAACAAAAAAAATGCTTAAAGTAGCTATACTCGATGATTATCAAAATGTTGCAAAAGATTTTATTGATATTAAAAAATTATCTTCAAAATATGAATTTCAGATATTTAACGAGCCATTTGAAAATGAAAATGATGCAATTGAACAATTAAAAGAATTTGAAGTTCTCTTTTTAATGCGAGAAAGAACAAAAATAACAAAAAAATTTATAGAAAGTTTAAAAAAATTAAAATTAATCGCTACAAGCGGGATGAGAAATAAATCAATAAATTTAGAAGTAGCTAAAAAAAATAAAATTATTGTTACTGGCACTGAAATCAATACTAACCCAACACCAGAGTTAACTTGGGCATTAATTTTAGGACTTGCAAGAAATTTTAAAACTGAAATAGATAATATGTATCAAGGTTACTGGCAATCAACCATTGGTGTAGAATTAAAAGGTAAAATTCTAGGCTTACTAGGACTTGGAAGAGTAGGTTCCCAAGTTGCAAAAATTGGCAAAGCTTTTGGTATGCAAATTATGGCTTGGAGTGAAAATTTAAACTTAGATAAATGCAAAGAGCTTGATGTTTTGCCATGTAACAAAGATGATTTAATTCAAAATTCAGACTTTCTATCAATTCATGTTCAAGGAGGAGATAGATATAGAGATTGTATTACTATTAAAGAATTTGAGAAAATGAAAAAGACTTCCTATTTGATAAACACATCAAGAGGTGAAATAGTTAATGAAGATGATTTAATTATAGCATTATCAACAAATATAATAGCTGGTGCAGGAATAGATGTTTACGAAAAAGAACCATTGCCTGAAAGCCATAAACTTAGATTCGTACAGAATGCTCTTTTGCTTCCTCACATTGGTTACGTAACTGCTGAAAATTATTTAACTTTCTATAATCAAATGATTGAAAATCTTGATAGTTTTGTATCTGGCAAACCAAAAAGAGTTATTGAATAAATTAAATTAAGACAATTTTAACAGATATAAATTTTTGTTTTTTGTGTATAATTAATCCTATGAGCAAAGATCTTAAAGCTAATCAAAATCAAAAATTAGATAATCAAGAATTAAATGATTGGTTAGATTCTCTTGATGCAGTTGTTGAAAATCATGGTAGAGAGGGTGCCAAACTAATTTTAGAAAAACTCGAAAAAAGAGCAAAAGATTTAAGAGTATTATATTCACCAGTTCCATATTCACCTTACAGAAATACGATATCTCAATATGATCAAGGAATTTATCCAGGGGATTTAGCAATTGAAGAAAAAATAACAGCAATTTTAAGATGGAATGCTTTAACTATGGTTATGAAAGCAAATAAAAATTACGGTGGACTTGGTGGACATATAGCAAGTTATGCATCTTTTGCTGAAGTATTTGAAACTGGCTTTAATCATTTTTTCAAAGGCGGCGATGAAGCAGATTTAATTTTTTATCAATCTCAGTGCACAACAGGGATATATGCAAGATCTTTTTTAGAGGGAAGATTAACAAAAAATCATCTGGAACATTATAGACAAGAACTAAATGAGCAAGGGCTATCATCATATTGCCATCCATATTTAATGAGAGATTACTGGACATTTACCACTTCATCGATGGGAATAGGTTTAGTTAATGCTATCTACCAAGCTCGTTTCATGAAATATTTAGAAAATAGAAACTTATTAAAAACAAATAAAAGAGTTTGGGGTTTATTTGGAGATGGTGAAATGGATGAACCTGAAAGTTTGGCTGGATTATCTATCGCTTCCAGAGAAAAATTAGACAATTTAACTTTTATTATAAATTGTAATCTCCAAAGATTAGATGGACCTGTAAGAGGTAATGGACAAATAATTCAAGAACTGGAGACAATATTTAAAGCTAATGGCTGGAATGTAATAAAAGTTCTTTGGGGATCTGAATGGGATAAAATATTTCAGCAGGATAAAGATCATTTATTATTAAAACGTTTTGCCAAAACTGTGGATGGAAAATATCAAACATTAGGCGCAAGAGATGGAGAGTACAATCTTAAAAACTTTTTTGCAGAGGATCCAGAAGTATTAAAATTGGTCTCTTCACTAAGCAAAGATGAAATTGACAAACTCAAAAGAGGAGGTCATGATT
>CACBYP010000002.1 GCA_902543485.1 uncultured Pelagibacteraceae bacterium | reverse complement strand
TGTAAGACTAGCTGGAACAAATTTTGAAGAGGGAAAAAAAATACTTGATAATTCAGGTCTTGAGTTAATTTCTGCATCTGATTTATCAGATGCTGCCAAAAAAATTGTAGAGGCTATTAAATAAATGTCAGTTTTAGTTAATAAAAACACAAAGTTAATTTGCCAAGGTTTTACAGGTAGTCATGGAACCTTTCATTCGGAGCAAGCAATTAAATATGGAACAAATTTAGTCGGAGGGGTTACGCCAAAAAAAGGTGGTCAAACTCATCTAGATAGACCAGTATTTAATACAGTAAAGGAAGCAGTCGACAAAACTGGTGCCAACGCAACTATGATTTATGTTCCTGCGAAATTTGCATCTGCAGCAATCATAGAAGCCATTGAAGCTAACTTAGAATTAATTGTTTGTATCACTGAGGGAATACCAGTTCTTGATATGATTAAGGTCAAAAAAAAGTTACTTAATTCAAAATCAAGATTAATCGGTCCCAATTGTCCAGGGATAATCACTCCCGATGAATGCAAGATCGGGATAATGCCAGGAAATATACATAAAAAGGGTTCTGTTGGTATTGTATCAAGATCTGGAACTTTGACTTACGAGGCTGTCGCACAAACTACTGAGAATGATTTGGGCCAATCAACATGTATAGGTATAGGTGGTGATCCAATAAATGGCACAAATTTTATTGATTGTTTAGATTTATTTTTAAAAGATGAGGAAACTAAATCAATTTTAATGATTGGTGAAATAGGAGGATCAGCTGAGGAAGAAGCAGCTGAATTTGTGAAAAATCATGAAATAAAAAAACCCATGGTTGGTTTTATTGCAGGTGTTACAGCACCACCGGGTAGAAGAATGGGACATGCAGGCGCCATAATATCAGGTGGCAAAGGCGGAGCCAAAGATAAGATCAAAAAAATGGAAGATTGTGGTATAGAAGTTGCCACATCCCCTTCAGAAATTGGAAAAACATTGTTAAATAAATTGTCCAATTGAAAACAAAATTTAGTATTATATTAAAATAAAATGAGCTCTCCTAAAAATCTGGAATATAAAAAAACATCATTTCTAAATAAAGCGAATAGTGCATTTATTGAGGAAATGTATGTAAAATTTATAAATAAAGATCCATCTCTATCTGAAAGTTGGATTGAATATTTCTCAGGTATAGATGAGGATATGAAGATATTAGTCGATGAGATAAATGGACCGTCGTGGAAACCTTTCTCAAAAAAAATTAATATAGAAGATGTTGAGAAAACAGCTAAAGAAAATGAAAAAAACAAAGATAATTCTAGCAAGTTTAATTTCCAAGTAATTGCAAATTCAAATAAAAATTCAATAAGTGCTGTAGCCTTGATAAGAGCTTATCGCTTAAGGGGACATCTATTATCAAAATTAGATCCTTTAGAATTGATGAAGTCAGAATATTTAGACGAATTACATCCTGAGTACTATGGTTTTAAAAAAGAAGATTATGACAAAGAAATTTTTCTAAACGGAATAATAAATAAAAAAAGTGCAAATATTAGAGAAATACTTAAATTTTTAAAAAAAACTTATTGTGGTCCCATAGGTTATGAATACATGCATATTTCAAATCCAACTGAGAGAATGTGGTTTAGAGATAGAGTAGAAAAAGACGAGAATGCACTCAAGTTTACAAAAAATGGAAAGCAAGCAATTTTAAATAAATTAATACAAGCAGAGGGATTTGAAAAATTTTTAAACACAAAATATGTTGGTACTAAAAGATTTGGTTTAGATGGTGGAGAAAGTTTAATACCTGCTCTTGAGCAAATTATAAAAATCGGAGGACAATCCAAAATAAAAGAAGTTAAAATAGGAATGTCACATAGAGGAAGACTAAATGTCTTAGCAAACGTTTTACAAAAGTCTTATAAAAGAATTTTTAATGAATTTGCTGGTGAAATGGATGGTTCAGAAGATGGTGCTGGAGATGTCAAATACCATTTAGGAGCCTCATCTGATAGAGAATTTGATGGAAATCCTGTACACGTAAGTTTAACAGATAATCCTTCACACCTAGAGGCAGTTAATCCTGTTGTTCTTGGCCAAACTAGAGCTAAACAATTTTTTCACCAAGACAAACAAAGAAATAAAGTTATACCAATATTAATTCACGGTGATGCTGCATTTGCAGGGCAAGGAATAGTAGCAGAGTGCTTTGCAATGTCTGGACTTCCTGGTCATAACACTGGAGGGACAATCCATATTATTGTAAACAACCAAATTGGATTTACAACAAGTCCTAGATTTGCGCGATCTTCCCCTTATCCTTCTGACGTAGGTAAAATGGTTGATGCACCAATTATCCATGTTAATGGAGATGATCCTGAGGCAGTTGTTTACGCAACTAGAATAGCAACTGAGTTTAGATTAAAATTTAATAGAGATGTTGTAATTGATTTAATTTGTTACAGAAGATTTGGACATAATGAGGGAGATGAGCCATCCTTCACCCAACCACTTATGTACAAAAAAATTAGATCTCATCCATCTACAATTAAAATTTATGGTGAAAGGCTCGTAAATGAAGGACTTTTTACGAAACAAGATTTAGATCAACAAATTATTGATTTTAAAAATTTATTAGATGATCAATTTAAAAATGCGAAAGATTATAAACCTAAAATTAGGTGGTTTGAGGGAACTTGGTCGAGATATAAACCCGAAAGAGGTAAAGATAAAAGAGGTGTAACTGGATCAGATTTGAAAATTTTAAATAATATTTCTGACAGAATACATGTTTTTCCAACTGATAAAAATATTCACAAAACCATAACAAAAATTATGGAAAATAGAAAAAAAACTATTAATGAAGGCGCAGGAATTGATTGGGCAACAGCTGAGTCTTTAGCATTTGGTTCATTATTAGTTGAAGGTTATCCAGTAAGGTTAGTAGGTCAGGACTCAGGTAGAGGTACCTTTAGTCAAAGACACTCAGTTTTAAGAAATCAAATTGATAATTCAAGGTACATACCTTTAAACAATATATCTAGTAACCAAAAAAATTTTGAAATTGTAGATAGTTTTTTATCTGAACTTGCAGTTTTAGGATTTGAATATGGATACAGTTTAGTAGAACCGAATACATTGACAATTTGGGAAGCTCAATTTGGAGATTTTGCAAATGGTGCACAAGTAATTATTGATCAATTTATATCATCTGGTGAAAGAAAGTGGAAAAGAGCATCAGGACTGGTTATGTTATTACCCCATGGTTATGAAGGACAAGGTCCAGAGCACTCCTCTGCGAGATTAGAGAGATTTTTACAATTATGTGCAAATGATAATTTACAAGTTATGAATTGTACTACACCTGCAAATTATTTTCATGCTTTAAGAAGACAGATGCACCGTGATTTTAGAAAACCTTTAATTATAATGACACCTAAGTCACTTTTAAGAAATAAATATTGTGTATCAAATTTAGAAGATTTTAGTAAAAAAAATTCTTTTCATAGAGTGCTATGGGATCATGCTAGAGATACTAAGCAAAAAGGTTTTATTAAGTTAAAAGAAGATAAAAAAATTAGAAAAGTAATATTATGCTCTGGAAAAATTTATTTTGATCTTCTCGCGGCAAGAGAGAGACTAAAAATCAATGATGTGATTTTGTATAGAATTGAACAACTATATCCTTTCCCTGCAAAAAGTTTGGTTAAAGAGCTAAAACCATTTGCAAAAAATTCAAAATTTTATTGGTGCCAAGAGGAGCCCAAAAATATGGGTGCTTGGTTTGCTGTTAGAGATTATATACAATGGACATTAGAGACTATTAAGGCTAAAAACAATGCAATTTCTTACATTGGAAGAAGTCCAGATGCTACACCTGCTACAGGTTATGCAAGAAGACATAATTCTGAACAACAAGAAATTGTAAATAAAGTATTCGAATAAATGAGTGAAAAAATATTAGTTCCAGTTTTGGGAGAAAGCATTACAGAGGCTACGGTCACGAAATGGTTAAAGAAAAAGGGTGATAACGTAGTTGCTGATGAAGCTGTAGTAGAATTAGAAACTGACAAAGTAAACTTAGAAGTTCCTGCACCTGCGAGTGGTGTTATATCAGAGATCAACTCAAAAGATGGTGATACAGTTGAAGTTGGAACTGTATTAGGAATGATTTCAGAAGGTGGTGCTCTTAAAGAAGAAAAGGAAGCTGAGCCGGTTAAAGGAAACGTTGAAAAAAATAATGTAATAAATTTAGAAATCGAAAAGAAAAAAGATACAAAAAAAACTCAAGAACCTTTATTGCTTGACGAAGAACCATTGGTATTAACTGATGAAGTTGAAGAAACCAAGCCTATTAAACAAAATAAAACACTTTCTCCTGCTGTAAGAAAAATGGTTGTTGAAAATAAAATTAATTTAGATGAAGTAAAAGGGACAGGTAAAGATGGTAGAATTTTAAAAGGTGATTTAATAAGTTTAATGGGAGCTAACCCTCAACCTAACGAAAGAAAAATTCAATACGGTGAAGAAGAACGAATTAAAATGTCAAGACTAAGACAAACGATTGCTAAACGTTTAAAAGAGGCTCAAAATAATGCAGCTATGCTCACAACGTTTAATGAAGTTGATATGTCAAATATAATCTCGATGAGAAAAGATAACCAGGAAGATTTCCAAAATAGTTATGGAATTAAACTTGGCTTCATGTCCTTTTTTGTGAAGGCTTGTATAGTAGGATTAAAATTATTTCCTGCAATAAATGCTGAAGTTGAAAATGATGAAATGGTTTACAAGAATTATTATAATGTGAGCTTTGCAGTAGGAACTGAAAAAGGATTAGTAGTTCCAGTATTAAAAAATGCTGATGAAATGTCTTTTGCTGACATTGAAAAAAACATAAAAGATCTGTCAGACAAAGCAAAAAATGGTAGTCTTACTATAGAGGATCTTCAAGGGGGAACATTTACAATTAGTAACGGAGGTGTTTATGGATCAATGTTATCTACTCCTATTTTAAACCCTCCACAGTCAGCAGTTCTTGGAATGCATAATATTGTTGAAAGACCCGTTGTTGTTGATGGTGAGATAAAGGCAAGACCTGTAATGTTTTTAGCATTGTCTTATGATCATAGAATAATTGATGGAAAAGAGTCTGTAAGTTTTTTAAAAACTGTTAAAGAAAACTTAGAAGACCCAAGAAGGTTATTTTTAAATTTATAATATGTCGGAAAAATTTGATGTTACAGTAATTGGTGGTGGCCCTGGAGGATATGTTTGTGCAATTAGATTGTCTCAACTTGGTCTTAAAACAGCATGCATAGAGTCTAGAGGGTCTCTAGGAGGAACATGCTTAAATATAGGATGCATTCCTTCAAAAAGTTTACTTAATTTATCTGAAAAATTTAACAGTGCTAAAAATTTTGAAAAAATTGGAATTGAGACTGGAGAAATAAAACTTAATTTAGATAAAATGATGAAAAATAAAGATAAAGCTGTAACAGTTTTGACTAAAGGAGTGGAATTTTTATTCAAAAAAAACAAAGTCACTTATTTTAAAGGCAAAGGTTCGTTTGAGAACGAGAATTCAATAAAAATTGAAGGCTCTGAAGGCACTAAAATAATTCAAACTGATAAAACAATAATCAGTACAGGATCAGAGCCAGTTTCATTACCTGGAGCAGATTTCGATGAAGAAAGAATTCTTTCTTCAACTGGAGCCCTATCTATTTCCAAGCTTCCTAATAAAATGATTGTTGTCGGAGGAGGATATATAGGATTAGAAATGGGATCAGTTTGGTCAAGACTTGGCACTGAAGTCACAGTCGTTGAATTTTTAGACCACATCACGCCTGGAATGGATCGAGATATTTCAAATGAATTTATGAAAATATTAAAGAAGCAAGGTATAAAATTCAACCTTAATACTAAAGTTGATAAAATAACTAAAAACTCTAATGGTGTAACGGTTGAGACTTCACAAAATGATGGTCAAAAAGTTAAACATGATGTTGATGTTGTTTTAATATCTGTTGGACGAAGACCTTATACTAAAAACTTAAATTTAGATAAAGTTGGTGTAAAGTTAGATGAAAAAGGAAGAGTTAAAGTAAATAAAAATTTTGAGACAAATATTAAAAATATATACGCAATAGGAGATGTTATTGATGGTCCTATGTTAGCCCATAAAGCTGAAGAGGAGGGAATTGCCGTTGCAGAACTTATAGCAGGCCAATCAGGTCATGTGAATTATGATATTATTCCTGGAGTTGTTTATACATCCCCAGAGGTAGCTTATGTTGGTAAAACTGAGGAGCAATTAAAAAAGGAAAACATTGGTTATAAAATTGGTAAATTCCCTTTTATGGCAAATTCGAGAGCCAAAGCAATTGATGAACCAGAGGGTTTTGTAAAAATTTTGGCTGATCAATCAACTGATAAAGTACTTGGTGTACATATAATTGGTCCACATGCAGGAGAAATGATAGCAGAAATGTCCGTTGCAATGGAGTTTGGGGCCAGTTCAGAAGATATCGCAAGAACATGCCACGCACACCCAACATTTTCAGAAGCTATAAAAGAAGCGGCATTATCAGTAGATAAAAGACAGATACATTCATAATATATATCATAATTAATTTATGAAATATCCGGTTCTATTGCCTAATATATTTGATCATCCATTTACATATCTAAGTAATATTAAATTAAAACCAGGAGATTATGTAAAAGTACCTTTTGGTAAGAAAAATATTATTGGTGTAATTTGGGATATTTTTGAAGAAAAGAATAATAAAGAATTTAAATTAAAATCTATAAATGAAAAAATTGAAATTGAACCACTAAGTAAAAATACAATCAATTTTCTAAAGTGGTTTTCTAACTACAATCTTGTACCCCTGGGAATGTGTTTAAAACTTCATTTGATTAATGACGAAAATTTAAAAATAAAAAATGACATCGATCTATTAAAATATGATTCATCAAGCGAAAAAGAAAGTTATCAACTTTCTGAAGAGCAAGAAAAGGCTTATAAAGAGCTATCTAAAAATGATAGCAGTTTTAGAGTTCATTTACTTCAAGGTACAACCGGTTCAGGAAAAACAATAGTTTATTTTAAAGCTATTGAAAAAATTATAAATATGGGATCACAGGCTCTAATTTTATTACCAGAAATAGGACTAACAAATGAATTTGAAAAAAAATTTAAATCTTATTTTGGATTTGAAGCTGCAGTTTGGCATTCAAAAGTCAGCCCAAAAAATAGAAAAATTATATGGAATGGATTATCAGCAGGAAAAATTAAAGTAGTACTCGGAGCAAGATCATCCTTATTTCTGCCATTCAAAAAATTAGGTTTGATAACTGTAGATGAAGAGCACGATCAATCTTATAAACAAGATGAAGGAATTATCTATAATGCTAGAGATATGGCAATATCAAGAGCTAAACATGAAAATATTCCAATAAATTTAGTAACTGCAGTTCCATCAATCGAAACATATGAAAATATTAAAATTAAAAAATATAATTACTCAAGATTGCTTAATCGATATAAAGGTGCGAATTTGCCCAAACACCATGTTATAGATCTTTATCAAAATCAACTAGCAACCAAAAGTTCTATATCTCTCAAAACTATTGAAAAAGTAAAAGAACATTTAAATAAAAAAGATCAAATTCTCTTCTTCATAAATAGAAGAGGTTTTGCGCCCTACGTTTTATGTAAAAAATGTTTAAATGTTTTTACATGCCCAAGATGTTCTATAAATTTAGTATTTCACAAAAATAAAAAAATTCTTTTGTGTCATTACTGTGGATATAAATCAAAATTAAATAGAGATTGTAAAAAAGGAAATGTTTGTGAGTTTGTATTTAGTGGACCTGGAGTAGAAAAAATTGCGGAAGAGGTTAAAAACTTATTCCCTAATAAAAAAACAATAATTTTTTCCAGCGACACAATGAATAAAGCATCTGGTAAAGATAAATTGGATAAAATTATATCTGGTGAAATAGACATTCTTGTCGGCACTCAATTAATATCAAAAGGATTTCACTTTCCAAAATTGAATTGTATTGTTGTATTAGATATTGATTTGACTTCTCAAGGACACGATCTTAGGAGCACTGAAAAAAATTTACAACTTTACCACCAGTTATCAGGAAGAGCGGGTAGAACTGGTAAGCCAGCTAATATTTATTTTCAAACATATAACTTAAAACCAGAAGTTATAAATCAAATTACAAACGAAGATCCTTTTAAATTTTTAGAAAATGAATTAAATTTAAGAAAAAAGAATAATTTACCTCCCTACGAAAGATTTATCGCTTTAATTTTATCTTCATCAAATGAAAAAAAATTAGATATAGATGCCGCAAAACTTAAAAATATTTTATCAAAGTCTATTGATGCAAAAATTTTAGGACCCGTAAACGCCCCAATATATAGAATTAATCAAAAATTCAGAAATAGACTATTAATAAGAGCAAAAAAAACATCTAGTATTCAGAAAAAATTGAAAGATGTATTGAAAGAATTTCAACTCTCCAAAGGAATGAAACTTTCAGTTGATGTTGACCCTATCAGCTTCAATTAGCCCATTAAATCTTACCATTTTTCACAATCTGAGCCTTGAAGACTGATAATTCGTATGTTATCTAAGCGAAATTTTAAACATCTTCACAATTGAGAGTATAAATTGAGCGAAAACAAAATATCAATAACTTCTAATAACAGTTACGCACAAGCATTATTTGAGCTGGCTAATGAAGATAAATCTCTAACAAAAGTAGAGGAACAAGTTGTTGCAATAATTAGACTCATAAATGAGAGTGAAGAATTTAGATATTTAATTAAAAACCCCACGACAAGCATTGAGGATTTAACTAGAGTTATTGAAACAATTTCTGAAAAAAACAATTTTGATAATCTTTTAAAAAGATTTCTGGTTTTTTTAATACAAAAAAGAAGATTTTTTTATTTAGAAAAAATTTTAAGTGATTTTATAGAGGTGTGCTCGAAAGCTAGAGGTGAGATAAAAGCAGAGCTTTTTTCAGCTAAAGAACTTAATGAAACAGATATTTCTAAAATTAAAGAAGAGTTATCTCAAAACTTTGGAGCAAAGATACAATTAAATTATAAATTTGACCCAAGTTTAATTGGTGGTTTGGTATTAAAAGTGGGAAGCACAATGGTAGATAATTCTATTAAAAATAAACTGCAACAAATTCAAAAACAAATGATAGAGGCATAAATGGAAATAAATCCTTCAGAAGTAACAAAAATACTAAAAGAACAGATAAAAAAACTTGGCGATAGAGCTGAAGTTTCAGAGGTTGGACAAGTATTGTCTGTTGGAGATGGAATTGCAAGAATTTACGGCTTGGATAATGTTCAAGCAGGAGAAATGGTTGAGTTTTCCGATGGCTCTAAAGGAATGGCATTAAACTTAGAGAGTGACAACGTTGGTGTTGTAATTTTTGGTGATGATAGAGAAATTAAAGAGGGAGACACTGTAAAAAGAACTGGTGCGATTGTTGATGTACCAGTTGGAAAACAACTTTTAGGAAGAGTTGTTGATGGATTAGGAAATCCAATTGATGGAAAAGGAGCATTAGATAAAAGTTTAGAGAGAAAAAGAGTTGAAGTTAAGGCGCCAGGAATTATTCCACGACAATCAGTTGGCGAACCAATGCAAACAGGCTTAAAAGCAATTGATAGCTTAATTCCCGTTGGAAGAGGGCAAAGGGAACTTATAATTGGAGATCGTCAAACAGGTAAAACTGCAGTAGCTATCGATACAATTATAAATCAAAAGAAAATTAATGAGTCAGACGATGAAAGTAAAAAACTTTATTGTATATATGTTGCAATTGGACAAAAAAGATCAACGGTTGCTCAGATTGTAAAAACTTTAGAAGATGCTGGTGCAATGGAATATACGACTATAGTTTCCGCAACAGCCTCAGACTCTGCTCCTCTTCAGTTTTTAGCTCCTTATACAGGATGTACTATGGGAGAATATTTTAGAGATAATGGAATGCATGCTTTAATTATTTACGATGATTTATCTAAGCAAGCAGTTGCATATAGACAAATGTCATTATTATTAAGAAGACCACCGGGGCGTGAAGCATACCCTGGGGATGTGTTTTATTTACATAGTAGATTATTAGAGAGAGCTGCTAAATTAAGTGATGAAAATGGTGGAGGTTCTTTAACTGCGCTACCAATTATTGAAACACAAGCAGGTGATGTTTCTGCATATATTCCAACAAATGTAATATCTATTACAGATGGGCAAATATTTTTAGAAACTGAACTATTCAATCAAGGAATTAGACCAGCAGTAAACGTAGGATTATCCGTATCTAGAGTAGGATCAGCTGCACAAACTAAAGCTATGAAATCTGTGGCTGGATCAATTAAATTAGAGTTAGCTCAATACAGGGAAATGGCAGCTTTCGCTCAATTTGGATCTGATTTAGATGCATCTACACAGAAACTTTTAAATAGAGGTTCGAAGTTAACTGAACTTTTAAAACAAGGACAATATTCTCCCATGACAGTTGCAGAACAAGTTATATCAATTTTCTGTGGTGTAAAAGGTTATTTGGATGATATTGAACTTAAAGATGTAGCCGACTTTGAAAATAAAGTTCTACAAAAGTGTAAATCTGATAAGCCTGAGATTATGGAGTCTATTGCCAAAACTGGAAAGATTGAGGAAGACATTGAAAAACAATTAGTAGAATTAATTAAAGGAATTAAATAATTATAAATGCCAAGTTTAGACGATCTCAGAAAAAGAATTACGAGTGTTAAATCAACTCAGAAAATAACAAAAGCTATGAAAATGGTGGCTGCAGCTAAGTTGAGAAAAGCACAAGAGAATGCTGAAAAAGGCAGACCTTATTCTGAAAAAATGAATAATGTAATTTTAAATCTTTCAAAAAGTATAACAGATAAAGAAAATGCCCCCAAATTACTGGTTGGGACAGGTGAAGAGAAAGTTCATTTATGTATTGTACTCACTGCTGATAGAGGTTTATGCGGAGGTTTTAATACTAACATTATTAAAAAAGCAAAAAGTTATTTCGAAAAAATAATATCTGAAAATAAAACTTTAAAGATTATTACTGTTGGATCTAAAGGATATGATCAACTTAAAAGACAGTATAAAAGTTATATTGTAGAGAACATTTCTTTCAAAGAGTCAAAAAATATAAATTACTTTGATGCAGATAAAGTAGGAAAAATTATAATTGAAAAATTTGAAAAAAATGAATTTGATGTTTGCGTAATATTTTACAATAAATTTAAAAATGTAATTACACAAATTCCACAAGAACAACAAATAGTTCCACTTAATGAAGATAAAGATGATAAAGATGGCTCTGGTAATGATAATGACTATGAGTTTGAGCCAGATGAAGATGAGATTTTAAGTAATTTATTGCCGAAAAATATTTCAACGCAAATATTTAAAGCAATGTTAGAGAATTCTGCCAGTGAGCAAGGTTCGAGGATGACAGCAATGGATAATGCAACCAGAAACGCAGGCGAATTGGTTGATAGGCTTACAATTGAGTATAATAGAAGCCGTCAAGCAGCAATAACAAAAGAGTTAATTGAAATTATATCAGGAGCAGAAAGTTTATAATTATGAGCAAAAAAGGAAACATAACACAAGTAATTGGTGCAGTCGTTGACGTAAAATTTGATGGAGAACTGCCAGAAATATTAACAGCCTTAGAGTGTGATAATGGAGGTAATAGATTAGTTTTAGAAGTTGCACAGCACCTTGGTGAGTCAAGTGTTAGAACAATTGCTATGGATAGTACAGAGGGACTCAAAAGAGGTGATGAAGTAAAAGATACAGGTGCTCCAATTCAAGTTCCAGTAGGTCCAGAAACATTAGGACGAATTGTAAACGTAATAGGTGAACCAATCGATGAGAAAGGACAAATTTCTACTAAAGAAAATTGGCCTATACACCGACAAGCTCCTTCTTTTAATGATCAGTCTACAGAAACAGAAATTCTAGTAACTGGAATAAAGGTAATCGACTTATTAGCACCTTATGCCAAAGGTGGAAAAATTGGATTGTTCGGTGGAGCAGGAGTTGGAAAAACTGTAATTATAATGGAACTTATAAATAATATAGCTAAGGCCCACGGTGGATTTTCAGTATTCGCTGGAGTGGGAGAGAGAACTAGAGAAGGGAACGATTTATATCACGAAATGATCGAGTCAGGAGTGATCAAGCCAGAGGGAACTGGATCTAAAGCAGCATTAGTTTATGGACAAATGAATGAGCCTCCAGGAGCTAGAGCTAGAGTAGCTTTAACCGGTCTTACTGTGGCAGAGTATTTCAGGGATCAAGAGGGACAAGATGTTTTGTTCTTTGTTGATAACATTTTTAGATTTACTCAGGCAGGTTCAGAAGTATCAGCTCTTCTAGGAAGAATTCCTTCAGCGGTTGGTTATCAGCCTACTCTTGCAACAGATATGGGAAACCTGCAAGAAAGAATTACAACAACTAATAAAGGATCAATTACATCTGTTCAGGCAATTTATGTACCTGCAGATGATTTAACAGATCCAGCTCCAGCAACTTCTTTTTCACACTTAGACGCAACGACTGTACTCTCAAGACAAATTGCTGAATTAGGTATTTACCCAGCTGTTGACCCTTTGGATTCTACTTCTAGAATTTTAGATCCAAGAGTTGTTGGTGATGAACACTATCGAGTAGCAAGATCTGTTCAGAAAATTTTACAAACATACAAATCTTTGCAAGATATTATTGCAATTCTAGGAATGGACGAGCTATCAGAGGATGACAAACTTACTGTTGCTAGAGCTAGAAAAATTCAAAGATTTTTATCACAACCTTTCTTTGTGGCCGAAGTATTTACAGGATCTCCAGGTAAACTTGTAGATTTAGAGTCAACAATTAAAGGGTTTGACGCAATATGCAAAGGAGAATATGATCATCTTCCTGAAGCTGCTTTTTATATGGTTGGCACAATAGAAGAAGCAATAGAAAAAGCTGAAAAAATGGCAAAAGATGCAGCTGCTTAATGAGTAATCTCTTTAATATAGATATTGTTAATCCAGAACAATCTTTTCTTTCTAAAGACAATGTATTTGAGGTTGTAATACCTGCTGTAGAAGGAGAGATTGGTATTCTTAAAGACCATATTCCAATTATCTCTTTTTTAAAACCAGGTATAATTAGGGTATTCTCTGAATCTGAGGAACAAAGTTTCTATGTTGAAGATGGTATTGTCGAATTTAAAGACAATACATTATCTGTATTAACTAGTTCAATTTTTGATTTAAAAGATGCTGATAAAAATTTTGTATCTGAGTCGATAAGCAGTGCTGAAGCAGAATTATCTAAAGATAATATTGATGATCAAAAAAGATTTCTTTTAAACCACAAAGTCGAAGTTCTAAAATCTATAAGTCTTAATTAACTACTTTTTCTAGTTCTTTTTGAATTTCTTGGTAAACATGAAGTTTAAAATCTACAACTTTAGTTGTTAAATCTTTAATATCTATCCATTTCCAATCTAAAAATTCAGGATGTTTAGTTTTAATGTTAATCTCATTTTCCTCTCCATTAAACTTTACAATAAACCACTTTTGCTTTTGGCCTTTATATTTTCCTTTCCAAATAATTCCTAAGAGGCGATCAGGAAGATCGTAAGTTGTGTATTTGCTTATTTCTTTAATTAGCTTTACTGACTTTATGCTTGTTTCCTCTTCAAGTTCCCTCAACGCTGCATCAAAATAATTTTCACCCTCATCAATACCGCCTTGAGGCATTTGCCAAAAATCAGCAGGATTATCAATTCTTTTTGCAACAAATATCTTATTTTCTTTATTTAGGACTGCGATACCAACACCATTCCTTAACGGAAGTTTTTGAAATTTTTCTTTCATTCTTAACCATTTAATAATTTAAGAGCAAATTCCAACTGGTTATCAGTATCTGTATTTATTCTAAATTCATCTGAACCTTCAGCAATAACTATATCTGGATTTACACCTACTCTTGAAATCGATTTACCCGATGGGAGATAGTATTTAGAAACAGTAAGTCTTATGGCACCTTCATTTTCTAAAGGAATAATTGATTGTACTGACCCTTTACCATATGTACTCTCTCCTACTAATATCGCTCTTTTGTGATCTTGTAGTGCTCCTGCAACAATTTCAGATGCTGATGCAGACCCATAATTAATCAAAATAACCATCGTTTCCCCATCAATAATATCTCCTTTTTTTGCAAACCATTTTCTATTTTCATACTTCCTTTTACTTTTTGTAGAAACTATTTCTCCATTTTCTAAAAAATAATCTGAAATTTTTATTGCTTGAGATAACAATCCACCAGGATTGTTTCTTAAATCTAATATGTAATTTTTAATTTTCTTATTTTTCTTAAATTCTTTGATATTATTTTTTATTTGTTTACTACTATTCTCATTGAATGATGTTAATCTTATATAAGCTGTTTGATCATCTTTAATTTCTGACTTTACAGATGCAACTTGTATAATTTCTCTTGTAATTGTAAATATAAGTGCTTTTCTTTCTCCCCTTCTTCTAACAGTAATCTCTATATCAGATCCAACTGGGCCTCTCATTAATTCTACAGCTTCAGAAAGAGTTTTTCCTTGAACTTGAACATCATCAATTTTAACGATGTAATCTCCGGCTTTGACACCAACCTCCTCAGCTGGCGAGTTATCAATTGGAGAAATTACTTTTACGACACCAGCCTCCATACTGACTTCAATGCCCAATCCTCCAAATTCTCCGCTAGTCTCAGTTTGCATATTTTTAAACGAGTCCGGAGACATATATGCTGAATAAGGATCCAAAGATTGCAAAACGCCGTTTATAGCAGCATCCATTGCCTCACTCTGGTTTACTTCATCAACATATTCTTTATTAATTTTATCTAAGACTTCGCTGAATAAATCAATTTTTTTGTAAATATCGTTTTCATTACTCAAAATTGGATTTGTAAATATGAAAAAAAATAATGAAGCTATAAAGTATACTTTTTTCATATGATCAGTTTTTCTTTAGGAATTAATTCTGACCACATTTTTTCTAATTCGTAAAATTTTCTTTTTTCAGGATTAAAAATATGAACTATTAAGTCTATTCCATCTACAAGCTTCCAATCATTGCTGTCTTTTCCTTCAATTTTACAATTACTCACACCATTAATTTTTAATTTTTCAAAAACTTGTTCAGATAAAGCTTGAATATGTCTTGATGATGTACCACTAGCTATAATCATGAAGTCCGCAACTGATGACTTTCCTTCGAGATCTATTGAAACTATGTCTAAGGCTTTATTAATATCAAGCGTTTTGATTATTTCATCTTTAAGAGCTGATATTTTTTCCATTAATTAAACTAAGAGTATCAAATTTTTCTTAATTGAGAAGATGAAATATTGACTTTATTAAACTTTATAAATTCAACTGCTTTTTTATTATATTTCTTAAATGATTTAGATCTAAAAGCCTTTGATTTGTATCCGTTTCGATCAAATACCAATATTTTGCACATTTTAGTTATTGAATTGTACCCTTTCCATTTATGAAAATTTATTAGGTTATCGGCCCCCATTAAAAAAAATATTTCTGAATGTTTAAATTTTTTTTTTAAATATTTAATTAAATCTACTGTACGATTAGATTTTATTATTTCTTCAAAACATTTAACTTTTATAAATTTATTATTTTTATTAATTTTTTTTGCATAAGCTGTTCTTTTATATAGATCATTTGGATTATTTTTTTTAAATGGATTTTGTTTTGTTATAGCCCATATAACTTGGCTCAAATTATAATTTTTTTTTGCTAATTTAGAAATTCTTACATGACCAACATGTGCTGGATCAAACGATCCACCGAGTATACCAATCTTTTTATTTTCTAATTTGCCCTGAACCATAAACTTCATATTTATAACTTACTAACTGATTTAGACCGACAGGACCTCTTGGTGGCAATGTGTTTGTTGAAATTCCAACTTCTCCACCAAAACCAAATTCTCCTCCGTCAGCAAATTGTGTTGATGAATTTTGAATAGCAATAGAGCTTTTTACATTCTTAATAAAGAATTTTGCTGTATTTTTGTTTTTGGTTACTATTGCATCTGTATGCATAGTTCCATATTTGTTGATGTGGGCAACTGCTTCTTTGACATTATTCACTAATTTAACTGAAATAATCTGTGAAAGATGTTCTTTTGACCAAGTATTATTATTGGCAGGATATGTTTTGCCTTTAAATAATTTACTTATTTTTCTATCAGCTAAAATTTTACAACCGCTTTTAGCTAGTGAATTTAAAATTAAATTCACTGATTTTGATTTACTTTTATGTATTAAGAGAGTTTCAGTTGCACCACATATACTAGTATTTCTCAACTTAGCATTTAATACTATTTTGTTTGCCATATTATCTTCTGCCTCTTTATCAATATATGTATGACAAATTCCTTCCAAATGACCAATAACTGGAACCTTTGAAAGTTGTTTAACTTTTTTTACTAAATTTTTTCCGCCTCGTGGTATTACAACATCAATGGAGTTTTCCATTTTTGATAATAAATAATCGACGAGTTTTCTGCTCTTGTTATTTATAAACTGGACATAATTTTCGTTTACTTTATTTTTTTTTAGAGCTTTCCTAAATAAATTTACTAAAATTTTATTACTATTGTAGGCTTCGGAACCACCTCTTAATATAACAGCATTTCCAGATTTAAAACATAGTGCTGATACATCTGAAGTAACATTGGGTCTACTTTCAAATATTACACCTATAACTCCTATTGGTATTGTAACTCTTCTAATTTCAAGTCCATTTGGCCTTTTCCATTTGGAAGTTATTTGATCTATAGGATCTTTAAAAGAAGTAATAGTTTTGACAGAGTCAATTATACTTTTTAATTTATTATTACTAAGAGTGAGTCTTTGAATTAAGTTTTCTTTTAATTTTTTTCCTCTTGCATAAAAAATATCTTTCTTATTTTCGCTAATAATTTTATTCTTATTAATCTCAATTAATTTTACAAAATCTTTTAAAACTTTATTCTTTTTTTTTGGACTAATACTTGAATTCAAAGCTTTTCTAGAATTCAATCCAATTTTTTTAAGTAGTTTACTCATTAAATTTTAACCATATCATCTTTATGTATAACTTCAGACTTTGTAAAATAGCCTAAAAGATTACTAATTTTGTTAGAATGTTCTCCTTTTATTTTGGATATCTCATCAGATGCAAAACTGCTCAACCCTCTAGCAAATTCTTTGTTATTTTTATCTAAAATTCTAACATGATCACCTTTAACAAATTTTCCTGAAACTTTTCTAATACCTGCTGCTAATAAACTTTTTCCATTTTTTAAAGCATTTAAAGCACCATCATCTATAATAATTTCTCCTTTTGGAGATATAGAGCTAATTATCCATTTTTTTCTTGCATCTAATTTAGATACTTTTGGCAAAAACCATGTCCCTGAATTATGTTCTAGTATATTTTTAATTGGTCTTTTAATTAAACCATTTGCAATAGCCATATAGCAACCCGAGACTTGACATACTTTTGCAGCATCAATTTTCGTTTTCATTCCACCAGTACCATACTCACTTGTGCTTTTACTTGAAAAATTTTCAATTTTAGAATCAATATTTTTTATTTCTTTAATCAATTTAGCATTTTTATGAATTTTTGGGTTTTTAGAATACAATCCATCAACATCAGACAATAATATTAAGCAATCTGCGCCTGATATTTGTGCAACTCTTGATGCTAATCTGTCATTATCTCCGTATTTTATTTCAGAAGTTGCAATACTATCATTTTCATTAACAACAGGTACAAAATTAAGCTGAAATAAGTTTTCGAAAGTTCTTTTAGCATTTATAGCTCTTCTTCTTTGTTCAGTATCTTCTAAAGTAATTAGAATTTGAGAAATATTTATTTTATTTGAGTTAAATGTCTTTTTAAAAAGATTCATTAATTCTATTTGTCCAATTGATGCAACAGCTTGACTTTTATCAAGCTTTAAAGTTTTTTTATTTAATTGTAATTTTTTACACCCTAAAGCAATTGCTCCAGAACTCACTATAACAACATTCTTTTTAAGTTTTTGTAACTCTTTAATATCTTTAGCAAATTCCAAAAGCCATTTTTCTCTAATAATTTTATTGTCATTTATTAATAAAGATGAACCTATTTTTATTACTACAGTTTTGGAGTCCTTAAGATACATAGTTTACCAACTTTGACTTTATATCTGATACTGATTTTTTATCCATTGTTGACATTAAAAAGATATTTTTTTTTAATTTATTCTTGAGTTTTTTTATCTTCTCTTTTTTTTCTTCTTCATCAATTAAGTCAGTTTTATTTAAAACTACTATTTCTTTTTTTTTAACTAAATCTTTACTGTATTTTGATAATTCTTTTCTGACTTGATTGTAAGAAATAAATAAATCATCTTCAGTTATATCTATTAAATGCAGCAAAGTTTTGCACCTTTCTATATGTTTTAAAAACTTTATTCCAAGACCAGTTCCGGTATGAGCACCCTCAATTAAGCCTGGTATATCTGCTAAAGTAACTTCTTTGTCATCATAACTAGCAACACCAAGATTTGGATTAATTGTAGTAAATTTATAGTTTGCTATTTTTGGATTTGCACTCGTCATTGATGCAAGCAAGCTGGATTTCCCAGCATTGGGCAATCCTATGATACCGATATCAGCAATTGTTTTTAGTTGAAGCCAAATCCAAAATTCCTCTCCTTGACTCCCTTTTGTAAATTTCTTTGGGGCTCTATTGGTTGAGGACTTAAATCTTGTATTTCCAAATCCTCCTTTACCTCCGCTTGCTACTAAAAATTCCTCTTTCTGACTTTTAAAATCATAAATAAGTGTTTTATTATCTTCTTCAAATACTTGTGTTCCTAAAGGTACTTTTAAATATAAATCTTCACCACCTTTCCCAGCTTTGTTTTTTCCGCTTCCATCCTTTCCTCTTTCAGCTTTGAAGTGTTGTTGATACCTGTAATCAATCAAAGTATTAAGATTTCTTTCACTAATAAGAATTACAGATCCTCCTTTCCCTCCATCGCCGCCATCAGGGCCACCAAACTCTACAAATTTTTCCCTACGAAAACTTGGAGATCCCGACCCTCCGTTGCCAGCTTTTACATATATCTTAACTTGATCTAGAAATTTCATATAACAACTATGTGAGTGTTGTATCTATTAATTGGGCTTTACAGAAACGTAAGTTCTATCAGATTTTGATTTTTTAAACTCTACCTTACCTTTAACAACTGAAAATATCGAATGGTCTTTACCCATACCAACATTTTCTCCAGGAAATATTTTAGTTCCTCTTTGTCTTACAATAATGTTGCCAGGCACAACCATCTCGCCACCATATTTTTTCACACCAAGTCTACGACCTGCACTATCTCTTCCGTTTCTTGACGATCCACCTGCTTTTTTCGTTGCCATAAATTACTTTTTATTTAGCTGCTTCCTTTGTTTCAACTGTTTTTTTTGATGGTATTTCTTTTCTTTTTTCTGCTTCAGAAATAACTTTACCATCTTTTGAATAGATTTTACTTATTCTTACCATTGTAAATTTTTGTCTATGACCATTTTTTCTTCTCGAATTTTGCCTTCTCCTTTTTTTAAAAATAAGAACTGTTCTATTTTTTCCATTTTTTATTAATTCAGCTTCAACTTTAGCTCCACTAATTGTCGGCTCTCCTAACTCTAAATTTTTATCATCTCCGTAAGCTAGTATTTCATTAAACTCTATTTTTGAATTTTCTTTTGAATCTTCGAGCTTTTCAACTTTGAGAATCTCTCCAGCTTTCACTTTATACTGTTTACCACCTGTTTGAATTACTGCGAATGACATAGTTAGCCCTAATTTTTATAGTCAGCAATATAGTCTGGGTTGCATCATAGTCAAGGTTAATAACTTAGAAATTATCCTTTAAATCCCTCAATTTTTTGAAATTTTCTAGATCGTTTGACTTAAGAAAAATGTTACAATTAAGTTCTTCACCAATCGTTGATGGCATACTAGTTTTACCTAGTTTAATTTTTTCTTTAATTTCTTTAATTTTGTTTAGTAATTCATTGTTATTGGAATCTTGTGCTAAACAAAATTCAGAATTCTTTAAAGTATATTCATGTCCACAATAAATTTTTGTATCTTTATCTAAATTTTTTAAAACTTGTAGTGAGTTGTACATTTGCTCATAACTCCCTTCAAAAATTCTTCCACATCCCATAGAGAATAAAGTATCTCCTGTAAAAATTAACTTATTTTTAAAAAAATGAAAACAGATATGACCTATTGTATGGCCAGGGACATGATATATTTTTGCTTCAAAAATATCCTTCTTCCAAATTTCACCATCACTTAAGCAAATATCAATTTGAGGTATTCTATTTTTATCTCCAATATAACCTATTACCTCTGCATTAAATTTTTTTTTTAATTCTTCGTTCCCGCCAACATGGTCATGATGATGATGTGTATTTAATATATATTTTAAATTTAATTTATTTTTCTGTAAATAATTTATAATTGGATCTGCTTCACCAGGATCAACAACACAACAATTTCTATTAGCTTCATTAATTAAAATGTAAGAAAAATTATCTTCCAGACACTTAATAATTTCTACTTTCATTTAACTTTCTATTAAAAATATACCTAAATGAGAGTCAAGATTTTTATAATTTAAATTTGATTTATTTATTTCTGAAATTCGACTTTTTTTTAAAGCGATAGACTTAAATATTTTAATATTCTTACTACTGCAAAAATTATAAAAATCTTTAATTGTGCACATATGTAAATTTGGTGTATTATACCATTCATGAGGTAAATTTTCTGTTACAGGCATTGTGCCTTTAAACAGTAATTGTAGTCTAACTCTCCAGTAACCAAAATTAGGTATAGTAACAATTACTTTTTTTCCTACTTTTAGTAATTCATTAATTACTAATTCAGGATTAAGAAAAGCTTGTAATGTTTGACTTAAAATAACATAATCAAAAGACGATTTAGGAAATTGTTTTAAATCGCTTTCAGCATTCCCTTCAATTACAGTTAATCCTTTTGATAAACAATTTTGAACTTTTTTTTTAGAGATTTCTAGTCCACGAATATCTTTAGTTTTGTTTTCTTGTAAAAATTTCATCAAGTCTCCATTGCCACAACCGACATCTAGAACTCTAGTATTTTCCTCTATCAAATTAGATATAATCCTAAATTCTTCTTTCATTTATAACTTTGTAGGTTGAATTAATATAATCGCCAAGTGTCTTTAGGAAACTTGGAACATCGAGCAAAAATGAGTCATGCCCCTTATCAGATTCTATTTCTACAAATCCGACATCTGCACCAATAGAATTTAGTGCTATAACTATTTCTCTATTCTCCGATGTTGGATACAACCAATCTGATGTAAATGATATTACAAAAAATTTTGTTTTAGTTTCTTTGAATGCATCAGATAAGTTTCCTTTGTACTGTTTGGATAAGTCAAAATAATCCATTGCACGAGTTATATATAAATAACTATTAGCATCAAATCTATCAACAAACACAGATCCTTGGTATCTAAGATAACTCTCAATTTGAAAATCTGCCTCAAATCCATATCTTAGGCTATCCCTATCTTGCAATTTTCTTCCAAATTTTTCCTGCAATCCTTTTTCAGAAAGATAAGTAATATGTGCTGCCATTCTTGCTACCGCTAACCCTTTGTCAGGATTTAATTTGTAATTGCTATAAAATCCATTTTCCCACTTACTGTCAGCCATAATTGCCTGTCTTCCTAATTCATTAAACGCTATGTTTTGTGCCGAGTGACTAGATGTGCAAGCAATCGGTATTGCAAGTTTTGCTTTATCTGGAAAATTGGCAACAAATTGAAGTACTTGCATTCCACCCATTGAACCACCTACTACAGCAAAAAGTTTTTCAATTTCTAAATATTTAATTAGCTCATATTGAGCGTTAACCATGTCGTTAATAGTTATAATTGGAAAATCAGTTCCTATTTGTTTACCAGTGGACTCATTTATTGTGCTAGGTCCGTAAGATCCCATGCAGCCTCCAATAACGTTTGCACAAATCACAAAAAATTTATTTGTATCAATTGGCTTATTTTCTCCAACAACATAACTCCACCAACCATCTTTATTAGTTATTGGGTTTTTTCCAGAAACATATTGATCTCCAGTCAAAGCATGGAACACTAATATTGCATTACTTTTTTCACTGTTTAATTCCCCATATGTCTCATATGCTATTGGAAAGTTATTAATTTCCTTACCACAATCCAATTTAAGGGGATTTGATATAATTATTTTTTTTGTATCAATATTCTTATTCATAATAATTGCACTGATTGAATTGTGAGAAAAAAAACATTTTAGCGGTTTTTTTATAGCGCTCGCAATTCAGTATAAATCAGCGCATGCAGCTTTTACTTCAAAGGAATTTATATGTCAAATATTGCTCAATTAATTATTGTTTTATCTAGTTAAAAGACTATTTATAGTGAAATATTTACTATGACATTGCTAAGATTTAAAAACATAAAATTACAGAGTTACAAACCTGGAAAATCCTTATTGGCTGGTAATAAAAATATTATTAAGTTATCTGCAAATGAATCTGCTTTAGGTGTCAGTAAAAATGTCGAAAAAATTGTTAAGTCTAAATTTGATATATCAAAATATCCAGACAGTAAATTTTCGGAATTAACACAAAAAATATCAAAGAAGTATGGTTGTGATAAATCCAAGATAATTTGTGGCTCTGGTTCTGACGAAGTAATTCAAATGCTTTGTCAATTGTTCCTTAGAGAAAATGATGAAGTTGTTGTTCCTCAGTACAGTTTCCTCATGTATAGGATATACTCCAAAATCGTTGGGGCAAATGTAAAATTAGCTAAAGAAATTAATTTTAAAGTTTCAGTTAAAGAAATTCTTAAAAAGACATCCAAAAAAACAAAAATTGTTTTTATCGCAAATCCAAATAATCCAACAGGCACTTATTTAACAAAAAACGAGCTATTAGACTTAAGGAGAAGATTAAATAAAAATATTTTATTGGTTGTTGATGATGCATATTTTGAATATATGAAGAATAAAGATTACAAATCTGGAATTGAGTTATTTAAAAACTCTAAAAATGTATTTATTTTAAGAACATTTTCAAAAATCTATGGTCTAGCTTCATTAAGGATAGGCTGGGGATACGGTGATAAATCTATAATTAAAGAATTATATAAAATTAAACCACCTTTTAACGTAAATAAATTTGCTCAAATTTGCGCTGTTGTGTCACTTAAAGATGATAAATTTGTTAAAAAGTCAGTAATACATAATCTTAAATGGTGCAAAAAAATTAAAAATGAGATGTTAAAATATAATATTGGTACAAACAAAATATCTGGAAATTTCTTTTTGTTAGATTTCAAAAAAGCAAAATTTACCGCAGACACAACTTTAAAAAAATTACAGAAATATGGAATTATACTAAGAGAAATGAATTCATATGGCATAAAAAATTGTCTAAGACTTACAATTGGCAACACAAAAGAAAACCAAATATTCCTTAAAAGAATGAATACTATTTTTAAAAATGTTTAATAATATTCTTATTATTGGTTGCGGATTAATAGGCTCATCAATATTAAAGGCTTCAATACAAAAAAAAATTTCTAAAAATTTTTTTGTATTTGAAAAGTCTAAAAAATATAGATCTATTATTAAAAAATCTAACAAAAAAATTAAATTTTTAACAAGGTTAGATAAAAATTTAAATAAAATTGATCTTGTGATTTTAAGCACTCCTATGAGTGAATATCCTAAATTTTTTTCGTCATTAAATAAAAATCTCAATCATAATTCAATTATAACTGACGTTGGTTCAACAAAAAAAAATCTAATTTCTTTAAAAAAAAAAAAATTATCAAAAAATCTTAATTGGGTGATGAGTCATCCTATCTCAGGATCCGAAGTTAGTGGGCCTAAATATGGTAATGCTAATTTGTTCAAAAACAAGTGGTGCATAATAATAAAAGATAAAAATGTTCTAAAACAAAAAAAAGTAGAGAGATTTTGGAAATCTTTAGGATCTAAAATAATTATTATGAATCCCGATGATCATGATAAAATTTTTTCAGTCACTAGCCATCTACCTCACTTGATCGCTTATAATTTAATAAAAACTGCACAGGATTTTCAGAAAAAAAAGAATAAAAATTTGATTAAATTTAGCGCAGGTGGATTAAGAGATTTCTCAAGAATTGCTGCATCTAACGAAATAATGTGGAGAGATATATTTTTCGAGAATAAAGCTAATATGATTGAAGCAATAAATCTTTTTATGAAAAATTTAAAAGATTTTAAGAAGAATATAAGCAAGAAAGAAAATTCAAAGATAATAAAAAAATTAAGCAATTCGAAAGTAGTAAGAAAACAAATAATTTCTCAAAAACAAGATATTTCTAAACCTGATTTTGGTCGAGAATAATTCAGATCCTTGTTACTTTCTTTACATCTAATTTCGCGGTTTCTTTAATTAGTTTTATCGTTTTTTTAATTGGCATTATGATCACTCTTTTTTTTGGACCATAAGCGTGGATAAGATCATTTGTATTGATGCATATAGCAACATGTCCTTTCCAAAAAATAATATCACCTTTTTTAAATTTTTTTCTGTATCTCACACCTTTTTTTAATTTAACTTGATCAATCGTATCTCTTGGAAAAAAATTATTATTAAATTTATAAAATATTTGTAATAGAGCAGAACAATCAATTCCTTCGAATGTTTTTCCACCCCATTTATATTTACAATTTAGAAAACTTTTAAATATCTTTACAAAATCAGAATTTTTTTTTTGGATTGGAAATATGTCTTTTGATCTTAGCCATTTATCTTTTTTATACATAATGAAATTTTGATCCCTTTTTAAAATTTGAATCTTGCTCGTAAATGGTAAAAACTTTTTTGATTTTTTTTTTTTATTACCAAAATAAATTCTAGCTTTTAAAATTCCAACTTTGTGAGTTGGATTGAATTTTTTGTAGCTGTCAATTTTTTTTATAAAGCCTGAATATTTGTCATATGAAGTCTTTATTTTAAAATAATTATTTTTTTTATTAATTATTTTAAAACTCTCACCGTAGACAAGTTGAGAGCTAATATTAGAGTTCTTCCTTGGTTCCTCTAATATATCGACAATAGGCTCTTTTAAAAAAAAACTATTTTGCACCAATTTTAATTTTATTCCTTATAAACCATAAACAAATTAAAGATGGGATAACCATTAAAGTGGTAATTATAAAAAAGGTTCCCCAGTCTCCGTTTAGCCAATCAACTAAAGCACCTGATGAAGAAGCAAGTGTCGTTCTTCCTGCAGTTCCAATTGAAGCTAGAAGTGCATACTGTGTAGCGGTATAAGTCCTATCCACTAAAAGAGAGATAAAGGCTACGAAAGCAACAGTTGCAAACGCTGCAGATATATCATCAGCGATAACCGCTAAAGCAAACAACCATTCAGATTTTCCTGACCACGCGAGAGCAGCAAATAATAAATTTGTTGCTGCCATAAATCCACCAGCAACAAACATTGTTTTTATTGTGCCAGCTCTCATAGCAAATATTCCACCTAATAATGTAAATACAACTGTCGTCATCCAGCCTAGAGTTTTAGAGTATATCGCTATTTCACCTTTTGAAAATCCTACCTCTTTATAAAAAACTATGGACATTCTTCCAAGAAAGGCTTCTCCAATTTTAAAAAGAAAGACAAAGCCAAGGATTCCAACTGCAATTGAGAAACCATTTTTTTTGAAGAAACTAATTACAGGACCTCCTATTGTACCAGTAATATAAGCAACAAATTTTGTTATTACATTATTTGATCCAAGTTTTGATTGTATTATTTCGTCTGTTTCTTTTTGTTTGTTTTGTCTATCTGTTGTTATAGGCTCGTGTATAAACATTAAACCTATATTCATCAGGATTACTACAACGCCAAGAACTAAAAAAGTAGTTTGCCAGTAATTTTCAATTCCAATATTTTGAAAAAATTCGGCAGTAAACAATGCTATAACACCACCTAACTTATATCCGGTCCACCATCCAACTACAGCCATAGCAGCACCTGCTGCCATAGATTTTCCTTCATCAGCATTAATTTGTTCGATTCTCAACGCATCAACAGTAATATCTTGTGTAGCCGAAGAAATTGCTATAACTAATCCAACACTAATTAGTAACGCCAAATTTTCTGTAGGGTTAATAAAACTCCAAACAATTAAACTGAATAAAATTATAATTTGCATAAGGACAATCCAGCCTCGTCGATGCCCTAATCTTTTTGTTAAAAATGGAATTTGTATTCTATCAATTATTGGTGCCCACAAATAATTAAAGGCGTACACCCCAAATATTAAACCTGCCCATCCAATAGTTGATCTACTTAAACCTTCTTCTTTTAGCCAAAGGCTTAAACTGCTGGCAATTAAAACCCAAGGAAATCCACTAATTGCACCAAGAAGTAATATTCTTAGCATTCGAATATCCTTGTAAACTAAAATAGATTCTGACCAGGTTTGTTTTTTTTCAAACATTAATATTTTCTCCAAAAAGATGGAATAAATAATACTAGAATTGCAAATAATTCCAACCTTCCAAGTATCATTGCAGCACTGAGAACCCATTTAGAAAAATCAGACAGGCTTGAAAAACTTCCGTTCGGACCAATAATATCACCTAAACCTGGACCAACATTTGAAATTGACGTGGCAGCTGCTGAAATTGCAGTAATAAAATTTAATCCATCAAGCGATAAAAGCGCAGTCACAACAAAAAATATTAATATATAAAGAAATATAAAAGAAATAATTGAGTCCATAAATTTTTCATCCACATTATTATTTTGATATTTAATTTTGAAAATTCCTCGAGGGTAAATTATTTTTTTCAGCTGGTTTGATATGAATTGATACAAAATTTGAACTCTAAAAATCTTTATTCCGCAAGTTGTAGAGCCTGCACAGCCTCCAATGAACATTAAAATTATAAAGTATACTAGTGGAAATTGACCCCAATTACTAAAATTTTCTGTAGCATACCCTGTTCCAGTTAAAATAGAAATTATATTAAAGCTAACAGACACAAAACTTATCTCAGTTAAGCTTTTATTTATAACAGATAAATAAAAAAACATTAAAAGAATTGAAATAATAACCAAAATTATAAAAGTTTTTATTTGTGTGTCTTTGAAAAATATTTTCTTATCTCCAGCCAAGTATTTGATGTAACTAATAAAAGGTATACTTCCAAGAATAATAAATATTATTGCATTAATTTCTATTAACGAGCTGTTAAAATAACCTATGGATTCATTATAATTTGCAAAACCTCCAGTCGCTATTGTTGTCATAGCATGCACGATGCTATCAAAAAAACTCATCCCAAATATAAAATAAAAAAAAGCACAAGTTAAAGTTAATAAGGAATATATAGACAATAATCTCAAAGAAACTTCTTTAGTTTTAGGAAAAATTTTTTCAGAAGTATCATTAGATGAAATATTGAAAAGTTGCATACCCCCTATATTCATTAAAGGCATTAAAGTGATTGCCATTACGATAATTCCAATACCACCAAACCACTGTAACATTCCTCTCCAAAGTAATATCGCTTTAGACGTTTCATTTAGATTCGTGATAATTGTAGATCCTGTTGTTGTAATACCGGACATGCTCTCAAAAAACGCATCTGTAAAACTCAAATCCGTACTAGAAAAAATTAAAGGTAAAGAACCAAATATAGCAATACTTAACCACGAAAGTGCTGTGAGCAAAAAAGCTTGAGGTAAACTTATCTTTTTATCGTGATCATAATTAGAAATGAAAAATAAAAATCCAAAAACAATAGTAACAATCATTGATCCGATAAATCCTGCATCAATTTGATCAAATATTAATTGAACCAAAATAGGTACAATCATTGAAAGACCTAAAATAATTTGCAAAACCCCTAATGTAAAAAAGACAGTTTTATAATTGGACATTTTGAATGGACATTATTTTATGGTAAATAAATTTCAACTCTATATGAATTATTAAAAAGGCTGATATTAAGGATATTTAAGTAGTTGTGATAGACAAAACAAATTTTGACAAAACAAACGCCTGGCCATTTGTTGAGGCTAAAAAGCTATTAAGAGAGAGAAAATCGAACATAGAGAAAAAAAATAAAATAGTTTTACAAACTGGTTATGGTCCTAGTGGTCTACCACATATAGGTACATTTGGAGAAGTTGCGAGGACGACAATGATTGTCAACGCTCTTGATCATTTAACAGATATTCCAAAGGAAATTATTACATTTTCTGATGATATGGATGGTCTTAGAAAAGTACCTGAAAATGTTCCAAATCAAGAAAAGCTCAAAAATAATCTTCACAAACCTTTAACGGAAGTTCCTGATCCATTTGAAAAGTTTAGTAGTTTTGGAGAACATAATAATAATATGTTGAAACAATTTCTTGATAATTTTAAATTTAAATATTCATTTAAAAGTTCTACAGAACTCTACAAGTCTGGTTATTTTAATGACACCCTAAAATTAGTTCTAGAAAATTATGAAAAAATTATGGAAATAATTCTTCCAACTTTAGGCAAAGAAAGACAGAAAACCTATTCCCCCTTTTTACCAATATGCCCAGAAACTGGAAAAGTTCTTGAAATACCTGTTTTAGAAATTGATTCTAAATCTTCTAAAATCATATTTGATAACAATGGATCAAAATTGGAAAAAAGTATTTTAGACGGGAACTGCAAATTGCAATGGAAAGTTGATTGGGCAATGAGATGGTACGCTTTAGATGTTGATTTTGAAATGTATGGAAAGGATTTAATTGAGAGTGCAATTCTTTCAACTAAGATTATTAAAACATTAGGTAAATCTAACCCATCTGGTTTTGCGTATGAACTTTTTTTGGATGAAAAAGGTGAAAAAATATCTAAATCAAAAGGTAATGGAGTAACTATAGATGAATGGCTGAATTATGCATCTCCTCAAAGTCTATCTCTTTACATGTATCAAAATCCAAAAAGGGCAAAAAAATTGTACAGAGAAGTTGTTCCAAAAGCTGTTGATGAATATCTAGATTTTATAGAAAAAGGAAAAACTCAAAATGATTTACAGAAGTTAATGAATCCAGTTTGGCATGTACATAATGGATCAATGCCAGAGGAAAATACAATTATGACTTTTTCAATGCTTTTAAATTTAGTTGAAACAAGTAATGCGGACAGCAAACAATTACTTTGGAAATTTGTAAAAAAATACAAGTCAGAAATTAATGAAAATGATCATCCAATTTTTGATAATTTAATTGAATATGCAATAAAATATTTCAATGATGTTATAAAAACAAAAAAAATTTACAAAACTCCAAATGAAAAAGAGAAAGTTGCACTGAAAGCATTAATTAAGTCTTTAGATAATTGTAATGATAAAATGGCTCCTGAGGATATTCAGACAAATATTTTTACCGTAGGAAAAGAAAATGGTTATAAAGAAAATTTAAGAGAATGGTTTAAGCTTATCTATGAGGTTGTATTTGGTGACGAAAATGGACCCAGAATGGGCTTCTTCATTAGTTTTTTTGGAGTAAATGAAACCAAAGAATTGATAAGAAAAAAGGTTGAAAATGTTTAATCTTATAAGACCTTTTATATTTAAATTTAGCCCTGAAGTTGCACACTCGCTAGCAATAAAGGCTTTAAAGTTAAATCAGATACTAGCTATAGATAAAAAAACCAGAGTTACTATCCAAACTAAATTTTTAGACAAAACCTTAAATTCTCCTCTAGGTGTTGCTGCTGGATTTGATAAAAATGCAGAAGTTTACAATCCTCTATACAAACTAGGATTTGGTTTTGTTGAGGTAGGTACAATTACACCTAAACCACAAATAGGAAATCCGAAGCCAAGAGTGTTCAGATTGGAGGAAGATGAAGCTTTAATTAATAGACTTGGATTTAACAATATTGGATCAGAAGAAAGTAAAAAAAATATTGAAAATAATTCACCTAATGGATTACTTGGTATTAATATAGGACCTAATAAAGATACTGAAAACAGAGTTGAAGATTATTTAATTTGTTTCAGAAAATTTCATAATTTAGCAGACTATATTACAATTAATATCTCTTCTCCTAACACAGAAAATTTAAGAAACTTTCACAAAAATGAAGAGTTAGATAATCTTTTAAAATGCATAAATGAAGAAAAGAAAAATTTAAATTCAAATGTGCCAATAGCAGTCAAAGTATCTCCTGATATTGATGAAAAAAGTATTGATGAAATCTCAGAACTTTTTTTAAAATATAATGTTCAAATAGTTATAGTTTCAAATACGACAGATAGAAATAGAGAAAATATATCTAATATAAATAAATTAGAGAAAGGCGGTTTGTCTGGAAAACCACTTGAAAATATCTCTAATGAATTGATTAATAAATTTTTTAAATTAGTTGGAAAAAAAATCTTAATAATTGGAGTTGGAGGCGTTGACTCTGCTGATGGCGTTTTTAATAAAATTGTAAGCGGTGCAACCCTTGTGCAATTATATACAGGTATGGTTTATAAAGGACCAACTATTGCTTCAAAGATTAATAAAGATCTCGACGAAATTGTAAAAAGAGAAGGTTTTAAAAATATTTCTGAAGCTATTGGAACAAAAAATTAATCTTGACTGGTATTCTTTAAGACCATATACATCTTGAAAATTTATGTCTAAAAAATGCGAACTTACTGGTAAAATCCCTCTAAAAGGCCATAATGTTAGTCACGCTAACAATAAAACCAAGAGAAGATTTCTTCCAAATTTAAAGAAAGTAAAATTTAAAAGTGAACTTTTAAAAAAATCTATGAGATTAACAGTTTCAAATGCAGGTGTTAGATCTGTAGATAAAAAAGGTAGCTTTGATAATTTCTTAAAATCTGCAAAATCAAGAGATTTATCGTTAAGATTAAAAAAGCTTAAAAAATCAATAATCGCAAAAACAGCATAATGAATAAAGTTTTCCTTACTCTCTCATTTTTAATGGGATTGGTTGTGCTAGCATCTAATTATTTAGTTCAATTTCCTATAAAATATTACGGTTTAGAGGAAATTTTAACTTACGGTGCTTTTAGTTATCCAATTGCATTTTTAATTACAGATTTAGCCAACAGATCCTTTGGAAAATTAGTAGCTAGAAAAATTGTCTATATAGGCTTCACAATTGGAATTTTGTTTACTTTAATATTTTCAACTAATTTTACTGATCTTATTTCTATAAGAATAGCAATTGGTTCAGGAACAGCTTTTATAATTGCTCAACTTTTAGATGTTCAGATATTTGATCAATTAAGACAAAAAAAGTGGTTTATAGCACCTTTAACTTCTTCTTTGATAGGTTCAACTGTTGATACTTTTTTATTTTTCTCAATATCATTCTACGGAACGGGAATTCCTTGGGTAACTTTATCGTTAGGAGATCTTGCGGTAAAAATATTTGTAGCCCTTGTAATGTTGATACCTTTTAGATTATTACTCGGCACACTAAAAGCAGCATAACTAAATTTTAGGTTCTTGTTGGGTCATGCAATGTATTGCACCAAATCCCCATATCAATTTGCTACAGTCAACTGTTTCGATTTTTCTATTTCTAAAGTAATTTTTAAAAATTTTAATTGCAATATTGTCTTCTTTTACTTTGAATATTGGAAGAATTATTTTTTTATTACAAATATAAAAATTCATATAACTTGCAGGAACTCTTGTATTCTCAATATAAATCGGTGAAGGCATAGGAACTTTTATAATTTTGAATTTCTTTCCTTTCTCACATTTACTCTCTTTCAATATATTTAAATTCTTATTTAAGCTTTTGTAATTTATATCTTTTTTATTATTTTCAACCGCAGTCATAATCGTATTTCTTGAAACAAATCTAGATATGTCATCAACATGTCCATGTGTATCATCGCCTGCAATTCCTTTTTTAAGCCATATAAAGTTTTTTATATTTAAGTATTTATTAAACATTTTTTCGTAGTCTTTTTTTTTAAAATTTTTATTTCTTTCTTGAATTTTGCTTAACAAACATTCTTCAGTTAATAGAATTGTACCTGAGCCATTTACATCAAATGCCCCTCCTTCCATGATTATTTTTCTAATTCTGCCTTTTTTTTTGATTATTGGATCAATCTTTTTAAAATTAGCAATTTTACTAATACTATTATTGATTTTATTGTCATTTTTATAATTTTTATACTTTGACCATCCGTTAAAACCAAAATTTAGTATTACTTTTTTCTTTTCAACTTTATTTGTTATAAAGATAGGTCCAGAATCTCTTAACCATATTCTATCAGTTTTAATATAGTGGAAGTTGATATTTTTAATTTTATTAAGTTTTATTAATTTTTTTATATTTTTTATATTTTTGCTAACGATTAAGTTAATTTTTTGATTTTTTGAAATTTTCTTTATAATCTTTAAAATTACTTCAGGAATAAATTGGTATAATCCAGGCCAATCATTTTTATTATAAGGCCAAGCAATCCAAACTGAAATTTGAGGCTCCCATTCAGCCGGCATTCTAAATCCATTAAAGTTTTCATTCATCTGCAGGATTTTTTAGTATGCCTTTATAAAAATCGATTCTTCTATCTCTTAAAAAAGGCCAATGCTCTCTGACTGAATCAATTTTTTTATAGTTTATTTCACGAATTAAAATTTCTTCTTTTTTATTCCCAAGTTTTCCAATTATTTGCCCACTAGGATCTATGATCATTGAGTTTCCCCAGAATTCTATTTTCTTCTTACCTTTTTTTTCTGTTCCAACTCTATTTATAGCAACCACATAAGTACCATTTGCGATTGCGTGAGATTTTTGCATTGTTATCCAAGAGTCTAGTTGAGATTTTCCAAATTTTTTTTTCTCTTTAGGATGCCATCCAATAGCAGTAGGGTAAAAAATTATTTGTGCACCTTTAAGTGCAGTCAATCTCGCAGCTTCCGGGAACCATTGATCCCAACAAATTAAAGGTCCAATTTTACCAAATTTTGTTTTAACAGATTTAAAACCTAAATCTCCAGGAGTAAAATAAAATTTTTCATAATAACCAGGATCATCTGGTATATGCATTTTTCTATATTTTGATAAAATTTTACCTTTCTCGCTAATAACGATACTAGTATTATGATAGAAACCATGTGTTTTTTTTTCAAATAATGAAATCATTAATACTATTTGTAAATCTTTGGCTAATTCACAAAATATTTTTGTAGTTCTGCCAGGTATTTTTTCTGCTAGCTTAAAGTTGGAATGACTTTCTGTTTGACAAAAATAATTTGATAAAAATAGTTCTGGTACGCAAATTATTTTAGCTTTTTTTGATGCTACTTTTTTTATATTTTTAATAGCTGAATTTATATTTTTTTGAATATTATCTGAAATTTTACTTTGAATAATTCCAATTTTTACTTTTTTGATCATCAATCAAAATATTTTGGAAAAGTTTTTTCTGTCTCTATTTTTCCACTCTCCAGTATGATAGGCGTCACTTGCTATTAATGGTAAAACGCTGGTAGCTTCAGCAAATACCATTTGTTCTTTGGTAGTATCAACCTTACCCCATGAACTTGCCTCTTTTAATGTTGAACTACTGCAAGCCCCATCTCTTGAGTCAGCAACAGTAATTTGTATTGCATATTTGTGCATATCTACATTTTTTCCTAAAAGTTCAGCACAAATTACCGTGTCTTGTATAAAGTTTTTAGGAACTCCACCACCAATCATAAATAATCCTGATCCTTTAGATTTAATTTTAATCTCTGTTAATTCTCTAAATTCTCTTATTGAGTCTATTGTAATATGATTTTTTGGATTTCTCTCTTGATGCATGACTAATCCAAAACCTGCACTTGAGTCCGTAAATGCAGGACAGAATATAGGTACATCGTTATCAAAAGCTGTTTCAATTAAAGAACCTTTCTTTTTAGAATTAGTTTTTAGATATTTGCCTATCTCTTTAATAAATTCTCTCGATGTGTAAGACTTCGGCTCAAGTTTGTCTGCTATTTCTCCAATTGTTTTATCACAAACTTGGAGCTCCTCTTCATCGATGTAAGTATCATAAATTCTATCTATGTAATTGTCTCTAAGTTCATTATCATTTTGATATTGTGATCCTTGGTAATGTTTAAATCCAAGCGCTTCAAAAAAATCCATATCTATTATAGATGCTCCAGTTGCTACAATTGCATCTACCATGTTGTATTTAACCATATCTCTATAAATATGCATACATCCAGCGGCAGAAGTAGACCCTGCAAGAGTTAAGAATATTGTGCAATCTTTATCTTTAAGCATTTCATTATATATCTTGGATGCATTAGCAGTTTCTCTTGAAACAAAAGACATTTTTTCCATAGAAGATATAATTTTTCTAGAGTCAAAAGATGTAATATCAATATGTTCAACCTCTTTACTTAAAAAGTCTTTTTTTCTGTTATGATTAAGATTTTTTGAATCTGACATTATGCAACAAGAAACTCTTTATTTGTTTCTTTGTCATACATCGTCATTATTGGATCATCACAAACTTCGTAAATACTATCAGAATAATATCCATTAAATTGAGTTCTAAATGTCAATCCGTATGCTCCTAATTGACCTAATTCAATGTAATCACCTTCTTTAATATTATTAGGTAGAATAAAAGGTCCCTTCATATAATCCATGCTATCACATGTTGGTCCATAAAAATCAAATGAAGTCAATTTTTTTGATATAATTCTTCCACTTGTAATTATCCTTGATGGATAAACTATATTAGGGACACCTGCATCAAATAAAGTTCCGTATGTTCCATCATTAATATATAGCTTTTGTTTTTTTCTTAAGTTTACTCTCACAATTGTCGAACCACTTTCTGCAACAATTGCTCGACCTGGCTCACATATAATTTCTGGTTTTTTTTCTAATTTTAATTTATTTAATGAATTTTTTATTTCCTCAAAATAAGAGTCTAACGATTGAGGAACTAAGTCAGGATAGATTGTTGGAAATCCTCCACCTATATTTATAACATCTGGAACTATTTTTGTTTTTTTTATTATATATTTAATTTCATTAATCCCTTTTGAATAGGATATTGGATGCATACATTGCGAACCCACATGAAAACTTAATCCTATTTTTTTTGCATACTGTTTTGTTAATCTATAAAGCCCTATTGCTTCAGAAGTTTGTGCGCCAAATTTTTTAGATAAATCTATTTCTGCGTGTTCATTAGAAACTGCAACTCTCACAAATAACTCTAAATCCTTAGCTTGATTAGTACTATTAAGAATTTTTATTAATTCATCTTTTGTATCTATTGAAAAAGTCTTAATATTATATTTGAAATATGCTTCGGTTATACTTTCCTTGCTTTTTACAGTATGCATGTATGAGCATTTTGCATCTGGGCTAACACTTCTAATTGCCTCAACTTCTTTAATTGAAGCGATATCAAAATCATTAATTCCGCTTTCCACGATAGTTTTCAATACTAATGGATGCGGGTTAGTTTTAACTGCATATAGGATTTTACCAGGAAATTTATTCTGAAAAAATTTAGAAGCTATGTTTATAGAATTTCTTCTAATACAATAAACAGGTTCTGTTGGTTTCAGTTGGTTTACTAATTTATCAACTGATTTAAATTTTTGCATTTAAAGCTCCAAAAAAAATTTAACAAAAAAAACCGGCATAACTGCTATGCAAGTTTATATAAAACGAGCATTTATGCTGAAAATGAGCCAATGTAAAGTAAAAATGTACCCTTGAAATAATTTAGAATGTTTCCATATAAGGTCCATGCCAGAAGCAGAAGTGTTAAAAAAAATAACAGAATTTGAGGATAAATCTCTACTTATAGTAGATGATGATAACCCTTTTAGAGAAAGACTAGCCCGAGCAATGGAGAAAAAGGGCTTTTCTGTTTCACAAGCAGAGGGTGTAAAAATTGGAATAGAGTCTGTGAAATCAAAAAAACCTGCTTTTGCAGTTGTTGACTTGAGACTAAACGATGGAAACGGACTAGAAGTTGTAAAAGAAATCCAGAAAAATAACTCAGAGAGCAGAATAGTGATGCTTACTGGTTATGGAAATATACCAACTGCAGTAGCAGCCATTAAAGAAGGTGCAATAGACTATTTAGCTAAACCAGCAGATGCAGATGACGTAGAAAAAGCACTTTTAGCTGATCCAAATAAAAAAGCTGCTCCACCAGAAAATCCAATGTCTGCTGATAGAGTTAAATGGGAACATATCCACAGAGTTTTTGAATTATGTAACAGAAATGTATCTGAGACTGCAAGAAGACTTAAAATGCACCGAAGAACACTTCAAAGAATTCTATCAAAAAGATCTCCAAGGTAATTCTAAATATATTTTCTAAGTTTAATAATTTTATTAACTAAAGCTGTTAGTAATAATATCTTAAATAACTCAGCATAAAGAAATGGGTAAACACCAAATTCTAATATTGGTTTATCCCAACCAATTAAATTTCCAAGCCACAAAATTCCCAAAATATATATTACTGATGTTGCAATTATAATTTTTAAAAAATTTAATATATGGTTTTTATTGTATGTAAATATGCCTGCTATCAGACATGCAAATATAAAACCTATTAAATATCCCATTGTGGGACCAACAAAATAAGCTAATCCTATTCCTTTCTCTGGTGAGTTAGAAAATACCGGTAATCCCATAATTCCTTCTATCAAATAAAAAACTACCGAAAGCACCCCGACTTTATATCCAAAGGAAATTCCTAAAAACAAAACTATAAATGTTTGCATGGTCATAGGAACTGGATAAAAAGGTATTTTAATTTTTGCAGATATTGTCAATAAAATAGAACCTATTAATGCAAATATTATGATTTTAATTATTTTATTATTAGAAATTGAATTTACTAATTCCATTAGCTTTAAATTACTATTTTAATAAAGTTTAATCCACTAATATTTATTAACAGGATGTTTTATTCTTACTATAATACGTCAATTTATTATAAATTAAATTATGAGTAAAATTAAAAAAACAGATCATTTCTATCTTATTGATGGGTCCGGATACATATTTAGAGCCTATTATGCATTGCCACCATTAACACGAAAAAGTGATGGTTTGCCAGTAGGAGCAGTAAGTGGATTTTGTAACATGCTGTTTAAATTATTAGAGGACTCTAAATCAAGCGAAAATTTAGAAAAACCAACTCATTTTGCAGTAATCTTTGACTCTGCAAGAAAGAATTTTCGAAACGAAATATATTCAGATTATAAAGGAAATAGGTCTGATGCTCCCGATGATCTAATTCCACAATTCGATTATATTAGAAAGTCAGTATTAGCATTCAATTTACCCTCTATAGAAATGTTAAATTACGAGGCTGATGATTTGATAGCCACCTATGTAGAGCAAATATTAGACGAAGGTGCAAAGGTTACAATTGTATCATCTGACAAAGATTTAATGCAACTTTTCAAAAAAAAGGTTCGTATATACGATCCAATGAAGAATAAATTTATATCTAATGACGATGTAATCAGTAAATTTGGGGTTGGTCCAGATAAAGTAATTGATGTTCAATCACTAGCAGGGGATAGTACAGACAATGTACCTGGCGTTCCAGGTATTGGTGTAAAAACAGCAGCAGAATTAATTAAGGAATATGGAAATTTAGAAAACCTTCTCAAAAACGCAAATAAAATAAAACAGAATAAAAGAAGAGAAACACTTTTAGAAAATAAAGATAAGGCTCTGGTAAGTAAAAAACTGGTCACATTAAAAAATGATGTTCCGGTGAAAGACAAATTAACTGACTTTGTTCTAAAAAAAGTAGACGTAGACAAGTTATACAATTTTTTGAGAGAAATGGAATTTAATAGGTTATTGAGTTCGGCAATTTCGACGTATGGTCAATCCAAATTTACTGATGAAATAGAAATCAAAAAAGAAACATCAAAAATATCAAAAGATAAATATGTTTTGATAAAAAATTTATCTGAAATAAAAGATTGGATGCAAGAAGCCGAGGAAGCTGGTGAATTTTCTATTGATACTGAAACAGATTCTCTTGACCCACATCAGGCAAATTTAGTTGGTATCTCAATTTCTAGCAAAATAGGTAAAGCTTGTTACATTCCAACAGGTCATATTGATAAAAATAATCTAAATGAAAAAGATGTTTTGAGAATTTTAAAACCATATTTAGAGGATAAAAGTTTAAAAAAAATTGGGCAAAATATTAAATTCGATTACATAATATTTCATAAAAGGGATATAGATATTCAAAGCATGGAAGATACAATGTTGATGTCATACGTTTTAGATGCTGGGAAAAATAGACATAATATGGATACCCTTTCAGATATTCATCTTGGTCACAAAACAATTAAATATAAAGATCTTGTTGGATCTGGAAAAAAAGAAATTAAATTCAGTCAAGTAGAGTTAAATATTGCAAAAGATTATGCGGCAGAAGATGCTGATATAACTTACCGTTTATATAAAATATTTTTGAAATCGCTTAAATCAGAAAAATTACTAAATATTTATGAAATTTTCGAAAAACCTTTAATTAAAATTTTAGCATCAATGGAAATCAATGGCATAAAATTGGATAATAATTTTCTTAAAAAATTATCTGTTAAGTTTGAAAAAAAACTTCAAGATTTAGAAAAACAAATTTTTAAAATTTCAAAAAAAAAATTTAATATTGCATCGACTAAACAGTTGGGTGAAATAATGTATAATGACCTCAAAATTGCATCTTTAAAAAAGACTAAAAAAGGGAGTTTTGCAACTGGTGCAGCAGTTCTAGAGGATCTAGCTTACAAAGGAAATGAATTTCCTAAATTGGTTTTAGAATGGAGGCAATCTAGTAAATTGAAAAATACATATTCAGATTCTTTGCCAGAGTATTTAAATCCCAATACAAAAAGAGTGCATACATCTTTTCTGTTAGCAGCAACTACAACAGGCAGACTTGCATCTAGTGATCCAAATTTACAAAATATTCCTATTAAAACTGAGGAAGGCAAAGATATTCGTAAAGCCTTCATATCAGAAAAAAATAAAAAACTTATATCTGCAGACTATAATCAGATCGAAATGAGAATTTTGGCTGATCTAGCTGATGTAAAAGAACTAAAAAAAGCTTTTAAAAATAATGAGGATATTCACTCATTAACCGCTAGCCAGGTTTTTGGCGCAGACATAAAAAAAATTGATGCTGATATGAGGAGAAAAGCGAAAGCTATTAATTTTGGAATAATTTATGGAATATCTCAATATGGTTTGGCCAAACAAATTGGTGTATCAAACAATGAAGCCGAAGAATTTTTAAATTCATATTTTATTAAATTTCCAGAAATTAAAGAATACATGAATAACACAATTAAATTCTGTAGAAAAAGTGGATATGTAAGAAATATTTTTGGTCGAAAAACTCATATTCTAGGAATCAATGACAAAAATTTTAATGTTAGAAATTTTCAAGAAAGGGCAGCTATAAATGCACCTATCCAAGGATCTGCATCAGAAATAATGCGACTTGCTATGATTAGAATCAACGATGAGCTTGATACTAAAAAAACAAATGAATTTAATATGTTGCTTCAAATTCACGATGAATTGATTTTTGAGGTAATTAATGATGATACTAAATCTGCTTCTAAAAAGATTAAAGATATTATGACAAGTGTGAAAGATAGTGATTTGCATTCATTTTCAATACCATTATCGGTTGATGTAAGCATAGGTGATAACTGGGGAGAGCTTCATTAATAAACATTTAATTGCCCAATTTTCAACATTTTAGTATTTTTATATTTAAACATGAAACAAACAATTGCCCTTGTTGATGATGATAGAAATATATTAACTAGTTTAAGTATTGCTCTAGAGAAAGAGGGTTTTAATATTCAAACTTATTTGGATGGAGAAAGTGCCTTAATAGGTTTGTCAAGAAATCCCCCAGACCTTGCAGTTATAGATGTTAAAATGCCAAGAATGGATGGAGAAGAATTGTTAAAAAAATTGAGAAAAAAAACGTCTATGCCCGTTATCTTTTTAACTTCAAAAGATGAAGAGGTGGATGAGCTCTTAGGACTAAAACTAGGGGCTGATGATTTTGTAAAAAAATCAGGTGGCTTTTCAACTAAAGTTCTTATTGAAAGAATTCGTGTTCAACTTAGAAAAAAAGATAATAATTTAGAGGATAATAGAAATATAATTTCACATGGAAAATTAAAACTTGACCCTTCACAGCTAGAGTGTGAATGGGATGGCAAGCAATTACCAGATAAATTAACAACAACAGAATTCTTAATTGTAATGGAGTTAGCAAAAAGACCTGGAATTATTAAAGAAAGATCTCAATTAATGGATGTTGCTTATAGAGAAGACACAGATATTGAAGATAGAACAATAGATAGTCACGTAAAAAGGATTAGAAAAAAGTTTAAAAAAGTAGATAATAACTTTTCAGCGATAGAAACCAGATATGGTAGTGGTTATCGTTGGAATGTTAAATAATGGCTACTTCAAAATCTAATAATCAATCTATTTTAAAAAAATTCTTAGTTATCAACTTTATTGTTTTTTTAGTGATAGGTGTATTAACATTATTTTACCTAAACACAGTAAAACCTACGCTCATTAAAAATAAAACTGCCTCGCACATAAAAATTATTGATAATACAACAGAAAATATTGATCGTTTAAAAATAAATTTCTCATCTGAAGATATTAGAGAGTTTCTGTTTTCCACTAAATTTTTATTTCAAAGTATAGATAGAGTACAGATATTTGATAGTGAATTTAATCTATTAGGAGATACCGACACATTAGACTTAGATCCAAATGCTTTCTCAAGAAGTCTAAACATAATTGAAATGAGTGACTTAAATAATCAAAGTATTCAAAATAAAAATTTGGAAGAGAGTAATAAAAGCTTTGAAAGTAAAGAAATATTTGAAGATTTAAAAAAGTACTCATATTCATCAGATTATGGAAAACCGTTAACTTACTCTAAAGAAAACTATGATCAATTTTTATTAGTAACTGTTAAAAATGTAGTCAGTGAAAACAAAACAATAGGATATTTAGCTATTACTGAAAATGCCAATGAAATAAAGGTTGCAATAGATGAAAGAAGAAATTTTATAATCAGAACTGCTTTGCTTGTCGCATTGGTAATTTTAATTTTTTCATATGTATTAAATAGATATTTCTTAAAACCAATTAAAAATTTGGTTGAATATACAAATATTATAAAAAACAAAAGTAAGGAAAAGACCAATATTGGAAATATAAAAAAAAGAAATGATGAATTGGGAAAATTATCAAATTCCCTTGATGAAATGACTAATGAATTAAACAAAAGAATTACTACAGCAGAAAATTATTCAACAGATCTTTTGCATGAAATCAGAAATCCTTTAGCATCTCTAAAAAGTGCCTCTGAAATAATTTCTGAAACAAATGATAAATCTCAAAGAAACAAATTAATTAATATTGTATCACATGATGTAGAGAGAATTGAAAGATTAATAACTGATTACTCTCAAATGCTAAGAGATGAGGCCGCAATTTCCTCTGAGAAAATGCAAAAATTAAATTTAAAAGAGATTGCTCAATCTGTTGTTGACGATTTTAACAGTATCTATGAAACAAAAAAATCGATTGGAATTAAATTGAAATCTAATGGAATTAAAAATTATAGTATCTTAGGGATAGAAAATAGAATTGAACAAATTATTGCAAACTTATTAGAAAACTCAATTTCTTTTAGTGAAAATAATCAAGAAATTAACGTTGAAATATCAAAAGATAAAAATGACAAAATTAAATTAGTTGTCGTTGATCAGGGATCTGGATTTAGTGAAAAGGATACAAATAAGATATTTAATAGATTTTATAGTAATAGACCTGAAAACTTTGGAGAACATTCGGGTTTGGGATTAAATATTGTCAAAAATTTAGTTGAAATTCATGGTGGTGAAATCAACGCATCTAATAATAAAGATAAAGGGGCAAGAATTGAAATAATTTTCCCAGAAGCATAAATCTTTGTTGATATATTAAGTGAAATTGTTAAAAGCCTCTTTCTATGGAAGATTTTAAAGTAAAAGATATATCCCAAGCGGAATTTGGAAGAAAAGAAATTTCACTGGCTGAAACTGAAATGCCAGGATTGATGGCTCTTAGAGAAGAATATAAGGGTAAAAAACCTTTAAATGGAGCTCGGATTGTTGGTTGTTTACACATGACAATACAAACAGCTGTCTTAATAGAAACTTTAGTTGAGTTAGGAGCCGAAGTAAGATGGTCCTCATGTAATATTTTTTCGACACAAGACCATGCAGCAGCAGCAATTGCAAAAGCTGGCATTCCTGTATTTGCTTGGAAAGGCGAAACAGAAGAAGAATATTGGTGGTGTGTAAAGCAAACTATTGAAGGTAAAGACGGCTGGAAACCAAATATGATACTTGATGATGGTGGCGATCTTACAGCATTGATGCACAAAGATTATAAAGAATTATTAAATGATGTTAAAGGTTTATCGGAAGAGACAACTACAGGAGTTTTAGCATTAAAAAAGATGGAAAGTGAAGGTAATTTACTTGTCCCAGCAATAAATGTTAACGACTCAGTAACAAAATCTAAGTTTGATAATTTATATGGTTGCAGAGAAAGCTTAGTTGATGGAATTAAAAGAGCTACTGACGTGATGATGTCAGGAAAGGTAGCTATTGTAGCTGGATTTGGAGATGTTGGAAAGGGAAGCGCTGCTTCTCTTCGTCAAAGCGGTGCAAGAGTTATGGTTACAGAAACAGATCCAATTTGTGCTCTCCAAGCTGCAATGGAAGGTTATGAAGTAGTTTTAATGGATGAGATGATAAAAGAAGCCGACATTGTTGTTACGGCAACAGGAAATAAAGATATTGTGACAGCTGACCATATGAGAGAAATGAAAGATAGAGCAATTCTATGCAATATTGGTCACTTTGATAATGAGATCCAAGTAGATGCTCTTAAAAATTATAAATGGGATGAAATAAAACCACAAGTTCACGAAATTACATTGCCGAATGGAAAAAGAATTATTTTATTAGCAGAAGGTAGATTGGTTAATCTTGGATGTGCAACAGGACACCCAAGTTTTGTAATGAGTGCTTCTTTTACAAATCAAGTAACAGCTCAGATAGAATTATGGAATAATTCAGATAAATATGAGAAAAAAGTATATGTTTTACCTAAACATTTAGATGAGAAAGTAGCCAGACTTCATTTAGAAAAAGTTGGAGCTAAATTAACCAAATTATCAGATGATCAAGCAAAATATATAAGTGTAACACCAGAAGGACCTTATAAACCAGATGCCTATCGCTACTAAAAGTAGCAAAATAGATATTTCAAAAGAAATTATCACACAAAAAATTGCTGAAAAAATTGCAAGTAAAGTTAGCAAAAATACAACTTTGCTTTTTTATGGAAATATCGGAGTTGGTAAGACTACATTTATAAGGTATCTAATTAATTATCTTCAAACAAAAAATGGTTTAGAAAAAACAGAAATACCTAGCCCAACTTTTAATATTATAAATGAATATGAGATTAATTCTTTGATTGTTAGACATTTTGATTTTTACAGAATTAAAGATAAAAAAGAATTAAATAACTTAGGAATTAATGAAAACTCAGAAGATTATGCTAGATTAATTGAATGGCCTGAAATCTTGGGTCAAAATATTGAAAGTACTTTTACATTAAAATTTGAATATGATGAAAAGCTTGAAAATAGGTACTTAATTATATCTAATAATATTGATTTTAATTTTAATGAATTTGAAAAAATTTAAAAAACTATCAGGAGATGCATCTTTTAGACAATTTTATAGAACAAATAATTCAGTATTAGTTTATAGCAAAATTCAAAAGCGATCAAACCTGTTAAATTATGATGCAGTTAACAAAATATTGATTAAAAATAAAATATTAGCACCAAGTTTAATTAGTCAAAATTATAAAAAAAATTTTATAGAAATTGAGGATTTCGGTAATAAAAATATGTTGGATAAAATTATATCCTCGAAAACTAAATTAAATGAATACAAAAGAATACTAAAAATTTTATATCAAATTCAAAAAATTAAAAATTTTAAAACTCAAAATTTTCTTAAAAAAAAATTTAATTTATCAAACTATTCAAAAGCTAAAATACTTAAAGAGTCATACCTTTTTTTGGATTGGTACTTAGCAGCAAATAAATTAATTATTCAAAAAGGACATTTAAAAAAAAATCTCAAAAAAATAATAGATAATTTGTATTTAAATTTAAAAATCAAACACAAAGTGTTTGTACATAGAGATTTTCACGTCTCAAACATGATGTTTTATAAAAATAAAATCGCTTTAATAGATAGTCAAGATGCTGTCTTGGGTAATCCAGCATATGATTTGGCCTCACTTATAGATGACGTAAGAATTAAAACTTCAAATAGTTTTAAGTCAAATATTTTGAAAGTATTTCTTAGTAAATTTAAGTATAAAAATGAATCTCAATTTATTAATGATTTTGAAATTTTATCTGTTTTAAGAAATCTAAAAATAATTGGTATATTCACAAGACTTGCAAAAAGAGATAAAAAAAGAAAATATCTAAAATTAATACCTTATGCGTGGAAATTAATCGATAATCGTATTAAAAATAATCCAAATTTTCATGATTTAAAAAATTTTCTACAAAAAAACCCAAGAATAAAAAAAATATGAAAATTAAAACAGCAATAATTTTATGTGCAGGATTTGGAAAAAGATTAATGCCATTAACTGAGAAAACACCAAAACCACTCTTAAAAATTAATGAGATTAGCTTATTAGAAAATACTATAAACTTGATAAAAGTATTAGAAATAAAATCTTTAAAAATTAATACTTTCTATTTAAGTGATAAAATAAAAGATTTCATTTTTTCAAATAATTTTGGTTTAGAAATTCAAATTATAGAAGATGGTAAAGAAATATTAGATACAGGGGGCGGTCTTTTAAATGTAGTAAATAATTCAATTGAAACAGATTTTTTAGTTTTTAATCCTGATACAATTTGGAACACTGAATATATAAATGAAATTAAGCAAATGGAAAATATATATTTTAAAAATAACTTAGAAAATATTTTAATGGTTGTAAAAAAAAATTTAAGTTTTGATAAAAGATTTAAAGGTGATTTTTCTATGGATGGCAATAATTTAAAAAAGAACAATGATAAAAATTATATTTATACAGGGTGTCAAATTATAAATAAAAAAATATTTAAAAATTTATCAAAAAAAATATTTTCAATGAATGAGATTTGGGATAATTACATTAAAAAAGAAAATTTGTATGGTTTCGAGAGTGGTATTGAGTTTCTTCATTTAACAGATAAAGATATTTACGAAAAACTTCTTCAAAAAGGTTAGAATTTAATTAAATCCCTAGATCTACTCTGATCTAGGTATTTAGCTTCTTTTATACTCTTTTTTTCAAATTTCAAAAGTAGAGGATTTCCTGTTGGTATTTCAAGTTTAGAAATTTCATTGTCATCAATTTTAAATAAATATTTTAAAAGTGATCTAATAGAATTACCATGAGCAGATATAATTATATTATCCTGCAAATTTTTCTCTATGTTTTCTACAAAATAGGGCACAACTCTTTCATAAGTATCTTTAAGAGACTCTGTATCTGGAATTAGGTTACGAGGTATATCATTGTAAATACTTATATTTTTTGGATGATATGGACTATTTATATTTAAAGGTGTTGGTGGATTATCCCAAGATCTTCTGAATTTGTGAACTTCATCTTCTCCTAGCTTTTTTTTCATTTCATCTTTATTTAATCCTGTAAGTGATCCGTAGTGCCTTTCATTTAATTGCCAAGCTTTAATTATATTATTTGGTTTTACTCTAATTGTATTTAAAATGAGTTTTAAAGTATCAATCGATCTTAGCTGATAAGATGTATAAAAATGTTTTATTTCTAAATTTAATTTTTTTATGAATTCGCCAGCTTTACAAGCTTCTAATTTACCTTGTGGTGCGAGTTCAACGTCGACCCATCCTGTAAATTTATTTTCTAAATTCCATTCGCTTTGACCATGTCTAACAAGTATTAAGTGACTCATTTATGAAAATTTAATATAGATTAACTATGAATTACTTAAAGCAGTTTTTTTATCTGTCTAACCTAGTTTTATTTATTTTTTACTTATATCCCGGTAGTATTTTAGGATTTTTTTTTTATGGAAACTCCAATATCCAACCACAATTAACAAGAGATTTTTTTGTATCTTCAAATCACGTTTATGTTTTCTTTATTATATCAATTCTAGGATTTATTGCTTTTAAACATAAATTAAAAAATATATTTATTTATCTTATTTGTATTTCTATTGTTTTAGAAATTCTGCACTTAATTATTCCAGAAAGAGGATTTGAATTAGGCGATTTGTTTGGTAATATAATAGGTGTACTTATATCATTTTTAGTTTTTAAAATAATTTATAAAGGTAGATTGCAATGAGTTCATTCGATGAAAGAAAAAAAGGTTTTGAAAAAAAATTTGCTCATGATGAGGAAAAACAATTTAAAATTAACGCAAGAAAAAATAAATATTTAGGGGAGTGGGCCTCACAAATTCTTGGATATGATGAGGAAAAAAAAAATCAATATATTCAAGATGTAATCAAAGCAGATTTTGCTGAGGTAGGTGATGAAGATGTTTATAGAAAGCTTTATGGAGATTTAAAAGACAAAAATATATCCGAAGATCAAATTAGAAAAAAAATGCAAGAATGTAATGAAAAAGCAACTACTGAAGTTAGTTAGTTTTTTATTTTTATTTACATTTGTAGCAACAAATTATTTACTATCAGAAACAATCCTAATTTCAGATAACATTAAAATAATTGATGGTGATACAATTTTATTAGATAATAAAAAAATTCGTTTTTCAGGAATAGATGCTCCAGAAACTAAATTTAAAGGAAAGCAACAGTTTTGCTTAAAAAATAAAAAAAAAATTAATTGTGGAAAAATCTCAAAAAATTCTCTCACAGAAAAAATTATGAATAAAAAATTAAAATGTCTAATCGAGCCCCAAAAAGACTATTTTGGAAGGTATTTAGGAGAGTGTTTTATCAATAATGAGAGTGTTTCAGCTTACATGGTAAGAAATGGATTAGCCTTCGATTATCCAAAATATTCAAAAAAAAAATATTCTAAAGATCAAATTTATGCAAAAAACAATAAGTTAGGTTTATGGAGTATGGAATTTGATTATCCATGGATATGGAGAAAAAATAATAGATAATTTATATTAAACTGTGATTCTTTTTAGAAAGTTTTTTTTATTTTTTGGTCTATTATTTTTAACTGCTTGCTCATCGATACCTCAAAATACATCAGATGGCTGTTCAATATTTTCTGAGAAATATCTTTGGTATAAACACGCGAAAAAAACTGAAAAAAAGTGGGGAACACCAATCAACTTACAATTAGCAATAATAAAAATGGAATCTGACTTTGATTGGATTGCTAAGCCTGCGCGTCAAAAATTATTTAAAGTTATACCTTATAAAAGACCTTCCAGTTCATTTGGATACTCACAAGCTATTAAAGGTACTTGGAAACAATATAAAGATGAGACTGGAAATAAATATGCTTTAAGAACTAGATTTAAAGATAGTGTTGATTTTATCGGCTGGTATACAAATAAAACAGAAAAAATTTTAAAAGTTTCAAAAAAAGATGCTTTCAGACAATATATTGCTTATCATGAAGGCTGGGGAAATTATAAAAATTATAAAAGTAATCAGAAAGTTATTGTATTGGCAAAAAAAGTAGAGGGATATTCAAATAAATTCAAGAAACAGCTTAATAAATGTAGTCAATCTTTAACTACTAAAAAATATATTATTTTTTAATTAATTGCTTTTCTAGCTCCAGATCTACTGCATCTATTCTTTTTGTGTTTTTTGCTAGTGTTAAATACATAGTTGGCGTTACATATAATGTAAAGAATGTAGAAATAATCATTCCACCAAAGATTGTTGATCCAACTGCTAATCTAGATGCCTCACCTGCGCCCGGACCTATGTTACCTACTATAAGAGGTAACATTGCAATCATGGTGCTTAATGAAGTCATTATGATTGGTCTTATTCTTAATTTACAAGCTTCCATCAATGCTTCCTCAATTTTTGCACCTGTTGTTCGAATTTGGTTAGTATAGTCAACGATAAGAATACTATTTTTAGTGGATATACCGATTAATATAATCAAGGCAATTTGTGAAAATATATTTATCGAACTATTCAGAAATAAAATGAATATAAGACCTCCAAATACTGCAAGAGGCACAGTCAATATAATAATAAAAGGATGAACAAACGAATTAAAAGTAGCAGCCATTACTAAATATGCAGTTATTAATGCCAAAGCAAAAATAAGAAATATTTCGTTACTTGTCTCCTTTAGTTCTTCGGACTTACCTTTCCAAGTTATTTGATTTTGAGGAGCAACTCTCAACATTACGTCTTCTAAATATTTTATAGCTTCAGACAATGTATATTCTTCAGATAAAGCTGCCGATATAGTTACTGCTCGTTGTCTATTATATCTGGGTAATGATTCAGCAGTTCCTTTCTCTTCAAATTCTACCAGACTTGCAACTGACACTAATTTTCCTGTAGTTTCAGATCTTACAAAAATCTTTGATAAGCCATCTTTATCTCTTCTATCTGCTAAATACTGCTGAAGAATAATGGGGTATTCTCTTCCTTCTTTATTATATGTTGTAACTCTCTTTCCACCATATAATGTTTCTAGTGTTCTGCCTATATTTTCTATTGAAACTCCTAAATCATTTGCTCGATTTTTATTTGTGATTAATTTTACTTCAGGTTTATTTTTTGTGTAATCACTTTCAATTCTAAACATATTTCTATTTCTTCTTAGTTCTCTTAAAACTTGACTTTGAATTTGTTCTAACTCTTCATAACTTGTCCCATAAATCACCATTTGAACTGGTTTATTATAACTAGAAACTCTTATAGATTGAGGTGATATAGGAAACGCAAATGTCTCAGGCACACTAACAACTTGTCCAATAGCTTCTCTTAAAACAACTTGTGTACTCTTTTCTCTATTTTTCCATTCATCTAAAAGTGCAATTATAATAAAAGAATTATATGAAGTTGCAGACTTACCGAAACCAGGTACCCTCATAATTAATCTTTGGTAAGGGCTGTCTTCTGCTTGTAACAATTTTAATATTCTTCCCTCAATTATTTGGGCTTTTTCTTGTGTGTACTCGAATGAACTTCCTTCATCTGTAGAACCAATTATTAAATAAGCCCCTCTGTCTTCTAATGGTATCAATTCTTTTTTAGTAAAGTTAAATAAATAAACTGAAGCTGAAATTAATAGAATTATAAATATCGAAATTGTTTTCTGTTTATTAATCCAAAATTTTAAGGTGTCGGTATAAAATTCTGTAAAAGATTTAAATCCATTATTGAATTTTTTTACAAAAAAATTAATTTTTTCTTTTTTATTTAAAAACTTACTTCCTAACATTGGTGAAAGTGTTAAAGCCACAAATGAAGAAACAACTATTGAGAAAGATAATGCTATTGCAGTTTCCTTAAACAAGGTGCCAGCTATACCCTCAATAAAAATTAAAGGTAAAAAAACTGCAACTAAGATTAAAGTTGTAGCTATTATCGCAAATGTTATTTGTCTCGAGCCTTTATAAGCAGCTACAAGTGGCGTTTCTCCTTTTTCAATTCTTGTATAAATTGCATCTGTCATTATTACAGAATCATCAGTTATTATTCCAATTGCTAATATAAAACTTAGGAGAACAAATATATTTATAGAAAGATCAAATATATATAAACCTAAAAACGAACCAATTAAACTTACTGGCAAAGCTACAGCTGGTACAATTACAGCTTTTAAGTTTCCTAAAAACAAGTAAATTATTACCACGACCAAAATAAAAGCAATGATTAAACTCTTATAAACTTCCTGTATTGCAGTTCCTACGTAAGTTGCTCTATTAAATGCTATTTCTAACTTTAAACCATCTGGTAAAGATTGATTTAAAACATTTATTTTCTCTTTAATTTGATTTGAAAGTTCAACAGTTGATGCTCCACTTTTTGCGTATATTCCAATCCCAACTGTTTTTAAATTGGCTGCATTTTTTCTTTGAGCTTTAAATAAAGTTTTCTCAGAAACTGGACCAAGCTCAACATTTGCAATATCAGAAAGGGTTGTAACTTTATCTTTGTTTTTCTTAAGAGGAAGCTGTTTGATTGTTTCAATGTTGGAGTAAGACTTATCAATATTAAGAGTTAAATCTTTGTTACTAGCTTCCAAAGTTCCAGCGGGGATGTTTATATTTTCATTTCTTAATGCTCTCTCGACTTCCTGAATAGTAAGATTATTGGCTGCTAACTTGATAGGATCTACCCAAACTCTTACACTTAGCTCTCTTAATCCACCGACTAAAATTCTACCAACATTTGGTACACTCGAAAAGGCATCTATAAGATATCTTTCAGCATAGTCACCCAAATCTAAATCATTCCAAGTTGGTGACGATAGTGCAACCCACATTGTAGTTGTAAAACCTGCTGCTTGTTTCAAAATTTGAGGCGGGTTTGCTTGATCTGGCAAATTGTCCGCAACTCTTGATACCCTTTCTCTTATGTCATTTGCTGCATCATCTAAATCTATATCTGTATTAAAATAAATATTTATTCTACTTCTTCCATTAAGCGAACTAGAATCAATGTTCTTAATTCCTTCCGCTCCTCCTATAACATCTTCTATTTTTTGTGTTATCTCTTCATCAACAATTTCAGCTGAAGCAGATTTATAATCGGTTTGTACCTGTACCACTGGAGGCTGAATACCATCTGGTAATTCCCTAACAGGTAATTCCCAAAATACAAAAATTCCAAAAATAATTAGTATCATTGACATTACCCATGCAACGACAGGTCTTTTAATACTAACTTCAGTTATATACATGTATTAATTATTTTTTATTTTCTTGTTTTTCAGAGTCAGACTTTTTAAATATATTTAATTTTTGTAACCACGCAAACATACCATTCTTGTTTTCTTTAGTATCTTTTTTCTTTTTTCCACCCCAACTAGATTTGTTTTGATTAGCTACTTTAGCACCCTTTTTTATAGGTCTTATTATTAAATTTGGTCTGACTTTTTTTGTACCCTCAGCAACAACTTTGTCACCAACCTTTAGACCATTTAAAACTTCAACAAAACCCAGGTATCTATCGCCAGTATCAATATTTGTTTTTAATACTTTATTTTTTTCGTCAACTTTATAGATAAATATATTATCACCTTCCACTATTGTGCTGGTATCTGGGATACTTAAGCTTTCTCTTGTATCATATTTTATTGAAATTTCTAAAAATGAGCCAGGCAAAATTTCACCAGATGTATTGTCCATTTTTATCCTTGTTGGTAATGATCTAGTATCCTCACTAATTCGACTAGCTAACGAGTCAACTTGACCTTTATATGTTTTATCTTTGTATCCAGAAAATTTTATATCAACAGGTAAACCAACCTTAATAAATGGTACAAACATTTCAGGTATATCTACATCACAATAGATAATACTGGTATTTTCGAGATTAACTAAGATTGAAGATTTTGAAACTTCGATGTCTTCTGAAAATTCTCTTTTTCCAATTGTTCCATCAAACTGAGCAGTAATTTTTCTATTTTTAAGTTCTGCAATTACATCACCTTTTTTTACTTTTTGATTAAAGTTGATAGGTTTAAGTATTTCATACTTTTCAATTTTATAGGATTGTGTTTTAAATGGTCTTGCTGTTCCGTATGTGCTTATTAAATTTTCAAAAACTCTATTTTCAGCTGCAGTAACAATTATTCCTGGAGGTGGTCTTTTACTAAATTTCTTCTTAAAATGATTTCCAATCATTGTTCTACCAACAATCACTGTAGCTATAATTAAAAAGAAAATTATTATTATGCTTATAATTTTTGTTGATCTTTTCATATTTTATATTTTACCATATTCAGCCCATGAACCATCATAAATGACTGGAAGATACTTATTATTTACTTGAGAATATGCAAGTGCCAAAACACATGCTGTGATCCCAGAACCGCACGAAAACACTACATTTACTGGGTCATTTAAAGATAAATCTTTAAAATAAGAAAAAATTTCAGATTTACTTTTAAAAGTAAAATCGTCATTGATAAGGGTTTTAAACGGTAAGCAAATTGAATTAGGTATTGAACCACTTCTTACATTTTTTCTTGGGTCTGGAGTTGTGCCATTAAAACGATCTTTACTTCTCGCATCAACTAAATCAAATTTTTTTTTAATTATATTTTGGTCAATCTGATCTTTGCTCTTAACCATTCCATTATTTTCTTTTGCTTTATAGCTAGTTGTTTGAATAATTATATTATTAGCAGAAGTTATTCTTTTTTCTTTTTTCCATTTATTAAAACCTCCATCTAAAACATGTACTTTCTTTTTATCATGGCCAAAGTAAATTAAATTAAACCATACTCTACAAGCACTTAAAACATCAGAATTATCATAAATCACAATTTCGTCTTCGTTGGATATGCCCATAGATGATAGTATATTTTCCCACGAACTAATGTCCGTTAACATATGTGGTAAGTCGGTTGATTTATTACAATTTTTGTCGATATCAAAAAAAATTGCATTTGGTATATGCTCTTTATTAAATTCTTCTTTACCACTTCTATTTGTTGCAGGCATATGCCAAGAGCCATCAACTATTTTTACATTTGAGAGATTTTTTTCTAGCCACTCAGTCGATATAAGTGACATTAGAAACTTTTTTCCAAATATTTCTGATGATAATCTTCGGCTTTGTTATAATTTTTTGATTTCGATATTTTGGTAACGATTTTACCCTTAAATTTTTCATTAATTTCTTTCAATACTTTGTTAGCGATTTTATTTTGATTTTCATCATGAACAAATATTTCACTTCTATACTGAGTACCTACATCTGGACCTTGCCGGTTTAAAGTAGTTGGATCATGAAATTCAAAAAAGTTTCTTATTATTTCCTCATAAGAAATTTTAGTATTGTCAAATTCAACTTTAACTACTTCTGCATGATTGGTGTCACCATAACATACTTCTTTATAAGATGTCTTCTCAGTATTACCTCCACAATATCCAACCTCTGTATTTATTACTCCATCTAACTTGCTAAATTTTATTTCGGGTCCCCAAAAACATCCAAGTGCTAAAGTTGCTATTTCCATTGCTAAAAATTTTAATTAATCTAAAGTTATTATCATGCTTTCCAAAAATCAATTAGGCTTTTTTTACATGTTTTTATCAATATGTGCCTTTTCATTTATGGATGTAATAGTCAAGTGGTCATCAGATTATCCAATTGGACAGGTAATGTTCTTTAGAGGTCTATTTGGTATTTTGCCAATAATTTTTTTAGTTCCTAAGACAAGATTTAGAGATTTTTACAAAACAAATAGACCAGGATTACATTTAATTAGATGTTGTTCAGGACTGATAGCTTTAGCTGCAATATTTTTGGCACTAAGAAACCTACCACTTGCAACAGTGACAAGTATTTCATTTGCTGCACCTATATTTACAACTTTACTATCAATATTTTTACTAAGTGAGAAAGTAGGAGTATATAGATGGGCTGCAGTATTTGTTGGTTTTATTGGTGTTTTAGTAATTACCCAACCAGGATTTTCTAGCTTAAATATTTATTATTTATTTCCAATAATCTTTTGTATTGGAATGTCTTACGTTGCAATTACAATTAGAAAACTTTCATCCACAGAACCAGTCTGGTTGATCTCATTCTTTTTTTCTTTTGCAATTACAATTGTTGGAGTTTTATCAATACCATTTGGGTGGATCATGCCAACTTTCAATGATTTCTTACTATTATGTACAATTGGCTTGTTGGGAGGAACAGCTAATTTATTATTAAGTCAATCATATAAATTATCCGAGGTTTCTCTGGTTACACCTCTTAAATATTTAGGATTAATATTTGCAATATCTTTTGGATATTTTATTTGGGATGAAATTCCCACAATTAAAACATTGATGGGTGCTTCACTGGTAATAATATCATCAATCATTATATTTCGAAGAGAAATATATTTAAATAAACAAGTAACGGTAAGTAGAAATGAGTAAGGCACCGACATATTGGAAAAAAGCTAGAATATATCTTTCAAAAAAAGATAGTATTATGAGATCATTGATTAAAAAATATAAAGATAATAATTTAACTACTAGAAAAGATGTCTTTTATTCTTTATGCAAAAGTATAATAGGACAACAAATAAGTGTTGCTGCTGCAGACTCTGTCTTCAAAAAATTTGAATTGGCATGTAAAAAAAAAATTAATCCAAAAATTGTTTCAAAGCTTAAAACATCACAACTTAAAAAATGCGGTCTTAGTCGTCAAAAAATAAGGGGTATCTTGGAAATGTCTCAAAAATTTAAAGATAAAAGTTTTAACCCAAGATTAATTTCGAAAATGAGCGATGAAGAAGCAATTATATACCTATCAACTTTAAGACAAATTGGAAGATGGTCAGCAGAGATGATTTTGTTATTTACTTATAATAGGTCTAATATCTGGCCAGTTCAGGATATTGGCTTATTAAGAGCAATATCAAACAACTATAAAAAAAAATATTTTCCACCTGAAATTTTTGTAAAAAAGCTTCAAAAAAGATTTTCTCCATACTGCTCTGTTGCCACTTGGTATTTGTGGCGTTCAATTGATGATGATACTATTCAGTATTAGTACCCTCCACAATAAACATATGTCTTTTTGTAGTTTGTTCTGCATAAGACCAAGCTTTTAAATAATCTTCTGAGTCATGACAAGATATGGCCATGTCATAACTGGGAAATTCCCAAATGACAGTCCTTAATATTTTGTCACCACTATAATATTTTAGTTTGCCTCCTCTAACTACAGGAGTACCACCAAATTTTTTTATAACTGGTATTGCATTTTCACCATATTTTTTTAGGTTATCTTGGTTTGAAATCTCTGTATACAAACTCACCCAATATGTCTTCATATTTGCCCCATTTCTAAGTTATTCCATTCCTTCAAATATCATATGTTCTCTAATTACATTATCTTTAAGATATGTTCTTGCCTCAACATATTCTTCAGAATCGTAGCATTTTTTAGCAGTTTCCACGTCTGGGAACTCTGCAAGTGCTATTCTAACCATTTCTCTACCCTCAAGTGCAATGTTATTAGCACTTCGAGCTAAAATTTTTCCAGAATGTTTTAATACAGCTTCCTTTGCTTTATCTGCATATTTTTTCATTCTTTCAGGGTCTTTAATTTCACTGTAAGTTGCAATCCAGTAACCTTTCATAATTCTCCTTTTTAATTTTTTTTTTTTATGTTACCAAATTTTATGCCAGAAAAATTAATAATCAATTATGAAGATTATAAATTAGCAGTTGAAAAGTTAGCCCTTACAATTGAAAAAAATTACAAACCATCTGTTTTAGTCGGAATAATGAGGGGTGCAGCACCTATAATTGATATGCTATCAAGAATATTTAAATTGCCCACTGCTTATGTTGTTATTCAAAGTTATTCTGGAGAAACTGTAGAAAATAAACAGGGCGAACTTATTTTTGCAAGAGATATAAGCTCAATAGCTAAAAATGAAGACTTTAAAAATGTTTTATTAGTTGATGATTTATCCGATACTGGACTTACATTAAATGAAAGTATTAAATGGTTAAAAAATTATGCTCCAGTGAAAAACCATATTCAAGAAATAAAAACAGCTTGTCTTTGGAAAAAAAAATCCTCTTCTTTTACTCCAGATTTTTGTCCAATTTTACTAGATGGAGATCCTTGGATAGTTCAACCTTCAGAATATTATGATGAAATAGATATTAATGGTTTAAAGAAAAAACATTCATAAAAAAAAAGGCCAACTATATAAGTTGGCCTTTTTTAATTTTTTTTTAAAAATTATTTTGGAATATCTCCTTCAACACCTTTTACATAAACACTCATTCCAGCTAACATTCCATCATCAGCAACTTTCCCTTCTGCAACTAATATATTACCTTTTTGGTCATATATAGGACCTGTGAACGAATGAACTTTTCCTGATGCTAGATCTTTTTGAAGCTGCTCTACTTCTTTAACTAAGTCAGCACCCATTGCAGAATTATATGGTCCCATAGCCACCATACCTTCCTTTAATCCATGCCATGTGTCTTGTTGATTCCATGTGCCGTCTCTTGCAGCAATAGCTCTTTCAACATAATATGGTGCCCAATCATCAATAATAGAAGTCAAAATTGATTTAGGAGCAAATCTTTGCATGTCACTTGCTTGACCAAATGACCATACACCTGCTTTCTCCGCTGTTTGAACTGGTGCTGTACTATCTGTATGTTGCATAATTACATCTGCACCTTGATCGATTAAAGCTTGCGCTGCTTCAGCTTCTTTACCTGGATCGTACCAAGTAAACACCCATACAATCTTAGTTTTAATATTTGGATTGACCTTTTGTGCAGCAAGAGTCATTGCATTAATTCCTCTTATTACTTCAGGAATTGGAAAAGATGCAATATAGCCAATCGTGTTAGTTTTGGTCATTTTTCCAGCAATATGGCCTAAAAGAGTTCTTCCTTCGTAAAATCTTGCAGAATAAGTAGAAACATTTGAGTGCTCTCTTTTATAACCTGTTGCGTGTTCAAATTTTACGTTTGGAAAGTCTTTTGCAACTTTGTTAGTTGGATCCATATATCCAAAACTAGTTGTAAAAATTAAGTCGTGGCCAGATTGAGCCAGTTGTCTTATTACTCTTTCTGCATCAGCACCTTCTGGAACACTTTCAACAAATGTTGTTTTTATTCCAGCTGCCTCTACAGCGTTTCTACCTTCGTGATGTTGAAATGTCCATCCATGGTCACCAGTTGGGCCAACATAGACAAAACCAACTTTAAAATCCGCATTTGAGTTTACACTAAACCCAAGTAGAAAAATTGCAGAAATTAAATATCTAAAAAAGTTTTTATACATTTTGAATTTCCCCTCTAAATTTTTTTGTGAAGCTTTAAGTTAATCAAAATTCAAAAAAAAAAAATAATTATTTTCGAATAGCTAACATTACTTTTCCTTATAGAATATTCTTCCTAAGGAGGTTGGGGTATTCAGTTTTATTTTTCTACTGTCACGAGAGATTACAACTAAAACTATTATTGTCATCAGATAAGGTAATGCACTTAAAAATTGAACTGGTATTCTAAACCCAATTGCTTGCATATGTAATTGTAGAATTGTAATCCCACCAAAAATTAAAGCACCAATTAAAACTTTTATAGGACTCCAGGTTGCAAATACAACTAAAGCTAAAGCTATCCATCCTCTTCCAGCTGTCATATTTTCAATCCACTGTGGAGTGTATATTAAAGATAGATATGCACCTGATAAGCCACACATAGCTCCTCCATAAAGAATACAACAGTATCTAACTACAATAACATTTATACCTTGATTAGATGCGGAAACAGGCGAATCACCAACAGCTCTAACAATTAAACCTAATTTAGTTTTTTTCAAAAAATAATTAGTTAAAAATGGTAAAGCAAAAGCAAAATATAAAACTATAGAGTGTCCAAATAATATTGGACCAAAAAACGGAATACTTTCTCTTAAACTTGAAAATAAAATTGGAAATTCTTTTCCAGGGATACCAACAAAATTTTTTCCTAACATTGCGGATAAACCAATGCCAAAAATAGTTAATGCCAAACCTGTTGCAACATGGTTTGTAAGAAGAGATTGTGTTAAAAATCCAAATATTAATGAAATTATAACTCCTGATAACATAGAGCCTACGATTGCTATAAATAGGTTGTCTGTTATTACCATTAAAGCAAAACCAGATATTGCTCCGATTATCATCATTCCTTCGACACCTAAATTTAAAACGCCCGATCTTTCAGTAATCAATTCACCTGAAGCAGCAAGTATTAATGGCACTGATGACGCCATTATCGATCCTATCAGAATTCCTATAAAACTAATGTCTAAGCTCATTTTTTTTTAAACTTAAAATTTTAACTTTGAAAATAAGCAAATAATCAGATGCGAGTAAAAAAAATAAGATCATACCCTGAAAGACTTGGCCGGTATATTTTGGTATTTGTAAAAAAATTTGAGCCGTTTCAGCACCTAAGTATGTCAATGCAACAACCAAAGATGCAAAAATTATGCCAAAAGGATTAAGACGACCTAAAAAAGCAACAATAATTGCTGTAAAACCGTAATCGGGGGATATCATTCTATGCAGCTGTCCAATAGGTCCAGTAATTTCACCAACTCCAGCTAATCCCGCACAAGCACCACTAATCATAAAAACAACCAAAATCATAGTTTTTCCTTTAAACCCAGCATACTTAGCAGTTTTTAAACTTAGACCAGATACTTTAATCTGAAAGCCTAAATAGGTTTTATAAAGAATAAACCAACTCAGCATAACTGCTGCGAGAGCTAAAAAAATACCAGCATGAATTCTCAAACCCTCAAATAATAATGGCATTCTAGATGAGTCACTAAATTGTCTTGTTTCAGGAAAATTAAAACCTTCAGGATTACTCCATGGCCCAACTACTAAGTAATCTAAGATTAGCTTTGAAACGTAAACCAACATAAGACTAACTAAAATCTCGTTTGTATTAAAATATGTTTTAAGGATTGCTGGGATAAGTGCAAAGATCATTCCCCCAATTGCTCCAGCAAGTATAACTAAAGGCAGTATATAAAAACCTTCTTGATTATAAAATAAAAGAGCAACTCCTCCTCCTACAATCGCACCAAACGTTAATTGTCCTTCTGCACCAATATTCCAATTATTACTTTTAAAACAATATGATAAACCAATAGCAATTAAGCAAAGAGGGGTTGCTTTGAGTAGCAATTCACTGAATCCATATAAATTTGAAATTGGAGTTATAAAGTAAAATTTAAGTGCTTCTATTGGATTAAAACCTAAAATATAAAAAATTATACCACCACCTAAAATTGTAAGTATGATTGCAATAAAAGGTGTAAAAAAATATAATGCCATTGGCACGTCATTTCTTTTTTCAATTTTAATCAATGGAACCTCCTCCCATTAGAACTCCTAATTTTTCTGGAGTGACTTCCTCTGAAGACATTATTTTTGAAAGCTTGCCTTTGTAAATAACTGCAATTCTATCACTGAGTTTTAATAACTCCTCCGTATCTGTAGAAATTAAAATCGTTGATTTTTCTTGATCATTAATTTTTATAAGTGTTTCATGAATATAATTGATTGCACCCACATCGAGCCCCCATGTTGGATTGTAACAAATTAATAATTCTGGAGCTGTAATTAATTCTCTCCCTAAAATAAGTTTTTGTAAATTTCCACCCGATAGAAATTGACTTTTTAATTCAACATTGTCTGTATTTACCGAGAAGTCAGATAGTATTTTCTTTGAATGATCCTTAATTTTTCTTTCATTTACCAAACCTTTTTCAAAAAAATTTGATGCCTTGAAATTATTTAAAGCTACATTTTCATATATTTTTAATTCAGGTACAGCTGCTTGAGATATTCTATCTTCAGGAGAAAAAGCCATTAAATACTCTCGTCGTTGCTTTGGATTTAGTTTAGCAATTTCTTTATTTCGAAAAATGATTGATGTATTAGGTGTAATTATTTCTCCACTCAAAATTTGAAAGAGTTCGTTTTGACCATTGCCAGAAATACCTGCTATACCTAAACATTCTCCTTTCTTCACAGAAAAATTAAGATTAACTAAATTTGTTTCAAAAGGATCATCGCTATAAAAATTTAAATGTTTTACTTTAAATATCTCATCTTTATTTTTGGAAATATTAATTTTTTTCTTAATTTTCGCTAGTTTTTGACCAACCATCTTATTTGCGAGAGTTTCAACTTTTTCATTTTGTGTTTGGCTAACAGATACGACCTTACCTTTTCGCATTACTGCAACTTCATCGCATAAAGACAAAACTTCTTTTAGTTTGTGGGTAATGTAAATAATTAATATTCCTTCATCACAGAATTTTTTTAAAGATATAAATAATTCCTCTGTTTCTTGCTCAGTCAAAACAGATGTAGGCTCGTCCATGATTAGAACTTTTGGGCTTCTTAAAAGACATCTTATAATCTCAACTTTTTGCTTTTGTCCTGCTGATAAATTTAATACAGGAATATCAAGGTCAATACTAAAGTTATATTTTTTAAATATTTCGTTTATTCTTACCCTTAAACTTTTGTTATCTTCAGTTGCATCTATACTTAAGTTTTCAAATACTGATAAAGTTTCAAATAAATTGAAATGCTGAAAAACCATTCCAATTTTATTTTTTTTGGCGTCGAGTGGAGAGCTTAATTTTAAATTTTTTTCATTTAAAAAAACCTCACCATTATCTGGGCTTATTACACCAGACAAAATTTTTACTAATGTAGATTTTCCAGCTCCGTTCTCTCCTAATAGCGCGTATATTTTTCCACTTTTAAATTGAAGAGATACATTATCATTAGCTATACACCCTGGATATATTTTTGATATATTTGATATTCTTAAGTCTGTTGCCATAACATTTCTTTAATATAATAAATCAATAACTTAATAATCTTTAAAATTTCCTATCTTTTCAAATTTGTATTAAATTCAAACAATTTAATGAAAGTTTTGAACAAATTGTTAACATAATTCAACTTTAGGTATGTATTAATGATTATTGCTTTTAAAAATAATACTTTATCAAAAAAATTTATTGCTCTGTTTATCACATTAACAATAATTTTTTTAACTGGATGCCAGACAATTAAAAAGAAATCTGATGAAGTGGCTGAAAAAGAGAATGAAAAATTTGGTCAATTCGTTGGAAAAGAAGTTAATGAGATGAGATTAGAATTAGGCTCACCTTCAGAAGATTTTGTCAATGAACTCGGAAATGAAATGCTTATCTACAAAACAAAAAAATATGGAATTCCTTGCGAAAGAAAATTTGAGGTGAATGCATCAGGGGTTATTATCGGATTTAGTTCTAGCGGATGCATTTAGTCTTGTGGGGACTAGCCCCACAAGCAAGGTACTTATTTAATTTCAATAAGTTTCTTTTTTTTATGGTCTGGAATAATCCTTTCACATGCAATTGTTAAAAGACCATCTTTTAACTCTGCACCATTCACTTTTACATCATCAGCAATTGTAAATGATCTCGCAAATTGTCTTTGCGATATACCTTTGTGGATTATCTCTCCATCTTGGTTTTTATTTTCACTTCTATCAACTTGTTTAGTTCTTACAGTTAATAGATTATCTTCAAACTCTACCTCAACATCTTTTTTGCTAAAACCAGCTAAAGCAACTTCAATTGAGTAGTTATCTTTGCCAGTCCTTCTTATGTTGTACGGCGGGTAGTTTGATTGCATACTTAAACCACCATTGCCCAACATGCTCTCGAATTGGTCAAACATATCGTCAAAACCAATTGAGAAAGGCCGAAGTGAGTTGAAAATTGATAGATCCTTACTTGTCATATTATCCTCCTTTAATTAAGCAAGTTTATTTATTGCTAGCCCCATTAGGCGACTAACTTGGTATATATGGTAATTAATTTTGATATTTCAAGATCAAGTTTTTAATTTTCCAGCTATTTTCAAAGCGAATGCGTAGTCAACTGCAATCTCCTCAATTGCTCCATCTCTTCCAGATTTTCCTCCATGACCTGCATTCATTTCTGTTTTTAATAAAAGTAAATTGTTATCCGTTTTGTAATCCCTTAATTTTGCAGTAAATTTTGCTGGCTCATCAAATAATACCCTGTTATCACTTAGACTTGTTGTTATCAAAATGTTTGGGTAATCCATCTTTTTAATATTGTTATAAGGTGCATATGAAAATATGTAATCAAAGTGTTCTTTTTTATCTTTAGCATTTCCAAATTCATCAAATTCGCCGACTGTTAATGGTAACGAATGGTCTAAGTTCGTGGTCAACGAGTCAACGAAAGGAACAGCCATAACAATACCCAAAAATAAATCAGGCGCTTGGTTAACAACGGCTCCCATTAAAAGACCTCCAGCAGATCCACCCATTCCAATAATATTACCTTTAGACGTAAACTTTTTTTCAATTAAAAATTTTGCAGAAGCAATGTAATCTTCAAATGTATTTTTCTTGTTTAATAATTTTCCCTCTTTCCACCATTTCATTCCTTTTTCCATACCACCTCTAATATGAGAAGTTACCCATATAATATCTCGCTCAATTAAACTTATTCTGGTTGAGGAAAAACTTGGTGACATAGAACTTCCGTATGATCCGTATCCATATAATAATAACTTTGCAGATCCATCTAATTTAGTTTTTTTATGTCTTGTTATGGTAATAGGAACCATTCTTCCATCATGAGAGGCACACTCTAATCTTTCAACTATGTAGTCATCAGAATTGTGGCCACTAGGAATCTCTTGTTCTTTAACTAATTTTTTCTCCTTTGTTTTAAGATTGTATAGGTAAGTCTTTCCAGGAGTTTTTGGTGATGAATATGATAAATAAACGGTATCAGTGTTTCTATTTCTTTGGGTTAACGAAACACCAGGTACTATAACTTTTTCATCTGAAAAAAATATTTCTTCTTCTTCATTATTTTTTGGATTTCTTAATATTAATTTCGATAATGCATTAGAAGTTTCAGATCTTATAATCCAATTATTTAAGAAAATTAATCCACCAATTAAAACCTCTTCTCGTGCAGGTATAAATGTTTCCCATTCCTTTCTTTCTAAATCATTTGTTTTTTCAATCTTAAAATCTTCCGCATCTTCATTTGTATGCTTGTAAAAATTACCATTCCATGAATTAACAGAATATATTATCCCTCTTTTTCTTTTATCAATTATTTTTGGTTTGGGAATTATTTCATCTGCTTTAAAATAATACTGTTCCGAGGTATTATGATCAGATGAAGTAATAAAAAAATATTTTTCATCAGAGCTAAGACCTATTCCTACAGTAAATGCTTCACTTTCTTCTTTAAAAATAAGAATATCTTTAATAGTAGGAGTTCCAATTTCATGCCTGTAAATTTCTCTCGGTCTGTGATTGTCATCAAGTTTTGAGTAAAAAATATATTTGTCATCTAAGCTAAATGTTATTCCACCACTAGTATTTTCAATTTTTTCGCCAACTTGCTCTCGACTTTTAATATCTCTTATATGTATGGTGTAATATTCAGATCCTTTTAAATCTAATGAATAAGCTAGTAATTTATCATTATAGCTAACTTCTAAGTCTCCAAGCCCAAAATATTCTGTATTAAGCTTTTCTTTTTCTAAATCGCCATTCCAAATTTCTTCTATTTCTTCTGAATCAATTTTTTTTCTTAACTTTATAGAATAATTTCCTTTTGTTGTTGTTTTTGTCCAGTAACTGTATCTTACATCCTTAAACGGAAGAGACTCATCATCAAGTTTAATTCTTCCTTTAATCTCATCGAATAAAACTTTTTGAATTTCTTTTGTATCTGACATTTGATGACTAAAATAATCATTTTCATCTTCAAGATATTTTCTCACATCTGGTAACAATTTTGAACTATCTTTCAATACTTCGAGTATATTTTCTTGATGTATCCAACTATAATTGTCTTCCCAGGTTACGTTGTGACAAGATTTTAATTCTGGTTTTTTTTTAAGCTGTGGTATTTTCATTTAAATTTAATTAATTTATGAATATTTTTTTTGCAATACTAATAATCTTTATAGTTCTTTATATTTTACTTAATTGGTTTGCCAAAACTTCAACAAAAAAAATATCAAAATTTGTAAGAACATTTATTATAATTTCCTCAATATTGTTAGCGGTAATAATGGCATATGCAGGAAGATATATATTTTCCTTACCATTTATGTTGGCTATTTTGCCTTTAATTAAAACAAAAGCTGGCATTTCTTTATTTCAGCTATTTAGATTATGGGGGCTTTTTAGAGTTCTAAAAAATTCTGGCAGATTTAATTTTAATCAATTCAATCAAAATATGTCATCTCAGAATATGAGTTTAGATGAGGCATATAGAATTTTAAATTTAGATCCCAAAAAAAAATATACAAAAGATGAAGTGATGAATTCTTATAAAAAAATAATGAAAAAAATTCATCCAGATAGAAGTCCAGAATTAAATAATATTGCTACTTTAGTGAACCAAGCCAAAGACACAGTCTTAAAATCGGTTGTTTAAGTATAACTTAGTATTGATTTGTACACTTGTTCGACCTTAATTAAATTTGGATCAATTTCACTTCCATGTGTTATATTATTAATATCATAACCTTCAGGAATAATTCTAATATGATTAGGAGTATAATCTGTATATGCTTTTGGAGAGTCCAGTAAAATTACAAGGCTTGGTTTGCCAGATTGTGATGAAATATGTGAACCAAATGAATCATTTCCCACATACATATCTGCAGAAGCTATAAATGGTATTACTTCTGAGATATTTTTGTTACTAAGATCTGTAATATTATCTCCTTCAACCTTATCCATTATTTCTTGGGCAATTAATTTTTCATTAGGACCACACAAAATAAAAAAATTAAATTTATTTAGTTTATTTAAATCATTTATTAGATTTGAGTAATTATCAGTGCCCCATTTTGTTGTTGGACCTGAAGATCCAGCTCCTATTACAATGTTAAATTTTGATTTATCAAAATAAGTTGAGACACTTTTGAGTTTATTTTCATTTATTTGAATTTTTGTGTATGTTTGACATTTCTCTATGTTTAATACATTTGCAGTAAACTTTTGTGCTGCGTTGATTAAATGAAGATTTTTCTTTTTAAATAAAGGATAGTGATAAATATCTTTTATTCCAGCTAACTTACACGCGATGAATATTCTAGGACTTGGATAATAAATAAATATTTTATCAAAATTGTATTTTTTTAATTCTGATGAAAAACTAAATATATTTTTAAATTTATTATATTTTTTATCTATTATTATGACTTCTTTAATTTTAGGATCATCCTCCAATGCATCCGATAAATTCTTACATAATGTAAAAATTGTTATAGGCCCAAACTTTTCAGATAATTGATGCACATAACTTAGATGTAACAAATTTGCTCCAAGACCTATATAGCTAAGATAAACACAAACTTTCATACGTATTTAGAATATATTTTTTTATTATTTTTTTCTTAAATCTATTCTATAATTATAGTCATATAATTAAGTTATGATTAATGGAATATATGCAGCTACACTGTCAGTATTAGACAAAAATTTGGCGCTAAATATTGAAAAAACGATTAAATATGCAGAAAATTTAATCGAGAAAGGTTGCCACGGAGTAGTTTTTTTTGGAAGTACTGGACAATCACAACTCATATCTCTTTCGGAAAAAATTCAATTAATCAATTTGTTACCAAAAAGTAATTATAGGGATAAATTTATAATTGGAACTGGTCTTAATTCGCTAGTTGACAATATTAATTTGATAAAAATAGCCAAATCAAATGGGTTTAATAAATTTTTAGTTATGCCCCCTGCCTATTATAAGTATAGCGATCACGATGTGATTAATTTTTACTCAAGAATAATAGATGAAATTAATGAATGTAAAATAATTTTATATAATTTCGAAAAACTCTCAGGATATAAATTTAGTATTGATTGTGTTGAAGAGCTAGTAAAAAAATTTCCAAGTCAAATAGTTGGAGTAAAAGACAGTTCTTATAATTTGTATGAAAATTTGAAAATAGATAATTTTTCAGTAATGCCAGGTTCAGAGTCAAAATTATTGAAAGGACTTGAATTAGGTTGCTCTGGAATAATTACAGCAACAACAAATGTTACTTCAGTTTTAGCAAGAGATGTTTACGATAAATTTCAAAATGGATCAGATCAATCTTCAAACGAAAAGTTATGTTTAGTAAGAAGCATTTTCGATAAATTTAATTTAATCTCTGGATTACATACTTTTATGGCGCAAATTGATCAGGACTACCAGAATTTAATTCCACCATTAAAGCTATTAAATGAAAGCGAAAAAAAAATATTTTTAGATGAACTTCAAAAGCTTGATTTTGACTTTAAGCACTTAAAAGCAGCATAATGAAACTTATAAATTTTTTAAATGATTTATTCAAAAAAGATGGCTTTATCTTAATAGATTATAATTCTAACAGATATGTTATAGGAAAGCCTTTGAAAGAAATTCCTATAGAATTACAATTGTTAGACAAAAGTTTGCATAAAAAATTACTTTTCCATCCTGATTTATATTTTGGTGAAGCATATACCAATGGCTCTTTAAGATTAAAGAATGGAACCTTGATGGAATTTCTTGATATAGCTTTTAAAAATATTGGAAGATCAGATATTAATATTTATGGAAAGACATTAAATAAAATAAAGGGAACTTTAAAATATTTAACAAGTTTTAATAAAATTGTTAAATCTAAACAAAATGTTGCACACCATTATGATATTTCAGAAAAATTATATGATTTGTTTCTTGATAAAAAAAGACAATATTCATGTGCATACTTCAAAAATGAGAATGATACCTTGGAAACTGCTCAAGAAAATAAAATTGATCACATAATTAAAAAACTTCATATACAACCTAACCAAAAAGTTTTAGATATTGGATCTGGTTGGGGAACACTTGCAATTGACATTGCAAAAAAAACAAAAGCTTCAGTTACCGGAATTACACTTTCAGAAAATCAATTAAAATATAGCCAAGAAAAAGCAAAAGAATTAAATTTAGATAATCAAGTTGAATTTAAATTAATAGATTACAGACAATTGAATGAAAAATTTGATAGGATAGTTAGTGTTGGAATGTTTGAACATGTTGGAAAAAAATTCTATCAAACCTATTTTAATAGAGTGTCTCAAATGTTAAAAAAGGATGGAGTAGCTTTGATACACACAATTGGATCAAATCTACCACCTAGAGACCCACAGCCTTGGATAACAAAATATATATTTCCTGGTGGATATACCCCTAGTTTAAGCGAAATAGCTAGGCCAATAGAGGATTCTGGACTTATAGCTACAGATATAGAGATTTTAAGGATGCACTATGCTCACACATTAAGAAATTGGAGAGAAAGATTTCTATCAAAAAAAGATCAAGTTTTAGAAATGTTTGATGAAAAATTTTTAAGGATGTGGGAATTTTATCTTACAAGTTGTGAAATGGCTTTTAAATGGGGAGATCAAGTTGTATTTCAACTTCAGCTAACTAAAGATATTAGATCTGTTCCTAATACTAGAGACTATATTTATTAAAAATTAGCTGATAAAGCTGTATTTTCTAAATGAAAAAAAAGAAAAAAAAACCTAAAAAAAAAAATTTAAAAACAAAGGTTAAAAAATCAAAAAATAAATCCAAGTCAAAAATAAAAAAAAAAAGACCAAAATTAAAAAAAAAAATAACAAAAAGATTAAATCGAAGAAAAAAAATAAAAAAGGTTAAGTTAAAGACAAGTACTGAAAAGGGTATTATTTCAAGAACGGTCAGACTTGAGGAAGATTTAAAAAATAAGTTTTCTTTCAAATTTAGTTTTAATTTATTAGCAATTGATAAATTAATACAAAAATTTTTTCAAAGTATAGAATTTAGATTAATTCGTTTTAAAGAAATAAGAGCTGAGGAAAAAAGGCAAATTAAACTTGAGAAAATTGAGCAAGCAGAAAAGGAAAAAATCGAAATTGAAAAACAGAAGAAAGCAGATGAGTTAGCTTTTTTAAAAGAAAAAGAAATCCAGTTAAAACAAGAGCAAAAATTAGAAAGAGAAAGAGCAAAAGATATAAAATTATTCTTAAGAAAAGAACAGGCTATACTAAGAAAAGAGCAGGCGGAGAGGCAAAAGAAATTTTTACAAGAATTAAAATTAGAAAAGCAAATAGAAAAGTTTAGAATAAGAGAGGTAAAAGAATTAGAACAACTAGAAAAATTAGCGTTAAGAGAAAAGAGAGAGGATTATTCAGCATTACAAGAGCGTATCGAAAAACTAAAATCAAAATATCAACAAATAAGAGATCAAAAAATAAGAGAACGAGTTGAAGCGTTAGGCGTAGAAACACAAGAAGGAGACGATAGAGCAAAATTACTTCAAAGAGAAAGAGAGTATACTTTAGCTAGGCAAAAAATTGAGTTTGCACTTGAAAGCTTTTACAGAAGTGCGAATAGTTTAGTTTTTCAACTTAATAAAAGATATATAACTAAACATATGTCTATCTTGAGATGCATAGACAGAAGATTCGAAACTGGAGAGATATTTATAAAATGGGATGAGACAATTGATGATGAGTGGTTAATACTAATTTATATTAAAAATAATTCTCCAGATGAAGGTATAGTCATTGAAGATAAAACAAATGAAGAAAAAAATATTTCACATGAATTTAAACCAAGTGAAATTTTTAAAGCCTCAGATTTAATGGTAGATTCATTAACCCAGCTGATTGCAAAAAAAAGATCTAAGAACAATTAAATTTGTTGGTCTTTGATAATTTTTTCTATTAACTTTATATTTTCTCCACTTTTGATTAATGGATAAATAGATTTTGCTTTTCTCAAGTCATCAACTGCTTTTTCATATTCTTTTAAACTTAAGTATATTTGCGCTCGTCCTGATAATGCTCCAAAATGTCTTGGCTCTAGATCTAAAACTTTTTCAATATCATCTAAGGATTTCTCATAATCCCCCAATATAAATAGTAATGTTGCTCTCTTATTCCAACCCTCCGCCCATTTTGGGTCCTCATTAATCACATCTGTAAATAGTTTTAATGCCATTCTATACTGCTGATGGTACATGGAATAAGTTCCGTTCTCTAATTTGTTCGTCAGATAATCATTGTTTGGGTGTTTTGTCCATTTATTCCAAATTTGATCCTCTATCTTTTCTGCTTGTTGTAAATTTTTTGTATTAAGCAATTCTTTAAACAATATATTTAAATTGTCTGAATACACATTATTTGTACTTACAAATAAAAATATAATTATAAAACTTACATATTTTTTAATCACTGACATATACAGATACTCCTCTAGAATTAATGTCTACATCAAATTTTTTGTGCAATGGTGGAAAAGCTCTTTGAGAACAATCGAGTCTATCACAAGTTCTACATGAAACCCCTACAGGTATCTCTGATTTTTTATCATTCAAATCTAAGTTTTCGGTATAAACAAAATCTCTTGCATATTTGGCTTCACATCCAAGTCCAATAGATAACATACTTTTTTTTTGTCCATATCTTCCTATACCTTTTTCAACAGTTCTTGCTATACATACATACTTTTCACCATTAGTCATTTTACTTACTGCAGCCTGTATAACACCAGGTCTAGAAAAAGCTGAATATACATTCCATCGAGGACAAGCACCACCATAACGTGGTATTTCTATACCTGACAATGAAAATCTTTTTGAAATATTACCAGCTACATCAACTCTCAAAAAATGAAATGGAACCCCAGGTAATTTTGGATCATTCAAACATGTTACTCTATGTGTGACTTGTTCGAACGAAGTTGCAAAAGTATTTTGCAATAACTCTAAATCATATTTAAGTTTTTTACATTCATAATGAAATAATTTGTATGGCATTAAAATTGCTGCACCACAATAATTTAATAAAGCAACTTTTGTTAATTTTTTCGATTCTTCATTTGGATAATTAAAAGTATCAAGATAAGAATTTATTATGTCACTTGCCCCCTCTTGTGCAATTTGAGCTGCAGCATGTAATTTCTTTGTCTCCAAAGACAAATAATCAGACAATAGCAACTTTCTATTTTTGTTATCATAAATTTTTGAAAAGGGTTTTCCTTCCTCAGGAATTATATCTTGTACTTCAATTTTATACTCTGATTTTAAATAATCACATAAAGCAATATATCTTGTTCTATTATTTTGTTTTATTTGTTCAAAGATTTGATTTGCAAATTCCTCTAGTTTTGGAAAAAAATTTCTATTTTCTTGCAAAAAATCTGAAATTACTTCTCCAGGAAATGAGTTTTTTCTATTATCAACAATTTTTCCTGAAAGTTTTTCAATTTTGTTAACCAATTCATGATCTTTTTTTTTCAAAATGTCTCCTAATCTTATTAGAGCTTTACCAATTTTTGGATTACTATTTGCTAGATCTTTAACCTCTGGACCAACTATATCCAAATCTTCAAAAAGTTGATCATCAAGCAATTCTGAAATTGTGTTGACCATATTGATATCTGATTTATTTGTTAGATCGCTAATGTTGATGCTTAACTCCTCACAAATTTTTAAAAGTAATTCCCCGTCAATTTTTCTTTTACCACCCTCGATTAAAGCTAAATAACTTGGTGAAATGTTAAGTTGTGAGGCTAGTTTGTTTGCCTGCATACCTAGCTGTCTTCTAAAAGCTTTTATTTTTGGACCAATGTTTAATTCTACTTGACTCATTTACCATTTGTAAACTTTGTAAATTATTATTTACAAAAAATTTATTGTATTTACTAGAATTTTAACATTTTAAGTGGATTTTGTAAATATTGTAAATTATAAAGTTTACATGGACAAAAATACTATAAAAAACATTGAAACTAGTTCTCAAACTACAAATCAACAAGAGCACCAAGAGCATAGAAGCAGAGGGGTTTATTTAAGAGATGACCACTGCGATTGGGGATCAAGTGGGATGAATGAGTTTACAGAAGAATATAACGAAAAGTAAAAAGAATTAGTTTTTTTAAAGGGGGAATAATGTCAGCCGAGAAAATCTCGTACGAGTTGAAAAGATTTGCAGGAATACAAAGGGATTATAAGCCAGATGAAGTAGAAAGGCTAAGAGGATCTATTAGAATTGAGTATTCAATGTGTAAACAGCAATCTCAAAAACTCTGGAGATTGTTGAATACAGAGCCATATGTAAACACACTTGGTTCTTTATCAGGAAATCAAGCTGTTCAACATGCAAAAGCAGGTTTAAAAGCGATCTATTTAAGTGGTTGGCAAGTTGCAGCAGACGCAAACAGTGCTGGTGAAATGTATCCTGATCAATCTTTATATCCTTACGACAGCGCACCTAAATTAGTTGAGTCTATGAATAATTCTTTAATTAGAGCTGATCAAATTCAGCATATGGAAATAGCAGATGGAGATATGAATAGCAGCGAAAGAACTGATTACATGTTGCCAATTATTGCAGATGGTGAAGCAGGATTTGGCGGGCCGTTAAATGTATTTGAGCTAACAAAAAAATTTATAAAAGCTGGCGCAGCCGGAGTTCATTTTGAAGACCAACTAGCTAGTGAAAAAAAATGTGGACATATGGGCGGTAAGGTACTTGTTCCTACTGGAACCATGGTCCGAAATCTAAAAGCAGCAAGATTGGCAGCTGATATTGCCGACGTTCCTCTCATTATTCTTGCAAGAACAGATGCCAACGCTGCGAAACTAATAACAAACGATTTTGATGAAAATGACAAACCGTTTTTAACTGGAGAAAGATCACCTGAAGGCTTTTATTATGTAAAAGATGGTATTGATCAAGCAATCTCAAGAGGGTTAGCTTATGCACCTTACGCAGATTTAATATGGTGTGAAACTGCAACACCTAATTTAGAAGAAGCAAAAAAGTTTGCTGATGCAATACATGCAAAATTTCCTGGAAAGATGTTGGCTTATAATTGCTCTCCATCATTTAATTGGAAGAAACATTTATCTGATGATGAGATTGCAACATTTCAAACTAAAATTGGAATGATGGGATATAAATTTCAATTTATAACTTTAGCAGGTTTCCATACGCAAAATATTGCTATTTTCGAGCTTGCAGAAAAGTATAAAAAGGAAGGTATGACTGCTTACTCTAGAATACAACAAAATGAATTTGCTAGAGAAAAAGACGGATATACCAGTGTTAAACATCAACGAGAAGTTGGCACTTCTTATTTTGATGCAGTTTCCAATACAATAAGTTCTGGAAAGAGCTCCACAACAGCAATGGAAGGCTCGACAGAATCTGAGCAATTTTAATTACTCTTTAGCTTTTGGATTTGATCCCAGGCTGAATTAATAGCTCTCATTTTCTTTTTACTTTCCTCAATAACTTCCTGAGGAACTCCTTTACTTAGAAGTAAGTCAGGATGATGTTCTTTACTTAGTTTTAAATATCTTTTTCTAATATCTGTAAGATTATCATCAGGTTTGCTCTCTAATACCACATATGGATTGAGTTTATCTGATGATTTTCTACCCTCAACTATTCCATTGAACTGAGCATCACTAAGACCAAATAATTGGGAAACATGTTGTATCATTCTAAATTCTTGATCACTTATATTTCCATCAGCTTCTGCAATATAAAATAATATATTAATTACTTCTTCCAACACATTTATATTTCCTTGATAGATCTGAGCTATTTGTTTTGCATATGGTTCGTAACCAGTGCTTTCTTCTTTAGCTTTATTAAAAATTTTTCCAACTTGATCTAATTCATGTTCTGGAATTTTGAGTTTATCTTTTACCGCTATTAATTCCTCTCTACTAACCTGACCGTCTGCTTTACTCAGTTTAGCTGATAAAACTATGAGAGCTAATGCAAAAACTTGTTGAGGTTGCGCAAAAGATTTAAATGTTGATCTCGATCTTGATACTTTTCCACCAATTAGGGAACCCAATAGCATCCCAAACGGTCCTCCTAAAGAAAAACCGATCATCCCACCAATTAAACTTCCCCAGATAGACATATAAAAAAAATTTAATATAATTTAATATATTTATGTTCTCAACTTTTTTAGCTTTAACATTTTTATTCTTAATGTTTATCTGGTCATTGGCCTGGGTAAATTATTATAATAAACTAGATAAAAGATTTGGTTCGTCTTTATGGAGATGGAGTTATGATTATCCAGTGCCAGGTGATAGAGATATTTCTTTTCTTGATGATAAAAAATTTGTTATTTTAAGGAGAAAGAGAAATAGAGCAGTTACAGTTATGTATTTTATTTTATTTTTCTCTTTTTTTATATTTTTATCTTTTGTAACCCAGATTTTATACGCTATTCAACATTAGTTTAGTTGGTGTTTATTTTTTAAATACAAAAAGAACGCTACAATTTCATATCCAACATAAAATAACTGGTAAATGACAGGGAGTTTAAAAAATTTATAAAGAAACTTGTATTTTGGAATACTTTTCCAAATAAGTAAAAAAGCATCAATACCCACATAGATTTTTCCATCTTGTTCTACATGAAGTCTTCTTAGAAGCTCTTTATCAGTTTTTTTTGTTTCTAATTCAGCATTTTTATTTTTAGTTATGTCTATCCAATTCAAATTTTCTATGTTTTCTTTTTTATAAATATTAATTTCTGCTCTGCAGATTTTGCATGAATTGTTAAAAAAAACCTTCATAATCAAACTATATTTGAATATTTTATTTTTACAAATGTGCCAAATAAGCAGTTGATATATTAATAATCACTACTACATTCTTCGAATGTCAAATTTCTTCAAAGAAACAGATATAGATACATCACAAGCTGAAGCAATTGTTACTGAAACCTTAAAAAATTGCGATGACGGAGAATTATATTTAGAAAATCATAAATCTGAGTCTATTGTTTTAGATGATAATAAAATAAAGAGTTCAACTTATAATTCTGATCAAGGATATGGTTTCAGAGCTGTTACAGGCGAAGTTGTTGCATACTCTCATTCTAATGATATTTCAAAAGAGTCACTAAGAAAATCAAGCGATAATTTAAAAGATACGTTAAAGTCAAAAAAAGGAACCTACAACCATGAAATTCCTAAAACTAACAGCAAATATTACGAAAATATTAATCCTATTGAAAGCAAGACTTTCGATTCAAAGATAGATTTGCTGAAAAGTGTTAATAACTATTTAAGATCAAAAGGCTCAATTGTAAATCAAGTAACTGCAAATTTTTTAGGTGAACATAAATCAATAGAAATTATTAGATCTGATAATCAAATTTTGAAAGATGATAGACCACTAGTCAGATTCAATGTTTCCGTTGTTTTAGAAAAAGATGGAAAAAAAGAAACAGGTGTTTATGGAGTTGGAGGAAGACAAAGTTATGATGATTATCTAAAAGATGGGAGCTGGAAAGATGTTTGTGATGAAGCTTTTAGAATCGCAAATGTCAATTTAGAAAGCAAATCAGCGCCAGCAGGAGAAATGAAAGTTGTTTTAGGTCCTGGATGGCCAGCAATTTTAATTCACGAAGCAATCGGACATGGTCTTGAAGGAGATTTTAATAGAAAAAAAACTTCAGCATTTCATAGTTTAATGGGGCAGCAAGTAGCCAGCGAAGGAGTTACGATTGTAGATGACGGGACCTTACATCAAAGAAGAGGAAGTTTAACGATAGATGATGAAGGAACGCCTACTGAAAATACAGTTTTAATAGAAAATGGAATTTTAAAAAACTATATGCAAGACCGTTTAAACGCTCGTCTGATGGGAACTAAGTCAACAGGTAGTGGAAGAAGAGAAAGTTATAAACATGTGGTTTTACCAAGAATGAGAAATACAATGATGTTGTCAGGTAAATATTCACAAGATGAAATGATAAGTTCAGTTGATAAAGGTATTTTCGCTGTAAGTTTTGGGGGAGGACAAGTAGACATAACTTCAGGAAAATTTGTTTTTAACTGTACGGAAGCATATGAAATCAATAATGGCAAAATAGGATCACCAATCAAAGGTGCTACATTAATTGGAGATGGACCGTCAATTTTAAAAGAAGTTTCATTAGTTGGTAATGATATGAAATTAGATCCAGGTATTGGGACATGTGGTAAAGCTGGACAAGGTGTTCCAGTAGGAGTAGCTCAGCCATCAATTCTTATAAATAAGATGACTGTTGGTGGAACAAAACTTTAATCTAAATGATAAGGGATCAGGAATTTTTAAAAGATATAGCGTCTTATTGTATTGAAAACTCTAAAAAACTAGGAGCAACAGATGTGGGTGTAAAAGTAATTCACTCTGTCTCAGAAAATGTTAGTTTTAGAAACAAAAAGTTAGACGAGTCAAATAGAGCAGATAGTTTTGCTGTCAATTTAACTACTTATATAGAGAAAAAAAAATCAAGCATTAATTCATCAGATTTATCTAAATCAAACTTAGAAAAACTAATAGAACGTTGTATTGATGCTACAAAAATTACTCCATCAGATGAAAATAATTCGTTACCAGATAAAGATTTAATGTCTAAAGAGATAAGAGACCTTAATCTCTATGATGAAACACATTATCCAAATGATAAAAAGATTGAATTTTTAAAAAAAGTTGAAGAGACAGCATCAACGGACGAAAAAATAATTAATACTGAAGCTGGTTTTACCGAAAATAAAAATAATTTTATACTCGCAAACAGCAATGGTTTTTTAGGTGGATACAAAACCTCAAATTTTTCATCTTCATGTGTAGCTGTATCAAGAATTAACGGTGCAATGGAAAGAGATTATGAGTTTGGTAGCACAAGATTCTTGGAAGATATGATGGAGCCAGAAGAAATTGGAAAAATAGCTGCCGACAAAGCAATAAAAAAGTTAGGTCCAAAAAAAATCAAGAGTGAAAGAATTGGAGTCATATTCGATAAAAGAATTTCTAAAGGAATACTAAGCACACTAGCAAGTGCAATTAGTGCAAGTGCTATTGCAAGAGGAACTTCTTTTTTAAAAGATCAAATCAATTCTGAAGTTTTTCCAAATTCAATTAATATCATTGATGATCCAAAAATTGAAAAAGGATTAGGTTCCCAAAACTTTGATAGCGAGGGGGTTGAAACCAATTCTTTGAAACTAGTTGAGAATGGTATTTTAAAAAATTATTTAATTGATACTTATTATGGTAAAAAGTTAAATTTAAAATCTAATGGTAGGTCTGGAGGAACAACAAACTTATATTTTGAAAACGGTACCTTAAGTTTTAAGGATTTGCTAAATTCAGAAAAAAAGTTTCTATATATAACAGAGACTATAGGCCATGGAGGCAATATTATTACAGGAGATTACTCAGTTGGAGCGTCAGGATTTATGGTTGAGGATGGAGAATTAACTTACCCGGTAAGTGAAATAACTATAGCTGGAAATTTTAAGGAAATGTTTAAGAATATTACTTTGGCAAATGATTTAGAGATGAAGTACTCAACAAATGCTCCTACTTTGTTGATTAATCAAATGACAGTAGCGGGAAAATAATTATTGAATTTTTTTTAGTCTATATTCCCATAGACCCATTCTTTTATAAGCCACTTTTATAATCAATGCCTTTTTTTTATCGTACCATATTTCAAAATTTAATTTTTTATCATCAGATAGATTTGGGTTGGTAGAAAAAAGTCTAAAATGTTCTACATCATATTCTTTATTATAAAGTTTAATTTTTCCTTTTCCTAAAAATTCTATGTTTTGTTTTTTTACACTTCCAGATAATGGACTTATTTGTGTTTCAGTTTGCAAAATTCTATGATTCCACCAATGACCGATTATATTTTCTCTATCCGCCTCACCCTTATATGATGATCCATCAATTATAAACTTCTCTTTTTTTTCATCAAAAATTAAATTTACATATTTTCTCTTATTGTTTTGAAATGTTTCTGAGTTAAATGAAATTAATTGGTCTCCAATATATTCTTCAGTACCTCTACTATTTATAGAGAATACTGTAACACCCAATAATTTCACTTCAAAATTGGTTGTATTTTTTACAATAAATTTATTTTCTTCTTTTTTAAATGTGAAAATACTTTCTCCAATTTTTTCATCATCTTTAAATATCTCCATTTCTATGTTTGAATAATTTTTATAGTGATCAGTATGTGCTTGTAAAAAAAGAGGAGATAAAACTAATAATATTATTAAGAATTTTCTCATTATTTCATATTATTTTAACTAACTTGTCAGAACTTTATATAGAATTTTTATGTTTAAAAGATAAATAGTCTAAAGAATTATGTTTTTAACCATTAAAAATATTCCCTCAAAATCCTGGAGCTCAGAAAAACCTTTAAATTTAAAACCTAAATTTACAACTTTTTTACTTTTATGTATTGGTTTGTCTTTATTTGGGTTGGGTGAGGGCCTTTTATTAGTTTCTACGACTGGTAATTCTCCATGGTCTGTTCTTGCAGAAGGGTTATCAAACATATTAAATATTTCGATTGGTTTATCTACATTAATAATAAGTATTGTTGTTTTAGGGTTTTGGTTTCCACTAAAACAAAAACCAGGAATTGGTACAATTTTAAATATTTTAATTATAGCAGCCATAATTGATTTGACGCTTTTTCTTTTTGATCCTCCTTTAGCTACTTTTTCAAAATATATTCTTGCTGTATTTTCTGTTTTACTTGTCGGTTTAGGAAGCGGCATATACTTAATTGCAAATTTAGGTCCTGGTCCTAGAGATGGACTGATGACAGGTCTAACAAAAAAAACGCAACTTCCTATTGCTTTAATTCGAGCTACTTTAGAAATTTCAGCTGTTATATCTGGTTGGTATTTGGGAGGAACTGTTGGTTTGGGCACTATAATATTTGCATTTGGGATAGGCCCTGCTGTAGCTTTAGGAATTTATATTGTGGATAAAGTTACGAAGTAAATGTTTTTAGTGGACAATTAGTCGATTGTTAATACTGAATAAAAATTGTAAATATAAATTATGTCTATAAAAAATTGGATGAAAGAATCAGCAAATATACTATTTGACGATAGTAAAAATGATTTAAGAGCTCTTCCTAAAACTGTGAGACTACAAATATTATTAGTTTTAAGTTTTATATGGACAACAGTATTTAGTTTATACGTATTTTCATATGCCACTTTTGCATTTGGTTGGGCAGGGACATATGTTGCTCATATAGGTTTAATATTTGCTGTTTATTATACGTTTAAACAATTTCATAGAGCTGAAGCAAAAGCTGTTAGTGTTTTTAAGACAAAAAATTTTGATCCATTTAAAGTTATGACAATCGTTTTTGTCATAGTTTTTATTTTTGTTTTCTCTAAAGGAATTGAAGTATTGACAAGAACAAACTCTTACTCAATTCCATACGACGGACCTAGTAAATCAGCGTTTGAAAAGTGGCTGCCTTTTACCAAAAATAAATCTGAATAATAATTTTTTAAGAAGCTTCTGATAATTTAGAGAGCTTTTTTCTCTCGTGAGGATCAAGCACAGCTTTCCTTAATCTGCATGAATTTGGTGTAATTTCTAGTGCTTCATCAGAATTTAACATGCTCAATTGTTCAGCGATAGACATCTTTCTTACAGGAGTTAAAACAACATTTTCATCTGTTCCTTGTGTCCTCATATTTGTAAGTTTTTTACCTTTCATGACATTTATAATCATATCACCAGGTTTAGGTGACAAACCTACAATCATACCAGAATAAACTGGATCGTTATGAGTAACAAACATTTCTCCTCTTGCCTGTAGATTATAAATTGCAAATGCTACTGCTTTTCCTTGTTCCATAGAAATTAATGCACCATTTCTTCTGCCTTCCATATCTCCCTCAAATTTTCCATAAGAATGAAATATTCTGTTTATTACTCCTGTTCCTTTAGTTAGAGTAAGAAATCTACTGGTGTATCCCATTAAACCTCTAGTTGGTGCATGAAAGATTAATCGTTTTTTATTTTTTCCAGTATCTTTAAGATCTATTAATTTACCTTTTCTTTTATTCATGGAGTCTATGACTTTAGAAGAGAATTCTTCGTCAAGATCCATAGTAATTTCTTCAATAGGTTCTAATTTTTCACCATTTTCATTTTTTTGAAATAAAACTCTCGGAGGACTTACCGTCATTTCAAATCCTTCACGTCTCATTTGTGTTAATAATATTTCTAACATCAATTCACCTCTTCCACTTATTTCAAATGAATCTTTGTTTTCATTTTCTGAAAATGAAATCCCGACATTATTCTGGGCCTCTTGAACCAATCTCTCTCTAATTTGAGTACTTGTAAGTTTTTTACCCTCAGTTCCAGCTAATGGAGAACTATTTACTGTTATTTTAATAGACATCGTTGGTGGATCAATAGGGGTTGCTTGAATTGGTATATCTACCTCAGTATCACATATTGTATCAGCAACATTTGCTTTTTCTAATCCAGCTATAACTACAATATCTCCAGCTTCACCAACTTCTATTGGTACTTTTTTTGTACCCTCGTATCTAAATATTTTAGTCAACCTTCCTTCATCAACTTTTTCTCCAACAAGATTAATTGCCTTGATTTGTTGGTTTGCTTTTGCAGTACCTTGAGAAATTCTACCAACTAAACTTCTACCCAAAAAACTATCAGCATATAAAAGGGTCGAAAGCATTGCAAAAGGCTTGGACTTGTCGAATTCTGCTGGCTTAACATGGTCTATTACTAAATCTAATAATGGATTTAAATTCTCTCTTGGACCATCTATTTCATGAGATGCCCAGCCAGATCTTCCACTTGCGTAAATAACTGGAAAGTCTAATTGTTCTTCATTGGCATCTAAGCTGACAAATAAGTCAAAAGTCTCATTTAAAACTTCATCGGCTCTTTGGTCAGCCTTGTCTAATTTATTAATAACTACTATTGGTTTAAGGCCTTGTTTAAGTGCTTTAGCTAATACAAATTTAGTTTGAGGCATTACTCCTTCGGCTGAATCTATTAACAATAGTGCACCATCAGCCATACTAAGAACTCTTTCAACTTCTGCAGCAAAATCTCTGTGTCCAGGTGTATCAATAATATTAATTCTAGAATCTTTCCAATTTATTGAAGCTGGTTTGGCAAGAATTGTAATACCTCTTTCCTTTTCAAGTTCGCCGGAGTCCATCAGTCTTTCATCAACAACTTCATTTTCTCTAAAAGAACCACTCTGTTTCATTAAGTTATCAATCAAAGTAGTCTTGCCATGGTCAACGTGAGCAATTATGGTGATGTTACGTATTGATGTTGTCATTTGCGCGTTCTTATATATTCAAAATATTTTTTTTCAATTCAAAAAAAAAGGGCAGTAAAAACTGCCCTTTTTGAATTTTTCTTTGAGTAAAATTGGGATTACATTCCCATTCCACCCATACCGCCCATACCACCCATTCCTCCAGGAGGCATACCAGCTGCACCAGCGTCTTTTTCATCTGGTTTATCTGCTATCATGGCTTCAGTTGTTACTAACAATCCAGATATAGAAGCAGCATCTTGAAGTGCTGTTCTTACAACTTTAACTGGATCAATAATACCTTCTTTAAACATATCAACATATTGCTCTGATTGTGCATCGTAACCATTGCTAGGCTTATTGGTTTCTAATAATTTACCGACAACTACTGATCCATCAACACCTGCATTTGTTGTGATTTGTCTAATAGGCGCTTGTAAAGCACTTTTGACAATTTCTACACCAGCTTTTTGGTCATCACCTTTTACTTTTAGACTATCAAGTTCTTTTGAAGCATAAAGCAATGCACATCCACCACCAACAACAATACCCTCTTCAACAGCTGCTCTTGTAGCGTTTAATGCATCCTCAACTCTATCTTTTCTTTCTTTAACTTCAACTTCTGTAGCACCACCAACTTTGATTACAGCTACACCGCCTGCTAGTTTAGCAAGTCTCTCTTGTAGTTTTTCTCTATCATAGTCTGATGTTGTTTCTTCGACTTGAGCTTTGATTTGAGCACATCTTGCTTCAATGTCAGATTTCTTACCTGCTCCACTTACAATTGTACTATTTTCCTTATCAACTTTTACACGTTTTGCAGATCCAAGATCATTAAGTTTAACATTTTCAAGTTTAATTCCTAAATCTTCAGAGATAACCTGTCCACCTGTAAGAATTGCTATATCTTCCAACATAGCTTTTCTTCTATCTCCAAAACCTGGGGCTTTTACAGCTACAACTTTTAGACCACCTCTCAGTTTATTAACAACAAGTGTTGCGAGCGCTTCACCCTCAACATCTTCTGAGATAATCATTAATGGTCTACCTGCTTGAACAACCGCTTCTAAAAGTGGAACCATTGGTTGAAGATTTGTTAATTTTTTCTCGTGAAGAAGAATTAGTGGATTTTCTAACTCTGTAGTCATTTTATCACCATTAGTAATAAAATATGGAGATAAATATCCTCTATCAAACTGCATACCTTCAACTACATCGAGTTCTGTTTCAATTCCTTTTGCTTCTTCAACAGTAATTACTCCTTCATTACCAACCTTCTGCATAGCTTTTGAAATCATTGCACCAATTTCTTTATCACCGTTTGCTGAAATTGTTCCGACTTGTGCAATTTCATCACTATCTTTTACTTTTTTAGCTGACGAAATTAATTTATTTTTTACATGGTCTACAGCAGCATCAATCCCTCTTTTAACATCCATTGGATTCATCCCTGCTGTTACATACTTGCATCCTTCTTTAACAATTGCTTGAGCTAATATTGTTGCAGTTGTTGTTCCATCACCAGCTTCATCGTTTGTTTTGCTAGCAACTTCTTTAACCATTTGTGCACCCATATTCTCAAATTTATCATCAAGATCAATTTCTTTTGCAACTGAAACACCATCTTTAGTTGTTCTTGGGGCACCATAAGATTTGTCTATAACAACATTTCTTCCTTTTGGTCCAAGAGTAACCTTTACAGTATTGGCAAGTATATCAACTCCCTTTAACATTGATGCTCTAGCATCTGAATCAAATTTTACTATTTTAGCCATTCTAAACTCTCCTTATTAATTATTTACCTGTTGCAATACCCATAATGTCAGATTCTTTCATTATGCTGTACTCTTTACCATCAATTTTAACTTCTGTTCCTGACCACTTACCGAATAAAACTTTATCTCCTACTTTAACGTCCATAGGTATTAGTTTTCCATCTTCAGTTTTTGCACCTCCGCCGACAGCAACAACTTTACCTTCTTGAGGTTTTTCTTGAGCTGTATCTGGAATAATTATGCCACCAGCAGTTTTTTCGCTGCTATCTAAAACTTCTATTAAAACACGGTCATGTAACGGTTTAAACTTCATACGAATTCTCCTTTAAATTAGCAGTCATATAGAGACATATTTAATAATTTTCAAGATCTTGAATAAAAATTATGGTCTAAAAAACCCAAGAATAAAGCATATTTTTAAGCTATACCTCAAGTATGCCCCAAAACTTAGACAAAGATGGACTAAGATCTAAAATAAATAGTTACGAATTATTTTTTATCGACATATGGGGGGTGATCCATAACGGATTACAAATTTTTGAAGATTCTATTGAAGTATTAGAAAATTTAAAAAAAAACAATAAAGAGTTTGTATTACTTACCAATGCTCCAAGACCAAATTCTACGGTTATTGATTTTTTAAAAAAAATAGGACTCAAAAAATATTATGAAGATGTATACACCTCAGGAGAAGCTTCATTAAAATATTTAATGGAAAATTTTCTAAATGCAAAATTTTATCATATTGGACCGCCAAGAGATTTTGACTTATTTAAAAGATTTGAACAAAATAAAGTTAGTAATATTAGTCAAGCTGATTATTTTATTTGCACAGGGTTATTTGAAGATCATGAGACAAAACTTGAATATTATAAAGATTTACTTGAGAAATTTTCAAATAAAAAATTTGTGTGTACTAATCCAGACCTAATTGTTGATAGAGGAGATGTTAGAGAGTTTTGCGCTGGATCAGTTGCAAAAATATTTGAGGAAATTGGTGGGAAAGTAATTTACTTTGGAAAACCTTATCCTCCAGTTTATAATTTATCTGCTAACATAAATGGTAAAAATGTTTTATGTATCGGAGACAATATGAATACAGATATAAAAGGAGCTAATATTCAAAATTTTGACAATTTGTTAATAACGAGTGGTATACATAAAAAAGAATTAAGTAGTTTAAATATTGATAAATTAGAAAAAAAATATGGAGTGAGTGTGAATTACACTCAAACAAAATTAAAATGGTGAACAAAATTAAAATTTATAAAAATTTTGAGATTTTAAAAAAACATCAAAATGCCATGATACTAATTGGTAATTTCGATGGATTACACTTAGGCCATCAAAAATTATTTAAAGAAGCAAAAAAATATAAAAAAAAGTATAATTCTAAAATTGGAGTGGTGACATTTGATCCAATACCAAAAATGTACTTTAATAAAAGTATTACGAATTATCGACTTTCAAATCTTAATCAAAAAAGCAGATATTTTAGTGATTATAACGTTGATTTTTTAATAAATAAAAAATTTGATAAAAAATTCTCTAAAATATCTTGTTATAATTTTATTAAAAATATTTTATGCAAAAAGTTAAGCGCAGATTATATTTTTGTTAGTAATAATTTTAGATTTGGAAATAAGAGAGAGGGGGACGTAAATCTATTAAAAAAACTTCAAAAGAAATATGATTATAAATTAATTAACCCAAGACCATTATATAAAAAAAATAAAATTATTTCTTCAACATTAATAAGAAAATTAATCGAAAATGGTAATTTAAAAATTGCAAATCAACTTTTATCTAGAAATTGGTCAATAGAAGGTGTCGTTGAAAAGGGTAGAATGATGGGAAGAAAAATTGGTTTTCCGACGTGTAACATAAATATAAAAAACTATGTAATACCAAAAGTAGGAGTTTATGCAGTTGATGTTTATATCGAAAAAAACAGAAAAAAGATCAAAGGAATAGCAAATATTGGCTATAGGCCTACTTTTAATCAAAAAAAATTATTATTAGAGGTAAATTTATTTAAATTTTCTGGAAATCTTTATAATAAAAATCTAACTATTAATTTTACAAAATTTATTAGAGGAGAAACCAAATTTAAAAATATTGATGCTTTAAAAAAACAGATAAAGAAAGATATTAAAATTGCCAAAAGATAAAATATCATGAGTAAGGAACATATAAATCTACCTAAAACAAAATTCTCAATGAAGGCAAATTTGCCAAACAAGGAGCCAAATTACATCGAATTTTGGAAGAAAATTGACCTGTACAATTTGTTAAGAAAAAAAAGTAAAGGGCAAGAAAAATTTGTGCTCCATGATGGGCCTCCATATGCAAATGGAAATATTCATATGGGTACCGCTTTGAATAAAATTTTAAAAGACATAATTACAAAATTTCATCAAATGGATGGAAAGGACTCAGTTTATGTTCCTGGATGGGATTGCCATGGGTTGCCTATCGAGTGGAAAATTGAAGAACAATATAAAAAGAATAAAAAAAATAAAAATGATGTTCCAATAATTGAATTCAGAAAAGAATGTAGGGAGTTTGCAAACAAATGGATAGATGTTCATAAAGGAGAATTTACAAGACTTGGGGTAATTGGTGATTGGGAAAACTACTATTCAACAATGTCATTTGATGCTGAAGCTCAAATAGTCAGAGAACTTGGAAAATTTCTTAAAGAAGGAAGCCTTTATAGAGGTTACAAGCCAGTTCTTTGGTCTACTGTTGAAAAAACAGCTTTAGCTGATGCTGAGGTTGAATACATGGATCATGTTTCAGATACTATTTATGCTGCATTTAAAGTGAAATTTTCAAATTTAGATATAATTAAAGGTGCTGACGTAATAATTTGGACTACAACTCCCTGGACTATTCCTGCAAATAAAGCATTAGCTTACAATGCTAGCCTTAAATATGTATTGCTTGAAATTAATGATAACAAAAATTTTGTTAACAGAAAAATTGTAATTGCAAAAGATTTATTAGAATCTTTTAAAAAAGATACCTCTATAGAAAATATTAAAGTTTTAAACGAATTTTTAGGAAAAGATTTAAATGGAACTATTTGCAGTCATCCATTTTCTAAAATGGAATATAATTATGATATTCCAATGCTTGAGGCTAATTTTGTCACTACTGAACAAGGAACAGGTATTGTACATTGTGCTCCGAGCCATGGACCAGATGACTTCAATCTTTGTTTAAATAATAATATCAAAGCAATTGAAACAGTTGATGGTGATGGAAAATATACAAGTGAAATTAAACTTTTTGAAGGTTTACATATTTTTAAGGCTAATAACTTAATTATAGAAAAATTAGATGAACAAAAAAATTTAGTAACAAATGGAAAACTAACTCACTCTTATCCTCATTCTTGGAGATCAAAAGCTCCACTAGTTCATAGGGCAACGCCACAATGGTTTATATCAATGGAAAGTCACGGGTTAAGAGATAAAGCATTAAAAGCTATCGATAATACAGATTTTTATCCTTCCAAAGGAAAAGAAAGAATAAAATCAATGATTGAAACTAGACCAGACTGGTGTGTATCAAGACAAAGAGTTTGGGGTGTGCCACTACCAATTTTTATTTCAAAAAAAACTGGTGATGTTTTAGTTGATGATGAAGTATTTGAAAATATTGCAAAAATTTATGAAAAAGAAGGTTCTGATTGTTGGTTTAATGATGATTATCAGATCTTTCTTGGAGACAAGTATAAAGCAGAAGATTATGAAAAATTATCTGACATAGTTGAAGTTTGGTTTGACAGTGGATCCACTCACTCTTTTGTTTTAGAGAAAAGAGACGACCTCAAATGGCCAGCATCTATGTATTTAGAGGGCTCAGATCAACATAGAGGTTGGTTTCACTCCTCATTACTTGAATCATGTGGAACAAGAGGAGTCGCTCCATTTGAAAGCATTCTTTCTCATGGTTTTGTTGTAGATGGAAAAGGTCTAAAAATGTCAAAGTCAACAGGTAACGTTATTGCTCCACAAGATATATTAAAAAAATATGGAGCTGATATATTAAGAATTTGGGTTGCATCTTCAAATTATGCTGAAGATTTAAGAATAGATTATTCAATTTTAGATCAACACGCTGAGTCTTATAGAAAAATTAGAAATACATTTAGATATTTATTAGGAAATATTCAAGATCAATACGAAAATCTTGATCTAGAAAAAGTTAAATTTGAAAACTTTGATTCTCTTGAAAAATTTATGCTTCATAGAATTTATACAATAAATGAGAATTTTAAAAATAATTTTAAAGTTTATAACTTCCATAATTTATACAAAGAATTACTAAATTTTTGCACAGTTGAGCTTTCTGCTTTTTATTTCGATATCAGGAAAGATACTCTATATTGTGACGCTTTAAATTCCGATAAAAGAAAGAACTGTATAACTCTTTTAAATATTATTTTGCAGTGTCTCCTAAAATGGTTTGCACCAATATTATCATTTACAACTGAAGAAATTTATCAACTAGTTAAAAAGGAAAAAGATAGCCAAAGTATCCATTTACAAAATTTCGTTTCAGTTCCTAATTCTTGGAACGATGAAGAACTTAGCTCAGATTGGGATTATGTTAAAAAAATTAGAGATGAGGCAAATATTTCAATAGAGAATATGAGAGCTGAAAAGTCAATTGGTTCAAGTTTAGAAGCAACAATTGAGATAAAATTAAATAAAGAATTTTACTATAAGGCAAAAAATATTAATTTTTCTGAAATTTGTATAACCTCATCTGCCTCTGTAATTAAAGATGAAAATTTAAAAAATAGTATTGATGTAGTTGCAAAAAAGGCCCAAGGAAATAAATGTCCTATTTGTTGGAAAATTTTTGAAACGAGTTGTGAAAGACCAAATTGTGGACTTTTAAATACTAATGGGAAATGAAAAATTAAATAAACTTCTTATAGGTTTTGTATTTTTAGTTGTTTGTTTTGCTTTAGATAGACTATCAAAAATTTATATTCTAAATATCTTAAACAATGAAGGACAAGTTGATCTTTATATAAATCAATTTTTAAATATCTATTTAGTTTGGAATACAGGGATAGGGTTTGGTTTATTTTCATTAGAAGATAAACTTTTCTATAATATCTTTACTGCAATTATATTCATTATAAACTTAGTAATATTGTATTTCGCTTTCATTGAGACAAAAATTAAATCATTTTTTTTAATGATAATATTAGGAGGTTCTTTAGGAAACTTATTTGACCGAGTTTATTACAGAGCTGTTCCTGACTTTATAGATTTAAATTATTCAGGATATCATTGGTTTATCTTTAATGTAGCTGATATTTTTATAACAATTGGTATTATATGCCTTATTTTATCTGAATTTATATTCTATAAAAAAAAAGATGAAAAAAAATAATTTAAATTTAGTCTTATTAATCGCTTTAGTGCCATTGTTAACTTTTTGTGGCGGAGTTAGAGATGCTTTAGAAGGTAAAAAAAGATCTGAACAAAGTGATGAATTTCTTGTAAAAAAAAAAAATCCCCTTCAAATGCCACCTGACATGAATAAACTTCCTGTGCCTGGAGATGACTTAGATAAAGAAAATCAAACAAATGATGCTGAAGTTAAAGAATTACTTAATATAAAAGAAAACAATAATACTGAAGACACAAGTAGTGGGTCGGATTTATTAAATAATATGAAAAAGAAAATCCAGTAATTAATGGAGACAAAACATATTATCTACAAAAATTTCAATAATAAAAATAAACATTTAAATAAAAAAAAACTCACTAACTTCCTAAAGCTTAAAATTTTAATTGAAAAATATCCTTTATTAAAATCTTTAACAAATAATTATAATTACTCATTTCAGAAAAAAAATTTAATAAAATTGAAAAAATACGATGAGTTTAATTTAATAGGAATGGGGGGATCTATTTTAGGTGCGCAAGCTATTTATGATTTTCTCAATCATAAAATCAAAAAAAAATTTTTTTTTTATAATAACCTACAGAGCAATAGAATTACAAAATCAAACAAAAAACGTTTAAATATAATTATATCAAAATCAGGTAATACCCTAGAAACATTATCAAACTTAAACCTGATTTTAACAAAACAAAAAAGAAATAAAAATTTAATAATCACTGAAAATAAAAAAAATATCCTAAGAGCTATGGTGAATAAACTGAAATCTGATGTAATAGACCATAAAAATTATATTGGAGGAAGATATTCAGTATTATCTGAAGTTGGAATGGTCCCAGCAGAATTAATGGGTTTAAATGAAAAAAAATTTAAACGATTAAATTATTTAGTGAAAAATAAAACATTTATTAATTTTTTAATTGAAAATGTTTCTTCAATTCACTCAAATATTATTAAAGGAAAAAAAAATTGCGTAATTTTAAATTATGATGAAAAATTAAATAACTTTTTGAAATGGTACCAGCAATTATCCGCTGAAAGTTTAGGAAAAAAAGGTAAGGGCTTTTTTCCAATAATCTCTACAATGCCAAAGGACAATCATAGTCTTTTACAACTTTATTTAGATGGTCCAAAAAATAATTTCTTCAGTTTTTTTTTCACTAGAGAGAGAAGTCCACTTAAATTTAATAATGCATATTTAGTTGATGGATTGGAGCATTTAAAAAAGAGCAGCTTAGATCGATTGTTGTATGCTCAAAAAAAAGCTACACAAAATATATTTAATAAGAAAAAATTATCATTTAGAAGTTTTGAAATTAAAAATAAATGTGAGGAAACTTTAGGTGAACTATTTACATTTTTTATTTTAGAAACACTAATGCTAAGCTCTTTATTAAATGTAAATCCAATTAACCAACCTTCTGTTGAATTGATTAAAATAGAAACAAAAAAAATTCTAAAATAGTAATTTTCCAAATATTATTTTTGATAAACCATATTTTTTTTCTCTAAGAACTTTAAAATCTTCTATAAAATTTTCTTTAAATTTCTTATTTCTATGTATTACTATTAATGTGCTTTTGTGAGCAATTTTTAAGTCTAAAATTTTCCTTAATAATTTATTTATATTTTTATCTTTAAATGGTGGATCCAAATAAATTAAATTAATTTTTTCATTAACTATATCTTCTTTAGAAATTTCATATGCGTTTATTTCCTTGATGACTGAATCTTTATCAATTTCTAACTCTTTAATGTTTTTTTCTAGGACTTTCAAAGAGGGTTTGTAATTTTCAAAAAAAAAAACTTTTTTTACTCCTCTAGACAAACATTCAATGCCAAACGAACCAGAACCGGAAAATAAATCCAAAACTACGTCATTTTTGAATTTAATTTTTTCATTTTTAGAATGCTCTAAAATATTAAATATCGACTCTCTAACCATATCCTTTAAAGGTCTTGTTGTTTTATCTGTAGGATTATGAATTAATTTCCCTCTTAGTTTTCCACCAATTACTCTCATTTATCTATCACCTTATGACCTATATCTGATCTATAAAAACCATTTTCCCAATTTAATTTCTTAATCTGATTGATGATTTCTTTTCTGCTTGATAAATAGCTATCTGAGATATTTACAAAATTTATTACCCTTCCACCAACTGCTACAATTTTGTTTCCAGAATTTTTTGTTCCAGCATGAAAAATAAAATTATCTTTAGTTGATTTGAATTCTTTTAAATTTTTAATTTCAATATTTTTATTATATTTTTCAGGATATCCTTTTGAGCATAAAGCAATGCACATACTTTTTTTATTTTTCCATTTTATTTCGTATGTCTCTAATTTTGAATTACAACAAGCATTTATTATTTCTAATAAATCACTGTCAACCAAAGGCAATATAGTTTGGCATTCAGGATCGCCCATCCTGACATTATATTCAATTAGGTATGGTTCATTATTTTTTATCATTAAGCCGGCATATAAAAAACCGACATACTTCTCATTCATTTCGCTTATAGCTTTTAAAGTTGGCTCAATTATTCTGTTTAAAATTTTATTTTCTAAATCATTGTTAATTAAGCTTGACGGTGAATAAGCTCCCATTCCTCCCGTATTTTTTCCAGTATCGCCTTCACCAACTCTTTTATGGTCTTGAGCTGTATTAAAAGTTTTATAACTAATTCCATCTGAAATAATAAAAAAACTCATCTCATCTCCTTCTAGAAATTCCTCAATTAATACTTGATCTGCTTTCCCAAATTTACCATCAAATATTTCATTAATAGCAGTTTTAGCCTCATCAATATTTTGACAAATATAAACACCTTTACCTGCAGCAAGGACATCCGCCTTTACAACAAGAGGAAAATTAGATGACGACAGAAATACAAATGAGTCTTCTTTGGATTTACAAATTTTAAATTTAGCAGTTGGTATATTAAATTTCTCACAAATTTGTTCCTTATAGATAAAATCATATAAGTCTTGAAAATTTTCTAAATTAAGATCAATATTTAAAGATATTTCTCCAGTTCCGGCATTGCCAGGTATTGAGTAAATTTTTGTTAATTTTTTTGAATTACTTAAGTGATGAACTAGAGCATGCTCTCGTCCTCCACTTCCAATAATTGCAATTTTCATTTAGTAAATATATATCTTAAATATGTTAAATAAGTTAGCTAAATTAAAATACTTAGCAAACAATTTTGAGATCATTGAAGATGGTGATCATGTGATTTGTGCTATCTCACAAAAAAAAATACCACTTGAAAACTTAAATTACTGGAATGTTGAGGAACAGGAAGCTTACTTTTCGTATGTTGAGGCCTCAATGAAAAGAGATTTATTAGATAAAAACTGATTATTTTTTCCACCTATCATGTGTCCAGATCCACTGGTCTACATTTTTTAAAATCATTTTTTCAAGTATCTGATTTAAATGTTCAGTGATCTCTTTGATTGATTTATTGCTCCCAATTTTTATTGGTTCTGAAACGAACATTTTAAAATAATTATTTTTTCTTCTCTCAATATAAATAGGTACTAGATCACATTTATATTTTTTAATTAACTGTGCGGGTATTGTCGTAGTACTAGCTGGTTTACCAAAAAAATTAATTTTTATACCTTCTCTTACTCTTTGGTCTATCATTAGAGCTACTGAGTTGCCTTTTTTAATATTTTCAACAATATGTCTTGTGCCTGATCTCCCTTTTTTAATTTGATTTTTGCAAATAAAATTTTCTCTTATTTCTTCCATAGTTTTGTTAAGGAATACGTTATTTAACGGTCTATAAATAGCACACAAATTTATACCAGCTTTCTCTATTTGGAGCGCCATCAATTCAAAATTATTGAAATGACCAGATATAAATACAGCTCGTCTTTTTTCTTTCTTAATTTTGTTTAGGTTTTCAAGTCCGTCTATTTCAATAAATTTATTTAATTTGTTATTTCTAAATGCTTTAAGAAAAGGATATTCAGCAAGTATTCTTCCATAATTTCCATATACTCTGCTGATAATTTTATTGTAATTTTTTTTGTCTACAATTCCAGATTGTTCCAAATTATTTTCAATTAATTTTTTTGATCTAAATATTGGCCCGAGCAAACGACCAATAAAATCACCCAAATTAGATCCATTTTTATAACCAATTATAATTAGTATAAAAAAAAATAATTTTATCAAAATAAATTCAATTAAATAAAAAAATTTCTTCATAATTTCTTTAATAAAATATTTTTAAATTCTTTTTCTTTTTCAATTTTTAATTCTATTTTTAAAAATTGGATATTTTTTTTTTGTATATTAGACAATCGATTGTAGTCTTTCTCTGTTGTTATAATTTTCAACTTATTACTCTTAGCTATATTTTTTATATTATTTATATCAGAACTTTTATATTTATAATGGTCAGGAAAAGTTATTATTTTTTTTATCTTAAAATTATATTTTTTTAATGTTTGTTGAAATTCCAAAGGATTACCTATACCTGAAAAAACTAGAAAGTTATTTTTAAATTTAAAAGACTTAAGATTTATAGGAGTGTATTTAGCTCTAAATATTTTTAAATTTGGATTTAATCTTTTTAGTTTTTTTTCAAATCTTTTATTATTTCTCTCACCATTTAGAAATACAAAATCATAGTGCGCAATATTTGAAATTTTTTCCCTTAACGGTCCAGCAGGTAAAACTAGGCCATTTCCAACTAGCTCTGAACTATTAAAGCAAGCAATAGAAATATCATAATTTAAACTTTTATCTTGCAAACCATCGTCTAATATAGCTAACTGGTAATTTTTTTTCTCAGCAATTCTCAGTGCGATATCTCTAAAACTTAAACAAATTAGATTTCCATATTTTGATAAAATATTTTGCTCATCAATTTGATCAATATATTTTTTTTTAATAAATACAGTTTTAAACTTATATTTTAACATATCATTTATTTTTAAAACTAAAGGTGTTTTTCCAGTTCCACCTAAGTAAATATTTCCAACACAGATTGTTTTTATTTTGAAATATTTTTTAAGACTTAAAGATTTAAAAAAATTAAATATAATTGTTATCAAACTAAATGGTAAGAGTAATAATGATATGAAATTGAAACTATCCCAAAAAATGGGTCTTTTTACTTTCATTATAAATAATTTTTAATTTCTTTAACGTTATTTTCAAAAATTTTAGCACCCAAATAATTAATTTTATTAAGTTTGCTATTTGATATTTTGTAATTTTGATTTTTTATAAATACCCTTTCCATTTGATCAATATTTTTAATCTCTGATGATATTTTTAAACTTTTTAATTCTTTATATATTTCTTTAAAATTATTTATTTTTTTACCATGCATCACGTAATTACCCATTCTTACAGCTTCTAATGGGTTTTGTCCTCCATGGTCTACTAAAGATCCACCAATAAATGTTACATTTGAAAGTCTTAAAAATTTTGACATTTCTCCGTATGTATTAACAATATATATGTCACAATCATCAGACGGTTTACGTCCACTTGATCTTTCGGTAACTATCAGTTTTAATTTTCTAAGTTCTTCCTTTATGTCCTCTGATCTATTTATGTGACGTGGAACCAATATTGTAATTAAATTCTTAAACTTTTTCTTCAATTTTAAATGTAATTTTCCAATGATTTTCTCTTCATTATAATGAGTGCTAGCTGCACAGAATACTTTTTTATTTTTAAAATATTTTTGAACATTTTTCTTCAAACTTTGTTTATCATTTTTGAAATACTTTAAATTTCCTACAAATTTAATTTTTTTAACACCCAATTTTTTTAAATAATTTTGAGTTTCTTGATTTTGAGGTAAAGCTATAGTTATTTTACTGAAAACATTCTTTGCAAAAGATGAAAAGATTTGCCACCTTTTGAAACTTTTATTTGTAATTCTAGCATTGATTAAAATAAGAGGTATTTTTTTTGAATTTATTTTTTCATACATATTCGGCCAGATTTCAGAATCTACAAATATCGCGATTTTTGGTTCCCAATAATTTAAAAAGTTATTGCATATAAATCCAATATCAAATGGATAGTAAACATGAGTTGTTTTCTTAAATGGTTTCTTTGCAATTATTGATGCAGAACTTAAAGTGGATGAAGTAAGTAGAATTTTTTCTATAGATTTATCTTTTTCGAATTTATTTATCAAAGGGAGAATGCTCATGATTTCCCCAACACTTGCACCATGAAACCATACAGTTGTATCAGATTTTTTTTTATTATAGTAAGCGTATTTTTCTAAGATTCTTTTCCAATCTTCCTTTCCATTAATCATTCTAAAAAATAATATAAATGGTGAGATTAAAAAAAAAATAATTCCTAATATATTATACAAAAAATACATTAGTTATTTTTTATTTGTCTCTCGTAGAAGTTTTTATAAAGCAATGAATTTTTGATTAGATCATCATGTTTACCTGATGATTCTACAGAACCTTTATCAACAACATAAATTTTTTCTGAATTAAGAATAGTTGATAGTCTATGAGCAATAACTACTGTAGTTTTATTTTTTGTTAATTCCTCAATAGCTTTTTGTATTTTTTCTTCTGTTTCAGAGTCAAGAGATGAAGTTGCTTCGTCTAGAAGAATTATTTTGCTATCCTTTAACAATGCTCTCGCTATCGAAAGTCTTTGCTTTTCACCACCTGATAATTTTACTCCATTTTCTCCTATAACAGTCTGAAATTTATTTTCTAATTTTTCTATAAAATCTGTACACATTGATATTTTTGCGGCTGTAAAAATTTCTTCGTCACTCGCCTGTGGCTTGGCATATTTGATATTATTAAAAATAGTATCATCAAAAAGTGTTGTATTTTGATCAACAATAGATATTTCTTTTCTTAATGATTTAAGATTAAGGTTTTGTACTTTTTGATTATCAATTAGAATTTCCCCAGAGTCTGCTTCATAAATTCTTGGTATTAAGTTTAATATTGTAGATTTTCCCGATCCGCTGTGGCCTACTAAAGCTGTCATTTTTCTGCCAGCTATATCAATATTAATGTCTTTAAGGACTATATTGTTAAGATTTGATTTGTAACTAAAATTAATATTTTGAAATTTTATTGATGCATTACTTATATCTAATATTTTTCCATTTTCATTTGTTGAAATATTATTTTGTTGATCAATAATAGGTAATATTCTTTTTCCTGCCGATAGTCCTTGGCCAAAAGCAACATTAACTGTTGCTAAAGATTTTACTGGTTGATAAGCAAGCATCATAGCAGCCAAAAAAGAGAAAAAATTGTTTATACTAAGCTGGTCATTCATAATTAATTTTCCTGAGTAAAAAATTAATATTGCAATCATTATTCCAGTTACAACTTCCATTATTGGAGTGGATCTTATAAACACACTATGAATTTTTATTGTTTTTTCTTTAAGATCATTAACGAATTTTTCTGATCTTTCATTTTCATAATTCTCTCTTTGAAAAATTTTTATAATTTTATGATTTTTAAAAAGATCAATTAAATATTTATTTAAGTCGCCTGATTTTTCTTGTGCTTCTGTGGCAACTTTAATAATACGTTTTCCTAATTTTTTTGCAGTTATCGTAGCTATAGGTAGCATAATTAAAGCTATAAGAGAAAGTCTCCAATTTTGAAAGAACATCACAAATAATAAGCCAATAAGCGTTAAGCCATCCTTGAATAAATTTAAAACTGCGTTACTTAGCATCCCGGTTATTTGATTTACATCAAAGTTAAGATTTGAAATATATTTACCTGAATGTTTATCTTCAATTTTTTCGGTATCAGCTTTTATAAATGAAGATAACATGTCGATTTGAATATTTTTTTTCACTTCTTCTGCAGTTTTTATCATTAAAACTTTTGCTAAATATAGAGATATACCTTTAGTAGCAAAAGCTATTATGATTAAAAGTGGAATAATCAAAATTAAACTTTGATCTTTATTTATAAAAATTTTTTCTATCGCAGGGTCGAGTAACCATGCTGTTGCTGATGTGGCACCAGCAACCAAAATAGAAAATACTATAGCAAGTATTATTTTGTTAAGATGTTTTGTTGTATAATCATTATACAATCTTTTTATAATATCGATATTTTTCACTAAGTTAATTTTCCTATCAACAAAATTATTAAAATAATAAGACCTAAAAGATTATTGCTTTTAAATTTTGCCAAGCAGTCATTCCCGCTCTCAGTATTTAATTTGAGAGATTGAAAAATTAACAAATGAGTTAAAGGCAGTATTAAAGCAATGTAATATAAATAATTAAAATTCATTTTATAACCAACAAGAAATAATGATATTAAAAATATAATGTAACAAAACGATATAAATTTTTTTGGGTTATTTTTAAATTTAATCGATGTTGATTTAACTCCAATTATTTCATCATCATTAATATCTTGATATCCATATATTGTGTCGTAACCTAATGTCCAAAATGTGGCTCCTAAATAAAATATAATTGGTATTATAGAAACCTCATTTTGAATGGATATCCATGCTAAAACTAGACCGTAATTAAAAGTAATACCTAAAAAAAGTTGAGGCCAATAAGTAAATCTTTTCATCAATGGATAAGTAAAAGCTAATGGCATTGAAAGAAGAGCCATGTAAATAGTAAATTTATTAAAATTTATCAAAACTAAAAACGCAATTAAACATAAAATTGCTGCATATACTGCAGCATTAAATACTGAAATTTTTTCCGACGCGATTGGTCTATTTTTTGTTCTTTCAACTAACTTATCAATTTTTCTATCACTTATATCGTTAACAATACATCCTGCCGATCTCATTAGGACAGATCCAGAAAAAAATAAAAAAGCATAAATAAAATAAGTATTTAAAGAAAGAGAAAAATCATATGAAATTGTTAAACCCCAAACGCATGGCCAAAATAGAAGCATGAAACCAATTGGTTTATTAAGTCTTGTTAATTCAATAAAAATTTTAACCTTTTCAGACATAATTTACTTGTAAATAACAAAGCGTAGATTCATAATCAAACTGATTCGCATGAATATAGATTACACTGTTACCGCATTAATGTTTCCCGCCATTCCTTTGATTATGGCTGTCTACAGTAATAGATTTCATACATTAAGTGGTTTGATTAGAAAAATACACGACGAATATGTTTTTGAAAAGCATACTCCACCAGAGTGGAAGCAGCAGCTAATTAATTTAAATGATAGAGTAAAAAATTTAAGAATTACTATACTTTTTGCAGCATTTGGTTTTTTATTTAATATGCTTACTGTTTTTGCTCTTTATTTAGAGACATACTTTTTGGCTAGAATAATTTTTGGCTCTTGTTGTTTATCGATGATGGTTTCAATAATATTTTTTATAAGAGAAATACAAATTTCGACTAGAGCGTTAAGACTTCATCTTTCAGATATGGATGATCAATTTAAGGAATAATAACCGCTGGTCCAGTTAAAACCCTATTCTCTAAATCTATATGAGCTTGTTTAGCTTCACTTAATTTATATTTTTTAGAAACCTCAATTTTTATTTTTCCTGAAAGAACCGCATCAAAAACCAATTTAGCAGATTTTTCTAACTCATCTCTAGTGATTGTATAATGCATTATCGACGGTCTTGTAAAAAAAAGACCTTTTGTATTTATATGTTTTTTGACATCTATAGTGTGAACATAACCAGATGCATTTCCAAATGCCACCATCATTCCTCTAATTTTTAAACATTCTATTGATCCTTCAAAAGTCTTGGCCCCCACACCATCATAGACAACATCTATTCCGTTTTTACCTACTATTTTTTCAACTTCTTCCACAAAATTATGATCTGTGTAATTGATAACATGATGACACCCATTTTTTTTTGCTATTTCAACTTTTCCTTTAGATCCAACTGTTCCAATGACTTCACATCCTAAAGCATTAGCCCATTGGCACAATATTTGGCCAACACCGCCAGCAGCAGCATGAAATAAAACTTTATCTCCTTTTTTTACAGCATATGATCTATGTAATAAATATTCTGATGTTATTCCTTTTAATAAAATACAAGAAGCTATTTCATCTGAAATACCTTCAGGCACGGTAACTAACTTTTCTTCTGGAATTATTTGTTTTTCCGAGTATCCATTTATTGGAGCAGATGCATGACTTACTCGATCTCCAACTTTAAAAAGACTTACTTCTGAGCCAATTTCTTCTACTACTCCAGATGCTTCTAATCCAAGTCCACTAGGTAATTCAATCGGATACAAACCTGTTCGATGGTAAACATCAATATAATTAAGTCCAACTGACAAATTTTTAACTAGAACTTCCTTTGGACCAGGTTTACCAATTTCAATATCCTTGTATTCTAAGACTTCTGGACCTCCAAACTTTTCAAATCTTATAGCTTTCATATTTACTTTACGAAATTACCATTATGGTAATCATCAATTGCTTGAAGTATTTCTTGTTTGGTATTCATGACGAATGGGCCACCTCTTGCAATCTGTTCTCCTATCGGTTTTCCAGATATTAGTAAAAATTTAGCGTTTGTTAAAGCAGTTACTTTCAGGTTTTCACCCTTAGATAATAATATTAATGTAGAGTCTTTAACACTTTCATGTTTATTGTTTCCAATTTCTATCTCGCCTTCAATTAAATATATGAATGAATTGTGTGTGGATGGAACTTGATGATTAAAAGTTTTACTTTCATTTAATTCTACATCAAAATAAATTGGATCGACATTGTGTTTTTTTATTGGACCTTCTGAATTTTCAAACTTTCCAGCAATTACTTTTATAAATTTATCTTCATCCTTATGTGTGCTCATTTTATCTGAGTCAATATAATGGTATTCTGGTTTACTCATCTTCTCGCTGGCTGGCATATTAATCCATAATTGAAAACCATGAAGTTTTCCATCGTTCATAGCTGGCATTTCAGAATGAATTATTCCACTACCAGTTTTCATCCATTGCACATCTCCTGCAGTCATTTTTCCTTGACCACCTGTACTATCTTTATGTTCAAAACTCCCAGCTAACATATATGTAACTGTTTCAATTCCTCTGTGTGGATGAGGAGGAAAGCCTGCAATATAATCATCTTTATTTTCTGATCCAAATTCATCTAACATTAAAAATGGATCATAATAATTTGGTTCAACACCAATACTTCTTTTTAATTTAACTCCTGCACCATCTGATGCTGGTGTTGGATCTATAATTTTTTCTACTTCGATATTTATCATGTTGTTCATATAGGATATATCTAAATTAAATCAAGCAATTCTGATAAATTACTTATTTGTTTATTAGGTTCAAAATCTAATTTATCAAAAATATTATTATTTCTATTCACCCAAACTGTGTTGTATCCATAATTTCCTGCGCCAGATACATCCCATGTATTTGCACTTAAGAATAAAACTTCATTCTTTTCAATATTATATTTATTTATTGGAAGATCATATACTTTTGAATCTGGTTTAAAAATACCAACTTCTTCTACAGAAAAAATATCATCAAAAATATCTTTTAATCCATTACTAACAACAAGTTCATTTAAAAGGTCAGGTGTACCATTTGATAGAATTGCTAATTTATAATTTGATTGTTTTAATTTATTTAAAGTATCCCTTACTTCTGTAAATGGTGAAAGCACTTTATATAAATTCAATAGTTCTGATCTCATTGCAATATCAATATTATAAAAATTCATAGATTTGTCCAAACTATCCTCGGTGATTTGCCAAAAATCCTTATGTCTTCTCATTAAACTTCTAAGCCAAGTATATTCAAGCTGTGTAGTTCTCCAATAATTAGCAAATCCTTCCCATTTATCGCCTAATCTTTCTTTGCATTTTTCGGCGGCAGAATTAACATCAAATAAAGTTCCGTATGCATCAAATATGATTGCTTTAATATTTTTCATAAATTAATTTAATTATAATGAGTAATATTAGAATATTTTATCCAGAAAAATTATCAATTAATTTAGAAACTAATTTAACTAAGTCTCAATCACATTATTTATTGAAAGTAATGAGGATTAAACAAGGAGAGACCTTTTCTGTTTTTAATAAATCTGGAGAATGGAAGTCAATTGTAACTGAAATTTCAAAAAGCAGTTTAAATTTCAAGGTTGTTGAACAGTTGAGACAAAAAGATAAAGAGCAAGAAATCTGGTTAGCCTTCTCACCCATTAAATCAAATTATTTTAACTTCATGATACAAAAATCAACTGAGCTTGGAGTAACAAAATTTGTGCCAATTATTTCTGAAAGGACAATTGTTAGAAAAGTAAATAATGAGAGATTAAATAAAATAATTATAGAGTCGTGTGAGCAAAGTAATAGAATAAATATTCCTTCAATTGAAAAACCTCAATCATTAGATAAATTTCTGTCTAACAATTCAGATATCAATTTAATTTTTGGAGATTTAAATACTAATAATAAAAAAATTAAAATTTCTAATTCAAAACCAAATTGTCTTTTAATTGGTCCTGAAGGGGATTATTCAGCCGGTGAAATTAAAAAGATTCTAAATTTTAAAGGGTCTCAATCGATAAAACTAAGTGATAACATTTTAAGGTCTGAAACTGCGGTTATATCCGCGTTATCTGTGATCAATTATTTGCAAAATTGATAAATTGTCGCGAATTCTCTGGTATTTTTTATAATATTTTCGATCTATATAGAAAACAAATGAAGAAACTATTTTTTGTTTTTATAGCATTAATTTACTCAGTTGAGGCCTTTGCAAACCAACCAAAGAATTGGCAATTAGGTTTCCAAGAGCCTGCATCGCAAACTATGAGAGATATAGTTTGGTTTCATGACTATATGTTAGTACCAATCATAGTTGCTATAAGTGCGTTTGTTTTATTTTTAATGCTTTATGTGATGGTAAGATTTAGAGCATCAAGAAATCCTAATCCATCAAAGAGAACACATAATGTTTTAGTTGAGATTGTTTGGACTTTGGTTCCATGTTTAATCTTGATTGTAATGGCAGTGCCATCATTTAAAGTTTTATATTCACAAGATGCAATTCCTAAAGCTGATGTAACTATAAAAGCAATTGGATATCAATGGTATTGGGGATACGAGTACCCAGATGAAAATATAATTTTTGATGCTTATATGATCGAAGAGAAGGATTTAAAAGAAGGTCAGCCAAGATTGTTGGCAACAGATAATGTAGTTGTTGTTCCAGTAAATAAAGTAGTTAAAGTTTTAATTACAGCAAATGATGTACTTCATGCATGGGCATTACCAGCATTTGGAGTCAAAAGGGATGCGATGCCAGGAAGAGTAAATGAAACTTGGTTCAAAGCTGAAAAAGTTGGGACTTATTACGGACAATGTTCTGAGTTATGTGGAATTAAACATGCTTTTATGCCAATTGAAGTTAAAGTAGTTTCAGAAGAAGATTACCAAATTTGGCTTTCAGAGGCGAAGATAAAATTTGCAAAAGATGAAAATTTAATTAATAAAAAACTAGTAGCGAGTAAATAAAAATGAGTTCAGAAGCAGCACATATTCACGACCATCATACGCCAACAGGTTGGAAGAGATGGGCATATTCTACAAATCATAAAGATATTGGAACAATGTATTTAATTTTTGCAATTATTGCAGGAGTTATTGGAACAGCTTTTTCAGTTTTGATGAGAATGGAATTAATGCACCCTGGTGATGATGTTTTAGGTGGTAACTACCATCTTTATAATGTTTTGGTTACAGGTCATGGATTAATAATGATTTTCTTTATGGTCATGCCAGCGATGATTGGTGGCTTTGGAAACTGGTTCGTGCCGATAATGATCGGAGCACCAGATATGGCATTTCCAAGAATGAATAATATTTCTTTTTGGTTATTGCCTGTTGCGTTTATTCTATTACTTTCATCAATTTTTGTTGATGGACCTCCAGGTGCACAAGGTGTCGGTGGTGGCTGGACGATTTATCCACCTCTATCTTCTACTGCAGGTCAACCAGGTCCAGCAATGGATTTAGCAATTTTAAGTTTACACGTCGCAGGAGCTTCTTCAATTTTAGGAGCAGTTAATTTTATTACAACTATTTTAAATATGAGAACTCCTGGAATGACTTTGCATAAAATGCCATTATTTGCATGGTCAATACTAGTTACAGCATTTTTATTATTACTTTCGTTACCAGTATTAGCGGGAGCAATTACTATGCTTCTAACAGATCGAAATTTTGGTACTGCATTTTTTGATGCACAAACAGGTGGAGACCCAACATTATTCCAACATTTATTCTGGTTTTTTGGTCATCCAGAAGTTTATATTCTAATCTTACCAGGATTTGGAATGATCAGTCATATCGTATCTACGTTTTCAAAAAAGCCGGTTTTTGGATATTTAGGAATGGCTTATGCGATGGTAGCAATTGGAATTGTAGGTTTTGTTGTTTGGGCTCACCACATGTACACAGTTGGTTTAGATACTGATACTAAAGCGTATTTCTTAGCGGCAACAATGATCATTGCTGTTCCAACAGGAATTAAAATATTTTCGTGGATAGCTACAATGTGGGGAGGATCTATATCATTCAAAACTCCAATGGTATGGGCTTTAGGATTTATATTCTTATTTACAGTTGGAGGAGTAACTGGTGTAGTTCTAGCAAACGCTGGAGTAGATACTGCATTGCATGATACTTATTATGTTGTAGCTCACTTCCATTATGTACTTTCTTTAGGGGCTGTTTTTGCAATATTTGCAGGCTTCTATTATTGGTTTGGTAAAATGTCAGGGTATGAATATTCTGAGTGGATGGGACAACTTCATTTTTGGTTAACTTTCATAGGTGTAAATTTAGTTTTCTTTCCACAACACTTCTTAGGATTAGCTGGAATGCCAAGAAGATACGCTGATTATCCGGATGCATTCGCTGATTGGAATTATATTTCTTCAATCGGTTCATATATTTCTGTAGTTGGCTTAGTGGTATTTTTCGCTAATTTAATCTACGCTTTTGCAAAAAAGAAAAAAGCAGCACAAAACCCATGGGGAGAAGGGGCCACAACATTAGAGTGGACAGTTCCATCACCACCAAATTTTCATACTTTTGACGAACTGCCGAAGTTTGAAGATTATGAAGGCACTGAAAAATCTAGTAGTTAGTAACGTCTTAAGATATAAAAACTAAAATGGCTACGACGTATTCTAAAGAAAAAAAATCATATTACGAACTAGGTATTATTCCTGAATTATTAAAGTTAATGAAACCAAGAGTAATGTCTCTTGTTATTTTCACTTGTGCAGTTGGTCTGTTAACAGCTCCTACTTCAGTTTCATTTCAACAATCAGTGATTGGGATATTAATTGTAGCTTTTGGTGCTGGAGCAGCAGGAGCACTTAACATGTGGTATGAAGCTGATTTAGATAAATTAATGACTAGAACATGCTTACGTCCAATTCCAAGAGGAAAGTTGAACAGAAATCAAGCATTATATTTTGGAACATCTCTGTCAGTTGTTTCAGTTGTAAGCTTATACTTTGTTACAAATGCTTTATCAGCATTTCTATTATTGTTTACAATATTATTTTACGTATTTGTTTATACAATCTGGTTAAAAAGAAAAACTCCACAAAATATTGTTATAGGTGGAGCATCAGGAGCTTTGCCACCAGTAATTGGGTGGGCAATAACAACAAATTCTATTTCATTAGAGTCGATTGCTTTTTTCTTAATAATTTTCTTTTGGACACCATCACACTTTTGGGCATTAAGCTTATACAAAGCTGATGATTATAAAAAAGCAGGTATTCCAATGCTTCCAGTAACTAATGGAATTCAGGATACTAAAAAGAACATTCTAATTTATTCTTTGCTAATGATACCTACAATTGTTTTCCCATATTACATTGGATTTGTCGGTGAAGTATTCTTAACACTTAGCTTACTACTTACATTTTATTATAATTTAATTTGTTACCAGCTTTACAACTATAAAGTTGGAAAATTTAACATAAAGAAAGCTAGATATATTTTCAGCTATTCAATTATTTACTTATTTTTAATATTTGTTTTTTTCTTAGTGGATAAAGTTTTATGATAGTCAAAGATCAAAAATTAAAAAAGAAAAATTTATGGACAGCAGTTGGTTTGGTTGCATTTATAGTTTTCTTATTCATTTTCACACTATTTAATATTGGAGTATTTGAAAGACCTTTATGATTAAAAAAAATACTTTAACTCCACTAATTCTAGCAGGAATTTTTGTCTTTATGTTGGGATTATCTTTTGCAGCTGTGCCTTTGTATGATTTATTTTGTAGAGTAACTGGCTTTGGTGGAACTACACAAATATCGAAAGAGGCTCCTAATATAGTTTTAGATAAAAAAATAAATGTAAGGTTAGATACCAACGTTAACAGTGCTCTTGATTGGAATTTTGATGTTGATCAAAAAACTATGGATGTTCAGCCTGGCAAGGTATACAGAATTAAATTTGAAGTGGAAAACACAGGAGATGAAATTTCATCTGCTGTTGCTACATATAATGTTTCTCCATCATCATTTGGAGCATATTTTAATAAATTAGGCTGTTTTTGCTTTGAAAAACAAACACTAGATCCTGGGGAAAAGGCAAGTTACACCCTAGTATTCTACTTAGATCCAGAATTAGTAAATGATCCAAAAACATCTAGAGTTGAAGATGTTACTATGTCATATACTTTTTTCTCATCTGAATATTATAAAAACGAAAAAAAAGAGAGTTAAAATAAATGTCTGCATCTGGTCAAAAACATGATTATCATTTAGTTGACCCTAGTCCTTGGCCATTGGCTACATCTATAGCAACACTAGTTACGGCTGTTGGATCTGTTTATTATTTTCATAGTAAAGTTATGTGGGCGATGGTTTTAGGTTTTTTACTTATAATTTATTGCGCATTTATGTGGTTTAGAGATGTTGTAATCGAAGCTGAGCACAAAGGTCATCATACACCTGTTGTTCAAATTCATCACAGATATGGAATGACATTATTTATTGCTTCTGAGGTAATGTTTTTTGTTGCATGGTTTTGGGCATACTTTGATGCAAGTTTGTTTCCTAATGAATTCATGGGAAATGTATGGCCACCAAAAGATATTGAAACTTTTGATCCATGGGACATCCCACTTATAAATACTCTTGTCCTACTTTTATCTGGTACAACAGTAACTTGGGCACACCATTCTTTATTAGAGGATGATAGAAAAGGATTTATAAATGGTCTAATCTGTACAGTAATTTTAGGAGCATTTTTTACGTTATTGCAAATATACGAATACCAACACGCTACATTTAGTTTTTCAGGTCACATTTATGGAGCTACATTCTATATGGCCACAGGGTTTCATGGTTTCCACGTTTTAGTTGGGACTATTTTCTTAGCGGTTTGCTTATGGAGAGGTAAATTAGGACATTTTACTAAAGAACATCACTTTGGTTTCGAGGCTGCTGCTTGGTACTGGCACTTTGTTGACGTTGTCTGGTTGTTCTTATTTGCAGCTATTTACATTTGGGGAAGTTAATAGTTCTTGAAAAATAAGCTATCTTTTTCAATCTTTGTATACTTTTTTATTTTAGTTTTTTTGTCATTAGGTACCTGGCAAATTATAAGACTAAACTGGAAGCTTGATTTAATAAATTCAATTGACCAATCTTTAAAAAGTGATCCAGTAGAATTTAATGGAAGTAATCCAATTAACTTTAAAAAAATCAAATTTGAAGGAATATTAGATAATTCAAAAATAATTTATTTATATTCCTTAAATGAAAAAGGAGAGCCAGGATTTGACATTGTAAATCCAGTTAGTATTAACAATAAAAGCTATTTAATAAATCGGGGTTGGGTTCCAAGAGATTTTAAATCTAAAAAGTATCTTTCAAATGAAAGTAAATTTGAGGGAGTTTTAAAATTAAAAAGCAAATTTAATTATTTCAAGCCAGATAATGACGTAAATAAGAATTATTGGTTCACGCTTAAAGATGAAGATTTATTGACCTATACAGGTAAAGAATTTTCTCCATTCATTATCAACAATATTAGCAAACAGGAAGGAATTTATCCTCAGTCAAAACAAATTGGAGCCAATATTTCAAACAACCACTTAAAGTATGCTCTTACATGGTTTTCATTAGCTGTTTCCATTTTTTTAATATATTTATATTTTAGAAAAAAAAATTACTGATGGAATATATAAGCACTAGAAATAATTCAGATCTTTTTTCATTTAAAAACGTATTTCTGAAAGGCTTAGCTGATGACGGAGGCCTTTTTGTGCCAAAGTCAATCAAACCATTTAGTAAAGATGAACTAAACAAACTAAGCAGTTTTAATTACAATGAATTAGCAGCCGAAATAATATTCCCATTTATCGGTGATTTCATGACTAAGGAAGAGTTAATTTCCACAATATCTAAATCTTACTCAAATTTTAGAGCAGAAGATGTTGTAAAAATTTCTGAATTAGGAAATTTAAAAGTTTTAGAACTCTATCATGGCCCAACTCTTGCTTTTAAAGATATTGCAATGCAACTAATAGGAAATTTCTATCAATATCACTTAGGAAATGAGCAAAAAAAAATTAATATTATTGTAGCAACATCAGGAGACACAGGTGCAGCTGCTATTGATGCTTTAAAAGGCAAAAAGAACTTAAATGTTTTTGTATTACATCCAAATAACAGGATTTCACCAGTGCAAAGAAAACTGATGACAATCCATGAAGAAAAAAATGTATTCAATATTGCTATTGAGGGAAATTTTGATGACTGTCAAAATTTAGTCAAAGCAATGTTTAACGATGAAAAATTTTCAAGCTCAATAAATATGTCAGGTGTTAATTCGATTAATTGGGCAAGAATTGTTGCTCAAGCTGTTTATTATTTTTATGCTTATTTTAAAATAGGTAATGGACAGCCTTTGTCTTTTTCTGTTCCGACTGGAAATTTTGGAGATATTTATGCTGGTTATTTAGCAAAGAAACTTGGACTTCCAGTTGATAAACTTATTGTAGCTACTAACAAAAATGACATCCTTCATAGAGCAATTTCTGGTGGGGATTATTCTCAAAAGAAAGTCGAGGAAACAAATACTCCTAGCATGGATATTCAGATAGCAAGTAACTTTGAAAGACTTTTATATGATGTAAAAGACTGTAATTCAGATGTTATGAAAGATGTAATGAGTAGAATAAAAAATAATTCTTATCAAATTGATAATAGTGACTTAGATGAAATAAAAAAGAATTTTACATCTGAAATGTTAGATGAAAACGAAACTATCCAAATGATAAAAGATATAAACAAAGAATATAAAGTTGTAGTTGATCCACATACTGCAGTTGGAATTGGTGCTGCAAAAAAACTTGGGCTAGAACAAAATTGTGTTGTTTTATCTACAGCACACCCATGTAAGTTTCCAAAAGCAATAGAAGATGCAATTTCAAAAACTGAAGAATTACCAGATAGTCTTAAATATGTTTATGATAGAGAAGAAAAATTTGAAGTTTTATCAAATGATATAAATAAAGTTAAAGATTACGTAATTAACTCAATATGAAATTAAAAATAAAAGATCAAATCCCTGATATAGAAATTTTCCATCTAATAGATGGTGAACCACAAACTAGCAAAATTAGAGATATTTTAGGAAATGATAAAGCAGTGTTGTTTGGATTGCCTGGTGCTTTTACTTCTACTTGTTCAAAACTTCATCTCCCTGGATATGTAGCTAATGCTGATAAAATAAAAGCTAAAGGAATAGATAAGATATTTTGTTTATCTGTAAATGATCCATTTGTTATGAATGCTTGGGGAGAAGCAAACAATGCAGCTGGCAAAATTACAATGTTGTCAGATCCTTATCTATTATTTACGAAAGCAATTGGCGCTGAAGTAGATAGAAATTCAAAAGGAATGGGTATCAGATCAAATCGTTACGCAATGGTTATTGAAAATCTAGAGGTCATTAATATTCAAGTTGAGAAAGAAACTAAACAATGCGGTTTATCTTCAGCAAAGGGTGTTTTAGATTTATTATAATTAGTAGGGCAATTCTGTTTCCCCCTATAATTTAAATACTAACAAAAAATAAAGACTTTTTGAAACACTTCAATGTATTCTTCAATGTAAGTTCCTTTTGGAAATTGACTTGGGACAACGGTAACCTTTGGAAAGGGGCGTTCTGTTGCCAGGTGCCCCTAAATTGTGGCAGAAGACCTTGCTAATAAATCGACTTCATTATTAAGTTTGTCTGTTGAATGCGCCTTCACCCAACTCCATTTAATCTCAAATGTGTTTGAAAGATTATCTAATTCAGTCCAAAGCTCTTTATTCTTAACTTCTTTTTTGTTAGCCGTTTTCCAACCATTTTTTTTCCAATTATGTATCCATTCAGTTATTCCAGATTTTACATATTTAGAGTCTGTAAATATTTGAACCTTGCTTCCTTTTGGAATTTTTTTTAAAGCTTTAATGGGAGCAAGTAATTCCATTTGATTATTTGTTGTTTCTTTTTTGCTTCCTTTAATTTGAGTTTTCTTTCCATTTTCAATAATAATTGCAGCCCAACCACCATTTCCTGGATTTCCAATACATGAACCATCTGTGTAGATTTTAATCATCAAGAATAATCCTTAAATGTGCTTAGATTTCTATGAAAGTTTAACTTATCTATATACTCCTTTGGATCTTTAATTTTAATGACAGCATTTTTAGGAGTATTTAAATAATCATAAGATCTAGTTAAAAGATATCTTAAAGCTGATCCTCTACATAATGTATTTAAATTTCTTTTTTCAATTTCAGTTAATTTTCTAACAGATTGGTAGCCCTTTAATAAATTTGAGGATCTTTTTTTATCTAATACAAATTTTCTATTTTTCTTTTTAAAACATAAAGCGTTAATGCAGGTTGCTAATTCATAAGATAAAAAATCATTAGCTGAAAAATAAAAATCTATAAATCCATGAAATTTACCTTTATTGAAAAAAATATTATCAATAAATAGATCGCTATGAATTATTCCATTTGGCATTTTTTTAGGCCATTTTCTTTTGATATCTTTCAAATCATCTTTCATTAAATTTTTTAAGTTTTTAGACAATTTATTAATTTTATTGTCTATTTTATTTAGAATTGATCCCCATGAATTTAACGATAGAGAATTTTTTCTATATAATTTCAATTTTTTTGAAGCCTCATGAAGAAGTGCTGCATTTTTTCCAACTATAAAACAATCTTTATTATTTAGTTGTTCTTTATCTTTTCCTTCCAGGAAACTGACAATACAAGCTTTTTTATTTTTTAAGTTAAATAAATATTTACCCTTTTTATCTTTTATAGGTACTGGACATTTTACTTTTAATCTAGATAGACCAGACATAAGATTAACAAAAAATGGGAGATCTTTTTTCTGAACTCTTTTTTCATAAATAGTTAAAATATATTTATTTTTCTTTGTCTTTAAAAGGAAGTTGGTATTTTCGATTCCTTTTTTTATACCTGAATAATTTATAATTTTACCAATATTATATTTTTTCTCGATAAACTTTATCTGCTTATTATTTATTTTAGTATAAACAGCCATTAATTTAATTTTCCAGGAATTTTAAAAGTAATATTTTCTTTTACGATTTCAACTTCTTCTATGTTGACTGTAAATTGATCTTTTAACTCTGCTATAAATTTTTCAACAAGTATTTCTGGTGCTGAAGCACCTGAGGAGATTCCAATCGTATTACATCCTTTAATTTTATCTATTGGCACTGGACTTTCTGAGTGTATTAACTCAGCAGAACTACAACCAGAGTTTTTAGCAACCTCAACTAATCTTACGGAGTTAGATGAATTTCTACTTCCAATTACAAAAAACATATCACATTTATCTGCTATTTCTTTAACTGCGGATTGTCTATTTGTTGTTGCATAACATATATCATCTTTTTTAGGCTCTTTAATATCTGGGAATTTAGATTTTAGAGCTGCAATTATATCTTTGGTATCATCTACAGAGAGTGTTGTTTGAGTTATGAAAGATAGCTGTTTATTTGAGATATTTTCATACTTATTTGCATCCTCAATATTTTCTATTAAATCTATTGAACCTTCTGGCAATTGACCCATAGTTCCTATGACTTCTGGATGGTTTTTGTGACCTATTAATAATATATGATGTCCTTGTTTATTTAAGTTTTCTGCTTCTCTATGAACTTTAGATACTAGAGGACACGTTGCATCTACAAACATCATATTTAAATTAGAAGCTTCCTCTGGAACAGATTTTGGAACCCCATGTGCTGAGAATATAACTGGTCTAGACTTATCTTTGATTTCATCTAATTCTTCAACAAATATCGCTCCTATCTTTTTTAAACTTTCTACAACATGTTTGTTATGTACAATTTCGTGTCTCACATAAACTGGAGCACCAAATTTATCTATACTCTTTTTTACAATTTCAATTGCTCTATCAACGCCTGCACAAAATCCTCTTGGTGCAGCTAAATAAATTTTTAAATTTTTGTTACTCATTTTTTTTCTACCATGAATTCAAGTAAAATATGAGGGAAGGTCAATGAAGCCAATCCAACAAATATTATTTTAATAATACTTTCATCTATACCAAATTTTTCTGAAATAAAATAAAAAACTATTAAATACATTATTGCTGTGATTACTGTAAGTGGAATAATTTTTCGTAAAAAAATAGGAAATCCTTTCATCAAATTTTTATTTATTTCACTAATTAAACTTAGTGAGTGTCTTATAGAATGAAGAAAGCAGAAATAAATTGTGAAAGCCAATATAGGGTTAAAAAAATAGTTTAAAATAATTATTGAAAAACTATCTAAAAAAAGAATTGATCTTAAATCATTATTATTACCTCTATATATAAGAAAATTACTTAGCACTGAAAATATAACTAAAGAAATTAAAAAATTATTAGCCACAATATTTTCGTCTATTGAAAAGTTTAACATTTTAAAAATTTCGATTGTCTCAGCTTTATGAAACAATAGGGGTGCTGAAATAACTAATGATCCTTTAATGAAATAAAAAATTTCTAAAAAATTAGCATTTTTTGTTTCGATAAAGTCACTATCCTCTTTGCCAAAATGATATGCTGCAACTATTAAAAAAAGCGAAAGCAACAATATTGGACTTAAAATCCAAATTAAAATAACAAAAATAGCAATACCTAAATAAGTTATATAGAACACTTCTGTATTTTTAATTTTATAAATTTTTAAAAGTCTTTTACCCTTTTCATGATCCAGCGCACCGTGAGAGATGCCAATTGTAAGAATTAAAAAAAAACTAAAAAGTATAAACGAATTATCTCTTAATACCTCAAAGGCAGAAAAAAAAATACAGATATTAAAAAAAATAATAGAATGAAAAAAATTTATTTTGTTGATCATTATTTAAATACAGCTTTAATAAAAATCCATTTTGGCATCTTTAATATAATGGATAAGTCCTCAAAAATATTACTTTTATTGGAGAGGAAATTTATTACTGTTTTTGACTTGCTTTTAAACATTTTGAAGAAAATATTTGGCATGATCTCTGGCTTTTCAGCTAGGACTTTCAAAAAAACATTATCTAAAAACTTATACTTACTTTTTAAATTGAAAGCTCTAGTTTGGGTTATTTTATCAATGTTTTGGGTAATATATTCCGCTTGTTCTTGAATATTTAGGAAAGTATAGCCAGTACTTAAACGCGTCATACCTCCAGCAGTTCCAATATTAATCGTATTTTTATCGTTTTTAAATTTTGGATAAAATAATGGTATGGCCCCAACCTCTTTATAATTAATTTTATATTTTTTTAATTTTAAAGTGTTTTCTATGTAATCAGTAATTTGTTTATCATAATCTTTCTCACTATCATCTTCCATTTTTGAAAGCCACGTGGTTTCAATTAAAGCTGATTTTTTTGAATAGGGTAGTGTATAGAAAAAATGAACACTTTTTTTTTGATCACAATCAAAGTCCATTAAATTCATTATTTGATCATCAAAAAAATCTTTTTCAGTTTCAATCTCAACACCTTGAAAGTGTTGCCATAAATTAGAATCTTTATTATCAAGATTTGGCAAACTGTTAAATAAAATTGCATTTTCTGTATTTACTTCACTAATATCTTTAAAGAATCTAATGTTAGGATTTTTATTGATTTTATTTAAAATTTTTTTGTAGAATAGTCCACTATCAATACTTTCGTAAGGAGTCTCTTTACAATCTTTATATTCTACATTTCCTTTAAAATTGATTGTATAATCTTTCCATCTTTTTTTTACACAGTCTTCAAACTTGTGAGGTACGGTTTTCCAATATGACCAAGTTTTATCTCTTTTATATTCATCTCTTTTTTCAATAATTGCTAAAGTCTTATTTTTAAGTTTATCGTGATACTCTAACTCATAAGCTAATGTTAAACCTGCACAGCCACCTCCAATAATTATGTAATCAAAATCTTTCATTATACTCAATATCTTGCATTATTATCTCATGCTCTTTTATTGTAAGTTTTTTATCTTCCTTTACAAAATATAATTTAATTAAATCACCAATAGATAGCAATGTATGTATGACTTTTCCCAAATTGTTAACATAAATTTTTCCTGATTTATTATAATTTTCTAAGTTTCCTTTTTTTAAGATTTCATTTCCAATTTGTCTATATACTCGTCTTGCAACTAAAATCGAAAATCTTAAAAAGAATGGAATTTTTTTAATTGATATAAAAGAATTATTATAAAACTTGTCAGCAATTTTTAGAATTCTTTTAATCTCATCAAAATTCTTTCTTATATAAAACCTATTATTGCTTTCATCTTCAATAACATCTCTTGAAATATTAGTTAATTGCATTGCGATACCCAAGTCAATCGCTCCTAAAAGTGCTGATCTTTCTTTGACATTTAAAATTTTTGCCATCATTAATCCAACTGTTCCAGCCACTCTATATGAATAAACATATAGATCTTTGTCAGTGTTGATTTCTACTTTTGATTTTATATCAGCCTCTACGCCATCAAATAAATCATCAATTATTTTCGGGGATATTTCAAATTTTTTTATTAAAGCCCACATGTTTTTAATTATTTGATTATTTTTATTCTTTAATTTGAAATCTTGTTTGAAAGTATTGAAATTTTTTAATTTAGTATCAAGATCTCCTTTTTCATCTGCTAAATTGTCTATATATCTACAAAAATCATACAAATTAGAACATTCAGAGTAGACTTGTTTTGGCAAAAAGAAACCTGCCCAATTAAAAGATTTAGCATATATCGATAAATAATTTTGTCCATTCATCACAAAATTTTATCTAAGACCTTAGCGGATGATAGGACTCCTGGTACACCAGCTCCAGGATGAGTGCCCGCTCCAACAAAATATAAACCATCATAAACCTCAGATTTGTTATGAAATCTAAAGTATGCTGATTGAGAAAATTTGGGCTGAATTGAAAAACCCGAGCCATATTTTGTATTTAATTCTTTCTCAAAATAATCAGGAGTTAAATAAAAATCATCTACAATATTTTCTCTTAAATTTGGTAATAAACTTTTTTCCATTTTATCTATCACAAGTTTTTTTAGATTCTCTCCTTCGATTGACCAGTTTATTCCTGATTTATTATTAGGTACAGGCACTAATACATAAAAGCAATCATGGTCTTTTGGTGCCATACTTGAATCTGTTGCGGTAGGTCTATGTAGGTAATAGCTTATATCGTTATTTAATTTTTTGTTTACAAATATATCATCCAAGTGTTCCTTGTACTTATCACCAAACTTTATAGTATGATGTTCAACATTTTCATATTTTTTCTTTGTTCCAAAATAATAAACAAACAAACCCATTGAATATTCCATTCTATTTATCTTCCAATTAAATATGGTGTTATATTTTTGATTATTTAGCATTTTTGAATAAACACCGGGTGGATCTGCATTACAAACTACGTTATCTGCTTTAATTTCCTCATCTTCACTTGTCACAACCCCGACAACTCTTTTATTTTCTGTAAGCAAGTTTTTAACTTCTTTACCTTTAATAATTATAACATCTTCTTCTAACATCAATTTCTCAAAACCTTTTATGATTTGTCCTGTTCCACCCATAGAATAATGAATTCCCCATTTTTTTTCTAAATACAAAATTAATCCATATATAGAGGTTGTAGTAAAAGGGTTCCCACCTACCAATAATGGGTGCATACTAAATAGCCTTCTTAGTTTTTCATTTTCAATAAAACCACTAACCAAAGAATAAACAGATTTATAACTTTTTAAACTTAGCAATGCAGGAATTTGCTTAAACATAAATGAAGGTTTATCAAATGGCACATCTGATAATTCTGAATAACCCTTATCAAATATTTTTTTTGTAAATTTAAGTAAATTTCTGTAACCCACAACATCTTTATGATTAATTATTGCAATCTGTTCTTCCATTTTCTTTTCATCAGCTGAGTAATCAAAATGGCTTCCATCTTCGAAAACAAATCTGTACCAAGTATCTAAATCTTTTATTTTTATATAATCGTCTGGATTTTTATTAAAAAGTTTAAAAATTTCATAAATTAAATAAGGAGCAGTTATTACAGTTGGTCCACCATCATAAGTAAACCCATTACTTTTAAATACTCTCGCTCTTCCACCTAAATCTTTTTGTTTTTCAATTAAAGTAACTTTATGACCTTTTGCTCGAAGTCTAAGAGCTGCCGCCATACCACCAAAACCTGATCCAATTACAATGGAATTCATATTTCTTAATTTACATTATTTTTATAAAATTTGATAAACTATCTTAGTTTAAGAACTGATTTTCTTTAATTCTGTCTTTGTTTCTTCAAGATTTTTATTAAACAAGTTGTCAAGTTTAGACTTATCAACAGATGTAGTAATAATTTTTTTTACAGATTCTACAGCAATATTAATTGATGTATCTTTAATTTCTTTAATGGCATTATCTTTCATTTGAGAGATTTTAGTTTCTGCTAGACTTTTCTTGAGTTCAGCTGATTTATGAAATTTATCATTCATTTCAATTACAAATCTTTCAGTTTCATCTTTTGACTGCTGCATAATCTTTTCACTCTCAATTTTTGCAGTATCTAGTTTCTTTTGCGCCTCATCCAATAGTCTTTTAGATTCAGCTCGGAGTTTTTCACTTTCGTCAATTTCATTTTTGATATCAGTAATCATTTTGCTCAATAAATTATTAACATTTTGTGGAACTTTTAAATAAATTAGCGCCCCAAAAAATATTACAAAAGATACTGCTACCCAAAATGTTGCATCAAATGCCATTATGTTTTTCCATTTCTTTTTTAGAAAGATCTTCAACTATGGCTGAAAGACTACTTTTATTTATATCTTCACCAATTAATTGTTTAACTAGATCGGAGGATGTCTCAATTGCAATTTTAGTAACTTTTTCTTGAGAAGTTTTTTTTAATTGGTCTATTTCTTCTTCAGCTTTTATTATTTCTTTTTCGATATCCTTTTCTAAAGATAATCTTTTATTGTTTATATCGTCCAAAACTTTTTGTCTTTCACTATTAAAGAAGTTTTTTGCTTCGACTTTTGTATCATTGATAATTTTATCAAATTCTTTAACTTTTTTTTCAGTATCTTCCCGTTGCTTGTCTGCAGTTTCGATATTCTCTAAGATTTGTGATTTTCTGCTTTCAAGATTGTTACTAATCTTTGGTAGTATGAACTTAGATAAAATTATAAACAATAATCCAAAGGTAAGTACTAACCAAAAAATTTGAGATATCCAAAACTCGGGATTAAGCTGGGGCATACCTCCACTCTCAGCGCTTTGAGCGCTATAAGTAAAGATAAGACTTAAAGCTAGAGATTGAAAAATTATCTTTTTCAACATTAATTAAAACGCGAAAAGAATAATTAATGCAACAACTAATCCAAACAAACCAGTCGCTTCCGCTAATGCAAAGCCTAATAGCAAGTTTGGAAACTGCTTTTGAGCTGCAGATGGATTTCTCATTGCACCTGAAAGATAATTTCCAAAAATTATCCCAATCCCAACTCCTGCACCTGCAAGTGCAATTGCTGCTAGTCCTGCTCCTATCATTTTTGCTGCTTCTAATTCCATTATATCCTCCTTATGTTAATTAATGGTGTAAATTTAATGCATCATTCAAATAGATACATGTTAAAATTGCAAATACATATGCTTGAAGAAAAGCAACTAATATCTCCAAACCTGTTAATGCAACTGAAAAACCTAGTGGTAGCCAGCCCCCAACAATTCCTAAGCTAACTACGAAACCTCCAAAAACTTTCATCATCGTATGGCCTGCCATCATATTTGCAAACAATCTAACTGATAAACTAATTGGTCTACTTAAGTATGAAATTATTTCTATAACAACTATTAATGGCAATAAAACCATTGGAACTCCACTTGGCACAAAAAGTTTTAAGTATCCAAGTCCATGTTTAATAAATCCAATTATTGTTACTCCTATAAATATAAATGCTGCTAATACAAAAGTTACAATGATGTGGCTAGTGACAGTAAAAGAGTATGGTATCATCCCAAACATGTTACAAAATAAAACAAACATGAATAAAGAAAATATGAAAGAAAAGTAAGGCTTAGCTTTCGATCCAGCTGTATCACTTATCATTTTTGAAATAAAAGAGTAACTGAGCTCCGAAAGTAATTGAATTTTATTTGGTATGATAGATCTCTTCGTGCCTAAATTAAAAATAATTAATATTGCTAGTGAACTTATGACCATAAACAAACTCGCGTTTGTAAATGAAATATCTATGTTATTTATTTTAATTTCTGGACCAATTCGGTACACGTTGAATTGGTACATTGGATTTGCTGCCATTTGCCTACTATTTTTGCATTTTTTTTGCCGATCTAATAACGTTCATAATTCCAGCTATTACACCAATAAAAAAAAATATTAAAATTAACCAGGGTTTAGTACCAAACCAATTGTCTAAAATAAACCCAATAATTGTCCCAACAGCTACTGCAGATACCAATTCTGTGCTCATTTTGAAGGCTGACCCCATACTTGAGCCTTTATTTCCCTCTTCAGATTTTTTGTCTTTGTCAGTTTTATTTTTTGCAATTTTTAGGCGAGTTTTAAACTGGTCTTCATCCATTATTAAGCAACCATACTCTCTGCTTTTTGAAGATCTACAGCAACTAGTTGGCTAATTCCTTTTTCTGGCATTGTTACGCCGTATAGTCTGTCCATTTTAGACATGGTTAGAGCGTGGTGAGTTACAATAATAAATCTTGTAGATGTAATTTTAGTTAGTTCCGTCAAAAGATTACAAAATCTTGTTACATTCGCATCATCTAGAGGTGCGTCTACTTCATCGAGAACACATATTGGAGCTGGATTAGTAAGAAACACTGCAAAGATTAAAGATAAAGCAGTCAGGGCTTGTTCACCTCCAGATAATAAAGTTATTGATTGTAATCTTTTTCCTGGTGGACTTACCAACATTTCTAATCCTGCATCTAAAGGATCATCAGAGTCTACTAGCTCTAGTTTTGCACTACCTCCATTAAATAGTTTGGTATAAACTTCATTGAACTTTCTATTCACTTTTTCAAAAGCATCTAGAAGTCTTTCCCTACCTTTCTGATTGAGTTCAGTAATACTTTCTTTTAATTTTATAATTGCTGTTACTAAATCTTGTCTATCTTTTTCCATTTTCTTAATTTCATCTTCATATTTTGAAGTCTCTTCGTCTGCTCTTAAGTTAACTGAGCCTAATTTTTCTCTTTCTCTTTTTTTTTCATCAAGCAATTCCTCTTGTGTTACTGTATCTGGATATTCAGATGCACCTTTTAAATTTGAAAAATTAAGTATCTCCTCTTCTTTTAAATTAAGTTCTGTTGATACTCTTTCTAACAAATCATTTCTTCTTTTATTCAAACCATCGATTGTTGCTCCAGAGCTTGCTTTTCGCTCTCTTATTTCAATAGACTCTTCCTTTGTTGTATTAAGATTGCTTCTTAATTCGTTAATCTCTTTATCTAGTTCATCTATTAATATTTCATTATCACTTTTTTCTTTTTCAGAAATTCTTAAACTTTCCGATATTTGCCCTTTTCTTTCAGCTTGTGTTTGAGGTTGTTTTTCTAAACTATCTAATTTTTTTTGTTGAGTATCTTTTCTACTATTTAATTCATTAATCATTTTTTCAGAATTTACCAATAAGTTTTTCCAACTTTCTATTTCTTGATCAATTATTTTAATTCTTTCACTTCTCTTGATTGATTCTTTTTTAATATTTTGATTTGTACTAAATGCTTCAGCGTATTCTTCTTGTAGACTTTTGATTTCTTCGTTTTTCTTAGTTACTGTTATCGCTAAATCGTTGTCATGCATTTCATTAATTTTCATTTTTAAAAATGAAAGATTTATTTTGCATTCATCTATTAAATTAGTTGCACCATTGATATTGTTTTCTGATAGCATTTCTTTTGCTTTTTCTAATTGCTCATTTGCTAAATCAATAGTTTCTGAGTTCTTTTTTAGAGTATCAAGATTTAAATTTTCAAGTATTCTCTCTAATTTATCTTGCTCATCTTTTAATTTACTTTTTGCATTTACCAAATCTAAACCAGACAGTTTTTCAGTTTCATAATATTTGGAGTCAACTGTAATTAAATTTTCTTTTTCTTCTCTAAGTCTTTTTTCATTAGAGTTTGCATCAATGATTATGCTTTTTTCTCTAACAATATCCTCATCTATTACACTTAAAGCCTTTCTAATTGATTGTATTTCATCATTAACCCTGTCTTTTTCTTCATCTAAGCTCTTTAACTCTAAATTTAATCTTTGTATTTTTGACAAGTTTTCTTGATTTTTTTCTCTTATAGGATTTACATTTTTATTCTTTTCAATAATTTTCATGCTTAAATCCTCTAATTTATCATTGAAGGACTTAACTTGATCATCAGCCTCATTATTGATCTCGTTTTCTACTTTAATTTCATTATCAATTTCTAAAAGACGTAAATAATATAAACCTGCCTCAACTTTTTTTATTTCTTCTGAAATAGATTTGTATTTTGCAGCCTCTTCAGCTTGCTTTTGCAAATTTGCTAATTGTCTTTCCTGTTGTCTTCTTAATTCATCTGCCCTTTTTAAATTATTTTCAGCCGCGCCTAATCTTAATTCTGCTTCGTGTCTTCTAACATGTAAACCTGCTATACCAGCTGCTTCTTCTAAGATAGCTCTTCGATCAGAAGGTTTTGCTGTGACCAATGCTCCAATTCTACCTTGACTAATAATCGAAGGTGAATGAGCACCTGTTGATAAATCTGCAAAAAACATCTGAGCATCTTTAGCTCTAACTTCTTTGCCATTTATATAAAATTTTGAGCCTTTATCTTTTTCTATTTTTCTTCTTATTTCAATTTCATCGAGCTCATTATATTGTAGAGGACCATCTTTATTGTCATTTGATAGGCTCACTAAAACTTCTGCAATATTTTTTGATGGTTTGTTTGAAGTTCCAGAAAATATAACGTCTTCCATTCCTGAACCTCTCATACTTTTTGCTGATGTCTCACCCATACACCATCGCAACGACTCCACTATATTTGATTTGCCACAACCGTTTGGACCAACTATCCCAGTTAAACCTTCTTCAATCAGGAAATTAGTTTTTTCAGCAAAAGATTTAAATCCATTTAGTTGGATTTTTTTAAATTCCATTCACTGACTTATATCAGTTTTTCAATGTATTTTTTTAATTTTTTGTAGTTTGAGTGATTTTCAAACTTTTTTCCGTTAATTATGACTGTAGGAGTTGCACTCACTTTATACTTTTTAACACCTTCGATTCGGTCTTCTAAAATATGATCCTCTATTTTTTTATCCGCCAGGCACTTATCAAAATCAAGATTATATTCAGTATTATCAATAAATTTTTTCATTGCTTGATTTGCCTCTAATTCATTTTTTCCTTTTATCCACTTATCTTGATTTAAATATAAATGATGCAAAATTTCATGCTTACCATCATTTCTACAATGCGCTAATTTAGTTGCATTAAATGCAATGATGTCTAATGGAAAGCTTTTAAATTCTATTGAAATCAATCCTTTATCAATAAAATCTTCTTTTAATTTAGGATATATATTTTTATGAAAATTTGCACAATGACTACAAGTTAAAGATTCAAAAACCATTAACTTAACTTTAGAGTCTGCATTCCCTACTAAAATTGGTTTAACTTCAGAATTAGCATTAATAAAATTAAAAAAAATTAAAATTGAGACAAGAATTATTTTTTTCATTTTATTTTAAAATGTTTGTTTAGCTCTAAAAGTGAGTTTTTTATTTTGTCATTTTTAATATTATTTATGCTCTTTATATGTTTATTTTTTGTCGCATTAATAGCGGTATTTTTATGGCTTTCTTCAATTTTCCCATCAAATGTATTCAATTTAATGTCATCTAAAACATGATAGCCAAAAAAAACATTAATTTTTTTTATTATTTCTTTTTTAGAATACTCAACGTCAACTTCATTTCCCCTCTTTACTAAAATATTTAAACGACTGCCCGATAACTTGTTTGAACTTTTATATGACTTAGGAAAGCTTACTTTAAATAAATCTTTACCTACTAAATATTTCCAATTATCTAAAGTTTCATTATAAATTTTACCTTTTTTACTAATTATTCTTTTTGCTTCTGTGGGTAAAGTATCTTTAAAAGATCTTAAACCTTGAATGGAGTTATATCTCTGCTTAGTATTATATTTTTGACTCATATGAATAGTAAAAACATACCAAATAAAATTCTACTTTGGTACGATAATAATAAAAGAATTTTACCTTGGAGAAAAAAAGTTTCTCAGAGGCAAAAAGAATATTTTACTTTTGTTAGTGAATTTATGTTACAGCAAACTCAAGTAAAAACTGTTATTCCTTATTTTAAAAAATTTGTAAAACAAATTCCAACTTTCCAATCATTGGCAAATGTCGACGAAAAGATCTTAATGAAACATTGGGAAGGTCTTGGTTATTATTCAAGAGCAAGAAATCTAAAAAAAAGTGCAATTATAATTGTTAGAGATTTCCATGGTAAGTTGCCAAGATCCTATGAAAAGTTGTTACAACTACCAGGGGTAGGTGAATATACATCCAAAGCAATAATGTCTATAGCATTAAACCTAAAAACTATTCCTTTAGATGGAAATGTAGAGAGAATTCTTAAAAGAACTCTATATTTAAAAAAGCAGAATGAAATATCTAAAGATTTTTTAAAAACAAAAATTAATTTTTTTGGACTGTCCGATCGTGCTAGTGATTACTCACAAGCAATTATGGAGATAGGTGCTTTAATATGCAAACCAAAAAATCCAAGTTGTAAGGAATGTCCTTTAAATAAAAATTGTATATCTTTAAAAAAAAATGACTTTGAGTTAACTAAAATTAATAAAGAAATAAAAACTAAATATTTCGAAGCGACTATTTACAAAAAACATAATAACTACTTATTAGTCAAAAATGATAAATTTAAATTTTTAAAAAATATGCCAATTTTCCCTATGACTGAAGTTCCAGAAAATAAGTATAATTATTCAAATAATAAAAAAATTAATATAAAATTATCTAATATGGAAATGAAAATTTTATTAAATAACTCAAAAAGACCTCCAAAGATTAAAAATAAAATATTAATCAAAAAAGATAAATTAAGCTCAGAAATAATTCCATCATTTACTAAAAAAATATTTTATACCATCTCAAAATCTGAATGAAAAAAGTTGCAATTGTTGGAGCTGGTATATCTGGTTTGTATCTTGCAAATGAATTAAACAAAAATACTGAATTAGACTATAAAATATTTGAAAAAAAAGATTACCTCAATTTAAATGAAGGTTATGGTATTCAACTTTCAGTTAATAGTATTAATTTGTTGAATAAAATTGGATTTAAAAATATTTCAGCATCAGATGTTTATTATCCAACAAAAGTTAATTTTTTCCAGGCTAATAATATTAAAAAGATTTGTGAAATTGATTTAAAGCAATTCAATAATTTAAATGACCGTTACACAACACTTAAAAGATCAACATTAATAAAGTTTTTAATTGGCAATTTACCTGAGGAAAAAATTCAATTTAAAGCTGATATTCAAAATATCGAATATAATGAAAAAATAAAGATTTCTTGGAATAATCAAAATGAAAGTTTCGATTATATAGTAATTGCAGACGGTGTTTTTTCAAAATTAAAATCTCAAATATCAAATAATCATTTAAACCCAATTTTTAATGGGAACATTGCTTTAAGGGCGAATTTAAAACAACATGAAAAAGATAATATTTCTGTTTATATGGGGCCAAATTTTCACTATGTAACTTATCCTGTAAATCAAAAACTCGAATATAATTTCGTTGCTATAATCAAAAAGAAACTAACTACTAAAGAAATTGAAGATAAAAATGTTCTTAATTCAGAAACATTTATAAAATCTTTAAAAGACTTTATTTCAGAAAATACTATTATAAATTTGGAAAGTTTAGCAAATATAAAGTGTTTTCCTGTATTTGTAAGCACTGAATTGCCAACACTAAAATATCAAAATACTTATTTGAGTGGTGATGCTTTATTTGCTTTTCCACCTTCTTTTGCACAAGGTGCTTCTCAAAGTATTGAAACAGCAAATGGTATTTTAGAAAATATTACAAATTCAAATAGTATTTATAAAGATAAGATAAGTAAAATATTACTAGTAAATAAAAGATCAAAATTAAACCATTTTGCCTTCCATTTAACTAATCCAATAATAATATTAATTAGAAATATAGTTTTGAAATTTTTATCAAAAAATAAAAAATTTCTAGAGAGTTATCTTGGAAAAATTTATAGAAATTAAGTAGTTGGCCTTAGTCTTTGCCTCAAATCATCAATTGGTTTGAGTGAATTACCTGATTTATAATACCAAAAAGTCCAACCGTTACAGCTCTCAGCACCTAATATTTGTGCAGCAACTTTATGAATTGATCCTTCTGATTTCCGATATTTTATACTGCCATCAATCATAATTTTCGCATTGATTTGTTTTTTTTGATCAAAAATTTCAGTACCAGGTTTAATAATTCCTAATTCAACCAAAGATCCAAATGGCACTCTTGGTTTGGATCTATTATTTTTTATAGTATCTAAATATTCATCTTCTATAATCTTTGTATTTTTAATTCTTTTACTTGCAGCTTCAAAATAGTTTTTTTCTTTTTCTATCCCAAAATAATTTCTACCTAACTTTTTTGAAACTACAGCAGTTGTTCCCGTACCGAGAAACGGGTCCAATATTAAATCGCCTTTATTAGACGATGCTAATATAATTCTGTGCAATAAAGACTCTGGCTTTTGCGTTGAGTGAACTTTATTACCATTATTTTTAAGTCTTTCTTTTCCATTACATATAGGTAAATTCCATGTAGATCTCATCTGTAGATCATCGTTTAAACATTTAAGTGATTGATAATTAAAAGTATATTTTGAGCCTTCACTTTTTGATGCCCATATAAGTGTTTCGTGCGCATTCGTAAAACGTGTTCCTCTAAAATTTGGCATAGGGTTATTTTTGTTCCAAATCACATCATTTAGTATCCAAAAACCTAAATCTTGCATTTTTGAACCAACTCTAAAAATATTATGATAACTTCCTATTACCCATATAGATCCGTTTTTTTTTAAAATTCTTTTACATTCTTTAAGCCATTGAACTGAAAACTCATCATAACTTTTAAAACTATCAAATTTATCCCACGCATCGTCTACAGCATCGACTTTAGATCTATCAGGTCTACTTAATTCTTTTTTCAGTTGAAGGTTGTAAGGTGGATCTGCAAATATCAGATCAAAACTTTCAGCCGGAATTTTTTTTAATTCCTTAATACTATCTCCATTAATAATTTTATTTTTTATGTCTGAAATGATCATTTTATATTTTTGAATTAGACTCCAGTCAGGAGTCTACGTCAACCTGTGATTGAATTTATTGATTGATAATTGTTATGATTATTTTTTAAGACTCAATATCTTGTGTATTGGTTGGAAGGTTTTTCTATGAAATCTAGTCACTCCAAATTTTTTAATAGCTTTAATATGATCCTTAGTTCCATAACCTGCATTATTATCCCAGCCGTATTTTTCAAAAGAAAAAGACATTTTTTTCATTAGCTTATCTCTTTCAACTTTAGCAATAATTGATGCGGCTGAAATTTCAGGAATTTTTTCATCACCTTTTACAATAGTTTTAATAACATAATTTTTTAAGTCTGGTGGTTTATTGCCGTCTATCAAAACTTTTTTAGGTTTCAATTTGAGTTTTTTAATTGCTCTTTTCATCGAAAGTAGGCTAGCATTTAAAATATTTATTTTTTCAATTTCCTTTATTGATGCAGTTCCCAACGCCCAAACTGAATTTTTTTTTATATATTTAGCTAAAGTTTCCCTCTGAATTTTGTTAAGTTTTTTTGAATCTTTAAGAATTTTTCTATTAATTTCTTTATTTAATATAACAGCCGCTGCATAAACTGGTCCTACAAGGCTTCCTCTTCCAACTTCATCAACCCCAGCAATAATTTTTTTCATATAAAATATTATTAAAAATTTAAATCTCTAAACCAGTTTCATCAATTTTTTTTCTAATTTCTTTAAGATCGGCCCAAGAATATTTTTTTTGTTCTGCTTGTCTTAGTAGATATGCTGGGTGAAAAGTTATCATTGTTAAATATATTTTATTATTAATTATTACTTCTTTCCATTTTCCTCTTTCTTTAGAAATTTTAATTTTATTCCCGAAGAGCGCTTCCATTGCTGTGCTTCCCATTAAAATAAGTATTTCTGGATTTATAATCGAAATATGTTTTCTTAAATATTCAGAGTATCTATTTATTTCTGATATTTCAGGTTTTCTGTTATTTGGAGGTCTATAATTTACAACATTAGTTATATACACGTTAGTTCTATCTAAATTAATAGCTTTCAACATTTTATTTAAAAGGATTCCTGCATCACCAACAAAAGGTTTTCCTAATTCATCTTCTTTTTGTCCAGGTCCTTCACCTACAATCATTATTTTTGAAGATGAATTTCCATCACTGAAAACAAGATTTTTTGCACTATTTTTTAGTTCACAATCTTCAATCTTTTCTATTTCAACTCTAAGTTTTGCTAATTGATCAGATTTTTCCTCATTAGGAGCATTATTTTTAAATCTATTTATTGGCTCATTGCTAAATTCATACTCAATACCTAGTTCGTTTAATAAATCATTATCAAATATGTCATTTTGATTTTTTTCATTTAAAGTCATAAAGTAAAAAATGTTCTTAAAAATTTTTTGTTTTATAATATTAATTCTATACCAAACAAATCTCTATTCAAAAGCAGCGAATGAAAAAGAATTCAACCAGAAGTATCTATCAAATTATCTTTCAGCATTATTATCATTTGATAACCAGAAAAATAACGACGCTCTTAAGTTTTTTGAAAATTCAAAAATATTAATTCAATCGCATGATAGTTTTTTGCAAGAATATGTATTTTCTTTACTTTTGGATGGTCAGGTTAAAAAAGCAATTAAACAAGTAAAATATTCTAATACCTCAATAGGAGGAGATTTTTTCGAAGGAAATTTATTATTAATTTTAGATAGCATTAACAAGAAAAAGTTCAAACAAGCAGCTTTGAAGTTAAAAAAATTGGAAAAGTTCAAAGAGGACGACTCATACAAATTTATAATTTATTCTAGCTTAAAAAGTTACATTGATCTTTTCATATATAAAAAATCTGACATTGTTGAGCAATTTGGAAAATTAGATTTGATAAATATGGCTTTTCAAAATTGTTATTTGAATTCCAAAAAAACTGAGCCTTATTTTTTAAATTTAATTAACGATCCTCAAAGTGATTACTCTAGATATACTTTTTTTTATTTGAGTAACGAAGTGTCTAATAATGACTTTGCAACAGTTGATAATTTTGCTGATACAATAGATCCTTTAAGAAGTAGTTTGCTTATTTCTCAAGTAAAAAAATGGATAGATGAAAAAAAATATAAAAAATTAACACAGCATTTTTCATGTCAAAATGAGAATGATATTTTGGCAGAATTCTTTTTCCTTATATCTAATTTTTATTCATCTCAAAGTAGATTTGATTATTCAAACATATATTTAAATATTTCAAATTATTTAAATCCAAAATTTTATTTTAATTTATCACTAATAGCTGAAAACTATCAGTCTAATAATAATTATGATCTAGCAAAAAAAACTTTCGAAAAATTTGATGATAAGGATGAAATATTTTTTTGGTACAAAACAAAGAAGATTGCAAGAATAATAGCAGAGGAAGAAAATTATGATGCAAGTTTGAATTATATATTAAAAAATCTTGAAAAATTTAATAATAAATCGACAAAGATGATTTATGATTTGGCAAATATTTACAAAAACTTTAAAAAATATGATGAGGCTATAAATTATTATACTTTGGCCTTAAAAAATTTGGATAAAAATTCTATGGCTTATGCAGATGTTCTTTATCGCAGAGGTGGAGCGTATGAAAGATTAAAAAATTATGATTTGGCGGATAAGGATTTGCTAAAATCAATTAAAATTAGACCTGACGAACCGTATACACTTAATTATCTTGCTTATAGCTGGTTAGAAAGAGGATATAAAATTGAAGAAGCAATAGAAATGTTAAATCAAGCTTACAAAGGTAAAGAAGAAGACCCTTACATAACAGACTCAGTTGGTTGGGGTTACTATTTGACAGGAAATTATATTGAAGCAGAAAAATATTTAAGAAAAGCTGTTGAATTGTTACCAAGCGATCCTGTTGCAAGTGATCATTACGGAGATGTTCTTTGGCAATTAAATAGAAAAATCCAAGCTAATTATTTTTGGAAAAGTGCTTTAAATAGCGATGAAGCAGATGAGGAATTAAAAATTAAAGTTAAGGAAAAATTATATAATGGCTTAAACAATAATTCTTAAATGAAGTTTAATAAAATAAAATCATTTGCAAAAGTAAACCTAACTTTAAAAATTCTAAATAAATACTCAAACGGTTATCATAAATTAGAAAGTTTAATATCTAAGATCAATTTGGCTGATGAGATTTTAATAAAAGAGATACAAGGTTCAAAAAATAGAATATCTTTTAGTGGGAAATTTTCCTCAAATATTTCAAATACAAATACAATTTCAAAACTACTAAAAATCTTAAATAATCAAAATTATATTCAAAATAAAAAATTCAATATCAAAGTAAAAAAAAATATACCCCAATCCTCTGGTATGGGAGGAGGATCAATGAATGCAGCATCCATTTTGAACTATTTATTTAAAAAAAGAATAATTAAAATTACAAAAAATAATTTAATAAAAATTGCAAATAAAGTTGGTTCAGATGTAATTTTGGGTCTTTATGAGAGTCCAATGATCCTACAAGGGAAAAATATAAGTAAAATTAATAAAAAATTAAATTTTCATTTATTAATAATTAAGCCTAATTTTGGTTGTTCTACTAAGATGATTTATGCAAAACACAGAGGATTTTCAAAGAGCCTATTCAATAAATCAAACAAGATTGAAAGACAGGATTTATTAAAAGTTTCGAATAACGATTTAGAGAGAGCAGCCTTTAATAGATATCCAATTTTAGGAAAGATCAAAAGTTACTTGCAAAATTTAGATAATATTTACTTTGCAAATATGACAGGTTCGGGTTCGACTATAATTGGTTATTTTTTAACCAAAAATGCGGCAATAAAAGCTCAAAAAAAATTAAAAAATAAATATAAAAACTATTGGTGTATTTACTCTAAAACTATATAAAGCTTTTTTTTTGTGTTATACGAAAAACATCTTGGGGTGTAGCCAAGTGGTAAGGCAGCGGTTTTTGGTACCGCCATTCCTAGGTTCGAATCCTAGCACCCCAGCCATTTATGAAAGCTTTACTTAAAAAAATTTTTCAAAACAAAAAAATTTCAAGCGATAAAGATCTCAAATTTCAAGATTTAAAAAATAATAAGGGAGTATATAAAATATTTGGTGCAATAAATAACTACAATGAAACTAGTGAGATTAGATATGTTGGTGGTTGTGTAAGAAAAATTTTAAATGATGAAAAAACAGATGATATCGATCTTGCAACTAATTTAACTCCTGATCAGGTTAAGCAATGCTTAGATAAAAACCAAATAAAGTTTTTTGAAACAGGAATTGAACATGGCACAATCACAGCGGTGATTGATGATCAAAATTTTGAAATTACAACATTAAGAAAAGATGTAAAAACAGATGGAAGGCATGCTGTCGTAGAGTATACAACCAATTGGAAGGAAGATTCATTAAGGAGAGATTTTTCAATAAATTCAATATATTCAGATTTAGATGGGAATTTATATGATCCAAATTTTGGTCATAAAGATTTAAATGTTGGAATAATTAAATTTATAGGTGATCCAGAAACTAGAATCAAAGAAGATTATTTAAGAATTATTAGATATTTAAGATTTTATACTGAATATAGCAAAATCGATCATGAAATTAATATTTTAAAAATCATTAAAAAAAATATTGACGGTTTGGGAAAAATATCAAAAGAAAGACAATTCAATGAATTAAAAAAAATTCTCAAATTGGATAACTTTTTAAAGTTATTTAAAAATAAAACCTCTTGTGAATTATTTTCATTAATTTTCCCTCAATTAAAAAATTTTAAAAAATTGAGCAAGTTATCAAAACCACAAGAAAAGATATTGAAAAATAAAAGTTTAAATTTCGTAATTTCTTTTCTTGTAATCGATGAAACCGACAATTCTGACTATTTTGTATATAAATATAATCTACCCAATGAATTAAAAGATAAAATTAATTTTCTAAAAAATAATTCGCTCAATAAAGATAATACTGAAGTTTATAATAAGAAAGAATTACAAAAAATATTTTATTTTGAGGGTAAATCTAGCGCGATAGATTTAATTGATTTCAATTTGTTATATTTTAAACAAAGTAAAAAACTTTCAGAATTAAAAACTTATTTTGAAAAATTAGATAAACCAGAATTTCCAATAAAAGCTCAGTTATTAATAAATGATTATGGATTAAAGGAGGGAAGGGAATTGGGTCAAAAATTAAAAAATTTAGAAATGAAATGGATTGAAAATAATTTTAATTTATCAAAAAAAGATATGGAAAAAGTTTTATCAAATTAAACGTATTTTACGTCTACAATCTCAAAATTTTTTGTCCCTGCTGGTGTATTTATCTCTACAAGATCCCCTTTATTTTTACCTATAAGACCTTTTCCTATTGGTGATTGAAAATAAAGAAGCTTTTGTTTTAGATCTGCCTCGTCTTTACCAACAATTTTGTAATTTATTTTTTCATTTGTATCTAAATTTTGAAGGTAGACTGTAGATCCAAATATCACTTTTCCGTCATTACTAATCTTGGTTATGTCAATTACATTTGCTCTTGCAATTAAATCCTCAACTTCTTGAATTCTTCCCTCGTTATGTGATTGCTGTTCTTTTGCAGCATGATATTCAGCATTTTCTTTCAAATCTCCATGTGATCTTGCTTCAGCAATGGCTGCAACAATTTCAGGTCTCTTTTTTTCTTTTAAAAAAATTAATTCACTTTTTAATTTTTCTAATCCTTCAGTAGTAATTGGTTCTTTATCCATAATTTACCATTTAGCTATTGGTGGTAATGACATGAGTATAGCTTCAACATTTCCACCAGTTTGTAAACCAAATTTTGTTCCCCGATCATGTAATAAATTAAATTCAACGTATCTACCTCTTTTTTTGTATTGAATTTCTTTATCTTTAATTGTCCATTTTAATTTATTTTTTTTCTCAATTATTTCATTAGAAATGTTTTTAAAACTTATTCCCACTTCTCTTACAAAAGAAAAATCTTTTTCCCAATTATTTTTTTTATAATCAAAAAAAATTCCACCAATACCTCTTGGTTCTTTCCTATGCGGTAAATAAAAATATTCATCACACCACTTTTTATATTTTTTATAATAATTTTTGTTGTGTTTATCACATGATTTTTTTATTTCTGAATGAAACCAATTTTCTAATTTCTTATCTTTCATACAAGGTGTAACATCCATTCCACCTCCAAACCAACCAAATGAAGTAACTATATACCTCGTGTTAAAATGCATTGCAGGTACATGAGGATTTTTCATATGCATAACAACAGATATTCCAGATGCCCAAAATTTAGAGCTTGCTTTAGTCCCTGGAACTTTATTTTTAAATTCATTTGAAAATTTTCCATAAACTTCTGAAAAATTTACTCCAACTTTATCAAAAATTTTACCGTTCTCTAAAATTCTATATTGTCCTCCACCTTCATCATTACTCTTACTTCTATTCCAATTAGTAATTTTAAATTTGGTTTTTTTGCTCTCTTTTTCCTCTATTTCTCTACAAAGTACTTCTTGTAAAGTTTTAAACCAATTTTTTGCTAATTTCTTTTTTATGTATTGATCCATTTAACCTAACTGTCTTATAAATTCTGAAGCTCCTATGGCCACTGATATTGAAATGTTTAATGATCTTTTATTTTTTATCATTGGAATCTTAATTCTTTCATTAACCTTAGAATGTACATCTTCTGGAACACCAGCACTTTCTCTGCCAAAGAGCAATACATCATTACGCTTAAATTTAAACTTTGTATAAACTTTGCTAGCTTTTGTCGTCATTAAAACTACTCTATTTTTACTATTTTCATCAAAGAACTCTTTAGGGCTCTTGTAAAATTTAATTTCACTGTAATCTAAATAATCCATAACAACTCTCTTGAACCTTTTATCGCTAAATAAAAACCCACAAGGTTCAATGATTTCTAAACTAGCCCCCAAGCAAGAACAAGTTCGAATAATTGAAGCTGTATTTTGAGGAATATCCGGCTGATATAGAGCTACTTTTAGACCGTGTTTTAAAGGTTTCTGTGTCATTGTTACCATAGAAATATCTCTTTTTTATTATATGAAATCATATATTACCAAAGATATAAAATATTAAAGATGTCAGACCAAAAAGACGAAAAAAAGACCAACAGAAGAGATTTCTTGTTTACTGCTACAGCCGCTGCTGGCGCAGTTGGAGTAGGTGCTGCTGTTTGGCCATTAGTAGACCAAATGAACCCAGATGCCTCTGTAAAAGCATTAGCAAGCACAGAAGTAGATGTGAGTTCAATGCAACCTGGACAGTCTTTAACAGTACTTTGGAGAGGTAAACCAGTTTTTATTAAAAGAAGAACTGAAGACGAAATTAAAAAAGCGAGAACAGTTGATATTAATGATCTTAAGCATCCTGAAAAAGATGAAGATAGAGCAAAAAATCCTGAATGGTTAGTGATGCTTGGAATTTGTACTCATCTTGGATGTGTACCATTAACAGATAAAGGTGATTATGATGGTTGGTTTTGTCCTTGTCATGGTTCTCATTATGATACATCTGGTAGAATTAGAAAAGGACCAGCTCCAACTAATATGGAGATACCTAAATACGAATTTGTAAATACTAACACGATTAAGATTGGATAAATATGAGTGATCACGAATACACACCTAGTTCAAAATTTGGTAAATGGTTTAATGATAGACTGCCTTTGCTTACATTGGCAAATCACTTAACAGATTACCCTACACCAAAAAATTTAAATTACTGGTGGACTTTTGGTGGGATATTAACTTTTTGCTTAATTACCCAAATAGTTACAGGATTAGTTTTGGCTATGCACTACATTGCTCATGCAGATATGGCATTCAGCAGTGTCGAACATATAATGAGAGATGTGAATTATGGATGGTTGTTAAGATATGTTCATGCAAATGGTGCTTCCATGTTTTTCCTTGCAGTTTATATTCATATTTTTAGATCTTTATTTTACGGATCATATAAATCTCCTAGAGAAATAATTTGGATACTTGGAATTATAATTTATCTGCTAATGATGGCAGCTGCTTTTATGGGATATGTTCTTCCTTGGGGACAAATGAGTTTTTGGGGAGCGACAGTAATAACCAATTTATTTAGTGCAATACCACTTGTGGGAGAGAGCATAACAACTTGGTTATGGGGTGGTTACTCAGTTGACAATCCAACTTTAACAAGATTTTTTACTCTTCATTACTTGATACCGTTTTTAATACTAGGGCTTGTAGTACTTCACATATGGGCATTACATGTTCCTGGAAATAACAATCCAGTTGGTATTGATATTAAAAAGCCTTCTAAAGATACAGTTCCGTTTCATCCATACATCGTAATTAAAGATGCTTTTGCGTTATTAATGTTTTGTATTGTTTTTGCGTTGTTTGTATTTTATCAGCCAAATATTTTAGGACATGCTGATAATTATATCGAGGCGGATCCACTTGTAACTCCTGCTCATATAGTTCCTGAGTGGTACTTATTACCTTTTTATGCGATCTTAAGATCGGTTCCTGATAAACTTATGGGTGTTGTTGCTATGTTATCAGCTATTTTAATTTTAGCTGCTTTACCATGGTTGGATACGTCAAAAGTTAGATCGGCAGTTTTCAGACCGTTATTTAGACAGTTCTACTGGATCTTGGTAGCTGATGTTTTAATTCTAGGATATGTAGGAGCGATGCCAGCTGAAGGATTGTATTTGTTAATCGCAAGAGTTGCTACAGCGTATTACTTTGCGCATTTTTTAATTATTCTTCCAGTTTTAGGATGGAAAGAAAAAACTACCCCGCTGCCTTTGAGTATTACCGAACCAGTTTTAGGAGGTTCGCCAAATTTAGCTGCGGCAAGGAGTGATGAAAAAATAGAAAAAACAATAAAGTGAGTAAGTTAAAAAATATTTTATTTGTATTAATATTCTCTATTATAGTACTAAATTCATCTAACTCTGCTGAAAAATCACCTCCTTTTTTAGAGACTAAGTGGACTTTCAAAGGTCTCTTTGGAAAATTCGATAGAGCATCCCTGCAAAGGGGTTATCAAGTGTATACAGAAGTATGTGCATCTTGTCATTCTATGAAATATTTAACCTATAGAAATTTAGCAGAAAAAGGTGGTCCAGAATTTTCTGAAGCAGAGGCCAAAGCAATAGCTGCAAGTTTTGAGGTAACAGATGGCCCAGACAGCACTGGAGAAATGTTTGTAAGACCAGCCAAATTATCTGATAAATTCGTGATGCCATATGCTAATGAGCAAGAAGCTAAAGCTGCTAATGGTGGCGCTTATCCACCAGATATGTCTGTTCTAGTTAAGGCAAGAAAAGGCGGAGCAGATTATATTTATTCCTTATTGTTAGGATATTCTGAACCACCAGAGGGTATAGAACTTGATGATGGTGTTTATTACAATAAGTATATGTATGGTAATAAAATTAAAATGCCAGCTCCTTTGTCCGATGATTTAATTGAATATACAGATGGAACAAAAGCTACAGCTGAGCAAATGTCTAAAGATGTTACAAATTTTCTGATGTGGTCAGCAGAACCACATTTAGAGCAAAGACATAAAACAGGATTTAGAGTTATAGCTTATTTGATAATATTGACTGTATTGGTTTACTTTACAATGAAGAAGATATGGTCACGTGTTGAATCTAAAGTTTAGAACATCCCCATCTTTAACGATATAATCTTTACCTTCTAATCTCATTTTGCCATTTTCTCTAGATTTTAACCAACCGCCATTACTAATAAAATCTTCATAAGACACAGTTTCTGCTCTTATAAAACCTTTTTCAAAATCTGTATGAATTATACCTGCTGCTTGAGGTGCCATGCAATTTTTGTTAACTGTCCAAGCCCTTGTCTCCTCAACTCCTGAAGTAAAAAACGTCTCTAAAGATAAAAGTTCGTATCCTTTTTTGATTAATAAATTTAATCCAGTATCATCGACGTTGATCATTTTCATATAGTTTTTTCTTTCTTCATTTTCTAGTTCATTTAATTGATTTTCTATTTCAGCTGAAATAGTTAGAGTGTTTTTAGAACCATATTTTTCAATAAAACTTTTTGTATAATCGTTGCCTTTATCAATACTATTTTCATCAATATTACAAACATACAGTTTAGGCTTTATTGACAATAATCCTGACAATTTAACATCTTTTTTATCAAATTCATCGTATAATTTATTTATATCATTGTTATCATTAATTAAATTCTGCGCTCTTTCTAGAATTTGGTTTTGATTTTCATCATTATTTTTTTTATTTTTCTTATCTAGTCTTTTTTGAATAGACTCCAAATCTGCCAAAGACATTTCTGTTTCGATTATTTCTAAATCTCTGATTGGATCAACTGTTGGATTTACATTTTGAATATCATCTGAGTCAAAACATCTAATTAAATGAATAACAGCATCTACTTCTCTTATATGGGATAAGAATTTGTTACCTAATCCTTCACCTTTGGAGGCTCCTTCGACTAATCCTGCTATATCAACAAAAGATATTGTAGTATTTATTTTTTTTTTTGAATTTGAAATTTTAACCAATTCATCTAACCTATAATCTGGTACAGGAACTACGCCTATATTTGGATCTATAGTACAGAAAGGAAAATTTGCTGCTTGAGCTTTACTTGAATTTGTAAGTGCATTAAATAAAGTAGATTTACCAACATTTGGTAAACCAACTATACCACACTTAAAACCCATTTAATTATTGTTAACTTTACTTGAGAATAAATCTAATTTTTTATCTATCAAAATAGCAATAGAGTCTATTATATTGTGAGTAATTTTTTCTAAGTGTTCTTGTTCATCATCTGAAAAATCATTTAAAACAAAGTCTGATACAGACATTTTATTCTCTGGCTTTCCAATCCCAATCCTCACTCTTGAATAGTCTTTTCCAATAAATTTATCTATTGAAGCAACCCCATTGTGACCTGCGCTTGATCCACCAAATTTTGCCTTTATTTTTCCAAACTCTACATCTAGATCATCATGAAAAACAATAACATCTTCTGCATCTATTTTGAAATATTCAAGCAATTCTCTGATACATATTCCTGAGTTGTTCATGAAAGTCAGAGGCTTGATAGCATAAATTTTCTTTTCCCCGATATTACCTGTTGTAAGTAAACCTTTAAATTTTGGCTTTTGTTTTGAAAGACCAAATTTTTGATTTATTGCATCAACAACTTTAAAACCTATATTATGTCTATTATTATGACTGTTTGGAGTTGGATTGCCCAAACCTACGAGTAACAACATTTTATTTTATTATTATTTTCACAGATTATTATTTTTTCTCTGCTGGAGTTTTTCCTTCTTCTTTTCCTTTATCACCTTCTGCAGCTTTTTCTGCACCTTCTTCAGGTTTAGCGTCTCCATCCGCAGCTGCCTCCGTAGCTTCTCCACCTTCTCCCTCAGCTTCTGCTGGTTTTTCAGGCTCTTTAACAACCGTTGGTGCTGCTACAGTCGCGATTACAAAGTCTCTTCCTTGAATTGTAGGTATTACATTTTCAGGTAAATTTATAAATGATATTTTAATACTTGCTCCAATATCTAAATTATTTAAATCCACAACTAACTCTGTTGGTATGTTTTCTGTTGGACATCTTAATTCAACTTTTCGTCTTACTATATTCAAAACTCCACCTCTTTTTAATCCTGGTGATAATTCATGGTTTATAAATTTAACTGGAATTTCTAAAATTACTTTTGCACCTTTAACAATTCTTAAAAAATCTAAATGTATAGGCTCATCTGTAACTGTATCAAAATCAATAACTCTTGGTAAAACTTTTTGTTCTTTTCCATCAATATTAATTGAAATTATATTTGATAAAATATTTTCTTTATTTAATAAATTTTTTACTTCTTTAACAGAGACAGAGATTTTTTGATTTGGCTCCTCTCCTCCATAAATTATTCCTGGAACCATACCTTTACTTCTAAGAGATTTAATTTCACCCTTAGTTTTTGTTTCTCTTATTGTGGCTGCTAATAAACTCATAAAGTGTCGGGTTTTTAACTTATGAAACTAAATTTTACAAGTAAATTATTTAAATAGATCTGATACTGAGGTAGAATTTGATATTCTTTTAATAGCTTCTCCAACCAAATTAGAGATTGTTAATACCTCAATATTCTTAGCTTTTTTAACTTTCATAGAATTATCTATTGTATCAGTTACAACTAAATTTTTTATCAAAGATTTCTTAATTTTTTCAACAGCATTACCACTTAATACGCCGTGTGTTACATACACATGAACATCTTTAGCTCCTCTTTTTTTAAGTTCAGAAGCTGCATTTACAATAGTTCCACCAGAGTCGATTATATCATCAACTAATATACAAGTTTTATTTTTAACATTTCCAATTACATTCATTACTTCTGACTTTCCAGGAGCAGGTCTTCTTTTATCTACTATTGCTAAATCTACATTTAACAATTTTCCTAAAGCTCTTGCTCTTGCAGTACCACCGACATCCGGAGCAACACAGATTATATTATTTTTTTTTAATTTCTTTTTTATATGTCTAGCAAATATTGGAGTTGCAAATAAGTTATCTACTGGAATATCAAAAAATCCTTGAATTTGCCCAGAGTGTAAATCAACTGTAACGACTCTATCTGCTCCTGCTTTTGCAATAAGGTTAGATACAAGTTTTGCAGATATAGATGTTCTAGGAACCACCTTTCTATCTTGTCTTGCATATCCAAAATATGGGATCACAGCAGTTATGTTTTTGGCCGATGATCTTTTTAAAGCATCAATCGATAGTAGTAATTCCATTAAATTGTCATTTGCAGGAGATGAAACGGATTGAATTAAAAAAATACTATTGCCTCTAATATTTTCATTAATTTCTATATAGATTTCTCCGTCTGCAAATTTTCTTATGTTTGAATTCACTAGTCTATTTTTTAAAAATTTAGATATTTTTTGACTAAGATGTTTATTACTGTTTCCTGTGAGAATTTTCATCCGAGATACCCTATTTAATCATAATTGCAGAAATATTTCTACCATAATCGTTATGCTTATTTTTTTTTGATCTCCTAGAACTAAAAAAGTTATTTTCTAGAGCGTACGTATCTTTTCTTATTATATCTATTTTTTTAACTCCATTCTCATAAAATTGAGATTTTATATATTCGCTTAAATCAAAATAAATTTTTTTCCTTTTAAATGTGAAGAAATTCACATTTTTTTTATTTTTGTCCTTAAACAATTTAAAAAAATCATTTTTTACTTCATAACTATTTTTTTTTATACATGGTCCAATGCAAGCAATCATATCTTTCTCTGAGCATCCATTTTTTTTTAAAAGCTGAATTGTTTTTTTTACTATTCCCTTAAAAGCACCTTTCCACCCAGCATGTATTGCACCAACAAATTTTTGCTTTTTTTCTATAATTAGAATTGGCGCACAATCTGCAGTAAGTATACTAATGGCAATATTTTGCTTATTTGTAATCATCGCGTCTCCAGTCAATTTTTTTTTCGGAACACCACTTATTTTATAAACTTTGTTGCTGTGAATTTGATTGAGAGAAACTAGATTTTCACTTGTGCAGCCTATTTTTTTTGAAACTATCTTTAAATTTTTACCTATATTAGCAATTTTATCTTTTGAACCTTTTCCACAATTTAAACTTTTGTAGATTCCTTTTGAAGTACCTCCTAATCTATTGAAAAAATAATGTGAAATGGATTTTTGATCTCTAAAAATTTTTGACTTAATCACTTAAAACCCAAATTAAAATTATTTTTTGATTTGCTTACAAATAAAACTTTAAACAAAGAGCCCATATATTTTTCATCAATTAATCTTTTTATTCTATAAAATATGTCCGCTTTCTTACTAAATTGTAAATTTTTACTTATTATCTCAGCTCTTTTTAATATTCCTAATTTAGTTAAGAAATTACCTTGGGTAGTTATTAAAGATTTCAAATTAGAATTTGCAAACTCTTTCTTGTACATTTTAAAATTTATCAAATGAGTAATATCTGAGTTATAGGGATTTTCTAAAAAACTAATTTTTCTGTGCTTCTCAACACTTTGCAAAGTATTTTTCATTTTTCCACTTGTAAAGCCATAGTCTATCATTAATAAACCACCATTATTTTTAAAAATAAAATTCGCTATTTCGTTAACAAATTTCATTGCTGAAGGAGAATATTCAACAAATTTTTCTTTTTCTATATTTTTACCTAAATATTTCTCAATTATTTTTGACGACACTTTTTGATCACAAACTTCAAACTTATTTTTTTTGTATGCTACATATTTTTCATACCAATTATCACTTTTTTTTAAAAACTGTTTGATAGGAAAAGCATCAAAAAACTCATTAGCCAAGAATATAGTTGGAGCCTTTGGAATTTCTTTTAAATTTTTTATCCAACTTGCTTTTTTCTTATCTATTTTACTCTTCTGAATTTTTATCAGTAATGGACTTTTTTCTAAAATTAAGAAATTAGCAGATAAACTAATTTCACTAAAATTATTTAAAGTTTTTATAATTTGTGACATCATCTCACCATTACCTGCACCCAGCTCTACAATATTTATTTTTTTTGGTTTTTTTAAATTCTCCCAAAATGAAATTAACCAAATAGATATCATTTCTGAAAAAAGAACAGAAATATTAGGAGATGTTATGAAGTCACCTTTTTTTCCGAAAGGATTTTTTTTTATATAATAACCATTATCTTTGTCATACAAAGATTTGTAAATAAATCTATCCAATGAGATTTTTTTATTGTGTCCTATTAGCATTTTTATAATAGATGATAATTAATCCGCAGGTTAGTGCTATACAACTTATTATTTGCCCCATACTTAAATTGAAAAATAAATAACCTAGTTGTTGATCAGGTTCTCTGAAGAACTCGATAACAAATCTAAAAAATGAGTATAAAATTAAAAAATAGCCTGAAATAATACCAGGTGTATTCCTTAATCTATTAAACAACATTCTTAAAATAATAAATAGAACAACCCCCTCAAATATTGCCTCATAAATTTGTGAAGGATGTCGATTTAAATCATCAATTTTTATAAACTTTACTGACCATGGTACATTTGTTTCTATGCCATAAAGTTCTGAGTTTATAAAATTTGATATTCTTCCAAAAAAAATTCCTATAGGAGAACAAACAGCAACCACATCTAAATAACTAAAAATATTTTGATTTTTATTTTTGCAGAAGAAATGAGTTCCTATAATAATTCCAATTAGTGCACCGTGAAAAGACATGCCTCCTTGCCAAATTTTTATAATCTCAACTGGGTTACTTATAAAATAAATTGGGTCATAAATAATCACATATCCAAGTCTTCCACCAAGGATGATACTTATGATCAAATAAGTTATATAATCGTCGAAAAATTCTTTTTGAGTACTATCTTTGATTAGTTTGTTCTTTGCAAAATACCAACCAAATACTAAGCCAAATATATAAGACAAGGAATACCATCTAATTTCTAATGAAAAGATCTCAAAAGCGACTGGGTCAAAATTATTAATAAACATTTAATTGTAATATTATAAATATTACTTAAACTTTGATAAGAAATTATTATGTCAAAATCAAGATTCGTATTTGATAAATTTGCAAAATTTTTGGAAGAAGGACTGGTCAACTACAAAGATTTTAGTGATGAAGTCGTAAATATTTTACGCTCAAAAAAAGAAGAAATTATCCTTAAAATGAATTTAGTAAGTAAAGATGAAATTGATATATTAAATAAAAGAATTGAAAAATTGGAAAAAAAAATTGCTGAAAAAAAAATAAAAAAAAAAACTAAACGGGCAAAGAAATAATAACTTTTAATCCACCTAAACTAGACTTATCGAATTTAAGATCTCCACCGTGTGATTTTACTACATCAGATGATATAGCTAAGCCAAGGCCAACACTTGACTTTGTTTCTGATCTACTTTTGTCAATTTTATAAAATGGCTTCAAAACATTTTGATGTTCTTTTTGCGGTATGCCTGGACCATCATCTTCTATTGAAATATTAATAGTTGATCTTCCTTTTTTTAGATACAATTCAACATTATCAGCAAATTTTAAAGAATTATCTATAAGGTTATTGATACATCTACTGATTAAATTTTTTCTTCCATCAAAATAAACCTTTTCTTTTAAAAAATATTTTATATTTGGTTTCTCATATTTTTTGCATATATCTTCAAGAAGGACAGATATATCAAACGTTTCAGTTTTATCTTTTGCTCCAGATCTTGCGAATTGAAGATATTCATTTAACATTTTTTCCATTTCGTCAACATCTCTTGATAATTTTTCAACAACACTTTTATCTTTAATCATCGCGATTTGAAGTTTTATCCTTGTCAAAGGTGTTCTTAAATCGTGGCTGATACCTGAAAGCATCTCAGATCTTTGATTAAGATGTCTAATTATTCTTTTTCTCATTTTGTCAAACTCAAAACCAGCTTTTCGGATTTCGAGTGCTCCAGAAGGTCTAAATTCGTCAATATCCTCTCCTCGACCAAATCTTTCAGATGCCTCTGCAAGTTTAGTTATGGGTCTAGTTTGATTTTTTAAAAAAATTATTGCCACTGCTATCATTAATAATGCTGGCAATGTTATCCAAAGACCAAATAATCTAGCCGAACTTGTAGTTAGTCTGTCCCTTGGAATATAAAATTGAAAATATCCTTTTGAATATCCTACTTTCAAGTCAACAACTTCTTTGAAGTTTGTTGTATCAAACCAATAAGTTAAATTTTTTTTCTTTAATTCTCTTCTTAGTGATCGATCAACCGGACTGAACCATCTTTCTGGTATTTTATCTGGTAAGATTTTATCTTTTTCATATTTGATATTAAAACCCAAGTGTTCTTTGAATAAAATTATTATAAAATCTTTGTTAGTTTCGTCGTTATCATAAGCATCTACAAAAGTTTTGACTTCAGAGACCAATGCTCTTGTCATTCCAGAATTAGTTTTGATCCAAAGACTATCAAAAAAAACTAAAGAGATAGTTATTTGCATAACTACTATTGGAACAGCGACTATCAGTAAACCTCTATAAAAAAGTCTTTTAGGCAAGATATTTTTTATATATTTATTCAATCCATAAAACATAACCTTCACCTCTTATTGTTTGTAAATAATTTGGGCTTTTGGGGTTTTCTTCAATTTTCTTCCTAAGTCTTGTAATGATTACGTCAACTGATCTTTCTTTATCAATTTTTATAAGATTTCCAATCTCCTCTCTTTTAAAAATTTTTCCAGGGGAATTAACCATTTTATCTAAAATTATTTTTTCTGTATTATTGATTTTTATTGATTTATCATTTTTCAAAATAAACTGCTTATTAAGATCTATTTCAATTTTACCAAATTTAAATTTTCTCTTTGTATTTTTATATTTTGTTTTATTTAAAATATTATTAATTCTAAGTATTAATTCTTTAGGCTCAAAAGGTTTTGGAAGGTAATCGTCTGCACCAATATCCAAACCCTCTATTCTCTCTGAAGCTTCACCCCTCGCAGTTAAAAGAATTATAGGGGTCGAAATTTTATCTTTATTTTCTTTTGTAAATTCTAAACCACTCTTTCCTGGCATCATTATATCAAGTACTATTAAGTCAAATTTTATAATTTTAACTTTCTCAAGAGCATCTTCGGCACTATTAGAACTAGTTACAAGATATTCATTTTGGGAAAGGTATTCTTTAACTAATTCTCTTATGCCATCATCGTCATCTACAACTAAAATATGTGCTTTAAATTTTTCCATTAATTATTTTTTTTAAAACATTATCAAAACTAACAACCTCATTTGCTTTTGATGCGGAGAATGCTTGGTAAATTCTTTTCTTTTGAGCTGAGAAAATTTCGTTAAATAATTTTTCCCCTTCCTCTGTTAAGAAGACATGTTTTATTCTCGTATCTACTTGATCTTTTTCATATTTTATAGCTTTTAAATTTATTAAATCTTTCAAAACTCTATTCAAACTTTGCTTTGTAACTTTCAATTTTCTTAAAAGTTCTGATATTGTGATGCCCTCATATAATGAAATTAGATGAATAACCTTGTTATGCGCGACACCTATGGAGTATTTATTCAACACATTTCTAGCATCTGAGACCGTCTCTCTGTAGCCAAGAAATATTTTTTCAATATATTGTTTGAGATCCTCATCTTTTAAATATAAAAGTTTTTTCATATTGGTAAGTTATATTGACATATTATATATACAAATATATTTTTTTATAAAATTAAATAATGATACCTTTCGATAAACGATCAGGAAAAATTTGGTACAATAGTGAGCTTGTTGAATGGCAAGATGCAAAATGCCATGTAATCAGTCACGGGCTTCATTATGCAAGTTTAGTTTTCGAAGGTGAAAGAGTATACGACGGAGAAATATTTAAGCTAGAAGAGCACACAGATAGATTATTTTATTCTGCAAAAAGATTAGACATTAATATTCCTTATACAAAAGATGAAATAAATGAAGCTTCTAAAAAAATAGTGGCGGTTCAAAATATTCAAAATGGATATGTAAGACCTTTTGCGTGGAGAGGGAGTGAGATGATGGGTGTGTCTGCACAGAAAACCACAATTAATGTAGCAATAGCTACTTGGGAATGGCCTGCGTATTTTGATCCAAAATTAAAAGCTGAAGGAATAAGATTAAATATTTCTAAATGGCGAAGACCAGCCCCAAATACTATTCCTTGGGATGCAAAAGCAGCTGGATTATATATGATTTGTACACTTTCAAAACACGAAGCTGAACAACAAGGGTATTCTGAGTCATTAATGTTAGATTTTGAAGGCAATGTTGCAGAAGGAACAAGTGCAAACATTTTTTTTAAAGATAAAAATAATGAATTACATACACCAACACCAGATTCTTTTTTAAATGGTATTACGAGACAAGCTGTAATTGAATTAGCCAAATCAAAAAATATTAAAGTTCATGAAAGAAAAATTTCTCCAGATGAACTAGGTAATTTTGATGGATGTTTCTTAACTGGTACTGCAGCTGAAATAACACCTGTTGCAAGCATAGCAGATCATAAATACAAAATTTGTGATGTTATATTAGGGTTATCAAAAAGCTTTGATCAGTTAGTTAGACAAAAAAAAGCTGCCTAATCTTTATTATCTTCAGATATTGCATGGTCTATTCCTTTTCTAAGATAATCATATCCAGTATAAAGTGTTAAAAATGCGGATAGCCATAAAATAATGATGCCAATTGTTTGAGCATTATAATCTTGAAAATTAATTAATTTATTCCCAGTTTCTCCAGTCAAAAGTATTGCTATAGAAAACATCTGCAAGAATGTTTTGAGTTTTGCTAAATTAGAAACAGGTAGTTTTATTTTTCCTTTCGCTAGAAATTCTCTTAAACCTGAAATTAGTATCTCCCTTGTAAGAATTATAATAGCTGCAATAACTTCATAATTTTTTATTGTTTGATCCATAACTAATAAAATTAGTGCAGTTGCAACAATAATCTTATCAGCTATTGGATCTAAAAGTTCTCCAAGTTTAGATTCTTCTTTAAACATCCTCGCCAAAAGGCCATCTAAAAAATCTGTAAATGAGGCAATTAAAAAAAGAGCAAATGGTATAACGTCTCCATAAAATCCAGGAAGGTAGAATGTAAAAACAAATATTGGAACAATTATTATTCGTCCAATTGTTAAATAATTAGGTATTTTAAATTTCATTCGTGAAAGAAGTTATATATTTTTTTTGCAACTTTTTCCTCAACTCCATCAACTGATTTTATTTCATCTAAACTAGCTGATTCCACAGCTCTAGCTGAACCAAAATGATTTAATAAAGCCCTTTTTCTGATAGATCCAATACCATCAATTTGATCTAATAATGATTTGCTTATGCCCTTTTTTCTTTTTGCTCTGTGAGCACTTATAGCAAATCTATGAGACTCATCTCTTAATCGTTGTAAAAAGAATAATGTTGGATCATTTTTCTCAAATTTGAACTCTTTTCCATTATGAAAAAATGTTTCATTTCCACTATTTCTCATTTTACCCTTAGCTATTGCAACAATAGGAATTTCATGTAGACCTAGCTCATTCATCGCTTCTCTTGCCACTGAATATTGACCTTTCCCTCCATCAATTAGAACTAAATCAGGGAAAGTTAAATAATTATCTTTCTCTTGAACTGCTCTTTTAAATCTTCTGTTAAGAACTTCTCTCATCATTCCATAATCGTCTTGGGAATTTTTTTGAATTTTTATATTGAATTTTCTATATCTTTTTTTAACAAACCCTTCATTGCCATAAGTAATTAAAGCGCCCACACTATTTGTACCTTGAATATGGCTATTATCATAAACCTCGACTAAATTAATATTAGTTTCAAGATTGAATTTTTTTGATACTGCATCAAAAAGATCTCTATTATTCTGACTCTCGTAAAGTTTTCTATTCAAACTATCTTTTGCATTATTTATTGCTTGATTTATAACTTTTAGTTTCGTCCCTTTTTTTGCAACAGTAATTGTAATTTGTTTACCTTCTTTTTGTGTAAGTGTTTTCTCAATTAATTCTTTCTCTTTAATTTCATTTGATAAAATTATTGAAGATGGCACACTTTTATTTTCATAAAATTGAGAGACAAAAGAATTAATGATATCACTTAGATTTTCTTCTGGATCATGCTTTGGAAAAAAAGCTTGATTACCCCAATTTTGTTTTGACCTATAAAAAAAAACTTGAATACAAGTTTTTCCAGACTCTTTATATCCTGCGATAACATCTGCTTCGACTAAATTTGCTTCATTAATTCTTTGAGAAGATTGGATAATATTTAATGATTTAATTCGATCTCTTAATATTGCTGCTTTTTCAAAGTCTAAATCCTCACTAGCCTTTTCCATTTGGTTAGATAAGCTTTTTTGAATTTTTCTAGATTTGCCTGACACAAACTCAATTGCATCATCAACAGTTTGTTTATAATCACTCTCAGTTACGTAACCAACGCAAGGTCCTGAGCACCTTTTAATTTGATAAAGTATGCAGGGTCTTTCTCTATTTTTGAAAACAGTATCATCGCAAATTCTGAGATGAAATATTTTTTGGATCATTTTTATAGTCCAATTTGCAGATCCAGCTGATGCAAATGGTCCAAAATAAAATCCTTCTTTGCCTTTTTTTCCTCTGTGCCTTTTGATTTGTGGCCATTTATCTTTGTCACCTATAAAAATAAAAGGAAAGGATTTGTCATCTCTTAATAAAATATTAAATTTTGGTTTAAACTTTTTAATTAAATTTGCCTCTAAAAGTAAAGCCTCACTTTCATTTGAAGTAGTAGTAATTTCGAGTCTTTTTGTTTGAGAGAGCATTCTTTCAGTTCTAATAATATGATTTTTTTCTGACACATAACTTTTGAGTCTATTTGGAAGGTTTTTTGCTTTACCCACATAAAGAATTTCTCCTTTTGAATTTAGCATCCTATAAACACCTGGCAGCTTAGGAACCAAGGGCAATTCTTTTTTAATTACTTCTTTACCTATATCAGAGCTGATCATGGCTTCTTTTTTTAGAAATTTGGATACCAACTGAGCTACAATCCTTCATTATTTCTAATTTTTCGATTTGAAGAGTAATTTTATCTATTCTTTTATCTTTGAATAGCTCATCAAAAACATCTTCTGCCAATGTTTCAAGAAAATTGTAATGTTTATTTTTTACAAGTTTTTTTATTAATTTTACTATTTTAGCGTAATTAACTATCGATTTAATATCTTTATCGTTAGACGGCTGTTTATCTTGATAATTTACCTCTAAATTAAATTTTACTTTTTGAGGCTTTTCTTTTTCAAAATCAAAATAACCAAGTTTTAATCCCAGTATTAATTCTTTTATTAAAACTTTTTTTTCGTAATTAAATAAGCTCTTTGTTTTATTTATTTTAACAATCTTTAAGTTATTCTTTTTCATTCCTTACCACCCATTATATCCGGAGTTTGCCAGTTTAAGTTTTGGCCACTATCAATTGCTAAAACTTGACCGGTAATAGATCTATTTTTAATAAAAAAGTCAACAGCATTGCAGATTTCTTCTACATTTGTCTGTCTTTTAAGAGGTGTTGCCATGTATTGCTTTTTAAAGTGCTTTTCAGACTGTCTTTTATTTTTAATAGTTGGACCTGGAGCAATTCCATTTACTCTAATATTTGGGGCAAGACTCATAGCGCTAGTTTTGGTTAAAGTGTAAAGACCAGTTTTACTTAATGTATATGAAAAAAAATACGGTGTTAGTTTAAATACTCTTTGATCAATTATATTAATAATATTATTGTTTTTGCCTCTAGCATTTTTCGCAAAACCCTTTGATAATAAAGCTGGCGCTTTTAAATTAGCTTTTAAATGGCTTTCCCAACTTTTTGTTGTAAAATTTTCAAGTTTATCGTTCTCAAATAATGAAGCATTATTAATTAAACAATCAAAATACTTCATTTTTGATTTTGAAAACTTTAACATTTTCTCAATCTCTTTTTCTTTAGTCAAATCTGCTTTTACCAAATAAATTTTTGTACCACTTTTATTTAAATCTTTTTTAAGACTCTCTGCTTTGGACTTAGATTTGTTATAATGGATAACAATTTCAATATTAGGCCCAGATAATTTTTTAGCTATCGCAGCTCCCATTCGAGTTGCTGCTCCAGTAATTATTATCTTCCGTGCTTCCATTTTTTATCTCTTTTTTTTGTAACTCTCGTACCAGGCATACCAAGTGTTGATCTACCTTTAGGATAAATTTTATTTTTAACATCGTACTGTCTAATTTTGGGGTTTAAAGTAATTTCTAATTCAGTACTTTGAAGCTTTCTCATCTCATCTCTAATTTTAGCCGCTTCCTCAAATTCCAAATTAGATGCAGCTTCTTTCATCTTTTTGTCTAATCCTTTTAAATGTTTTTTAAGGTTACCACCAATATTGGAACCTTCGCTTATTTTGACGTAATCTTTCTCGTAAACACTTTCTAAAATATCACTTATTTCTTTTTTTACAGATTTAGCATCAATTTTATTTTTCTTATTGTACTCTAATTGAATCTTTCTTCTTCTCTCAGTTTCTTTAATTGCTCTCTTTATACTTTTTGTCTCCTTATCGGCATAAAGAATAACTTTTCCATCTACGTTTCTTGCGGCTCTTCCTATTGTTTGAATTAGTGATGTTTCTGATCGCAAAAATCCTTCCTTATCAGCATCTAGTATTCCAACTAATGCACATTCTGGAATATCTAAACCTTCTCTTAATAAATTTATTCCAACTAGAACATCAAATACACCCATTCTGAGATCTCTCATAATCTCTATTCTCTCAAGTGTATCTATATCAGAATGAAGGTATCTTACTTTTATCCCATTTTCATGAAGATACTCGGTCAAATCCTCTGCCATTTTTTTTGTAAGTGTTGTAACCAAAACTCTATAATTATTTTCAACTACTTTTTTACATTCATGCATAAGATCATCTACTTGATTTTTAGCTGGTCTAATCTCAACTGGTGGATCAATTAAGCCTGTAGGTCTTATGACTTGATCAATAAATTTACCTTTAGTCTGTTCCATTTCCCATGGGCCAGGAGTTGCTGAAACAAATACAGTTTGTGTTCTCATCAAATCCCACTCTTCAAATTTTAAAGGTCTGTTATCCATGCAAGAAGGCAATCTAAAACCATACTCAGCCAACGTGCTTTTTCGAGATCTATCTCCCTTAAACATACCATTAAGTTGGGGAACTGTAACATGAGACTCATCTACAAAAACTAATGTGTTATCAGGAAAATATTCAAAAAGAGTAGGTGGCGGCTCTCCTGGTTTTCTACCAGATAAAAATCTTGAATAGTTTTCAATTCCTGCACAAGATCCAGTTGCCTCAATCATTTCTAAATCAAATTTAGTTCTCTCTTCTAATCGTTGCGCCTCTAATAATTTGTTTTCTGATTTGTGTTTTTTTAAAGTCTCCTCTAATTCTTTTCTTATTTTAATAACTGCTTGTTCTACAGTTGGTTTAGGAGTGATGTAATGAGAATTAGCATAAACTTTTACTAAACTAAGATCTCTAACCTGATCTCCTGTCAAAGGATCAAATTCCTCAATCTTCTCAAGTTTATCACCAAATAAACTTAGCCTCCATGCTCTATCCTCTAGATGAGATGGAAATATTTCTAAATATTCTCCCCTTGCCCTAAATGTTCCTCTAAAAAAATTTTGATCATTTCTCTTGTACTGAAGAGCAACAAGAGATTTTATTATTTGTTCTCTATTATATTCATAGTTTTTCTGAAGAGTTAAAGTCATTTTGCTGTAAGCTTCGACTGATCCCAAACCATAAATACAGGAAACACTTGCAACAATTAAAACATCGTCTCTTTCAAGAAGGGATCTTGTTGCTGAGTGTCTCATTCTATCAATCTGCTCGTTTATAGATGCTTCTTTCTCTATGTACGTATCTGATCTTGGAACGTAAGCTTCTGGAGTGTAATAATCATAGTAAGATACAAAATACTCAACAGCATTATCTGGAAAAAAAGTTTTCATCTCACCGTAAAGTTGAGCTGCCAAAGTTTTATTTGGTGCCAATATTAATGCTGGTCTATTTGTAGCTTCTATAACTTTTGCCATTGTAAAAGTTTTTCCAGATCCGGTTACTCCTAATAATACTTGATTAAACTCATTTTTTTTAGCTCCTTGGACAAGCTTCTTAATTGCATCTGGCTGGTCACCAGCTGGGGTAAAATCTGACTTTATTTTGAATTTTTTTCCACCTTCGAGTTTTCCACCGATTTTCGGGTTTTTACTCTGAATGTCTGTAATTAGGTCTTGATATGTATTCTCCATATATTAAACAACGTAATTGAATAATTTCATAATTCAATGAGCATAATATCTAATAATTTAAAAAGAATTAAACCATCTCCAACTATTGCAGTTACTCAAAAGGCAAGAGAATTAAGAGCTGCAGGAAAAGATGTAGTTGGACTTGGGGCAGGGGAACCAGATTTTGATACTCCTATCAATGTTAAAAATGCAGCTATTAAAGCAATAAGAGACGGAGATACAAAGTATACTGCAGTTGATGGAACTCCAGCATTAAAAAAAGCAATTTTAAAAAAATTTAAAAGAGAAAATAAACTAAATTATAAACTAGACGAAATCACAGTTGGAACTGGAGGGAAGCAAGTTCTCTATAACATTTTTATGGCAACTTTAAATAAAGGAGACGAAGTTATTATTCCAGCACCATTCTGGGTTTCATATCCAGATATGGTTCTACTAGCAGGAGGAAAACCAAAGATAGTAAAATGTGATGAAAAAGATGGATTTAAAATTACACCTGCAAAATTAAAAGCTGCAATTACAAAAAGAACGAAATGGATAATTCTTAATTCACCATCTAATCCTACTGGATCTGGATACAGTAAATTAGAAATTCAAAAATTAGCTAAGGTTTTAATAAAAAACAAAAAAGTTCACATTTTGAGTGATGATATCTATGAGCATGTTAAATATGATAATTTTAAATTTTTTACTATTGCTCAAATTTCAAAATTAAAATCTCGAACATTAACAATGAATGGAGTGAGTAAATCTTATGCAATGACAGGTTGGAGGATTGGTTACGCAGCTGGACCAAAAGAAATAATTTCTGCAATTAGAAAAATTCAATCTCAGTCTACTTCGAATCCGTCATCAATTAGTCAAGCAGCGGCTGTTGAAGCTTTAAATGGTAAACAAGACTTTATAAAGAAAAGAGCAAAATCATTTAAAGAAAGACGAGATTTTGTTGTCAAAAGTTTAAATAATATTGATGGTATCAGCTGCTTGAAACCTAATGGTGCATTTTATGTATTTCCAAATTGTAAAAAACTATTAAATAAAAGAACTAAACTTAAAAAAGATACTGATTTTGTCCAACAACTATTAGAAAAACAAAATGTTGCAGCTGTTCAAGGCTCAGCATTTGGTTTAGATGGATATTTTAGAATTTCATATGCGACTTCAATGGCAAAACTTAAAATAGCAATGTCTAGAATTAAAAAGTTTTGTGAGGATTTAGGATAAAACTATTTTTTTTTGTTTAGTCCAATTAGTGAAGAATTTCTAAATCTCAAGATTACAATTGCTAAAGCAATTAAAACAATCGCTCCAGCTTCATATAGTAATATTTCTGGATTAAGAGATTTTCCTTGTAAAATAATAAATCTAGCAAGTGCAGTTATAGCAATAAATAATGGCAGTGTAATTTGAATTGATTGGCTCTCCCAAAAAACTCTAACCATTGCAAGCACCTCAAGATATAGAAAAAGCAAAAGTAGATCTGCTAAAGTAACTCTTTGCACGAGTATCATCTGATACATCTCTTGCCCAAAAGCAATAACTGTACTAACTAAAATGATTACTAATGCTACAAGCTGGATTTGCTTTACAATGTTTTCCATTTAGATTCTTTTATAATTTATAATAACTTTTTATTCTATACTGAAATAGCTTGTAAATTACTGATATTATACTAATCCGAGTCTAACTGCTGATTTTGCTGCCTCTTCGATACACCCTTTTGCTGGCTGAAATTTAAATCCTAACAAATCCTCAGCATACGAAGCATCGGTTTGCATTTGAATTCCTAGGTCAGGGACCATCATTTTCGCACTTGTATCTATATGACTAATTATTTTTATCAAAAAGTTTGGCAAAACTCTTTTTGGAAGTTTTTTTGAATATTCAGGTAATGCTTCAGACATAATATTAGAAAAATCTATCATTCTTTTGACCTCTGAGCCAATTATCAGTCGTCTTCCACCAACATCTGGTCTTGTTAAAGAATTGATGTGAGCTTTTACAACATCCTTCATATCAGATACCAAGATGCTAAAATCAGGAGCACCCGGATATTTACCTTTAAGAAATAATTTTATATAGCTTATTGATGTTTTTTCTTTTGCATCTAAAGCGTCACCAAAAACACCTCCAGGACATATACATATCAACTTATTTTTTAAACCTTTATTTTCCATAAATTCCCAAGCAGCTTTTTCAGCTTTTATTTTTGAAACAAAGTAATCATTACAACCATGCCAATTTTCGTCACTCCAATCATTTTCACCAAATGTATATGGATTTGTCCTATTAGGCTTTCTAAACATTGCTACAATTGACGATGTTTTAATTATACGTTCGACTCCCGCATTAACAGCAGCTTTTAAAACTCTTATGGTCCCATCTTTAGCAGTTGGAACAAGACTTTCACGATCTCTAGAAGTTTTTAAAGGGAAAGGGGAAGCAACGTGCATTACATATTTACAACCTTTTAATGCTTCATCCCAACCTTCATCTTTCAAAAGATCTAATTCGACAAATGATAATTTATCAATTGACGCATATTTATTTATGGTTTTTTTTGTTTGATCAATTAGATTGGAGTTTCTAACAGTTCCTAAAACCTTATATCCTGAATTTAATAGTTCAATTGCAATGTGTTTAGCGATCCATCCACTTATACCCGTTAACAATACTGTTTCATTCATCTATTCGGATAAATGTTTTTCAGCTTCTAATGCCGCCATACATCCCATACCAGCTGCTGTAACGGCCTGTCTAAATATTTTATCTTTTACATCACCAGCAGCAAAAACTCCCGGTATATTTGTTTCTGTGGATTCTGGTTTTGTTATTAAATAACCCTCATTATCCATTTCTAGTTGGTCTTTAAATAATGATGTTGCTGGATCATGCCCTATAGCTATAAACAATCCATCAATTTTTAGTTCGTCTATTTTATTTGTTTTAACATTTTTAATTTTTAATCCAGTTACATTTTTAGGATCATTATCCCCAATAACTTCATCAACAACAGAGTCCCAAATTATTTCAATTTTTTTATTTTCCATTAATTTCTTTTGAAGTAATTTTTCTGCTCTCAAACTATCTCTTCTGTGTATAAGCTGAACCTTTGAGGCAAATTTTGTTAAAAACATAGCTTCTTCAACTGCAGCATTTCCTCCCCCAACAACAGCAACAGTTTTGTCTTTAAAGAAAAATCCATCACATGTTGCACATGCAGATACACCAAAACCTCTAAAATTTTGTTCAGAGTCTATATTCAACCATCTAGCTTGAGCTCCAGTTGAAATAATAATTGAGTCTGCTTCATAAATTTGGCCGCTATCACCAACAGCTTTAAATGGCTTAGATTTTAAGTCTACTGACGCTATATGATCTTGTATCATTTCAGTTCCAACAACTTCTGCCTGACCTTTCATTTGATCCATAAGCCACGGCCCTTGTATTACATCTTTAAATCCAGGGAAATTTTCAACATCAGTTGTAGTTGTTAACTGGCCACCAGGCTCCATACCATGAACTAATATTGGTTTTAACATTGCTCTTGCAGCATAAATTGCTGCTGTATATCCAGCGGGACCAGACCCAATTATTAACACTTTTGTGTGTTTAGTTGGATTTTCACTCATATGAAAGCTATATAATGATTAATGACTAAATTGAAAGGTATATTATTAACAGAAGGTATGCATGGGATGATTAGCCAAGTAGAAGGTTTGGCTAAAGCTTTAGATATAAATTATTCTCACCACACAGTTGAAACAAAAGGTTTCTGGAAAGCTATACCACCAAAATTCACTCCGATATCCGACTCAGTTTTTAAAAAAATTGAATGCGAAGATGTTGATATAATAATTTCTTGTGGAAGAAAAAGTATTATTCCATCATTATTCTTAAAAAAAAGTTCAAAGAAAAAAGTATTTAACATTCATATTCAAAACCCAAAAATAAAACATAATAATTTTGATCTAATTGTTGTACCTGAGCACGATAATCTTGATGGAGAAAATATAATAAAAACTAAAGGTGCCATACATTACTTAACTTCTAAGGAAATTGAAAATAATAAAGAATACTTATTTAGTCTTTCAAATAAATTAAAAAATAATGATGTAATTTCACTTATTCTTGGAGGACCGAATCAATATTACGATTATTCAGATAGAAATATTCAAGAAATTTTTTCAAAAGTTAACTATTTAGTTAAAGAGAATAATCTTAAACTAGTAGTCATACCTTCTATGAGAACACCAAAGGATACAATCGAACATGCCAAAATGTATTTTGGAGATGATAATTTAGTATTAAATAATATTGATAAAAAAGCATATCTAAGTGCATTCTCTATATCAAAATATATTGTTGTAACTTGTGACTCCAGTTCAATGATTTCAGAAGCAGCCTTAAGTGGCAAACCGATTTATGTGGCAAATATTCCAGCAAAAAAAAATGACAGAAGATTTAGAAAATTCAAAGAATTATTCAAAGAATTAAATATTATTAGAAATTTAAGTGACAATTTGGAGAATTGGAGTTATGACATATTAAATGAAACTGATAGGGTATCTAAAATAATTAAAAATAAAATAAAAATATAATGACTTTTTTAAACTCGATAAAAAATAAATCTACAAAACATATCAATCCTTTTGAGCATTGGGAATTAAATCAACCTTTGACTGATGGACAAATTAACGAAATATTAAATGCTGATATTGCTAATCCAATAGAGCATGATTTAAATTATGATGGAACAAGAGCCATCGATGGAGGAAAAGGAGAATTTAGAGAGGGTATTTCTAATGGCGGTGAAGCATTAAAATTTAGATGTTTTATTACTAAGGATAATGCAAACCTTTTTCCAAATCTTGAAGAATTTATAAATGAATTAAGACAACCTGAAACTTATAATAAAGTTTCGGAATTAATAAATAAAGATCTATCTAACTCTTATGTGAGAGTTGAAGTTATTTGTGATAGAAAAGGGTTTTGGCTTAAACCACATTGCGATATTAAAGAAAAGCTAATGTCATGTCTATTATTTGTAAATAAGCACAATGAAAGCGAAAATTTGGGAACCGACTTTTATGATAATCAACTTAAATTGGTAAAAACAGTACCTTATAAAGATAATTATGGATATTTTTTTTCAAGTGGCCCAAGTACGTGGCATGGTATGGAAAAAAAAGAAATTATAAAAGAGAGAAGATGCCTCCAGGTAAACTACGTTACATTTGAAACGGATTGGAAAGTCAATTAAAACTAATTATCTTGTAGCGATTTAACTTTTAACTTTGTTGTTTTTAAAGATTTTATTGCTTCTAAAAATGAATAGGCAGTAGACATGTTAGTGCAATAAGGAATTTTGTTTGCAAGAGTTCCTCTTCTTAATGCCCTTGCATCACTTATCCTGTGCTCAGAGCTTCCACCCCCAGTATTTATTACCAATGATATTTTTTTAGAATTTAAAACATCTACTATATGCGGTCTTCCACTGCTCACTTTATTAATTTTTTTACAACTCATTCCATTTTGCTTTAAAATTTCAGAAGTTCCTTTAGTTGCAGCGAGTTTGAATCCAAGTTTTATCAATCTTTGAGCAACACCTATTATTTCTTGTTTGTGAGAGTCTTTTACCGATAAGAATGCCATTCCTTTAGTTGGCAATGAATTAGAAGCAGCAATTTGACTTTTTGCAACAGCCATTCCAAAATCATCATCAAAACCCATTACTTCTCCAGTAGACTTCATTTCAGGACCAAGTAATAGATCGCTATCTGGAAATTTATTGAATGGAAATACAGCTTCTTTAACAGCAAATTTTTTATTGGTTTTATATTTTAATTTATATTTACTTAACTTTTCTCCAGACATTATTCTTGATGCAATTTTTGCAAGCGGAATACCATTCGCTTTTGAGACAAAAGGAACTGTCCTACTTGCTCTTGGATTAACTTCAATGACAAAAATTTCATCATTTTTAATTGCAAATTGAATATTTAAAAATCCTTTGACTTTTAAAGCTAAAGCTAATTTTCTTGTTTGTATTTTTAATTCTCTTAAAAGGTTCGCCTTTATCGATACCGGTGGCAAGCAGCAAGCAGAGTCTCCCGAGTGAATTCCAGCTTCTTCGATGTGTTGCATTATCCCAGCAACGTACACGTCTTTTCCGTCAGAAATTGCATCTACATCTACTTCCATAGCATTGTCGATAAATTTATCAATTAAGATTGGATTTTGTTCTGATGCTTTGAAGGCTTCATTAATAAATTGTTTCAATTGACTTTTGTCATGAACAATCTCCATAGCTCTTCCTCCCAAAACATAAGAAGGTCTTACAACTACAGGCAATCCAATTTTTTCAACAATATTCATAGCTTGATCAAATTTGTAAGCTATTCCACTCTCTGCTTGCTTTAGTTTAAGTTTTATAAGCAATTCTCTAAATCTGTCTCTATCTTCTGCAAGATCAATCGATTTATATTGTGTCCCCAAAATAGGTAATTTATTTTCATCTAAAAATTTAGCTAATTTGATAGGAGTTTGGCCTCCAAATTGTGCGATAATGCCAATTAGATTTCCTTTTGATTTTTCTTTTAAAATTATATTCTCAATATATTCTTCAATCAAAGGTTCAAAGTATAATCGATCACTTGTATCATAATCTGTAGAAACAGTTTCTGGGTTACAATTTATCATTATTGTTTCAAAACCCGCTTCCTTAAGAGAAAAGCTAGCCTGACAACAGCAATAATCAAACTCTATACCTTGACCAATTCTATTTGGTCCTCCACCTAAAATTATAATCTTCTTTTTATTGCTTGGCTCAGCTTCGCATTCAATTTTAATAGAAAAATTTCTTTGATATGTAGAATACATATAAGGTGTGAAAGATTTGAATTCAGCAGCACAGGTATCAACTTTCTTAAAAACAGGAATAACTTTTAGCCCTTTTCTTCTGGATTTGACGATTGTTTCTTTTTGACCAGTTAACTGTGAGATCTTTTTGTCAGAAAAGCCTATTGATTTTATTCTATTAAATTCCTCAAAAGTTTTGGGCAGTCCTTTTGAGATTAGTATTTTTTCTTCATCAACTATTTCCTTAATTTGATTTAAAAACCAAGGATCTACTTTTGATAATCTATATATAACATCTAAAGAAATTTTTTTCCTAAAAGCCTCAGCAATTAATAGCAACTTATTTGGAATATTGATTTTTAAATTTTTTAAGATTTCTTTTTTGGAATATTTAAAAATATTATCTAATCCTGATAATCCAGTTTCAAGTGAAACCAAAGCTTTTTGAAAAGACTCTTTGAAGTTTCTTCCGATTGCCATTGCTTCACCAACAGATCTCATGGATGTACCTAAAACAGCTTCTGTGTCAGAAAATTTTTCAAACGTAAACCTTGGAATTTTTGTTACAACGTAATCGATTGTTGGTTCAAAAGAAGCTGGTGTTACTTTTGTTATTTCATTTTGTAGTTCATCTAGAGTATAACCCACCGCTAATTTTGCTGCTATTTTTGCTATCGGAAAACCAGTTGCTTTTGATGCTAATGCCGATGATCTTGAAACTCTTGGGTTCATTTCAATAATTACCATTCTTCCATTTTTTGGATTTATGGCGAATTGAACATTTGAACCTCCTGTTTCAACACCTATTTTTCTTAAGCAGGCAATAGATGCATTTCTCATTACTTGATACTCTTTATCTGTAAGGGTTAATGCTGGAGCTATAGTAACAGAGTCACCAGTATGAGTTCCCATTGGATCAACATTTTCTATTGAACAGATAATTATACAATTATCATTTCTATCTCTGACTACCTCCATCTCAAACTCTTTCCATCCATCTAAACATTCTTCAACCAAAACCTGATTTTGAGGAGATTCATTCATCCCTTCTTTAACAATTTTAAAAAAATCTTTTGATGTTCTTGCAATTCCTCCACCTAATCCACCCAAAGTAAATGAGGGTCTAATAATTGCAGGAAGACCAATTTTGTTTAAACATTTTTTTGCGTTTGAAAATTTATTGAGAACTTCTGATTTTGGTAAATCAATACCAATATCAGACATATTTTTTCTAAATTTTTTTCTATCTTCGGCATTTGCTATTGCTTCGGAGTTTGCTCCAATAAGTTCAATTTTATACTTTTTAAGCAAACCAATTTTTTCTGCATTAATTGCAAGATTTAATGCTGTTTGACCACCCATTGTAGGTAAAATAGCATCAGGTCTTTCTTTTTTGATGACTTCCTCAAGTACCTCTAAAGATATTGGTTCGATATAAGTTTTATCAGCTACACCAGGATCAGTCATTATAGTTGCAGGATTTGAGTTGATTAATATTACTTTATAACCCTCATCTTTTAATGCTTTGCATGCCTGTGTTCCTGAATAATCAAATTCACAAGCTTGACCAATGATAATTGGACCAGCTCCTATAACTAAAATTTTTTTAATGTCTTTTCTTTTTGGCATATTTTTTTATGTCTTTAATAAAATTACTAAATAAATATTTACTATCTTGGGGTCCAGGATTAGCTTCAGGATGATATTGAACAGAGAAAACAGGTTTATTTTTTAATCTTATTCCTTCTATAGAATTATCAAATAATGAGAGATGTGTTATTTCTGTATTTTTTTTTAAACTTTCTTTTACAACCTCAAATCCATGATTTTGACTGGTAATTTCAACTTTCTTTGTAATCAAATTTTTGACTGGATGATTTGCACCTCTGTGTCCTAATTTCATCTTTTTGGTTTTGGCGTCCAAAGCTAGTGCTAATATTTGGTGACCCAAACATATCCCAAATAACGGTATATTTTTTTTTATTAAATCTTTTACAACTTTAATTGCATACTTTCCCGTCGCAGCTGGATCCCCTGGACCGTTCGACAAAAAAATTCCATGAGGCTTTAGATTAAGTATCTTATTTGCATTTTCTTTACAGGAAACAACTTTAACTTCACAATCGAAATCAGAAAAATATCTAAGTATATTTTTTTTTATCCCATAATCTATAGCAACAACTCTAAATTTTTTCTTTTTATTTTTTTCGTAGCCCTTATTCTTTTTCCAAGTTTTATATCCTTTCCAAATATATGTTTTGTTAGTGGTTACTTCTTGAGCCAAATCCATTCCATTTAAACCAGGCCATTTGAGTGATTTATTTAATAGTTTCTTAATATTAAATTTACCATTTTTATTGTTTGATATTGTTCCTTTTGGAGCCCCTTTATCTCTAATAAAATTTGTTAAACTTCTGGTATCAAGACCAGTTATGCCTACTATTTTATTTTGTTTAAGCCACTTATCTAAATTCTGAAGAGACCTATAATTTGAAGGACTTGTTATCTCTGAATTAAAAATAACTCCTCTTGTCCATATTTTATCAGATTCTACGTCCTCTTTATTAGCTCCAACGTTCCCAATGTGTGGAAATGTAAAATTTATTATTTGTCCTGCATACGATGGATCAGATATTATTTCTTGGTAACCAGTTAATGATGTATTAAAGCATACCTCTCCGGTTGCCTCTCCTATATGTCCCAGTCCGATTCCTTTAAAGACTGATTTATCTTCAAGAACTAAAATAGCTGTGTTAAAATTTAAGAAATGTGAAGTTTTGTTGTTTCGTTTTAAAGTCAATTACAACTCATGAGTTAAAGGTTAATACAATAAAACGTATTTATCCGCAACAGATCTATAATAATTTTTTAAAAATACAATTTTTCTTTTGAACAATTTTGTCTATGAAGTACATTCTAGTATGTCTCTAAGAGATAAAATAGATCACGATTACAAAAATGCTTTAAAATCGAAAGATAAAAATCAGATATCAACTTATAGGTTAATTTTATCTGGAGTTAAGGACTTAGATATTAATAATAGGTCTGGTCCAAATAAAAAAGAGACAGATGATGAAGATATTAAAAAGCTTTTAAAAAAAATGATCAAACAAAGATCCGAATCAATTGAAATATATAAAAAAAATAATAGATCAGATTTATTAGAAATTGAGCAAGGAGAGCTTGATGTTTTATCCGAATATTTACCTAAGCAATTATCTGAAGCAGATACAAAAAAGATTTGTGAAGAAATTATAAAAATTTCTGGAGCCTCATCAATTAAGGATATGGGTAAAGTCATGGGTGAATTAAAAAAAAATCATGCAGATACAATTGATTTTTCTAAGGCAGGTCAAATTATTAAAAATTTACTTAATGGCTAATGAAATATCCAAAGGAATATTTAGACGAAATTAAAAATAGATTAAAAGTTTCAACAGTTGTTTCTAAAACAGTAAAACTTAAAAAAAGAGGTAAGGAGTTTGTGGGTTTGTCTCCATTTAAAACAGAGAAAACTCCATCATTTACTGTAAATGATGAAAAAGAATTTTATCATTGTTTTAGTACAAGTGAGCATGGAAACATTTTTGACTTTGTAATGAAAACTCAAAACCTTAGGTTCGGCGAAGCTGTAAAAATGCTTTCAAATCTTGCAGGTATGCAACCTTATACATTTTCAAAAAAAGATGAGGAAAGAGAGTACAAATGGAAATTATATAAATCCATATGTAATAATTTTTCTGAATTTTATAAAAATGAATTATTCAAAAATAAGAATTCAATTAAGGCAAAAAATTACCTTAAAGCAAGAGGATTATCTGGTGTCGAAGTCAAAAATTTTAATCTTGGTTTTGTAACAGAGGATTACGATTATTATGAAAAATTAAAAAAAGATTTTGATGAAGAAACTATTAATGATACTGGTCTATTTTACTTTGATGAGAAGAAAAAAAAATATATTTCACGATTTAGAAATAGAATTATTTTCCCAATAAATAATATATCGGGAAATGTAATAGGTTTTGGTGGAAGAATTGTAGACGATAATAAAAATTTAGCTAAATATATTAATTCACCTGAGACACCTTTTTTCAAGAAAGGATCAAACTTATATAATCTTGATAAAGCAAGAAAATTATCAAATAAATTAGAAGATGTTTATTTGGTAGAGGGGTATATGGATGTTATAGGTTTGTCAAAAAATGGAATAGAAAATACCGTTGCAAATCTAGGAACTGCTTTAACAAGTAAACAGATACAAATTTTAAATCAATTTTATAACCATATCATTATATGCTTTGATGGTGATCAAAGTGGATATAAAGCTGCATTAAGAGCTGCAGAGAATATTATAGATGAACTAAAACCTGACAAAAAAATTTCTTTTCTAATTTTAGAAGATAATTTAGATCCAGATAATTATGTAAATAAATTTGGTAAAGAAAAATTTTTGGAAATTTCAAATCAGAAAACTGTTCCTATACATAAATTTATATTTGAACATTATGTAAGTCAAATAACTGAAAGCCCTAGTTCACGAGCAATTTTTGAAAAAAAACTAAGAGAAGTTGCCTCAAATATTAAAGACAGTTTTGTAAAAAAATATACGCTAGAGTATTTTCTTGAACAAGTTTCAGAACTAACGCCAAATATTAATTCAAAATTTAATAAAAATTATAAAATATTTCCAAAATCTCTTGCTAAAACTAAAAGTTATTACAATGAGACGAAATCATTAAAATCTTTTGAAATTAAAGAGTTTTCATTTTTGTATGTGTTATTAGCCAAACCTAAATTAGTTTATAAAAACTTTCATCTAATAGATAATGTCAAACTATATAGTGATGAAAATAAGCAATTATTTGCAGAAATTTTAAACCAATCAGAAAACTTGTTAAACTTAGATTTACAAAATTTAAATGTGGATAAAAATCTTATTAATAGAGTAATGAATTATGCTTCAGTCAAACATATAATTTCAAAAAATTTAAATGACGATGAAAAAGTACTAGAAATTTTTGCAGAAATTATTCAAGATCTAAAGAGTTATGAATTAGAACAACGAATTTTTGAATTAGAATCAAAGTTTTCTAAAGATATGAGTGAGACAACTTTTAATGAGATAAAAGAGTTAAAAAAACAGCAAAAAAACAACTAAAAATTTAAAAATTCGCATAGATTTTTTTATAATAGACATTATATAAGACTTTCAAAATTTTTATTGTGGAACGAATAATTACTAAATCATTTGCTAGATTGATGGGTCGAGGGATCCACAGAGGATTTATAACTCATGAGGAGTTAAACAAATCATTAGGAAAAAGAAATTTATCAAGTGAAAACCTCGCTCAAGCTTTTATACATATACTTGATGAGAATATTATCCTTGTAGAAAAAAAATCTGATTACAAAGTCTTAAGAAAAAAAGATGCTTCATCGAAAGAAGAAGGTAAAACTTTAGAGAAAAGCGATGATCCAATCAGAATGTATTTACGAGAAATGGGTGGAGTTGAGTTATTATCTAGAGAGGGAGAAATAGCAATTGCAAAAAGGATAGAAGCAGGAAAAGATGTTATGTTAAATGCTTTATCGCAGAGCCCTATTACCGCTCAACAGTTTTTTGAATGGGATAATAAACTTCAAAATGATGAAATTCTGGTAAGAGAGATAATTGACATAGATACAAATTATATGGACGATGATGACAATAGTAATGGATCAAAACAAAAAAAAGATGATGAAGAACAATCAAATGAGGAAAACAATAATTCAGATGACGATGAATTTAATCCTACTCTTGCTGCAATGGAAACAGAAATTAAACCAAAAGTTTTACAAACAGTACATTCACTCACAAAAGAATATAATAAGTTAATAAAATATCAAAAAGAAAAACTAGAATGCGTTTTAAATTCTTCAAAATTTTCACAATCTAAAGAAAAAAATTATAAAAAAATAGTTGATGATATTCTAGAAAAAATTAAGTCTCTTCAATTGTCACCATCGGTTTTGGAGGACTTAGTTCAAAAACATTATAGTGAAAATAAAAAAATTATTTCTCTAGAAGGTAACTTGTTAAGACTTGCAATTGATTCAAAAATATCTAGAGACGAATTCATTAAATTTTACATAGGAAATGAGATAAATCCAAATTTAAAAGAATTCTTAGATACCAATGAGGTTTGGAAAAAATTTTTTCAAAAAAATAAAAGTGAATTTAAAAATATCAGAGATAGATTGGTAGAAATAAGTAATAAATTGGGCATATCTGTTACAGAATATAAAAAACTTGTAAGTAGAGTTCAAAAAGGTGAGAAAGAGTCAAGAATTGCAAAAAAAGAAATGGTTGAAGCCAATCTCAGATTGGTTATTTCGATTGCAAAGAAATATACTAACAGAGGTTTACAATTTTTAGATTTAATTCAAGAAGGAAACATAGGACTTATGAAAGCAGTTGATAAATTTGAATATAGAAGAGGATATAAATTTTCAACTTATGCAACATGGTGGATAAGGCAGGCAATAACAAGATCCATTGCAGATCAGGCAAGAACAATTAGAATTCCAGTGCATATGATTGAAACAATAAATAAAATAGTTAGAACACAAAGGCTTATATTAAGTGAATTTGGAAGAGAAGCTACTCCCGAAGAACTTGCTAAAAAATTAAGAATGCCTCTAGAAAAAGTTAGAAAGGTTTTAAAAATATCAAAAGAACCAGTTTCGTTGGAAAAACCTGTTGGTGATGAGGAAGATAGTAGTCTTGGTGATTTTATAGAGGATACAAAAGCATTAGCTCCTCTAGAGCAAGCAATTAAATCAAACTTAAGTGAGGCAACAACAAAAATACTTTCAACTCTTACTCCAAGAGAAGAAAGAGTATTAAGAATGAGATTTGGTGTAGGTATGAATACAGACCATACTTTAGAAGAAGTTGGTCTACAGTTTTCAGTTACTAGAGAAAGAATTAGACAAATAGAAGCGAAAGCTTTAAGAAAATTAAAGCATCCTAGTAGGTCTAAACAGCTAAAAAGTTTCTTAGAAAGTTAGAGGGCCGTTAGCTCAATAGTAGAGTACTGCATTGACATTGCAGGGGTAGTTGGAGCGTAACCAACACGGCCCACCATCGAATTTATTTGTAATCAACTAAGTATAGCTTTAGTAATTAAAAATGTCCGACAATAACTTCTTAAAATTTAGCACAGTATATAGGATATTCATTTTTTTCTTATTTATTTTGTTATTGGAAGGAATTTATTATTTTTATTACTACCTAATTAGTCAGAAATTAGAATTTTTAAATTACAGAGATCAATCTGGTTATAACAATTTTGTTTGGTCTGAAAACGGTCTTGTTGAAACTTTGCAAGTAATTTTCTTAATAGCTGCACAAACTTTTTTAATTATGTTTGTAAAAAGAAACTTTTTAAACTTAGATAAAAATTTGAGAATATTCATGATTTTGTATCTAATAGGAATATTTTATTATTTATTTGAGGAAGTTTCTTGGGGACAACATATATTTGGCTGGCAAACTCCGGAAATTATATCAAATATAAATAATCAAAATGAAACAAATATCCATAATATTTCTAGTTTGTTTAACGAATTACCAAGAAATTTATTATTAATATGGTGCGGATTATCATTTTATATTGTTAAATTTTGGCAAAAAAAATATTTTAATTTTAGTCGAATTATATATCCAAGTAAAAATTTAAAATTTGTATCAATTTTAATAATATTTTTTTTTATTCCTAATTTATTAGTTGATAAATTTAATCTTGCACCTGGTCATCCTGCAGAAAATAGCACTGATATTTTACTTAATATATTCTTTGAAATTATAACATTTAATTTTGTGAGATTATCAGAGTTACAGGAACTTTTATTTAACTTATATCTAGTATCTCATGCCTACTATTTATTTATGAATTTTAAAAAATAATTAATTTTCATATTATTTCATATTTAATAATAACTAAAATTTATCTTAACTCTTTTTTAAACTAGTAAAACTTTTCAAATAAAAATTCACAGATATTACAAAATAAATTATGAGTGAAAAATACACTGATAAACTATAAAAAGCCCAAGCATGAAAATTGAACAATACTAAACTTTTATCTGTTGTTGTAATTATCCACGGAAAAAAAAAGGGGGCAGTTATCATTAATAAGAAAAAAATATTTTTGGGATAACTAAATAGATTTTTTGAATTATTTAAATAAATTATTGTTGCAGGCAACAAAAAAATAATTCTGTAGGCCCAATTAGAAAAAACAAAAAAGATAATGATGGTAATAGTAGATGATAAAATAAATATCATCAAATTTTGTTTATTATCTCCCATGGCAGATAAAATTTTATTTATATCCTTTTTGAAAAAATAATTGAAAATTATACTAAACGTAAAAAACATAAAAATAGAAATTAAGTAAAAATAAAATATATAATTTGTTTCTATATCTATAAAAAATATTTCTTTTAAAGCTTTAATTGACAAAAGAGCAAAACTATAAACACCGAAAGATGTAGAAAATGAAATTGGCGTTTGGCCAATCAAAGTATTTAATTGTAAAAAAGTCCAGAAAATTAAAGGTAGTGTTAAAATAAAACCTATAAAAAAACTCTTATTAAATTTTTGAAAAAAAAAATAAAAAGGCAGAATAAAAATAGGGTAAACTTTTAAACTGGCAGCAAGACCAATTAAGAAACCTGAGATATAATTATTCGAAATAAAACTCAATAATAATAAAAAAAATATAGTGCTATCCATGTTTCCTCTTTCCAACATTAATAGTATTGGCGGTGAAAAAAGTATAAATAGGTAAATGTAAAAATATTTATTTGTTTGAAGTAAAATTATTTTTGAAAATAAAATATACAAAAATAATTGTAATATACCTAAAATATTAGCTGGATTACCAAACCATGAAAAAAAATGAAAAATATAAACCCAAATAACAGGATAATTCATGTATCTATTAAAAAGTTCTGTAGAGCTTTTTTTTTCGGAGTCAAATAGATCCCATTTTGCAAGCTCTTCTAAATTTGGAATTATAACAATGAGATCTGAAAATAATGCTTTACCAGAGTAAAAAAAATTATCTTTAAATATGTTTCCTTGAGTAAATAAATCAAATAGTAAGAGGCCTATTAAAGAAGTCGAAATTATTATGTTAATTATTTTGCCATTCAACTTTATTCTATCAATATTTATCATATTAAAAATTATCAATTAATATAACAATTTAATTAACTATTAAATTAATTCTATTTTTTAAAGTTAACTTGTATGAATTTTAAATTTGGTATATTACCTAATCAATTTAAAGGGCCTGTAGCTCAGTTGGTTAGAGCAGTACACTCATAATGTATTGGTCCCAGGTTCGAGTCCTGGCGGGCCCACCAAATCCAGTAAAATCGGCATTTATAAATCGTAGATTTATTAAATTTTATTAAAATTTGTAGTATCCTTGTACATAAAATGAAATTTAAAATAAAAATTAAACCTAAGATATCATACTATGTTTCAATACTGGTCTCTTCTGTAATTTTTTTTTACTTTGCTTATAAAGGTATTGTTGCATATCTAATTCACCGAGAATTATATGGTGGAGGATTAGATACATTAGTATTATTGCGCGCATCTATTTCAGGAATAATGCTTCTTTTAATACTTTTGTTTGTCCAATTTATAAAAATACCGGACTTAAAAAGTCATCGTACAATTTTAAGAGGAGTCTTTATTGGATGGACAAGTGTATTTGTAATACTAATAATCGTCAATTTGAGCTCAATTTACTTTTTTATTATAACTGGTGTAGTGTCATTTTTTTCATTAATAACTTTATTCAGTTTGGAGGATCAAATAAAAGAGGAAAAAAATAATCTTACGGAAAAAGAAATTTACCTTCTTCAACAACTTGCAAAGAAAAAATAATTTCGATTTGAAAAAAATAATATTTTTACTTTTAGTTTTATTTTTTCAAAATTATGCCTTTTCAAAAGAGATGATATTAGATCAATTAAAAAAACCAAAAATAACAAATCAATCACAACAATGGAATTTCATTACAGATCAAGTAATGGGAGGTGTTTCAACAGGAAAATTTGGAGTTGAGGAAGTTGATGGAGTGATGTGTTATAGAATGACAGGAGATGTATCCACTAAAAATAATGGAGGATTTATACAAATCAGAACAAAATTGATACCTGAAATTAATAGTAAAGAGTATAAAGGAGTTTATGTAAAAGTTTATGGTAATAAAAAAAATTACAACATTCATTTAAGAACTGGTTTGACTTTAGCGCCATGGCAGTATTATAGCTACACTTTCGCTACAACAAAAAATTGGAGTGAGATTAGAGCGCCATTTAAACAATTTAAAAAATCTAACTTTTATCAACCAAAAAGTATATTAGGACAAAATATAAATTCAGTTGGTTTAGTTGCAGGTTTTGATGATTTCAAATCAGATATTTGCTTAAGTGAAATTGGATTTTATTAAATTATTTAATTAAAAATTCCTCTAATGTTTTAAATAATGCATTTATATCGCCATCGTTATTTTGTATAATTGAGTTAAACTCTTCTTTTTGCGTTCTTGCCAAACTTAATCCCTCTACAATCAGATCTCTTATTAAGGGTCTATCAGGATTTTTTGTATAAATTCTCCAGTCAATTTTAACTTGAGGTCTTTTAGAAGTAGCTTCCAATATACTATTAACTATAGTGTATTTATCGTTAATTTTTTTTTGTGAGACTACGTTAATTCTTGGATTTGTATAATCTACCAATCTACTAGAGAAGCTTTTTAAAAAATAACTCCTAAATAGTTTCTGATACTTAGATTTTTGCTCGTCAGTAATTGATTTTCTATATTTACCTAGGGTATACATGCCTATTCCATTTATATCTACACTACTTTCTGCAATTGCATTTAATTTTATAATTTTTGACTCAACGGGATCATCACTAGATAATATTGATGCCGCTTCATCAACTATTTCATTTATTAATGCACTTGGATTTTTTGCATATAAAGTATTACTTAAATTTAAAAATACCAAAAAAATAATTAAACGTTTAATTAATTTCATTCAAAGATAAGTTATTGGCTATCTAATTCTTCCCAATCGTCGTCACTAAGTGTTTCGGTTGTTTTATCTATATTTCTTACTTTTCTATATCTATCTTGCAAATAAAGACTTCTGACTGATGCATAAAGGTCTACAGAACTATTCTCAAGGCTATCAAACGACTCTAAATTTTTTGCTCTAAAGTCGATTCCATCTAATAATTTAGATGCATAATAATCGGCCTCAGAAAAATATTGTGTATCATTAACGACAGACACGTTGTACCATGCATCTCCACCGATCAAATTAACTACAGAACCAAGGGAGTCTCTTACAGTAGTTGGTCCTAGAATAGGTAAAACAAAATAACAACCTGGACCAGCACCCCAAACTCCTAATGTTTGTCCATAGTCTTCTTTATCACGTTTTTTTAATCCATAATAAGATGCGACATCGAAAATTCCTGCAATTCCTAAAGTTGAATTGATCACGAATCTTGCAGTATTTACTCCAGCATTTTTGAATTGACCTTGAAGAACATTGTTGGGAATTGTAACTACATTACCTAGGTTACTTAACGCATTACTAGTTCCAGACCTTATAGGTTGAGGAAACACCCTATAACCTTTGGCAAGCGGCTTAAAAATTACTTTGTCTAAAGCCTGGTTAAATGTAAAAACTCCTCTATTAATTTTTTCAAAACAATCTCCAACTTCCTCATATCCATTATTATTTTTATTTCCATCTACTTTTATTTTTCCGTCGTCTCCAGCAATTGCAATGTTTCCAAGGAATGACAATAAGATAATAATTAAAATTGAAAAGAGTTTGTTCATAGAATTAGTTTAATTATATTATAATTAATATTAATATAAAGATAAATTGTCTGAAATTATGCACAAAAATGTTGAAAAAATGTCAATAAATTACTCTCCGAATTTTTATTTAAAAAAAAGAACAAGTTCAATGGTGAAGTACTTAATTTTTCATTATACAGGTATGAGATCTGAAAATGCTGCAATAAAAAGATTAACAAGCAAAAGCTCAAAAGTAAGTTGTCATTATTTAATTAAAAAAAATGGAGCAATCATAAAAATTGTTCCAGACTTATATATTGCATGGCATGCTGGAATTTCGTCATGGAAAAAAGATAAATCTCTTAATTCAAATTCTATAGGAATAGAGATCTCAAACCCAG
>CACBYP010000001.1 GCA_902543485.1 uncultured Pelagibacteraceae bacterium | reverse complement strand
CCTTCAAATAGATAGTTTTTTATTTTTTTTGAGGATCCTCCAAAAATAATTCCTGAAATTTTTCCATGATTTTCAGTATAAAATTCAGAGATTACTGAATTTTCATTATATTTAATTTTTGAAAGTAAGTAACCTTTATCTTGCCAGTTCATTACATTTTAATACTTTCTAAAAGTTTCATAGCAGCCGCTTGTTCAGCATTTTTTTTTGAACTACCATCAGCAATAACTATTTTGCTATCCTTAATTTTTACACTAATTTTAAAATTTGGTTTATGTCTTGGTCCTGTATTAGAAATAAGTTTATATATTGGTAATGTTTTAAATTTCTTTAATGAATATTCTTGTAATCTCGTCTTAGAGTCAATTACTGTAACATTTGATAAATTTAAATAATTTTTCCAATAATTTAATATAAATTTTGATGAAACTTCAAAACCTTTATCTATATAAATTGCCCCTATCAAAGACTCACAACAATCGGAAATTATTTTTTTTTCAATATTGACTTTTTTTTTCTTTTCTGTGTTTCCTGTTAAAATATAATTATCCAATTCTAATTCCTTGCCTATTTCAAAACACTTATTTTTATTAACTAAATTTGCAAGTTTTTTATCAATTATGCCAACTTTTTCATTTGGGTATAACTCTAGAAGTTTCTTTGAGATAACAAACCCTAAAACTCTATCACCTAAAAATTCTAGTTTTTCATAATTATTTTTTGGATCGAAACTTTTGTGTGTTAAGGCCTGTATCAATAGTTTATCATCTTTAAAACCAATACCTATTTTCTTTTGTAGTTTGTTTAACTTCATTTTCTTAAATTATTTTATTAAAGAATCTTTCAAAACGAACTATTTCATTCCATTTAAAAATGTTAAAGATACTTCCTTTCCTTGGATTTGATGAGAAAAATAAAAATTGTGCTTTTCCAACTAAATTATTTTGATTAACATAACCAACCTCAGATAGAAATCTGCTGTCTTTAGAACAATCTCTATTGTCACCTAAGAAAAAATAATGATTTTCTGGAACAATATATTTATCTGAATTAGAAAATGTTATATCGGTTCTATATGCTGCTAAATAACTTTTTCCATTAGGAAGTTTTTCTTCGAATATATTGACATCAATTTGTGATGATCCGCAATATAACTTATTATTTTTGCTTTTAATTGTTTTTAATACTTGATTAGAATTTATATATAAATCACCATCAATAAACTGTATCGTATCACCTGGTAAACCAATCAATCTTTTAATATAATCAGTGCGATTATCAGCAGGTGTTTTAAAAACTATAACATCTCCTCTTTTAGGATTTTTATTTAATAAACGTCCTTTAAAAATAGAAGGACTAAAAGGAAATGAATGTTTACTATATCCATAAGAAAACTTTGTGACAAATAATCTGTCACCAACAAGTAAGTTAGTTTCCATTGATGATGATGGTATATAAAAAGGCTGGATTAATATTGATCTTATGAATACTGCAATTATTAATGCATAAAATAATGTTTTAATATTGTCAATTATGAAATTTTTCATTTTTTTTTATTCAAAATAACAAATGCGATTGAGTGGTTTTTTTCATCTGAAAGTGAAAGATGTATATCGTAATTTATTATTTTAAATTTATTTTTTAATATATCTTTTATTTTCTGTGAAATTTTAATTTTAGGAGATCCTTTCTTATTATTGTATATTTCAATATCATTAAAATTAATATTATTTCTAAAGCCTGTACCTATTGATTTAACGAAAGCTTCTTTAGCAGCAAATCTTTTTGCAAAATAATTTGTTTTATTTCTATATTTTTTCGATTGATTAATCTCATTCAATGTAAAAAGTCTTTTTTTAAAACCTTTAATCTTTAAAGACTTTTCAATTCTTTTATTATCAATAATATCAACACCGTTACCAATTATCATTAATTTAATATTTTTCTAAAATTGCTGATTACTTTTTTCATACCAAATATGATGGACTCTCCTATTATAAAGTGCCCAATATTAAATTCCTCTATAAATTTAATCTTTCTTAAAATTTTAGTTGATTTATAATCTAAACCATGACCTGCATGAACTTCCATTCCTAGTTTTTTTGCTAACGCGGCACAATTTTTTATTTTTTTGAACTCGACAAAATAATTTTTGTTATTTTTAACTTTTAAAGCAAATTTTCCTGTATGCAGTTCCACACATTTTGCATTTAATTCTTTTGATGCAAAAACATCTTTAATACTTGGATTGATGAAAAGACTTGTTCTAATTTTTTTTGAATTTAATTTACTAATTACTTTTGAAATTATTTTTTTATTTTTTGTGATATTTAAACCTCCTTCTGTGGTTATTTCATTTCTTTTTTCAGGAACTATACAAACAAAATTAGGTTTATATTTTAATGCAATTTTAAGCATTTCATTATTAGCAGCCATTTCTAGATTTATTGGTACTTTCTTAATTTTTGAAAATATTGCTACGTCTTCATCACGAATATGTCTACGATCTTCTCTCAAATGAATAGTGATAGAATTAGCTCCGAAATTCATAGCTTGTCTTGCATATGAAATAGGATCAGGATGTCCCTCACCTCTAGCATTTCTTAATGTTGCTATATGATCAACGTTAACACCTAGTCTAGATTTCATTTTAAATATCTGCTTCCAGGTTTTGTAATTGGAATTTTTTTCAACTCAATTGGTAAATGAGTTTTTTTATAAGTTGGTATTTCTAATTTAATTTGGGAAACAATATTTTTATCTTTAATTTTTAAACTTGGTCTACTAGATCTATTAATCAAACAAGCATATCCAACTACTTTTGATTTATATTTTTTTACTAGTCGAGCACATTCTAAACTTGACTTACCTGTAGTAATTACGTCTTCCACAATTAAAATTTTAGAATTTTTTTTTATTGAAAAACCTCTTCTTAAAGTAAATTTCCCATCAACTCTTTCACAAAAAATTGTCTCCTTGTTCAATAGATTTCCAATGATATAACCTATTACAATACCACCCATAGCTGGTGACAAAATTATATCAATTTTTTTGAATTTTTTTTTTATTTTTGTGCTTAAGGATTTACAAAATTTTTCTGATTTTTTTGGATAACTTAATAATTTAGCACACTGAACATATTGGGGTGAATGTAAACCTGAAGATAAAACAAAATGTCCCTCTAAAAGTGCCTTAGTTTTTTTTAAAACCGCTAAAGAATCTTTTAAAGAAAGCATATTTTTTATTTTTATGTCTAATTATTTTGAAGTTATATTCTTTCTGTTTTAGCTCACTAATAAGTTTTGTAAAGTTTTTCAAATCTTGAATAATTAGGTTGAACCTAAAATTTATGGTTCTTTTAGTCTTTTCTACCATTTCAACACTTGAAATGTTTACATTATTGGTTCCAATCATTGTGGTAACGTCACCTAATATTCCAGGTCTGTCAGGTAAAGACATCCAAAGGGTAGTGTTATATTTTTTTTCTGTAGGCTTGCTGTCTTCTTTGTATTGCCAGTATCTTCTTATAGCAGCTCTAGCTTTGCCAGTTTTAGCACTAGTTATCCAATGCAAAGATGGTGAATCTTTTTTTGATGTTAATATTTTAACTACATCTCCATTTCGCAATATTGATTGTAAAGGACTTTCCTTTCCATTTATTTCACATCCGATCGCAGTATCACCTACTTTAGTATGAACAGCATAAGCAAAATCAATTGGACTTGCCTCTTTAGGTAATTTTATAACTGAGCCTTTTGGTGTAAAACAAAAAACATTTTCTTGAAACATTTGGAGTTTTGTATACTCAAAATAATGTTCAGGATTTTCATTTTTATCAATAATTTCTACTAGATCTGCTAGCCAATCATATTCCTTCCAAGTTAAAGAGTTAAACTTTTCAGACGATTTATATTTCCAATGAGAAGCTATACCTCTTTGCGCAAATTCATGCATTTGTTGTGTTCTTAGTTGTATTTCAATAGGTCTTTTATTTGGTCCGATCACTGCTGTATGAAGGGATTTATAATTATTTATTTTCGGTGATGAAATATAATCTTTAAATCTACCAGGTATACAATTCCATTTATTATGGATCACACCTAAGGTTTTGTAACAATTTTCAACGTTATCTAAAATTATTCTAAAACCAATAATATCTGTAATTTGCTCTAGTGATGTCCTTTTTTTTTGAATTTTTCTCCAAATAGAAAAAGGAGTTTTTTCTCTAGAATAAATTTTAAAATCAATATTGTTTTCATTTAATAGATTTTCAAATTCACTAAGAACTGAATTATAATTAATTAAATTATTATCTTTTATTGTGTCTAATCTATCTTTAATCATTTTTCTTGCTTCAGGATTTAAAATATCAAATGAAAGATCTTCAAGTTCATCTCTTATTCTATTCATTCCCATTCTATCGGCTAAAGGAGCATAAATTTCCATAGTTTCTTTAGCAATTCTTTTTCTTTTTTCCTCTTTATCAATAGCCTTCAAAGTTCGCATATTATGTAAACGATCTGCAAGTTTCACAAGAAGGACTCTGATATCTTTAGATGTTGCTAAGATGAGCTTTCTAAAATTTTCAGCTTTTGAATTAGAAATAGCCTGGTTTTCAAAAACTGAAATTTTTGTAACTCCATCCACAAGATCTGCAACTTCTTTTCCAAATTGTTCTTCTATTGTTTTATAAGTTGCATAAGTATCTTCTATAGTATCATGGAGCAAACCAGTTGCTATCGTTGCACTATCCAACTTAAGTTCGGTTAAAATATTTGCAACAGCAACAGGATGAATGACGTACGGATCTCCTGATTGTCGTTTTTGATCTTTATGAACTTTCACTGCAAAATCATATGCTTTACTTAGAGTTTCTGGATTAAGAAACTTATTGTATGATTTAACCTTATTTATTAATTCGTCAGAATTTAGCATAAGTTTATTATATCACTTATTTAGATAACTTTAATACTTCTTAAATTATTTTTTTTTAAAGAAGACAAGAGTTTTACTATATTTTTTTTTAATTTTGGGTGAGACCAATTTTTACATATTTCAAACAGTGGCATAAGTACAAAGTTTCTATTATGCATTCTTGGATGTGGGATCTCCAAATTGATCAATTTTTTATTTAATTTAGTAATCTTTCCATTAAAATCTAATATATCAATATCACAATTTCTTGGATGATTTTTAGGAGCTATTTTTCTGCCTAATTTTTTTTCTATAGACTTAATTATTTTAAACAACTCAAATTGATTTAATTTTGTTTTTATCAGTAATACAGCATTAATAAATTTTGGAAAACTAGGATCTGGCCAAGACTCAGTCTCATAATAACTAGATGTTTTGATAATTTTAATATCATGAGTTTCCAATAAATATTTAGATTTTTCTAAAAAATGTATTCTATTTCCTAAATTAGAACCTATTGATAAATAAACATTTTTAACTTGAGCGTCTGAAATATCTTGCTTTTTCACGGTTCCAATCTTTAGTTTTTTTGGTTTGTCGCTTATCGTATTGTTTTTTGCCCTTTGCAACTGCTATTTCAACTTTAGCTTTACCTTTTTTAAAATACATTTTGGTTGGAACTAAAGTTAGACCATCCTCGTTCATTTTACCAATTAGTTTGTTAATTTCCCTTTTGTTAAATAACAATTTTCTTTCTGAGTAAGGATTGTGATTTGAATAACTGGCTTGTTTGTATATGGGTATATGTGAATTAATTAAAAAAATTTCTCCTTCTTTTTCTACTGCATATGACTCTGCAATATTTACTTTTCCGTCTCTTACAGATTTTATTTCAGAACCTTTTAGTACAATTCCTGCTTCTAAGATTTCCTTAAAGAAAAAATTAAAAGATGCTTTTCGATTTACTGTAATGATCTTGATGCCAGATGTAGATTTATCACTCATCAATAAGTTTTGCTACTTTCAATGCTTTCTCGACTTCCTTTTTTGTATTTTCAGTTATTTTTACCAAAGGTAATCTTACAGTATCATCACATAGACCAAGTAATTTAGCAGCATACTTAACTGGTGAAGGATTGCTTTCTATAAATAAATTTTTATGCAACGGTTGCAGCATATCATCAAGTTGTTGAGCTTTTTTTAAATCATCCTCATTTGAAGATTTAGATAATTTTTGAAATTCAGAACATAATTTAGGAGCTACGTTTGCTGTAACACTAATTGTTCCAACTCCTCCTCGTTTATTAAATTCAAAAGCATTATCATCGTTTCCAGTAAGTTGAATGAAATCATTACCCATTTTTTCTTTTTGTTGATCAACACGATTTAGATCACCGGTTGCATCTTTAACTCCAACTATATTTTTTAGTTCATATAATCTCGCCATTGTTTCAACGCTCATATCGATTACTGAACGGCTTGGAATATTATAAATTATAATTGGAATTCCACAGTTATCATTGATTGATTTATAATGTTGATATAATCCTTCTTGAGTAGGTTTATTATAATATGGTGTAACAACTAAAGCACCATCCGCGCCAGCTTTTTCAGCGTGTATGGTTAATGATACGGCTTCTTCTGTAGAATTAGATCCAGTGCCGGCTATAATGGGAAGTTTACCGGTAGCTTCTTTTATGCATAATTCAATTGTTCTCTCATGTTCATCATGTGATAAAGTTGGTGACTCACCTGTTGTTCCAACAGGGACTAATCCATTTGTTCCATTTTCCAGATGATGATTTATAATTTTTATGTAACTTTCTTCGTCAAGCTTGTTGTCTTTAAACGGTGTAATTAATGCTACATTTGATCCTTTAAACATAATTATTTATAACATAAGTTGTTTGATTCAATAAAATGTATTTAAAATTATTAACAACAATTATCCTTTTTTTCTTATCGTTTCAATCTGCTTTTTCAAATGAAACTATACTTCCTATTAAAAAACCAGATTTAAATGAAAAAAATACTACAAAAAAAATAGCTGAAATCATTCCTATACCAAAACCATCTGAAAAAGAAGATGAAATTCAAAAGGAAATTAAAATTACTACTACGGAGATATTTAAAAAAATTGATGGTGTAATAATTCCAAAAAATAAGCCTCTGATAGTTAAAGAAAAATTAAGAAAGATTAAAAAACAAAAATTTTATAGCGATAGAGATTTGAAATATGCGAAACAAGCTATTTCATTTATGGAGAAAAGTAATTGGAAGGATGCAAAAAAAGCCGCAAGTAAAGCAAGGGCAAAATCTATTTATGATTTTATTCAATGGAGACATCTACTTACAACCGGTAACAGGGCTACTTTTACAGAATATAAACAGTTTATAGAAAGAGTAAAAGATTATCCAAGAATAGATAGAGTTCGTTACTTAGGAGAGCATAAAATAAATTCCAAAAATCATACTAAAAACGAAATTATACAGTGGTTCGATAAACACCCACCTTTAAGTGGATTTGGAAAAATGATGCTAGGGGATGCTTTGTTATCAAAAAATAAAGAGACAGCTATAAATTTAATAAAGGAAGGATTTATTACAGCTGATTTAAGTAAAAATGATCTTATTTTCTTTAGAAAGAAATTTAAAAAATATTTGAACAGTAGTGATTATATTAAAAGAGCTGATCATTTAGCTTGGGAGAATAAATATTGGGACCTTAAAAGAATGTTAAGATATCTACCAAAAGATTATCAACTTTTATATACAGCAAGACAACTGTTAATGAGCAGATCTTATGGTGTTGATAGCGCTATATCGAATGTACCTGCAAGTTTAAAAAAGGATGCAGGTTTAAATTATGACAGACTCAAATGGAGAAGAAAAAGAGGAAGGGTTGATAGTTCTTTAGAAATTTTACTAAGTATCAAAAATAATAAAGACTATATGGTTCGCCCAGATAAATGGTGGGTTGAAAGATCAATAATTGCGAGATCACTTATTTATAAGAAAAGATATGAACAAGCTTATAAAATTTCAAGTAAACATGGTCTATCAGAGGGTGCCGAATTAGCTGAAGCTGAATGGATGAGTGGATGGATTGCTTTAAGTTTCTTAAAAGACCCAATTTTAGCAAAAAGTCATTTTACTAAATTTTATAATAATGTTGGATATCCAATTAGTTTATCAAGAGGTGCTTATTGGCTTGGAAAAGTGAATTTGGCACTAAATAATAAGGAGGAAGCAGATAAATGGTTTAAAGAAGGTTCAAAATATCTAACAACCTATTATGGTCAATTATCTCATATGAAAATATATCCAAATAAAACTTTTGAACTTAAAGAAAGTACTCAAGTTGATAAAAATTATGCTGAAAGTTTTTACAAAAATAAATTAGTCGCAATAGTACATTTATTAGATGAAGTAAAAAAAGATAAATATACGAAACATATTTTAAGATTTCTAGCAAATGACAATGTTTCAGCAGGGAGTGAAATATTGGCAGCAAAACTAGCAACTGACATCTCTAGATTTGATTTTGCTATTCAGGTTTCTAAAATAGCATCTTATCAAAAAAGGTTTCATAACAAATATAATTATCCAGTAATAAGCACTCCGAATAAAGTTGGATCAAGAAAAATACCAGAACAAGCTTTAATTTTATCTATTATAAGACAAGAAAGTGAGTTTGATATATCTGCAAGAAGTAGAGTTGGAGCACAAGGCTTAATGCAGTTGATGCCTTATACTGCAAAGACAGTTGCTAAGCAGGCAAAAGTTTCTTATTCAAAATCTCGTTTAACATCAAGTCCTGAGTATAATATAAATTTAGGATCTTTTTATATTGCAGGTTTAATTCTTGATTATGATGGATCCTACCCTTTCGCTGTAGCAGCATATAATGCAGGACCAAAAAGAGTGAAGTATTGGAAAAAAATAAATAAAGATCCTCAAAAGAAACAAATCGATTATGTTGATTGGGTAGAACTTATTAAGTTTAAAGAGACCAGAAACTATGTTCAGAGGGTTATGGAGAATTACAATGTTTATAGATACATTTTGTCTCAAAAACCAATATTTTTAAAAGATTTTTTTAGAAATAATCCGCTCTATTAGTGGCGGAAGGAGAGGGATTCGAACCCTCGGTACACCTTTTCAAGCGTACGGCGGTTTAGCAAACCGCTGGTTTAAACCAGCTCACCCATCCTTCCACGATAATATGTGTAACTTGAAATCATTGAATATTCAATCATATTCAAGTAATTTCTCCAAAATATGAAAAACAAATATTCTGTATTCTCTCTAATAAAAAATGCTTTATCACAGCATGAGAATTGGCAACAAGCTTGGGGAAATCCAGAGCCAAAAAAAGAATACGAAGCTATTATTGTGGGTGGTGGTGGACACGGTTTAGCTACTGCTTATTATTTAGCAAAGAAACATAATTTAAAAAATATTGCAGTCTTAGAAAAAGGTTGGATTGGTGGAGGAAATACAGGGCGTAACACTACAATCATTAGATCAAATTATTTATGGGATGCTAGTGCTGGTTTATACGATCATGCGCTTAAACTATGGGAAAATTTATCTCAAGAGCTAAATTACAATGTGATGTTCAGTCAAAGAGGTGTAATGAATTTAGCTCACAATCTTCAAGATGTAAGAGATTTAAAAAGAAGAACACATGCCAATAGACTAAACGGAATTGATGCTGTTTGGTTAAATACTGAGGAAGTTAAAAAATTTTGCCCAATTATAAATACATCACCTGATATCAGATACCCTGTTTTGGGTGGAACGTTACAAAGAAGAGCAGGAACTGCAAGACATGATGCTGTTGCCTGGGGTTATGCAAGAGGCGCAAGCGAAATGGGTGTTGATATAATTCAAAACTGTGAAGTTAAAGGAATAAAGAGAAATGGAGATAGAGTTGAAGGTTTAGAAACCACTAAAGGATTTATAAAAACTAATAAAATTGGAGTTGTTGCAGCAGGCCACTCAAGTGTAATAGCAAATATGGCTGGATTAAAACTTCCTCTTGAGAGTAAACCATTACAAGCGTTAGTTTCAGAACCAGTAAAACCAATTATTGATACTGTTGTAATGTCAAATGCAGTTCATGCTTATGTAAGTCAATCGGATAAAGGTGAATTAGTTATAGGTGCAGGGACAGATTCATATGTTTCATATACACAAAGAGGTAGTCATAATATTGTAGAAGAAACTTTAAGGGCTATTTTAGAGCTCTACCCTATTTTTAGTAGAATGAAAATGTTAAGACAATGGGGAGGAATTGTTGATATATGTCCAGATGCAAGTCCTATTATAAGTAAAACTAATATAAAAGGTTTATATTTTAATTGTGGTTGGGGTACCGGTGGTTTTAAAGCTACTCCTGGATCGGGAGATTTGTTTGCGCACACAATCGCAAATGATGAGCCACATAAATTAAATGCAGCATTTAATTTAAATAGATTTGTAAGCGGTGATCTTGTTGATGAACATGGTGCTGCAGCAGTTGCACATTAGTAATGTTTTTAATTAATTGTCCATTTTGTGGAGAGAGAGATCAAAGTGAATTTTCTTCAGGTGGCGAAGCTCATATAGTTAGACCAAAACAACCAACTGAACTTAGCGATGATGAATGGGCGGAATATCTATTTATGAGAAAAAATATTAAAGGTATTCAATTTGAAAGATGGAATCATGTTCACGGATGCAGAAAATGGTTCAACGTCGTTAGAGACACATCGAATGATAAAATATTATCTGTTTATAAAATGGGTGAAAAACCTCCTGTTAATTATAAGTAATGCCCAATTACAGAATTCATAAAACTGAATATATTGATGAAACTAAGAGAGTTTCATTTAAGTATGATGGCAAGACTTACTTTGGATATGAGGGTGATACCTTGGCATCTGCACTTTTGGCAAATGGTATTCATTTAGTCGGTAGAAGTTTTAAATATCACAGACCAAGAGGTATAGTTTCTTGTGGAGCAGAAGAGCCTAATGCAATATGTCAAATTGGTAGTAAAAAAGACCTAACAGAACCAAATGTAAGAGCAACCGAGTTAGAATTGTATGAGGGATTAGAAGCAAGTTCTCAAAATTGCTGGCCTAACGTAAAATTTGACATTGGGGGTATTAATAATTTTATATCACCGTTAATTCCTGCAGGCTTTTATTATAAAACATTTATGTGGCCAAAGAGTTTTTGGAAAAAAGTATATGAACCATTAATACGATTATCTGCGGGTTTGGGAAAATCTCCTACAGAACCAGATCCTGATATCTATGATCACAAATATGTTCACTACGATGTATTGGTAATTGGTGGTGGAGTTTCAGGTATTATTGCTGCAAAAATGGCTGCAAAAAATAATTTTAAAACTTTATTAGTAGATGACAAAAAAATACTAGGTGGTTCTACAATTTATCAAAATAATGAGTCTATTAAAATTGATGATAAATTATCAAGTGAATGGTTAAAAAATGAAATTCAAGAAATTAAAAAATTAAGTAATTTAACAATTAAGACAAGAACAAGTATTGCAGCTTATCATGGATACAATTTTCTTTTAGCTAAAGAAAATTTAACAGATCATTTACCAGAAGAAAAAAAGAAAAATAAGATTAGACAACGATTATGGAAAATAAGAGCGAAAAAAGTTGTAATTGCAACTGGATCAATTGAAAGACCACTTGTATTCAATAATAATGATAGACCAGGAATATTATTATCTAATTCTATAAACAAATATTTGGATTATTACGGCGTTACCTGTGGAGAAAATATAATATTATTTACAAATAATGATAGTGCATACGAAACTTCAATTTCACTTCATAAAAAAGGTATAAAGAATATAATTGTTGATTTAAGAAAATCTGCTAGTTCTGAATTAATCAAACAAGCAGAAAATCTAGGAATAAAAATCTACTTCAATCATGTTGTAACAAATACTTTTGGATACAGAAAAATAAATTCATTAGAAATCATGAAATTATCAGAAGATGGAAATACTACTGTAGGCAATAAAATTAGATTAAGTTGTGACTGTTTAGGAATGAGTGGTGGATGGACACCTATGGTGCATATGCATACTCAATCTGGAGGTAAATTAGATTTTAGAGATGAAGACCAAGTATTCTTACCAAAAGAAAATAGTGAAGATCAAATTTCTGTTGGTTCATGCAATGGAGATTTTGATTTAGAAAATATTATAGATAAAACAGTCAATAAAATTAATAAATTCTTAGATATAGATAATCAAGATTACCAGGATACAAATATAATTTGCTCCAAAGAAAATGATAAAAGAAATTTATGGCTTTTACCAAATAAAATACCTTTAGGTAAAACTAAATGCTTTATAGATTTTCAAAATGACTCAACTGCAAAAGATATAAAATTAGCCTTAAAAGAAGGTTTTAGATCAATTGAACATGTAAAAAGATATACAACGACTGGTATGGCAACAGATCAGGGAAAGTTATCTAATATGCACGCACTTGGGATTATAGCTGATACAGCTGGTGTAAAAATGGGTACATTGGGAACAACTACATTTAGGCCTCCATTCACACCATTAACTTTCGGAACACTAGTTGGGAGAAATGTTGGAAAATTTTTTGAAGTAGTAAGAAAAACATCCATGCATGAATGGCATGTAGAAAATAATGCAGAATTTGAAAATGTTGGTCAGTGGAAAAGACCCTGGTATTATGCAAAAAATGGAGAAAATATGCATGATGCTGTTCAAAGAGAAAGTAAAGCGGCACGTGACAGTGCAGGTATCTTAGACGCATCAACTCTAGGAAAAATTGATATCCAAGGAACAGATGCATCAGAATTTTTAAATCGAGTTTACACAAATGCTTGGTCAAAACTTGCAATCGGAAAATGTAGATACGGACTTATGTTAAACGAGGATGGTATGGTTTATGACGACGGTGTTACTACAAGAATATCTGAAAATCATTATCTAATGACAACCACCACTGGAGGGGCCGCAAATGTATTAAGCAAACTTGAGGATTATTTACAAACGGAGTGGCCAGAGTTAGATGTTTATTTAACATCAGTGACAGATCATTATTCTACAGCAAGTATTTGTGGTCCAAATTCAAAAAAAATTCTTAACAAACTTTTTCCAAATTTAGATTTAAGTGATGAAAACTTTCCTCACATGTCATTTAAAGAAGATAAACTTGAAAATATAAATTGTAGAATAATGAGAATAAGTTTTACGGGTGAACTAAGCTATGAAATTAACATAGAGTCGAAATACGGAAATTCATTATGGAAAATGTGTATAGAAGCTGGGAAAGAGTTTAATTTGACACCTTATGGTACTGAAACAATGCACCTACTCAGAGCTGAAAAAGGTTTCATTATTGTTGGACAAGATACAGACGGCACAATGACTCCTTCAGACTTACAGATGGATTGGATTGTAAGTAAAAAGAAATATGACTTCATTGGTAAAAGATCTTTATATAGAAGTGATACTATTAGAGAAGATAGAAAGCAATTGGTAGGACTACTTACAGATGATCCAAAAGAAATTTTGGAAGAAGGTGCTCAAATTGTTTCAGACGTTAAATCAAAGCCTATAGATATGCTAGGACATGTAACTTCCAGCTATTTTAGTCCAAACCTAAATAAATCAATTGCCTTAGCTGTAGTTAGGAGTGGAAAAACAATGAAGGGTAAAAAATTAATTATTCCAATGGAAAACAAAAATATTAATGTGACCGTTTCTGACACAATTTTTTTAGATAAGGAGAATAAAAGACTAAATGCTTGACATTTTACATCCAAATATTTCGAATATTAATAAAAACAATATCGATATTAATTTATCTGAAGAAAAAATTAAAATTAATATCAGGGGAAAAAATAAAGAATTTTTTACCAAAGTGGGTAAAATTCTATCTATTATTTTACCTTCTGAATCAAATACCAGTTCATCAAATGAAAACTATGATGTTTTGTGGCTAAGTCCGGATGAATGGATGATATATTTTGATGAAAATAAAAATTCAAATATTTTTGATCAACTTTATAAAGATATTTCGTCTTTAAATTTTGGATCAATTACTGATATCTCTTCACAATTAATTTGCATAAATATAAAAGGAGAAAATATATTTGAATTATTATCATCTGGATCACCTTTTAATTTTGAAAAATTTAAAAATAATGTTGGTTCATCAACACAAACAATAGTAAATCATATTGATGTAATTCTTCATCACAAATCAAAGAATAATGTTAATTTATTTGTAAGGAGATCGTTTTCAGAACACCTTTATGAATGGTTAGTTGATAGCTCTAATTTTGTCTAATTTATAATTCAAATAAAAATAAGTATAACCAAGATACATCATAGAGAAAATCCAATTGAATATTACCCATAACCAAAAAAATTCAGAAAAGTCAGAATTAAAATAAATTGCAGTATAAAATACGACAAATGGAAAAATTCCATTTCGGCAAATATTAGCAATTAATGCGTTTTCAGCTTTTTTTAAAGCCATAAAAAAACCATTTGATAAAAAAAATATTGGATAAGCTGGTAGCACAAAAGCTGAAATCTCTAAATATAATTTTCCAAATTCAACGACCTCTAAATCTTTTGAAAATAATTTTGTTATCATTTCAGCACCAAAATAAATAATAAAAGAAGAAATAATCATTATAATGAAAGCATATTTTATAGCTTGGAAGTACGTTTCTTTAATTCTTAAAATATTTCGTGCACCAAAATTTTGAGCAATAATTGTGATAATTGCTGTATTTATTCCCAAGATCGGCAATAAAACCACTTGTTCTATTTTGGTGCCAGCTCCATAACCAGCTGCTGCATATTCTCCTGATAAACCTGCATATTTGAAAACAATTGCAGAAGCAATAGAATAACCGCAAATTGAAATTATTATTGGCATAGATTGAAAAAAAATATTTTTTAAAAAAAAAAATTTAGGAATAAAATAAGAAATAAGTATGCTTTTAATTAATTTACTTTTTAAAACCTTTTTAAATATGATTAAAAAAGCGACCGTTTGAGCAATTAGAGTTGCTATTGCAATACCTTTCATACCTAAAGCTGGTATGAAATAAAATCCAAATATTAAAATTGGATTTAACAATATGTTTAAAAAAAAAGATAATATTAAAGCATTTCTATAAGTTTTCGTATCACCTTCTGCATGAAGTAATGAATTTAATGCAACAACTAAAATAAAAATAAACGAGCCAAGGAAAATGATATCTGTATATTGTAAGCCAAGATTTATTACCTCATTAGTTGAACCCATTATTGAAAAAAGGTCTGATGCATAATTTAACCCAATAAAAGTAATCAACAGAATTATCAAAAAAGAAAAGAAAATTAATTGGCAGAAATAAATTGAAGCATTTTTATTATTTTTTTCTCCAATGCTATTACCTATCAGTGATGTACCTGCAACTGTGATACCAATAGATGAGGCAATAATAATAAAATAAATTGGAAAAGATTTTGTTAAAGCTGACAAAGCTTCAGGTGATATTTTTCCTGCAAAATATGTATCAGCAATATTATATAACGTTTGAAAGAGTGTGCCTACAGATGCAGGTATCGCTAATTTTTTAATTAATTCTTTGATGTCATCACTTAATATATTCATGATATTATTTTTTTGAATTTATCATTTGATTGTGCCTCATTGTGAAACGTTTTATTTGATCATTTGTCAATTTATCAAAACAATTTGGACATGATAGGCCTACTTTATACTTTTTTGATTTGGTTAGTTTTTTATGCAATGGCATTCTACAACCACCACAAACAGTATAATTTCCAATTTCTAGGTTTTTTTTAATAGTAACTCTTTTATCAAAAACAAAACATTCACCATTCCACTTACTTTTTTTTGGATCAGTTTTGTTAAGATAATTTAAGATACCACCCTTAAGCATATAAACATTTTTAAAACCTTTATTATTAAGATAATTAGACGCTTTTTCACACCTGATGCCTCCAGTGCAAAACATCCCTATTGATTCATCTTTATTAAATTTTGATAAATAATTTTTAAAATCTCTAAAATTTTTAGTTTCTGGATTAAGAGCATTTTTAAATGTACCAATCTTATATTCAAAAGGTTTTCTGGCATCAATCAGTTTAATATTTTTTTTAGATATAAATTCGTCCCATTTTTTAGGTGATAAATATTTCTTATTAAAAAAATTCTTAAAATTAATTTTTTCATTAATTGGAACTACTTCATCTTTTATTTTAACTTTATTTTTTGAGTATGGTAATATTTTTGAGTTAAATTTATTTTGAATATCAAATCTATCAATTGATAAGATATTCTTTATTTTTGTAACTGTAAGTTTAATTTTTTTATGACTACCTGATATTGTACCATTAATTCCTTCAGGAGATAATATTATAAGACCTTTAATACCAAGCTTATTAGTTTCTTTTAAAATATTTTTTTTAATAATTTTTAATTTATTAAGTTTTGATATTTTATAAAAAGATAGGATTTCAAACATAATTACCAACAAACTGTAAAACCATCACCAATTGGTAAAATATACTTATTAATAGGTGATTTTTTTATGTATTTATTAAATTCTCTTAATTTTATAGTTAATTTGTCTTTTATCTTTGGATTTGCAACATCTCCTTTCCAAAGTGTATTATCAATTAAAATTATACCCTTTTTGCTTTTTAATTTAAGAGACTGATTAAAATAATTTATATAATTTTCTTTATCTGCATCAATTAATATCACATCATATTTTTCCTTTTTCTTAATTAGATTTTCAAGAGCAATTTTTCCATTTTCACAAAAAAGATTTATTTTTTTATCTTGCTTTGCTTCTTTAAAAAACTTAATTGCCTCATTGTTAGTTTTTAAATTTTTATCTATACCAATTAATTTGCAATTCTTAGGTAAGGCAAGAGCAGCAGATAAAATGCTGTAACCTGTAAAAGTGCCAATTTCTAAATATGATTTATAGTTATTAATTTTTATGATAAATTGTATGAAGTTAGCTTGTAGAATTGAAATTTGTAATTTTTTAATATGACCAAGTTTTTCGTTATATTTTAATAATTTTTTTTGTACTTTGTGAAGATTATTTGTATGTGAAAAAATATAATTGATCATATTTTGATCAATTATGAAATTTTTATCCATTCAACTTTTCTTTTAATATTTTGTTTATTAATTGAGGATTGCCTTTTCCTTTACTTTCTTTCATGGCTTGACCAACAAAAAAACCAAATAATTTATCTTTACCAGATTTATATTCAGCAACCTTATCTGAATTATTTTCAATAACTTTATTTATCAATTCCTCTATCGCTTTTGGATCGCTTTCTTGTTTTAAACCTTTTTCTTTTACTATTATTAATGGATCTTGATCTCCATCTATCATTTGTTCAAAAACCGTTTTAGCTATTTTTCCTGATATGGTTCCGTCTTTTATAAGGTTTATAAGTTTAGATAGATTTTTAGCACTAACTGGGCTTTGAGATATTTCTAAATTTTTTTCATTTAAAACTGCAAATAATTCACCTGTAATCCAGTTTGTTGCTAATTTAACATCTGAATTTTTTATAACTTCTTCAAAGAAATTTGATGTTTCAATATCAGATACCAAAATTGTTGCTTCATATGGTGAAAGATTAAATTTATCTATAAATCTTTTTTTCTTTTCATCTGGTAATTCAGGTATATCTGATTTTATTTTTTCAATTAACTCTTGGCTTATTTCAAGCGGTAATAGATCTGGATCAGGAAAATATCTGTAATCATGCGCATCTTCTTTTGATCTCATAGATCTTGTCTCATTTCTTTTAGTGTCAAAAAGTCTTGTCTCTTGATCTATTTCTTTCCCCTCCTCTAACAAATCTATTTGTCTATTTGCTTCGGATATTATTGCCATTTGCATAAATTTTATTGAATTAACATTTTTAATTTCACACCTGGTGCCGAATTCAGTTTCCCCTTTTAATCTTACTGATACATTAACATCTGCCCTCAAAGAACCTTCTTGCATATTGCCATCACATGTTCCTAAATATCTCATTATCGATCTTAATTTTTTTATATAAACGTTGACTTCATCTGGAGATCTCAAATCAGGCTTGCTTACTATTTCCATTAAAGCCACTCCAGATCTATTTAAATCAACTAATGTATTATTTGGATCAATATCATGAATACTTTTACCTGCATCTTGCTCTAAGTGTAATCTTTCAATTCCAATTTCTTTTTGACCATTCGGCATATCCAAAATTACTTTTCCTTCACCAACAATTGGATATTTGTATTGAGAGATTTGATATCCTTGGGGTAAATCTGCATAAAAATAATTTTTTCTATCAAAGACAGACTTTTTATTTATTTTGGCTTTAAGTCCTATTCCAGTTTTAATTGCTTGTTCAATACAAAATTCATTTATAACTGGTAACATTCCTGGAAATGCTGCATCTACGAGACTAACTTGTGTGTTTGGTTCTGCACCAAATTTTGTTGATGATTGAGAGAAAAGTTTTGACTCTGAAGTAACTTGAGCATGCACTTCTAAACCAATTATCACTTCATATTGTTTATTTTCTCTTTCAATAAGATATTCACTATTTTTACTCACTTAACCACCAGTCTGAAATATCATTTTTAAAATTAATCTTATCTTCTAATGCATAAGAAATATTAAGTATATTTTGCTCATCAAAAGGTTTTCCAATTACTTGAAGGCCTAAAGGATAATTATTTTTATCTTTACCAGCTGGTATAGAAATACCTGGTAAGCCTGCTAGATTTATTGGAACTGTAAATATATCATTTAAATACATTGATACTGGATCATTTGTTTTTTCACCAATTTTAAATGCTGAGCTTGGAGTAGATGGAGTTAAAATTGCATCAACTTTAGAAAAGGCATCATCAAAATCTTTTTTTATTAATTGTCTTACTTTCTGCGCTTTTAGATAATAGGCATCATAGTAACCAGAAGATAAAACATAAGTTCCAATCATAATTCTTCTTTTAACTTCATCACCAAAACCTTCAGATCTAGTTTTTTCGTACATTTCTATTAAATTTTGACCAGGAGATCTAAATCCATATTTAACACCATCATATCTTGCTAGATTTGAAGATGCTTCAGCTGGTGCAACAATATAATAAGTTGGTAATGCGTAATTAGTATGTGGAAGCGAAATATCGATAATTTCTGCTCCGCAATCTTTTGCATATGAGATACCATTTTTCCATAACTGTTCAATTTCGTCAGGCATATTGTCAACTCTATATTCTTTAGGAATACCAATTTTCTTTCCTTTAATATCTTTTGATAATTCTTTTGAATAACAATTTCTTTTGTAATCAATTGAGGTTGAATCTTTTTGATCAAATGAAGAGATCACCTCTAAAAGCATAGAACAGTCTCTTACATTTTTCGTCATAGGTCCTGCTTGGTCTAAAGATGAAGCAAATGCTACAATTCCATAACGAGAACAACTTCCATATGTAGGTTTAAGTCCAACAGTTCCTGTAAATGATGCTGGTTGACGAATAGATCCACCTGTATCTGTTCCAATGGTAACTGGAGTTAAATTTGCAGCGACAGCTGCAGAAGAACCTCCTGAAGATCCACCAGGGACTAAATTTTCTCCTACCGGATTTTGAACATTTCCAAAAAAACTAGTTTCATTTGAAGAGCCCATAGCAAATTCATCACAATTAAGTTTACCAAGAAGTATTGCTCCTTGACTCCACAAATTTTGAGTAACTGTAGACTCATATGTGGGAACGAAGTTATTTAATATTTTGCTACCTGCTGTTGTTCTAACTCCATTTGTACAAAATAAATCTTTAACAGCAATGGGAATACCTGGTAGTTTTAAATCAAAGTTAGGATTAGAATCAAATTTCTTAGATTGATCTATTGCTTTTTCAAAATTATCCGTAACATAAACATTTAATTTTTTTGATTTTTCAGCACGGTCTATAAATGCTTTTGTAATTTCCCCTGAAGATAGTTTTTTTTCTTTTATATTCGATGTTAATTCGAATAAACTTTGACTTGTTATATCTGACATTATTCAACAACCTTTGGTACAACAAAAAAATCTTTATTTTCTTCAGGAGAGTTTTTTAAAATTTTTTCTCTAATATTTTCTGATTTAATTTCATCTTTTCTAAATCTTAGGGTGGTTTCAGCAATTGATGTTAAGGCTTGAACATTATCAGTATTTAATTCATTTAATTTTTCTATAAATTCAAATATATTATTTAAGTCGCCCTTTAATTTATTAGCTTTTTCATCATCAATAGAAATTCTTGCTAATTTCGAAATGTGCTTTACTGTTTTAAGATCTATACTCATATGGTAAAAATATTGCCGCAAACTATCACTTAAGTAAATAATATACAATATGATCACAATTGAGGAATTTAAAAAGAAACAGCTAAATACATCTAGATTAATTGGTCTTGATTTAGGTTCAAAGAGAATTGGTGTAGCTATATGTGATGAAAATCAAAAAATTGCCACACCGCTTAAAACAATAAACAAATCCAAATTTGAAGATCTTATCAATGAATTAGAGGATATTATTAAAGAAAATAATATTAAAGGAATAATTATTGGAAATCCAATTAATATGGATGGTAGCTTAGGTAAATCCTCTCAATCAGTAAATGATGTGTCAAAAGCAATATCAAAAGAAATTGATCTTCCAATAAGTCTTTGGGATGAAAGATTATCAACAGTTGGAGCGTTTAAATTAACCGAAAATTTAGGTATTAACGTAACTAAAAGAGAAAAAAATATAGATAAAAATGCTGCTGCATTTATCTTACAGGGTGCCATAGATTTTATTAATAATTAATACTTGCATTAATCAACCTTTGTGGCTATAGAGTTGGTTTTAATGGCAACTAAAACCAAAGCTATTAAAATTTCTCAAAAACATCTGCTAGGTATTCAAGATTTATCAATAAATGATGTTAATTTAATCTTAAAAGAAGCTGAAAAATTTATTGAATTAAACAAAAGCAAAAATAAAAAATTAGATTTACTTAAGGGGAAAACTCAAATTAACCTCTTTTTTGAACCATCAACAAGAACACAAAGCTCATTTGAGCTAGCAGGAAAAAGATTAGGTGCAGATGTTATGTCAATGAATATAACAAACTCAGCAATTAAAAAAGGTGAAACGCTAATAGACACTGCAATGACATTAAATGCAATGCATCCTGATATAATAGTTATTAGACATCAAGATTCAGGAGCTTGTAATCTTTTATCTCAAAAAGTTAATTGTGCTGTTTTAAATGCTGGTGATGGAAGGAGAGAGCACCCTACCCAAGCATTACTTGATGCATTAACTATATTGAATAGGAAAAAAAAAATTCAAGGATTAAAGGTTGCAATTTGTGGAGATATTCTACATTCAAGAGTAGCAAGATCTAATATTTATTTGTTAAACATGTTGGGTGCCGAAGTTAATATTGTAGCTCCTTCAAACCTTTTACCTAAAGATATAGAAAAATTTGGTGTTAATATTTTTTCAAATATGAAGAAAGGTGTAAAAGATTGCGACATAGTAATGATGCTTAGACTTCAAAATGAAAGAATGAGTAGTTCATTCCTGTCATCTAATAGAGAGTATTATGAATACTATGGACTAACACAGGATAAATTAGAATATGCAAAATCAGATTCAATTATTATGCATCCAGGCCCAATGAACCGGGGTATTGAAATAGACACAAAATTAGCTGATGACACCAATATGAGTGTTGTAAAAGAACAAGTTGAATTGGGTGTTGCAATAAGAATGGCATGTTTAAAAATTTTTTGTGAATGATGAAAAAAAAATACTTTATTAACGCAAATATAATTGATCCTCATAACAACATAAGTGAAATAGGAGGATTAATAATAGGAGAAGATGGAAAAATTGAAGGTGTTGGCAAAAAGGTGAATAAAAACAACATTCCCAGTAGAGAAAAAGTTATTGATTTAAAAGAGAATTATATTTTCCCTGGTATAGTTGATATGAGGGTATTTGTCGGTGAGCCAGGTTATGAATATAAAGAAAATTTTAGAACTTTGAGTAATGCTGCATTATCTGGGGGCGTAACCTCAGCTGTAACAATGCCTAATACAGATCCAATAATCGACAACGTTTCAATAGTAGATTTTTTGAAAAGACGAGGCAGAGATAAATCAAAAATAAATATATTTCCCACAGCATCTCTAACAAAGGGTACTGAAGGTACAAATATGACAGAGTTTGGTCTTCTACAAAGCAAAGGGATAATAGCATTTACAGATGGAATCAGAACAATTCAGAATACAAGAGTTATGTCCAGAATAATGAATTCAGCAAAAGATTTGGGATCTTTAATAATGCAACATGCAGAAGATCAAGAATTAGCTAAGAATGGCATGATAAATGATGGAATAATTTCTACGAAACTAGGATTGCAAGGTATCCCTGAAATAGCAGAATTAATAATTATAGAGAGAGATTTAACATTATTAGAAGAATATAATTGTCGTTATCACATTTCTCAAATTTCATCAGGAAAAGCGGTTGAAATTATTAAAGATAGAAAAGAAAAAGTAAGATTTTCCTGTGGGGTATCAATAAATAATTTATCTTTAAATGAAAATGATATTGGTGACTTTAGAACATTTTTAAAATTGTCACCACCACTTAGAACTGAGGATGATAGATTAAGTTTAGTGCAAGGATTAAATGATGGCACAATCGATGTAATAGTTTCAGATCACAAACCTGAAGATGAAGAGCAAAAAAGATTAACATTTGCTCAAGCCGCAACAGGAGCAACTGGTATTGAAACGTTATTATCTTTGTCGTTAGAATTATATCACAATGGATCTGTAAAACTTGAAAAAATTATTGCTGCATTAACCTCAAATCCAGCAAAAATTTTGAAAATTAATAAAGGTAATTTATCCGTAGGTAATGATGCAGATTTCTGTATTGTGGATATAAATAAACCTTGGATAGTAAAGCAAGAAAATTTGGTTTCTAAATCAAAAAATACCTCAATTGAAAATAAAAGATTACAAGGAAAAGTAACCAATACATACGTAAAAGGACAAGAGCTTTACAATATTTAAATGGAAATTTTTATTTTATCACTTTTATCATATTTATTAGGTTCTATTCCTTTTGGTTTTTTATTAACAAAAATTTTTTTAAAAAAAGACATAAGAGAAACAGGATCGGGTAATATAGGTGCCACCAATGTTTTAAGAACTGGTAATAAATTTTTAGGTTACTCAACTTTATTACTAGATATTTTAAAAGCTGTTTTGCCAATAATTTATGTTAAATTAAATTATCCAGAATTTATTTACATTTGTTCGTTATCTGTTTTTTTAGGACATGTTTTTCCAATATGGTTAAAATTTAAAGGTGGTAAAGGTGTTGCAACATATGTTGGAATGTTGATTATTTTAAATTATTTTTTGGGTATTGTTTTTGGTATTGTTTGGGTAATTACATATTTAATATCTAAATACTCATCATTAGGATCAATTCTTGGGTCATTAAGTGTTCCTATTTTTATATTTTTTTATACCAATGATAACATTATGTTTTACTTCATAATGTTTATTTTAATTTTTTACACTCATAGAGAAAACGTTAAACGCTTGATAAATAAAGAAGAAACTAAGACAAAAATTTAATAATTTGACAGTTTAACTGTTTTAAGTACGTTCTCTAAATATGAATCTAGTAATTGTTGAAAGTCCAGCAAAAGCAAAAACAATTAATAAATATTTAGGATCTGATTATACAGTTCTTGCAAGCTATGGACATATAAGAGATCTGCCTTCGAAAAATGGTTCTGTTGATCCTGAAAATGATTTTAAAATGATTTGGGAAGTAGATAGTTTTTCAAAAAAATATTTAAAAGAAATTACAGATAGTGCTAAAGATTCAAAAAAAATTATTCTTGCAACTGACCCTGACCGAGAAGGTGAAGCAATAGCTTGGCATGTAAAAGAGTTTCTTGAAGAAAAAAAATTATTAAAAGATAAAGAAGTTGAAAGGGTTGTTTTCAACGAAATAACAAAAAAGGCTGTTACAAATGGAATAGATAATCCAAGAAAAATAGAGCCACATTTAGTTGATGCATATATGGCAAGAAGAGCTCTAGATTATCTAGTAGGTTTTAATATCTCCCCTATTCTATGGACAAAATTACCAGGTTCCAAATCTGCAGGTCGAGTTCAGTCTGTAGCTCTAAGACTATTAACTGAAAGAGAGCATGAAATAGAAGTTTTTCAACCAAAAGAATTTTGGACTTTAAACATAATTTTTAAAAATAATAAAAATGAAAAAATAAATACAACTATTTCACAACTAGATGGAAACAAGGTTGAAAAATTTTCATTCAAAAAGAAACAAGATATTAATGATGCTTTATCTCAAATAAAAAATAAAAAATACATAATAACAGATATAAGTTCAAAAACATATAACAGAAATCCATCAGGACCTTTTACTACATCAACATTACAACAAACAGCATCAAGTAAACTAGGTTTTGGAGCATCAAGAACAATGCAAATTGCTCAAAGACTATATCAAGGAATTGATATTGAAGGTGAAACGGTAGGATTAATTACTTATATGAGAACAGATGGAACTAATATTTCAAAAGATGCGATAACAACTTTCAGAGAATTTATAATGCAGAATTATGGTGATAAATATTTACCAGAACAACCTTTAAATTATAGTGGCAAAAAAGCAAAGAATGCTCAAGAAGCTCACGAAGCTATACGTCCAACAGAAATAATTCGAAAACCAGAAGATATGAAAAAATACTTAAGTACTGATCAATATAAACTTTACAATTTAATATGGTCTAGATCTTTATCATCACAAATGCAGCCAGCAAAATTTGATAGAAAAACTATTACCATCAACTCGGATGATGATAAAAATATATTCAAAGCTAGTGGTTCAACATTAAAATTTGATGGTTTCCTTAAACTGTATAAGATCGATGAAAATGATGATGACAATGAAAATATTTTGCCAGATGTTGAAAAAGGTGATGTAATTTTTGAAGATCATATTGGTGAACAGCACTATACACAACCACCACCTAGATATTCAGAGGCAAGTCTAGTTAAAAAATTAGAGGAACTAGGAATTGGCAGACCATCTACTTATGCAAGTATTATTTCAGTAATAGCTAATAGAGGTTATGCTGACATAAATAATAAAAGATTTTTCCCAACTGATAGAGGGAAATTACTTTCTGCGTTTTTAGAAAAATTATTTACCAAATATGTTGATTATGATTTTACTGCAAAATTAGAAGATCAACTAGATGATATAACATCAGGTAAAGAAAATTGGATAAAAGTTTTAGAGAACTTTTGGAAAGACTTTAATTCTAATGTTTCAGGTGTGAAAGAAAAAAGAACCAGAGAAGTATTAGACCTATTAAATGAAAGTCTTGGATCACTAATATTTGAGGTCGATAAGGATGGAAATATTGATAGAAAATGTAAGCTTTGTGAATCTGGGCAATTAAGTTTAAAAAATAGTTTTAGAGGTGGTGCTTTTATTGGGTGTTCAAATTATCCAGACTGCAAATTTACAAGACCGCTATCAAAATCTAAAGCAGCACAACAATTGACACTAGCAGAACCTAAGTTCATTGGAAAAAATGATAAAGGTAAAGATATTTTTCTTAAAAATGGAAGATTTGGCCCATATTTGCAATTTGAAAAAGAAATCATAGAGGAAAATGAAAAAACTAAAAAGAAAAAAAGAAAATTAAAGAAAGAAGAAAATAATTTTAAAAATGTTTCTATCCCTAAAGGAATTGAGATTGAAAATATTGATTTAGAAAAGGCAAAATACTTATGCTCATTACCATTAAGTTTAGGTAAAAATCCTGAAAATGATAAGGATATTACTGTGAATGTTGGAAGATTTGGTCCTTACCTTAAATGTGAAAATAAATCTGCTAGACTTGAAAATGTGGAAGAATTATTCACAATTGGATTAAATAGAGCTGTTACATTAATTGCTGAAGCCAAACCAGGAAGAATTTCATCATCTATGATAAAAGATTTAGGAGAACACCCTGAAGATAAAAAGCCAGTTAGAATCATGAAAGGTCAGTATGGTCCTTACATTAAATACAAATCGTTAAATGCGACTATTCCTGAAGAAAAAGATCCTGTTGAATTAACTATGGAAGAAGCATTAATTTTAATTGAGAAAAGAAAAGAATACGATAGAAATAAAAAGAAAAAGAAAAGCAAATAATGTCAGCAGATAGAAATTTAAAGAATTTAAATATCAAATTACCAAAAGCTAATGATCCTGTTGGATCATATGCTGCTACAAGAATATCTGGAAATTTACTATATATATCTGGTCAAATATCAATTGATGAGAATGGAAATTTAATTAAAGGAAAACTTGGAAAAGATTATAATACTGAACAAGGTTATGAGGCAGCTAAAAGATGTGCACTAAGTATAATATCTCAAGCAAAAAAAGCATGTGGTGATGATTTAACCAAAATTAAATCATGTTTGAAACTTACTGGATATGTTAATTCTACTGATGATTTTACTGAACAACCAAAAGTCATAAATGGAGCCTCAGATCTAATAAAAAGTGTATTTGATGAAGCTGGCTCACATGCAAGAGCTGCTGTCAGTACTAACAGCCTTCCGTTGGGTGTTGCAGTTGAAGTTGACGCAATATTTGATCTTAATTAATTATCTACCAATACTAAAATAATTTATTTTATTTTTTTTCATTTCAGAGGTAGAATAAAGATTTCTCATATCAAAAACTTTAAAATTTCTTTTTTTGGTAATTTTTTTAAAATTGAGTTGTTTAAATTCATTCCATTCTGTGTGGATAATTATTAAATCTGCACTCTTACAAGCATCTTTTATACTTTCAAAAAAATTTATATTTTTAGATTTAAATTCCTTTTTCTTGCCTGTTGGTTCATAATAATTTATATGTGCACCTTTTCTTGACAAAGCTGGGATCATTTTTAATGAGGAAGACTCTCTCATATCATCTGTTCCTGGTTTAAAAGTAACACCCAAAAATGTTATTTTTTTATTTTTAATTTTATTATTCATTATTTTGTTAATTTTATTTAGTAATAAACTAGATCTTTTGTCATTTGAATTAATTACTGATTTTACAACTGAAAGATTTGTTTTAAACACTCTAGCAGTTGAAACAAGTGCCCTTGTATCTTTTGGAAAACATGATCCTCCATATGCTGGGCCTGCACGTAGAAATCTACTCCCAATCCTTTCATCTAAACCCATGCCGATTGCAACTTCGTTAACGTCAATGTTAGATTTTTCACATAAATTGGCTATTTCATTAATAAATGTAATTTTAGTTGCTAAAAAAGCGTTAGATGCATATTTAATTAATTCTGCTGATCTTCTAGCAGTATGAAAATATCTGCCACCTTTTTTAATTAAAGGAAGATATAATTTTTTCATAATTTTATTTGCTTTGATACTGCTTGTGCCTACTACAACTCTATCTGGAAATTGAAAATCTCTAATAGCCTCACCTTCTCTTAAAAATTCGGGATTGGACACAACATCAAACTTATTTTTATTTTTATTAGATTTTAAGATTTTTGTAATTTTATCACCTGTGGTAACTGGGACTGTAGATTTGGTGACTATTATTTTATACCTGTTTAGATTAGATTTTATGCTTTTGGCAACATTAAAGACATATTTCAAATCAGCTTTATTATTTTTGGTAGGTGTTCCAACGCAAATAAATATGATATCTGACTTTTTTATAGAGCTAGAAATATCTGTTGAAAATAAAAGTCTTTTTTTTTTTAAGTTTCTTTCAACCAATTCTTGAAGACCAGGTTCGTAAATTGGTATTATTCCTTTCTTTAATTTTTCTACGATTTCTTTATTAATATCAACACATGTAACTGTATTACCTAAGTCAGAAAAACAAGCCCCACTAACCAAACCAACATAACCAGATCCTATAATACAAATTTTCATAACTTAGAAATTTCAATCCCAGATTTAATATAACCATTCATAGATCCACAATCTAAATAGTTGCCTCTAAATTTATGTCCAATGAATAAGTATTGATCTACTATCATTCGTCTTATTGCATCTGTAATATGTATTTCACCACCTTTACCTTTTTTTTGATTTTTTAAATAATGAAAAATTTTTTTTGATAATATGTACCTACCTATTACTGCGTTATTTGAAGGAGCATTTTTAGTATTAGGTTTTTCAATTACATCTGAAATTTTAAAATTTAATTTGTCGATATTTTTTTTAATTGAAAAAATTCCCCAACGATCTACATTGTTTTTTTTAACTTTCATGCTAGCCATTACAGATCCTTTTAATTTTTTATGAATTTTTATCATATCTTTTGAACAATTCTTTTTCATAATTAAATCATCAGGTAACAGCATTAAAAAATAATTATTTTTTATAAACTTTTTAGTTTTAAGTACAGCATCACCAGTTCCCATGGGTTTATTTTGATAAACAAATTTAATTTTTTTTCTAAAAAAAAGGATTTTTTTATACTCTTTAATTATTCTGGGATCTTTCTTTTTTTCTATAATTGATTTGTAAAAATTATCATTATTGAAATATTTCTTTATCATCTCTTTTTTTTTAGAAATAATAAAAATTATTTCACTTACACCAGCCTCAATACATTCATCTAATATATATTCAATTCCTGGTTTTCCATTTATTGGAAGCAGTTCTTTAGGAAAAACACTTGTCAATGGTAGCAAACGTGTACCCAAACCAGCAAGAGGAATTATAGCTTGTTTAATCATTAAGATGTTTTACTTATAATCATATTTATTAAAAATGAAAATTTTAAAAAACGTTTTTGAACTAAATAAGGCAATAAAAAATTACAAAAATGTAGGATTCGTACCTACAATGGGAGGAATTCATAAAGGCCACGAGTCTTTAATAAAAATTTCACAAAAAAATAACAAAGAGACAATAGTAAGTATTTTTGTCAATCCAACACAATTTAATCAAAAAAAAGATTTTAGGAATTATCCTAGGAATATAAGAAAAGATATCTCAATATTAAAAAAACTCAAAATTAATTATTTATTTTTACCCGAGGTCAATGAGATTTATAAAAATAAAATGAAAAATTTTAAACTTACTAAATCTGATAAAATTTTATGTGCTAAATATAGAAAAGGTCATTTTGAGGGTGTATTAAACGTGATGAATAGATTGTTATCTATTGTTAAATCTAAGTACGTTTTTATGGGTGAAAAAGATTTTCAACAATATATTTTAGTTAAAAGAATATTAGGAAAAAAACATAAAGTAAAAATTGTAGGGTGTCCAACCATTAGAGAACGCAATAAAATTGCTCTATCGACAAGGAATAAATTATTAAAAAAATCATCTATAAACATAGCATCAAAAATAGCAATTAAATTGGATAAATTAAAAAGAATATCAAAAACTAACAAATCTTTAGATTTATCAAAATATAAAGACAAGCTAGAAAATAAATTTAAAATCAAAATTGATTATCTTGAATTTAGAGATGAGAAAAAAATGAAATTAGATAATTTTAAATCTAAATATAGACTATTTATTGCATATCATATTAATGGAGTGAGATTGATTGATAATTTTTGATTATAAAAAATAAGCTCCTACACCTAAGAAAGATACAAATCCAATTACATCTGTTATTGTTGTAACAAATACACTAGAGGAAATTGCAGGATCAATTTTCATTTTATTTAATGTTACTGGCACTAAAATACCAAAAAGGCCAGCAACTATCATAGTTAAAACCATTGAAATTGAAATTATTAAGGAGAGTTGAATATCATTAAACCATAGTTGAACTATTAATGAACTTATTATTGCAAAAATAACACCATTTAAAACACCAATATTAAATTCTTTAATAATATTATTCGTAAAATTATTTTTTGTTAAATCCTGTGTTGCTAAAGATCTTACTGTGACAGCTAATGTTTGCATGCCAGCATTACCTCCCATCGAGGCTACGATTGGCATCAAAAAAGCTAGTACTACCATTTGTTCTATTGTTGCACCAAATAAACTAATGCAATAAGTTGCAAGAAAGGCAGTAAATAAGTTTAATAACAACCAATTAAACCTTCTCTTCGTTTTTGTTATTACTCCATCAGTTATTTCCTCATCGCCAACTCCAGCTAATCTAAGTACATCCTCTTCTGCTTCCTCTTTTAATACTGTTAGAACATCATCATAAGCTATCATTCCAACAAGTTTGTTGGACTTATCTACTACAGCAGCAGAACTCAAATTATAATTTTCAAATAAATTTCCAACTTCCTCTCTGTCCATATCAACTGGTATTAAAGTTTGAGATTCAGCCATTATAGACATCATTTTTGTATCTCTTGGAGTTCTTAATACTCTTGATGAAGGAACTGTACCAATAGGTTTAAATTCTTGATCCACTATAAATATTTCTAGAAATTCTTCAGGAAGTTCTTTATTTTCTCTAAGATAGTCTATCGTTTGTCCTACAGACCAGTTGCTTGGTATAGCTGTAAATTCACGCTGCATTAATCTAGCAGCAGAATCTTCTGGATAACTTAAACTTTCAAGTAATGCAAATCTATCTTTTGGAGGTAATGAGCTAAGGATAGTATTTTTATCTTTTTCATCTACATTTTCTAAAATCTTAATTGCATCATCTGACTCTAAATTTTTTAATATATTTACTATTGAATCAGATGATAAATAAGCAATCATCTCAGACTGAATTGACTCATTTAATTCAACAAAAACTTCAGGATCAACTTTAAAACTATTTAATTTTATTAAATTTTCTCTGTCATTTTGACTTAAATGTTCAATTATGTCTGCAGCATCTGCCGGATGCATAGCATTGAACGAATTTGTAATAAATCCGGCATCATTTGAGGCAATTTTATCTGTGACAACTTTGATAAATTCTTTGTTAAATTCAAAGTTAACTTTTTTATCTTTTATTTTTTTCACTATAGTCATAAAATTTACCTATAATTTAGTTGGCACTATTAATACAAAATAAAAATAATACAAATTTATAATGACAATAGAGATCAAAAAGTCAGTAAAACCAATAAAATATAAATCTGCTATAGATATACTTGAAGATAGATTAGAGCAAATCAAAGTAAATAAAAATAAAGAGCTTATTTGGATACTTGAACATGAAGAGATTTATACTGGTGGAACAAGTTATAATGATAATGAGATATTAGATAAATCTATAAACTTTATTAAAACGAATAGAGGTGGAAAAGTAACATATCATGGTCCTGGTCAATTAGTTTTTTATTTTGTGATTGATTTAGGCAAAAGGGGTAAAAATATAAAAAAAATAATAAGTGCAATAGAAAAGACAATTATAGATACTTTAAATAATTACAATATAAATTGTTTTGCTGATAGAAAAAATATAGGAATTTGGTTTAAGCAAAAATCTGGTAAAATAGATAAAATTGCAGCTATAGGCATAAAAGTAAAAAAATGGATTGCTTATCACGGATTTGCACTAAATATATCTAATGATCTTAATGTATATAAAAAAATAGTTCCCTGTGGTATCAAAGATAGAGGTGTTTCAAGTTTAAATAATATTAAGAAACAAAATTATAAAAATATTGAGAATGATTTAATTAAAAATTTTTTATCAAATATTAAAAATTAAGTCTTTTTGTTTTTAACATATTTCTAAAATAATCTGGAGGTGTGGCTCTAAATGTGTATTTTTTTTCATTAATCTTAAATTTTATTTCATATGAATGTAACATTAAATTTTTATTACTTATTTTTAAATTATTTCTTGAATTATATTTTTTATCACCAATAATTGAATTCCCTAAGTTGAATAATTGTTTTCTTAATTGGTGCTTTCTACCAGTTATTGGATTAAGTTTAATAAAGGTTGCATTATTATTTTTATCTAGAATTTCATATTTTGTTTCAGCCTTTTCAAAAATTTTTCTTTTATTTTCAAATCTTATTAGTTTATCATTTAACTTACCTTTGTTAGTTAAAAATATTTCACCATTACATATTGCTAAATAAGTTTTATAAACTTTTCTTAATCTAAAAAGTGAAGTAAGTAATTGTGCTGTTTGTCTATTTTTTGCAATTATAAAAACACCTGAAGTATCCTTATCTAATCTATGAACGGAAAACGGCTTCTCATCTCTAAATAAATTACTTTTTGCAAATATATCAATTATATTTTTTTTAGATTTTGTACCACCCTGAACTGAAATTCCTGATTGTTTATTTATAACTACAAAATTATCATTATTTTCAATAATTAAATCTTCATTTTCTTTTATAATTTCATTGCTTGGATTATATTTTTCCTTTTTTTGCTTTATGATTTTTTTAAATTCAATGTTATGTAACTCAATTTCATCTTTAAATTGAATTTTTTTTGAACTTTTAATTTTTTTTTTATTTAATTTAATTCTTCCATTTCTTAAGTTTTTTTCAATTAGACTTTGTGGAATTTGTCCGAAGTGATTTCTTAAAAATCTATCAATACGCATACCATTGAACGTCTTATCAACGTTTAATAGCTTTTTCATTTATTTTGCTTTAAGCTGATGCTTCTTTTGGGGTTTCTTTTTTTTGATCTTTAGCTGGATTTTTCTTTTTTTTATACACTCTTTTTGCTTCAACATCTCTATCTACAAACTCAATTACTGCCATTGGTGCATTGTCACCATATCTAAATCCTGCTTTGATAATTCTAGTATACCCACCTTTTCTATTTTCGTATCTCTTAGAAAGTGTTTTTTTAACTTTATTTGTAGATTTAATGTCTTGCAACTTCGAGATTAATGTTTTTGTATTAGATAAAGTATCTTTCTTACCCAATGTTATAATTTTGTCAGCTTGAGGTTTTAAAACTTTTGCTTTTGGCAAAGTTGTTGTAATTTGCTCATATTTTATTAATGAGTTAAGCATATTTTTAATAAGAGCTTTTCTATGTTCTGAAGTTCTGTTGAGCTTTTTATAGCCCATTTTATGTCTCATTAGATAGCTTCCTCAAGTTTTTTAGATAATTCAGCAATATTATCTGGTGGCCAGTTTGGGATTTCCATACCGAGATATAATGACATTCCTGTTAATACTTCTTTAATCTCATTTAATGATTTTCTTCCAAAATTAGGCGTTCTTAACATTTCTCCTTCAGATTTTTGAACCAAATCACCTATATAAATAATGTTATCATTTTTTAAACAATTCATTGATCTTACAGAAAGTTCTAATTCATCAACTTTTCTCAATAAATTTTTATTAAATTCAGGCTCAGAAGGTTGTTCTTTAACAATAACTTCTTGTGGTTCGTCAAAATTAACAAACATGCCTAATTGATCTTGAAAAATTCTAGCTGAATATGCAACAGCATCTTCGGCAGAGATTGATCCATTTGTCTCAACTTCCATCGTTAATTTATCATAATCTAAGGCTTTTCCTTCTCTAGCAGTACTTACTGAGTAAGATACTTTTTTTACTGGACTAAATAATGAATCTATTGGAATCAAACCTAAAGGTGGTTCCTCTGGCTTATTCATATCAGCTGAAACATACCCTTTTCCGGTTCCTACTGACATTTCCATATGAAAATTAGTATTCTCATCTAGATTACAAATAACTAAATCTGGGTTTAATATCTCAATATCAGCAACAGGTGTTATATCGGAAGCTTTAATTTCTCCTGGTCCTTTAGCATCAAGTATTAATTTTTTTGTTTCGTCAGATGAACATTTTAGAGCTAATGATTTTATATTTAACACTATGTCAGTTACGTCTTCTCTTACTCCTTTAATTGAGGTAAATTCATGTAATACACCATCGATTTGTATTGATGTAACAGCTGTTCCTCTAATTGAAGATAAAAGAATTCTTCTTAGTGAATTACCAAGGGTTAATCCATAACCTTTTTCTAGTGGTTCAGCAGTAATTTTTGCAAATGTTTTATCATCACTTAGTTGAACATCTAGTTTTGCTGGTTTAATTAATGATTTCCAATTTTTTGAATTTACTTCTGCTTGTTCCATTAAACTCTCCTTTTTTTAGGTGGTCTTGTACCATTATGCGGCATTGGCGTTGTATCTTTAATTGATATAATTTTGAATCCTCTAGCTTGTAAAGCTCTTAAAGCTGTTTCTCTGCCAGATCCTGGACCCTTAACTTCAACAGATAAAATTTTCATTCCAACTTCTAATGCTTTAGCTGCAGCTGCATCAGCAGCAACTTGGGCTGCATATGGAGTAGATTTACGTGAACCTTTAAATCCTTTTTGCCCAGCAGATGCCCATGAGACTACATTGCCATTAGTATCAGCAATAGATACAATCGTGTTGTTAAAAGTTGATTGAACATAGGCTATACCATTCAAAATATTCTTTTTGCCTTTTTTCTTCTTTGAATAAGAACTTTTTTTAGATTTAATTTCTGTTTTTTGATCTTTATTATCCGTTGTTTCTTTTTTCATTATTTTTTAAGTGGAGTTAATTTTTTTCCTGCTATTGCTATTGCTTTACCCTTTCTTGTTCTGGAATTACACCTTGTTCTCTGACCTCTGACAGGAAGTTTTTTTCTGTGTCTAGAACCTCTATAAGTTGCAAGATCAATTAATCTTTTTATACTCAATGATGTTTCTCGTCTCAGATCACCTTCAACTGTAAATTTTTGATCAATATATTCTCTAATTTTTAAAATTTGATCATCAGTTAGTTCATTGACTCTTTTAGATTGTGGAATTTTAAGATCAGTACAAATCTGGTTAGAAAACTTAGTCCCTATACCAAAAATATATGTAAGTCCAACATGAACTAATTTATTTTGTGGTATGTTTACACCTGCAATACGAGCCATAATTTTTGTGATAAATTGTGCCTTTTATATAATAAGATTAGTCAAAGTCAACGTCTTAAACATTTAAAAAAGTCTGTATTTTGGCCGTTATTTGATCGATTTTCATTGTTCCGTCAATCTCATGAAAATTTGGATTTTTAGAATAGTAATCTAAAACAGGTCTAGTTGTTTCAATGTAAGTATCATATCTTTTTAATATTGTATCTAAATCATCATCAGATCTTTTTTCTAAAATTTTTCTTTTTTTTATTCTTTCTACAATTGTTTCTTTATTTACATTTAAAAAAAAAATATGATCTATGCTCTGATTTGAATTATTTAATAATAAATCCAAATTTTTAGCTTGGCTAAGAGATCTAGGGTATCCATCAAAAATTAATTTTTTTTTTTTATAAGGATCGAAGACGTAATTTTTTAAAAGACTATTTACTATTTCATCACTGACGAATTTACCTTCATTCATATTGTTAATTATTTTTTTACCAATTTCTGTATCTTTTTTAATTTCATCTCTCAAAATATCACCAGTTGAGATTTGATAACCTTTTAATTTATCCACAAGATATTTTGCTTGTGTTCCTTTACCAGCACCTGGAGGACCAAACAATATTATATTCACTTATCTACCAAATTTTGTTTTTTTTATTAATTGCTCGTATTGAGAACTCATCATCCTAGTTTGTATTTGCGTGACAGTATCAATAGCAACAACTACTACAATTAAAACTGAGGCACCACCTAAATAAAATGGAATAGGATAATTTGCAATCAGAAATTCTGGCATTAAACAAACTAAAGCAAGATATAATGCACCTATTGTTGTTAGTCTTGTCAGTATTGTGTCTATATAAATTGCAGTACTTTCACCTGGTCTTATCCCAGGAATGAATCCACCATATTTTCTTAAATTTTCTGCAGTTTCATTAGGATTAAAGGTAATAGAGGTATAAAAAAAAGTAAAAAATATTATCCCTGATGCATATAGCAACATATACAAAGGTTGGCCTTGAGAAAAATATGATGAAATATTTAAAAATGTTTCATTTTGTGAAACATTAAAATTTGAGAAAGTGACTGGTAATAATAATAGAGCTGAAGCAAATATTGCTGGTATTACACCGGCTGAATTAATTTTCAAAGGTAGATGAGAGGAATCTCCACCGTACATTTTATTACCCATTTGTCTCTTAGGATAATTTATTAAGATTTTTCTAAGTGCTCTTTCCATAAATACGATAAACATTATTGTGGCAACTAACAAAAGAAATATAAATATTATCATAATTGTAGAAATTGCTCCAGTTCTTCCCAATTCAAACGTAGTAACTAAAGCTCTTGGAATTTCAGCAACTATTCCAGAAAATATTATTAATGAAATACCATTACCAATTCCTCTCTGTGTAATTTGTTCACCAAGCCACATTAAAAATATAGTTCCTGCAACAATAGTTGTAACTGTTGATATTTTAAAAAATATTCCAGGATTAATAACTAGATCTGCTGACGACTCTAGTCCAACTGCCAATCCATATCCTTGTATAGTTGCTAATAAAACGGTTCCATATCTAGTTATTTGAGTAATTTTTTGTCTTCCTATTTCACCTTGAGCCTTTAGATTTTTGAAATAATCAGAAACCCCTGTAAGTAACTGGACAATAATTGAAGATGATATATATGGCATTATTCCAAGAGCAAATATTGCCATTCTGCTTACAGCCCCACCAGCAAAAACATTAAACATGCCTAACAATCCTTTTTGATTACCTTCCATCATTATTTGAAGTTGTTCAGGGTCAATTCCTGGAAGAGGAACAAAAGTTCCTAATCTGTAAACAGCAAGAATAAAAAGTGTAAATAGTATTCTATTCCTTAAATCGTTAGATTGTGTTGACGCACTCATTATTTAGATTGATTTTTAACTATAATTTGCCCACCCGCTTTTTCAATTTTCTCTTGAGCAGTTTTAGAAGAATAATCTGCCTCAATATCAATTTTAGAATTAAAATTACCATTTGATAAAACTTTAAATTTATTAATTGATTTTCTAAATAATTTTATTTTTTTTAATGTATTAATGTTTATTTTCTCATCTGCTTTTATTTTTTTATTATCAATAAGACTTTGTAAATCACCTAAGTTTATTACTGCTGAATCATTTTTGTTTACAGGGTTAAAACCTCTTTTTGGTAGTCTTCTATATAATGGCATTTGACCACCTTCAAAACTTTTTATAGCCACTCCTGATCTTGATTTTTGACCTTTTACACCTCTGCCAGAAGTTTTGCCTTTACCAGATCCTATTCCTCTTCCTACTCGAATTTTTTTTGTTTTAAGATTAGTCAATGTATTTAATGATGTCATTATCCTCTTTTCTCAATTATCTCAGATATTTTTTTATTTCTTAAATTAGAAATATTTTTTGGTGAATTTTGCTTCGATAAAGCTTTTATACATGCTCTTATTACATTATGAGGGTTTGCGGTGCCTAAAGATTTAGCTACAATATCTTTTATTCCAAGTACCTCACAAACTGCTCTTACTGGACCGCCAGCTATAATACCTGTTCCTTTGGGTGCTGATCTTAATTTAATTTTTCCAGCACCATCCTTACCATATATATCGTGATGAATAGTTCGTCCGTCTCTAAGCGGTATTTGTATTAATTTTCTTCTAGCCAGTTCGTTTGCTTTTTTTATTGCATCAGGTACTTGTTTTGCTTTTGCATGTGCAATACCAATTTTTCCATTTTGGTTTCCAACGACCACAAGTGCAGAAAAACCAAATCTTCTTCCACCTTTAACTACTTTTGTTATTCTGTTTATGTGTACTAATTTTTCTACAAATTCTGTATTTTTTTCCATTTTTAAAAGTCCATTCCGTTTTTTCTCAATGTTTCAGCAAATATTTTAACTCTACCATGATATTTATAAATACCTCTATCAAAGTAGATTTTTTTAATATTTTTTTCATTTGCTTTTTTTGCTAAAATTTCTGCAACTATAGTTGATAATTCCGATTTATTTTTTTTTTGTCCTTTAATACCTTTATCTATTGAAGACGCAGAGACTAAAGTAATATTTTTTACATCATCGATTATCTGTGCACTTATGTTTTTTGCTGATCTTGAAACGCTTAATCTATATCTATTCTTAGATACACCTTTAAGTTTTTTCCTTATTCTAAATCTTTTTCTTTCAACAGTATTTAATCTCATTATTTTTTCTTACCTTCTTTTCTCAAAATATATTGACCTTTTTCTTTTATGCCTTTTCCTTTATATGGTTCAGGAGGTCTAATACTTTTAATTTGTGATGCAACCATACCAACTTGTTGTTTATTTGGGCCACTTATTTTTAACGTTGTTTGTTTTTCAACAGCAATTTTAATCCCCTCAGGAATATTGTAATTAATGTCATGACTAAATCCTAGTTGCATATTTAAAACATTGCCTTTTAGAGCAGCTCTGAAACCAACTCCTGTAAGTTCTAGAATTTTTTCATAACCACTACTTGCACCAATAATAGCATTATTAAGTAAACTTCTGTGCATACCCCACAATCTTTTAGATGTATCATCAAGTTTTTTAGGTTTTATTGATACATCTTTGCCTTCTGTGATATTAAGTTCAAACATTTCTAAATCTAGTTTGATTGCTTGTTTACCCAAGGGACCTTCAACATTTACAGTATTTCCAGATAACATTACTTTTACTTTTTCTGGTATTGGTATATTTATTTTTCCTATTTTAGACATTAAAATACCTTACAAATTATTTCTCCACCAAGTTTTTTTTTTCTTGCATCGACATCTGTCATAACACCTTGTGGTGTAGATACAATTGCTATACCAAGACCATTATTAATTTTTGGTAAACTGCTTGCACTTGAAAAAATTCTTCTACCTGGTTTTGAAATTCTCTCAATTGTATTAATAACTGGATTTCCAGAATTATATTTTAAATTAATTTCTATGTGAGGTTTTTTATCATCATTAACTTTATAATCTATTATATAACCCTCAGACTTTAGAACATCTGCAATTTTTGTTTTAAATTTTGATGCTGGCAGAGAAACTTTTTTATGACTTCTTACTTGTGCATTTTTTATTCTTGCTAACATATCACCTATTGGATCGCTTAGACTCATATTTTCCTTTCTACCAACTCGATTTTACCATTCCAGGAATTTTGCCCTCTAAACCAAGTTGTCTTAGGGCTATTCTTGAAATTTTTAGTTTTCTGTAAACACCGTGAGGTCTACCTGTAATTTGACATCTATTCATAACTCTAACTTTTGCAGAATTTCGTGGTAATTTTGACAATTTTTGTTGAGCTTTAAATCTTTCTTCTAATGATAATTTTTTATCCATTATTATTTTTTTTAGCATCAATCTTTTCTTATAAAATTTGTCTGACATTTTTATTCTTCTGTTATTCTTATTTATTGCACTCATTTTAGCCATTAATTGCTCCTTTTTTCTCTAAATGGAAAGTTTAAATGTTTTAATAATTCAAAACAGTGTTCTACTCTTTGAGATTTAATAACTATTGTAATGTCTAAACCTCTAATTTTGTCAACTTTATCAAAATTTACCTCTGGAAATATGATATGTTCTTTGATACCAAAAGTATAATTTCCAAATTTATCAAAACCATTCGGACTTAAGCCCCTAAAATCTTTTATTCTTGGTAAAGCTATATTTGTTAATCTATCAATAAATTCATACATTTTGTTTTTTCTTAATGTTACCTTCAAGCCTGAATTGGTATTTTTTCTAGTTTTAAAATTTGCAATAGATTTTTTGAATTTTGTTACTACAGGCATTTGACCGGTGATGTTTGCTAGATCTTCTTGGCAAGATTTCAAAATTTTTTGATCATTTCCATCAAGACCTAAACCCATATTTAAAACAATTTTTTGTATTCTTGGACCCATATATAAATTTTTGTAACCGAACTTTTCTTTTAATGCTGGCTCAATATCTTTGGTTATGCTTAATTTTAATCTAGGTGTCATTATTTTTTAGCCTCATTTTTATTTTTGGTATCAAAAATTGCTAGATTCGAGAGATTTATAAAGTTTTCTTTTGAAATTATTCCACCTTTCTTTTCTTTTGTGGTTTTCACATGTTTTTTTACCATGTTAATACCCTTAACTTTTGCTCTATTATTTTTTCTATCAATTTCAATGATATCGCCATCTTTATTTTTATCCTTACCAGTTAATATCTTTACTTTGATACCTTTTTTAATCATTATAATACCTCTGGTGCCAACGAAATTATTTTCATTTGTCCTCTATTTCTTAATTCTCTAGTAACTGGTCCAAAAATCCTGGTGCCTATTGGTTCTCCTTTATCGTCTGTCAACACAGCTGCATTGTTATCAAATCTTACTTTGGATCCATCATTTCTATGAATTCCTTTTTTAACTCTAACAACAACAGCTTTATGAACTGCACCTTTTTTTACTTTTCCTTTTGGAATTGCTTCTTTAACTGCTACAACGATAGTATCGCCAATACTTGCATATCTTCTTTTAGATCCACCTAATACTTTTATACATTCAATCTTTTTTGCTCCAGTATTGTCTGCAACATATAATTCTGTCTGAACTTGTATCATTTGGAAACTCCTATTACTTGAAATTTTTTTGACTTTGAGTATGGCTTGCACTCTTGTATTGATACTTTATCGCCGTTTTTATATTTATTTTCTTCATCATGAACACTATATTTTTTTCTAGCTTTAATTACTTTTTTCAAAACTGGATGCTGGTATTTTCTCTCAACTAAAACCGTAATAGTTTTATTTGGTTTATCGCTCACAACTATTCCATTTAATACTTTTTTAGGCATTTTTTCTCACTACTAATGTTTTTAATCTTGCAATATTTTTCTTGGTTTCATTTATTTTTGATGGACTTTTTATCTGACCATTCACTTTTTGAAATCTAAAATTAAAAAGATCTTTTTTAAATTTTTCAATATCTTTCAAAGCTTGTTCTTTGGTCATTTTTTTTATTTCACTTTTTTTCATTTAAATTCTCTTTATAAATTTACATTTTATTGGTAGTTTTGCAGACGCTTTGTAAAGTGCCTCTCTCGCTATTTCTTCTGGTACTCCATCGACTTCAAACAAAATTCTTCCTGGCTTAACTCTGCATGCCCAATATTCTGGAGATCCCTTACCTTTACCCATTCTTACTTCAGTTGGTTTTTTTGATACAGGTATATTTGGAAACATTCTTGTCCAAACTCTACCTTGTCTTTTCATATGCCTTGTTAACGCAACTCTAGCTGCCTCAATTTGTCTTGATATAATTCTCTCAGGTTGAATTGCTTTTAACCCAAAAGAACCATAATTCATCACATTACAACGTGAAGCAGTCCCATGAATTCTACCTTTATGTGCCTTCCTAAACTTTGTTCTAGTGGGTTGCAACATTGTTATTTTTTGTTCCTTTCTTGACTAAATTCCTTAGTAAAAATTTCACCCTTGTAAATCCAAACTTTAATCCCAATTATCCCATAAGTCGTTAGTGCTTCTGCTTCAGCATAATCTATATCTGCTCTTAAAGTATGTGATGGGATACTCCCATCTCTTAACCATTCAGTTCTTGCAATTTCATTTCCACCCAATCTTCCACTGCAAGATACTTTAATACCTCTTGCTCCTAATCTTAATGCAGATTGCATTGCTCTCTTCATTGCTCTTCTGTACGAAACACGTTTAACTAACTGTTGAGCGATGTTCTCAGCAACTAAAAAAGAATTCGTCTCAGGTTTTTTGACTTCTTTGATATTCAGAACAATCTCATGTGTACTCAATCTAGACAGTTTACCTTTAATTTTTTCTATATCACTTCCTTTTTTCCCAATTACAAAACCAGGTCTTGATGTATAAATTGTTACAAAACACTTCTTGGCTGATCTTTCAATCATTACTTTAGATACACCTGAATTAATTACATTCTTTTTAATGAACTCTCTTATTTTAAAATCTTCAATAAGATAATTCCCAAAGTCCTGTTTCTTGGCATACCAAACAGAGTCCCAGCCTCTGTTAATACCTAATCTTAATCCTACTGGATTAACTTTTTGTCCCATGTTCCTTACCTTTTTGTTTCATCTGTTCACTCAAAACGATTGTTACATTTGAATATGGTTTCATAATTTCTGCAGCTCGACCTTTAGCCCTAGCTCTAAATCTTTTCATAATTACCTGTTTTCCACAGAAAGCTTCTTTGACTACTAAATTATCAATGTCGTATTGAAAATTATTTTCTGCATTGGCTATTGCTGATGAAATTGTTTTCTTAACATCTTTAGAAATCCTTTTCTCCGAGAAAGATAAATCTCTAATTGCTATTTCTACTTTTTTACCAATAATTGATTTAAGTATAGGTTTTAATTTTCTTACACTAGATCTTACGTTTTTATTTATCGATCTAACTTGTTTTAAATCTATATCTTTTTTTATACTCATAATTATTTCTTATCAGCTCCCTTAGCTCCACCCTCAACTTTTGCTTTTTTATCAGCTGGTGTATGACCAAAAAACTGTCTTGTTGGAGCAAATTCTCCAAATTTGTGTCCTACCATGTCCTCAGATACAGTTATTGGTATAAATTTTTTACCGTTATAAATTAAAAAACTAAATCCAACGAAGTCAGGTATTATTGTAGACTTTCTAGACCAAGTTTTAATTGGTTTTTTATTTGGATCGTTTTTAATCTTTTCAACTTTTTTAATTAAACTTTCTTCAACAAACGGTCCTTTCCACACAGATCTTGCCATAAATTAAGCTCTCTTCTTCTTTCTTCTTCTTATTATAAATTTATCAGTTCTTTTATTATCTCTTGTTTTTAATCCTTTGGCTGATTGTCCAGTAGGAGAAACAGGATGTCTACCTCCAGCAGATTTTCCTTCACCACCACCATGAGGGTGATCTACAGGATTTTTAACAACCCCTCTAGTATGTGGTCTTCTTCCCAACCATCTTGATCGACCTGCTTTACCAATTTTAATGTTTTTTTGATCTGGATTAGATAAAACTCCAATTGTAGCTAACGCTCTTGAATCTATTTTTCTAACTTCTCCAGAAGTCATTTTTATAATTGAATAATTTCCATCTATACCTGAAATCGTCACAGAAGAACCAGCTGCTCTTGCTATTTTTCCACCAGCTCCTGGTTGTATTTCAACATTATGTATATCAATTCCTACTGGAATATCTTGTAATGGTAAGCAATTTCCTATTTTAATTTCTGAAGATGAGCCATTTTGAATATGATCACCAACTTTTATTTTTTGTGGAGCAAGGTAATAGAATTTTTGGTTGTCTTCAAATTTAACTAACATTATATGACATGATCTGTTTGGATCATATTCAATTCTTTCAACAATTGCTTTCATATCTTTCTTTTTTCTATAAAAGTCGATTTTTCTATACTTATGTTTATGTCCTCCTCCATGATTACGGGAAGTAATTCGACCATAATTATTTCTACCTTTTGAAGAATAGTTTGCACTAGTTAATGGCTTATATGGTTTCCCTTTCCATAAACCATTTCTGCTTGTCAAGATGGTTCCTCTGGTTGATTTTGTATAAGGTTTAAATGTTTTTAAAGCCATAATTTAAATTCCAGTTGTTAAGTCAATATTTTGACCCTTTTTAAGAGTAATAATTGCTTTTTTAAAACCCTTCTTTTTAACTTTTTTCCCTCTAGTAGATTTAATTAGAGTTTTTTTATTAATAATATTAATTTTTGTTACATTGACTTTAAAAATTTTTTCAATTGATCCTTTTAAAGTTTTTTTATTAGCACTATGAGGAACTTTGAAAACAATCTTGTTTTGCTCTGACAAATTTGTTGATTTTTCAGTAACAACTGGAAACAGGATTTTATCGTATAAGCTTAGTTTATCCATTATTGATACCTTTTTTCTAATTCTTTAACTGAGCTCTCAGTAAAAATAATTTTTTTATATTTAACTAAATCAAATGCACTGAAATGATTTGCATCGGTTAATTTAACATTAGGAATATTTTTAATTGACCTTAAGATATTATCTTTTGATTTGGTATCAACAATTAATAATGAGTTATTTGCATCAAACTTCTTCAAAAGCTCAAACATTTCTTTTGTTTTTTCAATTTTTTTTCCAAAATCATCAAAAATAATTACGTTATTCGATTTATTTTTTTCGGTAATAAGTGAAGCTATACTCATTTTTTTTTCACTCTTATTCAATTTTCTAGCTTTATAATTATCTTCACCTTTTGGTCCATGAGCAATTCCCCCACCTACAAAAATAGGAGCCTTTTTACTAGAGTGTCTAGCATTCCCAGTACCTTTTTGTGAATAAATTTTAGACGTTGAGCCAGTTATTTCATTTCTTTGCTTTGTCTTTGCTTTTCTACCTTTAAAGTTTGCGTTTAGTTTGTAGATTACACCACTCACCAATTGATTATTAACTTTAGCACTAAAAATTTTATCTAGAACTTCTATGCTTTGTTTTTTTCCATCAATACTTAATTTGTCTATTTTCATTTATTTTTTCTTTTTATCAGCTGATTTTTTTTGTTTTTCAATTTGTTCAATTTTTTCTTCAATTGACATTCTGTTAATATCTTTGACTGATTTTCTAATTAAAACTTCTGCATTTTTTGATCCAGGAATAGAACCTTTTAAGTATAGTAAATTATTTTCTTTGTCAGTTTTTATAATTTCAATATTTTGAATAGTTCTAATTCTATCTCCCATATGACCAGCCATTTTTTTTCCTTTAAAAACTTTACCTGGATCCTGCCTTTGTCCTGTTGAACCATGTGATCTATGAGAAATTGAAACACCATGGGTAGCCCTTAATCCACCAAAATTATGCCTTTTCATTGCGCCTGCAAATCCTTTACCAATGGTCTTAGATTTAACATCAACAAATTTAACATTTTCAAAAATTTCTAAACCAATTTCATTTCCTTCTTTGAAATTTTCGGTATTTTCTAATCTAAACTCTTTAAGTGTTTTTTTTGGCTCAGTATTCTTTTTTGCAAAATAACCTTTCATAGCTTTGGTTAATTTTGAGTTTTTTATTTTTCCAAATCCTATTTGAACTGCGCTGTATCCTCTATTTTCTTTGTTAACAACGTTTATTACTCTTCCAGTCTCCATTTTTAACACAGTAACTGGAACTGATTGGCCAGTTTTAAAAAACTCTCTGGACATTCCTATTTTTTTTCCAATTAAAGCTAAATTTTCCATTATATTTTAATCTCCACATCTACTCCTGATGCTAAATCAAGTTTCATTAGTGCTTCAACTGTTGCTGGTGTAGGTTCAATAATATCAATCAATCTTTTATGAGTTCTGGTTTCAAATTGTTCTCTACTTTTTTTATCAATGTGTGGTGATCTTAGAACGGTATATCTCTCTATTTTTGTAGGTAAAGGAATTGGGCCTTTAATATTAGCACCTGTTCTTTTAACAGTATTTACTATCTCCTCAGTAGACTGATCCAAGACCTTATTATCGTATGCTCTTAATTTTATTCTAATATTTTGTTTATCCATAATTAACCTGTTTTCTTGGTTACCTCGTCTTGAACATTTTGTGGAACCTTGTCGTAATGATCAAAAAACATTGAGTATTGAGCTCTACCTTGAGACATAGATCTTAAGCTATTTATATAACCAAACATATTTGCTAATGGCACCATTGCTGTTATTACTGTTGCATTTCCTCTTTGCTCTTGTGTACTTATTTGACCTCTTCTACTATTCAAATCACCTATTACATCTCCCATATAATCTTCTGGAGTAACTACTTCTACTCTCATTACTGGCTCTAAAAGTTTTAGAGTTCCTCGAGTACATGCTTCTTTAAAACATTGTCTTGAAGCAAGCTCAAAAGCTAATACACTTGAATCAACGTCATGATGCAAACCATCTAAGATTGTAACTTTATAATCAATTAAAGGAAATCCAGCTAAAATACCACCGTCAGCTATTGTCTCCACACCTTTTTCAACACCTGGTATAAATTCTTTAGGTATTGCACCACCTTTTATTTTGCTCTCAACTTCTCTACCTTTACCTGGTTCTAGCGGTTCAACAGATAATTTTACTCTAGCAAACTGTCCTGCTCCACCACTCTGTTTTTTATGTGTATAATCAAACTCAGCAGCATTTAATATTGTTTCTCTATATGCAACTTGAGGAGCTCCAACATTTGCCTCAACTTTGAATTCTCTTTTCATTCTATCAACAATAATATCTAAATGTAATTCGCCCATTCCTTTTATTATTGTTTGACCAGACTCTTCATCTGATGACACTCTAAATGACGGATCTTCTTTAGCTAATCTTCCTAGTGCTTCACCCATTTTTTCTTGATCAGCTTTTGATTTAGGTTCAACTGCAATTTCTATAACTGGATCAGGAAATTCCATTGGCTCAAGTAATACTGGCGCATCTTTATTTGCCAATGTATGACCTGTTATAGTGTTTTTTAATCCAGCGAGCGCAACTATATCACCTGCGCTTGCTTCTTTAATGTCTTCTCTTGAATTAGCATGCATTAGAAGCATTCTTCCAACTCTTTCTTCTTTATCTGAAGAAGTGTTATAAACTCCAGTCCCAGATTTAACTGTACCTGAATAAATTCTAATAAATGTAAGACTTCCTACAAATGGATCTGTTGCTACTTTAAAAGCTAAAGCTGAAAAAGGGGCACTATCCTCGAACTTCATCTCAATTTCCTCATCAGATCCCGGTTTTGAACCCATTATAGATCCAAGATCCTCTGGACTTGGTAAATAATCTACAACTGCATCTAATAGTGGTTGAACACCTTTATTTTTAAAAGCAGAACCTGTTAAAACTGGTACAAATTCGAAATTCAAACATCCTTTTCGTACACATTTAATCAAATCTTCTTGTTTAATTTCTTCACCGCCCAAGTAGGCTTCCATTAGTTTTTCATCTTGCTCAACAGCTGTCTCAACTAATTCTTGTCTATATTTATCACATATCTCTTTGAGATCATCTGGAATATCTTTTTCTTCCCATTCAGCACCAAGGTCTTCATTTTTCCAGACAATTGCTTTCATTTTGACTAAATCAACAACACCTTGTAATGATGCCTCTATTCCAATAGGCACCTGCATAACTAAAGGTTTAGCTCCAAGTCTATCTTTAATCATATCCACACATCTAAAGAAATCTGCACCGGTTCTATCAAGTTTGTTAACAAAACAAATTCTAGGAACTTTATATTTATCAGCTTGTCTCCAAACTGTTTCAGATTGAGGTTCTACACCAGCAACACCATCAAAAACTGCAACAGCACCGTCCAAAACTTTTAAAGATCGTTCAACTTCAATTGTAAAATCAACGTGACCAGGAGTATCAATAATATTAATTCTATGCTCTCTCCAAAAACAAGTAGTTGCAGCTGATGTTATTGTAATACCTCTTTCCTGTTCTTGTTCCATCCAATCCATTGTGGCAGCACCATCATGAACTTCTCCAATTTTATGACTTTTACCTGTGTAATACAAAATTCTTTCTGTAGTTGTAGTTTTACCAGCATCTATATGGGCCATGATGCCAATGTTTCTATATTTATTTAATGGATGAGTTTTTGCCATATTATTTACCATCTAAAATGTGCAAAAGCTTTATTTGATTCTGCCATTTTATGTGTATCCTCTTTCTTTTTTATTGCTGATCCTCTATTTTGATAAGCATCGAATATCTCGTTAAATAATTTGTCAGACATTTTCTTATCTTTTCTTTTTCGAGATGCATCTATTATCCACCTTAACGCTAATGCTTGCGATCTTTTAGCTTTAACCTCTACTGGTACTTGATATGTAGCTCCACCAACACGCCTCGATCGAACTTCTACAGTTGGTCTTACATTATTTATTGCATCGTTAAATACAGTTAAAGGTTCGTCTTTTGATTTAGATTTAATTTTATCAATTGCATCATAAACAATTTTTTCTGCAATAGTCTTTTTACCATTTAGCATTATAGAGTTGATTAATTTTGGAATTATTACCGATTTATATTTAGGATCTACGATAGGAATTTTTTTAGGAGCTTTTCTTTTTCGAGACATGTTTATTTACCTTTTTTCGTTCCATATAAAGAACGTCTCTGTTTTCTATTTGCAACTCCTTGAGTATCTAAATTACCACGAAGTATATGATATCTCACACCAGGTAAGTCTTTAACACGTCCACCTCTTATTAATACTACTGAGTGCTCTTGTAAATTATGTCCTTCTCCAGGAATATATGCTGTAACTTCAAAACCATTTGATAACCTAACTCTTGCAACTTTTCTTAGCGCCGAGTTTGGTTTCTTAGGTGTAGTTGTATAAACTTTTACACAAACACCTCTTTTTAAAGGTTGTTTTTGTAACGCAGGAACTTTGTTCCTTGCAATTTGTTTTTCTCGTCCTTTTCTTAACAACTGGTTAATTGTTGGCATAAAATTATATATAAGTTTGATTTTTGATGAAATAACTGTCAGGTTATTTGTGGCAGCGTTTAGTGCACTAGTCACTACATTCCAACCAAAAACACGCACAAAATACTATAGAAATTCCATTTGTCAAATCAAAAGACATGGAAAAATTACGATTTTTTACTGATTTACAGGGCTTTCTGCTTGCTCAATCATCTCGTTCTCAGCAATGAATTTTTCATCGTCCAAACGAGCTTTCTTGTTCCACAAATTTTTAACAGATCCAGTTCCAGCAGGAACTAATCTACCAACAATAACATTTTCTTTTAATCCAGATAACTTATCTACCTTACCTTTAATAGCAGCGTCTGTTAGAACTCTTGTTGTTTCTTGGAAAGAAGCAGCTGAAATAAATGACTCTGTTTGAAGTGAAGCTTTAGTTATTCCCATTAAAACTCTCTCTCCAACGGCAGGGTTTTTACCATCTTTGATTAGCTGCTCGTTCATATTTTCAAATCTGATTCTATCAATAATTTCTCCAGGAAGTAATGTGCTGTCACCTTGAGTTTTAACTTCAACTTTTTTAAGCATTTGTCTTAATATAACTTCAATATGTTTATCATTTATAATTACTCCTTGTAGTCTATAAACATCTTGTACCTGGTTTACGAAATATTCAGTTAATTCCTCAATACCTAAAATTCTAAGAATGTCATGAGGCAATGGTTGACCATCTAACAAATATTCACCTTTTTTTATTTTTTCACCTTGATTAAAATTAATGTGTTTTCCTTTTGGTATTAAATAACTTGAAGTATCACCATTTTCAGACTCAATTGTTACTCTTTGTTTACCTCTTACCTCTTTTCCAAAAATTACTTTTCCATCATTCTCAGCAATAATTGCGCTATCTTTTGCTTTTCTTGCTTCAAACAATTCAGCAACTCTTGGTAGGCCTCCTGTAATATCTTTAGTCTTTGTTGTTTCTTTAGGAAGTCTAGCTATTACATCGCCAGCTGAAATTTTTTGTCCGTCTTTAACAGATAATATTGAATCTGGAACTAAGTAGTATCTAGCTTCATTGTCATCAGCTTTTTTAACAACATTTCCTTTTGCATCTCTAAGAGTAATTCTTGGTTTTAAATCTGTATTTTTTGATTGTGTTTTCCAATCAACTACTGCTTTAGTAGAAATTCCAGTTGCGTCATCAGTTGTCTCAGCAATTGATATACCGTCTATTAAATCTACATAATTTGCTATTCCATCTTTTTCTGCAATAACAGGTGTTGTATATGGATCCCACTCACATATCTTTGATCCTTTTTTAACTTTATCTCCATTTTCAAAGAAAAGTTTTGATCCATATGGAACTTTATATGCAGCTACTTGTAATCCATTATCATCTTCTATTGATAACTCTGTATTTCTTCCCATTACAATTAAATTCTTTTTTGAGTCTACTAATAGATTTGTATTAACAATTTTTAATATACCATCATTATTAGACACTATTTGAGAGTCTTGCTTGACTGATGCAGTTCCTCCAACGTGGAAAGTTCTCATTGTAAGCTGAGTTCCTGGTTCACCAATAGATTGGGCTGATATCATTCCAATTGCTTCACCAACATGTACCATTTTACCTCTTGATAAATCTCTACCATAACAAGTTGCACATACACCTTCTTTCAAACTACAAGTCATTACTGAGTAAACATTCAAGTTTTTTACACCTGCAGAGTCAATTTTTTCGCATGCTGCTTCATCGATCATGCTATTCTTCTTTATTAAAACTTCACCTGTTAATGGATTTTTTACATCTTTTGCTGTTACTCTTCCAAGAGCTCTTTCTGACAAGCTAACCATTATATTTCCACCTTCTAAAACCTCTGTAAGTTTAATAAAACTCGGGTTATCACATTTAACTTGAGTGATAGTTAAATCTTGGGCAACATCACAAAGTCTTCTTGTTAAGTACCCAGAACTTGCTGTTTTCAATGCAGTGTCAGCTAGTCCTTTTCTGGCACCATGAGTAGAGTTAAAATATTCTAGGGCAGTTAAACCCTCTTTAAAATTAGAAGTTATTGGTGACTCAATAATCTCACCAGATGGTTTAGCTATTAAACCTCTCATACCAGCTAATTGCTTCATTTGAGCTGCAGAACCTCTAGCTCCACTATCTGCCATCATAAATACTGAATTAATTTTTAGACCATCTTCTGTCATTTCTGTAGCAGAAATTCTTTTCATCATTTCAGATGCAACTTTATCTGTGCATTTTGACCATGCATCTATAACTTTATTGTATTTTTCACCTCTAGTTATTAGTCCTTCTGCATATTGATTTTCATAATCAGAAATTAGTTTTTTAGTTTCATCAATTAATTGTTGTTTGTTATCTGGAATAACTAAATCGTCTTTACCAAATGATATTCCAGCTTTAAAAGCATGTTTAAAACCAAGATCCTTTAATTTATCGCAAAATATTACTGTACTTTTTTGACCAGAAAATCTGAAAACATGATCGATAACTTCAGACACTATTTTTTTTGGCAACAACCTGTCAACTAAAGCAAATCTATTATTTATATCCTTTGGAATTAAGTTTGCTAACAAAAATCTTCCAGCTGTACTAATATGTTTTTCATATTTAGTATTACCCTTTTCATCAACTGTTGCAAATCTTGAAACAATTCTTGAATGAACTTTAATTTGACCAATTTCTAATGCATGTTCAATCTCAGAGTTATTTACAAAATATCCTTCAACTCTGTCAGTTTGATATGGTGGCTGAGAGAGATAGTAAATTCCTAAAATCATATCCTGACTTGGAACAATTATAGGTTTTCCATTTGATGGGCTCAAAATATTGTTTGTAGACATCATCAAAACTCTTGCTTCTAATTGTGCCTCTAAACTTAATGGCACGTGAACTGCCATTTGATCACCATCAAAATCTGCATTGAATGCAGCACAGGTTAATGGATGTAACTCAATTGCATTTCCTTCAATTAATTTTGGCTCAAAGGCTTGAACACCTAATCTATGGAGTGTTGGGGCTCTATTTAGTATAACCGGATGTTCTCTAACAATTAATTCTAAAGCATCCCAAACTTCATTTCTCTCTCTTTCAACAAGTTTTTTAGCTTGTTTTATGGTAGAAGCTAATCCAAGCTTATTTAATCTTGCGTATAAAAATGGTTTAAATAACTCTAAAGCCATTTTCTTTGGTAATCCACATTCATGTAATTTTAAGTCTGGTCCGACTACGATTACTGATCTTCCAGAATAATCAACTCTTTTACCCAATAAGTTTTGTCTAAATCTTCCTTGTTTACCTTTCAACATCTCAGCTAAAGATTTTAGAGGTCTTTTACCTGTTCCTGTTATTACTCTTCCTCTTCTACCATTGTCAAATAATGCATCAACTGACTCTTGAAGCATTCTCTTCTCATTTCTTACAATTATGTCTGGAGCTTTAAGATCCATTAATCTTTTTAGACGATTATTTCTGTTTATAACTCTTCTATATAAATCATTTAAATCGGAAGTGGCAAATCTACCTCCATCTAATGGAACTAATGGTCTTAACTCTGGAGGAATTACTGGTATCGTTGTTAAAATCATCCATTCTGGTTTATTTCCAGTCTCTATAAATGATTCAATTAGTTTTAATCTTTTAATTGATCTTTCTTCTGAAACTTTAGATTTTGTTTCTTTAATTGATTTAATTAAGGTTTCTTTTTCTTGTTCTAAATCTATTGATTTTAAAATTTCTAGAATTGCTTCAGCTCCGATACCTGCAGTAAACGACTCTTCACCATACTCGTCTTGATATTTTATTAGTTCTTCTTCGCCTAAAAGCTGGTTCTTTTTAAGTCCTGTTAACCCAGGTTCAATAACTATAAAGTTTTCAAAATAAAGTACTCTTTCGACCTCTTTAAGCTTCATATCTATTGCAAGTGATATTCTGCTTGGTAACGATTTTAAGAACCATATGTGAGCAACTGGAGTGGCTAAATTAATGTGACCCATTCTTTCACGTCTTACATTTGACTTTGTAACTTCAACACCACACTTTTCACATATAATTCCTCTAAATTTCATTCTTTTGTACTTACCACAAAGACATTCATAATCTTTTATAGGTCCAAATATTCTTGCACAAAATAATCCGTCCTTTTCAGGTCTAAAAGTTCTATAATTTATTGTTTCAGGCTTTTTGATTTCTCCATAAGTCCAAGATTTGATTTTCTCTGGACTAGCAAGAGTTATTTTTATGCTATTAAAATTTTGGGCTTCTGAAATTTCTGAAGATTTAAATAGATCGGTTAATTCTTTACTCATATTAATTTAGCTCCACATTTAGTGCTAGTGATTTAATTTCTTTAACTAAAACATTAAATGACTCAGGTATGCCTGACTCAAAATTTTCTTCACCTTTAACTATAGTTTCATAAACTTTAACTCTTCCAGCTACATCATCTGACTTAACAGTTAATATTTCTTGAAGAGTATATGAAGCCCCATAAGCCTCTAATGCCCAAACCTCCATCTCACCAAATCGCTGACCTCCTAATTGTGCTTTACCCCCGAGAGGTTGTTGTGTCACTAAACTGTAAGGTCCAGTAGATCTTGCGTGAATTTTATCTTCAACTAGATGATGAAGTTTTAACATATAAATTGTTCCGACTGTAACAGGTCTATCAAATTTCTCTCCAGTTCTTCCATCCCAAAGTGTAGTTTGACCTGAGTTTGGTAGCTCAGCTAGTTCTAACATTTTGGTAACATCATTTTCTTTGGCTCCATCAAAAACTGGCGTAGCTATCGGTACACCATGTCTTATGTTCGAACATAAATCCTCAAATTCAGACTGATTTAATTTTTCTATATCTTCATCGTATATTTCTTTACCATATACATTTTTCAAAAATGATTTAATTTTTTCAGTCTTTTCAATCTTCTTTTGGTTTTCATTTACTAACTGGTTTAACTTCTCACCTAATTCTGTGCAGGACCAACCTAAATGTGTTTCTAATATTTGACCAACATTCATCCTACTCGGAACACCTAATGGATTAAGAACAATATCAACTGGTTTACCATTTTCCCTATAGGGCATATCTTCAACTGGAACTATTTTACTCACAACACCTTTATTTCCATGTCTTCCAGACATTTTATCTCCTGGCCTTAATCTTCTTTTTATAGCAACAAAAACTTTTACCATTTTCATAACACTTGGTAATAAATCGTCACCTTGTCTAATTTTTAAAACTTTATCTTCAAATCTTTCTTGAATATCTAGTTTAGCGCTGTTGTATTGATCTTTAATTTGAGACAAAGAAGATATTTTATCTTGCTCATCAACTGATATTTTAAATAAATCTGAAGCAGGTAAATTATTGATTATCTCCTCTGATAAAACTGTATTTGCCTGAACATCTTTAACTTTTTTATTAATTTTTGTCCCATTTAATATTGATGACAATCTCTGTTTTATACTTCTTTCTAAAATTTCTTCTTCAACCTTTTTATCTTCTTGAACGCTCTCAATTTCTGCTCGCTCTATAGTTATTGATCTTTCATCTTTGTCAATACCATGTCTATTAAATACTCTTACATCAACTACTATACCACCGCTTCCGCTTGGCATTTTTAATGATGTATCAGTAACATCAATTGCTTTTTCACCAAATATTGATCTTAGTAATTTTTCTTCAGGGCCCGATGCAGTATCTCCTTTAGGAGTAACTTTACCTACCAAAATATCTCCTGGTTTGACTTCTGCTCCTATGTAAACTATTCCTGACTCATCTAAATTTTTTAATGACTCTTCATTAACATTAGGTATGTCTCTAGTTATGTCTTCTTCTCCTAATTTTGTATCTCTAGCCATTACTTCGTATTCTTCAATGTGGATAGAAGTAAAAACGTCATCTGTGACACATCTTTCAGAAATTAATATTGAATCTTCAAAATTATATCCTTGCCAAGGCATGAAAGCCACGGTTACATTCTTGCCTAAAGCTAACTCTCCTACTTTAGTGGATGGACCGTCGGCTATAATATCACCAGATTTTACCTTATCACCTACCCTTACTAATGGTTTTTGATTTATGCATGTATTTTGATTAGATCTTTTAAATTTCTGTAAATTATAAATATCTACACCTGATTTAGAATAATCTTTTTCTCCTGAAGCTTTAATTACTATTCTTTTACCGTCTATTTTATCAACAACACCATCACGTTTTGCAACAATTGTTACACCAGAATCAAGAGCAACATCACTTTCAATACCTGTTCCAACAAGTGGCGCCTCTGGTTTTAGTAAAGGAACAGCTTGTCTCATCATGTTAGATCCCATTAATGCTCTATTAGCATCATCGTTTTCTAAAAATGGAATTAGTGAAGCAGCAACTGACACGAGCTGTTTGGGTGATACATCAATATAATCAATATTCTCAGGTTTTGCTAAAATAAAATTCAAATTCTGTCTACAGGAAACAAGTTCTTCAGTAAATTTTCCATTTTTATCAATTAATGAATTAGCTTGAGCAATGGTAAACTTAGTTTCTTCCATTGCTGACAGATATTCTATATTGCTTTGAACTATTCCATCTTTTACCTTTTTATATGGGCTTTCAATAAAACCATATTTATTTATTTTTGAATAAGTTGATAAACTGTTAATTAATCCTATGTTTGGGCCCTCTGGAGTTTCTATTGGGCAAATTCTTCCATAGTGCGTTGGATGAACATCACGAACTTCAAATCCGGCCCTTTCTCTTGTTAAACCACCTGGTCCTAAAGCTGATACTCTTCTTTTATGAGTGATTTCAGACAGTGGATTAGTTTGATCCATGAACTGAGATAGTTGTGACGTAGCAAAGAAGTCTTTAAGAGAAATTGTTAAAGGCTTAGCATTAATTAAATCTTGAGGCATTGCTGACTCGACATCTAAGGTAGTCATTTTCTCTTTTATAGCTCTTTCCATTCTATAAACACCAATACGCGCTTGATTTTCTACCAGTTCTCCAACAGATCTAACTCTTCTATTTCCTAAATGATCAATATCATCAACTTCATCTTTGCCATCTCTCAAGTCTAGCATTTTTTGGATTATTGATAATATATCGTCGTTTCTTAAAATTGTGATCTTATCAGAACAAGTAAGTTCTAGTCGTGAATTCATCTTAACTCTTCCTACATCTGATAGATCATATCTATCAGAACTAAAGAACAAATTATTAAAAATTTGTGTTGCTATTTCTATAGTTGGTGGTTCACCAGGTCTTAAGACTTTATATATTTCTGTAATAGCATCATTTTTATTTTCATTTTTATCGTTAAAAATACTTAAAAGTAAGTATGGGCCTTTATTAATAGAATTGGTTTTTGAAATATCTAAAATTTTAATATCTGCTTCAATAATTTTACTGATTATAGTTTCATTTAATTCAGTACCAATTTTAAATATGTCATCACCAATCTTAATATCTCTATGCAAAAACTTTCCGTATAAAGACTCATTTGAAACAAAGATTTCTTTCAATCCATCGTTTGAAAGTTTTTTTGCAGTCAAAAAATTTATTTTTTCTCCTAATTTTACAACTACTTTATTATTTTTTGCGTCAATTACCTCTTCTGAAAAATTTTTAGCCTTGTAGTTTTCTGGATCAAACTTTGTTTTCCATTTATTTAATTTTTTATCAAAAGTTAAAGTTTCTTTTTTATAAAATTCATCAACAATATCATTTTTTGAAAAGCCCAAGGCTTGTAATAACGTAGAAACTAAAATTTTCTTTTTTCTATCTATTCTAAAATAAAGTAAGTCTTTAACGTCAAATTCAAAATCGAGCCAAGATCCACGATTAGGAATTACACGACAATTAAATAATAATTTTCCACTTGCATGGGATTTTCCTTTATCATGATCAAAAAATACACCAGGACTTCTATGCATTTGGTTGACAACAACTCTTTGAACGCCATTAGTTATAAATGTTCCACTATTTGTCATCATAGGAACTTCGCCCATGTAAACTTCCTGTTCTTTAGCAGAAAGAATATCTTTAGTATTATTCTCTTGATCTATTTCATAAACTACTAGTCTAAGTGTACATTTAAGAGCTGCTGAATAAGTTAAACCTCTAGCTATACATTCTTCTACATCAAATTTGGGTTTTTCTAGTTTATATGAAACATATTCTAAAGTTGCTTTGTCATTCAAGTCTTCTATTGGAAAGATACTTTTAAAAACTCTATCAAAACCTTTTACAAGATGTTGTTCTACATCTTGTTTAAATTCTGTTAATTCTTTGTATGAGTTTTTTTGAACTTCAATAAGATTGGGTATTGATAGGCTTTCTTTAAGCTTACCAAAACTTTTTCTTATATTTTTTTTTTCTGTAAAAGATAATTGCATCTCTACTACTGATCAAAAAATTTAACCAGTAAAAAATCCTATCTAATTTATTTTAGTTCTACTTTTGCGCCAGCTGCTTCAAGTTTTTGCTTAATCTCTTCAGCTTCTTTTTTATTAACACCTGATTTGACTTCTTTCGGTGCACCTTCAACTAAATCTTTTGCTTCTTTAAGGCCTAAAGCAGTAATAGCTCTAACCTCTTTTATAACATTAATTTTTTTATCTCCAGCTGCAGTAAGCATAATTGTAAATTCATCTTTTTCTTCCGCTGGTGCCGCTCCACCTGCTGCTGCTGGTGCTGCTGCTACAGCTGCTGCTGCAGTTACTCCCCATTTTTCCTCAAGTTGTTTTGAAAGTTCAGCTGCTTCTACAACAGTTAAACTTGATAAGTCATCTATAATTTTATTTAAGTCAGCCATAGTAATTCTTGTCCCTGGTTATTTTTTTGATTTTTCGAGCGCTAAAATAGCGATTTTTGAAGCTGGCGCAAGTAAAATACTTGCTATTTTTTGTGCTGGAGACCTCAATATTCCCACTATTTTTGCCCTAGCTTCGTCTAATGAAGGTAAAGTAGCTACATTTTTGACGCCAGCAACGTCTAAAATATCTGAACCCATGATTCCACCTAGAATCTTTAAACTTTCATTTTCTTTTGAAAAGTTTGTTAAAATCTTTGCAGATGTTATCGCATCTTTTGATAATGCTACAGCAGTTGGACCTGAAAATAAATTTGATAGTTCTTTACATCTTGTTTTTTCTAATGCCAATTTAGTTATTCTATTATTTGTAATTTTAAATTTAATGCCATGTTCTCTCATCTTAGATCTTAGGTCATCAAGTTGGTTCATAGTCAAACCTTGATAATGAGTAACTATTACTGCTTCAGACTTTTCAAACTGATCCGTCATATCAGATATATACTGTTTTTTTTGTTCTTTATTCATCATAACTAAATGCTCTTTCCTAATTTAATTTTGTAAGAAACACCCATTGTTGAGGTTATAAAAGCTTGTTTAATCAAATCACCTTTAATTGTATTATTTGATTTTTCTTTTTCTAAAGCATCTATTACTGCATTGAAATTCATTATTAACTTATCGTCAGCAAAAGATTTATTTCCTATACTAATGCCAATATTTCCGTCTTTATCATTTCTTATTTCAACTTGACCTGATTTCGCATCAGTCACAGCTTTCTTGACATCATTAGTTACTGACCCCAATTTTGGATTAGGCATTAAACCTTTAGGACCAAGTACTTTTCCTAATTTTGAAAGTTTAATCATCATGCCTGGAGTACATATTAATTTTTCAAAACTTATATTTCCTGACTTTAATTCTTCTATTAGTTCATCACCACCAACAACTTCTGCTCCAGCATCTTTTGCTTCTTGAAGTTTATTCTCTTCACAAACAACGCCAACTTTTACTTTTTTTGAAGTACCGCCCGGTAAATTAACAACTGTTCTAATATTGATCTCATTTTTTTTTTGTTTGTTATTAATTTGTAAACTTATATCTAAAGACTCGTCAAATTTTGTTGTACAATTTTGCTTTAGAATAGGTATTAATTTATCCAATGTTTCAGATTGTAAATCTCTAGTTTTTTCAGGTAGTTTTTTATATCTTTTTGATGACATTATTCTATTACCTCAATACCCATAGATCTAGCAGATCCTGCAATGATTTTTGCAGCTTCATCAACATCATGTGCATTTAAATCTGCCATTTTTTTTTCTGCTATTTCTTTCAATTGTTTCTTGGAAATCTTAGCAACAATATTTCTTCCAGGTTCTTTTGAACCACTTTTTAATTTTACAGCCTCTTTAATAAAATGAGATGCTGGTGGTGATTTAATTATAAAATCAAACTTTTTATCTTTATAAACTGTGATAATTACTGGGACAGGTTTGCCAGCAAAAGATTTTGTTTTCTCATTAAAAGCTTTACAAAAATCCATTATATTAATCCCTCTTTGACCAAGAGCTGGGCCTACTGGTGGAGCTGGATTTGCCTGACCACCATTTATTTGTAATTTTATATATCCACTTATTTCTTTTTTTGCCATTAGCTTGCCTTTTCTACTTGACTATATTCTAAATCAACAGGTGTTGGTCTTCCAAAAATTGACACTGAAACTTTTAATCTTAATTTTTCTTCATCAATATCTTCAACCAAACCACTAAATGAAGCAAAGGGTCCATCTATAACTTGAACTTTCTCACCAACATTATATTCAACACCCGATTTTGGTTGTACAACGCCATCTTTAATTTGGCCAAGTATTTTTTCAATTTCTTTTTCAGATACAGGTATTGGTGTACCTTTTGTTCCTAAAAAACCACTTACTTTTTTTAAATTTTTAATCATGTGATAGATAGTATTATCCATTTCGCTTTTTAATAAAACATATCCTGGAAAGTATTTTTTTTTTCTTTGAACTCTTTTTCCTCTTTTAACCTCAGTAATATCATGAGTAGGAACAATAATTTCCTCAATTTTATCCGAAAGATTTGCTTTTGTAGCTTCCTCTTTAATTTCTTGTGCAACTTTATTTTCAAAGCTCGAGTGCGATTGTACAATATACCAATTTTTCATTACAGATTAACCTTTAAAACTATTTCTAAAAGAAATTGAAGAACTTGATCCAATAAAAGAAAAAATAGAGCTGCTACAATTGCCATGGCAACAACCATTAAAGATCCTTGTATAACCTCCTTGCCAGTGGGCCAGGTAACTTTGAAAGCTTCTTGCTTAACATCCTGTATAAATTTTAATGGGTTTTTCATAATTTAAGTTTTGGCAGGAGCGGAGGGAATCGAACCCCCAACCTCCGGTTTTGGAGACCGGCGCTCTACCAATTGAGCTACACTCCTATGGAGTTTACTCTATAATTTTAGTTACTACTCCAGCTCCTACTGTTCTACCACCCTCACGAATAGCAAAGTTTAGCTTTTCAGCCATTGCAATAGGTGTAATTAATTTAACTGTAAATTTAGCATCATCACCTGGCATAACCATTTCTGTGCCTGCAGGTAATTCTACTTCACCTGTAACATCAGTTGTTCTGAAATAAAATTGTGGTCTATATTTTGTAAAAAAAGGTGTATGCCTTCCACCCTCTTCTTTTTTCAGAACATATGCTTGAGCTTCAAATTTAGTGTGAGGGGTTATTGAACCAGGTTTACATAATACTTGACCTCTTTCAACATCAGTTCTTTCAACACCTCTTAAAAGAGCTCCTATGTTATCTCCTGCCTCACCAGAGTCTAAAAGTTTTCTAAACATTTCAACTCCTGTACAAACTGTTTTTTTTGTTTCTCGAATTCCAACAATTTCTATTTCATCACCGGTTTTAATTACACCAGACTCAACTCTTCCCGTAACAACCGTACCTCTTCCAGAGATTGAAAATACATCCTCAACAGGCATCAAGAAATCTTTGTCTTTTGGTCTATCAGGCTGTGGTATAAATTCATCAACAGATTTCATAAGTTCCATTATTGAATTTTTTCCAATCTCATCATCTCTTCCCTCTACAGCTGCTAACGCTGAGCCTTTGATGATTGGAGTTTTATCACCTGGAAATTTATATGATGTTAATAAATCTTTAATTTCTTCTTCAACAAGCTCAATCATTTCTTTATCATCAACTTGATCAACTTTATTTAAATAAACAACTATTGCTGGAACACCAACTTGTCTTGCTAAAAGAATATGTTCTCTTGTTTGTGGCATTGGACCATCAGCTGCATTAACAACTAAAATCGCACCATCCATTTGAGCGGCACCTGTGATCATATTTTTTACATAATCTGCGTGACCAGGACAATCTACGTGCGCATAGTGTCTTTTCTCTGTTTCATACTCCACGTGAGCTGTTGAAATTGTAATTCCTCTCTCTTTTTCCTCTGGAGCTTTATCAATTTGATCATAAGCAGTAAATTGCGCACCGCCAGACTCTGCTAATACTTTTGTGATCGCAGCAGTTAATGTTGTTTTACCATGATCAACATGACCTATAGTTCCAATATTACAGTGCGGTTTATTTCTTACGAACTTTTCTTTTGACATTACTTGTTTACCTCTTTTTTTTTTCTCTAATTTAATTTTTGGAGCGGGTAAAGGGAATCGAACCCTTACATCCAGCTTGGAAGGCTAGCGTTCTACCATTGAACTACACCCGCAACACCCAAGTACACTCCATGTTATAAAAAAAATTATTGAATGGTGGAGGGGGAAGGATTCGAACCTTCGAAGACCGAAGTCAACGGGTTTACAGCCCGCCCCATTTGACCGCTTTGGTACCCCTCCTTAATATAATTTTAGGGGGAAGCACCCCATGTTCAATAAAGCTTTAAACAACATGCGTTTTATATATTTTTATTGTACAAATGCAATACGTGAAATATAGGAAAATAGCTTAATAAATACTGTAAATTCTAAGATTATCATGAACAAATCATCTTTTTTTATAGTTGGAAAACATGCTGTTATTGAGGCATTAAAAAACCCTAATAGAAAAATTCTTAAAGTTTTTCTAACAGAAGAAAGTAAAAAAAATATACATAGAGTGAGTTCAAGAAAAAATCTGCTTAAAGACATAAAAATATATTACAAAACGAGAAAAGAGTTAGATAAATATTGTTCAAAGGATGGAATTACCCATCAAGGTTATGTTGCTGAAATTGAACATTTTGAAAAAATTAATTTGAAGGAATTTATCAAAACAAAAAAAAATCTTACAATTGCATGTTTAGATGAGGTAACTGATCCTAGAAATATAGGTTCTTTAATTAGAAGTGCTGCATCATTTGACATAGATGGAATCATTATTAAAGAAAGACATTTTCCTTCTGAAAGCAAACTTATGTATAAATCTGCGAGTGGTTGCATGGAGCACATAAATATATTTGAGGTATCAAATATAAATACAACTCTAAAATTTTTAAGAGAGAAAAATTTTTGGATTTATGGTTTTGAGGCTAAGAGTGATACAAAATTTAATAATATAAAATGGGAAGGAAATAATATTTTACTATTTGGGTCTGAAGGATTTGGTATGAAAGAGCATACAAAAAAGTACACAGATTTTTCAGTGAAAATAGATATTAATAAAAATATTGAGAGTTTAAATATATCAAACAGCGCAGCGATAGTTTTTCATCATATAAATCAATATAAAAATAAAACTTGATAATATTATAAATCGTAATAAAAAAACATTCATGCCCTTGTAGCTCAGCTGGTAGAGCAATTGATTTGTAATCAATAGGTCCGCGGTTCGAGTCCGTGCGGGGGCACCATTAATTTATTTCGTTTCTTAACTGTTCAATTTTAATTTTTTTTTGAAGACTTCTGTTTTTATCAAATATTAAATTAAATTTAATTTTTTTGTTAGTGTTAATAGATATTGATTTTGCATTTCTTACTTCGATATTATCAGCTACAGCACTTATGGGTCTCTTTATGTAATTTAAATTCTTTATTGTGATTTTAGATTTATCACTAACAATTTTTCCTTTCCATCTCCTAGGTCTAAAAGCACTTATTGGACTTATTGATAATTTATTTGAATCAATGCTGAGGATAGGACCATGAACAGAAAGATTATAAGCTGTACTACCTGCTGGTGTTGATACCAAAACACCATCAGAAATTAAATGTTTTATAATTTGTTTTTTTCCGTTTAAAATAGTTAATGATGCAGTTTGTCTACTTTGTCTAAGAACTGAAATTTCGTTAATTGCTATACACTTTTTGACAATGTTTGATTTATTTTTTACACTCATCTCTAACGGAGATATTGAAACTAATCTTCCTTTAAGTAAATTTTTATAGTTTGTTTTTTCTGAAAACTTGTTCATTAGAAAACCATAGTTTCCTGAATTTATTCCATAAAAAGGTTTTTTATATTTATTATATTTTTTTAATGTTTCGAGCATGAAACCGTCACCGCCTATAACAATTATTAAATTAGATTTTGACAAAGAATATGTCTTTATTCTTTTTAAGACTGCATTTTTAATTTTAGATGATCTAGAATTTTTGTCTGAAACTACAAAAGGATTAACCATTAGTGGTGCCCTCGGCCAGACTCGAACTGGCACTCCCAAAAGGGCAAGGATTTTAAGTCCTTTGTGTCTACCAATTTCACCACGAGGGCATTTATAAAGTACATCGTTATATATATTAAAATTTATATCTCAACTATATTAAATTGTATTGATATTCTCTAGCTTCAATTATTTCTTTTTGTAAATTTAGCTCAACATCATCTAATCTTATAAATTGATCTTTCATTATATCATTCTTTAAAACTGCATTATCAGTATAACCCATAGGTAAAATTTTTTCTTGTTTAGATTTTCTCGATGAAATCAACCTCCCCCTTGCACAATAACCCCCTTCTCCATCAAGTTTTTGTCCTGCTTTTAAATCTTTTTTTGCGACACTAGCTATCTCAGCATTAAAATTTTTTGTATGACCTGTGGCCTTATTATCAAGTACTATTGAATAAATTGATTGAGCTAATTCTAATCCAATATAATGATAAGGTCTCCAAATTGCTGAATAACTTCCTGAAGAATCAGTTACCATTCCATAGTCTTTAAAACAGTTTTTCACATACTCATTTTGAGCTTTAATAACAATATACACTCCCCATCTAAGATCATTAGGTATATCTTTTTTATCTAAATCAATGCTTGAGATAACTTCAACTTGACCAGAGTGGTCTAATAGACCGCCTTCAGATTTTGGAATTAATTTTTTTGCAATATCATAAACCCCTATTGGAGGATAAGTTAATCCACTTTTTGGGCATTTTAAATCTGTAGCATTACTAACGGCACACATTTCAATTGATGATTTGTCCCCACATAAAAAGCTATTAAACATTTTAGGATTCATCCCAGATTCATTTTCAGCTCTTTCTTTAGTTAAGCCATAGTGGCCCCAAACAGTTTCTGGTGTTGAATATTCAAAAGATGGATGATATTTTGTACCTTTTCCTGCACATATAACTTCAAAACCATTTAATTTTGCCCATTCAATTTGTTCTAAAATTAATGATGGCTGATCACCATAAGCCATTGAACAGATCACATTATTTTTCTTTGCTAAATCAGACAAATACTTTCCACATAAAACATCTGCCTCAACATTAACCATTATTACATGCTTTTTACTTTCTATGATTTTCTTTGCATGCAATGTGCCTGCTATAGGGTTCCCTGTAGCCTCAATAAATACATCAATTTCTCTATTAAAAACCTCATCTAAATTATCTGTAAAATTAATTTTGTCTATAGTCTCATTAGATAATCCACTGTTTAAACAATTTTTTTTAGCTCTATCAACATCGAGCTCAATAATTGTATCTAAAATAATTTTGTTTAATTGATTGTATTGAGCTAGGAACATGGAAACAAACTTGCCACAACCAATAAAAGCAATACGAATTGGTTTTTTTAAACTTTGAAGTTTAGTATATAAATACACAGGTCTATCTTAATAAGAAAAAAATAATAAACCAATAAGATAATAATCCTGAAACAATAGTGGCAATTACACTCCTTGAGTAAAATCCAACAACCAAAGCAACGATTGCACCATAAATTTTTGGATCTGTGATTTCTACAAACGAACCAAAATCATTAAAAAAAATACCAGGAAATATTATTGCTGGAAATACGGCTGCTGGAACATAATTAAGAACTTCTTTAACTTTTGTTCCAAGCATTTCTCTATCAATTAAAGCGACCATGGCCATCCTTGAAAAATAAGTAACAATTCCAGAAATAATAATTGATAACCAGGTCATTTTTTCAGCCTCAACATTATAAATGCAGCAATTAGAGCGACTATAGGAGATAATATTATGTAAGATTTAAATGGAGCATTAAATAAAATTAATGATGCAAATCCAGATACCAACATCACAAAAACATGATCTAATTTTCTTAAGTCATTTACAATAATCGCTAAAAAAGTGAGAGGGATCGCAAATTTTAAACCCAATTCATCAGGAATAAATGAGCCCAATATAATTCCACTAATTGTGGATAACTGCCAACAAAACCAAAGTGTTACTCCTGTACCAAGAACATAATAATGTGGATTAGATAAATTTTTATTTTGTTTAATGTACTTGTTAGATTCTGCGAAGCCTTGGTCTACAATAAAATAAGAAATAAGTAATTTTTTAATAAAACTTAGTTTTTCTAAATACTCAGATAAAACTGCTCCATATAATAAATGTCTCGAGTTTATTACTCCAACCGATGTAATGGCTACTAATGATGAAGCTCCACCTGACAAAAGTTGCATAAATATTATCTGTGAAGCACCGCCAAAAATAATCAAGGAAGTTGCATATACTAATATTGGATCAAAACCTAATTCAATACCAATAGCTCCAGTTATAATTCCAAAAGGAATTACTGATAACATATGAGGTAAAACAGCAACTATACCTTTAAAAAATATTTTTGATTTTGAAAGCATTAATTAAAAATTCACTAAAGCTTTTTTGAGATATTTTTGATCTAAATTACAATCTTTATAACCTTGCTTAACAACGTTTAGATATCTTTCGGTGGGATATCTAAAAATTGTTTTTTTAGGCATTATATAAGTCATCACAGTATTGTTGTAATACTTAAAATACATTTTCTTATAAAGAATTGGATAATCTTCATAAATATCAAGTTTTTTTTCATCACTTTTTGATATCTCATACAATCCACCAGGCACAATGGAATTATTTTTCTTTTCTATATCCGCTGCACGATACTTGCTTCTAAAATTAAGTGTATATCCTTTTAAATTTATCTTTTTAATATATTTTGAATCTTTACATCTTCTTTTCATTTGAAAATGATTTAGATTACTTCCGTAAGCAAAATAAAGCATATTTATCTGTCAACTATTTCAATTTGTTTGTCTTTAACAAACTTAAGTATTTCTGAATTACATTTATCAATTTTTGTTTTATCTACTGATCTCACAACGATTGATACCCCTAATTTTCCAGCTTTAAAAAAAGGATAACTTCCGATCTCAACTTCAGAATTATTATTTTGGACCTCTGTTAAAGATTTAGCTATTTCACTCTCAACAGTTCTTAGGTTTATGGTCTCACTTAATATTGGTTCTCCACCAATCAGAAGATTATTTAAACTACCAAGCATTGCTTTCATAATAGATGGTACACCTGGAAGACAAAATACGTTTTCAACATAGAAGCCAGGAGCCCCGCTAGATGGATTTAAAATCAAATTAGCACTAACAGGCATTTTAGCCATCTTTTGTCTACCTTCATTAAATTCACCTGGCTTATAATAATTTTCTAATATTGAAAAAGCCTCTTTATGGAAACCATATTCAATATTAAATGCTTTAGAAACAGATTCTGCTGTAATATCATCGTGAGTTGGTCCTATTCCACCTGTAGTAAAAATATAAGAGTATTTTTCTCTTAATTCATTAATTGTATTTATAATAATAATTTCATCATCGGGAATTACACGAACTTCTGCAACAGGTATACCTAATGAATTTAACCAAATTGCTAATGTGCTTGTATTAACATCTTGTGTTCTGCCTGATAGAACTTCGTTACCGATAATTAAAATACCAGCATTTATCTCTTTTTTATTTTGCATATGTAAATATAAGTAAATTTATATGAAATTTACAAATAGCCTTATTAAAGGAAAATTATTAAAAAGATATAAGAGATTTTTCGCTGATATAAAAGTAAATAGCAAGATTATAACGGCACATTGTCCTAACACTGGATCTATGCAAGGACTTTTGGATCAGGGTAATGAAGTTTTAGTTACAGAACACAATGATCCAAAAAGAAAGTTAAAATTTACATTAGAAATTATTAAATCAAGAAAAAGATACGTTGGGGTAAATACTCATAGAGCAAATAGAATCGTAAATCATGGATTAGAAAATAAATTAATATCAGAATTTAAAACTATTAAAAATATTAAACCAGAATTTAAATTTAGTGATGATACGAGATTTGATTTTTTATGTGACGACAATTTAATAGAGGTAAAGAATGTTACATTGTTTAGAGAAAAAGATATTGCAGAATTTCCTGATGCTGTAACATCAAGAGGAACAAAACACCTAAATATGTTAATTAAATCAATTAAAAAGGGATATAAACCTTGTGTCTTATTTTTAACGCAAATTCAAAATATAAATAACTTTAGAATTGCAAAAGATATTGACCACATTTATTTTGAAAACTACAAAAAAGCAAAAAAAGTGGGAGTAAAATTTCTCGCTTATAGATGTAAATTAAGTTCTAAGGAAATTAAAATTGAAAAAAAAATTAATATTTTAGATGATTGATTATAAAGAAAAATTTGAAAAGATGAGAGTTGCTGGAAAGCTTGCATCTAAAACTTTAGACATGCTTACAGATTATATTAAGCCAGGTGTATCAACAGATAAAATTGATAAATTAGGTTACGAATTTATAAAAGATAATGGAGGTTATTCAGCTCCATTATTTTATCGAGGGTTTGAAAAATCACTTTGTACATCTTTAAATCATGTAGTTTGTCATGGAATACCTTCTAATAGAGTTTTGGAAGATGGTGACGCGGTAAATGTTGATGTAACAGCAGTAGTTGATAATTATTATGGAGATACAAGTAGAATGTATGAAATTGGAAATGTTCCAGTTAAGGCAAAAAATTTAATCGAAGCAACCTATGAATCATTAATGAAAGCAATATCAATTTTACAACCAGGAAAAAAACTTGGTGATATAGGATTTGAAATTCAATCTTATGTTGAAAGCAAAGGTTATTCAGTTGTAAGAGATTTTTGTGGTCACGGAATAAGTAATTTATTTCATGAACCTCCCAATATACTTCATTATGGATCTAAAAATACTGGCAAAGAACTAATGCCTGGCATGACTTTTACAATTGAACCAATGATAAATTATGGAAAATATGACACAAAAGTATTAAATGATGGGTGGACTGCAGTAACTAAAGATAAATCATTATCAGCACAATTTGAGCATACTGTTGGTATTACTGAAGATTCATATGAAATTTTCACAGAATCTGTTAAAGGTTATACGAGGCCCCCATATAATTAATGATATCAAGATATTCTAGAAAAGAGCTTGTCAGTATTTGGTCTGAAGAAAACAAATATAAGATTTGGTTAGATGTAGAAATAGCTGCAGCTGAAGCAATGGAAAAATATAAAATTATTCCTAAAGGAGTTGCTTCATTAGTAAAAAAAAAGGGTAAAATCAAAGTTAAAAGAATTCATGATATAGAAGCAAAAGTTAAGCATGATGTAATTGCTTTTTTAACATCAATTACAGAACAAGCTGGTCTTAAAGCAAGATATCTTCATCAAGGCATGACCTCATCTGATGTTTTAGATACAACTTTAAATGTTCAATTGGTTCAATCAGGAAACATTTTATTAAAAGATATTGATAAAATTTTATCTGTTTTAAAAAAACAGGCAAAAAAGTATAAATTAACTCCTTGCATTGGAAGAAGTCATGGAATTCATGCGGAACCAATTACTTTTGGACTAAAATTAGCTTCATTTTATGAAGAATTTAAAAGAAATAAATTAAGATTAAAAGATGCAATAGAAAATGTATCAACATGTGCAATTTCAGGAGCAGTAGGAACGTTTGCAAATATAAATCCTAAAGTCGAAACTTATGTTGCAAAAAAATTAAAATTAAAAGCTGAACCAATTTCAACTCAAATTATTCCAAGAGATAGACATGCGCATTATTTTTCAGTACTTGGGATTATTGCTGGAACTATTGAAAGAGTTGCAACAGAAATAAGGCATTTACAAAGATCAGAAGTTTATGAATTACAAGAATACTTTTCAAAAGATCAAAAAGGCTCATCTGCTATGCCTCATAAAAAAAATCCAATATTAAGTGAAAATCTTACAGGACTTGCAAGAATGGTGAGAAGCTATGTAATTCCAGCTTTAGAAAATATTTCTTTATGGCATGAAAGGGATATATCTCATTCTAGTGTTGAAAGAAATATTGGTCCAGATGCAAATATAACTTTAGATTTTGCTTTAGTCAGACTGTCAGGAATTTTAGAGAAAATGATTGTTTATCCAAAAACGATGAAAAAAAATTTAAGCTTAACAAGAGGTCTTGTTTTTTCTCAAGAAGTAATGTTAGAGCTTACTAAATCAGGTATTGCTAGAGAGAAAGCGTATAGATTAGTTCAGTCTCATGCAAAAGCTAGTTTTGCAAAGAACACAAACCTATTAACACTTTTAAAAAGTGATAAATCAATCACTGGCAAAATAAGTGAAAAAAGATTGGATAAAATCTTTACATATGACAAACACTTAAAAAATGTAAATTATATATTTAAAAGAGTATTCAAATAATGAAAAAAGGAAAAAAATTACACGAAGGTAAAGCAAAAATAATTTTTGCAACTAACGATAAAAAATATGTTATCCAACATTTTAAAGATGATGCAACCGCATTTAATAATCAAAAAAAAGCTGTGATGGATGGTAAAGGAATTTTAAACAATAGAATTTCTGAACATATATTAACTCAATTAAACAATGTTGGAATCAAAAATCATTTAGTAAAACGTTTAAATATGAGAGAACAACTAGTTCAGCATGTTGAAATTATACCTATTGAATTTATTGTAAGAAATATTGCAACTGGATCATTAACTAAAAGATTGGGTATTGAAGATGGGACAGTCTTAGATAATCCATTAATAGAATATTGCTTAAAAGATGATGCTTTAGGAGATCCTTTAATAAGCACAGAACACATACTAGCATTTAAGTGGATGGAAAAAGATGAATTAAAATTAATAAATAGAGAATTAAATAGAATTAATGACTTTCTACAAGGCTTGTTTAGAGGTGTTGGGATTAAACTTGTAGATTTTAAAGTAGAATTTGGAAGATATGAAAAAAATGGAAAAAAAGAGATCATGCTTGCAGATGAAATAAGTCCAGATACCTGCAGACTGTGGGATGTATATAGTGATAAAAAATTAGATAAAGATAGATTTAGAAAAGGACTTGGCAATCTAATTGAAGCTTATCAAGAAGTTGCAAGAAGATTGGATATACTTCATGAACAATCAAACATAAGGCCATTAAAATATACTAAACCACAAGCAGTAAAGATTAAAAAGAAGTAATGAAAATTAAAGTAATTGTAACTCTTAAAAATGGAGTTTTAGATCCTCAAGGAAAAGCTATTCAACAAACCCTTAATGGTATGAACTTTGGGAATGTAGAAGATGTAAGACAAGGTAAATATTTTGAAATTGAAGTTAAAGAGAAAGATGAAAAAAAAGCAAAATCTTTAGTAGATGATATGTGTAAAAAACTATTGGCCAATCTTGTTATTGAGGATTACAAAATAGTTTAAGTAATGAGATCATCAGTTATTATTTTTCCAGGATCAAATTGTGATAGAGACATGGATGTGGCTCTAAAAAAATTTGGTTTTAAAAATCAAATGGTTTGGCACAATGATCAATCTATTCCAAAATCAGATTTAATAGTATTGCCGGGAGGCTTTTCTTATGGTGATTACTTAAGATGTGGAAGCATTGCCTCTAAATCAAAAATTATAAAATCCGTGATTGATTTTGCTAATTCTGGAGGTTTAGTATTAGGTATTTGTAATGGATTTCAAATCTTAACTGAAACTGGCTTATTAAAAGGAATTTTGCAACAAAACAAGTTTCTTAATTTTATATGCAGCAATGTTTTTATAAAAGTTAAAGATAAACAAAATAAATATTTTAAAGATTTAAAAAAAGATATTTTAGAACTTCATATTGCCCATAATGAAGGAAATTACTTTTGTAGCGATGATGAATTAAAATCATTGGAAGATAATAATCAAATAGCTGTAACGTATTGTGGAGAAGATGGTGTAGAAAATGAGTCAACTAATCCAAACGGAGCAATTAAAAATATAGCTGGAATATTTAATAAAAATAAAAATGTATTGGGAATGATGCCTCATCCTGAGAGAATGATAGACAAATATTTATCAGGTGAAGATGGTTCATTATTTTTCGAAAATATCTTGGATAATTTTAAATAATGGAAGTCACAGAAGCAGTTGCAATAGATCACGGATTAAAAAAAGAAGAGTTTTCTAAAATATGTGAACTTCTGAAGAGAACACCTAATTTAACTGAACTTGCAATATTTTCTGCAATGTGGAACGAACATTGCTCCTATAAGTCTTCTAGAAAACACTTAAAAAAAATGCACACCAAAGGAAAACAGGTCATTCAAGGACCTGGAGAAAATGCGGGTGTCATTGATATTGGAGATGACGATGCAATTGTATTTAAAATTGAAAGCCATAATCACCCTTCGTTTATTGAACCTTATCAAGGAGCAGCGACTGGTGTTGGTGGAATTATGAGGGATGTATTTACAATGGGAGCAAGACCAATAGCGAATTTAAATTCAATTCATTTTGGTTCACCACAACATAAAAAAACAAGAAATTTATTAAGAGGAGTTGTTAAGGGTATAGGTGGATATGGTAATTGTATTGGAGTTCCAACTATTGCTGGCCAAACAACTTTTGATGAGTCTTACAATGGAAATATATTAGTAAATGCAATGACTCTTGGCTTAGTAAATAAAAATAAGATTTTTTACTCAAAAGCAGCTGGCTTAGATAAACCAGTAATATACGTAGGTTCAAAAACTGGGAGAGATGGAATTCATGGTGCAAGTATGGCTTCCGCAACATTCGATGACAAAATCGAAGAAAAAAAACCAACAGTTCAAGTGGGAGACCCTTTTACTGAAAAATTATTACTTGAAGCGTGCCTAGAATTAATGGCTGATAATTCAATTATTGCAATTCAAGATATGGGGGCAGCAGGATTAACATCTTCAAGTGTGGAAATGGCGTCAAAAGGAAACCTTGGAATTGAATTAAATCTTAGTGAGGTTCCTTGTAGGGAAGAAAAAATGACACCATACGAAATAATGTTGTCTGAAAGTCAAGAGAGAATGCTTATAGTTCTTGAAAAAGGAAAAGAAGAACACGCGAAGAAAATATTTGATAAATGGAACCTAGATTTTGCAGTTATAGGTAAAACAACAGATACAAAAAAAATAGAATTAATATTTGATAATAAAAAAGTTGCTGAAATACCGATTGATCTTCTTGCAGAAAATGCTCCAATATATGATCGTTCTTGGAAAAAAACTAAATTACCTCAAAAATTAAAATTTGATAAAGATGAATTTAAATCTCTAAAATTATCAGATTGCTTGAAGAAGATTTTAAGTAATTCAAACATTTCAGATAAAAAATGGATATGGGATCAATATGATCATACTGTGATGGGTGATACAATTCAAAAACCAGGTGGTGATTCAGGTGTTGTGAGAGTTCATGGAACCAATAAAGCGGTAGCCGCATCAGTAGATTCTTCTGCATTATATTGTTTCTCGCATCCATTAACTGGAGGAAAACAAATAGTTTGTGAGAGCTATAGAAATCTTATTTCGGTAGGAGCTAAACCTATTGCTATTACCAATTGTTTAAACTTCGGAAATCCAGAAAAAGAAAAAAATATGGGTGAATTCGTAGAATGTGTTGAAGGAATTACAGAAGCAAGTAAGTATCTAGATTTTCCAGTCGTATCTGGAAATGTATCATTTTATAATGAAACAAAAGATAAAGGTATCAAACCTACACCGACAATTGGAGGTGTTGGACTAATCTCTGACTATCAACAAATGCTTACTATGGATTTTAAAACTGATGGAAACTTAGTTTACGTAATTGGTAAAACCGATGGACATTTAGATCAAAGTATTTTTGCAAGAGAGCTTTTAAATGAAAAAAAAGGTCCACCACCAACTGTTAATTTATTTAATGAAAAAAACATTGGTGAGACTGTATTAGATTTATCTAGAAAAAGTCTTATTGTGAGTTGCCATGACGTATCATTAGGTGGAATTTTAACAGCATTATCAAAAATGTGTATTAAAGGAAAAAGGGGAATAAAAATTAATTCACTTAAAGGTTTAACAAATAAATATGAATATTTCTTTGGTGAAGATCAGGCTCGATATATTGTTGAAATACCTAAAGCTAGTTTGAAGAAAGTAAATGATATTTTAAACAAATATTCTGTACATTTCGATGAATTAGGGACAGTATATGGACAATCCATCGTATATAAAGATGACATCAATTTGCCTATTGAAGAATTGGCAGATGCACATACATATTGGTTAAAGAAGTATATGGATAGCTAATGGCAATGGATTTAAAAGAAATTGAGAGTTTAATTAAAGAAGGATTACCTGACGCAAAAGTTGAAATTCAAGATTTAGCAGGTGATGGAAATCACTACTCTGCTACAGTGACATCATCTGAATTTTCAGGTAAAAGTAAAATAGAACAACATAAAATGGTATATAATTCTTTAAAAGGTAAAATGGGAAACGAGCTTCACGCTTTAGCAATTAAAACAAAGGAAATTTAAATGGAACAAGAAACAAACGATTTAATAAAAAGTGAAATTGAAAATAACGATGTGTGTCTTTTTATGAAAGGTACACCTGATGCACCCCAGTGTGGATTTTCAATGGCTACATCAAATATTTTAAAAGTTCTTGAAGTAAATTTTAAAGGTGTAAATGTTTTAGCAGATCAAAAGTTAAGAGAAGGTATAAAGGTTTTTAGTGATTGGCCGACCATTCCTCAATTATATGTTAAAAACGAATTTATTGGTGGATGTGATATCGTAAAAGAAATGTATGAGAATGGAGAACTTGCTAAACTTTTTGAGTCTAAAGGAATAAATTTTAAAGCAAAGAATTAATTATCTAGAATAATATTCAATTACTAAGTTTGGTTCCATAACAACTGGATAAGGAACTTCTTCAAAAGATGGAACTCTTACAAATTTAACTTTTTTATTCTTTTCATCTAATTGTAGATATTCTGGGACTTCTCTTTCTTTGTTAGCAAGAGCAATATCAATTAAAGCAAGTTGTTTAGATTTATCTCTAATTTCAATAGTATCTTCTTCTTTAACCTGGTAACTTGCTATATTAACTTTTTTTCCATTAACTTTAACATGACCGTGATTAATTAATTGTCTTGATGAAAAAATAGTGTTTGATAACTTTGATCTGTAAATTACAGCATCTAATCTTCGTTCTAATAATCCAATTAAATTTTCAGCAGTGTCACCTTTTTTCATAATTGCTTTTTTATATACATTTCTAAATTGTCTTTCATTCATGTTTCCATAATAAGACTTTAATTTTTGTTTTGCCTGAAGTTGAATTCCATAGTCTGAAGGTTTTCCAGCTTTTGTTTGTCCATGTTGTCCAGGAGGATAAGCTCTTGTATTAAAAGGACTTTTGGGTCTCCCCCATAAATTTACTTTTAATCTTCGATCTACCTTATGTTTAGAGTTTAATCTTTTTGTCATTAGTATGAGGTCTTATAAGCCTAAGTTATGTTTTGTCAATCAACCTTTTCCTTACTTAAACCAGCAAATACACTCGATAAAATACGAGTTTCTTTTTCTGAAAGATTAAGTTTATAGAAAATACTTCTTAAATTTTCCATCATGATCGGTTTTTTTTCAGGTGGATGAAAAAAATTCTTATTTTCTAAATTATTAATGCATAAATTCAACATTCTTTGAATATCATTCTTATTTGCACTTTTAATTTTTTTTGACTTTTCAAAAGTAATTTTTTTATTTGAAATTATGCCACTTACTATTTGTGCTACTATAATTAGACTATGAGACAAATTTAAAGATCTAAAATTCTTATTACTTGGAATTTGTAAAGTATAATCAGCATAACTAACTTCATTATTTGATAATCCAGATGCTTCTGATCCAAAAAGAAAACCAACCTTTTTTTTGTAATTAATCTTATTTAGATCAGTTATTGATATATGTTTAATATTTTTATTTCTAAATCTTGCAGATGTTGCAACTAATATATCCAAATTACTTAATGATGTTTCTAAATTTTCACATACTTTTGCTTTTTTAATAATATCTTTTGCCCCTACAGATGTTGCGATAATTTTATCATTTGGAAATAAGGGTTTTGGATTAACAATTGAAAGATTATTAAAATTAAAGTTTTTTAAAGCTCTAGCACAGGCTCCTATATTTTCTGACAATTGAGGTTTATGTAAAATGAAAGTTATATTCTTAAATGACATCAAGTACTTGCAGGAGCATTATCCTTAAATAGTTTGTAGTCTAAACTATCAACTAGAGCTTTAAAAGATGCATCAATAATATTTGGAGAAACTCCTATAGTAAACCAATTACCATGTTTTGAGTCTGCACTTTCTATTGAAACTCTAGTAACAGCTCCAGTTCCTGTATTTAAAATTCTAACTTTATAATCAACTAATTTTAGATCTTTTAAGTATTCTGAGTACTTTTCAAGTTTATTTACATTTTTTCTAATTGCATTATCTAAAGCATTAACAGGTCCGTTACCCTCGCCTTCACATAATATTTCATGACCATCCACCTCAAGTTTTGCTTTTGCAAATGATATTACTTCTCCAGTAGAATCTTTCTTAACAGAAACATCATATTCATTAATTGAAATATATCTTGGTATTTCACCCATCAATCTTCTAGCTAAAAGCTCAAAAGATGCATCAGCACCATCGTAACTATATCCTATGAACTCTCTATCTTTTACTTCATCAAGAAGTTTTTTAATTTTTGGATCGTCTTTTTTAATATTAATACCAATTGCATTTAATCTAGACATTATATTAGATTGGCCTGATTGATCAGAAACAACAATATTCCTAGCATTACCTACTTCATCAGGATTAATATGTTCATAAGTTTTTGGATTTTTTTGTACAGCTGATACATGCATTCCACCTTTGTGTGAAAATGCAGAAGCGCCCACATAAGGTAAATGTTTGTTAGGTTTTCTATTCAATATTTCATCTAATAATCTTGAACATTGAGTTAAATTTTTAATATTTTCAGGTTTAATATTAATTTCATATTTGTCTGAAAAATCTTTTTTTAAAAAAAAAGTTGGGATTAAAGACATTAAATTTGCATTACCGCATCTTTCTCCTAGTCCATTAATTGTACCCTGAACCTGCCTTACTCCTGCTTGGACAGCTACTAAACTATTAGCAACTGCATTTTCGGTATCGTTGTGAGCATGAATTCCAAGATTTTTACCAGGTATATGTTTTGATACCTCTTCAACGATTTTAGAAATTTCGTGAGGTAATGTCCCTCCATTAGTATCACATAAAACAATCCATCTTGCGCCATTATCATATGCAGCTTTTAAACATGATATTGCATATTCAGGATTTGATTTATAACCATCAAAAAAATGTTCAGCATCAAACATAAATTCTTTACCTGAATTAACTATATGCTTTGCACTCTCGCTTATATTTTCTAAATTTTGATCGTTTGAAATACCCAAGGCAACATCAACATGAAAATCCCAACTTTTACCAAATAAACAAACTGATGAACTCTTTGAATTAATCAGAGATGACAACATTGGGTCATTTTTTGCACTATGCTCTGATTTTTTAGTCATACCAAAAGCTGTAAGATTTGCATTTTTAAAGTTCTGATCTTTATTAAAAAATTCTGTATCTGTTGGATTTGCTCCTGGCCAACCCCCTTCGATATAATCAACTCCTAAGTTATCCAAAGATTTAGCAATTTTTTCTTTTTCATTTAATGAAAAATCAACGCCTTGTGTTTGTGCCCCATCTCTAAGTGTTGTATCAAATATATAGATTTTTTCTTTACTCATTTTAATTTCCACGAGGTTGTACCATCTTTATCTTCAATTAAAATACCCTTATCTAAAAGATCTTTCCTAATTTTGTCAGCTAATTGATAATTTTTTTTATCTCTTGCTTTATTTCTCTCAGCTATTTTTGAATTAATTTCATCCTCTGAAAGAGAAATTGTATTTTTTTTTGTTTGTAGCCACTCTTCTGAAGTATCAGTTAATAGACCTATAAAATTGCAAGCTTTTACAAAAGTTGCTTTATCCTCGTTCGTTCCAGTTGAAGCTTTACTATATAAAGAATGTAAATTAGCAATATAGCCAGGCGTGTTTAAATCGTCATACAAAGGATCTAATAATTCATCTGGTAATATTGTGCTTTTATGAACATCAGAATAGGCTGAATACCATTTATTTATGGTTTTTTCACAATCTAATATTAGTTTTTCATTCCAATCTAATCCTTGTCTATAGTGAGCACTAATTAACGCTAATCTTAAAACTTGACCATTATATTTATTTTTAAAATCTTTTATTTTTATTATGTTCCCCTGAGATTTTGCCATTTTTTCATTGGAAAGAGTTATAAATCCATTATGGACCCAATAATTTGCAAATGAATTTGTTTCATTTGCACATCTTGATTGCGCAATCTCGTTTTCATGATGAGGAAAAATCAAGTCTCTACCACCCCCGTGAATATCAAATTCTTCACCCAAATATCTTTTAGACATAACTGAACATTCTAAGTGCCAACCTGGTCTACCTTTGCCCCAAGGAGATTCCCATGACGGCTCTTTATCTGTTGATGGTTTCCATAATACAAAATCTTCAGGATTTTTTTTTATTTTTGAAACCTCTACTCGTGAACCAGCTATTAATTCATCTAACTTTTTATTAGATAGTTTTCCATAATCACTAAATTTTTTAACTTCAAAATAAACATGCTTATCCTTTGAATATGCAAACCCTTTTTTCTCTAGTTCTGTGATCATTTCAATCATTTGTTTTATATTTTCTGTTGCCTTTGGTTCACTGTTTGGTGTTTCACATTTTAAGTAGTTACAATCCGTATGAAAATTTTCAGTAATTTTTGAAGTTAAATCGTTTATAGAAATATTTAGATCATTAGATGCTTTAATTATTTTATCATCTATGTCTGTTATATTTCTGATATATTTTACAGATGCTGATCCATATTTATTTTTTAGAATTTTATAAAGAATGTCAAAGACAACTAATGGTCTAGCATTGCCAATATGTGGATCATCATAAACGGTGGGACCACAAACATACATGCCTATGGATTTTTCGTTTTTGGGAGTAAATTTTTCTTTCTTGCCACCTAGACTATTAGTTAAAAAAATATCTTTAGCCATACAACTAGGAATATACTTAAATTATAGATTTGTGAATCTATTTGATTAATTAGGAATTTTGCATACTGGAATAGGTTCCATTTTATGCAAATTTGCACTTCGAATTGAATTATATTTATCTCTATTTACAGAATTTTCATTATCCATTGCTTCTTCTAATTCTTTATATGATAAACCAAGCTGTCCCTCATCAGTACGACCATCATCCCATAAACCATCTGTAGGAGGAGCGTCAATAATCTCTTTTAAAATTCCAAGCTCTTTGCCAAGCTCCCATACCTCAGTTTTATTGCAATCTGCTATTGGAGAAATATCTACTCCACCATCACCGTATTTTGTATAAAAACCGACTCCAAAATCTTCTACTTTATTTCCTGTTCCGACAACTATCCCGTTATTAGCAGCAGCTACTTGATAAAGTGTTGTCATTCTTAATCTTGCTCTGGAATTTGCCATCCCGTGCTCACTACCAAAATTGTTTAGTGTTCCTTCAAATGTTTTAAACAAACTATCTAATTCTAATGTGTGTCCCTCTACATTGCTAAAATTCCTCTTTAACCATTCTTGATGAGCCAAACTTAGGTCATGTTGTGCAGATTTTTGTTTAATAGGCATTGATAAAACAATTGTTTTTAAACCTGTCATTGCACTTAGTGTACTTGAAACAGAAGAGTCTATTCCACCTGAAATACCAATTACTAAAGATTGAGCTTTTTTTGGCATAGAATTCACATAATCTGAAATCCAGCTTTTAATGTGATTTACTTTATCTTTAGGCGTCATAAATTTAATATAAGAAAAAAAATTTATTTTTAAACTGTTAAGATGCCGCTTTAATTGCAGATTTAGAATACAAACTATTCTTTTTTATCTCATCTGAAATTAAAAATGCTAATTCTATAGCTTGATCAGAGTTCAATCTTGGATCGCAGTGCGTGTGGTATCTGCTTGATAAATCTGCATCTGATATTTTCTTTGCTCCACCAGTACACTCTGTCACATCTTGTCCTGTCATTTCAACATGAAGACCTCCTGCATAGGAACCTTCTGCTTGATGAACTGCAAATACATTTTTAACTTCGCTTACAACATCATTAAACGGTCTCGTTTTAAAACCAGTAGTTGATTTAATTGTATTTCCATGCATTGGATCACATGACCAGACAACATTTACACCTTCCTTTTTAATTCCTCTAATTAATTTTGGTAAGAATTTTTCAACGTTCTGATGACCAAATCTTGAGATTAAAGTTATTTTTCCTTTTTCATTTTTAGGATTTATAACTTCACATATTTTTGCAATCTCATCAGGTTTTGAAGTTGGACCACATTTGATACCAATTGGATTTTCTATTCCTTTACAAAATTCAACATGTCCTCCATCTAATTGTCTTGTTCTATCTCCTATCCAGACAAAGTGAGCTGAAGTATCGTGATATTCACCTGTGGTTGAGTCTACTCTTGTCATACTTTCTTCAAAAGGTAAGTGCAAAGCTTCATGAGAAGTCCAAAAGTTAACAGTGTACAATCTATTATTAAAATTAGATGTAATTCCACAAGCATCCATAAATGCTAGTGCATCTGCTATTTTATCCTCTAACTCTTTAAATTTTTTAGCTTGTGGACTTTTTTTAATATAATCTAAGTTCCATAAATGAACTTTGTTTAGGTCAGCAAAACCGCCTTTTGAAAATGCTCTTAAAAGGTTTAAAGTTGATGCAGATTGAGAATAAGCCTTAAACATTCTTTTTGGATCGGGTCTTCTAGCTTTTTCATTAAAATCAATTGCATTTATATTATCTCCCAAATAACTTGGTAACTCTTTATCTCCTTGCTTTTCAGTTGGAGCACTTCTTGGTTTTGAAAATTGTCCAGCAATTCTTCCAAGTTTTACAATAGGTAAAGATGCAGAGTAAGTCATCACCAATGCCATTTGTAGAATAACCTTAAAAGTATCTCTTATATTGTCAGGATGAAATTCTGCAAAACTTTCTGCGCAATCACCACCTTGTAATAGAAATGCTTTTCCATCATTGACCATCGCCAACTGATCTTTTAAATGTCTTGTTTCACCCGCAAAAACTAACGGAGGAAAGGTTTTCAATTTATTTAAAACCATCTCCAATTCCTTTTTATCTTCATATTGAGGAATATGTTTAACGGGGTATTTTCTCCAGCTATTTATTTTCCAGTTTTTCATATACAACTTAGAGATGAGTATATATTTAAATAAATTCTAATGTAAACAGATATTATTTATAAATATATGAAAAAAGATTTATCAATAATAATTCCTGCTAGAGATGAAGAGGCTAGCTTAAAAAAACTATTAAAAAAGTTCAAGAAATACAAAAAATTATATAAAGAAATAATTATAATTGATGGTAAATCAAAAGATAAAACTATTGATGTAGCAAAAAAAAATAAATGTAAAGTTATCAAACAAAATAAATTAGGTTATGGAGATGCAATAATCAAAGGTGTTAATTCAGTAAAAACTAAATATTTTATAATCTTTGATGCTGATGGATCTAAAGATCCTATATATTTAAAAAAATTTTACACAATATTAAAAAAAAGAAAACCTGATGTAATATATGCAGAACGTTATGGAGAAGGAGCAGGTAGCCTTGATGATACAATTCTAACTTATATTGGTAATAGAATATTTACAATTTTAGGTAAGATTTTTTTTAATTTAGAATTAAACGATATCCTTCACACATTTTTCTTATGTAAAGTAAAAGAATTTAAAAAAATTAATTATAAATTTAATGATTTTTCATTTTGCGTAGAATTTCCAATAAAAGCTAAAAGGCAAAATTTAAATTGTATTTACATATCAACAATTGAAAAAAGAAGATATGATGGGATACCGAAAGTTAGATCTTTTATAGATGGAGCAAAGATATTGTACGGGATGATAATATTATTTTTTATTAAATGACAAAATTACTAAAGATATACCAAAATATTGAAGGATCTTTAGCTTACTTATTATCTAATAGTTGTGATGAAAAAAAATTTTTACAAAAATTATTTAAAAAGAAAAAAGTTACAATTTTGGATTTGGGTTGTAATTTGGGTTCATATCTAGATTTGATAAAAAATAATTTAAAAATAAAAAAAATTTATGCATTTGAACCATCAAAATCTTGTTATGAAGTTTTAAAAAAAAAATATATTAATAAAAAATTTAAATTTTACAATTTAGCATTATCTAACAAGAAAAAAGTTGCTAGATTCTATGAAAAAGAAATTACATCACAATCTACAATAAAAAATAATAAAAAATCAATTTTTAAAAATTTAAAAAATAAATCTGTATATAATATTGATTGTATTTCTTTGGATGAATTTTATAAGTCCAATAAAAAAAAAGAAACTTATGACATTATAAAAATAGATTGTGAAGGAGAAGATTTTAATATTTTAAAGGGATCAAAGTATTTACTAAAAAAAAAATTAATTAATTTATTAAAAGTTGAGATAGAATTTAATAAGAATAATTTTTTTGATATAGTAAATTATCTTAATTTTTATAATTATAGCTTAGTCACGATCACAAAAGTTAAGTTCAATTTCGATCAAAAGATACAACATATAGATGCCTATTTTATAAGAAAATAACCTATAAGGATTTATCTTTACAAAAATTATTTATTATTTCCAAAGGAATGTTTTTAGTCCAATATTTATAATATTTAGGAAAATCTTTATTTCCTAAAATAGAATTGCAATAACTTTGTGAATTATCATATCGAATTGATTGAATAAAATTAAAATTACTTAATGTTATAAAAAAAATAAAAGTAAAAATTATAATTTTATTAAATCTTAAATTTCTTAATGAATAAACTAAAGGAAGAATTAATAATATTTCTGAGTTCAGAAAATAAGTATCTTGTTCATATCTAAATAAAATTATGGATTGTACAAAAAAAAAGCCAAAGATTAGAGAGCAAATGACTATTTTCTCTATTAATTTTAGTACTTTAAAATAGAAGATAAATAAAAAAATATTAAACCAAATAAGTAAGAATTGAAAAGAGAAATTAAATAAATACTTAGAAAATACAAATTTTAAATGATCAATTAAGTTAAAAATATATATATCTAGGGTATCAAATGATAAAGCTCCTTTAACTTCATGGGTAGTAAACATATTTAAATGTCCAATAAAATTTGTAAAAGAAATTGACCATATCGATATCGGTGTATTAAAAAAGAATAAAAGAAAATATTTATAAACAAAATAAGTAACTCCAATTGCAATATTAAAAGTTAATAAATTTTCATAATTACGATTTTGATAATACTGTATGTAAAAAAATAAAATTAAATTTAAACCAAAAAAATTTATAATCAAAAATATAAAATCTAAGTCTCTACTTAAGAAAAAAGTATTATTAATTAAAGTTTTATAAGTGATAAACGTAATAACTACGAGGTAAATTATAGTTAAAAAAAATTTATAATTTAAATTTTTATTAAAAAAAAAATAATTTATATAATTTATTTTATTTTTTTTTAATACTGGAACTAACGATATAAGTAAAAAAGGAACACAAAAATATATAATTTTTTTTTGCATCATTGCAGAAAATAGAAAAATAAAACCTAATACAAAAAAAAATATATTTAATTTTTTATCTGAGTGAAGAAATTTTAAAAAAAAATATAAACATAACAAAATTAAAAATAATGAGATTAATCCACTTTCTAATCTATTAGAACTCGCTATGAAACCAGTCGAAAAAACAAATAAATAACACGATGCAAATGATATAAATTTATTTTTACATAAAAAAAACAAAATTTTGTAAAGTAATATTAAAGATAAGCTTGAAAATAAAAGAATTACAAATTTAGAAACAAAAAAGAATTTACTTAAATTTAAGTTTATTTCTCCTTGACCTTTTATAAGCTGACTCAAGCTATAATTATCTAAAAAACCAAAAAAATAGAAAATTTTGTAAAAAAATGAGGTAAAAATAAATGTAAAAAGAGATGGATGATCTAAGTGTTGTTGTTCAATGCCATCATTATAAATTAAAGTTCCATAAACAAAAACAATGTCATCTCTATTGTAAGTGGACCAATGCTTTAGTGAGTCTATTGAGAAATTAAAGTTAGGATTTAAAAAGATGGTTATTAAAAAGAATATAATTATTAGTGATATATAATTTATATAATCATTTTTTAATAACATCTATTCAACAGTCACAGATTTTGCTAAATTTCTTGGTTTATCTATATCATACCCTTTATCGAGTGCAGAATAATAAGCCAACTTTTGCAAAGGTATGGTTGTCAAAAAAGGAATAAGTTCATCAGAAATGTTATCTACTGCTATTTGTTCCCATATATTTTCAGAATAAATTTCATCAGTGCTTTTATTTGTTATTAGTAAAACTTTTGCGCCTCTAGATATAACTTCTTGCATGTTTGAAATAGTTTTTTTGTAATGCTCATCCCTTGGAGCAATTACTACTACCGGCATACCTTCTTCTATGAGTGCAAGAGGTCCATGTTTCATTTCCCCTGCTGGATAACCTTCAGCATGAACATAAGCAAGCTCTTTAAGTTTTAAAGCACCTTCAAGTGCAATTGGATATGAATAACCTCTGCCCAAAAACATTGATCCTTTAGAATTAGCAAAATCCTTTCCAAGTCTTTCAATTTTATCTTCAATATTTAAAGTATTTTTTGCAGATTTAGACAAAGTAAGTAAATCTTTTATCTTCTTTTGATAGTCCTTTTTATTAATTGATTTTTGTTCATAAGAAAGTTTCGTGCATAATAAATAAAGTACTAACATTTGTCCTAAAAAAGCCTTTGTCGATGCAACACCTACTTCTGGGCCACAATGAATAGGTAAAACTAGATCTGCATCTCTTGCAATTGAACTTTCAACAACATTTACTACTGCACAGGTTTTAACTTTATTCTTTTTGCACAAATCTAATGCAGCAAATGTATCTGCAGTCTCTCCAGATTGAGAAACAAAAACATAAAGACAATCTTTTTTAAATTTAATTTTTCGATATCTAAATTCAGAAGCTATATCAACACTCACATCTAAACTTGTATTTTGTTCAAACCAATACTTGGCAACAAGGCATGAGTGATATGCTGTTCCGCATCCAACTAAAACCAATGATGTAATTTCATTTATTTTCCAAGGAAAATTATAAATATTTATCTCTTTATTATATTTGTCGATGTACTCATTAATACAATTTTTTAAAGTAATTGGCTGCTCATCTATTTCTTTGGCCATATAATATTTGTAATCTCCTTTTTCGTAATTTTGATCATCTTTAGAAAGATTTAAAATCTTTTTATTAACTTTGGTTCCATCAGCATCAAAAAATTCCACTTGATCCTTTTTTAAAATACAAAACTCTCCATCATTTAAATATGAAATTTTATTTGTCATTGACTTTAGTGCATAAGAATCTGAACCAAGATAATGTTCGTTTGGACCATAACCAACTGCAAGAGGAGAGCCTCTTCTTGCCCCAACTATTAAGTCTGGTTGGTCTTTAAATATTATTCCTAGCGCAAAACTACCGTGTAATTTTTTTAAAACTTTTATAATTGTATTTTTAAGGTTATTTTTTTTTAAATAATCAGTTACCAAATGAACTATTACTTCTGTGTCTGTTTGAGATTTAAACTTATAACCTTTATTTTCTAATAACTTTTTTAGAATAGTTGAATTTTCAATTATACCATTATGAACGACAGATACATCTTCTGATGAATGAGGATGTGCATTTATTGAACTAGGTTTTCCATGAGTTGCCCACCTAACATGTCCGATACCAATTGAGCCAGATATTTTGGTTTGTATAATGTTTTTCTCTAAAGCGTCTACCCTACCCTCACATTTTACCTCATTTATATTTCCATTTGAAAGAGTTGCTAAACCTGCAGAGTCATAGCCTCTATACTCAAGTTTTTTTAATGAACTTATAATTCTGGGAGTAACTTCTTTAGAGCTTGTAATTCCAACTATTCCACACATTACTTATTATTTCTTTTTGTAATTTTTCTTTTCTTTTTGATTTGATCTTGTTAATGCCAACGACCCTTTGCTTACATTTTTAGTAATTACTGAACCTGCACCTATGACACTTTTTTCATTCAGAGTAACTGGTGCCACTAAAGATGTATTTGAACCTACAAATACTTTATCCTTAATATTTGTTTTACTTTTTTTTCTTCCATCATAATTACAAGTTATTGTTCCAGCTCCAATATTAACTGCCTTCCCCACTAGAGCATCTCCAATATATGATAGATGATTAATTTTAGAATTTTTATTTATTATAGACTTTTTTACCTCAACAAAATTTCCAATTTTTGATCCAGATTTTATTTTTGTTCCAGATCTTAAACGTGCATATGGACCTACACTTACATCATTATCTATTTTAACACCCTCAAGATGAGAGAAAGATAAAATTTTTACATTGTTTCCTATTTTCACTTTATCGGCAAACACAACGTAAGGTTCTATCTCTACATTTTTTCCAATTTTAGTATCTTTAGAAAAAAAAACTGTCTCAGGCCCCTTCATTTTGACACCTTTTTTTAAAAATTTATCTCTAAGTTTATTTTGTAAATTTTGACTATTCATTAGATAGTTGTATATAACTGGGTATTGATTTAATTAATTCACAATTTATTTCTTATTAATACTTTTTAAATGACACAAAAATTCACAGTTCTTTTTGATTTAGATGGTACGTTAGTAGACACAGCACCTGATCTAATGCTTGCTCATAACCATGTTATGAAGAAATTTGGATACCCCACAAAATCTCTTGATGAACTTAAAAATACTGTTGGTCAAGGAGCTGGTGCAATGATTGGTAGATCTATATGGAGCCAGGCCAAAAAAGAATTAACTTCGATTAATGAGAAAATTAAAAATGAAATGACAGATGAATTTATTTCTTATTATGGAAAAAATATTTTAAATGAAAGTACACTGATGCCTGGTGTAAAAGATTTTTTAAATTGGTGTAAAAAAGAAAATATATCAATGGCTGTATGTACAAATAAAACGGAACATCTTGCAGTAGATCTTTTAAAAAAAATTGGAATATATGATTACTTCGAGTATGTTGCGGGTTATAATACTTTTGATTATTGTAAACCTGATCCGAGACATATAACAACAATCATAGAAATTTTAGATGGTAGTAAAAATAAATCAATTATGATTGGTGATAGTGAGTCGGATGCAAATGCAGCTAAAGCGGCAGATATTCCAATGATTTTATTAGAGGATGGATATACTGAAAAAAATATTGATGAAATTTATCATAATCACTTAATAAAAGACTTTGTAGGTATTGAAAAAATTGTATCTCAATATCTTTAATATTGATTAATTTATTTTAACTATTAAAACAAAATCACAAATTAGGAGTTATTTTGTTATTGCATACAATTAAAGTATATCCATCAAAAATAAATCTTCCAAAGAAGAAACAGCTTGCTTGGAAAATAGCAGAGATAGCAAGTGATAATGCTAAATTAAATAAAAATTCAGTAGAAATGGTTATTAATAGAATTATTGATAACGCTTCTGTTGCTATAGCTTCTTTAAATAGAAGACCTGTAATATCTGCAAGAGAAATGGCAAAAAAACATGTTAGAAAAAATGGAGCTAATCTTTTTGGCATAAATTCAAAACTTAAATTTGATTGTGAATGGGCTGCGTGGGCAAATGGAACTGCTGTTAGAGAATTAGATTTTCATGATACATTTCTAGCGGCTGATTACAGCCATCCTGGTGATAATATTCCTGCTCTTTTAGCAGTGGCACAACAATTAAAAAAAAATGGAAATGATTTATTAAGAGGAATTATAACTGCTTATGAAGTTCAAGTTAATCTTGTAAAAGCTATTTGTCTTCATAAACACAAAGTTGACCATATCGCTCACTTGGGACCAAGTGTTGCCGCTGGTATTGGATCAATGCTTAAATTAAATACAGAAACTATTTATCAAGGTGTTCAACAAGCATTACATGTGAGTGTTTCAACAAGACAATCAAGAAAAGGTGAGATTTCAAGTTGGAAGGCGTATGCTCCAGCTCATGCAGGAAAATTGGCAATTGAAGCTGTAGATAGAACGATGAGAGGTGAAGGAGCTCCGAGTCCTATTTATGAAGGTGAAGACAGTGTAATTGCAAGGATATTAGATGGAAAAAATGCTAAATATTTTGTTGCTTTGCCTAAAAAGAACGAAGAAAAGAGAGCCATTCTCGAAACGTATACAAAAGAATATTCTGCAGAATATCAAGCTCAAGCATTAATTGATATTGCAAAAGCTCTTAATAAAAAAATTGATAATTTAAATACAATTAAAAAAATAGATATTTATACAAGCCATCATACTCATTATGTAATAGGAACTGGAGCTAATGATCCACAAAAAATGGATCCAAATGCAAGTAGAGAAACTTTAGATCACTCAATAATGTATATTTTTGCTGTAGCTCTAGAAGATGCAGATTGGCATCATGTAAAGTCTTATACTAAAAAAAGAGCTAATAAAAAAAGCACAATTAAAATATGGAGATCAATTAAAACTCATGAAGATAAAAAATGGACGAAGAAATACCATGATCCTGATCCAAAAAAGAAATCTTTTGGTGCAAAGGTTATAGTAACATTAAATAATGGGAAAAAAATTATTGAGGAATTAGAAAGAGCAGATGCTCATCCTTACGGCAAAAGACCTTTTGATAGAAAAGATTATATAAATAAATTTAAAATTTTAACAAAAAATATTATTTCTAAAAAAGAAAGTGATAGATTTTTAAAAGATGTTCAAAATTTAAAAAAATTAAAAAATAATCAGCTTACAAAACTAAATATTGAAGTAAGCAGAAGATACTTAAAATCGAATAATAAAAAAGGAATATTCTAGTGCACTTTGTTGAAAAAAAACCTAAAGAGAAAAGAATTGATTTAGATAATAAATTAAAATCAAATAAAATTTTAAGAATACCAGGTGCATATAATCCATTAACTGCAAAAATTATTGAAGAAATTGGATACGACGGTGTTTATGTATCAGGAGGTGTTATGTCTAATGATTTGGGATATCCTGATATAGGATTAACAACTCTTAATGATGTCAGTAACAGATCAAAGCAAATTGCACGTGTTACAAATCTTCCAACAATTGTTGATGTCGATACAGGTTTTAAATCTTGTAAAGAAACTGTTCGAACATTTGAAAATTTTGGTATTTCAGGAATTCATTTAGAAGATCAAATTGAACAGAAAAGATGTGGACATCTAGATAATAAAGAATTGATATCAAAAGAGGATATGACAAAAAAAATCAAAGAATGTGTAGAAGCAAGATCAGATAAAAATTTTAAAATCATTGCACGTTCTGACGCTAAAAGTGTAGAAGGTATTGATAAAATGATTGATCGTTGCAAATCTTATATTGATGCTGGAGCAGAAATTGTATTTCCTGAAGCATTAAAAGATGAAACTGAATTTGAAAAGGTTAGAAAATCACTAGATTGTTATCTTTTAGCTAATATGACCGAGTTTGGTAAATCGAAGCTGCTAGATTTTAAACAATTAGAAGAGCTTGGTTACAATATTGTAATTTATCCAGTTACTACTCAAAGACTAGCGATGAAAAGTGTTGAGGATGGTCTACGTGCCATTTTTGCGGATGGACATCAAAATAATATTATAGATAAGATGCAAACTAGAAAAAGATTATATGATCTAGTTGAGTATGAAAAATACAACTCTTTAGACGAAAAGATATATAATTTTAGTACAGAAGGACATGAATAATGAGTGAAGAAGTAAAAAAAGGTTTATTAGGAATTGTTGTTGATGAAACAGAAGTTTCTAAAGTTATGCCTGAGATTAACTCATTAACCTATAGGGGTTATGCTGTTCAAGATCTGTGTGAATTTTGTAGATTTGAAGAAGCTGCATATCTTATTTTAAAAGGTGATTTGCCAAATAGTATTGAACTAAGACAATTTGAAAAAATTGAAAGAGGACACAGAGATTTGTCGAAAAATCTTTACGAAATAATTAAACACATGCCAAAAAAATCTCATCCTATGGATGTTGCTCGAACAGCAGTTAGTGTAATGGGATTAGAAGATAAAGAAACTACAGACAATTCTCAGGAAGCAAATACGAGAAAAGCGTTAAGAATTTTAGCTAAAACTCCAACCGCTTTAGCAGCGTTTTATAGAATTAGAAAAGGTAAAAAGATTATTAAACCAAAAAAAGAATTAACTTTCGCAGAAAACTTTTTCTATATGTGTTTTGGAAAAGTACCTCAAAAGGAAATTGTAAAAGCGTTTGATGTATCTTTAATTTTATACGCAGAACACAGTTTTAACGTATCAACTTTTACTGCTAGAACAATAACAAGTAGTTTATCTGATATTCATGGAGCAATAACAGGTGCTATAGCTAGCTTAAAAGGACCATTACATGGTGGAGCCAATGAGGAAGTTATGCATATGATGAATAAAATCAAAAAACCTGAGAATGCCTTAAAATGGATAAATAATGCATTAAAGAAAAAAGAGGTTGTGATGGGGTTTGGGCACAGAGTTTATAAAAGTGGAGACTCTAGAGTTCCAACCATGAAAGAGTATTTTAAAAAAGTTGCTAAGATTAAAAAAGATAAAAAGTTTTTAAAGATTTATGACATCGTTGAAAAAGTAATGATCAGTAAAAAGAATATTCATCCCAACGTAGATTATCCAACAGGACCAACCTATCATCTAATGGGTTTTGATACAGATTTCTTTACACCAATATTTGTAATTTCAAGGATTACTGGTTGGTCGGCTCACATAATGGAACAACATTCATCTAATAAATTAATAAGACCATTGGCTAAATACAAAGGTAGTAAATACAGAAAAGTAATGCTTCTAAATCAAAGGTAATATTATTTAATTTGCTTTTCTTTATACAAAGAGACACCTTTTTCAATTTTGTTTTTGTAAGACATTTTAAAGCTCTCTAACTGCCAACCTGAAAGTCTGTTTTCAATTTCTTTTAGATTGTTGTTTTTCCAATCATCAGTTGTTTTAGGATCTTTCCAGATTTTTTTTTCTTCATCAGATCTTCCACATCCATAGCATAGACCTGATACTGGATCGGTCTTACAAATACTTATACAGGGACTTACTATCACTTAATCCTAGGAGAAAGCGTCTATCCAGTTACCTTGTGTAGATGCTTTTGAATATTCAGTGGCTCTGCCTTCAAAGAAGTTCATATGCTCTACCGCATTTAACATAGTGTCTAACCATGTTAATGGATTTTTTTGAACATCATATATCGGCTCAAGACCTAACTGAGTTAATCTTCTATTACCAATGAACCTAATGTAATCTTTAACTTCTTGAGCAGTTAAACCTTGCATTGGACCCATTTCAAAAGCTAGATCAATAAATGCATCTTCATGTTCAATTATAGTTCTGCAAGCTTCATAAAGTTCTTTTTTAAGTTTTGGTGTCCAAATCTCAGGATTTTCTTTAATGAACTCTTTAAAGATTCTAATCATAGAATTACAATGAAGAGTTTCATCTCTTACTGACCAAGTAACTATCTGACCCATTCCTTTGAGCTTGTTGTGTCTTGGGAAGTTTAACAAAATTGCAAAACTTGCAAATAACTGAAGTCCTTCTGTAAAGGCACTAAATACTGCAACAGTTTTTGCGATATCTTCTTTTGAGTTTACATTAAAATTTTGCATGTAATCATACTTATCTTTCATCTCTTTGTATTTCATAAAAGCAGAGTATTCAGATTCTGGCATTCCAATAGTATCTAATAGATGTGAATAAGCTGCTACATGGACTGTCTCCATAGAAGCAAAAGCTGTCATCATCATTAAAACTTCTGTTGGTTTAAATACGGTTGTATAGTGTCTTAGGTAGCAGTTGTTAACTTCAACATCTGCTTGAGTAAAAAATCTAAAAATTTGAGTTAATAAATTTTTTTCTGACTCAGAAAGATTTTTTTGCCAATCTCTAACATCATCACCAAGTGGTACTTCCTCTGGTAACCAATGGATTCTTTGTTGAGTTAACCAAGCATCATAACACCATGGATATCTGAATGGTTTATAAACTGGGTTCTCAACTAACAGACCCATTTTTTTTGGCTCTATAATTTTTTGTTTTGTATCTTTTAGATTTTCTACTGACATGATAAACACTCCTCATATTCTGGTTGTTGATTTTCTTGTTTCTTAGATTTGTAAACATTTGCAGTTACATCTGTAGAATTTGCATCGTTTACGTTTTCCGCTCTTTGTATTGATTTAGATCTGCAGTAATAAAGGCTCTTCAATCCTTTTTTCCAAGCTTGGAAATGGATTTGGTGTAAGTCCCTTTTATGAATATCTGCAGGTATAAATATGTTTATTGATTGTGCTTGTGAAATATGAGGAGTTCTATCCGCACCTAATTCCACAATCCATTTCTGGTCTAACTCAAAAGCAGTTTTAAACACGTCCCTTTCTTGTTGTGTTAAAAAATCTAGATGAGAAACTGATCCTTGATTGGTCGTGATACTTGACCATGTTTCATCATCATTTTTACCGTGTTTCTCTAATAATTTACTTAGATATTTATTTCTAACATTAAATGATCCAGACAAAGTTTTATGTGTATAACTATTTGCAGCAATTGGTTCTACACCTGGAGATGTTCCTCCACAAATAATTGAAATCGAAGCAGTAGGAGCTATTGCAGTTTTATTTGAAAATCTTTCATTAATACCATAATCAGCAGCATCTGGACATGCACCTCTTTCATCGGCCAAATCTTTTGAAGCTTGATCAACTTGTTTTTGGATGCTTTCAAATATTTTTTTATTCCAAACTTTACTCATCACAGACTCGAAAGGAATCATTTTTTGTTGGAAGAATGAATGAAGTCCCATAACACCTAGACCAACACTTCTTTCTTTTAATGCTGAATAAACTGCATCACTAAATGACTCGGGTGCTTTTTCAGTAAAGTCCGTTAATACATTATCTAAAAATCTCATTACGTCTGGAACGAAGTTTTCATCGTCTTTCCATTCATCGTAAGTTTCTAAATTTAAAGATGATAAACAACACACCGCCGTTCTATCTCTACCCTCTTTATCAATTCCTGTTGGTAAAGTTATTTCGCTACATAAGTTAGATGTCTTAACAGTTAAACCAGCAAGCTTATGATGTTGAGGTATCATTCTATTAACTGTATCAATGAAAATAATATAAGGTTCTCCAGTTTCAATTCTTGCAGTTAATAATCTGATCCATAAATTTCTTGCAGAAACAGTTGCTTGTACTGATTGATCTTTTGGACTTTTTAGTGCCCATTGTTCATCTAACTCAACAGCTCTCATAAATGCATCTGAAACTAAAACACCGTGGTGTAAATTTAATGATCTTCTATTTGGATCACCACCTGTTGGTCTTCTCATTTCAATAAATTCTTCTATCTCTGGATGATCAATTGGAAGATAACAAGCTGCAGATCCTCTTCTTAAAGAGCCTTGACTGATCGCCATTGTCAAAGAGTCCATAACTTTTATAAAAGGAATTATTCCTGAAGTTTTTCCAACTCTTCCAATTTTTTCTCCGATAGATCTTAAGTTACCCCAGTAACTTCCAATACCTCCACCTTTAGCAGCTAACCAAACATTTTCACTCCATAGATCTAATATTCCTGTTAAGCTATCCCCTGCTTCATTTAAGAAACAAGAAATTGGTAAACCTCTTTTTGTCCCACCATTTGATAAAACTGGTGTTGCTGGCATAAACCATAAGTTACTTATGTAGTTGTAAAGTCTTTGCGCGTGTAAGTTGTCATCTGCATAATGACTCGCAACTCTTGCAAATAAATCTTGGAAAGACTCGTTTTCTCCAAGGTATCTATCACTTAGTGTTGCTCTTCCAAAATCTGTTAAATTATTGTCTCTAGATCTATCTATTTTAATAGTTATCCCTTTAGAATTTTGAAACAACTCTGTGTTGTTATTTAGTGAAAATAAGTCTGGTCTTTTGTCATTATTGCTGATTTTTTCCGCTGGTTTATAATCAGAGACAGCTTTCCTGATCGCCTGAGACAATATTTTGTTCATTAAACTCCCTTTTTATCTTTATACTAAAAAATCTAGTAAATTACTAGATATAGTGTGTAGATTTACCTGATATACTATATAAATTGTAAATCAATAGAACATTTATAGAACTTATTAAATATTTATCAATAAAAATTTTAAAAAAATGTACATATATCCACATGAATAATTCGGGAAAAATTGATCCCTACGGTTTTCGGGAATATGACGCACGATGGGTATACGAAAAAGACATAGATGATGATGGAATCGTTCAACTCGGTAAAGGTCTAGGTACTCAAATAATTAATCATACAAAAAAAAATAATCCTAGAATTATAATTGGCCAAGATTACAGATCTTACAGCGAACATATCAAAGAAAAATTAAAAGAGGGTTTAGTTTCAACTGGATGCAAAATCGAAGATATAGGATTATCCTTATCTCCTATGGTTTACTTCGCACAATTTAATTTAGACTCAGATGCAATTGCAATGGTTACAGCTAGTCATAATGAAAATGGTTGGACAGGTGTAAAAATGGGCATCAAAAAAGGATTAACTCATGCACCTGAAGAAATGAAAGAACTAAAAGATATTACTCTAAATCAAAAATTTATTAATGGTGAAGGCAATGTAAAAAAAATTGATGATTTTCAGGATGTTTATAAAAATGATTTGATAACAAAAAATCCATTAAATAAAAAAATTAAAGCAGTAGTTGCTTGTGGAAATGGAACAGCTGGAATATTCGCACCAGAAATTTTAAGAGGTATTGGGTGCGAAGTCATTGAACTTGATTGTAACCTAGATTGGACTTTTCCAAAATATAATCCTAATCCTGAAGATTTGGAAATGCTACATGCAATTTCAAAAGCTGTTAAAGAAAATAATGCTGATATTGGATTTGGTTTTGATGGAGATGGAGATAGAGTTGGGGTTATCGATGATAATGGTAATGAAATCTTTTCAGATAAAATTGGACTATTAATTGCAAGAAATCTTTCAAAAGATTACAAAAAAAGTAAATTTATTGTTGATGTAAAATCGACAGGACTTTATTCCAATGACAAAATATTAAATGAGAATGAATGTGAAACAATTTATTGGAAAACTGGTCATTCCCATATCAAAAGAAAGGTAAATACCGATAACGCTTTAGCGGGATTTGAAAAAAGTGGTCATTTCTTTTTTAATAAACCTTTGGGATATGGCTATGATGATGGAATTAATTCGGCAATACAGGTCTGTAAGCTTCTCGATAAAAATAACAAAAAAATTAGTGAAATACTTGATGAATTACCAACAACTTATCAAAGTCCGACTATGGCTCCTTATTGTAAAGACAGTGAAAAATATGAAGTAGTTAAGAATTTAATTAAAGAAATAACAAACATTAAAGAAAACAAAACTAAAGTAGATGATCAAGAAATTAGAGAAATATTAACTGTTAATGGAGTAAGATTTTCTTTTGATGATGGGTCTTGGGGATTAATAAGAGCATCTTCTAATAAACCCTCTTTAGTTGTAGTTACCGAAAGTCCAACCTCCGAAGATAGAAAAAAGAAGATTTTTGACTTTATTGATAATCTCCTTCAACAAACTGGTAAAGTTGGGGATTATGATCAAAAAATTTAAAATTCAACTATAAAGAGTTAAGAAAAAATTAGAGAATCGATTAATATGTAGTTGAGGTGGCGGAGGGAGACTGAAACCACCTCGTCTCCTAGGTCACTAAAAATCTATATAAAAATAAAGTACCAATAACATACAGAAAAACACCAAATAATCTTTGTGTTTTAACTCTGTCTAGATCTTGAACTGTTTTTGCTCCGATCCTTGCCATGAATGTTGTTATTGGAACAAATATTATAAATGCAGGTATATTAATAAATCCTATGCTTAATGGGATATCAGCTTTCAACATCAAACCAGATGTAAAAAATCCAATTGATCCAAATAAAGCTATTATAAATCCAATAGCTGCAGAGCTTCCTATCGCTAAGTTAATAGGATAACCAAAGTATCTTAATATAGGAACATTCATCATAGCTCCTGTTATGCCCATAGGAGCAGATATTAATCCTGACAAAAATCCAAATATTATTCTTGGAAAAATATTAAATTTTTTCTTATTTTTTTTTTTCTTTTCACTTTGTAACAACAAGTAAGCTCCAAAAAAGAAAACAACTGCAGAAAAAAAGAATAATAAAGTTTTAGTATTCATCAATGCTGCCATTAATGTTCCGGAGAAAACCCCAATTATTACAAATGTTCCATAATTTTTAATTATATTAAAATCAACAGCGTTATATTTTCTATGAGTTAATACTGAAGCTGTTGCTGTTAAAATTGTTATTGAGAAAGCTGTCCCTACAGATAAATGCATTAAATAATCTTTATCTACATTAAATGCTTCAAATACAAAAAATAAAAATGGAACTGAAATTAATCCTCCACCAATTCCAAAAAATCCTGCAAAAAAACCAACTGGGACAGCAGCTGCCATCATTAAAAAAATAAAATAAATATTATTAATCTCTAAAAGAGTATTATTCAATTTGACCTGCCGATATACTTTGTGGATTAAATTTTACTTTATCCATTATGTGATCAATTTTCTTAACATCGGCATCTCTTACACACATATTTTCACTTAAATATCTTTTCCAAAAACTTGAACCGGTTTGTCCATGAAATAAACCAAGAGTATGTCTCATGATTTGATTTAATCTTGTTCCCTTTTTAATTTCTTCTTTTACATACTCAATTAGTTTCTCAACAACTTCTTGTCTTGTCAAAACTTCACTATTATTAAAAATTTGATTCTCAATATCTGCTAACATGTAAGGGGAATGATAAATAGATCTTCCAATCATAACACCGTCTACATTATCTAAATGTTCTTTAATTTGATCCGTGGAAGTTATGCCACCATTTATTATTATTTCTAAATTTTGAAAATCTTTCTTTAATTTATTTACATATTCATATTTCAAAGGGGGAATATTTAAATTTTGTTTAGGTGTAAATTTTCCTAACATTGCTTTTCTGGCATGGATTATAAAAGTTTTAACACCTGTTTCTTTTAAAATATTCACAAAATTATATAAATCTTCGTATTGATCAACATTGTCATATCCAATTCTAGTTTTAACTGTTACAGGAAGTATTGTTTTTGAAATCATTTCACTTAGACAATCAGCAACAAGATTAGGTTCTTGAATTAAACAAGCCCCAAATCTATTTTTCTGAACTTTTTTACTTGGACAACCTAAATTTAAATTTATTTCATCATAACCAAATTCTTCACCTAAATATGCTGCATTTCCTAATAGATTTGGAGAAGAACCACCAAGTTGCAGAGCAACAGGTTTTTCTCTCATATCAAATTCTAATAGTTTCTTTTTATCTCCTCTATCAATAGCTTCTGAGACAATCATTTCAGTATAGAGAAGAACGTTTTTACTAATTAGTCTTAAGAAAAATCTTTCATGTTTGTCTGTGCAGTCCATCATTGGAGCAACAGAAACAGTTCTATTTAATCTAGACATATTTTTTGAGTTTGCTTGATATATTAATTTTTTTTTCGTTTACATACTCTTGATGATTTTGCTCAATCTTCCCAAGTTCATATTTGTAATTAACCATTATTCCAAATGACCTTTTAAATCCTACATCAGAAACGTTAGCATTAACTACAATATCGTCAATTTCAGCTCCATTTTTTAAATGAAACCTACAAACATCATTAATGGGAAAACCTAGATCATTTTTTTGTACAGCTAAGTAATTTAAAGCAAGTTTTGTGAGTAAATCTTTATTATCAATAAATTTTCTATCTCCAATTTTAAGATCTAATGATTTTAAAAACTCAACTTTTACAAAATTATCTTTTTGAACTATTTCACTAATTTTCTCATTTTCTGAAGATTTTACCCAATCTGCAAAACCTTGCATGGGTGATAAGGTGCCAAAATTTTTAACATCAGGTAACTCTTCTTGTAACTCATATACCACTCTCTTGATTAAGAAGTTACCAAGCGTAACTCTTGAAAGACCCTCTTGACAGTTGCTAATTGAATAAAATGTAGCTGTATCATAATCTTCTTTTTTACCATCATTGGGTCTTGTTAATTCTTGTATCGATTTAGCTAAACCTTTAGTTAATGCAATCTCAACAAAAATTATTGGCTCATCTTCTAATGCTGGATGAAAATATGCAAAAAATCTTCTGTTTTCTCCTAATCTAATTTTCAATTCATTCATATCTTTCATTGAATGAACTTTTTCATATTTTAATAATTTTTCTAATATTGCAGCTTTTGTATCCCAAGTAATTTTTCTTAATTTTAAAAATCCAGGATTGAACCAATTTTTAAATATATCAATCAAATCATAATCTAATTCTTTTAATTCAGGATTTTTTATTAAAAACAATTGTAAATCTTCTCTTAAAGAAACAATCTCTGCAGTTCCATTTGGTGCCATGTTTAATCTAACAAACAATTCTTTTCTGGTTCCTGATGTAATTCTTGATAAATTTAAAATTGATCTACTATTTTTATTTTCAGTATAGTCTTTTATGGCATTATCAATATTTGCTGTATCAGGTTTATATTTTTCATTTACTTGAAGTAAGAATTTTAATTTATCTTCATGAGATAAGTTATGATATCTAAAAAGAATATCTCTTGCTAATGTGATACCGAAAGCAGCTCCTTTAGATGATAAAAGGTCATCACATAGCTCAATCAAATCTCTTTTTTTAGAGAATTTTTTTAATGATTTTTTCTCTAAAATTTTTTGACCAGCATCAGCAATTGTCTCAAATATTCTTTTTATATTTAACATGGTGTTTTTTATATATTAAAAACCTAAACTTTTACCCATTATTTTGTCAGGCAACCAAGTCACAATCTCAGGAAAAATACACAATATAAGTATGGCTAAAGCCATAATTATCATAAATGGTATAGATCCCTTTAAAATTTCTGACAAACTTACATCAGGCGTGATACCCTTAATTATATAAAGGTTTAATCCAACGGGAGGGGTAATGAGACCAATTTCCATATTAATTGTAAATACAATTGCAAACCAGTATGGATCAAATCCCAGTTGAGTTATAACTGGCAATAATATTGCGGAGGTCATAACAATCACGGCAACTGGAGGTAAAAAGAAACCTGCAATCAATAGAAATATATTTATTAAAATAAATACTACCCATTTATTAGAGCTCATCTCCACCATGCTTTGAGCTAATGATTGAGTTACGTAAAGTTGAGATAATGTAAATGCAAAAAGATAAGAAGCTGCAATGATAAACATTATCATTACACTTTCTTTCATTGAAACTTTAACAATATTCCATATTTTTTTTGGTTGATAAATTTTATAAACAACAGCAATCAAAACAAAAACTAAAAAGGCTCCAACCCCTGAAGCTTCTGATGGAGTAGCAACACCACCATATAAAACATATAAGACACCAGCAATGATTGCTAAGAAAGGAAGTATCCTTGGTAGAACTTCAATTTTTTCTTTGAAAGTTGGAGGTTTTCTATTTTTTAAAGCTTTAGCTGAATCTTTATCTATAAAGTAACTGTGTATGAGTGCCCAGATAGCAAACATACCTGCAAGCATAAATCCTGGTATCAATCCGCTTAAAAATAATCTTCCAATAGATGTTCCAGTTGCAATTCCATAAACAATTAAAACAATACTTGGAGGAATTAATACTCCTAAAGTTCCGCCGGCTGCTATGGTTCCTGTTGCAATTTGATCTGAGTATCCTCTTTTTCTCATTTCAGGAATTCCCATAGTGCCAATTGCTGCACAGGTTGCAGGACTTGATCCACTTAGTGCAGCAAAAATTGAGCAAGCTCCTATATTAGAAATAACCAAACCTCCAGGTACCCTCCATAACCATCTGTCCAATCCTGTATATAAATCTTTTCCTGCTGGGGAATTAGCAACTGCCATCCCCATTAATATAAACATTGGTATTGAAAGTAGGACAAACGAATTTAATCCCGCATAGAAAGTTTCAGCAAAAACATCTAGCATTTGGAAACCTTCGAAAGCAACTAAAAGAGCTATTGATACAAAGCTTAAACCAAAAGCAATTGGTATTCCGGAAAATAATACTATCAAAGTAAAAACAGCAACGATTATTGCAATTATTAATGGATCCATTAGTTAGTATCCTTTTCGTCTGTAAGCTTAATAATCTCTGCTATATATTGTAAAATCATTAATGCAGCACCTATCATCATAGAAGAATATGGTACCCACAATGGAGGGTCCCAAACTGTTCCTGTTGAATAATTTTTAGTAAACGCTTCCTCAACCATTAAAAAACCAAAATAGAATAAAATTAAGAAAAATAATAAACTGACTAATGATGTAAATATTTTAAGTCTTAAAATATTTTTCTTTGATAAAAAATCGTAAATCCACTCCATGCTTACATGAGCTTTTTCACTTAAAACATATGCACTTCCTATAAATGTTGAAGCAACTAGAAGCATTGTAACTAGCTCTGTTTGCCACGTTATTGCTCTTTGAAAAAAGTATCTTTCAAATACTAATTCAACAATAACAAGAATTGATAAGAGTAAAGCTAAAACAGCAAAAGCTCCGCAAGCTCTTGCAACATAATCACAGAATTTTAAGTATTTTTCTTTCATAAAAAAAACCCCTACTTATAGAGAATAAATAGGGGTTCTTTATATATTATTTTATTTAACTGCTAAAGCCATTTCCATTAGCTTATCGCCACCTGGAACTTTTTCAGCAAAAGCTTTGTGAGATGATTTTATTGCAATATCAACCCATGCAGCATGATCATCAGCATCCATATACACTAATTTAACACCTGCAGCTTTGTATGCTTCCTCAAACTTTTTATCTAAGTTTTCTACTTGAGCTGTCATATATTTCTCAGCAACTTTTCCTGCTTTCATTAAAGCCACTTGCTGGCTTGAATTTAATGCATTGTAGCTTTTCTTAGACATTAAAATTGGCTCATACATGAACCACAAACCAAATTTCCCTGGAGGAGTTGCACATTTTACTTGTTCGTAAATTTTGTAACTTACAAAACTTCCTGAACTTGTATTTGCACCTGTTAATACACCAGTTTGTAATCCAGTATAAATTTCAGATGATGGCATACTTTGAATACCAGCACCAGCAGCTTCTAACATTTGGTTGAAAGCTTTTCCTGCAGCTCTCATCACTTGTCCTTTAGCATCACTTGGATTCTTGATACATTTAGTTTTCGATGCGAAACCACCACCTAACCATGCATCAGATAGTACTACAACACCAGCATCACTGATTATTTTTTTAATCTCAGTCATCATTGGACCTTTATTAAATCTCAATGCATGCTCATGATTTTTTACAGTTCCTGGCATTAATGTAGCATCAAACTCTGGATGGAATTTTGATGCATAAGCTAATGGGAAAGCAGAAATATCTAATTGACCTGTAGTCATAGGTTTCCACTGTTCTTTTGGCTTATAAAGTGACTTAGCTGGATAAATTCTAATTTCTAAATCAACGTTTGCTTTTTTTACTTCATCAGCAATAATTTGTACCATTTCATGACGTGGGTCAAAAGAGCCGTCAGCTCTTGGTGTTCCTGGCCATTGGTGACTTGCTTTTAATGTAACTGCATATGCAGATCCTACTATTGAAAAAGCTATAATTATTGAAGACAAATATAATGTTATTTTTCTTAACATAGTTTTCCCCTTTTTATTTATAATGATGTTATTAAATTGAACTTGAGCAGAAGAGTCAATATAAGGAAATGACGTACTTATTATGGATGGTCCTTTAAAAAATTTATTAGTTGTTGATCTTACTAGGGTTTTAGTAGGTCCATATTGTACAATGATTTTATCTGATCTCGGTGCACGTGTAATTAAAGTAGAAGCACCAGAAATTGGTGACGATTCAAGAAAGTTTGGACCTTTTGTGAAAGACTATTCAGCATATTTTATGTCACTGAATAGAGGAAAAGAAAGTATTGCTCTTAATTTGAAAAATGAAGATGACAAAAAAATCTTTGATAAAATTTTAGCAAAAGCAGATATTTTAGTAGAAAATTTTAAACCAGGTACTTTGGAAAAATGGGGATATGGTTGGAAAGATGTAAGCAAAAAATATCCAAAATTAATATATGCATCTGCATCTGGTTTTGGTCAGACAGGACCTTTAAAAGAATTACCCGCTTATGATATGGTAGTTCAAGGAATGGGTGGATTGATGAGTGTTACAGGTCATCCAAATAGTGAACCAACAAGAGTTGGAACATCAATTGGTGATATTACAGCAGGACTTTTTACTACAATTGGAATTAATGCAGCTTTGTATGATAGACAAAAAACAGGTAAAGGAATGTTTATAGACGTTTCAATGTTAGACTGCCAGATTGGGATTTTAGAAAATGCAATTGCAAGATATTTATCTAAAAATGAAATTCCTAAACCGATGGGATCTAGACATCCTTCAATCGCTCCTTTTGAGGCATTTAAAACAAAAGATAGTTATATAATCATTGCTGCAGGTAACGATAAATTATATGAAAAACTTTGTGAAGTATTAGGAATACCTGAAATGGTCAGTGACAAAAGATTTAATACCAATTCACTCAGATGTGAAAATATGAATGAACTTAAATCAATTTTTGAAGATAAACTTTCTTCAAAAAATACTTCTGAATGGATAAGTGAAATGGAAAAATTAAAGATACCTTGTGGACCGATATTTAATATTAAAGAAGCGGTAGAAAATCCTCAAGTCGAAGCAAGAAACATGATTGTTAAAGCCTATCATAAAGTAGTTGGTGATTTTAGATTAGCAGGCAATCCTATAAAAATGTCTTCATACGAAGATAAAAGTACTAGAGGGGACATTCCTGATCTTGATGAACACAGGGAACAAATATTAAAAGAGTTTTCTTAATTAAGAATTATTTTCTTCGTCGCTTGCGTTATCTGAAACTTGTTCTTCTGCTTCTGAAACTTGATCTAGTGAAACGTCATCATTTTCTTCAGCCTCACTTGGGGCTTCTACATTAACATCGGGTTGAGCTGATGGTGATAATTCAGCAAGATCTTCTTTTGAAACTTGAATTTTCTCAGGGATTTTTCTAGCTCTTTTAGAAGGAAGAATTGGTACACCACTTTTTGAGATTTCACCTTTGTATAAATTCTCAAAATCATCACCAATATCTTCATCTTCTTCAGCAGTATCATCAATTTGTTCTACATGTTTTCTTAGTTTGTAAACTGCAGCTTCAGTTAAATCTGGAACTTTAATTGTTTCTTCAGCTATTTCTCTCAAAGCAATAACTGTGTGCTTGTCGTTATCTCTATCTAATGTAGGTTCAATCCCTGAATTAAGTTGAGTAGCTCTTTCTTTAGCAACCAAAACTAATTCATAAGGGCTATCTACTTTGTCTATACAGTCTTCAACGGTAACTCTTGCCATGGGCGATTAAATATACTCCAAGATCAACAAAATCAAGTGTTTTATACTAAAATTGGATTTAATTTTTTTCTAACTAAAAAAAGAAGAATAAAAGAAATAAGTATATAAAGTGCAGATATAATAGCAATTTTCTCAATTGAAAATCCAATATCAATTAAAATTCCAAAAAGAGCTGTTCCAAAAGCTGTTGAAAAAACCATAAGTGCAGTGGTCAAAGCTTTAATAGATCCAATATGCTTTACACCATAAACCTCAGCCCAAGTAGAAGATCCCAAAACGTTTGCCAAACCATTTGATATTCCAATTAAACCTAAAAATATAAATGCAGTAAATTGTGCATCAAAATAAATAATTACAAAAGTCGACAGAAATAAAGGAATATTCATAAATATTAAAAGTTTTCGACTTGTGAATTTATCAATTAAAAAACCAGATATTAAAAGAGTAATTACTGAAAATACTGAATAAGACATAAAAGACTGAGCAATTACAAATGGTCCCCAGTTTTTTGATTCAGTAATAAATGACTGATAAACAAATACACCAGTTGCAATCCAAGGCATGGCTAGCATATTCATACTTACAATATAAAATTTATAGTCTTTTATTACTTCAATTCTTTTCCATTGCTTAATATTTTCCTCTTTAAAGTCTTCTCCTTCGGTGCTTTCTCTCGTATCAAGTTTAACAGTTCGAACTAGAAAGAATGATGCAATCGGTAAAAATATTAAAATCAATAAAGCAATTACTTTCCAAATATTTTGCCAAGTTGTTAATGACAACAAAAATACCATTAAAACAGGTAAAATAAATTCAGCACTAGATAAACCAAACCAGCAAATACTTAATGCCCTACCCCTTGATTTTGTGAAATATCTTGAAACTGTTGTTGTTGCAGTATGAGACATCATTCCTTGTCCTGAAAATCTCATTAAGAAAATTGCAATGAATAAAAAAACTATTGATGAAATTTTTGAAAAGAAAAAACAAGAAAAAGATAAAAGTAATGTTACATAGATTGCAAATCGAAAAATATTTATATCATCAATTTTCTTTCCAACCCAAATAAGTAATAGACTACTGCACAATGTTGCAGATGCATATATTGAGCCAAATTGTCCATGAGTTATCGAGAGTGTCTCTCTTATACTTGTATTGAATATTCCAAGAAAAAAACTCTGTCCAAAGCTTGAAAAAAATGTAAATATAAAACCAAATACAATTACTTTTAAACTTAAATTTTTAAACATAAAAAAATATGACTTCTAAAGTTGCTTTCATAGGTCTTGGTGTAATGGGTTATCCAATGGCAGGATATATATCAAAAGCAGGACATAATGTAACTGTTTTTAACAGAACAAAATCAAAAGCAGAAAAATGGATTGGTGAATACAAAGGTAATATGGCTGATACACCATCCGAAGCTGCGAAAGATGCTGATTTTATTTTTACCTGTGTTGGGAATGACGATGATTTGAGACAAGTCTCTTTAGGAGAACATGGATTATTTCATAATGCCAAAGAAGGATGCGTATATATAGATAATTCAACAGTGTCTGCTGAAATTTCTAGAGAACTTTATAAAGCTGCAAAAGATAAAGGATTTGGTTTTTTAGATGCTCCTATATCTGGAGGACAATCAGGTGCTGAAGGTGGGATATTAACTGTTATGGTTGGTGGAGATGACAATGATTTTAAAAAAGCAGAGCCAATAATTGATAGTTATAGTAAAAAAGTAACTTTAATCGGACCATCAGGCAGTGGACAACTAACTAAAATGGTTAATCAAATGTGTATTGGTGGTTTGGTTCAAGGATTATCAGAAGCAGTAAATTTTGGAATTAATGCAGGTTTAGATATGGATAAAGTTATGGAAACTATTTCAAAAGGTGCAGCTCAATCTTGGCAAATGGAAAATAGATATAAAACTATGGTAGCTGATAAATTTGATTACGGATTTGCTGTAGATTGGATGAGAAAAGATTTAAAAATTTGTATTGAAGAAGCAAAAAGAAATGGTTCGCCTGTTCCAGTAACTGAAATTGTTGATGGTTATTATGCTGAAGTTCAAAAAATGGGTGGAAACCGTTGGGATAGCTCAAGTTTAATAGCTAGATTAAAAAAGAAAAAATAATTGTGTCTACCACTGTTCCCTACTACGAGGATTTTTCTGAAATAAAAAAGAAAATTTGGTTAATGTTAACTGATGCAGTTACTAACAGATCGTCTCCTTTTAGAATACCTGTTTTTTCATGTGGGAGTGAAGACAATATTGAAAGTAGAATTGTTGTTCTTAGAAAAACAGATGAACAAAATAATTTGGTGCAATTCCATAGTGATATTAGATCTGATAAAATAAAAATCTTAGAAAAAAATCCAAATTCATCAATGTTATTTTATGATAAAGACGAAAAAATACAGGTTAGATTAAAAGTTGAAGCAATTATCAATCATAATAATGATATAACAAAACAATCTTGGGAAAAAACTCAACATATAAGTCGTAAATGTTACTTAGTAGATAATGGACCAGGTACAGAGTCTGATATTCCAACATCTGGTTTAAAGCCTGAATTAGATAATTTTGATTACACAAAAGAACAAAGCGAAGAAGGATATAAAAACTTTACTGTTATTCAGTGTAAAATTAAATCTATAGAATGGTTGTATTTAGCTGCAAAGGGTCATCGAAGAGCTAGATTTGAAATTGATAATAGTAAAGATACTTGGTTGGTACCATAATGAAAAAATATGAAGCTATGGTTTTGTCATGTATGGATCCAAGGTTTCAGCCAAAAGTTTTTAATTACTTAAAAAAAAAGAAATTAACTGGAAAATATAGCTCATTTACTATTGCTGGAGCAGCCATTGGTGTAACTTCTAAAAAATTTAAAAAATGGCAATCAACTTTTTTGGACAATTTATCAACTTCGATAAAGTTGCATAATATTAATAGATTAATTGTAATTAATCACGAAGATTGTGGTGCAGCTAAAATAGTGAATGGAAAGAAAGAATTTAATTCAACTATTGAAAAGAAAATTCACAAGGATTCTTTTAAAAAAATTAAATTAATTATAGATAAAAAATTCCCAGAGTTGAAAATAAATTTTAAAATTTTGTCACTAAAAGATTAATCTTTCAAAGTCCCTTAATTATTATATTTGTCCCCTCAGCATTATCCAATCTTATTTGTTTTATTGGTTTATATTCCTCTGAGTTATACCACTCAAGAGCTCTCTCATAACTTGGAAATTTTAAAATGATTATTCTTGGATATTCAGTTTCCCCATCAAAAATTTGATACTCGCCATTTCTAACTAAAAACTCTCCATCAAATTTTTTTACAATTGGATTAACTTTTTCAATGTACTCTTTATAATTTTCTGGATTAGTTACTCTTAATTGTGCAATTACATACCCTGCTGACATATTAAAAAACAGTTTTTACGTATCTTTTCCAATTATCTTGGTAATGTTTTGCGTTCTCTGTAATTTTACCTATCTCTTCGTCTGTAAGTTTTCTAACTACTCTTCCTGGAGCTCCAACTACTAATGAGTTGTCTGGAATTTCTTTGTTTTCAGTTATTAATGCTTTTGCACCAATGATGCAGTTTTTACCTATTTTTGCATTATTTAAAATGACGGCTCCAATACCTATTAAACTATTGTCTCCAATTGTACATCCATGGAGCATAACGATATGACCGATGGTTACGTCTTTACCAATTCTTAAAGGACATCCTGGGTCAGTATGCAAAACGCTTCCGTCTTGAACATTTGAACCTTCTCCAACATGAATGTTTTCATTATCCCCTCTAATTACAGCATTAAACCAAACACTAGAGTTTTTTTCTAATGTGACATCTCCAATAATAGTTGCATTTGGTGCTACCCAATTTTCGCCAGAGTTTTTTGGTTTTTTATCTTCCAAATCGTAAAACATAATTTATATATTATTACATTATGCCTATTAAAACACCAGTATGTGATTTTGGAAAAAAAGCAGAAAATTTTGAATTAAAATCTACAGAGAAAAAATTAATATCATTAAATGATATCAAAGGTGAGAATGGAACCTTGATAATGTTTATTTGTAATCATTGTCCATATGTAAAAGCAATTATAAAAGATGTAGTGGAGGATTGTGCTAAACTTAATGATTTAGGAATAAATTCAGTTGCAATATGCTCTAATGATCCAATTAATTATCCAGAAGACTCTTTTGAAAAAATGATAGAATTTGCAATTAAACATAAGTTTAATTTTCCTTACCTAATTGATGAAACACAAGACATTGCAAGAAAATATGATGCTGTGTGTACTCCTGATTTTTTTGGTTATGATAAAGATTTTGGTCTTCAATATAGAGGAAGAATTAGAGAATTAAGAGAATTAAAACCTGTGAGATCTGGAGATAGTGATTTATTTATTGCTATGAAACAAGTTTCAGAAACAGGTAAAGGTCCAGAAGAACAATTCCCAAGTATGGGTTGTGGTATAAAGTGGTCATCTAATTAATGTATTTAATAATAACTAGAACTTTCCCTCCTGAAGTTGGTGGTATGCAAAATCTAATGTGGGGATTAGCGAGATCTTTATCAAAACTTGATATAGTTAAAGTTTTTGCCGATTATCACGAAGATCATAAAAAGTTTGATGATAAAGTTTCATTTACAATTGAAAGAGTTAGCGGAGTTAAATTATTAAGAAAATATAGAAAATCTCTACTAATAAATGAATATTTAAATGAAAATAAAAATGTAAATTGTATCATTGCAGATCATTGGAAAAGTTTAGAACTTATAAAATCACCAAAAAAGAAAATATGTTTAATTCACTCTAAAGAAATTAATCACCCTAAAGGATCTAGACTGAACAAAAAAGTTCTGGAGATTTTAAATAATGTTGATCATGTCGTAGCAAACTCAAATTTTACAAAAAATTTAGCAGTTAGTCTTGGAGTTGAAGAAAAAAGATTAATAGTCATAAATCCAGGTGTAGATCCTGTTGAAGAAATTCCAAAAGATGACCTTAAACAAGCAGAAGAAATTCTAAAAGGAAAAAAACAAAGACTAATTACTGTATCAAGATTTGATAAAAGAAAAAATCATGAAAAAGTTATAATGGCTATCCGTAATTTAAAAGAGAAATACCCTGATATTACTTACACCTGTATAGGATATGGAGATGAAGAAGAAAATTTAAAAAAATTAGTGATAGAATTAAATCTTGATAAATATGTAAATTTTTTAAGTGATATCTCTAATGAATTGAAAAATGCATTAATTGCAAAATCAAATATTTTTATAATGCCATCAATAATTCACAAAACCTCAGTTGAGGGCTTTGGTATTTCTTTCATTGAGGCTGCACAATATGGAATTCCATCTATAGGTGGTAAAGATGGTGGTGCTTCTGATGCAATTATTCATAATAAAACGGGGTTAATTTGCGATGGTAACAGTCTAGATGAAATTTACTCAAGTATAGATAATTTATTTGAGGGAAATAAATATATTGAATTTGGAAAAGAGTGCAAAACACACTCCAAAAATTTCCTTTGGGATAAGATAATTGAAAACTACAAAGGAATCTTATAAAATTAAAACATGTTAGATAAATTTAATGGAATAATTTATTTAAGTATTTTTATCGTTCATTTTATCGTTTACGCTGTTTATGCTTTTAGAACAGTGGTAGCAACAAAATCATTTTTAGATCAATATAATATAGATCATTCTGCAGCTGTGATGGTTAGATTTTTTGGAGCACCCTTTGTTGCATCAATTTTAGTGGCACTTTACATAATGTTAATCAAAGTAGATGGTTTGGCAGGAACATGGGGTTTCTTTACATTAATTTTTGCTCAAAACGTTTTATATTTTTTAATTGGGATATATACAATTTATATCAATAAACTTGGACACAACGAAAAAACAAATAGCGAAGGTGTCATTGCTTCAGGAATTTTAACAGTGCTAAGTGGGATACTTTGTTACGGCTTAGCTGATAAAATTTATATTTAATTTTTTTTTCTTAAAGTTGAAAAAATTTGCCAACCAACAATTGTTACTGTTATCAATAATATTATTAGTGTTATAGGCCTATCCCATAAAAAATTAGGTGAACCATCACTTATTAATAGTGATCTTCTCAATGTTTCCTCCATTAGTCCCCCGAGTACAAAAGCCAGTATTAAAGGTGGCATGGGAAAATCATAGAGCCTTAAAAATGTTGCAACCACTGCAATACCTATCATTAAAAAAATATCAAAATTATTAAATGACATTAAATAAATTCCTGTCACTGAGAAAAATAAAATTAAAGGAATTAAGTAATTTCTAGGTACCGCTAAAATTCTAGCGATATAGGGAATTAATGGCAAATTTAAAATTAAAAGTACAACCATACCAATATACATTGACATAATAACCGACCAAAAAATTTCAGGGTTTGTTTGATAAAGTCTTGGTCCAGGCTGTATACCAAATCCTAAAAGAGCTCCGAGCATTACAGCAGTTGTTCCACTTCCAGGAATTCCTAATGTTAGCAATGGTACAAAAGAACCAGAGCAAGCAGCGTTATTTGCCGTTTCTGGTGCTGACAAACCATGAACGCTACCTTTTCCAAATTTTTGTTTTTCTTCTTCGTTTACGTAATTTCTCTCCATTCCATAAGCTAAGAAAGATGCAATTGTTGCACCTGCTCCAGGTAAAACGCCAATTAAGAAACCAAGTATTGAGGATCTAGGTATTGTTTTGGCCATTTTGATGGTTTCCTCTTTATTTACTTTAATTGAACCTAGTTCTGTTAATGAGATTTGTTTTGCAGCTCTGTTCGGATCTTTCCCTCTAAAAATAATCGTTAAAGCTTCACTCATTGCAAATGTTGCCATGACAATTAATACAAAACTTATTCCATCAGTTAAATTCATATTATTAAATGTAAATCTTGTAATATCTGACAAAGAATCTTGTCCTATAGTTGCTAACATCAATCCTAAAACTACCATCATCATTGCTTTTAAAAACTGTCCTTTAGATGAAAATGCAGAAATTGCAGTTAAACCTAAAATCATTAGTGCAAAATAATCAGGTGACCTAAAAGCTAAACTTACTTTTGACAAACTAGGGGCTGCAACTAATAAAAATATTGCAGAAATTGTTCCTCCAGCAAATGAACTATAGGCTGCTATTGCTAAAGCTTTACCAGCTTTTCCTTGTTGTGCCATTGGATAACCATCAAATGCAGTAGCAACAGTTCCTGGTATTCCAGGTGCATTTAATAAAATAGAAGATGTAGATCCTCCAAATACTGCACCATAGTAAACTCCTGCCATTAAAATTAAACCTGTTGATGGATCAAAGCCGTAAGTAATTGGTATCATTAATGCTATTGCAGTCATTGGTCCAAGTCCAGGTAACATTCCAATTATTGTTCCCGCAAAACATCCAACCATCACCATTAAAATATTTGTTAGAGATAAAGCAGTTGATAATCCGATAAGTATTCCTTCGATCATCCCATAACTCCAATGTATTTTAAAAAAGGATCACGTAGATAAATGTTTAATAAGCCATGTAATAAATACATAAATGCAGCAACAAATGGAAAAGATAAAATAAACATTAATCCCCATCTTCTTTCACCTAAGAAATAATAAGATGCAAAAAGAAATAAAGAAGTTGATATAAAGTATCCAATTTTTAAAATTACAGCTGCATATATTAGTGAGATAATTATTAGATAAATTATACTTTTGTAATCTAAGTGTTTATGATTTACCTCTGTAGTAACTTTTTCAGGTAAAATTATTTTTAAACTCGATAAAATTATTCCTGCCCAACCTAAATATATTGGGAAAGTCCTAGCATTGAATGGTGCGTTCTCATCAAATGCAAATACTTGAATGTTGTATGCAGTGTATAAATAAAATACTGATAAAACTAAAAAAAGCAGTGAGATAAATTTTGTAGGACTTATTCTCACTGCTTTACATTCTTTAATAATCTATAAAGATTATATTACTCCAAGTTTTTTCATCAGAGCTGTCATTTCAACTGTTTGTTTTTCTAAAAACGCATCAAATTTAGAACCTGGGTTATAAATATTTACCCATGCATTTCTTTTTCTAACAGCTTCCCACTCTGGTGTCTTTTGAACATCACCAAGCATTTTAGAGATTTTGTTATAGTCACTCATACTCATACTTTTTGGTGCGAAGAAACCTCTCCAGTTAACAAACTGAACATCATATCCTTGCTCTTTTAATGTTGGAGCATCTGGTGCATCACCTACTCTTTCAGGAGCTGTGATACCAATTATTCTTACTTGATCTCTAGCACCCATTACTTCACCTAAGCCTGTTGAAAGTATTTGAGTTTCTCCAGATAAAAGTCCAGCAAGCGCTTTTCCACCAGCATCATATGGAACATAGATAACATCGTTTGGATTAGCTCCAGCTGCTTGGAAAGCTAACGCACCAATTAAGTGGTCCATGCTTCCTCTTACAGATCCTCCAGCCATTTTAATTGACTTTGGATCTTTTTGATATTGATCAACTGCATCTTTGAAATTTTTGATAGGTGAATTTTTTGCAACAACTATTGCACCATAATCTCCAATTACACCTGCAATTGGTTTAACATCTTTATAAGATAAAGTGCCAGTACCTTTTACATAACCCTTGTGTCTTGTAATGGATCTTAACACCAATGGTGTTGACTGAACTAAAACTGTATCTTTCGGAGCGTTATTGATTAGGTAAGCCAAAGCCTTACCACCTCCACCACCTGACATGTTTTCAAATGATGCACTTTTCAAAAAACCAGCTTTTGTTAATGCTTCTCCAGTACCTCTAGCAGTTCCATCCCAACCACCACCAGCACCACCGCCAATTAAAAAATGTAATTTTTCAACTGCAAATGAACTTGTTGATGAAAATAGAAGGAAAGCAGAGAATAAAACTGAAATAAAAGTTTTAATTAGTTTCATTATTTCCTCTCTTATTATATTTATGAAACCATCATTAAACATAAGTTATAAATTTTAGTCAATGCTCAAATATAATTTTTCCAAAAACATAAAGGAATATATTTTAGCTTTAGTAGGTAGTTATAAAGCTCTATTTATAGGACTTGTTGGTGGATACTTGGGTACTTTAATTAATCTACCTTTGCCCTGGTTATTAGGATCTCTAGGTTTAAATTTATGTTTCGCATTTACAAATTTTAAAATAGTTTTTCCAACTAAATTATTAAATCCTATATTTTTAATTGTTGGTATAATTCTTGGTGGAACTTTAAATGTAACATTATTGTATAAAATTCATCTATGGATTTTTTCGTCATTAGCGATGTTAATCTGCACAATAGTCAGTACTATTCTTGCTGGTTATTATTTTTTTAAAGTTTGTAAATTTAGTAAATTTATTTCAGTTTTAGCAGCTCTTCCGGGCGCATTTGTTCCAATATCTGCAGCATTGTTAGAATTTGGTAAATCAAAAAACGATAAGGGTGTTTTGATCCCTCAGGCTACAAGAGTAATATTTATTGTAAGTTTTGTGCCTATTTTTTTTATTAATAATTTAGGCTTCTCAGAAATGACAGGTTATAACTATGAAAATATCTATAATGAAAGATATTTTTTAGAAATATTATTTCTGTTAATAATTTGTTTCATTTTTGCAAACATCTTAAAAAATTATAAAATTCCATCACCTACTTTAGTTGGTGCAATGGCTTTATCTGGTGCTTTTTATACTTTTGAAATAATTAATGCCAGATTTCCAGATGCATTTATAAATATTGCATTTATATTTCTAGGCACCGCTTTAGGTACCAGATTAAATGGATTAAAAATTAAAGAATTATTATTTTTTATATTTCATGGAATAATAGTTAGTTCAATTTTGGTAATTGTTGCAATGATAACTGCTTATTTGCTCACTTATATAGGATTTGAATTTATACCAACTTTTTTAAGTTTTGCACCTGGAGGAATTCATGAAATGGTTGTTATTAGTGTTGCTTATAACATAGATCCAATATTTGTGAGCTACCATCATTTTTTAAGAATTTTCATAATAGTTTTATTTTTGCCTTTTTTATTATCAAAATTTAGAAAAACTAATTAATTGCTTCTTGCATTCTTTGAAATACTTTATCTGCTGATAGTTTGGTTAAATCTGAAACTTGAATTGCTTTAAAATTTTCTCGTTCAATACTAACTTTTTTAGCAGTAGTATGCGATCCAAATAGAACTAATCCTTTTACATTTAAATGCGCAGCCATATGTGCTGGTCCAGTATCGTTCGATATTACAAAATAACTTTCTTTTATTAATGACGAAAGTTGAGAAATATTAAGCGCTTTATCATTATCTAAAATAATATTAGCATCAATATCATTAGCTAATTTGATTTCGTTTGGACCTGGGGCAATTAAAATTTGGATTTCATCTCTAAAAGTAGATTTAATTTTTTTTATCAATTCATTATAATATGGCCATCTTTTTATAGTTAAATGAGATGATGAAAAGGGGAATAAAATTAAATATTTGTTTAAATTATATTTTTTTTTGATTTCTGAAATATCCTCACAGCTCCAAGAAAAGTCTGGTTTAGTTACGTGATTAGTTTTAATTCCAGAAAAATTTAATTGATGTTCAAAGCGGTTTAGAACAGTGTCTTTATCAAAATCATTCTTATTAGTTCCTTCAGGAAGTGTTGTTTCTGTTGATGACCAAATATCTGACGTTGCTTTTGGAAAGAGAATATTTTTATAAAAACTAGTTCTTTTAGAATTTTGAAGGTCGTAAACTTTAATAAATTTATATTTTTTTATCTTTCTCATTAATAAATATAAATAAATTAAGTTAAACCTAGAGAGTCGTTTATCTAAAATGACATCAGTTATATTTGGATTTTTTTTTAATAAATCATAATAAGGTTTGGTTGATAGTATATAAAGATTATCATTTGGATGATTATCAGATATATCTTGAATTGCACCACTTGCTTGCGCTATATCACCTAAAGATCCATGTTTTATAATAAGTATATTAGACATATTTTTAACAACTTAACATAATATCGATTTATATGAATAAAATTTTAGTAGAAGTATCAGTTGGAGAATTACTGGATAAAATTTCAATTTTAGAAATTAAATCTGAAAAAATTAAAGATCCTGAAAAACTAAATTTCATAAATGATGAATATAAAATTTTACAAGATCAATTAAATACAAATATTAAAAATTACAGTGAAATTGAAAGTTTATATAATTCACTTAAAGAAATTAATTCAAAGCTTTGGGTAATAGAAGATGATAAAAGATTATGTGAAAAAAATTCTGATTTTGGTGAAAAATTTATTAAATTATCAAGAGATGTTCATTTCCTAAATGATGAACGGGCAAAATTAAAATTAGAAATAAATAATAAAACTGGTTCTAAAATTAAAGAAATTAAAGAATACACAAAATATTAGTTTTATTCCCAGTCAAACCTTTGAAAAGAATCAAATATCTTGAAAATACCTTGTGACCATTGATTACAAACTTTTGAAAATTCAGGGTCATTCATATTTAAGCATTTAAGTGATGCTATTTTGATTTCATCTTTTTTTATCACTGCAAAATCTATTGGTGGACCAACAGTTAAATCACTTTTTAATGTTGAGTCCATTGATATCAGTGCACATCTCGATGCATCTCCGATTGAGACTTTTGGTGTGATTACTCTATCTAAAATAGGTTTTCCATATTTTACTTCACCTATAACTAAATATGGTTTGCTATCCGCTGGACGAATATAATTGCCTTGTGGGTAAACTAAATATAATTCTGGTGGTTGATCTTTTATTTGACCACCTACAATAAAAGTTGAACCTAGTAAAACGCTATCAGTGTTAATTCCTTGAGGAGATGAATGTTCAATATTGAGAGAACCTATGTAGGAGGCAATTTGCTCAAAATCACTACACGTATTTAAATTCATAATTCCTGTTTCGCTTTTTAAATCTTTTTTTATTGAATTATAAACTGCTTGAGAAGTTCCGAGATTTCCTGATGTAACAATTACTATTGTTCTATCTCCAACATCGTGTGTAAGCATTTTAGAATATATATTTACATTGTCCAATCCTGCATTTGTTCTGGAGTCTGATGCAAAAACTAGTCCTGTCTCTGTTTTAATGCCAATACAATAAGTCATATTAAAGTTAACTATTTAAATTATATGTGATTACATTAAAACCCATTTATTTCATATCAGATATCGAATTTAATCATTTGCTTATTTAACTCTTATGTAAAAAAATTAAGTTAATATGTCTGATTTTTGGAAAAATTATGATTCTAAATCAACTTTTGATGGATATATCAGTAAAGAGAAGAAGTTGAGAAGTCATGCTAAGATCATTGCAGGTATACTTGAAAAATATGGAAAAAAAAAATTACAAGAAATAGAAAAAAATTGTCAAAGTACAATAAGCGCTAGAGGAATAAATTTTAGAGTTTATGCTGCAAACAATAGAGCTGAAGAGAAAAAATGGCCTTTAGACATCATTCCTAGAATTATACCAAAAAGTCAATGGTTAAAGGTTGCAAAAGGACTTGCACAAAGAGTTAAGGCACTAAATTTATTTATCGATGACGTCTACAATGCAAAAAAAATATTTAAAGACAAAGTAATACCTAAAGAACTAATTTTTAATTCTCCATTGTATTTAAAAGAGTGTGAAGGTTTCTCACCAAAACACAAAGCATGGTCAAATATATCTGGGATTGATCTTATTAAAAATATTGATGGGGATTTTTTAGTTCTTGAAGATAACTTAAGAGTTCCTTCTGGAGTTTCATATATGCTGGAAAATAGAATGGTTATGAGAGATATTTTTCCAGAACTATTTACAAGATATAAAGTTTCCTCAGTTCATCAATATGCAAATAAATTATATAATTGTATGACAGAGTGTATTCCAAAGAAGACTAATAACCCACACATGGTTTTATTAACACCTGGTATTTATAATTCTGCTTATTTTGAACACTCCTTTCTTGCTGAACAAATGGGAATAGCCTTGGTAGAAGGAAAAGATTTATTTGTTGAAAACGATCATGTTTACATGAAAACCGTTAAAGGTCCTTTGAAAGTAGATTGTATTTATAGACGAATAGATGACAATTTTATGGATCCAAAAGTTTTTTTTAAAGGATCCTTATTAGGTGTGCCTGGTGTGTTCAAATGTTGGAGAAAAGGAAATGTTGGAATAATAAATGCTTTAGGAACAGGAGTTGCAGATGATAAAGCAGTTTATTCTTATGTTAATAAAATGATCATTTACTATTTAGGAGAGCAACCAATTATTGATCAAGTTGAAACTCTTCTCTGTGGAGATAAAAAAAATAGAGAACACGTTATAGATAATATCTCTAAGTATGTGGTTAAACCTTCAAATGCATCAGGTGGGTACGGAATTATGATTGGTCCAAAAGCCTCAAAAGCTGAAAAAGAAGAAATGATAAAAAATATCAAAAAAAATCCTAGGAATTACATTGCACAACCACTAGAAATTCTTTCTACTGTTCCAACAATCACACCTGATAACATTGAACCAAGACATTTAGATTTAAGACCTTTTATTTTAACAGGTAAATCAACTTATGTTACAACTGGTGGGTTGACTAGAGTTGCTCTAAAAAAAGGTAGTACAATAGTTAATAGTTCTCAAGGTGGTGGATCTAAAGACACATTGATTGTTGATAGTAGGAATTAAATTAAACTTGGAATTATTTTTCTTAAATCCATAGAGAGCTTGGGGTTAATTTTTGAATAAATTACACCCTTCCCTAATTTTTTTAATGCCAAAATTTTTCCATCTGGAGAAATAATTGTTGTATGACCAAATGTTTCTCTTTTGGGTGTATTTTTACCTGTTTGAGCTGGCGCAAAAATATAGCAAAAATTTTCAATCGCTCTTGCTCTTAAAAGTGTTAACCAATGTTTTTGTCCCGTAAACTTTGTGAAAGCTGATGGAACGGCTATAAAACTTAAATTTTTTTTTGATAAATTCCTATAAAGTTCAGGAAATCTCAGATCAAAACAGATTGTAAAACCTATTTTACCCCAAGGTAAATTAGCCGTGACTAATTTATTTCCTGCTTTAAAAGTTTTACTTTCTCTATGTTGCTCTTTATTTGGAATTTTAACATCAAACATATTAATTTTATCATAATATTTGACAATTTTTCCATTTGGTCCAACCAGTATAGATCTATTTCTGAGTTTATTTTTAACCTTAACACAAATTGATCCGAGTAAAATCCATTTCTTATATTTTTTTGAAACCTCTCTAATTTTCTTCAAAATTGGATCTTTATTCATTTCATATGAATATTTAAAAAGTATTTCTCTACTACTAGACATCAAAGAAGAAGTTTCAGGTGTAATAATTAAATCAGATTTATTTTTTATAGCTTGATTTACATATTTAACAATATCTTTAAAATTATTTTGATAATTTTCTCCACTAGATAATTGTATGCATGCTATTTTCATGTTTGAAACCCATATTTTTTTTCTAAATATTTAATAACATTATGAATTATAAAAGTCATAAACAAATAAATACCTCCTGCCACAATAAATACTTCTACTGGCTTAAACGTAGTTGAAATTATATATTTAGCAACACCAGTTAAGTCCATAAGTGTGACTGTACTTGCCAAAGATGTACCTTTAAGCATTAAAATAATTTCATTACCATAAGCTGGTAAAGATTGTTTAATTGCTATAGGAATTTGTATTTTTGTAAAAATAATTTTTGAAGGTATACCTAAGCTTCTTCCAGCTTCTAAATATCCTGGCTTTATAGTTTGAAATGCTGATCTCAATATTTCTGATGTGTAAGCACCAGTGTTTAATGAAAATGCTATTATTGCACACCAATATGGTTCTTTTAAAACTACCCACAAAAATGTTGTTCTTAAGTATTCAATTTGACCTAATCCAAAATATATTATGAAGATTTGAACCAATAAAGGTGTTCCTCTAAAAATATATGAATACCCGTAAGCAAATTTATTAATCAACTTATTATTATTCATTCTCAAGATTGCAAAACCTAATCCAATAAAAAGACCAAGAAATAGAGATACAGATAGTAGTTTAAGAGTAATCAAAGTTGCGTTTAACAACTTAGGAAAACTACTAATCATTAATTCAATATCCATCAATAACCTTTGCTATATTTTGTTTCTAATCTATTTAATAATTGCATACTTAAAAACGTAAGCATCAAGTATAAAATTGCTGCAAATGAGTAAAAAAATAATGGATCTCTAGTTGAACCAGCTGCAATATAGGATTGTCTCATTATTTCAACTAAACCAGTTACAGATATAAGAGAAGTATCTTTTAATGTAATTTGCCAAACATTACTTAAGTTAGGAATTGCAAGTCTTAGCATTTGAGGCAAAATAATTTTAAAGAAGTAAATATATTTATCAAAACCTAAAACTTTTGCAGCTTCGAACTGACCTTTATCTATTGATTGTAGGGCTCCTCTAAATACTTCAGTTGAATACGCTCCCGATATTATCCCTATTGAAAATGAACCAGTTAAAAAAGCATTAATTTCGATATAATCATTATAGCCAAATATTGAAGCAACAAACATAATAGCTCCACTTCCACCAAAGAAAAATAAATAAATTACTAGAAGCTCTGGTACACCTCTAATAACAGTGGTGTATGCATTACCAATAGAATTAAGAAATTTATTATTAGATAATTTTAATGGAGTAAATAAAGCAGCAAATATAAAGCCAATTATCATCGCGGTTATTGAGACCGCAATTGTCATTAAGGTTGCGAAAAATAACTCGTCTCCCCAACCTTTATCACCAAAATATAGAAGTTCCATAATATAGGTGGCTAATTATAGCCACCCATAAATAATTTATTACATAGAGGCGTCAAAACCAAAATGTTTTATAGCAAGCTTACTAATAATGCCATCATCTCTAGCTTTATCAATTGCTGCATTAAAATCATTTAAAAGTTTAGAGTCACCTTTTCTAATACCTACGCCAACACCATTACCAAAATCTCCACCTGCAAATGTTGGTCCAGTTAATACAACTCCTTTACCAGATTTTTCTGCATAATCTGTAAAAGCAACTGCTGCAGCTAATGCTGCATCTATTCTACCAGCAGATAAATCTAAGTTTACTTCATCTTGAGTTTTATAAGTTCTTATTTTTACATTACCCATTAAACCAGACTCTAAGAAGTTCTGGTGAATTGTTGCTGTTTGTACACCAATAGTTTTGCCTTTAAATGCTTTGGTCAAAACGTCTAGTGTTGCTTGTTCATCAGCACTTACGTCAGATAAATTTATAGCTGACATTGTTTTAAGGCCTTCGTTTTTCGATCCTTTCATAACAGCTAATGATGCAACTTCATCAGCATAACCTTGAGAAAAGTTTATTGTTTTCATTCTCTCACCAGTTATTGACATTCCAGCCATGATGGCATCAAATTTTCTTGAGACTAAAGCTGGTATCATTCCATCCCAGTCTTGCTCTACTATAGTGCAATCATGTTTCATTATTTTACATAATTCATTTGCTAATTCGACTTCAAAGCCAATCAAATTTCCAGCTGAATCTTTAGAATTCCAAGGCGGATATGCGCCTTCGGTTCCTATTTTAATTTGATCTGCAATTGAAGAAATTGTTAGAAATGACGATATCAAAATACCAAGTCCTAATACTTTTAATTTTTTCATTTTTTCCTCCAAAAATTTTGAAGATTATTTCATAAAATTATTGTTTTAAAAAGAAAAATTAATGATTTATTGACGAGGAAAAATTCCAAGAACAATCGAAACTAGGTATATAAACTCTTGAAAGTTTTGTATTTCCAAAATTTTTATTAAAAACATTTAACCAATTTTCAACTTGTTTTGGTTTTTTGTCTTGACTTCCTACTTGAGCGGTAATTACACCTTTAGGTTTTAAAATTCTTTCTAAAGATGACATATTTTTTGCAGCCAAATCTATGCAAAATTGATCATCATTTAGATCTACAAATATTTGATCATAAGTATTGTCTTTAACAGATTTAATACTTTCAAAAGCATCTCCCCAAACACATTTAACTGAATTCTTTTCAGTAGCTTTCTCGCCAATTTTGCTTAAATGTTTATCACATACATCAACAACCTCAGGATCTAATTCATACCAATCTATAAAGCCAAAGTTTTGTGAAATGCATTCTCTTGCAACACCACCATCACCTCCACCAATAATTGCAGCTTTTTCTTTGTTTGAATTTAAATTAAGACCTGAATTTACAAAGGTTGAGCTATATAAATGTTCATCGCTTTCAGCTACTTGTATTTCATTATCGATAAATAAAGCTTTTCCAAATTGTTCTAAATCAAGTATTTCAATATATTGGCCTACTTTAGATTTAAAATTTTCTAAAACTCTATTAACAACATATGATTTTTTTAAACCTGGAGAACTATAATTGTCATGATAAAGATCAATAGTATCTCTATCAAATTCTTTAATTATTATATTTGTATGTTCCATTTCGTCTTTTATTATATCTAGAGAAACTTTAGGTGATACTTTTCCACATGTAAAAAAATCAAAGCTTACAATTTCTTTTTCTGGGAAAGTATGAAAACTAATGTGGCTTTCAGCAAGCAAAGCGACTAATGTAAATCCTTGTGGCTCGAATTTATATTTTGAAATTTTTAAAACTGTTACTTTTGCTGCTTTAGCAATTTTATATACTAACTTTTCATAAAATTCGGGAGTATATTCCTTTTTAGTTCCAACTATATCCAGTGTTATATGTTCCCCAACTTTTTCCATAAAAATCTAATATTTATTTTTTTAACTAACGAAATTTTTTACTTCTTTCAAACAAAAAACTATTATAATAATTTATCGAGGATTAACATTGAAAAACAATTGGTCAGAAAACGAAGCTAAAAAATATATTAAAAAGTATAAGAAATTAGGTCATTCTGAAGATATGGCTTTAAGAGTTTATACAACCAGGCTTCTAGGAAGAAATCCAGAATTAGTATTACATGGTGGTGGCAATACATCCGTTAAGACAAAAATCAAAGATATAGATGGTAAATATTATGATGTTCTTTGCGTAAAAGGCAGCGGATGGGATATGGCTGAAATTGAACCAGCAGGTTTGCCAGCTGTTAAATTAAATCCATTGCTTACTATGAAAAAAAAGAAAACGCTCTCTGATGATGACATGGTTGCTTTTCAAAAAAAAAATTTGATAGATACAAAATCACCTAATCCATCAGTTGAAACTTTTTTACATGCATTTTTACCATTTAAATTTGTCGATCACACTCACTCAGATGCAATTATGAAAATTACTAATAGACCAAATGGAGAAATACTATCAAAAAAAATATTTGGTAAAAAAACTGCAATAGTACCCTATGTAATGCCAGGATTTAAATTAGCGCAAAAAATAAATGAAGTTTATTCTAAAAACCCAAATATAAACTGTTTAATTTTATTAAACCACGGTATTTTTACATTTGCTGATAATGCAAAAGATGCTTACAGTTTAATGATTAAGTATATATCTGATGCTGAAAAAACTTTAACCAAACTAAAAAAGAAAAAAGTAAAACAGATAAAGAAAACTAAATTTAATTTCTCAACTGCAGATATAGCTCCTATATTGAGAGGTCTTTTATCTGAAAAAAATGATAACAAATTTATCTTAAATTTTAAAAAAAATAATAAGTTAGATTATTTTATTAATGGTAAAGATATAAATAGGTATTCACACGAAGGAACAGCTACACCTGATCATGTTATAAGAGTTAAACCATTTCCTTTAGTAATATCACCAAAAGCAAACTGTACTTTAGATGAATTTAAAAATTTAGCTGAAAAAAAATTCAAAGAATATCGGAAAAAATATAAAAAATATTTTGAAGCCAATAAGAAAAAAACTAAAGAAAAAAAAGTAATGCTTGATACATCTCCTAGAGTAATTCTTATTCAGAATTTTGGTTTATTTACAGTAGGAGATACCTTAAAAGCTGCAAAAATTGCAGGGGATTTAACTCAAACTAATGCCAATGTAATTTCAAGTGTTGAAGAGACGTCCAGATATAAATTCTTATCAAAAAAAGACTTATTTGATGTCGAGTATTGGTCCTTGGAACAAGCAAAATTAAATAAAGCAAAAAAAGAGTTGCAAGGCAACGTTGTAGTTATCACTGGTAGCACTGGTGAAATTGGTAAAGCAACCTATAAATTATTTAAAAAATACGGAGCAGAAGTTGTTTTGCTTGATATTAATAAAAATAAGATAAATGACTTACAAACAAAAATAAGTGATCTTTGTATTCATTGTGATGTAACCAATAAACAAAGTGTAAAAAAAGCATTTAATAAAATTTTGGAGATATACGGGGGTGTAGATATTTTAATATCTAATGCTGGTACTGCTATTGGTGGATCAATTGCAGAAGTTAATGATAAAATACTTCGAAAAAGTTTTGAAGATAATTTTTTCTCACATCAAAATTGTGCATCAGAGGCTGTAAAAATTATGAAAAAACAAAATATAAATGGATGTTTGTTATTTAATATATCCAAGCAATCAGTTAATCCTGGTAAAAATTTTGGACCATACGGATTGCCAAAGTCTGCGCTATTAAATTTGTGTAAGCAATATGCAATTGATTATGGACACCTTGGTATTAGATCAAATGGTGTTAACGCTGATAGAATTAGAAGTGGTTTATTAAATGATAAAATGATTAAACAAAGGGCAAAGGCTAGAGAAGTAACCACAGATCAATATATGAGTGGCAATCTACTGTTAAGCGAAGTTAAAGCAGATGATGTGGCCAAAGCTTTTTATCATCTTGCGATATCAAAAAAATCAACTGGAGCAGTATTAACCGTAGACGGTGGAAATATTGCTGCGTCTTTAAGATAATTAATTAAATAACTTTTTTAATCCTTCAGAAGAAGCATCACAAACTCCCTTTTCTGTTATTAATGCAGTAACATATTTAGCGGGTGTTACATCAAAGGCTAAATTTAATGATTTACTTTTTTCAGGATATATTAAAACTTTATCAACTTTATTATCTTTGTTAATTCCATCCACATGGGAAAGTTCTTTTGGATCTCTTTCTTCTATTGGAATATCTTTAGAGTTTTTTAAATTCCAATCTATCGTTGAACTTGGTAAAGCAACATAAAAAGGTATCTTATTATCATGAGCTGCAAGGGCTTTTAAATAGGTTCCAATTTTATTGCATACATCTCCATTAGATAATGTTCTATCTGTTCCAACAATACACATATCAACCTGTCCTCTTTGCATTAATATTCCACCTGTATTATCTGCTATAATAGTATTTGGAATTTCTTCTTCATTAAGTTCATATGATGTAAGGTTTGCTCCTTGATTTCTTGGTCTAGTTTCATCTACCCAAACATGTATTGGTATTCCTTTTTTATGTGCATGATAAATAGGAGATGTAGCTGTTCCCCAATTTATTGTGGCTAACCAACCTGCATTGCAATGTGTAAGAATATTTACGGTATCTTTCTTTTTATTATATATATCTTCAATAATATTTAATCCATTTTTACCAATACTTTCACAAAATCCCTCATCCTCTTTACAAATTTCCTTAGCTTCATTGAGTGCAACTTTAAATAAATCTACAGGCTCAACAAATGACAATTTGTTATTCATTCTGTGAACTGCCCATTGAAGATTTATTGCTGTTGGTCTAGATGCAACTAATTCCTCTGAACTTTTTTTAATAAAATCTAAACTGTTATTTTCTTTTATAGCTAAAACCAATCCAAATGCAGCTGTGCCTCCAATTAATGGTGCACCTCGGACCTCCATTGTTTTGATAGCATTTACAGCGTCTTTAACTGAACTTAATTCTTTTATTATAAATTTATGTGGCAGCTTTGTCTGATCTATAATTTTTACAATTTGTTTTTCTTCATCAAACCAAATCGTTTTATATTCAACACCATTAATTTTCATTATTTTATTCTTGAAGCAATGTATTCTTTAATTGTTGGATTATAATATTGAAAACAATCAGCCTGGTTCATTTCATGACCTGGATTTTTCTGAGCTGAGATATTTTTTTGCCAATCAACTCCTTTGACAGCACAAGATTTTCCGTTAATTTTATAATCTTTAGAAATAACAATTCTTTTAACTCCTGGAACTTCTTCTAACCAGTCAGATAACAGACCTTCAAACTTATCTTTTGGATGCGTAAAAGCTAGAACAGGAACATTTTCAGAATTTTTAATATTATTAATTTGTCTTGCTCTTAATTCAGCAGGGCCCGGGTATTTTTTAGCAAATTTTGCTAATGCCTTTTCAGGACCTACTTTTTTTACTTTATAACTTTTAGAAAGCTTACCAAAGCAAGCTTGCATATATGATATTCCACCACCAACTTTTTCGGGATGAGCAGACAACAACATTAAGGTTAATAATCCTCCACAGGAATGTCCTGAAATAATAATTTGTTTTCTAGGTACTCCTATTTCTATAAATTTTTCAACTAATTCTAAATTTTTTTCAATCCTTTTGTCTAACTTATGTTTACCTACATAAGGAGTTTTGGACTTCCACCAGTGTTTTTTTAATGACATATCACCTGCAAAATCATTTGAGCAGAAATTATAAACCATAATTTTTTTGCCATTAATTTCATCATCAACTAATGAAGCTTGATTTCTTATTTGATTTACCCAAATACATTCATTCTTGTGTGCTTTATCATTTGAATTTTGACCATGATTATAAATAATTATAATTTTGTTTTTTGGATCTTTTACGTCCATACCCTCCTCTACTGAGGCTGATTTAGTAAAAAATCCACTTTTTAAAATTTTACCATTAGCGTAAGCTAAATTAGAAATAATCAAAAATAATGAAATTAAAAATAGTTTCTTCATATATTTAAAACTCTTCCTGCAATTGTTTTTAATTTATTTTTAGTTTTTTGTGTTCTTTTTTCTGGAGCTGTAATTATTGCTACATCTAAGCAATTATTAGTTGGATCATTAGGATCTATGTGATTTTCAAAGTTATCTATCAAATTTTTAATCATATTTTTTGCTTTCGCGGCATTATCTAAGAGTACTTTTATAACTTGTTGAACATCAACATTTTCATGATCTGGATGCCAGCAATCATAATCTGTTACCATCGATACAGAAGCATATCTGATTTCAGCTTCTCTTGCTAGCTTGGCTTCTGGCATATTTGTCATTCCAATAACATCTGCTTTCCATGATCTATATAGATTTGACTCTGCTAATGTAGAGAATTGTGGACCTTCCATTACAACATAAGTTCCACCTCTTTGATAAGTTATATTTTCTTTTTTAATAGCATCTTCACAAGCATTCATCAGCCCATTTGAGGTTGGGTGTGCCATTGATACATGAGCAACAATCTCATCATCGAAAAAAGTTTTGTTTCTTGCAAAAGTTCTATCAATGAATTGGTCAACGATAACAAATTTACCTGGGGGTAAATCTTCTTTTAAAGATCCAACGGCTGAAACAGAAACTATGTCTGTGATACCTAGTTGTTTAAGAGCATCAATATTTGCTCTAAAATTTATTTTTGATGGAGAAATAAAATGACCTTTTCCATGTCTTGGTAAAAAATAAATTTCTTTATTATTATATTTAGCTTTTAATATTAAATCTGAGGGTTTCCCCCATGGAGTGTTTAAATCTAAAGTTTCTCTATCTTTAAACTCTTCAACATCATATAGGCCACTTCCACCAATAATTGCTAATTTATTATTTGCCATAATACGTTTTAGATTATAATTAAGTTTTATGGATTTAAAAGAACATATTAGATCAATTAAAGACTATCCTAAAAAGGGAATTCTATTTAGAGACATCACAACTCTAATTAAAAACGAAAAGGCTTTCAAAGAGTGTATAAATCAAATTGTAGAGAGATCTAAAAAATTTAATTTTGATAAAATAGCTGCAGTAGAATCCCGAGGCTTTGTGTTTGCTTCTGCTATTTCGTATATCTTAGATAAGCCATTTATAATGTTAAGAAAAAAAAATAAATTACCTGCAGAAGTACACTCTGTAGATTTTGAACTAGAATATGGAACAGCTACAATTGAAGTTCACAAAGATTCATTTAATGAAAACGATAATGTATTAATTATTGATGATTTAATTGCAACTGGCGGAACCGCAGATGCGGCAGCTAAATTAATTGAAATATCAAAAAGTAATGTAGCAGGTTTTATTTTTGTAATTAATTTATTTGATCTTGGTGGTACTGATAATCTTTTAAAAAAAGGATATAAAGTTGAAAATCTTTTAGATTTTCCTGGTCATTAATGGTTTCGTAAAGTGGAACCAAAACACTTAACTCGGGATCATGTTTTGTGATATTATATTTTTTTCAATATTGATTATCTCCAAAAATAAGAAATAGTAAAATTACCCAATAATAAAGTTATATGTGTAACAGGAATTTTTCAATTTTAGTGTTTTTAAATTTCTGTTAAAGTTTCATATGAAAATAAATATCGGCGGCTTAACAAAAAAAGATGGTTGGAAAAACTTTAACGCACAAAAGAAACCTGATGTTGATATTGTTGGAAATATAGAGGATCTAAGTCAATTTGAGGATGAAAGCATAGAAGAAATTTATGCTAGTCATATAATTGAACATATTGATCAAAAAAAAATTCATAATACATTAAAAGGTATTTACAGAATTTTAAAGAAAGATGGAAAGTTTTATGTTTCCGTGCCAGATATGGATATTCTTTGTCATTTTTTTGTATCTCCAATCGCAAATAAAAAAATAAAATTCCATACCATGCGAATGATTTTTGGTGGACAGGTTGATAATTATGATTATCACTATTTTGGATGGAACTATGAGTTTATGTATGATTATCTCAGTGCAGCGGGTTTTTCAAAAATTAATAAAGTTGGTTCATTTGGTTTGTTTAATGATACTAGTGAATTCAAACCTTATGGTTTTCCTATAAGTTTAAATGTAATAGCAATTAAATAATGGTAGCGGGAAGTGGGATCGAACCACTGACCTCGGGCTTATGAGTCCCGCGCTCTAACCAACTGAGCTACCCCGCCGTAAATAATTGTTGGTTTATACTACTTTTATTTTTTGATGCAAACAAGATTTCACTTGTTCTTTTTCTTATCTTTTTTAATTTTTCGTTTTTCCTTTAGAGAAAGTTTAGCTTTTTTCATCACACTAGAGTCTTTAAATGATTTTCCACTATATCTTTTTGACATTTAATTTATTTGTTCAAAGAACTTATCTTTTAATTGATAAGTAAAAGGATATTCTTTTCCAAGTGGTTGAAATTTAGTTTTAATTACTATTACGTTTTGCTTATCAAGTTTAAATTTCCAAGTTAATTTAATATCACCTGAAAAAACTCTTAACTTACCTAAATTTGTAAATCTCCATCCATCTTCTGAAATAACTTTTCCATCTTGGTATCTTTTATAATTTTTTTCATCAAATATATAAGTTACAACACCTTGATTCCTCTCATCTTCTAATGTTATTGCATAATTATTTAAAAATTCTGCTGTTTGGGATTTATTCAAGCTTTTCTTAGTTATAGATTTTAAAAAATCAGTAGTTTTATCAATGGTTTCATCTATTTTATCTTTGGCTATTGAGATCGATGATAAAAAAAGAAAAATGAAAAGAATGCTAAATATTTTTTTATACATAATTTTTAATTTAATAAATTTATAGTAAATAAAAAAGTAAATATTGAAGCAAATGTTGAAATAAATATTGCTTTAATAATATTTTCTGGACTTACATTATATGCAGAGCACATAACAATTGAGGTGGCTCCACATGGGCCAACACTAACCAACAAAGCTCCAGCAAAATTGATTGGATTTGATAAGCTAAAAAATGTGTAACCTAAGATCAGCAAAATCAATGGTGATACAATGAGTTTCAATATTGAGATAGTAATTGTTAATTTATTGAAAACTTTTTTTGAATAAAAAGATAGAATGATACCAATTGCAAATAAACCAACTGGCATCACACATGCAGCCAGTCTTTGAAGAATATACTCAAATGGTGTTTCGTCTATATTGATCTTTGAAATTCTTATAATCAATCCAATTAATATTGCTAATATCATCGGATTTAATATTAAATTTCTTAAAAACTGAAATAATTTAATTCTTTTTTTTACAGTAAGTTCTAAAAAGAAACTAACTATGGATAGTAAAACTACACTATCCATTAAAATAATACCTGATATTTGAGTTATCGTACTTCCTGCAAAAAATATTTCCGCAATAGGTAAGACTAATATTACGTGATTGGATAAAGCAACAGTTAAAGCCCAAATAATAGACTCCTGAATTGACCTTTTAAAAGTATTTTTAGTTAATAAAAAAGCAAATATTCCACTTGTTAACTGCATTAAAAAATATGATGAAATTTGAGATACATCTATTTCACCAATGTCACTTTGCGCAACTAGTTTTATGATTAAAGCTGGTACCGCTATATAAAATGAAAATAAATTAAATATTCTAGCCTTCTGTAAATCGAATATTTTAATATATCCTAAAATATAACCAATAAGAGTGACACCAATAAATGGAGTTAATCCTAGGAATACTTGAAACATTATTGGACAGTAATTCTATGCATAATTCTATTACCTTTAAAAGCTGTTGCTTGATGAAGCATAGATCTATTATCCCAAATGGCTAATTGGTTCTTTTCCCATTCTAAAGAATATTGAAAACTTTTTTTTAATTGGTGTTTAAATAAATAAGTTTTTAATTTTTTGTCAATTTTGCTGTTATTAAAACGAATAAAGTGTCCAGGACTACAGTATAAAGTATATTTACTATTTATTTTTCTAATTAATTTATGCTTTGAAATAAGTTCTTTAGCTTTTTTCCCCTTTTCTTTCTCTCTTTCTAATCTTGTTACAGAAATAGGTCCTTCTGATGAAAATATACATTTTTCGTTCTTAAACCTTCTTTTAAATTTAGTTGGTAATTTTTCATAAGCTAAATATTGGGAACAGAAATCTGTGTTTGCCTGACCTTTTTTTGGAACTAATTTAGAAAGTAACATAGTAAATCTAGGCGGTTTTTTAGTATAAATTGAATCAGTATGAAATTGCTCTCCAAAACTAGGGCCTTTGTCAGTTGATTTTCTTTGAACAACAGTTATTTGAGGATATTTTTTATTCAATCCTTTAAGTCTTGGATAGTTTGCTAGTTTTCCAAATTTTTTTGCAAATTTTACATAATGATTAGAGCTTAATTTTTGGTTTCTAAAATAAATCATTCCATATTTCGATAAGGCAGATTTAATTTTTTTTAGTGAAGAATTATTAATTTTATTTAAATCGCAGACTAATTCTGCGCCTATATTTTTTTTATTAGGAATAATTTTAAGCATTTTTTAAAAAAAAACTTTTTAATTGTTTAATTGTTTCTTTGGGATTTTGCTCTGGTATAAAATGTCCAGATTTAACAGCAACTCCAACAACTTTTTTATTTGAATATTTTTGCCAAATTTTAATCGGTTTAAATTGTTTGCCTATAACACCATTTTTTCCCCATAATACTTGAACTGGAATATTTAATTTTTTCTTTCTATCATGTCTGTCATGATCAAGATCAATTGTAGCAGATGCTCTATAATCTTCACATGATCCATGTATTCTCTTTGGTTGTTTAAAGCACTTTATGTAACCCTCTTCAACTTTTCCAAATTTATGATTGCCAGACCATTTATCCAAGCAATACTTCATCCATTTTCTTGGATCACTCATTATCATTCTTTCAGGTAGCCATTTTGGTTGAATTAAGAAAAACCAATGGAAGTAAGCTTTTGCAAAATCTCTAGTTGTTAGTTCGTACATATCTAAAGTTGGACAAATATCTAAAACGCTGAGAGCAAGTACGTTTTTTCTGTGATCTCTTGCCAATCTATGAGCAACTCTTCCACCCCTATCATGGCCTGCAACAAAAAACTTGGCATACCCCAATTTTACCATCATTTGTTTCATGTCACTCGCCATTTCTCTTTTAGAATAATTAAAATGTTTACTGTCAGATGGTGGAGCTAAACTATTTCCATAACCTCTTAGGTCTGCTGCAACAACTGTAAAAATTTTAGATAACTCTGGAGCTGTTTTATGCCACATTAAATGCGTTTGAGGGTAACCATGGAGCAATAATAAAGGAGGACCATCTCCTTTAACTTTGCAAAAGACTTTACCTTTTTTTACTTTTACGTATTTACTCTTAAAACCTTCAAACATTTATTTATCTTAATTTATATTTTTATAATTCAACAAATAATTTTAAAATTGTTCAAATACAACGTTAATAAGCTTAATTATTAAATTGAATTATCATTCATTGGATGTATACCTTCATTTTTGTGAGAATTGAAGAAGAGCTAAAACTAGATTATTCCGACGTACTTTTTAGGCCTAAAAGAAGCACTCTTAAAAGTAGAAAAGATGTTAATTTAAAACGAACTTATCGTTTTAAATACAGTAAAAATGAATGGTCTGGAATTCCTATAATGGCAGCTAATATGGATGGTGTAGGTGTTCTTGGTGTTGCTGAAAAATTATCTGAATATGGAATGATTACATGCTTAACAAAACAGCATGATGTTAAAAAAATAAAACAATTTAAAAAAATTAAATCAATATATCCAAATGTAGCTTTAAGTATTGGAACAAAAAAAGAGGATTTTCAAAATTTAGATAAAGTTTTAAAAGAATTTAGTTTCATTAAATTTATATGCATTGATGTTGCTAACGGTTATTCAGAGCATTTTAGTAAATTTTTAAAATCTGTTAGGGATAAATATCCAACGAAAACAATCATAGCAGGTAATGTTGTTACTGCAGATATGACTCAAGAATTAATTTTATCAGGAGCAGATATTGTGAAAGTTGGAATTGGACCAGGGAGTGTGTGTACAACAAGAATACAAACTGGGGTTGGCTATCCTCAGTTAAGTGCGGTAATAGAATGTGCTGATGCAGCGCATGGATTAGGTGCACATATTATTGCAGATGGTGGATGTACATGTCCAGGTGATGTTGCTAAAGCATTTGGTGGAGGAGCTGATTTTGTTATGCTTGGAGGAATGTTTGCAGGTCATGATGAAGGTAAAGGAAAATTAGTAAAATCTAATGGCTCAAAGTATGTTGAATTTTACGGATCAAGTTCTGAAACTGCGAATAACAAACATTATGGTGGACTATCAGACTACAGAAGTAGCGAAGGCAGAACAGTAAGAGTTAAGTACCGTGGTAAAATTAATGATACCATTTTAAATATTTTAGGTGGTGTAAGAAGCAGTTGTACATATGTTGGGGCACCCTCTTTAAAACAATTAAGTAAGTGCACAACTTTTGTAAGAGTTACTAAGCAATTTAACGATACATTCACTAAATAAATGAAAGAGTATTCTATAGCGTCAATTGCTGGTGACGGCATTGGTAAAGAAGTTGTACCTGAAGCACAAAAAATTTTAAAAGAAATTTCTCAGCAACATCAATTCAAATTAAAGATAGAGGATTATGATTTCGCATCATGTGATTATTATGAAAAGCATGGAAAAATGATGCCAGATGACTGGAAAGATAAATTAACTAAACATGATGCAATTTTTTTTGGTGCGGTTGGTATGCCAGATAAATACCCTGACCATATTACACTTTGGGGTTCATTATTAAAATTTAGAAGAGAGTTTGATCAATTTATTAATTTAAGACCTGTAAAGCTTTTTGAGGGTGTTAATGCTCCATTAGCTAAAAAAAAACCTGGTGATATTGACATGATAATTGTTAGAGAAAATACCGAAGGAGAATACTCATCAGTCGGTGGAAGAATGTATCAGGGAACTGATAGAGAGGTTGTTATTCAAGAAACAGTAATGTCAAAATATGGAATAGATAGAGTTCAACAATTTGCTTTTGAATTAGCTAAGAAAAGGAAAAGAAAAAAATTAACAAGTGCTACAAAATCAAATGGAATATCTATTACAATGCCTTATTGGGATGAAAGATTTAATGAAAATAAAAAAAATTATCCTGATGTTGAAGCTGATCAATACCATATCGATATATTAGCTGCTAGATTTGTTTTAAGTCCTGAACGCTTTGATGTGATAGTCGCATCGAACCTTTTTGGGGATATTCTATCTGATCTAGGACCAGCTTGTACTGGAACTATTGGAATTGCACCATCTGGAAATATCAATCCAACAAATAAATACCCGTCATTATTTGAACCTGTACATGGATCTGCACCAGATATTGCAGGCCAAGGGATAGCCAATCCAGTGGGACAGATTTGGTCAGCTGCAATGATGCTAAATTACTTGGGTGAAAAAGAAGCTTCTGATAGAATAGTAAAATCAATCGAATTAACTCTTAAAGATAAAGACAGTCGAACAAAAGATCTTCAAGGCTCTAGTAATACAGAACAGTGCTCAAAAAGAATTTTAGATAATCTTAGTTCAGTCTAAAATTTAATCAAAATTATGAATTTTCTTAAAAATAAATCTATTACCAAAGTTATAATTTTATCTATATCTGGATTTTTTATTTTAGTTTGCCAAGATTCTACTGCAAAACATCTGGGAACATTAATGCCGTTAAATCAAGTAATTTGGGGCAGATTTTTTTTTCACTTTGTGATTATTTTAATTTTATTTGCGATATTAAAACCTAAGTTAAACTTAAAAAGCAATTTTAAAATTAATATTATTAGATCTATATTAATGGTTTTTGCTACTTTTTTTTTCATTCATTCTTTACAAAAATTTGACCTTGTCGATATCTATGTAGTTTTCTTCTCAGCTCCATTAATAGTATCAATCTTAACGGCATTGTTTTTAAAAGATATTCTTTCATCTAAAGGTATAATTTTAATGTTATTAAGCTTCGGGTGTATAATTTATTCAATGAGTCCTAGTATGAAAGTCTTAAGTTTAGACTTAATTTTTCCTTTGGTACCACCAGTATGTTGGGCTTTATATCAATTTTTTACAAAATTTATTTCTGGTAATAATGATCCTTTAGTGGCGTTATTTTATGCTGCTGTTGTAGGAGCCATTGTTTTCTCTATTTATGTAATGTTAGACTGGACTCCTATTGAGAATAAAAAGTTGTGGATTTGGTTAGTATTTCTAGGTGTATTAGGTTTTACTAGCCACCTTTTAATTATATTTGCAATTCAGTTATCAAATTTATCTTTTGTTACTAATTTTCAATATTCACAATTAATTTGGTCAACATTAATCAATTTTTATATATTTGGAGTACCTTTCGATTTTAATAAAACTTTTGGAGTTATTGGAATAATTGTTTTTGGAATATTATTTGTTCAGGCTGAAAGTAGAAAAAAGAAAATTAGTTCTTAAAATCTTTATTATTTAAGGGTTTTTCTAACACCTCAACTGGATATTTTTGTTTTTCAATTTCAATATATATTTTTTTGTCTTTTAATGTTTCAACTGTATTTCCAGAGTTGACATATCCAAAAGAAAGATTTTTATCAAAACAAAAAGAATAATTTCCTGAAGTTGTTCTACCAATTATTTTGTCATCCATATAAATAGGTTCTTCATGTAGTAAAAGTGGCTCACCAGGTTTGCTGTCTTTAAGGGTAAACATCATCATCCTCTTATCTAATTTTTGGTCTTTAATTTTCAATAAAGCATCTTTTCCAATAAAGTTGACATTTTTTTTATAACTAATTGCAAATTTTAAACCTGCTTGATACTGATTTTCTTCAGGTGAAATATCATGTCCCCAGTGAACAAATCCACTTTCCATTCTCATAATATCCATTGCATGCATTCCACAATGAGATAATTTGAAGTTTTTCCCCTCTTCAATTAGAATTTCATATAAATCCTTAGCTAAACTTGAGTCAACATAAAGCTCAAATCCTAATTCACCAACGTAAGAAAGTCGTTGAGCCCAAATTTTAATGTCATTTATCATTATGAACTTCCCAGTTCCAAACTTAAATTTATCGTTACTAAAATCATCATTGCTTATTTTCGAGATCATCTCTCTACTCTTTGGACCAAACAATCCTAGACAACAAATATCTTCTGTTACATCTTCAAAAGATACGTCTTCATCTAAATATTTTAAGATATGGTATTTATCGTGTTCTCTTGTAGCTGCAGAGCTTACAACTCTAAAAAAGTTTTTATCCATACATACAACGGTTAAATCTGTTTCTATTCCACCATCTTCATTCAGCATATGAGTATATGTTGTTTTACCAACTTCGTTTTTAATGTTAGCGGTACATAACTTTTGAAGTTCTTGATGAGTTTTTTCCCCTTTTAAATCAAACTTTGAAAAAGTTGAAAAATCAAAAAGTCCAACATTTTTTCTTGCATTTAAAGTTTCATGCTTTGCTGATGGGTACCAATTTTGATAATTAAAACTATATTTATAATTAGGCTCTTTACCATTTAATGAATACCACATTGGTCTTTCAAAACCTCCTGCAACTCCAAAACAAGCTCCAGCATTTTTTAATTCCTCGTGATAAGGTAAAAGTTTTTGATTTCTTGATGTATTGTGCTGTTTAAATGGCCAATGCATTCCGTACAGATCTCCAAGAGTTTCAGTTACCCTTTCCATAATGAAGTTTTTTGAAGAGTGGAATTTTTGAAACCTTTTAATATCCACTGAAAATAAATCTTCATTAATATGTCCATTGATCATCCACTCGGCAGTAACTCTACCCGCTCCTCCTGAGCTAGCAATCCCAATGCTATTAAAACCACAACATGTATATAGATTTTTAACTTCAGGAGTTTCGCCTAATAAATATTGAGTATCTGGAGTAAAAGACTCTGGACCAGAGAAGAATTTTCTTATTCCTGCACTTTCTAACATTGGCAATCTATGAAATGATTTTTCTAAGTAAGGTTCAAAATGATCAAAATCATCTGGCAGTTCACCAAATGAAAAATTGTCTGGTACTCTTCCTGTGTCTTTAAATGCTGGTTTTGCTTTTGGTTCAAAAATACCTACGAGCATTTTTCCTGCATCTTCTTTTAAATATAAACAAGCATTATAATCTCTCAGCACTGGAAGATTTTGAGGTAAATCTTTTATTGGTTCTGTAATGATATAAAAATGCTCGTTTGGATATAGTGGCACACTTACATTTATTTCTTCGCCTAATTGTCTTGACCACATTCCTGTTGCCATAACAACGTATTCACAATCGATGACACCTTTATCAGTTTCTACCCCACTAATTCTAGAATTTTTAATTAAAATTTTTTTTACAGGTGTTTTTTCAAAAATCCTTGCGCCCTCCATTCTTGCCGCTTTTGCAAGCACATTAGTTACTCCAACTGGATCTGCTTGACCATCTTTCGGCATGTAAATACCACCTAGAATATCTTCACTATGTAATACAGGATACAATTCCTTTAAACGTTTTTTATTGATAACTTCTACTTCAACATCTGATAATTGAGCAGTTGTTGCTTGTCTTAGTAGTTCTTGCATTCTTTCTTTGGTAGATGCAACTGTGATTGCACCATTTTGCTTCATTCCAGTTGATAGACCTGTAGTTTTTTCTAAATCTTTATAAAGATCTAAAGAATATTTTCTTATTTTTGTAATTGTTGATGATGCACCTAATTGACCTAGAAGACCTGCTGCATGCCAAGTAGTTCCTGAAGTAAGTAAATCTCTTTCAACTAAAACAACATCTTTCCATCCAAATTTTGCCAGATGATAAGCACATGATGTTCCAGCAACACCACCCCCTATAACAACTACTTTAGTACTTTTAGGTAACTCTTTCATACTTAATGTGATTTATACGATTAAATTTAAAAGCAAACAATATGATCGATATGGATGGGTCTTTTTATACCAAATTTTTCATCGACTTCATGTTGATGAATATGATGAGAATGCACAAAAACTGGTATTAATTTATTACTTAATGTTTTTAATGTATAAATAAAATTTGATCCTCTGAATTTTCTATCTACTACTTCAAGTTTAAGATTGCTCGCATCATCATGCTGTAAGTCCTCTGGCTGTATTAACAGTTTTACTTTAGATCCTATTGGGAACGGTCTAGCGAAATTTCCAGTTATTGTACCTAAATCTTCATTTTCAAGACTTTTCGGACTGGTAACTTCTGCTGGTATTAATGTGCCTCTATTTAAAAAATTAACTACCTCTACTGAATTTGGCAAATGATAAACATTATATGGATCATCATATTGCTTTAATTCACCATCTAATATTATTCCACATTTACTGCCTAAATAAAAAGCTTCATAAGAATCGTGTGTTACAATTATTGTAGTTATTTTAGAATTTGTTAAAATTTGTTTTAATTCAACTTGAATTTCCTCCTTAAAACTTTGATCTACATTAGATAATGGCTCATCAAGCATTAATAAATCAGGTTGAGAAACTAAAGATCTTGCTAGAGATGCTCTTTGGGCTTCGCCAGCACTTATCTCATGCGGAAATTTATTTAATATTTTGTTTAAGTTTAAAAAATTAATTACTTCTTTAGTTTGTATTTTTTTATCATCTTTCACTCTATCTGAACCAAGATTAATATTTTTTTCTATATTGTAATGAGGAAATAAGCTGTTCTCTTGAAATGATAGAGCAATATTACGATTTTCTGGTTCGATATGAATATTTTCAGAAGAAATTGTTCTGCCTTTTAGATTAATTTTACCTTTATTAATTTTTTCTAAACCTGCAATAGTTCTTAATATTGTGGTTTTACCTATGCCAGATGGACCAAGCAGACATACTATTTCACCTTCATTTTCAATTTTTAATGAAACATTATTAACTTTATTTTTGCCGCCAGCAGCAAAAGATACATTTTCAATTTCAAAAAAATTATTAGCCATTAGTCTTTCAAAATAAATTTAGACGTAATCAAAATAAATGTACTTGCAATTAATATCAAGAATAATGATGGAACTGCTGCAGCCTCTAAGAGATCTTGAGATGCAAAAATATATGCTGTTGTAGCGAATGTTTCAAAGTTAAATGGTCTCAATATCAAAGTTATAGGTAATTCTTTTATTACTTCTATAGTAATCAATATCCCTATAAGAAAAACAGAATTTTTTAAATAAGGAACATGAATTCCTAAAAAGGTTTTTATTTTCGAGTAACCAAGAAGATAAGAACTTTCATCAATTGACCTATTTATTCTTTCATAACCAGTTTTCAATCCATTATAAGCTAATGAATAAAATCTGATAAAATAAACTATTACTAGACCAAAAATAGATCCTATAAATACTCTCTTTATAGAATTAAATTCAAAGGCTTTTATAAAAGTATTATCAAACCAAGCAATAAAAGTGATGAATGCTACAGCTAAAATTACACCAGGGATTGCATAACCAGTAATAGAAAATGTTGTAAGATAATTTAAGAATTTACTTTTAGTTACTCTGTTTCCATAATTTGAAATAAATGAAAAAATTACGAGAACAAGACTTGATAAAAATACCAAGTAAATTGTGTTTATAAATAATTGAAAAGTATTTAAATCAAATAAATTTTTTGGAAAAATTATTGTCCAATACAACATTTGTAAAACAGGGAATAAAAAGCTGACTAAAAAAACTAAAAAACAAAATCCGAATGCTAAAGAACTTTTTGAAAAGTTTAATTTAATTTTCTTCTTTTCTTTAATTCCTCCCTTAACTGGAGAGTGATATTGAGCTTTTTTTCTTGAGATATTCTCAATAAAAAAAAGTCCTAATATAAATAATAGCAAAAAAAATGAGAGCTGATTTGCAAAAGCTAAATCATCAAAAGATATCCATGAATCGTATATTCCAGTAGTAAGAGTTGCTATTCCAAAAAATGATACTGCTCCAAAATCTGATAATGTTTCCATAGCAACTAATGCTAAACCCGCAACTATAGCTGGTCTTGCAGATGGTAAAATGATTTTAAAGAAAGATTTATATTTTGAAAAACCTAGATTTTGTCCTAATTCTATTAAATTTTGAGACTGATAATGAAAAGATGCTCTAGTTAAAACGTAAACATATCCAAAGAGTGAAAAAGAAATAGATAAAATAGCACCAAGCATACCATCAAATTTTGGAATGGATTGATTATATTCACCAGGTCCAAATAAAGATTTCAATATTGAGTATAGTGTTCCAAAGTTTTCAAAAAAAGCAGTTAATGAATAAGCATAAATGTAAGCAGGTACTGCAAAAGATAATATTAAAGCCCATTTAAAAAATTTAACGCCTGGAAAATCATAAAATGAAACTACATATGCACTGCCAACACCTAAGAATAATGTAAGAACTAAAACTCCTAAAAGTAATATTAAGGAATTATAAATATATTCAATTAAAAATGTATTTTTTAAAATATCAAAGTAATTAGTTGTTTCTTGGAAGAAACTTGCAAACACCGTTAAAATTGGAATTGCAACAACAAATGAAACTATAAAAGATGATAAGTACCAGGAATTAAATTTCATATATTATAATCCGCCTTATAATCATGAAAATCAAAAGTGCCCATGGCTTAGGAGACCAAACCATAGGCACAAACTTTAGAAAATCAAAAATTAAATACTTTTAGGATATGCGGAACCTCCTTAGTTTTAATTTCAGACAATTTTCTATTATTTACACGTTTATTGATTTTTTCACACTCCGAAGCACATGCAGGACAGGCTTTGGAAGATTTATTATAATCAACTTCCGTAGTAAATTTTTTTTTAGCAGCTATCATTTACTTCCAACCTGCAGCCAACATTACTTCTAATGCATCTGCTTGTTTTGCACCATATGACTTAACACTTGTTTTAGTATCCATTACAAAGTTCATCTCTTTGCCTGGAACTAAATCATTAGGTGTTACACCACCGATCATTGGATATTCAAAAGTATTATTCACAATATGATTTTGAGCCTCTTCTGATAATAAAAACTCAACTAATTTTACAGCATTAGTTTTGTTTGGTGCATGTTTAAGCATACCAGCTCCACTTATATTAATGTGTGTTCCTCTATCTTGTTGATTAGGGAAAAAAGGCATTACTTTTTTTGCTGCTTCTTGTTGTTCAGCGCCTTTTTTTCCAGATAACATCAACGCATGATAGTATGTGTTTGCAACAGCTATATCAGCTTCTCCAGCAGCTACAGCCATGATTTGAGCACGATCGTTACCTTTTGGAGTTCTTGCCATATTTGCGACAACAGCTTTAGACCATTCTGCAGTTTTAGCTTTACCATTATTCTTAACTAGTGAAGCAACTAAAGACTGGTTATAAATGTTATTAGATTTTCTTATTACTAATCTACCTTTCCATTTTGGATCAGCTAGACCTTCGTAAGTCATGCCATTTAGTTCGTTTGCATTTACTCTTTCAGGTGAATAATAAATTATTCTTGCTCTCTTAGCTATTCCAGTCCATTTAGCAGATCTAAATTGTGCAGGTACAGCATCCTTAATAACTTTTGACCAACCAGCGTTTTGCATCATGCCTTTGGCTGCAAATGCACCTAATCTTCCAGCATCAGCTGTGATGTATAAATCTCCAACACAGTCTGCTCCCTCTTCTGTAATTCTTTTCTGCAGGGCTTTATCTTTACCTGATACTACGTTTACTTTAATTCCTGTTGCTGCTGTGAACTTTTCATATAATTGAATGTCAGAATCATAGTGTCTTGCACTAAAAATATTGATCTCAGCTGCAATCGTAAAACTTGAAATTAAAGCAAAAAACAATGAAATTATTGTTAATTTTCTCATTTTGCTCCTTAAATTTATATTTATATTAAACGTAATTTGTCCTGCAATGCGGATGATAACTATTCTCAATGAAAATGATTATCAATTGCAATATTGTCGCAATTGATAATCAATCGCAATTAATACTGTTTTTTTGATGATTTATTTAAAATTCCCACTCAGAAATTTTACTGTAAAGGAAGTTTCTAAAAGCTTGAACTCTAGCAACATTTTTAAGTGATTGAGGATATACAAAGTGTGCCTCTGTAGTTGGACCTTGAACGCTTGGTAAAACTTTAACAATATTAGGTTGTTTGACAGTTAAATAATCTGGTATTGCAGCTAATCCTACTCCGCTTTGAACAGCTAATAGTAAACCATAAACACTATTCACTCTCATTACAGTTTTTCTTTTTTTATTATCTTTCATTCCAAGTTTTAATGCCCAATCTGGATTATAAACTGGAGATGGAGCTCCTCTACCAAATGAAATAAAGTTGTGCTTATTTAAGTCATTAACTGTTTTAGGATATCCATGTTTTTCAAGGTATTTTGGTGATCCATAGATGTGATAATTAATATCTATTAGCTTTTTTTGAATGTAATTAAGTTGTTTTGGTCTTCTCATAAATATACCAATATCCGCTTGTCTAGTGCTTAAATCTAGCTCTCTATCATCAAATATGAGTTCAACTTCAATTTCGGGATTTAATTGCATAAATTCTTGTATTCTTGGTGTCAGCCAAGTTGTTCCAAAACTTACTACGGTAGTTACTGATAGTTTTCCTGAAGGTTTGTGTTTTTTATCTCCTAAAGTTGTTTCTACCTCTTTTAGTTTAGAGATAACTTCATGTGCTGTTTTAAATACATATTCACCATTTTCAGTGAGTGTTAAGCCTCTTGCATGACGTTCAAATAATTTAACTTTTAAATCTTCTTCTAAAGATTGAATCTGTCTACTAATTGCAGATTGGCTAAGGTTTAGAATAACAGTTGCGCTTGTAAAACTACCTGCCTCAGCAACTGCATGAAATATCTTTAATTTATCCCAATCCATTATTTATTTACATCCACTACTATTTTATGTTTTAAATTTCCTTTTAATATATCTGGATAGACATTTAATAATTCATCTAATCCAATAGTATTTACTGATTTTTCTAAAATATTAAAATCTAACAAAGCAGGAAATTCTCCCCATACAAACTCTTTTCTTTTTTTACTGATATTAACAGAGTCTACTCCCCATAATTTGACTGCTCTTAATATAAATGGAATTACTGATGTATTTAATTTATTACCACTAGCATTTCCACATATGGCAACAATTCCTTTTGGTTTAGTTTGAGCTATTGCATTCGATAAAATATTTCCACCCACGGTATCTACAACTCCATCCCATGTTCCTTTATCTATTAATCTTGCTTCACTTTCAAATTCTTTACGATCTATAACGTTTTTTGCACCAAGTTCTTTTAAGTAATCTGCTTTATCTGGTTTACCGGTTATAGCTGTTACATTAATTCCCATCTTTGCAAGAACCATAACTGCCACCATTCCAACACCACCAGTAGAACCTGTTACCAATACATCGTTTACTTTTGACTGCATCAATAGTTCCTCTCTTGCTTTAACTGCAAAGGCGCATAACAAACCTGTAAGACCAGCAGTTCCTAGAATCATAGCTTGTTTATTTGTCATTCCCTCAGGTGTTTTTGTAATATGATCTTTTTTAACTTTTGCGTATTGAGAATATCCACCATCAAAAAGTTCACCTGCTCTACAACCTGTTAATATAACTCTGTCTCCTTCTTTAAATTCTTCACCATCACCTTGTGCAACAATTCCAGAAAAATCTATGCCAGGTATTCTTGGATACTCTTTTACTAATTTGCCACCATCTTTTAGTATCATTGCATCTTTCCAATTAAGATCAGAATAATCTATCTTAACAAGCACCTCCCCATCTTTAAAATGGTCTAAACTTAGTTCTTTGACTTCTCTTGTAAAATTTTCGTTCTGATTGTTTATTACAACTGCTTTAAATGAGTCCGCCATGTTTATCAGTAAATATTATTTTGCAATAAATCGCAAATATCTATTTTGATAACTTAAATCGTCTTTAAACTGTCCAAGATAAAAATTTGTAACTGTGGTAGCTTGCTCTTTTTTTATACCTCTCATAGTCATACACTGATGAGTTGAATCTATTGTAACCGCAACACCTTTTGCATCCAACGACTCCATTAAAGTATTAGCGATCTGAACAGTTAATCTTTCTTGTGTTTGTAATCTTTTTGAAAATACTTCTACAACTCTTGCTATTTTACTTAATCCTACAACTCTTTGATTTGGAATATATGCTACATGAGCAATTCCTATAATTGGTGCCATGTGATGTTCGCAATGACTTTGTACTGAGATATTTTTTTGAACAACCATATCGCTATAGCCTTCAACATCACCAAATGTTTTATCTAAAACTGCTTTAGGATCTTCTTTATATCCCTTGAAATATTCTTTAAATGCTTTTGTAACTCTTTTTGGAGTTTCCAATAAACCTTCTCTAGTAGGATCTTCACCTAACCATTTAAGGATTTTGACAAAAGCTTCTTCAGCTTCTTTGTCAGTTACTTCATTAATTTTTTTTTCGTTTTCGTTTTTTACTAATTTCATGACGTGCTTTTATATATATAAAACCTTAATTTTAAAATATTTATTATATTTATTATTATGTTAGATAATTCCACATATATGTTTAAAAAAAGAGAAAATGTAGCAGAAATAGAAGAAGGCAAGCTTTTATCTCCTAAATTCGACAATGATGGATTGATTCCAGTCATTACAACATGCTCAAAAACAAAAGAAATATTAATGCATGGGTATATGAATGTCGAAGCCTTCAAGTTAACTATTGAAACCAAAGAAGCACATTACTGGAGCAGATCAAGGCAATCAATTTGGCATAAAGGAAAAACAAGTGGGTTTGTTCAAAAAGTAAAAGAGATTCGAATTGATGATGATCAAGATGCAGTGTGGATGACTGTAGATATTGGCGAAGGTTCTAGTTGCCACGTTGGGTACAGATCCTGTTTTTACAGATCTGTTCCTTTGGGTAAAATTGATAATGCAAGACAAATCGAAATGAAATTTGAAGAAGAAGAAAAAAAATTTGATCCAGAAGTTGTTTATAAAGGACAACCTAATCCAACAAAAATATAAAAAATTAATGAAAGTTTTAAGTCCGTTTGGACCAAAAATTGCTGTTGTTAAAATTCCATTAAATATGGTAAAAAAAATTAATGATGAAGTTGAAAGTATTATCAAAGATAAAAAAAAATTGAAATCAAATGACTACTCAAAAAAGTTAGTAGGTCAAGTTGAGCAAGAAATTGAATTAAAAAATAAATTTATTAAAAAAAATTTAAAAAGTTTTATTTTTAAAAGTGTAAATCAATATTTAAAAAAAAATCTTAATAAGAAGTCAAAAAATATTAAAATTAAGAATTTATGGGTCGTAAGACAATTTAAAAATGATTATAACCCTGTTCATTTTCATGATGGCAATGTTTCTGGAGTTGGTTATTTAAAAATTCCAAACAATTTAACAAAGGGACATAAAAAAATTAAAACTAACGGAACAATTGATTTTATTTATGGTTCTAAATCTTTTTTAAATAATTCTATATTTAATCATAAACCAAGAGTTGGTGATCTTATCTTATTCCCAAATAATTTAATGCATACTGCATATCCATTTAAATCTGATGGTGAAAGAAGATCATTTTCTTTTAACATAGATATTGATAAAAAATTAACAAGATTGTTTCATGGCTGATAAACAAAAAAACGTTTTAGACGAAGACTTAGAGTTATGTTCAAATGATCCTTTAACAGGATGGTATAGAGACGGATGTTGCAATACAGATGAAAATGATCATGGTGTGCACACTGTTTGTGCAAAAGTAAATACTGAATTTTTAGAATGGTGTAAAGAAGCAGGCAATGATTTAATTACACCTCATCCTGAGTTTGGTTTTCCAGGTTTAAAAGATGGAGATAGTTGGTGCGTGTGTGCAGGCTGGTATGCTCGAGCTTTAGAAGCTGGAAAAGGATGTCCAATTTATTTAAAAAAAACTCATAAAAACACTTTAAAGCTTATTCCAATTGAAACCTTAAAAAAGTTTGCAATCGATTTATCTTAATTACATATTTCCGTATTTAGGTCCACCTCCGCCTTCTGGTGTGACCCAAGTAATATTTTGAGATGGCTCTTTAATATCACAAGTTTTACAATGTATGCAATTTTGTGCATTTATTACAAATTTTTGAACAGAATTTACTTCTTGAACTTCATAAACTCCTGCTGGACAATATCTTTGTGCAGGCTCATCAAATTTTTCTAAAGTATATTTTATTGGCAAATCTGGATCTTTAAGTTTTAAGTGGACTGGCTGATTATCATCATGAATTGTACCTGTTAAATAAACCGAACTAGTTTTATCAAAAGTAATAACGTTATCAGGCTTAGGATAATCAATTTTTGGCATTTTATCTGCTGGTTTTAAAGCTTCATGATCAGCGTGTTTATGCTTTAATGTGAAAGGAAGCTTTCCTCTAAATAAAATCTGGTCAATTCCAGTAAATAATATACCTAGAATTAAACCCCAAGAGAAACTTGGTTTTACATTTCTCGCCTCATATAATTCTTTGTAAACCCAACTTTCTTTAAATTTTTGTTCATATGTAGATAAATTTATATTTTTTGTAAGATGCTCATAAATTGTTTCTGCAGCGATCATTCCACTTTTCATTGCAGTATGAGACCCTTTTATTTTAGGCATATTTAACGTTCCCGCGTCACATCCAACTAACAAAGCACCTGGCATAAACATCTGAGGTAAACTCTGTATACCTCCCTCAATTAAAGCTCTTGCGCCATAAGTAATTCTTTTTCCACCTTCAATTATTTTTTTTATATCTGGATGAGTTTTAAATCTTTGGAATTCATCGAAAGGTGAAAGATGAGGATTTTGGTAATCTAATCCAATTACGTAACCAAGAAAAACTTGTTTATTTTCTGCATGATACATAAAACTTCCACCGTAGGTGTTATTGTCTAAAGGCCATCCAGCAGTATGCATTACTAAACCTTCTGTATGATTTTTTTCATTTATCTCCCAAATTTCTTTAAAACCAATTCCATATTGTTGAGGATTTTTACCTTTATCCAACTCAAACTTCTTAATTAATTCTTTTCCTAAGTGACCTCTGCATCCTTCTGCAAAGACTGTAACTTTTGCATGTAATTCCATTCCTGGTTCATAAGTATCTTTTTTATTTCCCTCTTTGTCGATACCCATATCTTGAGTTGCAATACCTTTAACTGATCCATCATCATTATATAAAACTTCACTTCCTGGAAATCCTGGGAATATTTCAACTCCTAATCCTTCAGCCTTCTCTGCTAACCATCTACAAAGATTTGCAAGACTTATAATATAATTGTTATGATTTTGTTGAACCTTAGGAAGCAGCCATGTTGGCCAACTTAATGATTTTTGTTTTCCTAAAAATAAAAATTTTTCTTTTGTAACTTTTGTTTTAATGGGAGCATCTAATTCTTTCCAATTAGGTATTAGTTCGTCTAAAGCACGTGTTTCAAACACGTTCCCTGATAAAATGTGTGCACCTATTTCAGATGCTTTCTCTAAAAGGCAGACATTAATATCTGGATTTAACTGCTTTAATTTAATTGCAGTTGAAAGTCCTGATGGTCCGCCACCTACGATGACAACATCGTATTCCATCACTTCTCTGGACATAATGATAATTTCTTACAGTATTTGCTATTTTTGTATAGTGTTTAATTTGTTCAATTCTGACAAAAACTGAGGAAGAGCCTCAAAAAGATCTGCTTCTAATCCGTAATCTGCGACACTAAAAATTGGAGCTTCACCGTCTTTATTTATAGCCACAATAACTTTGCTTTCTTTCATTCCTGCTAAGTGCTGTATCGCACCTGAAATTCCAACTGCAATATATAAATCTGGGACTACCACTTTACCCGTTTGTCCTACTTGATGATCATTCGTAATATAACCTGCATCAACTGCTGCTCTAGATGCACCAATTGCTGCATTAAGTTTATCCGCAATATCACTTATTAATTTGAAATTTTCACCATTTTGCATTCCTCTGCCACCAGAAATAACTATTCTAGCTGTTCCAAGCTCTGGTCTGTCTGACTTAACTTCTTCTTTCTTTAGAAATTTAGTTGATGAACTAGCTTCTGCTGGATCAGATTTTGTAATTTCAGCAGATCCACCACTCTTATCAGCAGGGTCAAACGACGTCGGTCTAATAGTAACACATTTTTTTTTGTCATTACTTTTAACCGTAGCAAAAGCATTTCCTGCATAAATTGGTCTTAAAAAAGTATCCTCAGAAATAACTTTAATTATATCGCTCACTTGCGAAGTATCTAGTAATGCTGCAATTCTTGGCATTAAATTTTTGCCAAATGTATTTGCTGAGCTTACAATATGTGAATAACTTTCTGCATGCTTAATTATTGCTGCTGTATAATTTTCAGCAATGTAGTTTTCATAAATTTTATTATCAACGTGAATAACTTTTTTTACATTTGGAACTTCAGATAAAGATTTTGCAACATCATCAGCTTGATGACCTAAAACCAAAACATGAAGATCCTCATTTATTTGAGAAGCTGCAGTTATAGCATTATAGGTAAATGGTCTAACCTCTTTATTATTATGTTCTGCAATTAATAATACTGACATTTAAATTACCTTAGCCTCATTTTTTAATTTTTGCACTAATTCTTCTACACTAGCGACTTTTATTCCAGCTTTTCTTTTTGGTGGTTCCTCAACTTTAATTTGTTCGATTCTAGGATTAATATCAACTCCTAAATCTGAAGCATTTAACTGTTCTATTGGTTTTTTCTTCGCTTTCATAATATTTGGAAGCGAAGCATATCTTGGTTCATTTAGTCTTAAATCACATGTAACAATAGCTGGAACATTTACTTCAATAGTTTCTAAACCTTCATCAATTTCACGAGTTACTTCTAATGCATTATCTTTAACTTCAATTTTCGATGCAAAAGTTGCTTGAGGCCAATTTAATAAAGCTGCAAGCATCTGACCAGTTTGATTACAATCATCGTCAATTGCTTGTTTTCCCATAAACACCAAATCAGGATTTTCTTTTTCTACAATTTTTTTCAAAATTTTTGAAACTGCTAATGGCTCAATCACATTATCAACTTTGACATGTATTCCCCTATCCGCTCCAACAGCTAATGCTTTTCTAACAGTTTCTTGAGCTTTTTCTTCACCGATTGTAATTGCAACTATTTCTTTAGCTTTGCCAGCCTCTTTAATTTTTACTGCTTCTTCTATTGCATTATCATCTGGTGGATTTGTTGACATTTTAACGTTGTCAGTAACAACACCAGAACCATCTTCTTTAACTCTTATTTGAACGTTGTAATCAATAACTCTTTTAACTGCGACTAATATTTTCATTAAGCTCTTAATAAATTGTTTTCTGGATCGTAAGGACTTTCATCTAAAATTGTAGCATCATATTTCTCACCTAATATTTCAATTTTAAGTTTTTGTCCAACATTTGCTAATTCTGGTTTAACCATACCTAATGCTAATGATTTTCCAATTCTAAAACCAAAATCTCCTCCTGTAGCTCTTCCTATAACACTTCCATTTTCATAAATTGGATTGTTGCCTAATACATCTGCATCTTTTGGATTATGAACCTCCAAGGTAACAAGTTTGTTATCAAAACCTTTTTCTCTCCACTTGTTTAATGCTTCAAGTCCAATAAAACTTCCTTTATTAGGATGTATAAATCTATCAAGACCACTTTCATAAGGTGAGTATTCTATTGATAGTTCTGTTCCAACCAATTTATACGATTTTTCTACTCTCAAACTATTCATTGCTCTAATACCATATGGCTTTAGTCCAAGATCTTGTCCTGCTTCCATAAGTTTATCAAAAATGTGATTTTGATATTCAATTGGATGATGAAGTTCCCATCCTAATTCACCAACAAAATTAACTCTCATAGCATTTACTGGTGCGTACCCTACATCAACCATTTTTGCACTTAGCCATTTAAAGTTTTCATTTGAAAAATCATCTTTTGAAACTCTTTGCATTAACTCTCTTGCTTTTGGACCTGAAACAACCAAAACTCCATTACTATTAGTTAAATTTTCAAACTGCACTGAACCGTCTGAAGGCATCCATTTTAAAATCCAATCATGATCTAATCTTTGGAAAGCTCCTGCTGATACTAAATAAAAGCTATCATGTGACTCTCTCATAATAGTAAATTCAGAATGAACTCCGCCTTTAGTATTTAAAGCATGACATAAATTAATTCTTCCAACTTTTTTTGGTAATTTGTTTGCAACTAAATTATCTAAAAATTCCTCAGCACCAGGTCCTTTAATTCTACATTTTGCAAATGCAGTCATATCCAAAAGACCAACATTTTCTTTTACGTTTTTGCATTCTTTTTCCATTGCATTGAACCATTTTGATCTTCTAAATGACCAATCATCTTTTTGCTCCATTCCATCAGTTGCAAAAAAATTAGGTCGTTCCCATCCAAATTTTTGACCAAACACTGCTCCTAAATTTTTCATTCTGTCATAACATGGCGCTGTTCTTAATGGTCTTGCTGCTGGTCTTTCTTCATCAGGAAAGTGAGTTATGAAAACGTGACTGTAGGCTTCTTCATTTTTAGCTTTTAAATATGATTTAGAGCAATAATCTCCATACCTTCTTGGTTCAACACCAAGCATATCAATTGTGGGTTCACCATCTACAATCCATTCAGCAAGTTGCCATCCTGCTCCACCTGCTGCAGTGATACCAAAACTATGACCTTCATTTATCCAAAAATTTTTCAATCCCCAAGCAGGACCAACAATTGGGTTACCATCAGGTGTATAACAAATTGCACCGTTATAAACTTTCTTAACTCCTACCTCTCCAAACGCAGGGACTCTATGTATTGCACCTTCAATGTGTGGAGCCAATCTATCCAAATCTTCCTGAAATAATTCATATTCAGAATCTTTTGATGGTCCATCTACATAACAAGCTGGTGCTCCATCTTCATATGGTCCTAAAATTAATCCACCTGCTTCTTCTCTCATGTACCATCTGCTATCACTATCTCTTAAAACTCCCATTTCTGGTAGTCCATCTTTTTTTCTTTTTTGAATTTCTGGATGAGGTTCAGTAACAATGTATTGATGTTCTACTGGGATTACTGGAATATCTAAACCAACCATCTTTCCAGTTTGTCTTGCAAAATTTCCTGAACAAGAAATAATATGTTCACACTCTATAGATCCTTTATCTGTTTCAACAACCCAACCATCTTTGGTTTGTTTCATTCCAACAACATTTGTATTTCTATAAATTTCTGCTCCTCTATTTCTTGCGCCTGTAGCAAGAGCTTGTGTTAAATCTGCTGGTTGAATATATCCATCTTCGGGGTGTTGTATTGCACCTACTAAATCTGATGTATTACATAATGGCCAGATTTCCTTAACTTGGTCTGGAGTTAAAAATTTTACATCAACACCTATTGTTTGAGCAACACCTGCGTATTGAAAGTATTCATCCATTCTATCTTTAGTACTTGCTAATCTAATATTTGATACAACGCTGAAACCTACATTCTTACCTGTCTCTTCCTCTAAAGTTTTATATAAATTGACAGCATACTTATGAAGTTGTCCTACAGAATAACTCATATTAAATAGTGGTAATAAGCCCGCTGCATGCCAAGTTGAACCTGATGTTAGTTCTTTTCTTTCAATTAAAGCAACATCTGACCAACCTTTTTTTGCTAAGTGATAGAGTGCGCTAACCCCTACTACTCCACCACCAACTACAACAACTTTTGCTTTGGATTTCATTCTCAGATTCCTACTAAATTTTAATTACTAACGAAACAAAATTCTATTATTCATCATCTGCGTCACGCCAACCCATTCTGAACATTAAATAAGCGGCAACTATAACAGAAATTGTACCTACTACCATGCCAATATTAATCCCAACTTCACTTCCCCAAAAATACCACCCAAGTTGAGTAGATGAAATTGTTGGAAAGCATAATATAAACATTAGAATTGCGTACCTAATATACATTGGAGGCTTTTTCATTATATTGATGATCCCATTGGTATTGGTTGTGAAACCGCTGTTGTTAGCCAGCAATCTAAAAGATTGCCTTCTTTATTATTCTTTTCAACTTTCCATTTAAATTTAAAATATTGTTTGTCCTTATCCAAGACAACAACTTCATAAGTTGCCATTGTAGTTGATTTGTAAATTTCAGTTACTGTATTTTCTTTGTGATCAATCAGCATCGAGTATGAAGCCCCTTTTAACATTCTTTTAAATCTATCTAATGGACCTGTCATCCTTTGATTATTTGGATGTGCAAATTCCCATGTTTGCTCAATCCCTCTATCTTTATATGGACTGTCATTTTTCATTAATGCCTTTAATTGAATTAAAACAACTTGTTTTGGATCTATATTCACACTTGGTTTTAAAACATCGGCAAATGAAGAATTAAAATAAAAAAATGTAATTAAAAAAAATAAAATTTTGAATTTCATATTTTAAATTTATCTTAAATTTAAAATGAAATAAAAGGTCTTAATATCACACTTAATAATTTGATATTATATAGTTTTGAATAATCTATCGTATTCGTTTTTAATACATTTATTAGAGATATAATAAATTTTATTTTGAGAGACTAATTTAGCTGCATTTTCGTTGTGAATTCCTAATTGCAACCATAATACATTTGCACCAATTTCTATTGTTTGTTTTGCTATTTCCTCAGCCTCCTCACTAGGTCTAAAAACATTAACAATTCCAACATGATCTTTAATATCCGTTAGTTTTTTATAAACTGGTTCACCATGTATAATTTTATTATCTGTTACTGGATTAACGGGAAAAACTTTGTAACCTGTATTTCTTAAATATTTCATTATTATATTGGAAGTTTTTTTTGAGTCTGGGCTTGCTCCGACAATTGCTATCGTCCTATAACTTAAATATAGTTCTTTTATTTTTTCATCTAAAAGTGTTGTATCCATAATTTGATTTAAATTTTAAGATCTAGTCGCGGTTTCCAAAATGGTCTGAAGAGTTCAATTTTTGGACATCTATTCATAACTACTTTTAAACCTGCATCTTCAGCAATTTTTGCTGCATCATGATTAATTACACCGATTTGTCCCCATAATACTTTTGCTCCAATTGATATTGCCTCTTCAGCAATTCCATAAAGATCCTCAGATTTTCTAAATACTTCAACCATATCAACAGGTCTATCGATAGCAGATAAATTTGGATAAACTTTTAAATTTCTAATTTCCTTTATACCTGGTTTAGGATTTACAGGTATCATGTCATAACCAGTTTCATGCAAAACTCTTAGCACACCATAACTAAATTTAGTTTTATCTGGGCTAGCACCAACCATAGCAATTGTCTTAACTGAGCTTAAAATATCTTTTAAATATTCAGCGCTATAAGGTTCGTTGTGGTTCATGTTTATTTTTTTTCTTCCTTTTTACTCGCGATATCTGCTTTTAATTCATGAGGTTCTAAAGGATCTAGGAAAGGATTTCGATACAATTTATCATGACTTTCAACTCCTATCTCAATTGTGCAATCTGTTTTTGCTTTAGCAACACATAAAATAATATATCCATCATTGATTTGTCTATTGTTTAAAGCAACTTGAGAACGTTGATCTACTTCTCCATTAATTAGTTTAGCTGCACATGTAATACATCCCCCATACTGACATCCGTATGGAAGATCGACACCTTGATCTCTTAATTCGTTTAATAAAGGTTTTTTTCCACTGACTTCAAATGCACTGTTATTTCTGTTTGAGATTGTAATCTTTGTCATAGCCAGATGTCGCTTGTGCAATCTCCACCTGGATATCTACTTTCATGGCACCTACTAGGTCCATTTGGTTCTTTACCAAAATCAACAATAAAATCTTTATTAATTTTCATCCCACCATTTTCAACATCACAATCAATCATAATCATTGCTCCACCCTGCTTTCTTATTTCAGGATAAAATTGATTATCCCATGTAGAAAATAATGATGTTGTTACATACATTCTTTTACCATCTAAGGATAATTGATACATTTGAGGTCCACCAGCAATTTTGACACCGTTTACTTCTGGAGCCTTTCCTAACAATCCACCCATCCAAACTTGACCAGTTAATTTAGGTTTGTGCGGATCTGTAATATCATATTGCCTCATATCTCCATGAAGCCAATTATTTATATAGAGATATTTATCATCCATTGAAACTAATATCGCTGACATAACTCCAGGTACAGGGATTGGCCAATCAGGATGTGGTTCATTTTCAACATCAATTATTTTTTCCCATTCCCATTTTCCCTCTTTTGATTTCCAAAAATGAATTACATTTGCGCTTAGCGCTGCACCGCAAAATCCATGACTACTGTCGGGATTATGCATAAATTTTACTTCTAATGGTATTAAACCATCTTCACCTAAATACATTGTTTGAACTGGCTCTTTTTTTTTAAAATCCCAGACATGAAGTCGTCTACCATATTTCAAATGACCAACTTCCTCTAAATCAAATCCAGGCATAAAAGTATTAGGAGCCGCCCATTCAGAACTAACCATCACATTATGTCTTGGTTGGTACCAGAAGTCATAACTAAAAGGTATGTCTCCCATTGAATTTTCCCATCTACCTACAATTTCAAAATCTTTATTCAAATGTAAATATCCTCCTGGTGCTTCTCCTCGAGCGTCTCCAAGAAAAGAAATGATAATTTCAGAACCTAGGCAATGAACTGTATGTGGTCCTGATAAATTAGTTTTTTTCTTTATTTCAGATCCATCTACTACTTTATGTATTTTTGGAGCTCTAGGATCGGATGCAGTATCAACAACATAAATATTATTTGATCTAACACCTGGAACTAATAAATATTTTCTGCTCATGTTTGAGTCACCATGGCAAGAAGAACATGCATTCCATCCCATGTGATGCAATTCATCACCAATACCTGGCATTTCAAGTCTATGAATTACTTTAGAATATGTGGGGCTTTGAGGATCAACATCGACAGTTGCTAAATAGTCTGGTTTTTGTATTCCCGTCCCTGTGTAGATAGCTATTGTATATAAAAGCTTTTCTTTTGGCGCTTTTATTGCTTCTGCAGGACTAGCATATCCAGGACCACAGCATCCATCCATGATTGATTTTCTCCTTTGATTACAACTTAAACTTTTTTTTAAGTGACTTCAACTTAATGGTTATTTGTTTTTCCAACTTGGATTTCTTTTTTCAATAAAAGCACTAATACCCTCTTTGGCATCATAAGATGACATATTAAGTGTCATCATCTTACTTGTGTAATCATAAGCTTTACCTAATGGCATTTCTAATTGTTTATAAAAACCTTTTTTACCTATTTTGATGGTTAAATTTGATTTTGAAGATATTTTTTTTGCAATATCTAAAACTTTTTTATTCAAAGTTTTTGGACTGTAATGATCATTAATTAATCCAATTTCCTTTGCATATTTTGCACTAATTGGATCACCGGTAAGTAGCATTTCCATCATTCTTTTTCTACTGATTTTTCGACTGACAGCGACCATTGGAGTACTGCAAAATAATCCAATTTTTACTCCAGGTGTTGCAAATGTTGCTGAGTTTGTACTATATGCAAGATCACAACTTGCTGCTAATTGACATCCAGCTGCGTAAGCTGCTCCATGTACTTTAGCTATCACTGGTTTGTTTCCTTCAACAATTTGCATCATAAGTTTTGAACAAAGTTTAAACAGTTTTAGATGATTAGATCTATTTTTTATACCTCTTACCTCTTTTAAATTGTGACCTGCACTAAATCCTTTGCCAGCCCCTTCTAAAATAATAACTCTAGTTTCTTTATCGTTATCTAATTTTTTGAATGCATTTAATAAAGACGAAAGAGTATTGTATGATAAGGAATTATAAGTTTTTGGATCATTAATTAAAACTCTTTTAACACCCGGTGATACTTTATTTATTTTTACAGTCACTTATTTTAATTTACCTTCTTCTCTCATCTTGGCTCTAATTTTAGTTGCTGAAATTTTTTGGATTTCTTCAGACAAAACTATTTCTTCAATTTTATATCCAACACTTCTTCCATAACAAATATTTGTAATATTAGGGACAAGCATAATTTTGAACCTACCCTCAAACTCTGGATTAAGTTTTTCTTCAATATTTTTCTTAACTGTTTCAAAATCAAATGGATTATCATCAACACCTTGTACATCTCTAATTTGAATACATACTTGTCCTGTTTTTTTTATAATTTCCTTAAATAGAGTATAGTGACCATCATGAAACGGTTGCCATCTTCCTAACATTTGAGCAGTTGGTTTTTTATTGTCCCATTGATACGTCATTTTTTTATCTCCTTTAAAATCTTTGGTGCCCAAGACTTAGCATCTTGCGATGTAACATGAAAATCATATTTTTCTGGTTTAACAAACATTTTATTAGTGTCATCAAACCTACCTTCTTTTATAGTATCTACCCAAACTACATAATCTGCAGGAAATAAACTTCTTGCCTTTGGAGTTGGGCAAATAAAATCCGCAATCACATAATTTCCTTCATCATTTAATTTTAATGCAAAGTCAGCCATTCTTTTTGCTTGTCTTGTTCTTCCCTCTTCTGAAAAATCCCAATCGTTTGCAGCTTTTCTTACTTCATCTGCATTTAATCTTTTTGCATTCAATAAGGGAGCAAGTTCATCAGCTAATGTAGTTTTCCCTGCGCCTGGAAGTCCCATAATTAATATAATTTTCATTTTTAGGTTTTAACTTTAAATTAAATTACCAGCAACCCACTTATGAAAATGATGTGTAGGATTGTCCATCTTTGGAGAAAAATTACCACCATTATAAGCTGGAGAGTTTCTACCTATTTGCATACTTTGAATTATATCTACATCTTCTTTTTGAATATCTTCCCATTGTTTGTGATTTTTTTGTCTTAGGGATTTATATTTTGTTGAATTTGCTGCTTCATCTCCTACATAATAAATTTCCATATGTTCTATTGTAAACTCATGATTGATTGGCTCTAACCAATAAGCATAATAATGATCTTTGTGAATTCCTAACATTACGTTAGGAAAAAGTGCTACGTACTCAGCTATATTTTCTTTATCTTTCGGCCAGTTAGGGAAACAAGGAAACTTTTCATTTCCTTCAAATCTTGGATTGTAAACAACTGTTCCTTGTCCAGCGAAACGATTTGGCAGTCCTTGAATATGATAGTGATCCTCTAATTTTGAATAAGAATTTAAACCTGGATGTACCCAAGGCAAATGATAGCTCTCACAATAATTTTCAATTGCAAATTTCCAATTACATTTTGCATCTAATTTAAAATAACCATAATCATTTGCATGATAAATTAATTCTCTATCTTTCAAAGGCCAAAATTTTTCCCATCTTTCACTTAAAGGACTAATGTAATTCTCAAATGAAATTTCATTGTTGTTAATATTAATCATAATTAGATCTAACCAAATATATGATCTTATCTCTTTTAAATTACTTTTTGATTTATCAAATTCAGGTGTTTGATGAATATTCATGCCTCCTATGTGAGGTGTAGCAATTAATTTACCTTCTAAATCATAAGACCACGAATGATATGAGCACCTCATAACATTTCTAATTTTGCCAGCTTCTTTAACTAATTTAACTCCTCTATGACTACAAATATTATTAAAAACTTTTATTTCTTTATTTTTTGTTCTAACAATAAGTAAGGGTATTCCAAGTAAATCAATTGGTTTCACATCACCTTCGTCTGGAATAGAACTTCCAACTCCAATGACGATCCACTTATCTTCAAATAATTTTTTTCTTTCAATTAAAGTATATTCTTTACTGATGTAACATTCATTTGGTAAACCATGAGCTTCACTAATTGGTTTAGATACAATATCTAACTTTTGTTTATCTATAATATTGTAAATTTCTGACATAGTTTATTTTATCACTTGATATAACCCTAACCAAGCATTTACGTCTTTGCTCGCAATGTAATCTGATTTAAAAAATTTTATTTCTTTCCATTTATTTTGCTCCTTAAGTTGTTCAATTTTTTTATCAAAACCATATTCTTCGTGTATTCCCTCATTAATAGTAAAACAGATAAATCCATCATTCTTTGTAATCCTGATAAATTCCTCCAAAGCTGGTGGCTTTACATGTCCAAAAGTAAATGTACCAACGCACATAACTGAGTCATATTCGTCATCTTTTTTATTAATGGGTTTATTCAAGTCTACTTGTTCAAGCTCCTCATAAAGATCATTCGGTACCAATTCTAATAACTTTTTCGAAAGATCTGCCCCATGAAAATTTTTAAAACCATATTTTTTTAATTCAACACCCACTAGTCCGGTACCACAACCAGCATCATAAATTTTTGCTTCTTTATTTTTTTGAAATTCTGAAAATACTTTTGTTGTCTCTTTTGGTCCTGTGTAATTCCAATCGACCATGTCTTTGTCATATTTATTACCATCTCCCCACTCATCGTAATATTTCATTACTTCATCGGTGTCTTTCAACTTGTAGATGGGAATTTTGTTACCTACGTCTTTTTGCGCCATAATAAAACTTACTTCACTTTTAATAAAAAAACTCCAAAATAATTTTTTTTATCAGTAAAATATTTTAAGACTTTAAAGCCAGATTTATTAACTAATTTAACAAAATTATTTTTTGAATATTTATGAGAATTTTCAGTATGAATGGTTTCATCTTTAGTAAATTTAATATTCTTTTTATTAATTTTTAATGTGAAATTTTTTTTCGAGATAAGATGCATTTCAATTCTATTTTTTTTTAAATTGTAGAACGCTTTATGTTCAAAATCTTTCGTTTGAAATTTTGAATTACAAATTTTGTTTACTACATTTAATATATTTTTATTAAATTTAGCTGTTACTCTCAATTTATCATTATAAGCATTTTCAAGGGTCTTCTTATTTTTGATTAAATCTACCCCAATTACTAAATAAGAATTTTTACCTATGATTTTTGAAAAATTTTTTAATATTTTATTTGCATTTTTGGGTAAATAATTTCCTATGGTAGATCCTGGAAAAAAACTGACTATTTTTTTTTTATTTTTTAAAATTTTATTTAATCTATTGGTCTGACTAAAGTCAGCACATATTGCTGTTACTTTTAAATCTGAGAATTTTTTTGCAATTATTGATGCATTTTCAAACAAATATTCCTTACTAATATCTATAGGAATATATTCTTTGGGTTTGCTTAATGAATTTATAAATTTGTTGATTTTTTTATTTGAGCCACTTCCGAATTCTACAATTGTTGAATGAATTGGTAATTTCTTTCTTATCTCTTTTTGTGAACTACCTAGTATTTCTAACTCTTTGTTTGTTGGGTAATATTCTTTAAGGTTTGTTATTTTATTAAATAACTTCGAACCTTTTTCATCATAAAAATATTTTGGCAGTAAATATTTTTGTTTTTTATTTAATAATCCTTGTAAGATTAATTTTTTATCATCTTGAATTTGATTGTTTATGTTTATTAATTTTAAATTAGTCACTAGATATCATCAGCTAGTCTGACACCGCAAAACTGCCAAGTATCACTTGGGTAAAAGAAATTTCTATAAGATGCTCTGATGTGATTAATAGATGTAGAATGTGAGCCACCTTTTAAGACAAACTGATTGCACATAAATTTATTATTATATTCTCCTAGATTTCCTTCATAAGGTTTGTATTTTTTGTAAGGCGTGTAATTACTACTTGTCCAAGCCCATAAATTTCCATAAACATCGTCTGCTTTTTCCTCTACTTCATGAAAAATTTTATTTTCTAAAAAATTACCTTTTTTCTCAGATTGTTTTAAAAAATACTCTAGTTCAAATTCGGTTGGTAATCTTTTGTTTTTGTATCTTGCAAAAGCATCGGCTTCATAAAAACTTATATGGGAAACTGGTTTTTCATTATCAATTTTTTTTACACCATTTAATGTAAAATAATTATTATTATCTATCCAATACATTGGTCTTTCCAATTTATTATTATTTACAAAGTCCCATCCATCAGATAACCAAAACTCATGATTTTTATATCCACCATCATTAATAAATTCTTTCCACTCTCCATTAGTAACAAATGAATACAATTTAAAAGGATCTAATTGCGTTTCAGATACCGGTAATTCATTATCGTAACAAAAAATATCTTCGTCGTTTCCATATTTAAATTTCTTAGCGATTTCTAATGTTAATTCATTTTTTTCTTTAACAGCTGGTTTATCATCGTTAGAATTATAAGTCGGCATCAATGGATTGTTGTAAAAAATATTTTTAATATCCATTAACATTAATTCTTGATGCTGTTGTTCGTGATTTGAACCTAGTTCAACTAAAAATGATGTCCTGTTATTTTTTGTCCTTTTTAAAAAATCAATAATATTTTCAGTTACATAGTGTCTATATTTTACAACATCTTTTAAGATGGGTCTATTTAGTGAACCTCTCTTATTTCGAGGATTGTACTCACCCACAGAATTATAATATGAATTAAATATGTAATTGTAATCTTTGTTAAAAGGTTTGTAACTATCATCTAATTCTGACAAGATGAATTTTTCGAAGAACCATGTGGTGTGACCAAGATGCCACTTAAGTGGGCTAACATTTTTGCTGGGCTGTATGACCATATCCTCAGCCTCTAAGTTCTCGCACAGAGATAGCGTTTGCTGTCTTGTTTTGGAGAATAATTCTGTAATTTGAGATAATTTATTTTCCATGACTAAATTTAATTAAATTTTCGGATCATGACAATGGGTTACAATGTGTTCAGCTGTTTAATATTTTTATAGACACGGAATATAAAATAATTAAGAATTTAGTTATGAATTTTTCTTTAGAAATAGGTCCTAAAACTGATTTAAGTACGTTGCCTAAGGTAAAAGATGTTTATGTAACAATGCTACCTGGAGGTGATTATAAAGAGACTGCTCAACAATCTGGAGAGTTAGTTAAAGAGGGATTTAATCCAGTTCCTCACTTCCCAGCAAGGTCAATAAATGATGAAAATCAGCTAAAAGATTATGTTTCTAGATGTAAAGATTTGGGTGTTAAGCAGGTCTTGGTGATAGGTGGAAGTCGTGATCCGATTGGAAAATTTGATAGCTCATATCAAATGTTAGAGACAGGGTTTTTTGATGGCATCAAGATTGGAATTGCTGGACATCCCGAGGGGAGTCCTGATATATCCGACTCTGATTTAGAAAAAGCTATGATAGATAAAAAGCCTTATGCTGATTATATAGTTACACAATGGCTAATGGATACTCAGCCTATTATAGATTTTATCTCAAAACAAACAATACCAGTTCATGTTGGAATAACTGGGCCAATGAAAATATCTAGCTTAATTAAATTTGCTAATATTGTAGGGGCAAAAAATTCCATTAACTTTCTTAAATCTAATTTTAGTAAGGCGTTAGATTTGTTGAAACCTAAAGACCCTAATGATTTAATTGGGAAAGTTAAATCGCATACTGATTATTTCCACATTTATACATTCGGCGGCTTGAAGGAAACTAACAAGTGGTTGAAGGAGAATAACTATGTCTAATGAATTTGACTATAGTAAACTAAGACATACAACATCAGTAGATCAGTCTGATAGAAAAGTACCATACAATTTAAGGCAAAGCGGACCTACTAAAGTTGAGATGCTAATATCAACAAGAGTAAGGAAATCTCCATACTGGCATTTATCTATGAAAGCAGGATGTTGGAGAGCAACTGTTTATAACAGAATTTATCATCCAAGAGGTTATGTTAAACCTGAAGATGGTGGTGCAATGGTTGAGTACGAAGCAATTAAAAACCATGTAACAATGTGGAATGTTGCAGTTGAAAGACAAATACAAGTTAAAGGACCAGATGCAGAAAAATTTGTTGATTATGTAATTACAAGAGATGCTACAAAAATTTCTCCAATGAGAGGAAGATATGTAATTTTGTGTAATTCTTATGGAGGAGTATTAAATGATCCTATTCTTTTAAGAATTTCTAAAGATGAATTTTGGTTTAGTTTATCAGATAGTGATATAGGATTATATCTGCAAGGAGTAAATGCAGATGAAAGGTTTAATGTTCAAATTAATGAAATAGATGCTTGTCCTGTACAAATTCAAGGTCCTAAAGCAAAAGCTTTGATGAAAGATCTTTGTGGAAGTGAAGTTGATATTGATAACATGCCTTTTTATGGATTGGCTTCTGCAAAAGTTGGTGGAAGAAGTTGTATAATTTCTCAAACAGGTTTTTCAGGCGAGTCTGGATTTGAAATATATTTAAGAGAAGCAACTTTATATGCCGAAGATATGTGGAATGCTGTTCTTGAAGCAGGTAAAAAACATAACTTAATGGTAATTGCTCCTGCACACCATAGAAGGATACAAGCTGGAATTCTTTCATGGGGACAAGATATGGATCATGAGCATAATCCATTTCAATGTAATCTTGGATATCAAGTTTCTTTATCTGGTAAAGGTGAATGGAACAAAAAAGCAGATTACATTGGTAAAAAAGCTCTCGAGAAAATGAAAGCTGATTTAAAAGCAGGTCATAAACCTTACAAACTTCAATTAGTTGGACTTGAATTAGGAGGAAAACCTATTGAAGAATATGCTCCAGATTTTTGGTTAATTTCAGAAAACGGCAGTGAGCCTGTAGGATTTATAACTTCTCCTTGGTATCACCCAGAAAAAGGGAAAAATATTGCCATGGGATACGTTCCATTTGATGGCACGCTAAATGCAAATGGTTTTCCAAAGGGTAAGGTTGGATCGAAATTTAAAGTCCACCTACCAGAAAAATATTCTGATAAACCTGGAGAACCGGTCGATGCAATTGTAGTTGATGTTCCATTTACAGAATCTTACAACGCAAATACAAGAGAAGTAGTCAGTAAGTGATAAAAAATTTTTTAGGGGGAATTTAATTCCCCCTAAATATGACGAAAACCTTTTTCATAGTTGTTTGCATTATAATCGCTATTGCTCTAATAATATTCCCATTAATCGTTTCGTATAAGGCGCAAAAAAAAAATAAAGATAATTAATGTTTGCTCAGTTTTTAGATATTGTTTTTAAATCGTTAAAGCTTGATAAAACTCTTTATAGAACTCCAAGATATTATGGAGAAGCTGGAATTTATTTTGCAATTCTAATTATGATTTTAGATGGGGTTGCGGGTGCTATTGCAGCTAATACGATTGTAAAAACATCAGTTGGTATATCTGGTTTAACAGCATTATTAACATGGCTGGTGTGGGCAATTTTTATATTTGTAATTGGCGTTAAAATTTTTCCTGATAAAGATAGAAAAATTCCATTTAAAAGAGTTCTTATAGCTGTTGGGTACGCTCACGCTCCAGGCCTGATAAGATTTTTTGCAGTTACACCAGAACTGGTTCTTTTAATTATTTTTCTTACTCAATTTTGGATTTTTGCTTCATTAATCATTGCAACACGACATATTTTAAATTTAAAATCAAATTTAAAAGCATTTGGAATTGTATTTTTGTCTTTTTTAATTATTTCTTTTTTGACAATTTCATTTGTAATGACAAAAATTAATTCATTACCTATAAGTACAAATATTTAAAGCGGAAATAAAGTTTTTGATGTTCTGCAGGAGTTACAAAGTTTATATCCTGTTAGTATTAAATTTTGGGTTACTGTTTCATCTTTTTTTTTACATTCATCACAAATATCATTTAATTCATTATTATCTGATTTGTCTAATTTATATTCAAAGTTATCAGTCATTATCTGTTAATCCTGCTCCTGCAGTTTTTTGTTTTAACTCATCTGTTTCTTCCACAAATGTGTTTTCTGATAATTTTGTTAATTCTTTCCAATCTTCTTCAGAAAAATTATTCTTATTTTCTAAGAATTGAATTTTAATTACATCAGCTTTTTCTACAATCTCACTACTTAAGTAATTTGAATAAATTGATTGATTGAAATTTAATAAAAATTCTTTTTGATCTATCTTTAAAAAAATTCTCTTTCCTGTTATTTCTGAAGATCTGCTGACAAACGGCAAAAATATCAATGGGTAAGCCATTTTTTCAATTTCTATATCATTTAGATCTTGGATAGAGATAGATTGATCAAAAAAACTTAATCCAAGTTTAATCGGACAGTAAAAGTTTTGAGGTCTGTTGCTTTTGTTAAAAGATTGGCAATTTTCAAACTTCTCATTATTAAAAATCTTAAAATATTGATTTATATGTTTTATTCCTGGTAAACCAAATAACTCAAGTTGTTTAATGTTCTTTCCTATTTCTTCGGCAACACCCCAAGAGAAACCTTTTGCTTTAGTTGAACGTTTAACAATTGTATCGATTTCACTATAACTTCTCATTAATTACTTTAGTTATATATCCAATATTGATTAAATGAATTAAGTTCATTTGGTAATGGTGCTCCTTGAAACATACAAATCCTTAACCATTTATCAGATCTTGGATCAAACTTTACTGCACCAAAAAAAGATAGTTTAAGTCTTAACATATCAATAGGAACTAATTTTGAGCCGATGGTGTTATCTTGAATTTCAGAATATGGATATTTCTCTGTTATAAACACTCTTCTTACAATATGTCTTAAATCATTGTTCCGTACTAGAAATTTACCAATTTTTAAGCTGTTTTTTAATGTAAAAATAGTTTCATAAAGTTTTTTTATATCTCTAGCAATAGCTGTAGGCTGCTCAAGTTCTGAACCATTATCTTCAAACCGATCTCCAATTCTAGGCTCTTCTTTATTTTTTGAAATGAACCAAAATTTTTTATTATTTTCATTTTTTGAAAAATCAATTTTTAAAATATCTGAATAATTTTTCTCAATTATTTCTCTTAGATCATTTATAGTTCTATCTATAGGTATATTAAAACTAATATCCTCGTCTGAACTCATTTGAGAAATTAAAGGATCAGTTATTTCATTATATGGCTCCATCATTATAGAAACCAAATACTCAATTCCTTCTTCAGATAAATTTTCCTCTGCCCAGTTATATAATTTATCAAATATATAAAAATTTGATTTATCAATATTATCTTTCAAATAATTAATTAAATTTTGTAAATCATTAATTAAATTGTTTATTTTTTTCTTTTGGTATTCGCTGTCAGTATTCCATGAAGTTACATTTTTTAAAGATTTTGTTAAACAGTTGTAAAAAATTTTAAACTCTTCATCTGATACTTTTTCTATTTCTCTTATTTTTTTTAAAGCTGTCTCTTTAGCTAGAATCCAATTATTTAACAATGAAGGGTGGTTAACAATAAATGGTGCCATTCCTAATCCAGTTGAATTTCCAATTCCTAAATTTCTACAAATATCCAAGTCTAATTGTACTGCGTCTTTAGGATTTTTATGTTTAGCTATATGATTGACTTGATCGAAAGTGAATTGTCTTACAAGGTAAACTAACATCATTTCCAATCTAAAAGGACCATTTATTTCATCTCTATTTTTAATTCTAAACCTGTCTGCTAATCCAAATTTTCCTGAGCCGTATACTGCAGTTGTTCTGTACAAATATCCAACTTTTGAAAGCTCATTAGTATTTGGCTGGATACCTTTTGATAAACACTCAACCACATAATTAAATGCTCTAACTGATCTATTTGCTCTTGAGAGAGTTAGTTCTTTATAAGAAAGTCTCCCTACTTCTTGTTTAGGGACATTTTGTGAAAGTCTATCAATATCAATTTTTGAAGGAATGCCATCATACAAAGCAAATGCAGCATCCCATTTGGTTGCTATTACTCTATCAGATCTTTCCTCATCTTTAAGCTCATTAGCAAAACAAACTAAAGAATATGTTTTTTTATCTTTTGAAAATGAATAAATAGCTACTCCATATCCCCTATCATTCAAGTCAAACAAATCTCTGTTATATTTCCAATCTTTGAACTCATTTAAAAATGATCTTAGAAAAGATAATTTAGATTGATGAAACGATCCAAGCCTAGAAAGTTTCATTACAATTTTAGGATCTCTTAGTGGAACTTGCATTAATTAATTCCTTTATAAAAATTAAACCAGTTATTGCCAAGTATCTTATTTATCTCTTCTTCCTGAAAACCTCTATTTTTTAGCTCTGTATTTAAGTTATTAAATCCTCTTGCATCCAAAAACCAATCTGGTTGTTTTGGAAAACCAGGTTTATCTTTACTGCCTTCACCAAAATTTTTTGATTTTGACCAAGTTCCATTTCTCATCCACTCAACTACATTGTCTGGTTGGTTCAAACATAAGTCTGATCCTATACCAACATTATTAATACCCATAATTTCAACTGTTCTTGCAACCATTTCACAAAAACTTTCTATTTTACAATTCGTTCCATCTTTTAAATGGTGAGCATACAATGACAATCCTAACATTCCTCCACTATCAGATAAAACTTTTAATAATTCTGTAGATTTATTTCTTTTTGCTTCAAACCAAAAAGTTGGATTTGCATGAGTGATCGCAATTGGTTTTTGACTAATTTCAATTGCATCAAGTGTACTTTTCTCTGCTGAATGAGACATGTCAACAACGATACCTACTTTATTCATTTCTTTAATAGCCTCTTTTCCAAAATTAGTAACTCCGCTATCATTTTTTTCATAACATCCAGTGGCTAATAATGATTGGTTGTTATAAGTTAATTGCATAAATCGACAACCTTGTGAGTGTACTTTTTCTATAAGACCTATGTCATCTTCAATTGGTGAACAATTTTGAAATCCAAAAAAAATTGCAGTTTTGTTTTCTTCTTTTGCTTTTGTAATATCGTTGTAGTTATTTCCTAGAAATATAAGATCTTTATTTTCTTCGAAATGTTTATTCCACTCTTGTATTCTTTGTTGTAATTCATCATAGTCTTCATGATAAACTAACGTTACGTGAACTGCATTTAATCCAGCTTTATTATTTATTTCAAAGATTTCTCTAGACCATTTACAATATTGAAGATTATCAATTCGATAATTCATATTTGGTATACACTATTATTATTATTATGATTGTCACTAATTTAAACTGTCATTAGCTAAAAATTGCAATTTAAGGGAAATATCTGTAAATTGATATTGGTTTCATGAGATACAAAAAAAAATCACATAAAGTATCAATTGTAATGGGCAGTCAGTCTGATTACAAAACAATGAAAAATTGTGAAAAAGTTCTTAAGAGTTTAAAAGTTAATTATGAGACAAATATCGTCTCTGCACACAGAACGCCTGATAGACTTTATACCTATGCAAAGAAAGCAGAAAATAATAATATTTCTATTATTATTGCTGGGGCCGGAGGATCAGCACATTTACCTGGTATGATTGCTGCTATAACTAGAATTCCAGTCATAGGTGTTCCCATTGAAAGTAAAAAGTTAAAAGGTTTAGATAGCCTACTATCAATTGCTCAAATGCCAAAAGGAATTCCTGTTGGTACAGTTGCTATTGGAGAAGATGGTGCAATCAATGCTGGTTTATATGCTGCTTCAATTATAGCTACGTATGATAACAATGTAAAAAAAACACTTTTAAATTGGCGAAAAAAACAAACATCAAAAGTAAAAAAAAAACCAAAGTAATTAATGTCTAAACCTGATCTAGGAATAATAGGTGGAGGACAATTAGGAAGTCTATTAGCATCTGCAGCAAAAAAACTTAATATTAAAACGGTTATTTTATCAGATGATAAAGATGCACCCGCAATCAATTTTGCAGATGAATTTATTTATGGAGACTACCAAGACATAAATATTATCAATAACTTTTTAGAAAAAGTGGATCTTGTTACTTATGAGTTTGAAAATATCCCATATGATATATTAAAAAAAATTAATGAAACCAAATCTGTATTACCAAGCCCCGAAATAAATAAATTAATTCAAAATAGAATGACTGAAAAAGAGTTTTTAAATAAAAATAATATAACTACAACACAGTTTGTAAGCATAAAAGATTTAGATGATATAAAGATAAACGATAGATTAATGCCTGGTTTATTAAAAACTTGTACACTTGGTTATGATGGAAAGGGCCAATATAAAATAATTAATGCAAATGATTTAAATGAAGATTTTGATTTTTCAAAAGGCTACATCTTAGAAAAGATAGTAAATTTAAAAAAAGAAATTTCAGTAGTGGTTACAAGATTTGGTCATCAAAAATATGAAATTTATGATCCAATTGAAAATTATCATGAAGACCAGATTTTAAAACACTCCAAAATTCCCGCTGATATAAGTGATGAAATTAAAAATAAAGCATTGGACTGGGCAAAAACAGTGGCTGAAGAGCTTGATTATATTGGTACTATGTGCGTTGAATTCTTTATAGATAAAAATAATAATTTATATGCTAATGAAGTTGCACCAAGAGTACATAATTCTGGACACCTAACTATAAATTCACACAACATTAGCCAATTTGAAAATCATATAAGAGCTGTATGTGGACTTGAAAAATTAGAAACAAAAAAAATTTATAATGCAAAAATGCTTAATTTGATTGGTGAAGATATATTAGAGTATAAAAATAAAAAATTTAAAGAAAATGAATTTTTTTATGATTATTTAAAAAAAGAAGTTAAAGCTAAAAGGAAAATGGGACATTTAACAACTATAGAAAAATAGTTTTAAGAAATTGTTTGGATCAAAGAAATATTATTGTTTGTGGGTTTGTTAACTTCCTTTGAAACTTCATGAAAGTTTAATTTTGTTTTTTTACACTCTTTCAGAAAACTCGATCCTGTTAATTCAAGATTTAAATATCTATTAACATCATTTTCATTGATTATAACAGGCTGTCTATGATGTATTTCTTTAATATTTTCATCTGCATCCTCGGTTATTAAACAAAATTGATCGTTGTCATAAATAGCCGCTAAATACATAAGCTTTTTATCCTCTCTTAAAAAATAATAAGGTGTTTTATTTTCTTTTTCTCTTTTCCACTCATAAAAACCATCTGCTACAGCTACACATCTATGTAGTCGAATTAATTTTTTGAAAGACACTTTTTCATCTATAGTTTCTAGTCTTGCATTTATTAAAGGTTTAAAATCTTTTTGCTTAGCCCAGCTAGGTACTACTCCCCACTTTAAATTTTCTAGAGTATTTCCATTATTATATTTTTTAATTACAGGTAATTTTTGAAATGGATGTGCATTATAATTTTCATTATCTTCAACTTGTATAGCTGACTTAACAAGTTTTTTTGTTTTTGTAACGGGGCTAGTTATTACGTATCTTCCACACATATTTAATTTTCTTGGTTTAATCTAAATTTAGATTATATGTTTTTCGAAACTATGAAATCAATAGAAAATAATTTTGATGATCCGCAAGTAAATGAGTTGCTAACTAAGCATTTTATTGAATTGAGATCAGTTTCTCCTGAGGGGAGTTCGCATGTATTAGATATACCTGGATTAAAGGATCCAAGTATAAAATTCTGGAGTTTGTGGGAAAATAATGAATTAATTGGTTGTGGAGCTTTAAAATTATTTGATGAAACGCATGGAGAATTTAAATCTATAAGAGTTTCAGATAAATTTAGAAATAAAAAATATGGTGGAAAAATAATTTCACATCTTATTGAAAAATCTAAACAAATAGGAATTACTAAACTAAGTGTCGAAACTGGTGCGGGTGATTTTTTTGCGCCCGCTAGAAAACTTTTTAAAAGTTTTGGTTTTAAAGAGTGTGGGCCTTTTGCGCACTATAAAGATGATCCTAATTCGTGCTATTATTCAGTAGACATTTGAGGAGTTTAGTTTGGAAGCTGATAAATCAAGACCATTTGTATTATATGTTGCTGAAATCATTTATCGAAAGATATATGAAATCAAGATTAAAAATCCAAATTTAACTAATATTCAAGCTTTTGAAATATTTATTGCATCAGATGATTATAATGAAATTAGTTCAGGAAATTTTCATGATAAATGGTTTAAAGAACTTGAGAGCAATGACTACGTAGATAAATCTACAAAAAAAAAGATTAATCAAGAAACTATAAGACTTTTACAAATACAAAAAGATACTATGATTAAACAATTAATGAAAATCCCAAAATTATATTATGCAAAAAGTCACTTTCCTTTGGAATTATCTCAAAGAGCATTTGATCATTTGTGGAGAGTTTGTGAAAGTTATGAACTTTGGTGTAAAGAAACTAAACAAAATGGATTAATATTATTAAATTTAACAGAATAATTTATGAGTAATAAAATTTTGAGATTTATAGATAGTACTTTAATAGATTTAGGAAGACAGTTTAAGTGGACCTATCTACCACCATTGATGATTTATCTTGCTGCTGGTATTTCAGGACTAACAGGTATTGTTGGAACTTTTTTTGTTAAAGACTATCTAAACTTATCTGCTGCTTTTCTTGCTGGATTGGGTTTTTGGGCTGGAATTCCATGGGCATTGAAGATGCCTTTAGGTCATCTTGTTGATCTAATCTGGAATAAAAAAAATTACATGGTTTTTGTTGGAGCATCCTTAATCTCATTAAGTTTAATTATAATGTACGGTTTAATAATTCATACTGAATGGATGTCATCAATTCTTTCAGTAGAAACATGGTTTGTGATCAGTGTTTTGCTTGCTCCGATTGGTTATGTTGTGCAAGATGTTGTAGCTGATGCTATGACTGTGGAAGCAGTTCCTTTAGTTGATGACAATGGAAATAAATTTTCAAGAGATGAAATCAAACTTATGCATACCACAATGCAAACTCTTGGAAGATTTGCAATAATTGGTGGGACTGTTTTAGTTGCTTTAGCTAACGTTATTCTCTTTAAAGGAGTAGACGAACTTGAACAGGCAGATAAGATAAGTTTATACGGTTCAATTTATATATATGCTTTAATTATTCCAATTGTATCTGTACTAGGAATATTTCTTGCCTCATATCTAAAAAATCAAAAGAAAAGAAAACTTATTGAACAAGGTTTAGAGGGTGACCAAGATTATGCCCCTTCAGAAAAAACTGAAGTAAACTGGTGGATATTAGGTGGAAGCTTGGTTTTTGTTATTTTTACTTTAGGTATTGGATCATTCAAAGTGCCTTTTGCTCAAGAAATTGTTTTCGTAGGTTCAATGGCAATTATTCTATTTTTAATGAATAAATTAGTTAAAGAACTTCCTCAAGATTTAAGACTTACTGTTGTAGGTACAGCAATAATAATTTTTATTTTTAGAGCAATGCCAGGACCTGGTCCAGGTTTATCTTGGTTTGAAATTGATATTCTTGAATTCAATGAACAATTTTTTTCTGTATTATCACTTATTGCTTCAGTTTTAACTCTTGTGGGTATTATCTTATTAAGACCATTTATGGCAAACAACTCAATAGCTAAAATAATTGTGATTTTATCTGTTGCAGGTGCAATTTTATTTTTACCAAGTGTAGGAATGTATTATGGATTTCACAATTGGACATCATCAATTACTAATGGAGTTGTTGATGCCAAGTTTATTGCAATATTAAATACTGCACTTGAGTCACCTTTGGGACAAGTCTCAATGATACCTTTACTTGCATGGATTGCTAAAAATGCGCCTTCGCACTTAAAAGCAACTTTCTTTGCAGTATTCGCATCTTTTACAAATCTTGCTTTATCAGCAAGTGCTTTGGGGACTAAATATTTAAATGAAATTTATGTTATTACTAGAGAGGTAAAGGATAAATTAACAAACGCTATTCTTACCACTGCCGATTATTCAGATCTAGGTATTTTGTTGATAACAGTAACACTAATAACTTTAATAATTCCAATTGTGTTTGTGGTTATTATTCAAAAAACTAAATTTAAAACTTCAGAATAATTTTTATTCAGCTTTATAGCCAAATTCTAAACAAGCATCAGTTATTGAATGATAAAGAGATTCACCAAAACTTCTTAAAGCAAATATTCTTACTTTTCTTGGATTTGAACTTATAAAATCAATAGTTATTGTAATTGCATGAAAAGCAGAATTAGAACATTTTCCTTCATCAAGACCATCTAAATTTAACGGACAACCTTTTTTCAATACCTCATCTACTAAAGAACCTTCCAATTCCAGTATTGTTCTTGAATGAGATAGATCTGTTAATGCAAAATCATCATGACTTAAGTTCTCTAAAATAGATTTTTCTATTTCTTTATTTTTTGAAACGACTAACCAATTATCAGGTCCCATCCATAAAATTCTTGTATTTTTATTTGAAGAAACCAAAAGTGTCTCGGGTAAATTTAAATTATCTATTTTTATTTTATCAATACTAATTGAAGATTTTTTATATTTAACAATTTGATAAATCAAAACATCTCTGATTTCTCTAATATTTATTAGCTCATCTTTGCTATCGTGATTACCAAACAATCCATGTTTATGAATATTTTCTAGTGCAGAAACATTTTTCATGATCTAACTCTTTTTCCCTCTGGGTCAACATAGTGTGAAGATATAACTTCTACTTCAATTGATTTATTTTTTAATGGTGATACCGCAAAAAACTTTTTGCCAATCATGTTTTTTCCATCTTTCATAATTGCTAGAGAAAATGGATTATTATTTTCTACACTCCAACAAGAAGAAGAAACGTGACCAAGCTTAGGATTAGGTAATTTTGCATTCTGATCTTGGACGATATGAGATCCTTCAGGAATACTAGACTTTCTATCAATTGGAATAAGTCCAACAATTTTTTGTCTGCTCTCAACATTAAATGCTTCTCTCCCTAAAGAATTTTTGCCGATAAAATCTTTTTTCTTTGAAACTAATCCATTTAATGAAACATCTGATGGGATTGTTCGACCATCTAATTCTGGCCCTGCAACGTGTCCCATTTCTATTCTTAATGTTGACAAAGCTTCAGTTCCATAAGGCTGATTTCCAAAATCTTTTCCTACTTCCATCATTTTCTCCCACATGAACATGCCATGATCTGATTTGACATTAATCTCATATGCAAGCTCACCAGAAAATGAAATTCTAAAAATTCTTGATGGAACACCAAAAAATTCTGCTTCTTTATAGCCCATAAAAGGCAAAGCTTCATTTGATACGTCTAAGTCCGGATATAATTTTGATAACATGTCTCTAGATTTAGGTCCAGCAATTGCAGCCCCTGCCCATTGCTCAGTTGTAGAGACAACATTTACATTTAATTCTGGCCAAACAATTTGAAGATAATATTCTAAGTGAGATAAAACATTTGCAGCTTGTGCAGTTGTTGTTGTCATATGATAATGATTTTCTGAAATTCTTGTTGTTGTTCCATCGTCCATGACAATTCCATCTTCTCTAAGCATCAATCCATATCTTGCTTTTCCAACAGGTAATTTCATCCAAGCATTTGTATAAACTCTATTTAAAAATTCTGCTGCGTCTGGACCTTTAATATCAATTTTTCCTAATGTAGTTACATCGCATATACCAACATTCTCTCTAACATTTTTTGCCTCTCTCTTTGAAGCTTCAAATAAAGTTTCACTTCCTAGCTTATAATATCGAGGTCTTTTCCAAGCACCTGCATCAACAAATACAGCATTATTTTTCTCATGCCATTCATGCATTGGGGTTTTTCTAGTCGGCATATATTCCATACCTACTTCACGACCAACTATTGTCCCGATTGTAATTGGTGTGAAAGGTGGTCTAAATGTTGTGTGTCCCACTTCAGGAACTATTTTATTTTCTATATTAGATACCAACTGAAGGCCATTTAAATTACTTGTACGGCCTTGATCTGTTGCCATTCCAAGAGTTGTGTATCTTTTGACATGCTCTATTGATCTGTAGCCTTCTCTTAGTGCGATTTCTATATCAGAAACAGATACATCATTTTGAAAATCAACAAATCTTTTTGGATTTTCATTCTTAGGTAACGGCATACACCAAAATTTATCATGAGCTCCGTATTTCTTTTCATTTACATTTGGAATTGAGATTTCTGTTTTAGTCTCTGTAATTTTTGCGGAAAGATTTGAACCATTTTCAAAACCATGTTTTAAACTTTCTTCTAATGTGAATGATCCATTTGCTGCGCCAACTGAGGTCTCATGTTGTTTTTTCTTATCTGGAATAAATGCATCAATTTTTTCTTCATACTTAAGTTTATTTCCTGACTGTGATGCTAAATGTACAGATGGTGTCCAAAATCCAGACACACAAATACAATCACAATCTACAGTTTCTATTTTCTCAAAAGAATTTTTATCTTTATTCAGTTTGCCAATTTTTGCAGATTTAACTTTTTTGTAACCATTAGCAACAATAACACCGTGAGAAAATCTTATATCAATTCCCTTTGATTTAGCTTCATCAATTAATTCTGATGAATGTTCTTCTCTTGTATCTAATATAATTGGTTCAACATTATTTTTTTTGAATTCTAAAGCTGTTTCATATGCACTATCGTTATTCGTGAATATTAAAGGTTTCTTTCCAACCAATACTCCATAGACTTTCATATATTCTTTTACAGCTGCTGATAAAAAAATTCCTGGAGTATCATTGTTGCCGAACACAATTGGTCTTTCAATTGAACCAGTTGATAAAATTGTTTCTTTGGCTCTAATATACCAAAGTCTTTGTCTTGGGGTGAATTTTGATTTTTTCTCTAAATGATCACTAACTCTCTCAAACATTACCAGCATGTTATGATCATAATAACCAAAAACTTGAGATCTATTTTTTACAGTGACATTGGGCATAGATTTTAATTCAGTAATTATTTTTTCTGCCCAATCTTTTCCTGATAAATTATCGATGCTTACGTCATCAGTTAAAAGTGTTCCTCCAAATCTTGGTTTATCCTCAGCTAAAATTACTTTTGCTCCATTTTTTGCAGCAGCATAAGCACTTGCTAATCCAGATGGTCCAGATCCAGTAACTAATAAATCGCAATACTCAAATTTATGTTCATATCTTTCTTTATCTTTTTCTATCGAAGCAACCCCTAATCCTGCGGCTTTTCTAATGAAAGGTTCGTAAATTTTATACCAGAAACTTTTAGGCCACATAAATGTTTTGTAATAAAACCCTGCAGGGAAAAACATTTTTAAAAAATTATTAATTGCACCAACATCAAAATTAACTGATGGCCAACAATTTTGGCTTGTTGCGGACAAACCTTCAACGAGTTCCATTTCTGTTGCATTAACATTTGGCTCTGAATGACCATTGAATTCTACTTGAAGCTTTGCGTTTGGTTCCTCTACTCCTGCTCCAAAAAAACCTCTTGGTCTATGATATTTAAAACTTCTACCAACTAAATGTATTCCATTTGCAATCAAAGCAGATGCAATTGTATCTCCCTCATATCCAAATAATTTTTTTCCGTTAAAAGTAAAAGATATTTTTTTGTTTCGATTAATTAATCCCTCTTTATTTAATCTAAATGGTTGGCTCATCTTATTTCTTCTGTGACTTTTGCTGTTTGGAAAATTTCATGTGTAGCGGTGTCTCTTTGCACCTTAATCCATTGTCTACATCCTGCTATATGTTGCCATAACTCTATATGTTTCCCTCTTGGACTTTTTCTCATATAAACAAAATTATCCCAATCTTCACTTGATACTTCTTCATTTATATTAGGTCTTTTTACAGTTGCATCACCTCCATATGAGAATTCTTTTTGTGCTCTTAAACCGCAATAAGGACATTTGATGTATAACATTTTTTAACCAATCCAGGTTTTAGTTCCTAAACCTTTTTCATCTAAAAGATGACCTGTAGAAAATCTATTTAATCTTAATTCTGAATTTAATTCATGAACTTGGTCTTGCGCAATTGTATGAGCAAAAGTCCAACCTGAAACAGGAGTTGATTTAAAACCTCCATAACACCATCCGCAGTTTAAATATAAACCTTCAATATGAGTTTTATCAATTATTGGAGAACCATCCATAGACATATCCATGATCCCTCCCCATGTCCTTAACATTTTTAATCTACTTAAAAATGGAAACAAAGCTAAGCCACCTGTCAAGACATGTTGTATAGTTGGCAAGTTACCTCTTTGAGCATAACTATTATATCCATCAAGATCACCGCCCATTACCATCTCACCTTTATCTGATTGACTTATATAAAAGTGGCCTGCACCAAAAGTTACTACTCCGTCTAATAATGGTTTTACAGGTTCTGAAACACAAGCTTGTAGTACGTGAGTTTCTATTGGCAGTGTCATATTTAATTTTTCAGCTAATATATTTGTGCTACCTGCAACACATAATCCAACTTTTTTTGCTTTAATATCTCCTCTTGAAGTTCTAATTCCTTTTATCTTTCCATTAACAACATCAAAACCAGTGACCTCACAATGTTGAATTATATCTACACCCATATCATCTGCTTGACGCGCATAACCCCAAGCAACAGCATCATGTCTTGCGGTACCAGCGCTTGGTTGCATTAAGCCTCCAAAAATTGGGAAACGTACTTCATCACTAAAGTCAGCCATTGGAATTAATTTTTTAACTTCGTCTCTATCCAATAATTTTGCATCTATTCCATTTAATCTCATAGAGTTTCCTCTACGAGCATATGCATTCATTTGAGCATCAGAGTGGGCTAAGTTTATTATTCCCCTTGGAGAAAACATCACATTAAAGTTCAGTTCTTGACTTAAGTTTCTCCATAAATCCATTCCAAATTCATTAAATCTTGCATTAGCATCGTACATAAAATTTGATCTTATGATCGTTGTATTTCGACCAACATTTCCACCACCAATCCAGCCTTTCTCAATGATAGCTACATTTCTAATATTATGTTCTTTTGCTAAATAATATGCAGTAGCAAGACCATGTCCTCCACCTCCAATGATGACTACATCATATTCACTTTTTGGAGTTGGATCTTTCCAAGCAACTTCCCAATTTTGGTGATTGGAGAAAGCGTTTTTGATTAGACTAAATACTGAATATTTCTGCATCCGTAAGTTTTATAAAATTAAATATAAGTTTTTGCTAATTTTTTTTATATATATTTTTTAGATGTTTAAATACGTGACAAAAAAGGATAGTAATTCTGCTCATTAATAAGTAATTAGATTTATGTCAAAATCAGATATCCAAATTGCACGAGAAGCAAAAATGAAACCCATAAATGAGATTTTGGGTAAAATTAATGTTCCAGACGAACCAAGTGCTTTTAGCCCTATGGGACGTCATATTGCTAAAATAAATTTAGAATATTTAGATAGTTTGAAAGATAAACAAAATGGAAAATTAATTTTAGTTACTGCTATTACACCAACTCCTGCTGGAGAGGGAAAGACAACTACGTCAGTTGGCTTAAATGATGGATTAAATAAAATCGGTAAAAATTCTATAGTGTGTTTACGTGAACCTAGTTTAGGCCCTTCATTTGGAATGAAAGGTGGAGCAGCAGGAGGAGGATATGCTCAAGTTGTTCCAATGGAACAAATCAATTTACATTTTACGGGAGACTTCCATGCAATTACATCTGCTCACAACTTATTGTCAGCGTTAATTGATAATCATATTTATTGGGGAAATAAATTAAACATAGATGTAAGAAGAGTAGTTTGGAGAAGAGTTATGGATATGAATGATAGGTCTTTAAGATCTATCAATATTAATTTAGGTGGAATTGCAAATGGTTTTCCAAGAGAAGATGGTTTTGATATTACAGTAGCATCAGAGATAATGGCAATCTTTTGCTTAGCTAATGATCTTGAAGATTTGGAAAAGAGAATAGGTAATATTACAGTTGCTTATACTAGAGATAGAAAGCCTATTTTTGCAAAAGATTTAAATGCTCATGGACCAATGACTGTTTTGTTAAAAGAAGCAATTAGACCTAATGTAACTCAAACTTTAGAAAATAATCCTGCCATTATTCATGGTGGTCCTTTTGCGAATATTGCTCATGGATGTAACTCTGTAATAGCAACTAAAGCAGGTTTAAAACTAGCTGATTATGTTGTAACTGAAGCTGGATTTGGAGCAGACCTAGGAGCAGAAAAATTTCTAGATATTAAATGTAGAAAATCAAATTTAAAACCTGAGTGTGTAGTTATTGTTGCAACAATTAGAGCATTAAAAATGCACGGTGGTGTAGCTAAAGATGATTTAAAAAATGAAAATGTAGACGCGTTAAAGAAAGGTTTAGTAAATTTAGAAAGACACATTGAAAATGTAAAAAAATTTGGTTTACCGGTAGCGGTTGCTGTTAATCATTTTGTTGCTGATACTGATAATGAAGTAAAAGAGTTAATAAATGCTTGTGATAATATGGGAGTTAAAGCTACTTTATGTACTCATTGGTCAAATGGTGGTGAGGGAACAAAAGAACTTGCCACTCATATTGTAGATTTAATTGATCAAAAACAAGCAAATTTTAAATTTTTATATGATGAAAAAACACCTTTACTAAAGAAAGTTGAAATTGTTGCAAAAGAAATATACCGAGCAAACGAAGTTGTTGTTGACAGTAAAATAAAAGATCAATTAAAATCTTTTGAAGAAGCGGGTTATGGAAATTTACCGATATGTGTAGCCAAAACACAATATAGTTTTTCTACTGATCCAAATGCAAAAGGTGCTCCAACAGGCCATTCATTACCAATTAGAGAAGTAAGATTATCTTCAGGTGCAGAATTTATTGTTGTTATATGCGGAGCCATCATGACAATGCCTGGACTTCCACGAGTTCCTGCAGCAGACTCTATTAAGCTTAATGAAAAAGGTGAAATAGAAGGCTTGTTCTAATTTAAATTATTTAGCCAATTTTCTAATTCTCTCATCCTTGCATCTTTATTTGAAATTTTATTTTCATCTTCTATAATTTTTACATGAGAGTCTATTTCCATTTGGTCAATAAATGCTTTTTTTTCTAAAAGTCGATCTCTCCTAAAATGAATTAAGCTTATCATTTTGGCATAAGTTATCTCTGGGTGATATTGTATTCCCCATACATTCGTTGAACCAACATTAAAATTTATACCCATGACTTTATTTATTGGATTTGATGAAAGTAATGTAGAGCCCTCAGGTAATTTTACAACTTCATCAAAATTAAATGCAGGGGTATTAAATTTTTTATTTTTATTTTTATAAAGCGGATGTTTAAGACCATTTTCGTTTATTTCTATGTCGTGAGCTATTCCCCTGTGAGCGCCATTAGGGCATTTCTTTACTTCACCACCAGCAACGGTCACAGCAACTTGCATTCCCCAACATATTGCGAATATATTTTTTATATTCTTTTGACATTCCCTCATAAAGTTTAATTGTCTTCTTATTTCTGGAGTATCATTGTAAATATTTAAACTACTACCACCCCATATCATTCCATGATATTTAGTTAAATCTTTAGCTACTTCATTAATATTTTCATCTGATGAAGGATTAACAACATCAATATCTAATTGATCTGTAAAATAACTAATACTGTCTTTTAAACTTTCAGTATGAGTTTTAATTCCACCATCAGTAAAGCTTTGATTTTCTTCTCTAAGGTTACCTTCAACTATCAGAATTCTTTTCATTAAAATAATTTACCTGAAATACTATGTTCATAAAGTGCTTTCATGTCATCTTTACTCATTGTTCTTGGATTGGTAGAAGTTGAAGGATCTTCTAATGCCATAACTGATAACTGCTCTAAATTTATTTTATTTACATCAACAATTTCTGATAATTTATGCGGTATATTTAATTCTTTTCTTAGTTCTAAAATCCACTTTAAAAAACTATCAAAACTTTTATCGAGTTTGAGATAATCACATATAGAAATTATCCTTTTTTCAATCATATCTTTGTTAAAAGTTAATACATAAGGCATAAAGATAGCATTTGATAAACCGTGGTGAACATTAAATTGTGCATTAATAGGGTGGCTTAAAGAATGAATAGCACCAAGCCCTTTTTGAAAAGCGGTAGAACCCATGCTAGCTGAAGCTAATAATTCTGCTCTAGCATTTAAATCTTTACCGTTCTTAACTGCTTTAATTAATGAGTTTTTAATTAACTTCATTCCCTCAATCGCAATTCCATCAGCCATCGGGTGAAATCCAGGCGCACAAAAAGCTTCTAAATTGTGTGCCAAAGCATCCATGCCTGTCGCTGCAGTCAATCTTGGAGAAAGATCTAAAGTTAAATTAGGATCTAAAATTACAATTGAAGGTAAAAATTTCGGGTGAAAAATAATTTTTTTTATACCTGTTTGTTTATTGATTATAGCTGATGCTCTTCCAGTTTCTGATCCTGTCCCTGCTGTAGTGGGTACAGCAATGATCGGTGCAATGTTAGTTTCATCTGCTCTTTTCCAATAATCACCTATATCTTCAAAATCCCATAATGGTCTAGACTGTCCTGTCATAAAAGCAATAGCTTTACCTACATCAAGACCGCTGCCACCACCAAATGCAATAACTCCATCACAACCTAATTTTTTAAACTCCCCCACTCCCTCTTCCACATTCTCGCCTACAGGATTACCTGAAAAATTTGAAAAAACTTGAAGATGATTAAAGGTTTTTTTTAAATCTAAAATAATATCTTGAACCATTTTTAGATTAATTAAATCCTTATCTGTGACAAATAATGGTTTATTAATTTTCAAATTTTTACATGCTATGCTTAAATCTTGAATTCTGTTCTCTCCAACCCAAATTGTAGTAGGATAATTCCAATTAGTTTTCATATTAAAATAATATTTAATTTTTCTATTTTTCTTAGTACAATATATTTATAATTTTAATTGTAGAGGAAAAATTATCATGACTAAAGTCGCTATTATCGGTGCTGGACCTTGTGGATTATCAATTCTGAGGGCTTTTGAACATGCCGAGAAAAAAGGAGACAAAATACCTGAAATAGTTTGCTTTGAAAAACAAAGTGATTGGGGAGGTCTTTGGAATTATAGCTGGAGAACGGGATCTGACCAATATGGAGATCCAGTTCATAATAGTATGTATAGATATCTTTGGTCAAATGGACCTAAAGAGTGTCTTGAATTTGCAGATTATTCTTTTGATGAACATTTTGGAAAGCCAATTCCTTCTTTCCCACCTAGAGAAGTACTTTATGATTATATCACTAGTAGAGTAAGTAAAGGAAATTTAAGAAATAAAATTAAATTTAATACAAGAGTAGTTAATACAGTTTTTAAATCAGACAAATTTGAAGTTAGCTATCAAGATAAAGAAAATGATAAAATTTTAACTGATCATTTTGATTACGTTGTAGTGTCCACTGGTCATTTTTCAGTTCCTTTTATACCTGAATATAAAGGTATGAGTTCATTTCCTGGAAGAATAATGCACTCACATGATTTTAGAGATGCAGAAGAATTTAGAGGAAAAAATATTATAGTTTTAGGAAGCAGTTATTCCGCTGAGGATATTGCGCTTCAATGCAATAAATATGGAGCAAAAAGTGTAACAATTGGCTACAGGCATAATCCTATGGGTTTTAAATGGCCTGAAGGAATGAAGGAAGTATTCTATTTAGATAGATTAGAGGGAAAAAAAGCAATTTTTAAAGATGGCACGGAACAGGATGCAGATGTAATAATACTATGTACTGGTTACCTACATCATTTTCCTTTCTTGGAAGAAAATTTAAAACTTAAAACAAGAAACAGACTTTATCCTCCAAAATTATACAAAGGTGTTGTTTGGCAAGATAATCACAAACTTTTGTATCTAGGAATGCAAGATCAGTTTCATACATTCAATATGTTTGATTGCCAAGCTTGGTACGCAAGAGATGTTATAATGGGGAAAATAAATATACCAAATGGAGGGGATATTGAAAAAGATATTAATAAATGGGTTGCTTTAGAAGAAAAACTAGAAAATCCTGATCAGATGATTGATTTTCAGACTGAATACACAAAAGAATTACATGAGATGTCAGATTATCCAAAAATAGATTTTGAACTAATCAGAAAACATTTTAAAGAATGGGAACATCATAAGGTTGAAGATATATCAACGTATAGAAATAAATCTTTTTCATCTCCAGTAACAGGGTCAGTAGCTCCTGTTCATCATACAGCTTGGGCAAAAGCAATGGACGACTCCTCTGAAACATTTCTAAATAAAAACTAAAAATCTAATCTAATTTTCTAGAACCAGGTCTAAATATAAAGCTGCGCTCCATGAGAAATTATTTGCGCCCATAACTGATCCATCTTTATAACTGTAATATTCATGAAAACCTTTTTCTTCAATTAATTCTAAAGTTTTTTTTTTGATTTCATTTGCATATTCTGGCTCTTTTTTAATAAGTCCTTGATAAATCAACCAATTACAATTTATCCATATTGGACCTCTCCAATATCTTTTTTCTTCAAACGAAGGATGATTTGGTTTTATTGTTGAGAAATAGTAATTGTCATTAATATTATGATTTTTTAAATTATTAATAATTTTTTTATTTAATTGATCATTTTCTAAATTTGCAAATAAAGTAAAATAATTTGTTATTGATGGAACAACGATATTCAAATTAGTTTTTAAATCTTTTGAGACAAAATCATTAATATTATCATCATATAATTTTAATATTTGATTTTCAGTTTTGAATACGAAATTATTTAAATCATCGAAATTTAAATCTAAATTTTTAGCTAAGGTAAGTAGATCTTTATTTGCTCTCAAAAATAAAGCATTAAATCCAACATCTACTACATTAAAATCAGAAATCTCATACAATTTATGTGGATCATACTGAACATCCCTAAATTGATCTCTTAAAGTTACATATCTATCATAATCAGTTTTTAAAGGTCTCTCATCAGAGTTTGAAACTTCAAGGTCTCTTCTTTTATAATTAAGGTCTTTATCTACTTTGATATTGCTCATTGGCTGATCCCAAATTGGAGAATTATCATACCCACTTTCCCAAGGATGTAATATGGATACAAGGCCCGTTTTATTAGGATCTCTGAATTTTATGAACCAATCATGATAATTTTTAATTTTTTTGATTACTTTAATTATCCTTGAGTTTTGATCATTATTTAATTTATTTTTTTCAACAATTTTTCTCAAAATACTGGCTAAAACTGGTGGCTGAGTAATACCAGAAGAAGGTATATTTTTTCCACATTGCCAAGTTGTGTGATTTGGAAAATAAGATGTGTCTTTTTCATGAAAAAGAATGTGGGGTACCATACCATCGTCCCACTGTCCATTAAGCAAAGTTTCAATTTCTATAATTGAAAAATCTAAATTAAAGTAAGAATAGCCAAGAGCTATAAAAGCTGAATCCCAATTCCATTGAGCAGGATATAATTTGTTATTAGTAGGAAGTGTGTAGCCATTTTTTCTGTTGCCTAATAATATTTTTTTTGCCTCTTCTACTTTATTTTGCATTATCCTTTAACGCTTCCTGCAGTAAGACCACTTACTAAATATTTTTCAAAATAAACAAAAATTATTAAAATAGGCAAAGTTACTACTACAGACCCTGCCATCAAATATTGTCTAGGTGTTTCAGCTCCAACATTCAGAAACTGAATAGCTCTTGATAATGTGAATGTATTTGGCCGGTCTAAAAACATTAATGAAAACAAAAATTCATTCCAAGCTATCATAAAAACATACAAAGCTACTGATGATATTGCGGGTAAACTAAGTGGGAGTATAATTTTAAAAATTATACCAAGCCAATTTTGACCATCTATTATCCCTGCTTCTTCTAATTCTTTTGGTATACTTTTAAAGTAACCTTGCAGCATATAAATTGCTACAGGTAAGGTTGTAGCTGTATAAACTATTAGTAAACCCTCAATAGAATTTCTTAAACCAAGTTGACTAAAAATTGTGTACAAAGGTATCACTAAAACTATCGCTGGAAACAAATAAATTATCAATATGGATGTTGATAAAAAATTTTTTCCAAAGAAATTAAGTCTTGCAACAGCGTAAGCAGCTGGTATTGCAAATATTAATGTTATAATGACTGTGCCTAAGGAGACTATTGTGCTCGTTAGCATATATCTTCCAAAATTATAATCTTTGAATACTATAAAATAAGATTTGAACAACTCTGGCAATCCTTGTGCAAAATTAATACTAAAGTCTAAGGGGTTCAATAATAATAATGCTTGTGTTTTAAAGCTTGTAACTAACATCATGTAAAAAGGGAAAAGAATTACAAAAGAAAACAGCGTAATACCAAATAATGTTAAAAAATTAAAGAATAATTTTTGAGACGAATGATTTTTTGACAAAAAGTTTTTGTCGTAGTTTTTTATGTTATTGAAAAAAAATAATGAAATTAAGAATATGCCAAAACTGTACCAAATAGGTAAATTTATAGAAATAAAATAATCAAAGATAGAAAATAAAAGTGCAAGTGTAGTAATTTTAATATTTAAATTAAATTTTTTTCCAATTAAAAGATTTATTACACATAGAATTATTCCAAAGGTAAATAATTTATTAAAATTGAAATTTGTTAATTCAATTCCTTGTAATGTAACTAAGATTTTCCAAATACAAATTAATGAAAACAAAAACAAAGACGAGATAAGGCAATAAGTAAATATATTTTTAATTTTCATCAGCTCTTTTTCCTAAAAGTTTAAAATAAATAAACATAAAAATTAATAGAAACGCTACAATCACAATAGAAACTGCAGAACCCATACCTATATCCCCGATTGAAAAACCTTGTTGATATACATTTATTGGCAATGTTCTTGTGCCTGATGCCCCACCAGTGAGTAAGAAGATGTCTTCAAATTTATTAAAATTCCAAATAAATCTAATCATAAATAAAATTGAAATCACTGCTAATATCTGGGGCAAAGTAATATTAAGAAATTTTTGGATAGGATTTGCACCATCAACATCAGCTGCTTCATACAACTCTTTTGGAACTGCTTGAAGACGAGCAAGAATAAATAAAAATGCTAGAGGAAAATATCTCCAAATTTCAAAAATAATTACAGTTGTTAATGCTAACCTTAATTTAAAATCAAAACCAAGTATGTTTAAAGTTACGTATTTTTGTCCTAGTAAATTTATTGGTCCTTCAATAATTTGATAATTAATTAATAAATTATTTAAAGTTCCACTTGTTGGATCAAGTAAAAGTTCCCAGGTATAAGCAAGAGCAACTACTGGTGCAACATAAGGAAACAACAAGACACTTCTCATAAATGTTCTTCCAAAAAATTTTTGATTTACCATTTGTGCTGCCAAAATTCCAAAAACTATTGCACCTATTGTTCCAAAAAAAGTGTAATAAAAAGTTGTTGATAATAGATCTATAAATGCTTTGTCTTTGATTACTTTTTTGAAATTATTTAAAGTAAATTCATAAGTTAATAATATATTTTGTGACTTACCTGATAGTTTAGGTTTATAAGATTTTATTTCCTTCTTTGAAATTTCTTGATTATTAGTATTTTGAAAAACTATTTCTAAATTTTCTCGGTATTTTTTTGGCCAATTACCTAATTTACACATAAGTAAATTTGATTTAAATTGACATCTATTATCTAAATTTGTTGGTTCGAGATTGTCTGGATATTTATCTTTAAATTTTACATTAGTAATTTCTTGTGTAAGAGAACTATTTCTTAATTTATAAATTATTTTTATTTGAGTTGGATTATCGTTAATTGATTTTACTAATTTTTTTGCTCTTGGTTCAGGAATTCTTAAATCTTTAAGTTCTACATTTTTAAAACTAATCCAAATATTTGAGAATATTGGAAATAATATTATAGAAAATACCAAAAAAACTGATGGTAATATTAAAAGATAAGCTGTTCTTTTTTCAATTTTTGCAAGTTTTGAACTCATAAAAAAAAGCGGATAATTAATATTACCCGCTTTTTTTAATTTTTTAAATTACTAGAAGCTAGCTAGTACAGTATTAATTTCATCTACCGCTTCATCTAACGTCAATTGATCGTCAATATATTGTCTAGTGATTCTATTTATAAACTTATTGTTAATAATTTTAGATGCTCTAGATAGTTCACCTTCTTTTACGCCCCATCTATTAGCAGTATCTAAACCAGCAACAATATTATTTATTACATCTGCAGAATATAGATCTGTTAAAGGAGCTTTTCTATCAACTCCAACAGGCAGTTTACTCCAAGCTGTTGTAAATGCATTTGGATCACTTGCATTACCTCTTCTTACAGGGAACTTACCTTCTGGTGCTATAGATAAAGTGCTTGTGTATCCTTCATCCATTGAATAAAGAATAAATTGCTTAGCTTCATCGGTATCTGCATCTGCAGTTACACCAAAGTATCTAACATCCGCCCAAGCTGCACCTTTTACATTATTTGGTCCACTAAAATTAGTTATAAATCCAGTTTTAGATGCCAATTCTGGTGATGTAGGATCACTGTTAATTGTTGGTGGAGCTGAATCTCTTAAACCAGCTAATTCATCCATGATAAATGGTGACCAAATTATCATTGGAGTTTTACCAGCGAAATAAAGTTCTCTTGATTGTTTCCAATAAAGTTCTCCTGGAGGGCTTGCTTTAGCTAATTTTTTATAAAACTGTAAAGAATTTTTTAAAGCTCTACCTTGTTTTTTTGTTCCACCTTTTTTCACGATGTTTACACCATTTGCAAGCAGAACATGTTCCAAAACCTGGCTCATAAAGTTTTCATCAGTTTTAGTTGCAGCAACAAATCCAAACATATCGTTACTAGATAAAGCATCTATTGCTTTCTCAATATTTGCATAAGTTGTTGGTGGTTCTAAACCAGCAGCTTTAAATAAATCTTTTCTGTAAACGACCATTTGCGTCCATCCATCTACTGGCACGGCTGCAATTTTGCCACCTTTTTTAGCCATCTTTAAAGCGCCTGGAGCAAAAGTATCTTTTCCAAGTGTTTTAATTATATCATTATTTGCATCAACGTCTAAAATTCCCGCTTCAGCCCATGGCAATACATATTGCAATGTATGATAAATTACATCAGGAAGATCTCCTGCTGCAGCTGCTGCAGTAGCTCTTGTTCCTAAATCTTTTTCATCAATCGGGATAACTTCAACTCCAATTCCAGTTTTAGCTTCAAAAGCTTTAGCCATCTCTTCTTGTTTAGCCATTCTTGCTGGTTGAGTTTCTGTCGTCCAGAATTTGATATCTGCAAATGCAATTGAATTAAAAACAAAAGCTATTGCAGAGATTGTTATTAATATATTTTTAAACATATATTCCCCTCTTTTTCGTGTTTTCTAAAGTTATTTAAAAATTAACACATAATGAACATTTAAAAGAAGAATAACAAGTATCTAAATTACACAATACTACCTGAGATTGATTCAAGAATTTTTAAAAGAAATACCTTTATTATCAAATAAATGGCAACGAAATGGATCAAAACCTATTTTAACAGTGTCACCTACTTTAATATTTGTGTCTCCATCAGTTTGTACAACAAGAGGATCTCCCTCTTTCTCCAAGTATAAATATGTTCCTGACCCTAATTTTTCTACGACGAAAACCTTGCTTTCCCAAAGTGTATCTGATTTTGCGTTTAATATTAAGTGCTCTGGTCTTATTCCAATTTTTATACTATCCCCTTCTTGAATATTTTCAGAAATTTTTGGTACATTTAACTTTCCAGTCCCCATTATATCTACCTCAGAACTCTTTGAACTTTTACTCAAAATTTTACTATCTATAAAATTCATTTTTGGAGATCCGATAAAACCTCCAACAAATAAGTTATCTGGGTTATTATATAAGTTCATTGGTGATCCCTTTTGTGAAACTATCCCTTGATCCAATACAACAATATCATTTGCAAGTGTCATGGCTTCAGTCTGATCATGAGTTACGTAAATCATTGTTGCATTAAGTTGATCATGTAATTTTGCTAATTCTACCCTCATTTGGACTCTTAACGCTGCATCTAAGTTAGATAATGGTTCATCAAATAAAAAAACTTTTGGTTTTCTTGTAATGGCTCTTCCTATTGCCACCCTTTGACGTTGTCCTCCAGATAATTGTTTGGGTTTTCTCTCAAGATACTCCTCTATTTGCAGAATTTTAGCAGCCTCCATTACTCTTTGCTCTATTTCTTCTTTTGATTTTTTTTCAATCTTTAAACCAAAAGCCATATTATCAAATACTGTCATATGAGGGTAAAGAGCATAAGATTGAAATACCATTGCAATATTTCTTTCTTTAGGTGGCAGATCGTTAACAACTTTATCGTCAATAGATATTGTGCCAGAGTTAATTTCTTCTAAACCAGCAATCATTCTTAAAATTGTAGATTTACCACAACCACTTGGTCCTACAAGAACAGTAAAAGACTCGCTTTTTATATCTAGAGAAACATCTTTGATAACGTGTGTACTTCCAAAATACTTATTTATTTTATCTATTTTAATACTAGCCATTTTTAATTTAATATTAATTTTTTATTATTAATTATAGATTTAATTAATTTTGTCATCAAAGGGATTTTTTTTTGTTGAATTTTTTTTAATACAAATGGAGCAATTTCTCTTGCAAGTTGCTCTCCCTCTACAGTTTCATTGGGCATAAATTTTCTTTTAGCATTGTTAAATGTATAGCCTTGCCCTAAGTAACTTCCCATTTTACTATTTCTACCTCCAGCAGCACTGACGTATAGATCTCCAACTCCAGCCAATCCAAGAGCAGTCTCAATTTTTCCTTTAAAATATTTAGTAATATATATCATCTCATTTATAGATTTTTTAAATAAACTTGAAGACATATTTAAACTATCACCAGCCCCAATAATCATTGAATAAATATTTTTAATTGAAGAACAGATCTCAACTCCAATAACATCTTTCGAAGTTTCGGTTAAATAGTATTTTGTAGTTATCATATTACAAATTTTTTTTGCGGTTTTGATATTCTTATTAGCAACAATCACACTTGTTTGTTTTTTATTTGAAAGTTCTTTTGCTAAGCAAGGTCCTTTTAAAACTGAAACATTTATATTTTTATTAGTTTTCTTTATATCCTCTGAAATAGTAAAAATTTTCTGTTTTTTTTTCTCATACTTTAAACCTTTAGTAAGAATAAGAATTGGGCTTTTGATGTTTGATTTTCTAAATTCTTCACTAATAAAATTTATTCCTGATAAACTTAACGCAACAACAACTAAATCATATTTATTCTTTAACAAATGAGTTGAATATTTTTTGTATTTTAATTTATTGGGTAAATTTATTTTTAAACTAGAATGATATTTCTTTTTTGAAGACAAATTTTTAATAAAAGTTTTATTGTAAGGCTCTGTGATAGTTACTTCATTTTTATTATCTATACATGGAAAAGTAAAAGCAGATCCCATTGCGCCCCCGCCTATTATTAAAATTTTTCTCATTTAAACTTAAGCAATTCCTAGATGTTTTTTTCTCTTTTCTACCCAAGTTCTTATCAAATTGTCAAAGATTAAACCTATAAAAGCTACACAAATACCCAAAGTTAAACCAATACCAGCACCATTTTTATCTGATAAAGCTTTTAAAATATATTGTCCCAAATCTTCTGTGCCGATAAATGCCCCTATAATTACCATAAATAATGCAAACACTATTGTTTGATTTATGCCAAGCATCATATGGGGGAATGCTAAAGGAAATTCTATTTTTGTTAATCTTTGAAATCTATTCACGCCAGACATGGTCGCTGCATCATGTAAACCTGCTGGAACACTTCTAAGCCCTTCAATTGTGTATCTGGTTGCTGGTATAGTTGCATAAACAATGACAGCAATAAGAACAGAAGTGTCAGTTATTCCAAAAAGCATCATAACAGGAATAAGATAAACAAATGATGGAAATGTTTGAAATATATCACATACCCCTAACATAAATTTTGCGGAATGTTTATTTTGAAAACATAATGTGCCAACCGTAAAACCAATTATACAAGAGACAATTACCCCAAATGTTGCCATGTAAGCAGTTACCAAGGCTCTATCCCACCAAGGGCTTAGAGCTATGAATAATGTCAAACCACAAACTACTAAAGCAGATCTAATTCCACCAATTAAATAGCCTGCACCAACAACTAGAACTAATGTAGCAACAGCTGGCATCCTTAAATACAAAGCCCTCATTGGTTGTAACACTTCTTGAATTAACCATGTATTAAATGCTTTTATATAAACAAAGAAGGTATCAAAAATCCAATCAACACCTTTATTCCAAAAATCAGCAGTTGATATTCCTTTATTGTGTGGAACTTCAAATAAATAATTGTAGCCACCTTTAAAATAAACAGATCCAAAGTAAGCGAGTAAAATTCCAATTATGACCGTAATGCTAAAAAATAATAAATTTTTATTTCTTTGAAAAAAATTCAAATTGCCAAAATAATCAACTTGCTTGTTTGCCCATGCTAATGACATTTTATCTAATAAAATTGCAATTAGACTAATACAAAGACCAGCTTCTAATGCTAATCCGATATTAAGCTGATTTAGTGCTAACAATAAATTAAAACCTAGACCTTTCGCTCCAATGAAGGCTGAAATAACAGCCATAGAAAAGCACACCATGATAACCTGGTTTACGCCAATTAAAATATCTCGTCTGGCCGTTGGAATTAGCACTTTAGACATTAGTTGCCAATTATTACAACCACTCATTCTTCCAGCTTCAATTACTTCTGGAGGAATAGCTCTCAATCCTAGTAAAGTGAGTAATATCATGGGTGGAACAGCAACAACCATAGTTATAATTACTGCAGCGTGGTCACCGACTCCAAAAAGAACAAGTGCAGGAACTAATACTGCATATTGTGGCATTGTTTGCATAACTAATAGAATTGGATATAGAGCTTTTTCTACACGTTTACTTTTATAAGCTGCAATACCTAAGCTTAACCCAAATATAAAAGATAGAGGCGCAGCAACTAAAATAAAAGAGAGTGTTTGCATCGATGGTTTCCATTGTCCAAATATAGAAATGTAAACCATTGTTAAACCGGCAAATAAAGCGAGTCCAATACCACTTAATTTATAAGCAAGTATTGCAAAACCAGCTGCAACTATTGTCCAAGGTAGACCAGGTAACTCTGCCCAAGGGTTCGCATCGATCCAATCCCAACTTGTAAAGGCAACAATTGTTTCAAGTCCACCTAATAGAATTTCTCTAATTAATTCTATTAAAAAAGTCATGAAAGCTGTTAAATTTCTGCTAATTTGCAAAACTAATGGTCTGGTTTTAAATTCTTGAGTGTCCTCATTCCAAAACTCCATTGGCATCCACTCATTCATTAAGAAAAACAAGGAGTCATTTATCCATATTGGTAACCATCCAAGTAATGGAGGAAGTCGCCAGAAAACATCAAAGGCGTAATATCTTACTTCTTTGCCTAAAAATATATAACTACTTTGATTAGGGTCTTTTACGAATTCAGCTTGGCCTCTAATGAATTTATATGTTTCTGGAACATCAATAGCAAAACAAAGAGCAAAGAAAACAATTAATAGAAATAACCACTGAAATATTTTTGGATATTTTTTTAAAAATTCCATAATTTATTTTCCGTTCTTTCTTCCGCCAAAGACAGTATTTATTATTTTTGTCGGGTTGATTGACCCAACGGTTTTATTATTTTCATCTATAACTGCTACAGATTTTTCTTGCGTTAATATTTTTTCTGCAACATTTTCTATGATTTCATCTTTTGAAACTTTAACATCACCTAGATTATTAGATATAGATTCATCCATTACATCTTCAATTAATAAAACTTTTTCTCTAGGTACTTCTTCAGTAAATTTTCTTACATATTCTGTGGCTGGGTTTAAAACTATATTTGCAGGTGTATCTAGTTGTTCAATTATACCATCTTTCATAATTGCAATTCGATCAGCAAGTTTTAATGCTTCATCAAAATCATGAGTAATAAACATAATTGTTTTTTGTAATTTTTCTTGAAGTCTTAAAAATTCATCTTGCATTTCTTTTCTAATTAATGGATCTAAAGCAGAAAAAGGTTCATCTAAAAACCATATATCGGGTTCAACTGCTAGAGATCTTGCAATACCCACTCTTTGTTGTTGTCCACCTGAAAGTTCTCTTGGAAAATAATTTTCTCTTCCATCAAGTCCAACTAATTTAACCATCTCCATTGCTTTATTAATGCTCTCCTCAGTTTTGATACCTTTGATTTGAAGAGGAAAAGCTATATTTTCTACAACGGTTTTGTGTGGAAGAAGAGCAAAGCTTTGGAAAACCATTCCCATTTTGTTTCTTCTAAGCTCAATTAATTCTTTATTATTTAAATTTAATAAATCTTGACCTTCAATGAAAATTTTTCCACCTGTTGCATCTGTTAATCTTGATATACACCTTAGTAAAGTTGACTTACCAGATCCAGACAAGCCCATTACAACAAGCATCTCTCCTTTTGCCACTTCAAAAGAGGCATTGTTAACACCTACTATACAACCATTTTCTTGAAATGTTTTAGCATCAACATTACCATTTGAATCTTGAAGCATCTTTTTGGCGTTTTCACCAAAAATTTTATAAACTGCTTCGCATTTGATTACTGCTTCAGACATAATTCTTATAAAAATATACGAAAATTAATTAAATTAAAATCAATATAATTGAAGCTTATTTCCATTAAAAATTTTTAATAAAATAAACCCTTGTATCAATTCCAGTACTTAAAAAACTTAAGGCTTCGCCGCTTACTTTAATTGTTTCGTCTACTCCTACGTTATTTCCACTAACTGTAAAACCTGCAAAACATTTCTTTTTTTCAGCATCCCATTCAACAAATGTTTCATCAATCTTATTGCCGTTAATAGTATAAATTTCATGTGCTCTAAAATTTAAGAAATTTGCACCCATTATTGCTCTTTGGGGGATAAGCTTTGTAGCATTACACACTCCCTCATACAATTCATCTGATAATTTATAATGATCAGTACCATCAAAAGTTACTAATATACCCGAGGGAAGTTTTGAAATTAATGCACTTAGTTTTCTCTCTTTTGCAATTCTCTCTTCTTCCAATTTCATTTTTCTAACTAATTCATCACCCTCACTAAATATATTATTTAAAATAGCAAAAGAAGAAATTATGACTATTGTTAAAATTATTAGTCCTATAAATTGTTTTATGTTCTCGGGTAATCCTTTTAATCTATTAAATGAGGTTTCGTTCGACATTAATCTTGTAATTTACCGTTTTTCCAAATTCCTATTTTTTGGTCTCCATTAGCCCAAGTAAATGTTCCCTCGCCATTCATAAAACCATTAGCCCACTCTCCTTCATAAGTAGACCCATCTGGAAAAGTTAAAGTTCCAACTCCACTCCAAACGCTATTTTTAAACTCACCTTTATAGATATATCCGTTTGGCCATGTTTCTACACCTTGACCATTTTTTTTTGTTCCTACCCACTCACCTTCATAAGTAGTTTTATCTGTATAAACCCATTTTCCATATCCATTTTCACAGTTACCTTCTTTGCATCCGGTGCTTCGAGCGAAAACTGATGAGCTTATTAATAAACTTAAAAAAATGTAAAAAAGATATTTTCTCATAACTGTATTTTACACAAATCTTTATAAAAAAAAATCCCCCCCAACAGAATTGGAGGAGATCTTATTTTTTTAACTTTTATCCTTATTTAAGGAAAGCTTTCCAAGTTGACTCGTTATCAGCTAACCATTTTTTAGCTGCATCTTCGTGAGTCATTTTGTCAACGTCTACTAAAGCTGCCATTGCACCAATTTGACTTGTTGAAAATGACAATTTTTTAAATGCTGCTGCTGCATCTGGATGAGTTTTTGGAAAATCTTCGTGTACTGCTTTTTTCAAATAACCATCCGGAGAACCACATTTTCCGTCACCACCATCTGCTGGTCTGCAACCAGCTGTGTATGGAGGGAAGTCGATAAATGTAAAACCAGCACCATCAGTAAAGTTTGGTGTCCAGTTGAAAATTATAGTTCCTCTTCCTTCTTTTTCAGCAGCTGCTAACTCTGCCCAAAGTGCATCAGCACCTCCAGCAAACTTAACCCACCATAAATCACCTAAGCCTAGTGCATCAATCCTTTGAGGGATTAAGTCACCATGCCAAGTTTGTGGTCCTTCCAACATTCTTCCTTTTCCATCTGGAGAGTCAGGTGTTGTAAAGTTTTTTGCACAATCTGGATTTTTTAGAGCTGTCCAATCTGGTAGACCTGGACATAGACCTTTTTCAACAACCCAGTTTGGATATCCCATATCCTCAAGAGTTCTTGCTTCATGATCACCCCAGTCTAACAAACCACCTTTGTCTAAAGCTGTTGTAAATGACTTACCGAAAGCAGATTCCCATACCTCATGAGATATAGTTACATCACCAATTCTAATTGACTCGTATACCGCTTGAGAGTCAGCATTTACATATTTAACATTGTTACCCATGCTTTCAAAGATTCCACCAATAACATAGGCCATAACAATTTGACTTGACCAGTTATGAGTTGGGATCACTATGGGTTTTTTACTGTCAGCGTTAGATATTCCTGCAAAGCTTACTACAGTAATTACTATAGCTGAGAGTAAAGATAGTATTTTCTTCATTTATTTCTCCTCTCTTAATATATTAAGTAAGTAAGTATCCTTAAATTTAATCTCACAGTCAACAAAAGTTGGTACTAAAATTTATATATACAATTAATCAGTACTGATTTATTCTTAAACATAAGTAATCATTGATTTAAAATGTTAGAAGAAAATTTACGAATAAATGAACCTGGTTTAAATGTTTTGCCACCTGGAGTTGAAAGATATGTAGTTAATGGCGGTGGATTAACAGGAGTTCAGGTTTTTCCTGATGATGAAATTGAAATTATTAATAATGAAGGAAATCAAATTTGCGAAATAGTTGTTTTTAATTCTGATGGAAATTCAGATCCATCGATTTTAAACTTAAAATCTTCTAAATTAGAAAATGATATAATCAAAATTTTAAATAGAAATGAAGAAAGCTCAAAAATTGCATTGCGTCAATTAAAAAAAAGAAATCTTAAAATTGCAAAGTCTAAATCTTCTATCCTTTTTGATAAAGACACTCCACCAGGAGAAAAGATTAAAATAACTTCAAAAGACAAATGTTATTGTATTTTTTCTGCCCCTGGCAATGATATGTTAGTTCATGAACAAAATCCTCCTACTGAACTAACTTTATTTATTAAAAGAAATAATATTGTTGATTATAAAGAACATAGAATAATTCCAGATCCAATTTTTGATCCATTGGACGAAAAAAATATTGCAAAACAATCAGCGATTTCTTTTGAAGTTAAAGAGGGAGATTATATTCAAATAGTTTGTCCAACTGGTAGACAATGTTCAGATTTTGTTGCTTTCGATACAGCTAAGTTAGGTAAAGGTGTAGAGAAAGGTTTAGATTGGCAAACAACCAGGACCTTTATGGGTAATACTTTTCCAGGACCGGGATTGTATTCGAAATTTTATGATACAGATCATGAACCTTTAGTAGAGGTAATAAGAGATACTGTTGGTAGACATGACACTTTTAATCTTGCTTGTACATCAAAGTACTACGAAGACGCTGGTTATTTTGGACATCCAAATTGCTCAGATAACTTAAGTGGTGCTATGGAAAATTTTGGAGTTAATAGACAAAAAGGATGGCACGCTATAAATTTATTTTTTAATACTTCGGCAGGAGGTTTAAATACTGTGCTTTCTGATGAATCATTTGCTAGACCTGGAGATTATGTAATATTAAGAGCTTTAAAAGATTTAACCTGCGGAACATCAGCCTGTCCAAGTGATATAGATCCATGTAATTCATGGAACCCTACAGATATTTTTGTTAGAACTTATGAAAAAAAAAGAGAATTTACAAAATCTTTTGCATTTAGAATGAAACCAGACTCAGAACTAAAACTAACAAAAAATACAGGATTTCATGAAAGAACTTCTAAGCTAACAAGAAACTTTGTTGATGCTAGAGGATATTGGTTGCCCAATGATTACACTAAACACGGAGTAATAAATGAATATACAGCGTGTAGAGAAAAAGCAGTTTTAATTGATTTATCTTCTTTAAGAAAATTTGAAATATTAGGTCCGGATGCAGAAGAATTAATGGACTATACTTTAACTAGAAATGTTAAAAAATTATCAGTTGGACAAATTGTTTATTCTTCGATGTGTTATGAAAATGGTTCTATGTTTGATGATGGAACATTGTTAAAAATGAATGATCATGGATTTAGATGGGTATGTGGTGATGAATATGCAGGTGAGTGGTTAAAAGATCAGGCAAAAAAGAAAAAGTTTAATGTTTTAATTAAAAACTCTACTGATCAAATAAATAATATTTCTCTACAAGGACCAAACAGTAGAAAAATTTTAGAAAAGTTTATTTTTACTCCATCAACACAACCTTCTATTTCAGAATTACAATGGTTTAGGTTTACAATCTGCAGAGTAAAAGAGCTTAGTGGAATTCCATTAATTGTTTCTAGAACTGGATACACTGGTGAATTAGGATATGAAATATGGTGTCATCCCACTGATGCGCCAGCAGTTTGGGATGTGCTTATGGAAGCTGGCAAAGATGAAGGGTTAATACCTGCTGGTTTTGGAGCATTAGATTTATTAAGAATTGAAGCTGGTCTAATATTATTTGGTAATGAATTTGACGGCCAAGTTGACCCATTTGAAGCTGGTGTTGGATTTACGGTTCCTTTAAAAACAAAAACAGCAGATTTCATTGGTAAAGAAGCATTAATAAAGAGAAAAGAAAATCCGCAAAAGAAATTAGTTGGATTAGAACTTGTAGGCAAAGAAAAAGCTAATCACGGTGATTGCGTTCATATTGGAAGATCCCAAGTTGGCGTAGTTACAAGTGGATGTTTATCTCCTACTTTGAATAAAAATATTGCATTGTGTAGAATTGATGTAGGTCATTCAAATATAGGTACGAATGTTGAAGTTGGGAAAATTGACGGACATCAAAAAAGAATACCTGCCAAAGTTGTTGGTTTTCCACATTATGATCCTCAAAAAACACGTGTAAAATCTTAATGTCAAAATCATCAAAAGATTTACTGGAATTTTGGGAAGATCAAATGAAACTATCCCATACATCCAGTAATTACTTTTTCAGAAAATCTCCTTCACATTATCATATGATGCTAATTGTAATGAATTCCTATAAGTTAAATGAAAACTTATCTGTCGAAGAACTCAAGACTAGACTTTTCAAAACCTCTAGACCGAAATCTGCACTAATGATCAAAGAAGCATGTGATAAAGAATTTTTTTATCTCGAGAAAACAGGAAATGACCATAGAAAAAAGCATGTTTTACCCACACAGAATTTTGTAAATGAATTTAACGAATATTTAAAAACTCTCAAAAATTTGAGTTTTTAAATAAAAATCTCATAAATATTTAGAATTTATATAAATTATATATAAAAATTATTATATTCTTTCCTTTGTTAAAAAATTAAAGTTCAAACATGTCGTTACCGACAAAAGCAAAAGTTGTCATAATTGGTGGAGGAATTCACGGGTTAAGTACTGCTTGGAAACTTTCCGAAAAATATAAAAATCCAAACGATGTAGTTGTCTTAGAAAAGAAAGACACTGCTGCAGGTGCAAGTGGAATTGCATGTGGAGTTGTTAGAAATAATTATTTTCAACCAGCAATGAGAGAATTAATGGCTCATTCAGTTAGTGTTTGGGAGAGTGATCCAGAGGCATTTAAATATAATGCTGTCGGCTATATGCAAATTTCTCCAGAAGTAATGCATAAAGATGTTGCAAGTATTTACGAACAACAAAAAGCTATTGGATATGAGTCAGAATTTATAGAAGGTGAAAAAGATTGCATGAAATATATGCAAGGAATTTTTAGTGATTGGCAAGCAAAAGGAATTACATCAGTCTTACATGAAAAGAAAGGTGGATACGCATTTAATAAAGATTCAATTAAAGCATTAGAGAAAAAAGCAAATTCAAACGGTGTAAACGTTCATAAAGGAGTAAAGGTTACAGGTTTTAAAAGAGGAAGTAATAGCAATGCAATTACTGGTGTAGTTACAGACAAAGGAACAATTGATTGTGATCAGGTAGTTATTGGAGCTGGACCATGGGTAAGAGATTTTTGGAATATGTTGGAGTTACCAAAAACAACAAACATAAAAGATGCTAAAAATGGAAAAATGCATGAAGTTGAAATGTGGAAGTACTGGTTTTTACAAGAAGGTGTATTAGGTGTAGATGCAGATTTTCTAAAAACTAATGAAGGCAAACCACCTCCAGTAATTCATGTTGATACAGATGCTCCACTTTATTCTGATAAAGATGGTAAAATAATTACAGAAGACTTATGGGGAATTTATTATAAACCTGATATTGAAGGTTTGGGAGTTCAAGGTGGAACATCACCTTATATTGTTCAAAAACATTTTGACGAAGTTAATGTTGATCCATATGGAATAGACTCTCCAGAATATCAAACTACCGATAAATTTTCTGACATGTGGACTTCAGCACTAGCACATATTCAAAAACGTTTTGTTGGTAAATCTCATTTGTATAGAAAGGGACCATCAGGAGGATTGGGATGTTTAACTCCAGATTCATTCCCAATATTTGATAGATTTTTTGAAAATGTTTACATGATTGCAGATGCAAATCATGGTTATAAAATGATAGGTGTTGGACACCTTGTTGCACAAGAAATTTTAGGTCAAGAAAGTGAATTATTAAAACCGTTCAGGTTCGATAGATATGAAAAAGGAAAACTTCATCCGACATCGAACAGCCCGTTTCCTTGGAGTTAATTTATCTAAGTAGACAAACGTTTTTTTTTCAGTTACCTTTTTGATCTGAAAATTCAAAGGGGGAAGAATGACGGATCTTGAAAAACACGTAAACCAACCAGGTAGAGCTAAACTCGTCAAAAAAGTTAGAGAAAAAATAAACGAATTAGGAATTACTTATATCTATTATCAATTTATTTCAGTAACTGGGAGAGTTGTTGGAAAAGGAATACCAGCAGACCACTGGGAAAGAACTGCAGAAAAAGGTTTTCAATTAGTTTATGGAGCAACTGCAAACTTATTTTTAGATCGTCATAATAATTATATTGGTTACGGTCCAGAAGCAATGGAATTGGTGGGAATACCTGATCCAGAAACTTTTGTTCAATTACCTTGGGATAAAAGAGTTGGAAGAGTTTTTGTTACGTGTTTTAGAAACAGAGAAGAAAGAAAAAATCCAGGTGGTCATTTAACAAGTGACTGCAGAGGTAACCTTAGAATTTTCATGAATGAATTCAAAAAGAAACACGGATTAGAGTTAAGAGTTGGAACAGAGCCTGAAATGATGTGGTTAACAAAAAATCCTGACGGAACGCCAACTGGACAAGGATTCTCAAAACCATTCTGTTATCATATAGACCAATTTGAATCTTTAAGACCAGTCTTTATGAAAGTTATTGAATACGCAAAAGCCATGGGTCTTGATATGATCCAAGGTGACCATGAAGATGCACCTGGCCAATTAGAACTTAACTGGACATTTGATAATGTTTTAAGAAACGCAGACAGATTATCTACCTATCGACAAATTTGTGCTCAGGTAGCAAGAGAACATAATCTTATAGCTTGCTTTATGACAAAACCATTTATGGGAGTTTCAGCAAGTGGATGTCACACCAACATGTCTTTGTGGAAAGGTGGAAAAGTATCTGTGAACAAATTGGGTAACAAAAAACTTCCTGGTGTAGAAGAAGTGTTTAGTTATGTATCAGGCGGAACAAATACTTTCATGCCTGATACTAAAGATATGCAGTTACCTGGAAAAATTGGATTACAATCAATCGCAGGGATAATGAAACACTTGCCAGCTTTAACAGCAATTGGTTCTTCGACAGTGAACTCATATAGAAGATTATGGGATCAAGGTTTTTGGGCACCAGTATATGCTGACTGGGGTTATCAAAATAGAACTTGTGGTCTAAGAGTATCTGCTCCAGGTAGATTTGAGTACAGATCAGTTGACTCTATGCATAATCCATATTTATTAGGTGCAGCATTACTTAAAGCTTGTGATGAGGGAATATCTAAAAAAATGAAACCAGCTAAACCAGAGTCTAGAAATATATATGAAGCTCAAAAAGCTGGTAAAGATGTTAAAAAACTTCCACTAAGTTTAGGTGAGGCTTTAGATAGATTGGCGGAGGATGAAGTTATAAAATCATCAATGCCAGATGAAATGTATAAAGTATTTAATTGGTACAAACGAGATGAGTGGGAAAAATTCTTAGGTGCAACAACACAATGGGATCTTGATACTTATCTGGATTGTTTACCATAATTTAATAAGGAAATTATATGTGCGGAATAGCAGGATTAATTCATAGAGGAAATACATCAAATGTTGGTTTTGAACTCCAAGGAATGCTTCAAGCATTAAAGCATAGAGGTGAGGACTCAACTGGATATGCTTTGTATGGAAAAACTGATGGAGAAAATTTCATCATGCGATTTAAGGTTGGTGAAAATGTTGCAGAGGGAAGCTCTTCAGTAAAAGAAGATGTATCAGTTTATGATGAGAGAAAAAAGATTGTTGACTCTTATCTTTCTGAGCTAGGCGCTAAGGTGATAAAAGAGGATAGAATTCTTCCTTATTCCTTGCGATATGAAATTCAGTATGACAAAGATTTAATGGAATTTTCTCAAAAAATAGAAAGTGTTGAAGGTGTAGAAATATTATCTATGGGAAAATCTCTAGAAGTAATTAAAGATTTAGGAAATGCTGAAGTAGTTTGTAACAGATATAATTTAGATAAAGTTGTCGGTACACATGCAATTGGTCATGCTAGAATGGCAACAGAGTCAGGAGTGGATATTAAATCTGCTCACCCATTTTGGGGTTATCCTTTTAGCGATGTTTCAGTCGTTCATAATGGACAATTAACAAACTATTGGAATAATAGAAGAGTATTGGAAAACAAGGGCATGAGATTTATGTCAGAATGTGACTCGGAATTAATCGCTGTATATCTTGCAGAAAAAATGAGAAATGGAGCTACATTAGAAGAGGGAATGAAAGAGTCTCTCGTCGGTTTAGATGGGGTATTTACTTATTTTGTTGCTACAAAAGATAGCTTAGGAATGGCGAAAGATACAATGGCTGCAAAACCACTAGTGTTGTATGAGTCAGATGATTTAGTTGCAATGGGTTCAGAGGAAATTGCAATAAGATCAATATTACCACAAGAAATCGAAACTTATGATCCTTTTGATGGAGAAGTTAAAGTATGGCAAATTTAAAAACATCAGAAAAAAAAAGTAAAGCTCAATCAATGGGACTTCATACAGAAGTCTTAACTGGAAAAACACAACAAAAATTTTTTAATCCAGATGAGGCTGAGAATTTTTATTACTTTGGGACATATGATGTAGATTTTAACAAAAGAACTGAAATTGACGTTAAGAACATGGATTGTCGTGAAGCAAATAAAAAAATTGATGAATTAATGAAAGATGGATATGGAACCATTGTAATAAAAAACCCTCAAGGGAAACATAGTTTGGGAGTTGGAATCCTCAATAAATTAAATTTAATATTTGAAGGTAGCTTAGGATACTTTGGATGTGGATCAATGGATGGTCCAATTGTTAGAATTAATGGAAGAGTGGGATGGTCATGTGCAGAAAATATGATGGCAGGAAAAGTAGTAATTGAAAAGAATGCAGGTTCATGTTTTGGTGCGGCAATTAGAGGTGGAGATCTGATATGCAAAGGAAGCGTAGGTGCCAGAACAGGAATTGATCAAAAAGGTGGAACAATAATTATTGGCGGAGATGCTGGCGCTTTTACAGGTTTTATGATGCAAAGAGGGCGAATTATTATTCTTGGAGATGTTGGAATAAATTTAGGAGATTCTATGTATGATGGGACAATTTTTGTAGGTGGAAAAATTGGATCATTTGGTAGTGATGCTGTCGAAGCTGAATTAACTGATTCAGATCAAGATTGGTTAAAAAGAAAATTAAAGGTTGCGGAGATCGGAGAAAACTTCGATGTTTCTAAGATGACCAAAGTTGTAGCAGGAAAAAAACTTTGGAATTACGATGCTCTTGAACCTACAGAAAAAAAAGGAGCAATTTAAATGGCAAAGAAAAAGAATGGTAATGGAAAGTCAAACGGACATTCTAATGGTAATGGAATAGCTTCAAGAAATAAAAGTTTATTAGGACACAACGCTATTTTTACTCCAGAAGTTATGGACGACATTCATATCAAAGCGGAATTAGGAAGATACAGAATGAGAGGAATGGCTTTGATGAAAAAGATACCTACTTTTGATGATCTAGTTTTCTTGCCAGGTACATTAACAAGATTTGTTATTGAAGGTTACAGAGAAAAATGTGAGACCAAAACTATTATTGGTCCAAGATGTGAAAATCCAATTGAGCTTGATATTCCAGTTTATATTACAGGAATGAGTTTTGGAGCTTTATCTTATGAAGCAAAAACTGCATTAGCTAGAGGTGCTACAATGGCTGGTAGTGCAACATGTTCTGGTGAAGGTGGTATGATACCAGATGAGAGAAGATATTCAGAAAAATGGTTTTATCAGTGCATACAATCAAGATACGGTTTTAATCCACACCATGCACAACTAGCTGATGGAATTGAGGTATTTATTGGACAAGGACAAAAAGTTGGAATGGGTGGTCATTTGATGGGTCAGAAAGTTACTGACCAAGTTGCAGAAATGAGATCGCTACCTGCAGGTATTGATCAAAGATCTCCAGCAAGACATCCTGATTGGCTGGGTCCAGATGATTTAGCTTTAAAAGTTCAAGAGCTTAGAGAATTAACAAAAAACAAAGTGCCAATTCAATTAAAACTTGGAGCTGCTAAAGTGTATGATGATGTAAGGATGGCAGCAAAATGTGATCCAGATTCAATTTATCTTGATGGAATGGAAGGTTCAACAGGTGCTGGACCACACATTGCAGCTGCAAACACAGGTATCCCAGGAATTGCTGGAATTAGAGAAGCGAGAAGAGCTTTGGATGATGTAGGTAAAACTGGAAAAGTAACTTTAATTTATGCAGGTGGTGTTAGAGATGGAGCAGATATGGCTAAAGCTTTAGCACTTGGTGCAGACGCAATTGCAATCGGAACAGGTGCTATGGTGGCTTTAAATTGCAATAAAGAAATACCAGAATCTAACTTTGAAAAAGAAATGGGTGTTCCCGCAGGTCATTGCTATCACTGTCACACGGGTAGATGTCCGGTAGGAGTTGCTACTCAAGATCCTAAATTAAGAAAAAGATTAAATCCTGATGACGCAGCATTAAGAGTTTATAATTATTTGCATGCGATGACATTGGAGGCTCAATTGTTGGCTAGAGCATGTGGAAAAACAAATATTCACTCGCTAGAACCAGAGGATATGGCTGCATTAACAATGGAGGCTTCTGCTTTAGCTAAAGTACCTCTTGCAGGAACAAATCATACAGTAGGAGTTAAAGATTTCCATAAAATCTAATAGCAAATATGCCAAAGAAAAAAGGTAAGAAAAAAGTCAAATCAAAAGAGATCAAAGGTCAATTAGGAAAGAAAAAAGAAACCGCAAGAGAAAAAATGATTGGCCAAACAATTGGCTACCGATATGACGTTAATCTTTTGCCTGACTATAGTCGACTAACTCCATTTTTAAAAAAATATATAGAAGCTATGGGTTGGGATGATCTTAATTGGTTAGAAGATGTTCATATGGGTTATGAAGAAAATAGACCCGCTGTTTTTGATAGAAATGCTAATGGTTGGGTAACGATACCAAGTAAAATAAAATTACCTAATAATCAGCAGGATAGAGATATGATTGCTAGAGAATTATTGGTAAAATTTCAAATGTCCCCGAATCATCCTCTGGTTGACCTTAAAAAAGCATATTTAAAATTCTAATTTTCAATTTCAAGTTGATAAAATAATTATTAACTTCTACTTTTTATAAATAAAATAAAATTGTCAGCATAAAAAAAATTTCATAGAATCCATTAACTATTAATAGGAGAGAGAAATATGACTGATCAATTAGGTGCTCTCACAACATTATTTACAGAATTTTACTATTGGGTAACTGTGGTTCTTATGTTTTTGATCCACGTGGGTTTCTGTATGTATGAAGTTGGGGCATCTCGTTACAAACATCACCAACATACTCTTATGAAAAATACAATGCTGATACCACTGGTAACAGTCACATGGTTTTTCTTTGGTTGGTGGATATACTGGGCATTTCCAACAGGACCCGGATTAGCTCCTTCGATTATGACCGAAAGTACCGGTCTAGTTCTTGGAGGTGGATTTGGTGGAAATGATCTTGCTAACCCTACAAATGCATTGATGGCAGTAAATCTTAATGATCATATAATGGGTGTCTTCTGGGCAGCCTTTTTATTATTTTCATGGACTGCAGCTTCAATTGTATCTGGAGCGGTTATTGAAAGGATAACTACTTTTGCATTTGGAATACTTGCAATTGCAATTGGATCTGTTTTCTGGACAATAGATGCTTCATGGGGATGGCATTTTGATGGATGGATGTTAAAAATATTAGGATATCACGATGCTTATGCTTCCGGAGTAATTCATGCAATTGCTGGAGGTTTTGCCTTAGGTGTTCTAATTGTTTTAGGACCAAGAATTGGAAAATTTTCATCTAGCGGAGAACCGAGAAACATTGGACCAAGAAATCCTTGGTTAGTGACTGTTGGATTATTCTTAATCTATACAGGTTTTTGGGGCTTTTACGCAGCATGTAATGTTCCGATTTATGATCTTGGACCTGAATATGGTATGGAAGGTGTAACTTTCTTTACTGCAACGAACATCTACCTAACTCCCACCACACTTAGTGGAATAACGATGAACTTTTTAATGTCGTTATCTGGAGGGTTGTTAGCAGGGTATGTAGTCTCGAAGGGAGATCCTTTCTGGACTTATTCATCAGGACTTGCGGGAATAATATGTGCATCTGCAGGTAATGATTTATATCATCCAATACAATCAATGATAATCGGTATGATCGGAGTAGTTATAGCTTACAAAATGCATTACTGGGTCGAGAAAAAATATAAAATCGACGATGCAGTTGGAGCAGTAGCTGTTCATGGTTATGCTGGATTTGTTGGTCTTGTGATATGTGGTTTCGTTTTAAATGGTTATCCTTCATCTGGATACAGTGTTGGAGCTATGTGGGATGGAACTAATTATGCAGCAATTAATCCTCTTGGAATGTTTATCGGTGCAATAATAATGTTTTTTGTACTAGGTATGCTTCCTGGATATATAATTGCAAAAGTTCTTCACGGAATGGGTAAATTAAGAATACCAAGAGAAGTAGAGCTTGCAGGACTTGACTATACAATTATGGAAGAGGCTAAAGAAGACGAAAAAGCTGTAGTCTCGGCCAGTAGATAAAGGAGGTATGTAAATGGCAACAGTATCGAATTGGATAGATCATTTAAGTGCCTCTGAGGTACAAGGATCTGTCTATCCAGGTGTTGGTTCGGAAGGAGTGCTAGTTATAATAGCAATTCTTATTTGGGTTGGCTGGCATATTATTTCATCTAAACAAGAAGATGGTAAGATGAATGCAATTGTCAGAAAAAAACCAAGTGCTAACGACTGGAAAAGCAATATAACAGACGGTTAAAACTTTTAAGAGGGCGCATGAAATACTGTGCCCTCTTTTTTTGATGCAAAATTCTGAAGAAAATAATCAAAATGAAAATAAAACTCCAAGCAAAATGGCACGTCTTGCATGGCCAAAAGCAAAGTATGGAGTAATTATAGCAATATTAATTATTATTGGTGTAAATTTAATTTATTACAAAGATTTCTTTTTATCATTTTTTAAATAATTGTGTTACGTTATTAGATGGCAAAAAATTTATTTAAAATTTCAAAACAAAAAAAAATTAAATATTTTTTGATAAGTTTTGTAGATTTATTTGGTGTCTTAAGATCAAAATTAGTTCCTGCTCATGCAATAAAAGATATGCAAGTAAATGGTGCTGGGTTTGCTGGATTTGCAGCTTGGCTGGATATGACGCCAGCTGACTCTGATATGTTTGCAATACCTGATCCTGACAGTTTAATTCAACTACCATGGAATAAAGAAGTTGGTTGGTTGGCTTCAGATTTATGGATGAATGGTAAACCAGTCGATGCTTCACCAAGAGTGATGTTAAAAAAACAAATAAAAAAATTATCTGAATTGGGATACAGCATGAAGTCAGGTGTGGAGTGTGAGTATTTTTTGATTTCTCCTGATGGGAACACAATTGCAGATAATAAAGATACTCAATCTAAACCTTGTTATGACCAATCTTCATTAATGAGAAGATATGAGCTTATAAAAGAAATATGTGATTGTATGATTGAAATGGGATGGGGTCCTTATCAAAATGATCATGAAGATGCTAATGGGCAATTTGAAATGAATTGGGATTATTCAGATTGTCTAAAAACTGCTGACAGACACACTTTTTTTAAATTTATGGTTAAAACTATTTCAGAAAAGCATGATTTAAGAGCAACATTTATGCCAAAACCTTTTGAAAATTTGACTGGTAACGGATGTCATGCACATATTTCTTTATGGAAAGGAAAGAAAAATATCTTTCTTGATCAACATGATAAACTTGGGCTAAGCAAGATCGCTTATAATTTTTTAGGAGGCATAATGAGGCATGCTTCATCCTTATCTACTTTTTTTAATCCAACAATAAATAGTTACAGACGAATAAATGCTGCACCAACAAAATCTGGGGCCACATGGTCTCCAAGCAGTATATCATATACAGGAAATAACCGTACACATATGATAAGGGTCCCTGATCCAGGAAGATTTGAATTAAGACTTATGGATGGATCCGCAAATCCTTATTTACTTCAAGCTAGTGTATTAGCCGCAGGAATGGAGGGATTAAGTAAAAGAATTAATCCTGGCAAACCTCTTTTTTGTAATATGTATGAGGATTATAAAAAATATCCAAACCTTTCTAAATTACCAAATGAACTAAAAGATTCTCTTGATAAAATTGAAAATAATAAAGAAATGAATAAAGCATTTGGAAAAGAAGTAATTAAAAGTTACGTCAAGTTAAGGACTTCGGAATTAAATGATTTTAATGATAACGAAAAATTTGATAAGTCCAAACCAATTACAAAATGGGAAAGACAGAATACTCTAGACTGTTAAAGTGAAAAGCTTTGATAGTTATAGAAAATGGAAATATACAAGATTTTTATCGAATAAAAACTATAGTTTTAATCGAAACTATATTTTAAATATTATTTCGTCAAAAATAATCACTGATGCGTTTAATTCTATATCTAATTGGAAAAACTATAAAAAAACACCACTATTAAAATTAGAGAAACTAAACAAAAATTTAAAACTTAATAATATTTTTTATAAAGATGAGTCAAAAAGATTTCACTTAAAATCATTTAAAGCTTTAGGTGGAGCATATGCCGTAGAAAAAATATCTAAAAGAAAAAAAAATATAATAATATCATCTGCAACAGCTGGAAATCATGGTAGATCAGTTGCTTGGGGCGCTCAAAGATTGGGTTTACAATGTAAAATTTTTGTTAGTCAATATGTAAGTGAAGCAAGAGTAAAAGAAATTGAAAAATTCGGAGCTGATGTAATTAGAGTTAAAGGTAATTACGAAAACTCATTAAACGAGTGTAAAAAACTATCAAAAAAGAATAATTGGAATATTGTTCAAGATGTATCTACGAAGAATTATAGTTATGTTCCCTTGTTAACTATGGCTGGTTATTCAATTATGATTAAAGAAATTTCAAAACAAACTACGCATTATATTACACATATATTCCTTCAAGCTGGCGTTGGTGGCATGGCAGCAGGTGTAGTTGCAGGAGTTGCAAAATATTTCAAGAGAATTCCTAAAATAATAATAGTTGAACCTGATGGAGCTGATTGTGTACTTCAAAGCATAAAATGCAAAAGATTAAAAAAAATTAAAATAAAAAAAGAAAGTATAATGGGTGGTATGTCATGCAATGAAATGTCTCTCATACCATGGCATGTATTAAAAAAGGCTAGTGATTGTTGTGTTACTGTAAATGACTCAAAAGTTCCTAAAACTGTTGCAATGCTAAAAGACAAGAAACTGAGTAAAAGATCAATAATAGGTGGTGAATGTGCTACACCAGGAATTATCAGTCTTATTAGTCTTTGTAATAATCCTAAAACAAAGAAATTAATAAATCTTAACGAAAAGTCTAATGTTTTAGTTATTGGATGCGAAGGTAATGCAGATGTAAAACTTTACAAACAATTGCTATCTAAAGGCAGAAAATAAATTATATGTCAAAAAAAGCTATTGTTTGGATAAGAGACGATTTTAGAATAAAAAATAATTCTGCGTTATCTTATGCAACAAATAATTATGATTCGGTCACAGCATTATATATTTATAACAAGGAAAATTTTGATGATATTAGAGAAGCACAAAAATGGTGGGTAAGTAAATCATTAATAAATTATAAAGATGAATTAATTAAATATAATATTGAATTAGAATTAGTATTTTCTGATGAGATAACTTTTTTTAGTAAAATCAAAGATAAACAAGAAATTTCTATATTTTGGAATAAAATATATGAGCCATCTCAATTAAAGTTAGATAATGATCTCATTAAAATTTTTGAAAAAAACAAAATACTCTCAAAATGCTTTAAAGGAAATGTTCTTAATGAATATAACAATGTTACTAAAGATGATGGAAGTCCTTATAAAGTTTATAGTCCATTTTGGAGAGTTGGGGAGCAAATTTACTTAGATAGTATCCCAAACAAATCATTAAAGGTAAAAAAAGTTAAGAGCAAAACAAAATTATTCAAAAATAATAATGTTCCAGATCAAATTTTACCAAAGAAAAATTGGTATAAAAAATTTGAAAAATATTGGGACCCAACAGAAAAACAATCCGAAAAATATTTAAATGAGTTTGTTGAAAATAGAATGTTGAAATATGGAGTTGATAGAGATTATCCAGCTATAAATGGTTCGTCAAAACTTTCGCCATTCATTAGAAACGGACAAATACATGTAAGTAACATTTGGGACAAATGTTATAAATATAAATCAAAAAATATTAGTGTTAAAAAATATCTAAATGAATTAGGCTGGAGAGAATTTTCACATAGTTTAATCAATTATTTCCCTGAAATGCTAAAAGGTAATTTAAGAAAAGAATTTGATAAATTTCCATGGGATAAAAATGCAAAAAATTTGAAAGCATGGAAAAATGGTATGACTGGATACCCAATTGTTGATGCTGGGATGAGGCAACTTTATGAAACAGGTTGGATGCATAATAGAATTAGAATGGTAGTTGGTTCTTTTCTTGTAAAACATTTAAGAATTAATTGGAAAGAGGGTGAAAAACATTTTAGAAATTGTTTGTTAGATTTTAATGAAGCAAACAATGTTGCACAATGGCAATGGGTTGCTGGCTGTGGTGCAGATGCAGCCCCTTATTTTAGAATTTTTAATCCTATATTGCAGGGTGAAAAATTTGATAAACAAGGTTTGTATGTAAAAAAATGGGTACCTGAACTTGAGAGAGTTCCAAGTAAATTTATTCACAAACCATGGGAGATGGAAACAAAATATCAGGAAGCTATAAAAACTAAAATTGGTTCGGACTACCCTTCCCCATTAGTCGTGCATGAAGAAGCTAGAAACGCAGCTCTCAAAGCATTTCAAACTTTAAAAAATTAATTAATCTCCAATAAAATGATGAATAATTAGCCTTTTTGTAGAAGCTAACCTATGTTCGAAAAGGTAAATTCCTTGCCAAGTTCCTAACAAAAGTTGTTTGTTTTTTATACTAAGGGATATTTGATTGTTAGTTAAAGCTGACTTTATATGAGCTGGCATATCGTCCTTACCTTCTATTGTATGAATATATAATTTATTATCCATTGGAGCAATTTTATCAAAATAATTAATTAAATCTGATTGAACATCAGGATCAGCATTTTCTTGAACAATTAAAGATGCACTAGTGTGCTGTATGCTTAAATTTAAAATACCATTATTAAAATTATTTTTATTAATCCAGTCTATCGTTTGATCGGTAAATTCATATAATTTTTGACCATTTGTTTTAAGTTCAAGATTAAAAAATTCTTGTCTCATAAATGCTTATTAGATGTTAGTTCATATAATCGGCTAATGGTACGCTTAAATGGTTTTTCCAATAATCTTGATGATGTAAGTTTATCAATATTCTGTTCTGCACTAATAGCCATAGGTATATTTTGATCATACACAATATCTAAAAAAGTAATAAATCTTTGTTGTTGATTTGAATTTAAATCATTAAATGCTGGTACATTTTCCATAACTATAAAAAGACAATTTTTTACTATTTTAATATAATCTTCTGATCCTAAATTTTTATCACATACCTCTTTAAAAGTTAATCGAACAATTCCATCATAAAAATTTTTTAAAATAAATTTTCTTCCTTTGATGTTTAAAATCTTTTCTTTTAAAACTTTGTCTTTAGTCATCACTCTAAATAATTTGTTTATTTTAAAATTGTTTTCTTGATTTAAAGGTGAGTAATATCTTTGAGTTTTATTGCCTTTGGACTTTCTATAATCATCATCTATATTTAATTGATATTCAAATGATTGCTTTTGCATTATTTTTATAAAAGGTTTGAATTGATCTCTTTGCAACCCATCTTTATATAAATTTTCAATTTTTATATTAGATGTTACGATAATTTTTAAATCTTCTTTAAATATTTCATCAAATAATTTTCCAAGTATCATTGCATCTACAATATTTGTAACTTGAAACTCGTCAAAATATATTAATTTTGCTTTCGATTTTAATTTTTTAACAAATTTACTTAATTTATTTTCATCATTCTTATCTTTGGATTGGTGAACAAAGTCGTGAAAGCTAAGCATAAACTCATTGAAATGAAGTTTTAATTTTTTACCTTCAACTAAGTTGAAAAAAAAATCTAATATCATGGTTTTGCCGACACCAACATCTCCATAAAGATAAAAGCCTTTTTTATAATTTTTTTTTGATAAAATTTTTGAGATAAATGATTTGTAGTTTAATTTATAATATTCTTCTAACGTTTTTATGAGTTTTATCTGATGAGAATTAACATCTAGATTTTTTTTTTTGCAGTAAAGTTTAAACTCTTTAACAAAACTTTTTTGCATTAATTCTTTTTTGAATTAAAATCGATACCGTATTCTGATCTTGGTCCTTTTCTTAATCCAAAAGGTCCAGAGATAAAAATTGTCATTGGCCTTGTTCCTGGTTCAAGGTCTACTCTATGATATGCATTGGCTGATCTAAATCCGATATATCCAGGTTTTCTCCAGAACTTTCCTTTTTTAGTAGTTTCCCAATAACCGCCTCTCAAAATTATTGTAATATAAGGGAATAGATGATTATGAACTCCATCCCCATGATCATCATCCAACATTTCATGAATTAAAATATTAAATGGGAACCATTTTGGTCTATTCCTAAATAATAAATAATATCTATTCATCCATGGTTTTGCTTCATTAAATTTTGGATGAGATGGACCCCTATCTAAAACTACTTTTTTTCTTCCAATTTTTTCTAAAAATTTTAATAACATTAATTTGATCTTATAATTCCATTATTTTTAATTAAAAAAATATTAGCATTATTAATAAATGGTCTCGATATTTTTTCATTATTAAATTTAATTACATTTTCTGTTTCAGAATTAGTTAAATTGATAATCAAAATTCTTCCATTATCAGTAGACAAATAAATTTTATTCTTAGCAAGAACAAAACCTACTGGTTTAACTTTTTCTCTTTTTTTAAAATTTGAGAAAACATCAGTTATCCTAATTATATTTCCACTCTCAGTATCAATGACGAATAAATATCCTTCCTCAGAAATATTAAAAATATAATTTTCAGAAATCGTAGGCTTTAAACTGGAATTTACAGTTTGTTTCCATTTTACTATGCCAGTTCTTGTGTCAATTGAGAATAGCTCATTTTTGTTATTTGAAAAATATATTGTTTCATTATTTAAAATCATTTCCGAATTTTTTAGACTAAATGCATTTAAGAATATTTCGCTGCTCTGAGTAGGTGTTTGCCAAACTAAACTCCCATCATTAATATTTAATGCAGTAAGATCACCCAAATTATTAAGTGAATAAACAATGTCGTCTTTAATAATTACAGATAATTTTTTTTGAGATTTAATGAATGTATTTTCTGTTTTGAAATTCCATAATTCATTTCCATCTACTATTGAGAAACATCTAATTACATTATCAAAATCAATAGTAACAAATTTATCATTTTTTATAGCAATATTTGAATTAAATGGAGATAGACTATCTTTCTTCCAGTTTAGTTCCCCATTATTTAAATTAAATGAAAAAATATTTGAAAGAGTATCTACGGCAAGAATTTTATTATCTATATAATTAAAATATAATATTGGATTAAGTTTTCTCTCTTTCTTTGAGTAATGATTTGCTTTCCACAAAGTTTCAAAATTTTCGTTAATTCTGAATATTGTGCCTTTGTTATCAAAATAAATAAGATCATTATTTTCGATAAATAAAATATCTGTATCAATTGAATTAAACTGTTTAATCTTTGAGAATTTAAACGTTTTCTTTTTTTCAAATGTTGGCTCAAAGTTTATATTTCCATTATTATTTGTATTATTATTTATAAAACTATTATCTTTAACAAATTTAGATAGATTTATTTGTGTATTGGGATTTAATTGTTGTTGAATTGGTTTAATTTCTTCAAATAAAATTTTAGAATTAGTATTTTCTACAGATTTATCACTTTGACCACAACTTGATAATAAAAGTAAAAAGACGAAATATAATACTATCCTACTCACTGAAACTTGATCTTAGCCTTTTTTGAGCTTTGGTTTTTATTTTAGAGTTATTATTTTCAAGACTAACTATTTGCTCAAAAAATTCTTTTGATTTTTGCATTTGATTTTTTGATAAATAATATTCTGCCATAATATAAAGACTATGTGGTTTCCATATACTATCCGCTTTAATTAAAGGATTAAAAATAGCTAACAATTCATTTTCATCTGAAAAATCTGAATTATATAGGCCTTTTTTAAAGATTGTTAGCTCTTTAAACTTTTTATCCAAGCCAATATCATTAATTAAAATATCAAAATAATTGTTAATTTCATCTTTTGAATTTATCAAATCGTTATCTAGCAAAAAATAAAAAGCTAGAGGAGAATATGTTTTGTCTTTAGCATTAATCACCTCTTTAAGATCTGCGATCACATTATATTTATTATCAGCTTCATATTTTATTACAGCTAAGTCGTATTTATCAGCTAATTTTTCTCTTTTGCTAGATTGATATTCTTCAAAAGAAAAGTAACCAATTAAAGCCAAAATAATTATTACTAATATCGAAATTAAAGTATTTTTATTTTTTATGAAAAAGTTTTTAATTTTTTCATTACGTGTTTGGGTATTTATTATTTCAATATCTTCATCCATTAAATCATGTTCCTAAGTACATATTGTAAAATTCCACCATTTTTGTAATACTCTAATTCGTTCTTAGTATCTATTCTACTTAACATTTTAATTCTCTTGATGTCTCCAGAGACATATTTGATTTCAACATCAACTTCATCTCTAGGATCTATGCCTTTTTCTAAGTCAATAATAGAAAATAGTTCTGAGCCATCTAATTTTAGATTAGTTCTATTTATTCCATCTTTAAACTGTAATGGTAGTATACCCATTCCTATAAGATTTGATCTATGAATTCTCTCAAAACTTTCTGCAAAAACAGCCTTTACACCTAAAAGTTTGGTTCCTTTGGCCGCCCAATCTCTAGAAGAACCAGTTCCATACTCTTTACCACCAATTACAACTAAATCGGTACCTCTTTTTTTATATTCAACAACCGCATCATATACTGGCATTACTTTTTCCTCAGGGTACAACTTAGTAAAACCACCCTCAGTACCAGGTGCCATTTCATTTCTAATTCTTATATTGGCAAAAGTTCCTCTCATCATAACCTCATGATTGCCTCTTCTTGCTCCATAGGAATTATAGTCTTTTGGAAGTATTTGATGTTTCATAAAATATTCTCCAGTTGGACTATCTTTTTGAATTGATCCAGCAGGTGAAATATGATCAGTGGTAATGCTATCACCCAATATTAATAGTGGTCTTGCATCCTTAATTTCTTTAAATCCTTCTGGTTTATCAGGAAGGTTGTCAAAAAACGGAGGTTTTTTTACGTACGTTGAATTATCTTCCCAATTATAAATATTGGTTTCCTCTGTTTTAATTTTTTGCCATTGTTCTGGTCCTTGAGAAACATTTGAGTATCTTTTTATAAACATTTCTGCATTTAATGAATTTCTCAATGTTTCTTCTATTTCTTTGTTAGATGGCCATATATCTTTTAAAAAAACATCTTTACCATCTTTATCTTTACCTAATGGATCCTTGTACAAATCAAATCTCATAGTTCCTGCTATTGCATAAGCAACGACTAATGGCGGAGACGCTAAATAATTTGCTTTTATTAGAGGTGAAATTCTTCCTTCAAAGTTTCTGTTTCCAGATAAAACCGAGACAGCATAAATATTATTATTTTTTATGGAGTCTGATATATTATCGGCTAATGGACCTGAATTACCAATACAAGTGGTACATCCATAACCAACTAAATTAAATCCTAACTTATCTAAATAAATATTTAGCCCAGCTTTTTCTAGATAATCTGTAACTACTTGTGATCCAGGTGCCAAAGATGTTTTTACCCAGGGCTTAGTCATTAAACCTTTTTCAATTGCATTTTTTGCAAGTAAACCTGCTCCAATTAGTACACTTGGATTGGAAGTATTAGTACAAGAAGTGATTGCAGCAATTAACACATCGCCATCGGTTATTTTAAAATCTTCTTTTTCAACATCATAAATATTTGGCTCTTCTTTTTTTGTAATTTCTGAAAATACTTTTTTAAAATTTGATGATGCGTTAGTAAGTAGAACTTTATCCTGTGGACGTTTTGGTCCAGAAATAGTTGGTACTATAGTTGACATGTCTAAAGATAGTGTGTCTGTAAATTCAACATCTAAACTTGCCCAAAGTCCTTGTTCTTGAGCATACTGTTTTACAATTTCAACATTTTGATCATCTCTTCCTGAGAATTTTAAATATTTTAAAGTTTCATCATCTATTGGGAAAAAACCACAAGTTGCACCATACTCAGGTGCCATATTTGCTATAGTAGCTCTATCTGCTAAAGTCAGATTTTTTAGTCCTTCACCATAGAATTCAACAAACTTTCCAACAACTCCCTTGTCTCTCAACATTTTAACTACAGTTAAAACAAGATCAGTTGCTGTTGTACCCTCCGGCATTTTTGACTTCATTTCAAATCCAATAACTTCAGGTATTAACATCGAAATAGGTTGACCTAACATTCCAGCCTCAGCTTCAATTCCGCCTACTCCCCAACCCAAAACAGATAAGCCATTTACCATAGTTGTATGACTATCTGTTCCAACTAAAGTATCAGGAAATATGTATTCTTCATCTTTATATTTTTCATTCCAAACAACTTTTGAAAGGTATTCCAGATTGACTTGATGACATATCCCAGTTCCTGGAGGAACTATTCTAAAATTATTGAATGCTTGTTGACCCCATTTAAGGAAAGAATATCTTTCTGCATTCCGATTAAATTCAATATCAACGTTTTCTTTTAAAGAATTTTTATTTGCAAATTTATCTACTTGTACAGAGTGATCAATTACCAAATCAACTGATGATAATGGATTGATAGTACTTGGATCTTTATTTTTTTCTTTTACAGCCTCTCTCATTGCTGCTAAATCTGCAACTGCAGGAATTCCAGTGTAGTCTTGAAGCAACACCCTAGCAGGCCTATATGCAATTTCTGTGTTAGAACTTTTAGATTTTAACCAATCTTTAATAGCTTCAATTTGATTTTTATTAACCGTTATATCGTCCTCAAATCTTAACAAATTCTCAAGTAAGACCTTCAATGATTTTGGAAGCTTTGATATACCTGCTAAACCATTTTTCTCAGCCTCTTTCAGTGAGTAAAAATTATAACTTTTGCCGTTAACTGAAATTTTAGTTAACGAATTGAACGAGTTTTTGTCTCCTGGTTTCATATTTAATAATAAAATGTAGCTATGCAGCCTAATAAAAGCGCTGACATAACATAATTGAACCATTTAATAAATTTCTCATTTGTCGCGAATTTTCTCATAAATTTACCAATTAAAGTCCAAAATAAGATGCTAAATATAGCAAAGAAAAAGGCAGAAGTTAGGAGCCAGAAAGAATAAGTAAAAAAGTTATCTCCAGATTCGATATAAGTTGATACTGCAATAATAGCAACGATTACTCCTTTTGGATTTAAGAATTGAAAAAGAAATGTTTCTATAAATTTAACAGGTTCTAGTTTTTCTTTTTGATTTGATGATTTAGAAAATGAAATTCTGTAAGCCAAATAAACTAAAAATGCAGACCCTGTAAAAACTAAAATCTTTTGAATTATTGGATATAATTTAAAAACATTAATTAGCCCAAAATTGACTAAAGATAGCATTGAGGTAAAACCAAATATAACACCCAACATTAGAGGTATCGTTTTTTTTACTCCATGATTAAAACCTGAATGAGATGCAACAATATTATTTGGGCCAGGTGAGCAACTGGTAACAAAAAAAAATAAACTTAATGATAATAGTTCTGGATGCATTTAAGCAATTGGTAATCCATTCTCTGCTTCTTGAGATGGATGAACTAAAGTTACTCTACCTTCTGCATCTATAGCTCCGAGAATTAATACTTGTGATACAACTCCTGCAATATTTTTTTCTGCAAAATTACAAACACCTATTACTTGTTTTCCTTTAAGATTCTCTTCATTGTAATAATGAGTAATTTGAGCTGAAGATTGTTTTATCCCTATCTTTTCTCCAAAATCAACTTCTACAACTAATGAAGGTTTTCTTGCTTTTTCATTTTTTCTTACAGAAATAATTGTTCCCAATCTAATATCGACTTTATCAAAGTCTTCATACGTAATTTGTTCTTTCATAAATTTAATATATAATGATTTGTAAATGAGTACAGAAAATAATCCTGATAAAATTTATAAAGATTCAATAAGAATATTGACAGATTTGATTGCTTTCAAAACTATTTCTGGAAACGATAATAATAGTCTCATTAATTATTGTGATGATATTTTAAAAAATTTAGGAGCTACTTCATTTAGAATTTTTGATGGTGATAAAAAAAGAGTTAATCTTTTTGCTTCTTTAAAATCTAAAAATGGAAATGATAAAAAACCTATTATTCTTTCAGGTCATACAGATGTAGTCCCGGTTTCAAAAGGCTGGTCTACTGATCCATTTGTTGCAACTATAAAAAATGAGAAATTATTTGGGAGAGGTTCTTGTGATATGAAAGGTTTTATTGCATGTGCTCTAGCATATGCTCCTGTATTTAAAGAAAATAATTTAGATAGAGACATTCACTTTTCATTTACATTCGATGAAGAAACCGCATGCATCGGCGCACCATTATTAATAAAAGAATTAAAAAAAAGAGATATTAAAGATGGTATTTGTATTATTGGTGAACCAACCAATATGAAAATCATTGATGCCCATAAAGGTATGAATGAATATACAGTTCACTTTGGTGGTTTAGCTGGTCATAGTTCTAAACCTGGCCAAGGTGTCAATGCAGTTGAATATGCATCGAGGTATGTAAATAAATTACTAGAAATTAGATCAAAACTAAAAGATAGAGCTCCTAAAGATTGTATATTTAATCCACCATATTCTACATTATCAGTTGGTGGAGTTTCAGGTGGTATAGCTCATAATGTTATCGCTGATAAATGTAAAGTTGAATGGGAAACTAGACCAGTGGTCAGAGAGGATGGAGATTTTGTAAATCAAATAATAGACGATTATGTTGATAAAGAATTATTGCCAGAAATGAAAAAAGTTTTTTCAGATGCCTATATTAAAAAAGAAATTATAGGCGAAGTAGTTGGATTTAATAGATTGAACGATTCTGAGGCTTGTGAATTTGTTTCTAGTATAACTGGTGACAATTCAAGAGAAGCTGTTTCATTTGGAACAGAAGCTGGACTCTTTCAAGAAGTTGGGATTAGCACTGTGGTTTGTGGACCAGGTTCGATTGAACAGGCTCATAAAATTGATGAATATATAGAACTTAGTGAATTAAAGAAATGTCTAGACTTTTTAAAAGGTGTAAAAGATAAATCTATAAATTAATTCCAACCACCTACAGATTTAACTTCTAGAAATTCAAGTAATCCCTCTTTACCTGCTTCCCTTCCAATTCCTGAATGTTTGAAACCTCCAAAAGGTGCATCAACTGCAATACCAGCACCATTTACATCAACCATTCCAGATCTAAGTTTTCTGGCAACTCTTTGGACTTTTTCCTTATCTTGAGTTTGAATATAGTTTGTTAATCCATAATCAGTATCATTTGCAATTTTAATTGCCTCTTCTTCAGTTTCAAATGGAATAACAGATAAAACAGGACCAAATATTTCTGTTCTTGCAATTTCCATTTCATTTTTTACATCAGCAAAAACTGTCGGTTTTACATAATAACCATCATTTAATCCGTTTGGTTTTCCAATTCCACCTGCAACTAATTTTGCTCCCTCATCTATTCCTTTTTGAATTAAACCTTGAATTTTATTGAATTGAGTTTCAGAAATTACAGGACCGATATGCTCCCCATTTTTATTTGGATCATCTACTTTAAATTCATTTGCGTATTTTCTCAGTCTTTCTATCGCTTCATTATATATTGATTTTTCAACAAGCATTCTTGTAGGAGCATTACATGATTGTCCTGAATTTCTAAAACATCTAAATGCACCTCTTTCAATTGCTTCAGCATCAGCATCTTCAAATATAATATTTGCACCTTTTCCTCCTAGTTCCAAACTTACTCTTTTAAAGTCCTTTGCAGCATTTTGAGAAATTAAAGCTCCTGCTCTTGTAGAACCAGTGAATGAAATCATATTTACATCTGGATGACTTGTTAATGCATCTCCAGTCATTTCCCCATCTCCATTTACTAAATTAAAAACACCTTTTGGAAATTTTGCTTCATCTATTAACTCAGCTATAATCATTGCCGATAAAGGTGCTAGTTCTGAAGGTTTTAAAATCATAGTGCAACCAGAGGCCAATGCAGGAATGACTTTTAAAGTAACTTGATTTATTGGCCAGTTCCACGGTGTTATTAACGCACACACACCTTTAGGTTCGTATATTATTCTTTGATTTTTTGCATGATCTCCCAAAGGTTTTTCGAATTCAAATTCTTTTAGATAACGAATAAATGATTTTGTATGACTCGCGCCAGTTCCTGTTTGTAGTTTTGAAGCAAAGTCTTTTGGTGCTCCCATCTCTTGAATAATTGCGTCTGTAATATCATTCCATCTTTTTTTATATAATGAATAAAAAACTTCTAATAACGACAATCTTTCTTCTTTAGAGGTAAATCCCCAAGTTTTAAAAGCTTCCTTAGCTGCTAAAACTGCATCATTAATATCCTCCTTACTGCCTAAAGAAATTACTGCACATTTTTTTTCTGTTGCTGGATTTATGACCTCAATATCTTTTGGGTTTTTTGGGGGAACCCATGAACCATTAATATAAAAATTTCTCTTTTCAATCATCCGCGCAAATTATCCTTTCTTTATGATTTTGCAAATAAATTTGTTAATTCATAAACAATTGTTGCTGCAGCTAAAGAGGTTACTTCTGCATGATCATAAGCAGGCGCAACTTCAACTACATCTGCAGAAATCAAATTTAAGCCTGATAAACCTCTGAGGACGTTTACCATCTCTCTTGTGGTCATTCCTGCAATTTCAGGTGTTCCTGTGCCTGGTGCAAATGCTGGATCTAATACATCAATATCAATGGACAAATATAATGCATTATCACCTACTCTATTTTTTATTCTTTCAACGATTTTATCAATTCCTTCTGTTTGAAATTCATCACAATGAATAATTTTAAATCCAAAGCTTTCATCATTTTTTATATCATCTCTGCTATAAAGTGGACCTCTTATACCTACATGCATAGAGGCATCATCTAAAAATAAATTTTCCTCACGAGCTCTTCTAAATGGAGTGCCATGCGTATATGGTGCTCCAAAGTAGGTATCCCAGGTATCTAAGTGGGCATCAAAATGAACAAGTGATACGGGCCCATTATTCTTTTTATTGGCTGCTCTAAGTAAAGGAACAGCAATTGTGTGATCTCCTCCAAGGCTTATTATTCCTCCAACTTTATTTAATAAATCGGTTGCTCCTACTTCAATTTGTTTGATGGCTTCATCAATATTAAATGGATTACAAGTAATATCACCTGCATCTGCAACTTGTTGTACTTTGAATGGTTCTACATCATAATTAGGATGATAATTGGTCCTTAAATGTCTAGATGCTTGTCTAATACTTTGTGGGCCAAATCTTGCACCTGGTCTATAACTAGTTCCTGAATCAAATGGAACTCCAACAATAGCAACATCACAACTTTCTACATCCCTTAGCTCAGGTAATCTTGCAAATGTAGAAGGGCCCGCATATCTTGGTACTTCTGTACCACTAACAGGCTGAATAGGTTTTTTAGACTTTGTCATTTTAGTAATAAGAATATTATTAGAATGATCCAGAAAAAGGGATAATAGAAATATATGTATTTTTTTGCAAACATCTTGGGCACTGACTCATGATCTCTATTATTATTTTTTTTTCTTTTTCTTTTTTTCATTAAATAAATCCTATCACATTCATATTATATCTAATATCATCAAAATTATTAAAATGAGATATATTATATTAATATTTATATTATTTTTTAACTTTTCTTATGTAAATGCAGATGCAATATATAATTTAATTAAAATCCCAAATTTAGAAGTTCATAAGGTTGATGACATTAATGGTATCAAATATTTGGTATCGAAAAGAGGTTTTGTAATAGGTGATACAAATAATATTAAGTGTAACGGTATAAATAAAAGTGATTTGGATCGTGAGTTTAATACAATTCAAAATAATCTGAGAGAATATAACTCAAATTTCTTAAGGAAAATAAATTTGAAATTTGTAGTTCTTTGCAAAAACTTAGAAATTTCAGGCATTAATACAGGAGGTATACCAGATAATAAATTCAGGACTTTAATTTTAGACTTAACATTTAACCGAAATTATTTTGAAAGAATGATCCATCATGAAATATTTCATATGATTGATAACAGTTTTCCTAAGCTTTTTAAAAAAAATAAATGGAGTGAACTTAATAATAAAGATTTTTCTTACGCATCATGTTCTACATGCACTGATTTATTAGGTTTAGATTTAGAAATTATGAAAGGCTTTTTAACAGAATATTCAATGAGCACAGCTGAAGAAGATATGGCTGAAATTTATTCATTATTAAAAACAAACTTTAAAGAAATAGATTTATTAATTAAAAAAGATAATATTTTAACTAAGAAGAAAAATTTCTTAATTAATAGTCTTAAAGAAATAGATGAAAAGTTTATTTTTTGAATGATAAAAAAAATTAAACCATCACTATCTGAAAAAATATTATTTATTTTTCTTATTCTGCTTATTATTTTAACTTTAGGTTCATTTTATATATTAAGTAATAAATGTCTTTTTGTAAAAAAAATCGATTTAAATAACATCGATTTCAGAGATAAGCAGAATATTGCAATTATGGAGGTTGAATGCGGTAACGTTCTAATAGAATTAGATCCTAAAATTGCACCTAAAGCTGTAAATCGATTTAAGAAGTTAATAAATAGAGGTTCCTATAATGGTTCAACTTTTTATCGAGTAATAGAAAATACTTTAATACAAGCTGGAGATATTGAATATGGAAATGTATCTAATATAAATTATTCTAAAGTAGGAACTGGTAAGTCTGGTTTAGGAACAATTAAATCTGAGCTTAGTAGTAATTTTTTATTTAATGCTGGCTCTGTGGCTTTTGCTAGGAAAGATCAATTCGATACAGAAGATAGCGAATTTTTTATCACTTTAATAGATATACCAATATATCAAGGTGAATATACTCCAATTGGAAGAGTAATTGCAGGGATGGACTCTTTAAAAAAAATTAAAGCGGGAAATAAATCAACCTATGTATTAAAGCCTGATTATATTAAAAATCTAAAGTTATTAGTTAACTAGAGGTTTTCCAGTTGATAATGTGTGTTTAATTCTATCTTGGGTTTTACTTGTCTCGATTAATTTCATGAAAGCATCTAACTCTAATTTAAACAACTGATCTTCTGTAAGCGTTTTATCTATAGTTGTATCACCACCACTTAAAACATTTGCTAGCTCTGTTCCAACCATCATTCCATGATCTAATATAATTTTATCATTATACAGTTTTTCTAACATGCCGACCATTTTGTCTTTTAAAGATTTACCAGATAAATTAAATGTGCATTCTTGAGGAGGAGTAAATTCTTTATTCTGATCCAAAATTTTTCTTGCCTCATTTAATAGACTATTTCTGCTCATTATTTTTTTATTTTCAGGGATTAAGTACTTTAGAGGTTCAGCTTCTACTGGAGATGTTGCAGTTTTTGCATAACCAATTATATCAAAAACTTTTAAAGGTGCAAAATCTGGATCATTTTTTGCTTCATCTGTTTGAGACCATCGCCACAACATTTCTTTACATCCTCCTCCAGCTGGAACTAAACCAACCAATGTTTCAACTAATCCAACAACAATATTTGTATGCGAAGCAACAAAGTTACTTTGAACTAAAACTTCAAAACCCCCTCCAAGTGTAAGACCTGATGGTGCTGAAACTACTGGAAATTTTGAGTATTTTAAGTGTTTGCATGTTTCTTGAAAATAACCGACAAATTTTTCTATAGATTTAAAGTCACCTTTATCTGCAAAATTCATAGTATATGTTAAATTAACACCAGCAGAAAACTGCATACTTTCATTAATAATTATCAATGGTTTGTCTGTAGCGTTTTTTAAAGAATCCATTGAGTCATAATCCAAAGCGTTTGCTTTAGTTGTAAATTCAACAATGTTAAATTCAGGAAATCTGTAAATTTCAGCAGAATTATTTTTATCAAGTTTAAGGGCTCTTGGTTTAATTTTTCCTAAAGTTTCAATTTCAGTATATTGTTGTCTCTCACCATAAAAATTTTCATCTTTGGATTTTGATAAATTTTCTAAAAATTTATTTCCCTCAAAATTATCAATTTTTTGAAAAAAATTATTTACTCCAATTTCTTTTAACATTTCAAAAGGCCCTCTAGACCAATTGAAGCCAAGTCTCATTGCTTCATCAATGTCATTAAATTTATCTGTAATGCCTGGAACTAATGAGGAAGAATATTTTATTATTTTAGAAATTACTGACCAAGCATAATCTCCATATTTATCTCCACGATTAATTAATTTTTTTAAATCAACTTTTTCAGATTTAATATCTATTTTTTTTGAAGGAGAATATTCCCCAGTTTCAAGATTGATGGCCTCTAAAATTTTCTTACCTCCCTCCTTATTCATTCTATAAAATCCACCTTTTCCTTTTCTACCGGTATATCCAGTTTCTATTAATTTTTTTACAAGTGGCATTTCTTTTGCTACACGTTGAAATGGATCGCTTTCAGGTAACTCTTTAATAAAACTTTTCAATACATCTGCCATTAAATCAATACCAATTAGGTCATACAATCCAAATACCCCAGTTTTAGGTATACCCATTGGTCTGCCAAAGACAGCATCAGCCTCTTCTACACTAAGTTTCATATTAAATGCTTCGGTCATTGCAATTTGCATTGCGTAAACTCCAATTCTATTACCTAAAAATCCTGGAGTGTCATTACAGATAATTGCACCTTTGCCTAAGTCTATTTCACAAAAGTCTTTTAAAAGTTTAACTTTATCTAAATCACTTTCATTACTTTTTACTATTTCAAGTAAATCCATGTATCTAACAGGATTAAAGAAGTGAGTTATGCAGAAATCCTTTTTGTCTTGATCAGATAATTTTTCTGAAAGAACACTTATTGGAATAGATGAGGTATTAGATGAAACAACGGACTCTTTTTTTCTATGCTTAAATATTTTTTCGTAAATATTATGTTTTATATCTATTCTTTCTACAACAGCTTCTACAATCCAATCTGCATTCGAAACCACATCAAAGTTTTCCTCAATGTTTCCTACATGTATATTATCTAATTTTGATTTATCTATTAACAAAGGAGGTCTAGATTTTCCTATTCTCTCTTTAGCCTTTTGACTAATTTCTGTAGTTAAATCCAACAAAGTAACAGGAACATTTGCGTTACATAAATGTGCAGCTATACCGCTCCCCATTGTTCCAGAACCAATTACAACTACATTATTTATTTTCATAAAGAAGATTTCTTATATTAAATTGAGACTGAGTAGGAAATAAAATAAATGTCATAACTACTGCTGTAAACTTGCTAATTCATCAATATTAATATGACATCTAATAGCGTTACCATTTTCACCTATTTGCCATGGTGGAACCTCCAAATTACAAATATCACCTATTTTCCTTGGGCATCTTCCTTGAAAAGAACAGCCTTTCTCAGGGGGTTTTTCCTCTACAATATCCTCAGCTACTAATTTTGGTTTTATATCTGGATCTGGTTCCAAAACAGCACCTAATAATACTTCAGTATAAGGATGTGATGGAAATTTGTAGACATTTTGAGAAGGACCAATTTCACATAATCTTCCTTGATATAAGACTGCAACTCTATCACTAATTGCTCTAACAACAGCCAAATCATGAGAAACAAATACATAGGTTGTTCCTAGATCTTCTTTTAATTGTTGTAATAAGTTTAAAACAGCTGCTTGAACCGAAACATCTAAAGCTGATGTAACCTCATCGCACAAAATTATATCTGGCTTGGCTGCAAATGCTCTTGCAACTGCAACTCTTTGTTTCTCACCACCTGATAATTGTCTAGGGTATCTTGACATATAAAATTCTCCTAACCTTACTTTTTTTAGTAGATCGATTATATTTTTTTTTAATTCTTCTCCTGATAAATTAAAATACAACTTTAGAGGTTGTGAAAGTATTTGCTCAACTGTGTGGTTTGGATTTAATGACTCATCTGGATTTTGAAATATAAGTTGTATTGCTCGCAGATCATTTGGATTTCTCATTTTTAAATCAGAAGATAAAATACGATCATTTTCAAATTTAATTTGACCATCTTTTGTTTTGAGTAAGCCAGCAATTGATTTTAAGATAGTAGACTTGCCACTTCCAGACTCACCAACCAGGGCAATAGTCTCTCCTTTTTTTATATCTATATTTATATCTTTAACTGTTGGGTTTTGATCAGAAATTTTATTTAATAATTGATCAAAAAATTTCTGCTTTGCATAACTAATTGAAACATCCTTTAATTTTAAAACTTCATTTGCTTCACTATTATTTGATTTTTTTGTTATTGAAGTTTGTAAATTATTATTTTGGTTTATTAATTCTTTATAATTAAAACATCTGACATTGGTATCTAATTCTTTAATATGTTCCAGATCTGGTGAATTTTTTTTACAATTATCAGTTGCTAGGTTACATCTATCATAAAAACTACAACCTTCATTTATGCTTCCAGGCTGAGGTTGGCTTCCTGGCATAGAAGCTGGGAGTCCAGCTAGTGAAAGTTTAGGTATCGATTTTAACAATCCATAAGTATAAGGATGAATAGGTTCTTTTAATATTTTTCTTGCTGGTCCTTCTAAAACAATTTCTCCCGCATACATTACAACTATTCTATCACTAACTTGTGCTATGGCTCCAAGGTCATGACTAACATAGATCATAGATGTTCCAGTATCTTTTGCTATAAATCTTAATAGTTCTAAGACATGCGCTTGTGTTGTGACGTCTAATCCAGTAGTTGGCTCATCTAATAAAAGTAAATCTGGTTTGCCAGCCAATGCCATTGCAACAGCCACTCTTTGTTGCTGCCCTCCAGAAAGCTCGTGTGGATAACGAAAAGCCATAGTTTCTGGTGAAGGAAGTCTAACTTTATTTAGTAACTCTGAAATTTTTTTATCTCTCTCTGTTTTGTTTAGATCTGTATGTAATTTTAATGCTTCATCAATTTGGTATCCAATTTTTAAATTCGGTGTTAATGCTTGTCCTGCATTTTGAGGTATCATGGCTATTTTTCTACCTCTAATTTTTTCTAGCTGTCTACTGCTCATCTTCAATAAATCCTTAGATTTAAAGAGACATTCACCCTTAAGAGGAAATAAGCCTTGTTTTATATAGCCCATCATAGCAAGTGCTAATGTGCTTTTTCCAGAACCCGACTCCCCTACGATCCCTACGGTCTCTCCTTTTTTTATATTAGTTGAAACATTTCTAAGTATTGAAATTTGTTTGCCCTTCTGACTGTTAAATCCAATTGATAAATTTTTAACACTTTCAATTATTTCATTCATTTAAACAGGTGCCTTGGTTGAACGATCAATTCCTAAAGCTTTTGCAAATGCATCAGCAGTTAAATTTATTCCAATAATTAACGAACTTAATCCTACTATCGGAGCAATTACAGACCAGTATGCAAACGACATCAATCCTCTAGCATTGGATATCATCAAACCCCAATCAGGCGTTGGTGGACTTACACCAAAACCTAAGAATGACAATGAGCTAAATCCTAATAACATCCAAGACCATCTCATTGCTCCCTCTACTAATATAGCATCTCTAACATTTGGAATAATTTCATTCCAAATAATAGACATATTGCTATGACCTCTAGCTCTGGCTGAAACTATAAAGTCTTTAGCAATAACATCGTGAGTAGCAGCTCTAGCAACTCTTACTATTCCTTTACCATAAAAAAAACCTAGTGCAGGAATTAAAACCTCTGTTGATGTTCCTAAAAGAGAAACAATTAATAACATTGCAAGTATCCAAGGGATAGAAAGAAACGCATCAACAACTCTCATTACAACATCATCAATTTTACCTCCAACTAAACCACAAAAAATTCCAAGTAAACCTCCCCACAAAAGAGCTATAAGTGATCCAAAGAAAGTTACCGTAAGAGCTGTTCGACCTCCAAGTATTGTTCTTGTAAAAACATCTCTACCCAAGCTATCTGTTCCAAACCAATGTTCAGCTGAAGGTGCAAGTAACATGGTATTTGGGCTAATTGCTTTATAATCGTATGGTGCAATGTAAGGGCTTATTAATGCTAAGATTACATGAAATAATACAATTGTAAGTCCAATCAACCCAGAAGGCTTGGAGGCCATAGTTTTTAGAATCTCAAAAGCCTTTTCTAGTTTGTTTTTTTGTTTATCCTCTGTAATTAAATTACTCTCCATTTTATTTTCTTATCTGTAAACTTTTTAATCTTGGATTAAGCATGAGTGTCATTAAATCTGCAATTAAATTTATTCCCACATAGATTGATGCCAATATTATTGCTAATGCTTGAACAACAGGTAAATCTCTATTTGATATAGACTCTATTACCAGTCTGCCTAAACCTGGATAATTAAATACAACTTCTGTAACAACAACACCACCTAGCAACCAAGCAATTGTTAACGCCACTACATTTATTGCTGGTAATAATGCATTAGGCAGTACATGTCTAAATACCATTTTCCAATATGGGACACCTTTTAAAATTGCCATTTGCACATAATCACTAGCCATTACTTGAATTACACTTGAACGTACCATTCTTGCCATGTGTGCGGTCATAATCATTGAAATTGCAACAACGGGTAAAATTATATTTGAGAGTAATTCATAAAAAGTTGCATCCGATGGTATAATCACAATGCCTGGTAGCCAACCAAGCCAAATTGCAACAATTAATATAAGTAAAGTAGCACTAATAAACTCAGGAATAGTCATTGAAAAAATTGTGATAGTTGAGATCATAATATCTGGAAACTTATCTCTCCAAAGAGCAGTTATTATTCCTAATACGATTGCTAAAGGAATTCCTATAAGTATTGAAACAGAGGCTAAAACTAATGAGTTTTTAACTCTTGGACCTAGTACTTCATTAATTGGCATTTCTCCACTTAAAGAGTAACCAAAATCACCTCGTATAACATTTGATGCCCAGTCCAAATATCTTTCATAAGCAGGAATATCTAGACCAAGTCTTTTTATGCAAGCATCAAGAGCTGCTCCATAAGCTTCTCTTTCTAAATATGTTGTGCATGCATCCCCAGGTAAAACTTCAACACCTACAAATGTAATTAATGAAACTATAAATAAAGTGATAAGCCCTAGTCCAATTCTTTTTAAAATTAATAAAAGCATAAGATTAACTAGAACTTTTTAACAAAAATAAATTAAATAGAAATAAAATAAAGGCCGCTTATATGCGGCCTTTATCTAAATACTTTTAGTCAACTTTAACTTTATGCCACTGTATAGAAAAGTGATCTACAGCATCAAGGTTTTTAACTTTTGATGAAGTAACTACAAGTCTAGATACGTGGTATGGTATCATTGTTCCACTTTGTTCCCATAAAGTCATTTGAGCATTTTGATATGCTTTCTTTCTTTTATTGAAATCCAACTCACTTCTAGCATCAGCTAAATTTTTATCAAAGTCAGCATTTTTAAAGTAAGACTCATTCCATTTAGCTCCACTATGATAAGCTTCGTGCAAGATTGTGTCTGCTGGTCTTTGGTTCCAACGTGTCATTGAAACTGGTTTTTTCATCCATACTTCATTCCAATAACCTTTAGATGGTACCATTTCAATGTTAACTTTAATTCCAGCTTTTGCAACTTGCTGCTGAACGACTTCTGCAATTGTAGGCCAAGTTGGTTCTAAAGTTGCTGGGTAAACAGTCAATTCAAGTCCATTTGGATATCCTGCTTCTCTTAATAAATTTTTTGCTTTACTAATATTTTGAGGACAATCCATTTGTAAACGATATTGATCAGAAGGCATTACAGGTGTATCACAAGATACAGTTGCTGCTCCACCCATAACTAGATCTACAAGTTCTTGTCTATCAACTGCTAACCTGAAAGCTTTTCTTACTTTCGGATTATCAAACGGAGCAGTATCAGTTCTCATAACTACGCCTCTCCAGTTTCCAGTAGGAATTACAGTTGTTGTAAATTTAGAATTACTATCAAATATCTTTTTTTGATTGAAAGGAACATATCTGTTCATATCAATTTGACCAGTTAAAAGAGCTTGTATTCTTGCTTGAGCATCTGGGATCGCAATGACATGAACTTCTGCAACTCCTGGTGCACCTTCCCAATAATCTGGGTTAGCTTTTAGAATTGTAGTTCCTTCTGGATCAAATTTATCAACCATGAATGGTCCAGTACCAACTCCAGTTTGTCCAATAGTATCTCCTGATCCTTCAGGTATCATTCTTAATCTGTAGTCAGTTAATAATAAAGGAAAGTCAGCAAATGAAGTTGATAACTTCATTTTAACAGTATGCTGATCAACTACCTCAATATCTTCAACTACATTTAAACTTTTTCTAACTGGAGATCCGATATCAGGATCTTTAGCTCTCATTAGAGAATATTTTACATCTGGAGCATCAAATGCTGATCCATCATGAAAATATATTCCTTTTCTTAAATTAAATGTCCATTCAGTTGCATCAGAATTAGCACTCCAATCTGTTGATAATGAAGGCGATGGCACACCGTTCATATCAGGTCTTACTAATCTATTTTGTGTTTTGATGACAACTTGAAATAAACGGCCTTTAGTTATGGCATCTAAGTTAGTATCTTTTCCAAATCCAAGATCATGTGATACTTTAAATACTCCACTTGATGCATTGGCAATAGAAAAAGATAATATCAGAGACATAAAAGTCACTGAAAAAACTTTAAGTATGTATTTCATAAGTTCCCTCTTTTTCTTTAGTTGTTTAAATAATTAAAAAGATAACAATTCCAGAACTAGATAACAACATGCAAAATGTAGTGATTCATCTACTAATTGAATAGATATTTTAATTAATATACACTTTTTTTATATTTATAAATGCAAAACGAATTAAACAAAGTCAGATTTTCAGTAAAACCTTTAAAATCCAATGATAATAAAGTTGTTGAACTAGCACGAACTGTCGGAATACATCCTCTAGCGTACCAAGAACTTCCTTACGATCCAGAGTATTCTTTTTATGCTGGAAGATTAAATCCAGAAGTTCTTTCACATGCAACAGCTGATGAAATGTATTGGAAAGTAAGACAAGAAGTAATATTTCGTCATACTGGAGAACATCCGTACGAAATATCTGGTCCTGATGCAGAAAAACTTTTACAAAAAATTTTCACAAGAGATATCTCAAAAGTAAAAGTAGGAAGGTGCTCTTACCAATTCGCTTGTTACAACGATGGAGGCATGCTTACAGATGGAGTTTTGCTAAAACTTGAAGAAAATAAATTCTGGTTTGTTCAAGCTGATGGTGATCTTTTTTCATGGTATAAAGCACACACTGATGATCTTAATGTAAAAATTTCTGACCCAGACGTTTGGGTAAGTCAAATTCAAGGACCAAAATCTATGGATCTTTTAAAAGTTTTAAGTAAAGAAACTTTTCCTGAGAATTGGAAATATTTTGATTGGAAAGAAATAACTATACTAAATGAAAAGGTAATCATAAGTAGATCAGGTTTTAGTAATGAACTTGGTTGGGAAATTTATTTTAGAAAAAATAATAATACTGAAAAAGTTGGGGATTACATACTTGAGGAAGGAAAAAAAATGGGAATGATACTCACAGGGACCCCAGGTTTCAGATGTAAAAGAATAGAAGCTGGATTATTATCAGCTGGGCAAGACTTTAACCATGAAACAAATCCATATGATGTCGGATTAGGTAAGTATGTCGATTTGAAAAAAAATTATTTTATTGGAAAATCAGCATTGATAACTGCCGATAAAGAAAAAAGATGTTGGGGAATACGAGTAGAAAACGGAACAGGTTTAAAAGGAACTTACATAAAATTTAATAATGAAGTAATTGGAAAAATTACATCAAGTACTTGGTCTCCTTTTCAAAAATGTGGTGTTGGAATAGTTTTAATGAATTCTACAAAATATAAACCAGGATTAATAGTGGATGTAAGTTGCAATGATAATAAAATTCATAAAGGTGAAATATGTGCCTTACCAATGTATGACTTTAAAAATGAAATTGTAAGAGGTTTAAAAATCGATATTCCAACAGGTCCTTCTCCGTGGTCAGGAATAAAAAAATAATAATAGCAATTGGTGGTGGTGGATTTACACATTCGTCTGACGAAGACTTGGATGAATATGTTATAAATCAAGTTAATAAATCAAAAATAAATATTGGTTTTTTACCTACCGCTAGCAATGATAATCAAGAAAAGACCGATCTTTTTTATAAAAGATTTAAATCGCATAAATTTAAATTATCTCATTTTAATCTATGTTCAAGTGTGGAAGGTTTTAATGAATGGCTGATGAACAAAGATATAATTTATGTAGGAGGTGGTAATACCTCTAACATGATTAATATTTGGAAAAGACATAATCTTATCAAAGTATTTAAAGATGCATATGAAAAGGGAATAATTCTGAGTGGAATAAGCGCAGGAGCCGTCTGTTGGTTTGATTGGATATTATCAGACTCGGTCGATAAAGAGCTAAGTCCATTAAAAGGAATAAATTTTTTAGATGGAAGTTGCACTCCTCATTCTTCAGATAATAATCGACTTCGACAATTTATTTCAGAAATTAAAGACGGAAATTTGCCAGATGGAATAGCCATTGATGATGGTGTAGCTGTGCTTTTTATTGACGGAGTTCCTTCAGAGGTTTATTCTTCAAGAATTAATCATGATGCTTATTATGTGACTAGACATGATAAGATAAGTTTAAAAACATATATAAAAAATTTAAATGGATAACATTAAAGCCAGTAATAAAATTTTTAGCATTGAAGACGCAAAAAAACTATCAAAGAAAAGATTGCCAAAGATAGTTTATGATTTTATTGATGGCGCATCTGGAGATGAAAAGTTATCAGAAATTAATAGTTTTGCTTTAGATCAAATACGTCTTGAGCCAAGAGTTCTAAGAAATGTAGAGGAAAGAAAACTAAAAAAAAATATTCTTGGATTTAACTATGACTATCCATTTGGTTTTGCCCCAATGGGTATGACAAATCTTTCATGGCCGGGAGCAGACTCAATGCTGGCAAAAGAGAGTGCAAGAAATAATATACCAACTTGTGTATCGATGGCATCCACAACTACCTTAGAAAAAATGTATGAACTTTCAGAAGGTCATTCGTGGCTTCAACTTTATATTTTTCAGGATGAAGCTTTTGTCATGGAATTGCTCGATAGAGCAGAAAAAACTGGTTATGAAGTTGCTATACTTACTGTTGATGTTCCGGTTTTATCTAGGAGAACTAGAGATGATAAAAATGGATTCTCATATCCATTTAAAATTGGACCTAAACAATTTTTTGATTTTGCAACTCATCCAGTTTGGTCAATATCTACATTGCTTAATGGAATACCAAAGCCAATGAATTACGAGACTTCAAAAAGTGGAAAAGGTATTTTTAAAAGAAAAGAAAGTAGAGGAAAAACAGATTGGGAAACTCTAAAAAGAGTAAGAAATAAATGGAAAGGCAAATTAATTGTAAAAGGTGTTATGTCATCAGATGATGCAGTTAAAATTAAAGAAATGGGCGCTGATGCTATCCAAGTTTCAAATCATGGAGGTAGACAATTAGATAGTGCCTCAGCAGCAATAAACATTTTACCTTTTATTAGAGAGGCATTAGGAAATAATTTTCCGATTATTTTTGATAGTGGGATAAGAAGTGGTAGCGATATTGTTAGATCATTAGCTTTAGGAGCAGATTTTTCAATGATTGGAAGGCCTGTAATGTATGCCATGGGCGCTGATGGTGCTAGCGGGCTAAGAAGAATTGTAGACATAATAAAAGAAGAAACCAGCACAACACTAGGTTTGGTTGGATTAAATGATATTAATGAAGTTTCTTCTGATATAATCGAACAAAAACTTTTTATGAATACAACTTACTAATATGGAAAAAAAAATAAGAGGCGGAGCATTAATTGCAAGAGCATTAAAAGATAAAGGTATTAATAAAGTTTTTACTCTATCTGGTGGGTTTTGTAATCCTGCTATTGAAGGTTTCATGGAATGTCAAATTGATGTGGTTAATTGTCCTCATGAACAAATAGCTGGACACTTAGCAGATGGACACACAAGAATTACAAGAAAACCATCTGTATGTTTAGTTGGACCAGAAGGTTTTGCAAATGCAGTACCATCCATGATGGAAGCATGGGGAGAAAGAACTCCAATAATTTATATAACCGGATCAAGTAGTTTAAAAAGACAAGGGTCAGGTGGCTTTAAAGAAATTGATGATGTTTCAATAGCTGCTCCTCTTACAAAATATAGTGCAAGCATTACAGATGGAACAAGAATTAGAGAATTTGTTGACAAAGCTTACAGAATTGCAACGAATGGATATCCTGGAGCCGTTCATCTAAGTTTACCAGTGGATATAATGTTTTCTTCATTTGAGGAAAATGTTGGACTTGAAGAAAGACCATTTTCACATAAAGCAAAGCCAGTTGCTAAAGCATGGCCAGATCCAAATGCTCTATCAAAAATACTTGAGCTAGCATGTAATGCAAAAAAACCTGTCATAATTGGAGGACATGGTGTTTGGTGGTCAAACTCAGAAAAAAATTTAGAGACTGCGGGTGAAAGTTTAAATATTCCAGTTTTTAATGTGCCATACCATCAAAAACTTTTGGGGGAAGAGGCAAATGCATATATGGGTTTAGCAGATATTCACCAATATCCACCCTCAGAATTTGCATTGCATAATTCAGACTTAGTTTTAATGATTGGTGCAAGATTAGATAACCAAATGAATTTTGGTAACCCTCCTTTCATTCCAAAAACAACAACGTTAGTTTGTATTAACGGTTCCCATGAAGAAATTGAGTTTAATAGAGCGGCTGATCATAACCTTTTATGTGATCCAGGAGTATTTTTGGATACTCTATGTAATTTAAAGAAAAATAATAAATGGAATTTAGGAAATAGTTGGTTTCAAGATAATAAAAATAAAAAAAAAGATTGGGTGGATAAATCTTTAAATGAATTAAAGATTGAAGCAGATAAAGCAAAAAAAAATGGAGGAAAAATTCATCCGCTACAATTAGCGTTAGACGTTCAAGACGCAATGGATGAGAAAGATTGGCTTGTAATTGATGGAGGAAATACTCATTTCTGGTCGGAGATTGCTATAAATTTAGCAGGAGCTCAAGGAAAAAAATTGGGTGGAATTTTACATCCAGGCACATTTAGTATGCTGGGTGTTGGTGTATCATTTGCATTATCTGCAAAAAATAATAATCCTAAATCGAATGTAATTTTAATTAGTGGAGATGGTGCCTTTTTATCTGGTGGCATGTCTATAGAAACTGCATTTTTTGAAAAGAAACCAATCGTTGTTGTTATTGACAATAATGGTGGCTTAGCATCAATTGGTCAACAACAAGAAAGACTATTTGAAAGCGGAAAAAGAGTTGCAACAGACTTTAGAGATATACCTTTCCACAGTATATTTGAAGGTTTTGGGGGTCATGGTGAATTAGTAACGAGAAGAGAAGAATTGGGTCCAGCACTAAAAAGAGCTATTGCAAGCGGTAAAACTGCTTGTGTAAATGTAAAAGCTAAACCAGTATTAAGTCCAATTGTTGCTGCTGTGGCCAGTAAGAGAGAGAAATCTTCAATAGAGTAAAATGGCAAAATTTAGCTCACATTTATTGAATGGTTCTGATGGAACTCATGCAAGTAACGTCAAAGTAAAGATTTATCAAATACAATCCTCAAAATTAAAAAAGCTTTTTTTGAATACAAAGACTGATGGAAATGGTAGGATTAATCAGCATTTCAATCTTAGCAAAAAAGATTGTAAATGCGATTATGAAATGATTTGTGATATTAAAAGATACTTTAAAAAGAAAAAAATTGTGGGTGAAATAGTCGTAAAATTTAAAATGACTGATAATAAAAAAAATTATCACTTGCCAATAATAATTTCTCCTAACAGCTATACAGTTTGGTGGTCAAAATAATATATGGCTTCGTTGATACAAAGCAAAATTAGCACAAAACTAAATATGTCTAGGAGAATAAGAAGAACTCCTTACACCAAGAGAGTTGAAGAATGTGGTGTAACTGATTTTACTGTTGTAAATCATATGCTCTTACCAAAAAGATTTCAGAAATCTGTTGAGGATGATTATTGGCATTTAAATGAGCATGTTCAGCTATGGGATGTTTCTTGTCAAAGACAAGTTCAGATATCAGGTCCAGACGCTAGTTTATTAGTACAAAAAATGACGCCAAGATCTTTAAAAAATATGGAGACTGGAAAATGTTTTTATATTCCTATGATAGATGAAAATGCTGGAATGATAAATGATCCAGTGTTGTTAAAGTTAGATGATGATATGTTTTGGATTTCAATAGCAGATTCCGATGTATTACTTTGGGCAAAAGGTATTGCTGTTGGTTTAAATCTAAATGTGAGCATAACAGAACCAGATGTATATCCTCTTGCAGTACAAGGTCCAAAGTCTGAAGATTTGATGGCATCAATATTCGGAGAAGATATTAGAAAATTAAAATTTTTTAATTTTAGAATATTTGATTTTTTAGGAACTAAACAAGTTATTGCAAGATCAGGATACAGCAAACAAGATGGATTTGAGATTTATTTTAAATGCTTTGAAGATTACTTCGACAAAAATGAAATGGGAGAAAAAATTTGGGATATAATATGGAAAGCGGGGAAAGAATTTAACATTGCTCCAGGATGCCCAAATTTAATTGACAGAATAGAAGCAGGATTAATGTCATATGGAAATGATTTTACAAAAGAAAATAATCCAATTGAATGTAACCTAGAAAAATATTGTAGTGACAAAAGCGATCATGATTTCATTGGAAAAAATGCTTTAGATAATATTAAGAAACAAGGTGTAAAACAAAAATTAAAAGGAGTATTATTTGATGGTGTAGATTGTCCTCCATGTTCAATTCCTTTTCCACTTTATTCAAAAGATAAGAAATTAATTGGTAAAATTACTTCAGGGATTTATTCTCCAAAATTCAAAAAAAATATTGGTTTATCTATGATTTTAAATGAATTTTGCAAAACAGGATCAGAAGTTTTAGTTCACACTCCTGATAATAAATTAAGAAAAGGAATTGTGTCCTCTTTACCATTTTCAAAATAATAATTAGTGGGTATAAGTCTTATATGAAAAGAGCAGTTATAGCAGGATATTCAAGATCACCTTTTACAATGGCAAGAAAAGGTGAATTAATTGATGTTAAGCCTGTAAATATGTTTGCAGAAGTTGTTAAAAATCTTGTATCTAAAACTAAAGTAAATCCTGCTGATATAGAAGATATTGTTGTTGGGTGTGCTTTCCAGGTTGGAGAGCAGAGTTTTAATATTGGGAAACTCACAACATTTTTATCTGGAATGGAAATACATACGTCTGGAATGACTGTCGATAGATGGTGTGGTTCATCTATGGAAGCTATTCATGTTGCAGCAGGTAAAATAGCAATGGGCGCAGGAAAAGTTTTCGTATGTGGAGGTGTTGAAAGTATGACTAGGGTTACAACTGGCTTTGAACCAATACCTTATCCTTACACAGATAAAGAAAATCCAAATGTCTATTTTTCAATGGGAATAACTGCTGAAAATGTTGCCAAGAGATATAAAATTTCAAGAACTGAACAACAAGAGTTTGCAATTCAAAGTCATCAAAAAGCCAATGAAGCTGAAGTTAATGGTAAATTTAAAAATGAAATCGTTGAAATCGCTGGTTGTACAAAAGATGGAAACATACGTCCAAAAAGTAATCAAGAAACTTTAGATGGTTTAAAACTTGCATTTGATCAAGAAGGAACTGTTACTGCAGCAACATCCTCACCTCTTACCGATGGAGCAGCAGCAACATTGATATGTGAAGAAAGCTATGCAAAAGAAAATGGTTTAGAGATTTTAGCTAGAATTGTTTCAACTGGAGTTAAAGGATGTGAACCAGATGTAATGGGACTTGGACCTATAGGAGCAACTAAGAAAGCATTAGAGAGAGCAAATTTATCAATTAATGATATCGATATTGTAGAGATTAATGAAGCTTTTGCTTCTCAATCAATAGCATGCTTAAAAGATCTTGGTATCGATCAAAAAAAAGCTAATTTAGATGGTGGAGCTTTAGCACTGGGACACCCTCTAGGAGCAACAGGAGCGAGAATAACTGGCAAAGCTGCAGATTTACTTAGACGTGAAAATAAGAAATATGCTTTATCTACTCAATGTATTGGTTTAGGTATGGGTATTGCAACAGTAATCGAGTCTGTAAATTAATTATCTATTAATTCCTCTTAAACGTTCCGATCTTCTTCTTAATAATTCAGCACTAATTAATATTAAGGTTGATAAAACGATTAAACATGTAGCAACTGCTAGAATTGTAGGGCTTAATTGTTCTCTTAAACCTGTCCACATTTGAATTGGAATTGTTGTGTTTTCAAGACCAGCTAAAAATAAAACGACTACAACTTCATCAAAAGAAGTTACAAAAGCAAATAAACCTCCTGATATTACTCCAGGCAAAATTAATGGAAGTGTTACTTTCATAAATGTATTTACTGGATTGCTACCTAAACTGGCTGCTGCTCTCGTCACACTATGATCAAAACCTGATAATGTTGCAGTAACTGTTATTACAACGAAAGGTGTTCCTAAAATTATATGAGCTAAAACTATTCCTGTATGAGTTGCCGCTAAACCTGCTTTTGCCATAAAAAAGAATATTGCAACACCTGATATAATAAGTGGAACTATCATTGGTGAAATCAAAGTTGCCATTATTATTCCTTTAAAGGGCATGTGTCTGCTGCTCAATCCTAATGCAGCAACCGTTCCTAAAATTACTGACCCTAAAGTTGCAAATATAGCAATAATAAAACTATTCTTTGCAGCAAGACCCCATGGGTTCTTTGTGCCGTAAACCATATCTTTGTACCATCTTAATGAAAAAGCATCTGGGTCTAAATTCTTCATCCCTTCTGAAAAAACAAGAAACTCTTCTGCATTAAATGATAATGGAAATATTACAAACAAAGGTGCTATTAAAAAAATAAAAACAAAAGTACATATGGCAATGTAAAAGTAGTGCCAAATTCTATATCTAGTTTCTGTATACTTTGGTAATGCCATATTAACCTAACTTAATATTATCAACTCCAACTAATTTATTATAAAGCCAATAGATAACCAAAACTCCTCCAAGCAACATAAGCCCCATCGCTGAAGCAAAACTCCAATCTAAAGTAGTTTTCATATGATATGCAATTTGGTTACTAATTAAAGTTCCTGATGCTCCCCCAACTAATGCAGGTGTAATGTAATATCCTATTGCTAAAATAAAAACTAAAAGACAACCTGCCCCAATTCCTGGAATTGTTAATGGAAAATATACTTTCCAAAAGGCTACAAAAGGTGTTCCACCAAGAGATTTGCCTGCTCTCATTAAACTTGGCGAGATAGTTTTCATTACGCTGTAGAGTGGTAAAACCATAAACGGTAATAGAATTTGTGTCATTGCAACATAAGTTCCAACTTTATTGTACATCATTTCTGGCCTATTATCGTCTGCCACGAGCCCAATCATTACAAAGAAATCATTAACTACTCCTTGTTGTTGAAGTAAAATCATCCAGCTAGCTGTTCTAACTAATAATGATGTCCAAAATGGAAGTAGAACGCAAATCATTAATAAATTACTGTACTTCATCGGGAGTGTTGCTAGTAAATGGGCTATTGGGTAACCCATTAAAAAACAAAAAACCGTAACAAAGAAAGCAACCTCTACAGTTCTCAACCATAAAATTCTATGTATTCTTCTATCTTCACTAACTTGAGTAATTTTGTTATCTTCATTCAAATACATATCCATAGCTTTTAAATATTTAGCTGAAGTATAAGGAGGGGCAGTTCTTTTAATTGCTTGCCAATATTCTACATTTCTCCATCTCTTGTGCACTTTCATTATTTGTTCTTTAATACTTTGTGTCTCGTCGATTTTATTCCTTTTTACCTGTCTGAATAATTTTTTTGTAATAGTGTTGAACCCATTTTTTTCTTTATTAAGTCTTTGGGCTAATTTTCCATGTTCTTTTTTTTCTACAAGAATTTTAAAATCAGATAAAAATGAAGCAAATACTTCTTCGGATGGAAGCTCTTTACCGTCCCATGTTTCCATAGACTTAAAAGTCTTTGGAAGCATGTTTGTAATCATTTTATCATCAATGCTTCTTGTAAACATTTCCCCGATTGGAAAAATGTAAGTGATAATCAAAAAAAGTAATAATGGTGCAACAAGTAAAAATGCTTTAATTTTGTTTTTTCTTTCAGCTTTTTTTAAACTTATCTCTAAAGGAATTCCGTCAGTTGTAAGTATTTGTTTTGTTTCGCTGCTCATAAATAAAAAGGGCGACTTAAAAAAGTCGCCCTATATATATTATATTATTCTAGTCTTTTATACTCTTTTATAGACCAGCTTTCATAGCTTCCCACTTCTCACCAAGTTCTGTACCGTTATCAGCCCAGAAAAATGGATCAACTAAAAAGTATTTTTTAGTGTTTGAAGGAGCAGTTGGCATTTGTGGCATCATTTCAGTTTTACCATCTTTATACCAAGGCTCATTTGCTTTGATAATTTCTAAAGATGATAATCTGTATGGAGCATATGCAATATATTTAGCACTTCCAGCTAACATTTCAGTGTTAGTCATCATTGCTAAAGCTTTTTTAGCATTTGCTTCATCTGGTCCACCTTTAACAAGTGCGAAATATTCATAGTCAAGACCTTGTCCATCCCATACTTGTTTAATTGGAGCACCTTCACCGATTTCAGCATTAAAGAATCTTCCATTCCAACCAGTTGCCATAACAACTTCACCAGATACTAATAATTCTGGTGGTTGAGCACCTGCAGACCAGAATACACATCCACCATTTGGATCTGTACAAAGCTCTTTAATTTTGTTCATAGCTCTATTAACACCAGCTTCAGTTTCTAGTAATTTGTAGATCTCTGATCCACCTTTACCCATATAAACTCCGTCACCAGCTAAAGCGATTTCTAGGTTTGTTAGAGCTGATTTATAAATAGCTCTTTTTCCTGGAAATTTTTTAGTGTTAAAGAAATCTTTTATAGTTTTTGGCGTACCATCAACGTTGTTTACGTTATAAGCATAGTTCCAAGAATATAAAATGTTTCCTACCGCACATTTACTTGGCATTGGAGCAAAGAAATCTTCACTTGCAGGAGTTCCATCTGGAGCTGCAGGGAAGTCTTTGTCAAAATCGAATTCAACGAAAATTCCTTCGTCACATCCGTTGATAGTATCAAATGCGAATACATCGATAATATCCCAAGTAATTGCACCTGCTTCTTTTTGAGCTTTAATCTCAGATAATCCACCTGAATAGTCTACCCAGTTGATATCAACACCAAGAGCTTTTGCAGTTGGATCACCATACCCTAGCTTTTGAGACTCTGTATAAGCTCCACCCCAAGATGCTACTGTAACCGCAAATGCAGATGAAGTTATTGAAAGAGCAAAAGAAAGAGCAAGTAATAATTTACTTAATTTTTTCATTTATCCTCCGTTTAAACGTTTAATATAAATTAATTTATATAAGCGAAGTACAACAAAAACGATATTCAGAGTCAACAGGCCATTTTGTTATAGGAATACTGGGATATTTAAGAAATTATTTAGGATCTAGAGCTCTTGCGTCTTGACTGTTCCATCCTACTTTAATCTCATTACCTAATTTTAAATCTAACTCGTTTGAACTATTTGGAACTTTTAAAATAAATTCTTTATTACCTAAAAGATCTAATCTTACTCTAGTGTGATCACCATGGTAAATAACTTCTTCGATTTTTCCCGTTTGATTATTATCCATTTTATCTTTTGGATTTATCAATGCCCTCTCAGGTCTTATTGAAACTGTTGTTTTATCACCTTTGGAAGTTACTGAAACTGGATTAGCTAAAATTTCTCCATTTTGTAGTTTAACTTTACAAACATCTTTTGAAATGTCAGTTACTTCTCCTCCAAATGTATTATTTTCACCTATAAACTCTGCAACGAAAGAATTAACTGGTTCTTCGTACAATTTATCAGGACTTGATAATTGTTGAACTTTACCATCATTAAAAACTGCGATCCTATTTGACATTGTTAATGCTTCTCCTTGATCGTGTGTAACGTAAACTACAGTAACACCAATATTTTCATGAATATGTTTAATTTCGTATTGCATACTTTCTCTTAAGTTTTTATCTAAAGCTCCAAGAGGTTCATCCATTAGAACTACTGCTGGATCAAATACTAGAGCTCTTGCAACAGCTACCCTTTGTTGCTGACCACCAGATAATTGCGCTGGCATTCTACTTTCAAATCCTGATAAAGAAACCATTGATAAAGCTTTGTCTACTTTTTTATCAATCTCATCTTTTTGAACTTTTCTAACTCTTAAAGGAAATGCTAAATTTTCATAAACTGTCATATGAGGAAACAATGCATAATTTTGAAAAACCATTCCAATTCCTCTTTTGTGCGGTGGAATATTTGAAATAGGATTAGAATCTAAATAGATTTCACCATTGGTTGGTGTTTCAAATCCGGCCAACATCATCAGACAAGTTGTTTTTCCTGAACCAGATGGACCAAGCATAGTAATGAACTCGCCCTCAGAGATATTAAGATTTAAATCTTTTACTACTAAGACTTTACCATCGTAACTTTTGTCAACTTTATCGAACTTAACGAATTCTGTATTTTTAGACATCTAGTGTTTAAAACATTTAAGAAGTTAATTATCAATAGCTAATAGTTCTTAATATGTAGCTCTTTTGGAAATTTACAGAATAATTCACAACCTTTGTCGGTAACTCGGATTGCTTCAGATGCTTCTACTCCCCAATCACCAAACTGCATTACTGCAATCATATGAAAACAAACATTTGGTTCAAGTACTGTCATATCGCCTTTATAAATATTTAAAGTATGCTCTCCCCAATCTGGTGGATATCCAATACCTATTGAGTAACCCGTTCTTGATTTCTTCTCGATACCATATTTATCTAAAATTTTCCAAAAGGCTTGGGCAACATCATTTGCTGTGTTTCCGGGTTTTGTAGCATTAATTCCAGCTTGTAAAGCTTCTATAGTTTTATTCATTGTATCTATTTTTAATTGATCAGGTTTACCTAATAAAATTGTTCGAGCCATAGGTGCGTGATATCTTTTATAAACACCTGAAAGTTCAATTATAGTTGCTTCACCTTCAATAAATTTATCTTGGGTTGCTGTTAAATGTGAAGCAGATGTACCTTTTCCAGTTGGAAGAAGCGTTGCGATACTAGAATATTCACCTCCAAATTCTTCTGTACCATAAAATAAAGACTTTTGAATTTCTCCAACAGCATCGCATTGTCTTGTACCAGGTTTAATTACTTCCATTGCGGTTTGCATTCCTTTTTGAGAAATTAAAGCAGCAGACTTCATATAATTTATCTCTGCATTAGATTTAATTAATCTAGCCCAATTAACTAGTCGATCAGAATCGATAATGTTTGCATTTGGTAACCCCTGTTTAATCTTTTCATAACAAAAAGCTGTAAAATAATGAGCATCCATTTCAACTCCAATAGACAGTTTATCCCATTTTTTTTCTTTAATTACTTTGGTCAAGTAATCATAGGGATGTTTTGGCCAAGTATGAATATAACTCTCATCATAAACAATAATATTGTCTTTATTTAAATAGGTCTTTATGTACGCCCCACCTGCATCCTGATCTCTAACAAAGCAAATTGGCTCTTTTGAATCAACGTGCACTAATACACATTGTGCATAATAAAAAGACCAAGCATCGTAGCCTGTAAGATAATTCATATTATTTGTGTCGTGAGAAATGATTAAATCAATTTTTTTCTCTCTCATCAGAGATTGAACTTTTAATAGTCTTTGTTTGTATTCTTCTTTTGAAAAGGACATAAATTAATCAAACAGTCTTCCAAATCCTTTTACAGATTTATTTTCACCTATGTTTTCTAAAGACTCCCAGATTAAAGCCTGATTGCTTGAAAGAACTGGTATTCCAAGTTTATCTTCTAATTTTTGTATTAGAGGAAGAACTGGTAAAGCGGTGCAAGATACAAATAAAGCATCTGCCTCACTTACATCTAAATTTATTAGCACATCAAACAGATAATTTTGATCTACTTTACCAATCTCCATGTCAGAATGAATATCAAAGTATGAATTTGAGGTGATTTCAAAACCAGATGATTTAAAATAATCAACAACATCATCGTTAACTTTTTTACTATAAGGTGTGAATATAGAAAGTTTTTTAATATTTAATTTTTTCAATGCTTTCAAAGCTGCTGTACTTGGTGTTGAAAGTTTTGCCTCAGGTTTTGCTGCTTGTATTTTATTTTTAATATTATCGTACCCTGCTGCAATAGTTCCTGATGTACAAGCATATACAACACAGTCTAATTTTTGCTCTGGCAAGATATCTCTTGTTACTTGAGTAATATTCTCTGACATTTTGATCAAATTTTCTTTGGTTAAGGAATTATAACATTCTATTCTATTTACAAAAAAATCTATTTTTTTATCTTTAATTACACTTATAAAATCTTTTTCAATCACTAGATCGGTTGCTAAAGCGATAAGTCCAATACGTGGATTTTGGTTATTTTCAAACTTTGGTTCTATTTTTTGTGATTTCATAAATACAATATACCACCACATATTGATTAATCATTAAAATTTAAAAACTGTATCTAATTTCTTGAATGGTTATAGTAAATAAACGTATAATAAGAAAAATTAATTTTGAAATAAATGCTCGATAAAAAAAAATTTTATATCAATGGCAAATGGGTTGAGCCAGTAAATAAGAATGAATGTGAAGTTATTAATCCATCAACAGAAGAAGTTTGTGCAATTATAAGTCTTGGAAGTTCTGATGATACAAATGCTGCAGTCAAAGCAGCAAAATCTGCATTTGAGACTTGGAAAGAAACTTCAAAAGAAGAAAGGTTAAATTTATTAGAAAAATTATTAAAAATTTATAATTCTAGATGGGATGATATGACTGAAGCTATTACTACAGAGCTTGGTTGTCCTAAAGATTGGTGTTCAGCTAATCAAACATCTTCTGGCGCAGGTCATATCGAAGACTTTATAAAAAGATTAAAAGAATTCGAATTCGAACCAGGTTTTGATAAAGGATCTACTAATCATATTGTATATGAGCCAATTGGAGTTTGCGGATTAATTACACCTTGGAATTGGCCTATAAATCAAATTGCTTTAAAAGTAATTCCAGCTTTTGCTACTGGGTGTACAATGGTACTTAAACCATCTGAAATTGCACCATTGTCTGGAATGCTATTTGCAGAGATGATAGATGAGGCTGGATTTCCAGCTGGAGTATTTAATTTGGTAAATGGTGATGGGCCTGGTGTTGGAACTGACCTGTCAGGACATCCTGATGTTGATATGGTCTCATTTACAGGATCTACTAGAGCTGGAAAATTAATTACAAAGAATGCTGCTGAAACTATAAAAAGAGTTTGTCTTGAACTTGGTGGTAAAGGTGGAAATATTGTTTTTGCTGATGCATATCCTGATGCAGTCAGAGATGGTATTAGAAACGTAATGAGTAATTCAGGTCAATCCTGTGATGCCCCAACTAGAATGCTTGTTGAAAAATCAATTTATAAAAGAGCTGTTGAAGAAGCTGCAGATGAAGCAAATAAAATTAAAGTTGATCTTGCTTCAAAAGCTGGTGACCATATTGGGCCTGTAATTTCAAAAACTCAATTTGATAAAATTCAAAGTTTAATAAATAGTGGAATTGAAGAAGGTGCTACTTTAGTAGCAGGTGGTCCTGACAAACCTGAAGATCTAAAGAAAGGTTATTTTATTAAACCAACAGTATTCACTGATGTTAATAATAATATGAGAATTGCTAAAGAGGAAATATTTGGACCAGTATTGTCGATTATTCCTTTTGAAAATGAAGAGGAAGCTATCCAAATTACAAATGATACAGAATATGGATTAGGAAACTACTTACAAACAGAGGATAATGAAAAGGCAAAAAGAGTCTCAAAAAAATTAAGGTCCGGAATTGTGTATGTAAATCATAAAGCAGCTGACTCTGGGACTCCTTTTGGTGGGTATAGACAATCTGGAAATGGGCGTGAAGGTGGAACCTGGGGATTGCATGAATATCTAGAGGTAAAAACTATTACTGAATGGAAAAATTAAAATGCTTGGTTATGTAATGGTAGGAACCAATAACTTAGAAAAAGCAATAATTTTTTATGATGAAGTCTTAAAAGTTTTAAATCTAGAAAGAAATTATAAAGATGAAGTTTGCGCTGGTTACACAGAAAAAAATGGCGATGGAACTATAGAGTTTTATGTGACCAAACCTGTCAATATGAAAGAGGCAACTAATGGAAATGGAACGCAAGTTTCATTTATTACATCATCTAGAGATATAGTTGATAAGTTTCATGAGATTGGACTTAAGGCAGGTGGAAAAAGTGAAGGAGCTGGAGGTGAAAGACCAGAAGGTTCTGGAGTTTACTATTCTTATATTCGAGATCTTGATAATAATAAAATTTGTGCTTTCACAAACAATTAATGTCTTACAATTTAATTCAAGAAAAAATCAATGAAGGAAAAATTATTTTACTTGATGGAGGTATAGGTGCTGAGCTTGAAAAAAAAGGAGCTAAAATGGATCAAAACCTCTGGTGTGGAAAATGTTCGGTAGATAGCCCAGAATTTCTAAAAGAAGTTCATGAAAATTATATTGATGCAGGTGCTGATGTTATTACAACAAATACTTATGCTTCAACTCCAATTTCTCTTAGAAAACACGGATATGAAGATTCAATTGAATTATTTAATAGACAAGCAGTTCAAATTGCAAAACAAGCAATTAATAATTCAAAAAAGAACATCTGTTTAGCGGGAAGTGTTTCGAGTTATGGAAGTTTTCTTAAACTTGGAACAAAGAACATGAAGCCATGTTTTAATGAACATATTAAAATTTTATCAAATGAGGGTGTTGATTTAATAATTTTAGAAGCAATGACATCTCAAGCAGAAATCGTGGAGACTATGCTTGAGTGTTCTTCAAATATAAAGTTACCTGTTTGGCTTTCTATTTCCTGTGTAATAGATCAGAATACAAAAAATATTACACTTGGTTATGATGATGTGAAGAATAAAACTGAAATTTACGAGGATTTAGAAGTATCGTTGAAAAATTTTAGTAAATTACATAAGGGGCCAATTTTAATTGCTCACTCAGATATTAAAACAACGAGTGCAGCTTTAGATACTGCATTAAAAAATTATAATGGAGTTATTGGTGCATACCCTAACAAAGGCTATTACGAAAAACCAAATTGGAAGTTTGTGGATGATTTTTCACCCAATGATTATTTGGAAGTTGCAAAAAAATGGTTTAGCAAAGGTGTAAAAATTGTTGGTGGTTGTTGTGGTATAGGAGTTGAAGAGATAAAAGCTGTTTCAATTTTGAAGTAATAATATATTGTAAAATTATGAAAACTTTTATTGGTGGTATTGGTTGTTTTTGGGACGAAACTAAATACGATGGTATAAAAGGAATATTATCTACCGAATGTGGTTATTGCGGAGGTGATGATCCTAATGTTACTTACAAAGCAGTTTGTGGTGGGGATACAGGTCACATAGAAGTAGTCAAAGTTCAATATGATGAAAATATTTTAAGCTATGAAGACATGGTCAGATTATTTTTTAAACTCCATGACTCAACTCAAAAGAATAGACAAGGAACTTATGTAGGAATTCAATATCGCTCTGAGATATTTTATAATAATGATAATGAAAAAAATACAGCAGAGAAAATTTTAAAAGAAATGAATGAGAAATTAGATGGAAAAGTTACTACAAAAATTTCCAAAGAAAAAAACTATTGTAAAGCAGAAGGCTATCATCAAAAGTACGAGAAAAATAAATCTCTTAAGTTTGGATAAAAAGTACTAATTTGAAAAAAATTATTTCAGAAAAAAATCCAGAATTAGTTACAAGAAAAGATAATAAAGCTCAATGGAATCTCCCAAATAAAAGGAGGTTGGGTTTTAGAAATTTATATAAAATTAATAGATATGGAATATACCTTAGATCAGATTTTGTTTTAAAATTAAAAAAAAAAATTAATAAGAGAATTGGTAAATTATCTTCTGTAAAAAAGGTAACTAAGAATAAAGCTTTTTGCTCTTTAATAGTTGGTAAAGATCAGGATATTTTATTCGAGCAGTACGCAAAGGACTTTTCTACAAATCAGCCTCAAACAATTATGTCAATTACAAAAATGTTTATACATTTATTTGTGGGAGAGCTGATAGACAGAAAACTAATTAACTTAAATAAGAAAATTTCATTTTACTTGCCAAAAATTGGCAGTGGTTATGCAAATGCAAAAGTAAAAGACGTTTTAGACATGAACATTGTAAATCTATATAGCGAAGATTATACAAAAGCTTATTCGTCTTCATTTTTACATGAGCCTGTGGGAGGATGGAGACTGCCGATTAAAGGCAAAAACATTCAAAGCCAGGAACAATATTTAAATTCAATTAAATCTTTAAAAAGCAGAGATTTAAAAAATTATACCGATCTGGCGCATTATAAATCAGCTAATACCGATGTTATTGGACTAATTGTAGAAAAAGTAAGTAAAAAAAGTTTAAGACAATGGCTGTTGGAAACAGTTGAAGCAACAGGATTTGAAGAAGGATTATATATAGGAACAGATAGATTTGGAACACCGTGGATGTCTGGAGGCGGAAGTTTAATTACAAGAGATTTTTTAAGAATGGGTTTACTTTTTTCTAGGTTTGGAAAAGGTATAAATGGAAAAAATATTGGTTCTAAAACTTTTTTGAGTAAAACTATTAATAGTGAGGGACCCAAATACATTCAATTATCTAAAGATAAATTTGTCTGTTATGTTAATTCATTAATGAAATGCGGTAACTGGATTGGTCACTCTGGGTATGGGGGCCAATTTTTAGGAATAAATTTGAAAACAAAAGTTGTTGCTGCGTTTTTTTCTGTCTTAGAGACTAAATCTGCAACAAATGAAAAATATAAAAAAGATATGGTAAATATGATAGACCAAATAATTAGTAAAGATTACTAATTTAAGAAAATTTTGTTATCAAGGATTTTAAATGTTTATCTGTGACGCCACAACAACCCCCAATAATTTTTACCTGATCGTCTATTAACTCAGAACACTTATCAACAAATTCAATTTCATTTTCAGTTATTAATGCTTGCATAGTACTCGTGTCAAATTTATGAATTTCTGGATAGAACATAATTGGCCCATTCCAATTTGATTTTAAAACTTTCATTCCCTCTTTTGTATCAATGAACCAACTATGCATAATGCCATAAACATCTCCACCGATAGATTTTAGTGAATTAATTATTTCAGCGAAATTTATAATTTTATCTTCAGGAAGGAATTTTGGCTCATCAGGATATTTTAAAGGGTCATATATAATAGATCTCTCTTTTTCAGCTCTAAAATTTCTACCTACTACGGTTTCATCAAACTTACTTATGCAGCAACTTAATCCAACCCAGACAGGTAAACCTGTTTCCAAAGCTGCAGTAAGCAAAATTTTAGCATGGTCAATATCTAAAAGCATTTCAAGAATAAGCACTTCGACTCCCTCTTCTTTTAATACCTTCGCTTGTTCTTTATAATTTTTTTCTTCTTTTGCAAATGATGGTACAAATTTTGTGTCAGGTCTAAATTCATTTTCAGCCAAAGCTAAATATGTTGACATGCTTCCAGCAATTTTAATTTTTTTTCCAGAATTTTTGACTGCTTGTCTTGCTAACTTAACTGTATCAATGTTAATTTTTATAGTCTGATCTCCTAAATTTGAAGGCTCAAGACAATGTCTTGCAGTTCCAAAAGTATTGGTTGTTATCATATCACATCCGGCGTTTATATGACTTTCGTGTACTTTGATTACTATTTCTGGTGAGAAAACATTTGCTAAACCAGAAAAAGCTGGTCCCATAGTTCCACCAAGTCTCTGAATTTCTGAGCCTGTTCCACCATCTAAGAAGACTTTTTTTTTTGATTTCAATAATTCATTAATATCCATTATGCTAATTTCTTCTCTGACTTTGGAACATATACAACTTCAATTACACCACCAAGAATTATTAGAAAACTACCTATTGTTTCTCTCCAACCAAAAGGTTCATTTGTTAAAATACTAGCACTTACAACACCAACAATTATTTCAGCTAAAAATAAAATAGATGATAAGCCGGCTCCTAGTTTGCTTGGAGCCCAAAAGATTATTACTCCTGTAGGAATAAAATAAAATATCGAGATAAGTAATAAAAAAGTGGACATTGACATGATAACCTCCACTGATGGAACTGGTCCTAAATAATCTACTAAGAATAACCCAATAGGTATACTGGCTAAACCTCCATAAAAAAAGAATGTGAATATAATTGGAAAGACTCCATCTGTTTTAATTATTTCCATTCTAATTAAACCAGCACCAAATAGTGCACCTCCAGCAAGAGCCAACCAATCCCCTGCATTTTGAGGTAGTGGGATTATATTTTCTTGACTGAATACAATCCATAAACCTCCTAGTGCCAAACCTAATGTGATTACCCTCTTCCAACCAAATTTCTTTTTTAAAAATATAATTTCAAATATTGTTGTCCAAACAGGTATCATGTAAAACATGATTAATGCTTTAACTACATCAGTAAGAAGAAAGCTAAGAGCATAACAAACAAATCCACTTCCAACAAAAAAACCAGTCAGAGGAAATTCCAATCCAATAGACTTTCCTTTTATAACTCTCCAAATTGCGACTGGTGATAATATTAATATTCCAACCGCCATTTGGGATATTGTTCCCCAGCCACCAGTCAAACCTCCATCTTCTAGTATTCTTTGAGGTAACCAATAAATTCCCCATGAACCAGCAGCAATAGCTAATGCAAATGAAATTTTAAAATGATGAGGGTGTCTGGTCATTATTATTACGTTAATTCTGGTTTAAATTTTGAAAAGTTAAAAATTTCTTCATAAAATTTGGCAAAGTTAATTAGTTTATTATCTTCTTTAACATTTGCTATAATCTGCATTCCCATTGGTAGCCCTTTATTATTAAAACCAACTGGAATAGATATAGTTGGCAAACCAAGCAAACTTGATAATGTATAGACTTCCATATATCTATGATAAGTGTCAATTTTATTATCATTGATAAATTCTGGATTGCTTAGGTTCTTTTTAAAAGGAAATAGTTGAGCCGAAGGTAATGCTAAAAAATCATAATGTTTAAATAGGTTTTGTATTTTATCCATATATTTATTTCTTATTTCTATTGCTTTTAAAACATCGTTTGTTTTGATGCTTTTCCCTTTTTCATATTCCCAATATGCTTGAGAAGGTAATTCATTTAAATTTTTTAAATTATATAACAAAAAGTTTTCATACAAAAATTTGGCTCTTAATATTGTCCAAGAATACCACAATTCTTCTGAATTAATTTCAGTTTTTAAATCTTCAATATTTAAATTATTTGATTGTAATTTTTTTAAAATATTTTCACATAAGTCGATGATTCCATCTTCATACTTATATTGTTCGTTTAGATCAATGCACCATCCAATTTTTAAATCTGGAAGTTTTTTAATATTTATATCTTCAAGATCGAAAGATAATTTATCCTTTACATTCTTCCCTTTTATATAGTTAAATAAAAATTCCATGTCATTGGGAGTCCTAGCAAAACATCCAGTTGTAGATATTAAAGGAAAATCTTTTAAATTTTTAATTTCAAATCTATCTTCTGCAATCGCACCAGGTGTTGGTCTTAATCCATAAATATTTGCAAATGCTGCTGGGTTTCTACAAGATCCCATCATATCTGTGCCATCTGCAAAAGGAATTAAATTTGCTGCAACAGCTGCTGCTGCACCACCAGAAGACCCTCCCGCTGACTTACTATGATCATAAACATTTGAAGTTGCTCCATAAACTCTGTTAGTAGTATGACAACCAACAGCAAATTCAGAGAGATTTGTTTTACCAATTAAAATTGTGTTTTTTCTATAATTATCTACTAATAAAGAGTCCTGTTTTGGTATATTTTTTAACAACTCTTTATATCCATAGCATGTTACCTCATTTTTAATATCAAATAATTCTTTAACAGCAATTGGAAGTCCATAAATATCATCTTTTTCATTATCACTATTAAAATTTTCATCTTTTAATTTTGCTTCTTCAGTAATTTTTGTTTCATCTATATGTGAAATAATAGCATTTAATTTTGGATTGAATTTTTTTATTCTATCTAGATAGAAATTTAGTACCTCTACTATTTTAATTTCTCTTTTTTTTATTTTTGAAATTATTTGATGGACAGAAAAATTCTCAAGCACTTAATTAAACCTATCTTGCTTGTCTAATACTTTCTAAAACTAAAGTCTTGACCTCATCTAATGATGCCTTTTTAGGATTTTGTCCATAAGCTTGGTCTAACATTGATTTCTTTGCTATTCTCTCTTGGCAATCTTCTGGCACTCCTAATTCATTTAATCCTTTAGGGATTTTTAATCTATCTAGAATTATATTTAAGTTGTCTTGAAAACTTTCAATTGAATGGTTTTCAAATTGCATGGCCTCTGACATTCTTTTTACTTTTTCTTCTAATCCAGGTAAATTATATTTCATGACTGCAGGAAGTATAATTGCATTAGTCAATCCATGATGAGTATTATATTCAGCACCAACCATGTGCGAAATTGCATGAACTAAACCTAGGCCTTTTAAGAAAGCTATTCCACCCAAATAAGATCCTATAATCATTCCTCCTCTCGCTAAAAGATTATCAGGTTCTTCGACAGCTGCATAAAGTGATTTTGAAATTAAATTTAAACTTTCTAATGCAGAACCATCACAAAGTGGATGAAACATAGGAACACTATAACCTTCAATTGCATGTATCATTGCATCTATACCGGTCCAAGCAGTAAGATTAGCCGGTAATTTTAAAGTTAGCTCTGGATCTACTAAAGCTAAACATGGTCGGGCATCTGGATGCCATAAACAAAATTTCATTCCTTTTTCAAGATGAGTGACCATGGCAGTAACTTCTGTTTCAGCACCTGTTCCTGCTGTAGTTGGAATAGTAATTATTTTTGGAAAAGGATTTTCCATAGTTAGTTTTGGTGGCTCTTTTTCAAATTCAAAATCCCATAAAGGCACACCGCTATCAACTGTAAGAGAAATTGCTTTTCCTCCATCCATTGCACTTCCACCGCCTATTGCAATTATTGCATCATGGTTGCCTTCACGAAATTTTTTACATCCAGAATCTATTTCATCATCTCTAGGATTTGGCGATATATTTGAATAAATATCTGATTTGATTTTTGAATCATTAAGTAAATTTTGTAAATCACTTATAAATGGTAAATTTACACTACCACTATCAGTAACGATTAATGCATTATTTATTTTAAAATTTTTACAAAACTTTCCAATTTCTTTAAATCTTCCAGGTCCATAAGCTGTAAAAGTTGGGAATGTCCAATCCTGATTATTTAATAAAAATTCTTCATTAAGCTTAAAATTTTGCATAATATTTTAAAAACTTATACTAATTTCAATATTATTAAATGAAAATTTCATCTGAAAAAACAGATCTAAAAAAAACATATTTAGCAATTGCTACAATGCTCTTAGCAATTTTATGTATAGATCTTTACATGGTTATTATTAAATTTTTAGGTGATGAATACTCAATAATTCAATTAACTTTATTTAGAAATGTAGCAGCAATTATACCTTTGTTATTATTGATCTTATTCACAAATGAATTTTCAACAATATTCAAAAACTTAGGAAATAAGTTTTTGATATTGAGTTGCTTGAGAGGAATATGTTTTCTTTCTATGAATGTATTCATTTTTATCTCAGTAGTAAATCTGGAATTTGCAACAGCAATGACGCTAACCTTTTCGTCACCTTTCTTCATAGTAATACTATCAATAATTTTATTGAGTGAAAAGATTGGTATTTACAGATGGTCAGCAGTTGTAATTGGTTTTGTTGGTGTAGTTATGATAATGAAACCAACAAGTGAAATTTTTAGTTTGTACTCAATTTTTCCAATTCTAACCGCTATAGCATGGGCTTTCACTGTAATAATTTTAAAATTCATTCAAGGCAATCATTCAACTGCAAAAATTCAGTTATACACATTAATATTTAATGTCATTGGTGGTTTACTTTTATTTTTTGTAACTACAGGACATGTTGAAATTAAAAATTTTAAAGATTTTATTTTGATGACAATGACTGGGGTTTTGGGTGGTACAGCAGCAATATTGTTTATTTATTCTTACCGTTTAATTTCAGCAAGTAAAATAGCTTCATTTGAGTATCTTGGGATACCGTCATCTTTTATTCTTGGTTGGATTTTCTTTAATGAAGCTCCATGGAGCCAACTATTTCCTGGAGTAATAGTAATTATTTTTGCTGGTATGATTATTATATGGAGAGATAATATTAAAAAGAAATCAATAGAAGGTAATAAACAAATTTATTGATTTGATCTCATAGATTTCATGACTATTACTCTATCTATTTCACCTAATAGCTTTCCGCTTTCGTTACAAACTACCGGATAAGTTTTATCATTATCAATTAGCCTATCTATTAAATTTTCAATTTTAGAATTATCTAAAATATTATCTTTTCCATTCTCAAATAAATTTTTTGTTTCATTGCAGCACTCAGTTCTCATGACTTTGCCTGCACTTAATACTTTATATTTAGGAACATCTTCGCAAAAATCTTTAACATATTGATCTTTTGGATTAGATACAATTTCTTCAGGTGTGCCAACTTGAGAAACTTCTCCATCTTTCATGATTGCAATATGGTCTCCCATTTTAATTGCCTCTAAAAAGTCGTGAGTTATAAATACCATAGTTTTTTGAAGCTTTTCTTGGATCTTTAAAAGCTCATCTTGCATCTCTCTTCTAATCAAAGGATCCAAAGCTGAAAAAGGTTCATCAAAAATTAATATTTCAGGATCCACAGCTAACGCTCTTGCGAGTCCTACCCTTTGCTGCATACCTCCAGATAATTCTCTTGGATAATTATTATGCCAACCATCTAAGCCAACCATTTTTAAAACTTCCATTGACTTTTCTGTTCTTATATCTTTTTTTGTTCCCCTTACTTCTAATCCATAACCAATATTTTCAAGAACTGTTCTATGAGGAAATAAACCAAAATGTTGGAAAACCATGCTCATTTTATTTCTTCTTAATTCTAATAATTCACTTGCGCTCATTTTTGTAACTTCAACATCATCCATTTTCACTATGCCAGCTGTTGGTTCAATCAATCTCGAAATACATCTGACTAGTGTTGATTTTCCACTACCAGATAATCCCATTACTACAAATGTTTCACCTTTTTGAATTGAGAAACTGACATCTTTTACAGCAACAACATGTCCTGTCTTTTCTTGAACTTCCTTAATACTTAAATTTTTATCAAGGTTTTTAATAATTCTTTTTTCGTCTGGTCCAAATAACTTCCATATATTTGTACAAGTGATTTTTTGTTCTACAGCCATTTTTAATAAATAATATTATCCCAAAAATAGACAATATTTTACTTTAAATGTAAAATTATTTATTTTAACTTGCGCACATGGCTACTAGAACTGATTTAATAGATAAATCAAATCAATCAAAAAACATAATAACTTATGTAATTATTGGAGTTGTTTTTTTGGTAGCACTTTGGTTGTCTACTCAAAGTGAAGGGCCTTCAAAATTTCCTAAAGAAGTCACTGATAAATTTACATTTACAGCTTGGGTGAACGATGGAGAAGATTATTTAAAAAAAAATTACAGATGGGTCACTAAAATTATAGCAAGCTATATAAAAGAAACTTATTATTTTTTAGAAGACTTTTTGCTTGAGTCTCCTTGGATTTTGATAGCTGCAATAATTGTAATACCTTGCATTATTGCAGGTGGCTTGCGATTGGGAATTTATTCTTCTTTTGTAGTTTATTTTTGGGGAGCAACTGGAATGTGGGAACCATCCTTACAAACAGTTGCATTGATGGGTCTGTCAGTTTTATTATGTGTATTTTTTGGATTTATACTGGGCGTCTTGTGTTCACAAAGTAATAGATTTGAAAATTTCATGAAGCCAGTATTAGATACTATGCAAGTAATGCCAGCATTTGTATATTTGTTCCCAGCATTATTTTTTTTTGGGATAGGAGGTGCCCCAGCAATATTAGCTACAATGATATATGCAATGCCTCCAATAATAAGATTGACAAACACTGGTATAAGACAAGTGCCAGCTCAAACTATTGAATCTGCAACTTCATTTGGTTCAAGTAAACTTCAATTGTTATTTAAAATTAAAATTCCATTATCTTTACCAAGTATAATGATGGGTATTAACCAAGTAATAATGATGGCATTAGCCTTAGTGGTTCTTGCATGTTTTATAGGTGCAGAAGGTATTGGCGGTCAAGTTTGGCAAGCAATAAGAAGATTGGATGTTGGTTGGGCAATGGAAGGTGGGCTATGTATTTTATTTATGGCGATAATGTTTGATAGATTTAGTTTAGCGTTTAGCAAGGATAAAGAAAGACTTCCTTCAGATGTTCAAAGATTTTATTTACTTCCTCAAAGTTGGGAAAAATATCAAATCGCAAAAATTTTAGAAATGCCATTAAGTTTTGGAAATAAAATTTTAAAAATCATATGTCAAACAGTTACATCTGCTATAGCAACAGTATTTAGAGTCTTAGTTTCAGTTTTTAATAAATCTACAGCTGAAAACATCGGTGAATTTATTAGCAAAAGATATTATGTTATTCCTTATTTTTTAGTTTTATTTCTAATTGCATTTATAGATCATTACTTTTTAGAAATAGGAACATTTCCAAAAGAATGGAAACTATCAATAAGACAACCAATTACTAATGCAGTGGAAAGCTTAACTGTAAATCCAGGATTTATTTCTTTTGCAAAAGGTTTAAGGGCATTTGTTTATTTAAATTTGTTAAGACCTTTAGATGTTTTTCTAACTCAAATACCTTGGTGGTATACATTAGCAGTATTTTCTGCTTTAGGTTACGTAACTGTTGGAATAAGATTTGCAATAATTACAGCAGTCCTTCTTCTATTTATTGGTGCATGTGGAATATGGACACAATCAATGATAACTTTATCATCAGTACTTGTGTCTGTTGTGCTGTGTTTTGTTATAGGAGTTCCTCTTGGAATAATTGCATCTTACAATGAAAGATTTAGAAATATTCAGAACGTTGTGTTGGATGCAATGCAAACACTTCCTTATTTCTGTTATTTAATTCCTGTTCTAATGTTTTTTGGTGGTGGAACAGTGTCAGCTGTTCTTGCAACTGTAATATATTCAATTCCACCCATAATTCGATTAACATCACTAGGTTTAACACAGGTTTCTGGTACTTACTCTGAAGTATCGAGATCATTTGGCGGAACACTTATTCAAACATTAAATAAAGTTAAATTTCCGTTAGCTATTCCAAGTTTAGTTATTGGATTTAATCAGACTGTAATTATGGCTTTTGCTATGCAAATAGTTACACCGCTTATTGGTGGTAAGGGCTTAGGTCTAGAAGTCTTTAATGGTCTTGCAAGATCAGATACTGGAAGAGGATTAGCAGCTGGTATCGGAATAGTATTACTGGCTATTATTATTGATAGAATTACACTTGCGTGGACTAAGAAACAAAGAGAAGCTTTGGGCTTAATAAGCTAAGACAAATAGTACTATTTGCGTGGTTTACATACCAATACATTTTGATCTAAAATGTGTTTTTAATTAATTAAAAAGAGAGGAAATAAATGAAGTTATCAAAAAAGATATCAGCACTAATTCTTTCTGTAGCTCTGTTAATTGGAAGCTTTGGTCAAGCCAACGCAGCCAAAAGACTTCATGCAGCTATAGCAGATTGGACTGGTGGGATAATTACGTGCGAAGTTGCCGTAGCAATTCTTGAAAGAGAAATGGGATACAAAATTAAACAAACTGTATTTCCTTCAGGAACTGGTTTATGGGAAGCAATCGCTGCAGGTGAGTTAGACTTCGCTTGCGAAAGTTGGCCAAGTTACGCTGAAGCTGACACTGTTATGTTAAAAGAGGACTTAATATACGAAGGTAAAGTCGTTGGAACATACAATGGTGATGGAAGTGTAGACTTACTTGGAACAGCAGGAATAATCGGTATGTCAGACTACTGGATACCAAGATATGCTGCTGAAGAACTAGGTATTAAAACTTGGAAAGACTTAAATAAACACAAAGCAAAATTTGCAACAATTGAAAGTGGTAAGAAAGGTAGACTTATTGGATGTCCGGTTGCAGGTTGGAACTGTCATGACCAAAAAAGACTTGATCTTTTAGGAATAGACTTCCAGGCTGATGAACTTGGAACAGAAGCTGCTGCTATCGCAGAAGCAAAAGCTGCTTACATGCGAAAAGAGCCATTCCTACTTTATCTATGGTCACCGCATTGGTTCTTTGGTGAGTATGATATGGTTGGTGTACAACTTCCAGAACACAAAACTTGTGACAGCTTCACTGAAGCAAATAACTGGAAAGATTGTGGAACTGCTGCATGGCCAGCAACTGGTTGGGCTAAAGATTACACGATGAACTACGGTAACCCAGCTACTTTTGCTAGTGCAGAACATGCTGATGCTAAGAAGTTCTTTGAAAAAATGTCTTTACAAAATATTGACCAAGCTAAAATGTTAGTTGAAGTTGATATTAAGAAAAGAGATGTAAAAGAAGTTGTTAATGAGTGGTTAGACAATAATCCAGATAAATGGAAAAGTTGGCTTCCATAATAACTTTAAAATAAATTAGATAAAAGGGCTTTGATATTTTCAAAGCCCTTTTTTTTATTTTTTAAGATAATTTAATCTACCCACAATTTCATCTCTATCCATATAATAACCTTGTAGGTGTCTGTGTCCAGAATTTGGATCAAACTCAGTTCTTCCGTGAAGTACTCTTCTATTATTGAATGTATATATATCTCCAGGTCTTAGTCTAAATTTTATTTGAAATTTATCATCGTGTAAAAGTTTTCCAAATTTATGGTGAGATTTATAAACTTTATCCATTTGATCTGGATGACAATCTAAAGCGTCCATGGTTGCAGTGCTAAATCTAACATCATTATAATCACCATCTTTTGTTAAACTTATTGCAGTGCCATAAAAGCTTCTATGAGCTTCTTGTGTGTAATCTTTGTCTCTAAACTTTAAAGGTATTTTTGTTAGCGTATCAAAAGTATCTTTATCGTTTTTCTTTAAATATTCTGCTACAGCGAAAGCATCTACTGCAGATGAGTCACCACCTTTTGCTGAATTAACTAAACAATGTAAAAATTGATACCCAGGAGGATTTTCAAACCATGGTAAATCCATATGATTTTGAAGTGCATGAGCTGTATAGGCTGAGTTATTAGGTTTTGGTATATTTATAACTTCAAAAGGTGTTTTAAAAAATGTCTCTCTTGTGTGACTAATTCTGTTTAAAACAGGGAACGCTGAATTTTTTTCTACTGGAGCATTATAAACTATTGCTATTCCTTTATAATGAAGAAGCTCTAACCATTTAACTAATCCCTCTTCAGAAGATATAATTTCATTGTGATCTATATATATACTATCAATATTTTTTTCTAAACTACTATCCCATAATTGATAAGGTGATTTGTATTCTTCGTTATTTTTAATTGTGTAACAATTTTCTCTAAGCCAACTAATATCATAATGGCTTACATGATTTCCCTCACTCCACTCTATTTCTAATTTACCATCGCTATTAAGATTATATTTTTTTGGGTTTATATTTTCTGATACATCTAAAATATTAAACATTCGATGCCTAGAATCTTTATCGTGTGCTGTAGGACAATTATCTCTCAGCCACATATAATTAAATTTACTCTCTTTTCCGTCATCCCAAATTACTTGAAGATAAGTGCCGTTTTTTGAGATTTTTGAAATTGAGTACATAATCAATATCAATATAAAATAATTTAGTGCTCAATTCAATTATTAGTTGACATATTAATAGTTGGAAGATTTGTTAGTTTGAATTATCTTTTAAAATTAAAAATGAGCATTACCTTAAAAAATAAAAAGATAATCATATCCGCAGGAGGTTCAGGTATTGGATGGAGTTCAGCAAAAATATTTTTAGATAAAGGTGCAACAGTATATCTTTGTGATATCAATTCAACTTTTCTAAATAAATGTAAGAAGCACAAGCTCAATAATAAAAAATTATTTGTATTTCAGTGTGATGCTTCGGATGAGAACCAAGTAAAAAATTTTTTTAGCAAAATAATAAAAAAAACAAAAAAAATTGATGCTCTAATAAATAACGTTGGAATTGCTGGGCCGACAGGGACACTTGAAAAATTAAAAAGCAAGGATTGGGAAAATACATTAAAGGTAAACGTAATTAGCCATTTTTATTTTTCAAAATATTCAATTCCAATGCTAAAAAAAAATAAAGGTGGAGCTATAATAAATTTATCATCAACTGCAGGTATATTTGGATTTCCATTAAGATCCCCTTACTGTGCAAGTAAGTGGGCTGTTGTTGGTATAACCAAAACACTGGCTATGGAACTAGGAAAATTTAAAATTAGAGTAAATGCTATTTGTCCTGGAACAATAAAGGGAGATAGAATGGGTAGAGTAATAAGGGATAAATCGAAATTTTTAAATGTTTCAAAAAAATTAATAGAAAAAGAATTTGTTTCAATGACTTCAATGAATACATGGGTCTATGAAGAGGATATTGGAAGAATTTGTAGCTTTTTAATTTCGAATGATGCACCAAGGATATCAGGACAAGTAATTGCTGTAGACGGCAATACTTTAAGAATGCATTAGTATTTAAACTTTAATATTTTTTTCGCTTATTTCCATAAATGGAAAATGAGACTCTTTATAGTGTATGTTCTCTGCTTTATTTAAAAAACTAATATCGTCTAGTAAACCTGCATATAAATAGTATTTTTTATACTTTTCTACATAAGTTAAAATTGGAGCAGCACATTTCCCACAAAAATGTTTTTTAATTTTATTACCGCTGCCACCTTCATGTTCATAAATTTTTAATTTAGACTTATCTATATCTATTGCTCCATCTCTAAGTAGTATAATTGTCATTATTCCTCCTATTTTTTTTCTGCAATCAATACAATGACAATTGAAAACTAAAGGGACTTCATCAAGCTTAACCTTAAAAGTTATATTTCCACAGATACATCCACCAGTTTTATTTATAAAAATTTTTTCTTTCATCAATTTCTAATTTTATTCTCATATTTTTTTCTAATTTTTAATACATCAACTAAATATTGGTCCCTAATATTTGAAAGCATATTAATTGATTTACCTTTAGCTTGTTTTTTTGTGCCTGATATAAGTTTATAAGATAATTTATTTGTTAACTTTGGAGCTTTTAATTTTGTCCAAGGCAATTTTAAGGCTGGACCAAATTGCTTTAACATATGTTTCATTCCTGCATTACCTCCAGCAAGATGAAAGGTTAAAAAGGTGCCCATTATTGAGTATCTAAGACCTGGTCCATCTTCTATTGCACGATCTAATTCCTGTGTTGTTGCATAATTTTCATTAATAATATGCAGACCCTCTCTCCACAATGCCTCCTGAAGTCTATCCGATAAATAACCTGGTAATTCTTTTTTGAGCATGATTGGCCTCATTGAGATTGATTTGTAATATTTGTTTGCATCTGAAAGAAACTTTCTTGTAGTTTTTTTTCCAGGAACTATTTCAACTGCTGGCAATAAATACGCTGGATTAAATGGATGTCCAATTATGCCTCTTTGAGGATTTTTACACTTAGAAAAAATTTTAGTGGGCAAAAGTCCTGACGAACTTGAAGAAATAATTACATTTGATTTTACATATTTAGAGATTTTTTGGATTAAATCAGTTTTAACTTTATAATTCTCTAATACACTTTCTTGAACAAAATCCACATTTGAAAGAGCCTTTTCCAAAGAATTAAAGAATTTTAAATTTTTAATTAAAATTTTTTTTCCAAAAAGTTTTTTTATACTTTTTGAAGTTCTTTTTATTTCTTTTAAAACATAGTTTTTGAGATTTTTGTTTTGATCATATGCATGAACAATTTTGTTGTGAGCTAAATTTCTTATTATCCAGCCAGTCCCTATGACACCGGTTCCAACTATTCCTACAGTTTTAATTTTTGACATTACTTGTGTTTTACAAGCTTTAATTTTTCTCTTGTTTCTGAAGGTGACATAATCTCTACACCAAGATCTGTGACGATCCTTATAGCTTTCTCAACTAATTGAGGATTTGTTGCCAATTTTCCTTTGGATAAATATAAATTATCCTCTAAACCAACTCTTGGGTTACCTCCCATTACTACAGTTTGAGCAACATATGGCATTTCGTTTTTAGATATTGCAAAACCTGACCATATACCTTCTTTAGGCATTATATCTTTCATCGCTTGCATAGCTAATGGTGTTGCCGGTGCACCCCATGGAATTCCTAAACACATTTGAAAAAGAGGTGGATCACTTAATAATCCCTCTTTATATAATTGAGCACCAAACCACATGTTTCCTAAATCAAAAGCTTCTATTTCAGGTTTAACTTTTATTTCTTGAAGTTTTTTTGCAGCTTTTCTTAAATCTTTAGGTGTATTGACTGTGATAACTGAACTATCTCCAAAATTTAAGGTTCCACAATCAAGTGTGCATATTTCTGGAAGAAATTGTTCTGCATTAGCAATTCTTTCCATTACATTTGCCATGTCTGTCATTGGACCAAAGTCTAAAGGGTTCTTGCCTTGGCCGATATCTAAATCGCCACCCATGCCTGTTGTGAGATTAAGAATTACATCAGTTTCAGATGATCTCACTCTGTCAACCACTTCTTTATAAAGCTCGAGTCTTCTACTTGGAGTTCCATCTTCCTCTCTGACATGGATATGGGCAATTGCAGCACCAGCTTTAGCAGACTCTATTGCTGCTTTTGCAATTTGCTCTGGAGTTTTAGGTAAATCAGGATGTTTACTTGCTGTATCACCAGATCCTGTAACTGCACATGAGATGAAGACCTTATTGTTCATTTTTATTTCTAGTAAAATATAATATCATATCATTAACAATTATAAGAAATAAAAATTTAATGGACTTAAATAAACTAAGGGTTAGACGTAGCTTTATATTTACACCAGGTCTTCAACCAGAGATGTTTCCAAAAGCCTTGGCTTCAGGAGCTGATATGGTTTGTATAGAATTAGAAGATGGAATTGCCATGAAAGATAAAGACGAGGCAAGGAAAAATACTATTGAAGCATTAAAGTCACTAGAAGTAAAAAATGATGTTGAATTAGTTGTTAGATTAAATTGTCAAAGAACTAAAAATGGTCTTTTAGACTTAGAAGCTATTGCTTCAAATAAACTAAAGGTTAAAGCCATCATGTTGCCGAAAGTTAAAACACCTGACGAAATTACATTTATTGATGACATGCTTACTGATTGTGGTTTAGATACTGATCTTCATGTTATAATGGAAACCAATCAAGCTCTTGAAAGTATTTATGATATTGCACATTCTAGCGATAGAATAGTTGCTTTATATTTTGGTGGAGAGGATATGGCAGCAGAATTGAGAGTGGAAAACAAATTAGAGAATTTAGTTTATGCAAGATCAAGGTTAGTTCATGCTGGTGCAAGTAAAGGAGTTGATGTTATTGATGTTCCTTATTTAAATTTAGAAGATATGGAAGGAATGAAAAAAGAAGCACAGTTTGTTAAAAACTTAGGTTTCACTGGGAAAGGATCTATTCATCCAAAGCAAATAAGTATTTTAAATGAAATTTTTACTCCAACAGAGGAAGAGATAAGTAAAGCTAAAAGAATTATGGATCAATTTAAAAAAGCAAACACAGGTTTAGTTGTAATAGATGGTAAATTGATAGAAAGACCTGTTTTACGAGAGATGCAAAGAAAATTGTTAGTAGCAAATAAAATAAACAAAAGCTGATAAAATGTCATTTCATTTGGCTTCGAGAAAAATAATAAAAGATTGGACAGATTATAATGAGCATATGAACATGGCTTATTATGTTTTAATTTTTGATGAGGCATGGGAAACAATGCTTAATAAATTTGATATGGGCGGAGCTAAAGCACAAATAAATAAAAGAAGTACAATGGTGGTTGAAACAAGAACAACTTACGACAATGAAGTTAAAGAAAATGAAGAAGTTGATGTTTATTGCACTTTCTTTGATCATGATAAGAAAAGATTACATTTAAAATGTGAGATGATCGAAAAAAAAACAGGGAAACTTGCCGCAACTACAGAAAGTATATCTCTTTATATCGATCTTGAAAAAAGAAAAGTTACAGAATTTGAAGAAGATAAAATAAAAATTATGGATGATTTTATTAACGAAAATAAAAATAGTTTTAAATCAGATAAATTAGTACTTGCAGATAAACTTAAAAAGTAAATGAATTTTGACTACATAATTGTTGGAGCTGGTACAGCAGGATGTGTTCTTGCAAATAGATTAAGTGAAAATGGGAAATTTAATGTTGCCTTGTTTGAGGCAGGTGGATCTAGTGATATTTGGAAGGTTAATATGCCTTTGGCAATTTTGTATGCAATGCATGATCCAAAATATAATTATAAATATTATTCAGAACCAGAACCTAATTTAAATAATAGGAGATTATTTTGCCCAAGAGGAAAAATGATAGGTGGTTGTTCTGCACATAATGGGATGGTTTATGTTCGAGGAAATAAAAACGACTATGAGAGATGGGCCTCATTTGGCTTGAAATCATGGTCTTATGAAAATGTTTTACCATTTTTTAAAAAAATTGAGACGTGGTCCGAAGGAGAGAATGAATTCAGAGGTGGGAAAGGAATTTTACCAGTAAATCAATCCAAAAACAAAAATCCGTTGTTTAGTGCTTTTATTAATGCTTCAGTCGAAGCAGGGTATAAAAAAAATAAAGATATGAACGGAGAAGATCAAGAGGGATTTGGAATGTATGATATTACAATTCATAAAGGTCAAAGGGCTAGCGCTTCTAAATATTATCTAGAGCCAGCAAAAAAAAGAAAAAATTTAAAAGTTTTTACTAATTCTTTTGCTGAAAGGATTATTTTTGAGGGAAAAAAAGCAGTTGGAATAGAAGTAAATATTAAAAATAAAGTCACAAAGGTTTACGCTAAGAAAGAAGTTGTTTTAAGCGGGGGTTCAATCAATTCACCACAACTATTAATGTTATCAGGTGTAGGACCTGAAAAAGATTTAAAAGATAAAGGAATTAATGTTGTACACTCGTTAGAGGGAGTAGGTCAAAATTTACAAGACCATTTAGAAACCTACATTCAGCAAGAATGTAAAACTAAAGATACGCTCTATTCTTATGTTAACAAAATAAATATGCTTAAAATTGGTATTCAATGGTTTCTTTCAAAAAGTGGTCCATGTTCTACTTCATTTTTAGAAGCAGGTGGTTTCTGCAAATCTTCAGAAGACAAAAGCTATCCGAATATTCAATTTCATTTTTTTCCAGCATTTGTAATCGATCATGGATTAGTTGATCCTGACAGACATGGTTATCAATTACATGCAAGTTTGAACCAACCTAAAAGTAGAGGACATATTAAATTAAATAGCTCAAATCCATACGATTACCCAAAAATTCAATTTAATTATTTAAAAGATGAATACGATTTAAAAGAAACAATTAAGTGTGTTCGTGTAGCTAGAAAGATTTTAAGTCAAGATTCAATGAAACCTTACGCTGGAAAAGAAATAGGTCCAGGTGAAAGTGCAACTGATGATGAACAAATAACCGAGTATATTAGGTCAAAAGCCGAAACAGCTTATCATCCATCCTGTACATTAAAAATGGGAGTGGACAAAATGGCAGTAGTTGACGAAAAATTGAAAGTTCATGGTTTAGAAAATTTAAGAGTTGCAGATGCCTCAGTTATGCCAGAGATTACAAGTGGTAATTTAAATGCACCTACTTTAATGATAGGTGAAAGAGCAGCAGATTTTATCCTTAATTAGTCTCGAGATATTCTTTATATCTAACTAAACTTTCTTTAGGCCAAGCAATTTTTGGATCATACATTTCATCATAGCAAATATTTTTGTCTGCAATATCTATCCATGGATCCTTATCTTTTACAAATATATGTGCTTGAGGTGGAAAGTCTTTCGGTTTCAAAAGAGTCTTTGTTCTAACTGTTAATCTTCTAATTGCAAATTCATAATCGGCATAAATATAAACCCCACATTTTTTACAAAAGTAATGAGTACATTTTTTCCCACTACCTGCAATCAATTCAGCTTTTAAAAGTTCACCACTAATTTTTAAAGAATCTTCAAAAATGCTAGTATTCATTACATAAGATGATCCAGTTAATTTTTTACAATCTAAACAATGGCAGACCTGAGTAAAAAGAGGTTTACTATTTATTGAATACTTTACACTCCCACAAATACATCCACCATAAATTGGTTCAAAATCACTCATTTCTTTAAGAGTATCTTATTAATTATGAAGGTTAAAGTTTTTTTGATATAGGTGCGATATGCAAACAAACAATAATACAAGGGGTATTTTTTTTATTATGACTGGAATGGCCTTTTTTTCCATTCAAGACTCATTAATAAAGTTCATTTTTGAAGATATTGCATTATTTGAGTTATATTTGGGAAGAACTTTAATACAAGCGACTATTCTTATATCTTTTTTTTTAATAACAAAAAAAAAAATTACTCTTAAAACACATTATCCTTTTTTAACTTTAGTTAGGGTTGTTTGTTTCTTTTTTGGATTTGCTTTTTTTTATATTTCTTTAACCTTTATGTCTTTAGCGATGGTTAGTGCTTTGTTTTTCTCATGTCCTTTCTTTATGTCTATGTTTGCTAAATTTTTCTTAAAAGAACAAATTGGAATTAGAAGATGGAGTGCAATTGTTGTAGGTTTTATAGGAGTATTAATTGTTCTTAATCCAACACTTGAGGAATTTAATTTTTTCAAATTAGCACCTGTTGGATGTGCACTTTGTTATGCTTGCTCAATGACAATTACAAAATATACTTCTCATAAAGATAATATTTATACTCAAATGACTTTGCTTTATATTTTTGCGATTATTATAAGTTTAATTATTTATCTAGCTAGTGGAGATGGAAAATTTAATAATTTTTCTGATCCTACTTTACAATTTATTGTTAGAGAATGGTTTACTAACCCTTCAGCTTCATGGCCATATGTCTTTGTAATGGGAGTTGTTGCTTCTATATCTTTCTTTTGTGTCTTTTCAGCTTATAGTATTGCTTCACCTTCAATTGTATCTTTGTTTGAATACTCTTATATAATTTTTGCTATGATTGCAGGATACGTATTATTTGAAACAATACCTGAAACAAGAACGTTTCTTGGGGCAGCTATTATTATTTCTGCAGGAGTGTATATTTACTTTAGAGAAAAAGTCAGAGGTCAAATGATTGCGACAGACACTCCTAATAGATAATTGCTAAAATTATAAGTATTTGTTCGAAAATTGAGATAATTTTCTCATTGAAATAATAATTTAATAGGATTTAATTTTGATTATATAAATTGTTAACAATTAAAGGGAAAATATGAAAAAATTACTAATAGGTATATTCGTGTTTATCTTAAGCTTTACTTCAAAAGCTTTTTCAGATGGACATGGAATTAAAATGGGTATTATTTTAGGATTTACTGGTCCAATTGAAACCCTAACACCTGCAATGGCTGCTTCTGCAGAACTTGCTTTTAAAGAAGCTTCAGACTCTGGCTCATTACTTGGTGGAAAAAAAATATCTGTAGAAAGAGCTGACTCAACTTGTGTTGATTCTGCTGCTGCTACAACTGCTGCTGAAGGTTTAGTTTCAGGTGGTGTTGTTGCTATTATGGGTGCTGATTGTTCTGGTGTTACAGGTGCAATAGCAACTAATGTTGCCGTACCAAATGGTGTTGTTATGATTTCACCATCAGCTACATCTCCAGGATTAACCGATCTTAATGATAATGGTTATTTCTTCAGAACTGCTCCATCAGATGCTAGAGGAGGACAAGTCTTAGCAGATATTACAAAGGACAGAAAAGTTAAATCATTAGCTGTAACTCATACTAACAATGACTACGGAAAAGGTTTAGCTGATGTTTATGTAGCTGCAGTTAAAGCTCATGGTATTAAAGTAACAGCTGTTACAGCACACGAAGAAGGTAAAGGTGACTATGGTGCAGAAGTAGCTACACTTGCAGCAGCGGGTGGAGACGCTCTTGCTGTTTTAGGTTACTTAGATCAAGCTGGTGGTAGTATAATTCAAGGATCATTAGACTCTGGATCATTTGATACTTTTGTTCTTTCAGATGGAATGATTGGTGACTCTCTTACTGACAGATTTGGAAAAGATTTAAATAAATCATTTGGATCTTTACCTGGATCAATGGGTAAAGGTGCTGGTATATTTAAAGAAGTTGCTAGTGCTGGTGGTATTGACTCATCAGGTCCTTACACAGGTGAAAGTTATGATGCAGCAGCCTTGATAACGCTTGCAATGCAAGCTGGTGGAAAAGCTGACAGAATGACTGTTCAAAAAAATGTAATGTCAGTAGCCAATGCTCCTGGAACAAAAATTTATCCAGGTGAATTAAAGAAAGCACTTGATTTATTAGCTAAAGGTAAAGCAGTAAACTATGAAGGTGCTACAGCTGTAGAATTTACAGATGTTGGTGAAGCTTTTGGATCTTTTATTGAAAAAGAAATAAAAGGTGGAAAGTTTAAAGACAAAAAGCAAAGATAATTAGAAATTAAAACCCCAGTTTTTTAACTGGGGTTTTAAAATAAATATTTGTCAGATAAATAAAATATTAATCCTAAAACAATACCTAATAAAATATAATACATTATTGTTTAATAATTTTTTCCGGAATAATTCCTTGTGGTCTATAACGCATTATTAAAAGTAAACCAATCCCAATAACTAAGAATCTAAAATATGGAGCACTTTCAATTAAGTGAACTCTAACTGCATTAGTTTCTGGCAGATGAGATGTAAACAGATTAATTAAAAATAATGCAATTGGAGCAGCTTCGACCCATAAAAACCAAACTACAAATCCCCCCAATATTGCTCCGAAATTATTTCCTGTTCCACCTACTATAACCATGACCCAAATTACAAAAGTATATCTCATAGGTCTGTAGCTACCTGGTGTAAATAAACCGTCATTTGTAACCATCATAGCTCCAGCTAAGCCAACAATTGCAGATCCCAAAATAAAAATAAGAAGATGCTCTTTAACAATATTTTTACCCATTGCACTTGCCGCCTCTTCATTATCTCTTATAGCTCTCATTTTTCTTCCCCAAGGTGAATAAAGAGCTTTCTGAGTCACAATTAACAATATGATAACAACAGTAAGAAATAAGCCTGTAAAACATAATTTTACATAAACCGATGAAGCATCAATAACCATTTGATTTAGAGCTTCTTGCTTATCAGAGATTGAATTAATTAAATTTAATTTTGATGAATTAAATTTTGTAACTAAATTTATAAACCATTCTGAAGTTTGTAGATCTATTTCGTATGGTGCTGGTCTTTTTAATCCTATTACATTTTTTACACCTCTTGCCAACCATTCCTCATGTTTAATAATTGAAACGATAATTTCTGCTATTAATAATGTTGCAATGGCTAAATAATCTGCACGAAGACCTAATGCAATCTTTCCTATGACAAATGCTAAACTGCCAGCCAATAGCGCACCTACAATCCAGGAAAATAAAACGGGTAATCCCATGCCACCAAGAAATCCTGTCTTTGCTGGATCAACTGACTCTATAGCCTCTATCCCTGGTGCAGCAGTTACTCTTAGTAAAATTATTCCACCTAAGATTACGGAGGCTACTGAGTAGTTTCTTAATTTGGACTTATCAAATCTATTGAGTATAAATTTAACTACAAAGATAATTGCAACAATTATCCATACACAAGCTAAAATATTTAAACCTCCAACTTGCCAAGCTTTTTTGACTGGTTCAACCGAAACTAAGACTACAGCCAATCCTCCTAATGCTGTATATCCCATTATCCCAAAATTAATTAATCCAGCATAACCCCATTGTATATTTGCCCCAATTGTCATAACTGCAGAAATTAAACAATAATTTAAAATAGTTAATGCAATAGACCAGGATTGGAATATCCCAACCAAAATTATTAAAAATATCATGATTGAATATGCGGCGATAACATTTTTATAATTCCTCATATAACTTTTCCTTTAAAGATACCTGACGGCCTTATTAATAAAACAATTACTAAAATTGAGAAAGAAACTGCAAACTTATAATCTGTCGATAATAACTGTAGTAAAGAGTCTGGTTCAAGATGTTCAGGTAATAGATATGAAATAAATCTTTTATATGCGTAAGTTACAAATATTTCTGCAAAAGCTATAACGTATCCACCTAAGAAGGCTCCAAATGGATTTCCAATTCCTCCAACAATTGCTGCAGCAAATATTGGAAGCATATTATTAAAATAAACAAAAGGTCTATAACTTTTATCTAAACCGTATAATACTCCACCAATAGTAGCCAAAATTCCTGCGATGACCCATGTTATCAAAACAACTCTCTTAGGATCTATACCAGACAATAATGCTAAATCTTCATTGTCTGAATAAGCTCTCATACTTGTTCCAGTTTTAGTTCTATTTAAAAACCAAAACATTATTGAAACAACAATTAAGGTTACGATTATTGTTATTGCTTGTGTTGATTTTAAAGTTATACCTTCTGCAAGACCAGTTATTTCTTTAAATTCTGTTGCTTTAATTATAAATTTTTCACCATCTAAAAATCTTCTATCAGATGGTCCAATGATTATTCTAATTAAGGCTTGAGTGACAAACATTACCCCTACACTAACCATTGCAAACTGAACTGGAGGACTTTTTTTTATCCTGTAATAACTGAAAACAAATTTGTCTATGATTAACATATATAAAATCATCATTAGGATGGCGAAAGGAATTGTTAAAAGTGCTGTTGGTAAAACACCTAATCCAAAACCTAAGGACTGAAAATAATATGTTAGAATAACTGCAAACATTGTTCCAAAAGACATCATGTCTCCAGTTGCAAAATTAGCAAATCTTAAAACTGCATAAATTAAAGTAACAAAAATAGCACCTAAAGCTAATTGTGAGCCATAAGCTAACGCTGGTATTACTGTGAAATTAAAAAGTACAATTATTGCATTTAAGAAATCCATTATGCTCCCAAAAATGATCTACGAACCTCGGGATCTTCAAGTAAATCATTACCGGATCCCTCAAATTTATTTTGACCTGTTACCAATACATAGCCTCGATCTGAAATACTTAATGCTTGCTTTGCATTTTGCTCAACCATAATAACGGCAACATTTGTTTTTTTAACTTTTATTATATGTTCAAACAATTCATCCATTACAATTGGAGAAACTCCAGCTGTGGGCTCATCTAACATAAGAACTGATGGATCACTCATTAAAGCTCTTCCAAGCGCGACTTGCTGACGTTGTCCACCAGATAATTGTCCGACGACTTGGGATTTTTTTTCACTCAAGATTGGAAATAAACTATAAATACTCTCAATTTTATTTTCTAAACTCCCTTCTATCAAAAAGCCACCGATCTCTAAATTTTCTCTAACAGTTAATTCTGCAAATACATTTCTTGTTTGTGGAACAAATGAAATACCCTTTTTTACTCGATCTTGAGGATTAATTTTTGAAATATCTTCGCCATTCAAAGTTACAGAGCCGGATTTTAATTTTAATAATCCGAGCATCGCTTTCATGGCTGTTGATTTGCCAGCACCATTGGGACCTAGAATAGCAACTATCTCTCCCCTATTTGCAGTTATGGAACATGAACTAATAATATCAGGGCCATCCCCATAACCTGCAGTCATTTTTGCTCCTTCAAAGTACGCCATTAATTTTCTTTTTTTGTTAAGTTTGACTTTCCAAGATAGCTCTCAATTACTTTTTCATTTTTTTTGACTTCTTCAGATGTTCCTTCAAATAAAACTGAACCATCTGCCATTACTATTACCGGATCACACATTCTGTTTATAAAATCCATATCATGCTCTATCATACAAAAAGTGTAATTTTTTTCTTTATTCAATTTTAATATTGCAGTTCCTAGATCTTTTAAAAGTGTTCGATTAACTCCAGCTCCCACTTCATCAAGTAAAACCAATTTTGCATCAACCATCATAGTTCTTCCTAATTCTAATAATTTTTTTTGACCTCCTGAAAGATTTCCTGCCCTTTCATTAGCTAAATGTGTTAAATTAAGAAAATCTACAACCTCATAGGCTTTTTCTCTAATAACTTTTTCCTCTTTTTTAACTAGTCCAGGTTTAATAAGAGCATTTAATAAATTTTCTCCGCTTTGATTAGGAGGCACCATCATTAAGTTTTCTAAAACTGTTAAGTTTGAAAATTCATGTGCAATCTGAAAGGTTCTTAATAATCCTCTGCCAAATAACTCATGTGATGGTACATCAGTAATATTTTCATCATTAAATATTACCTCTCCCTCATTAGATTTTAAATTTCCAGCTATTAAATTAAATAATGTTGATTTTCCTGAACCGTTTGGGCCAATTATTCCAGTGATTGAACCCGATCTAATATTTAATGAGCAATTTGATACTGCTGCTAGTCCTCCGAATAATTTTGTAAGATTATTTACTTGTAAGATATTGTCAGACATTTTACTTACTTTTTTTTAATCTATTCAAAACGCTATTTGCTGTTTTATTGAGAGATTTATAAAATCCAAGTTTTCTTAATTCTTTAACAGCTTGTTCATTTAAACCTTTTGGGGTTTGTGAATTTTTAACAAGTACTTTTAAATCTTTATTTGAATTAATTTTTGCATCCTCAGATAAAGCAATAAATAAAGAGGTAATGTATTTTTGAGAGTCACTTCTATTAATTCCCTTTTTTACTAACCATTCACTCAGGGTTTGTAGTAACTCATAAAATGGTGCCATCATTGATGAAGTTGACCAAAAATTTAGTGATAAGTTTTCATTTTTTATTTCAACAGATGTGCCAAGCTTATTAAAAAAATTTCTAACTTGTTTATCTGGTGGAAAAATTGGTACCGGTCCTTTTCTAAGAGAAATTGGAGGCAAAGGAATTGCTCTAATAATCTTAGTTTTAACTTTAATATATTTTTTTAATTCAGTCATTTTTATAGTTGATATAAAACTTATTATCGTTTGACCTTTTTTAAATTTTAGTTTTGGAAGAATACTTTTTCCAATCGTTGGTGTTACTGCTAAAAAAACCCAATTTGATTGATTTATAATATCCTGATTATCAGTAGATATTTTTATCTTTTTGCTTTTTTTTTTAAGTTCACTTGAAATTTTTGAATTTCTCTTTGAAACAATTATTTTATTAATTTTTAATTTTGACCCCAGTATTCCGTTGATTACTGATTTCGAGATATGTCCTGTACCAATAAATCCGATTTTCATGATAAACTAAGTGATTATTATCACTAAAATTAATTAATTAGTAAAAAAAGAACCTCTAATTCTTAGTAATTCTCTTGATAATTTTTTATTTTCTACAAATGGTTTTCTACCATGAAGCCAGAAATAGTTATTTGCAACTACTGAAAAGCCAACTGGTAAAGGCATTACAATCTTTTTTTGACTTCCTTCTAAAGAGTCTGATAATTTTTGTAGAAATAATCCTTGTTCCATATTTTTGGGCTCAGGAAATTGGTCTATGTAAGAAATTTGTGGTTTTCCATTTTCGTCTTCTGAAAAAACAGGATGTTCCACCTTGTAATCAACATTTTTACTTTTTGGAGAACCCCATATAAAGTTTTGTTTTCCAACTTTATCATTAGTTAAGCTATCTAAATGTTCCCAATCATCAAGGTGTAACATTGCAGTTTCACCTCCTTGAACATTTTCTTCCTCCATTTTTAACATTAATAACCAATCAGTTTTTTCTTTGACGTAAGTTCCATCAGTATGAAGATCCATATTAGTATATGCTTTTCTAAGATATGAGTCGCTATTGTCCTCATGTTTAACATGAAATCTTGCGTAATATTTTCCAGCCATTGAATCAAAATTTGGATTACCTAGTAAGTGTGTTACAGCTGTTGATAGTTTAATAAGAAAATTGTTATCAATTTTTTTGGATTTATTTTTAGGTCCTATAATGAAACAACCTGTGTCTCTATCTCTTAATATAGAGTTTATAAATTTTCCTAGCTTTCCACCCGTCGAGTCATCTAAAGATTTTGCAAGTGTAAATCTAGTAAAAGGTTTATATTCAAGAGCTGTAATATCAAATTTTTTAAAAGGAAATATTAGTTTATCTATAATTTCATCTTCAATTTTAATATTGATTATTCTTTTGGAATAATCACTAAATGAAATATCAAACCCTTGAATAGTATCTAAGCTATCCATTATAATTATTTGTTACAAACTCCAATTGAATTTGGTCCACATGTTTCACCATTAGTCCATGTTGCTCCAATTAAATTTGCTCCATCAAAATTAGCATTGGTCATATTCGATGAAGTAAAATTAGCTTCCATTAAATTTGCATTTTGAAAATTTGCTTCAATCAATGTTGAGCCCATAAAATCAACTCTTGTCATATTGGCTCCTGTAAAGTTAGCTTTTTCGAAATTTCCACCAACTAGAGTTGACTCATATAAGTTAGCTCTAACAAATGTTGACTCTGGAAAAGTTCCAAATGACAAGTTAGAAGTCATCATAATGCTTTTATCAAAATTTACTTGTATAAAACTTGCGAATGATAAGTTTGAGTTAGGCAAATAACTACCTTGCAAATCTTGTCCATCTGAAAATCTACAGTTAGTATAATCAACTCCATCAGTTAAAGGATCATCACATGCTGCTTGTGAAATACCTGGTATTAAAATTAAGAACAATAGTAAAATAATTTTTTTCATTTATATCGTAAAGCTACTTAATAAAAACATAATGATAGCAGAGAATAAAGTTGGGTAAACTAAATTATTTCTAGTTAATTTAAAAATTATTATTGCTAAAAGTACAACAATAAATCTGGAAAAGTAATTACTGTCAGAAAGTGCACCAGCTGGAAATATTATCATTCTAGAAATTAAAGCCGCCAATGTCGAATAGGCTAAATAATTAAACCACCTATATATTTTAGTATTTTCATCTATTATTTCAGAAGTAAAAGCTCCTAAAAACCTTGAGATATAAGTTGCTAAGGATGTAATAACTATTATTAAAACAATATTAGCTGACATTTTTCTCCCCTATTACAAAAGCAACAGTTCCAGCTACAAATCCACCAATCAAAACACACCAATCAGGACTAATAAAATAAAATAAAGGTCCTAAGATAGCTCCTAAAATTATTGAAACATTTAATTGTATAGACTTCATCACTCCTATCATTGTGCAAGTAAAATAAATTGGATTAATTATAGCTAATCCAATTATCATTTCTCTATTTAAGAAATCAGCAGAGTAATAACCTAAGATAGTTGAAAAAATTGCTATCAACCAAGTTGCAGTTCCAATTCCTATCCAAAAATCGACTCTATATTTTTTTTCAATATCTTTATAATTATTTTTAAGAATTAACCACGAAGATACCGCAACAAAATGACAGGATAAATAATACTTCCATCTTGGTTGACTTTGGTGCTTTAACAATGGCATTAAAGATACAGTCATCGGATACAATCTTGCATTAACTAACCAAACTGCAAAAAATAAATTAAGTAACGAAACGCCAATCAAAATCGATTCTGCCATCACAAGTGAGCCAGGTAATGCATAAGTTAAAAAAGTAGAAAAAATACTTTCTTGAATTGTAAAACCTAAATTTTTTAGTAATGCACCTATTGCTAAAAAGCTTAAACCTAGAGCAATTGCAGGGCTATCGAATTCTTTTGAACAAAGAATTCCTTTGAAAAAATATTTTGAATTAATCATCCGCCTAGAAATAGACGTCCAACATCATCATTTTTAAGTAAATCATCACCTCTTCCTGCTATAGCAGTTTGGCCGGATACTAATACATATCCAATATCAGAAAACTCTAAACCTTTTTTGGCGTTTTGCTCAACTAGAATAATTGTTTTTTTTTCATTTTTTTGTAAGTCTCCCAAAATTTCAAATACCATATCAATATATCTCGGCTCTAATCCAATAGAAGGTTCATCAACTAAAAGAACTGAAGGCTTCATTACTAAAGCTCTAGATATTTCTAATAATCTTCTTTCACCACCTGATAAAACTTTTGCTGGTTGATTTCTTCTGTTCCTTAATCTTTCATATTTATCTAAAATCTTTTCTGCCTCTTGATATGATTCTTCCGTTTTATCTTTGATAAAACCACCCATTAACAAATTTTCTTCAACAGTCATATCTGGAAAAACTGAATTATCTTGCAGAATATAAGCTATACCAACTGACTTTAATTTTTCAGCTGGAGTTAAATTTGTTATTTCTTTTCCATCAATTTCTATTTTACCAGAAAAAATATTTGTAAATCCATATATAGAATGAAGTATTGTTGATTTACCTGCTCCATTAGGACCAATTAAACATAATGATTGTGCTTTGCTTACAAATAAATCAAAATTATGTAAAATTTCCATTTTACCATATCCAGCATTTAAATTTTTTATTGTTAGGTGGATATCTTCTGAAGATAAATTTTTTAAATCCTCTGCACCAGGTGCTTTTCCTAAAACTTCATATTGATTAGACATTATTGAGCCCCCAAATACGCATCTACCACTCTTTTATCATTTTTAATTTCTTCCGGAGTGCCATTTGCAAGCATTTTACCATGAGCAAGGCAAAATATATCTTCAGCTAATTGCATAATTACTCTCATATTGTGCTCAATAACAAGCAATGTAATCCCAAAATCTTGATTAACTTTGATTAGTCTATCAATAATTCCATTAATTAACGTAGGATTTATTCCTGCTGTTGGCTCATCTAATAGCAACATTTCTGGTTCATTCATTAATGCCATTGCAAGTTCTAATAATTTTTGCTGACCAAAAGATAAGTCTCCTGCTCTTAGTTTTCTTTTTTGATATAATCCAACAAAATTAAGTAAGTTTTCTGCTTTTTCTGCAAGCTCTTTAGGAATTTTTGAGAAAATTTTAAACAAACTCTCATCACTACCTTTGTGACTGATAAGCATGTTATCTACACAATTTAATTTTCCATAAATTCTAGTTTGCTGAAATGTTCTCAATAATCCCAGTTTTGCAATTACTGGTACCGGTAATTCTGAAACTTCTTTTCCATTAAACTTAATTGAACCATTGTCTATTGGGTAAGTACCAACTATTGAATTAAATAATGTAGTTTTTCCAGATCCATTTGGTCCAATAAGACCAACAATCTTTCCTTTTTCAACTGACATCGAAATATCAACATTAGCTTTAACACCACCAAATGATTTACTTACGTTGTTTACTTCTAAAATACTCATTTTAATTCTACCTGTGCTTTTCGATCAGCTTCATCAACAACTTCGCCAAATCTTTCTGGATATTTTTCTCTTAACCATCCCATTAATCCCTCTGGAAAATAAATTACTATCACTACAATTAAAACTCCTAATGCAACATATTGCCAACCTAGGAAAAATGTCCAAAACCCTTCTTTAAAAAAATGAAATATAGTTGCACCGATAATTGGTCCCCATAAAGTTCCTTTACCTCCGAGGATTGCCATCAAGACCATGAATACACCCATTTCTCTTCCATCAAATGCAACATCTGTTGAGTCGATATAACCTACTAAACCTCCCATTATTCCACCAGCTAGACCGCAAAAGAAAGCTGAGATCATCCATCCAGTAATTTTGTATTTCATAGTTTCAATCCCCATTGCCTCAGCTTTATCTTCATTATCTCTTATTGCATTAAGAATTAATCTAAACCTTGTTGTATAAATTGCTCTTACAGCAATGAATGTAAGTACCAATGCACCAAAACTTAAAAAATAAAAAAACTCACCTCTTGCCTCAAGACCTCCTATGTTTGGAAAAGGAGGGGTGGTAAAGCCTTGTCCAGCTCCAATAATTTCGATACCACCAGAAATTTCTCCTGCCGCAACTCCTAAACCTAAGGTACAAATTGCAAAATAATGACCTCTTAATCCTAAGATTGCGTAACCAATTAATCCAGCAACAATTGTTGGGACTACCGCAGCAACCACAAGTCCAGCTGCCATACCTTGAAAAAATTGTGAAGGAGTATGTACAAATGTTTTTTCACCACCACTTTCAGTCCATTCAGCTAATGGAAAAAACATACCAACTTGAACAGATGCACAGAGATACATTCCCAAACCATAAAAAAGAATATTTCCAAATGTGTTGTAGCCCATTTCACCACCTTGGATATTCCAAGTCGTTGCAAGGACAATTAGTACACAAAGAATTGATAATTGAACTTTAAAAGCTGGAAAAATAAATGGTGCAACTAAACCAAATACCAAAATTCCTATGTACAAAATCCAACTATTTTTGTTCATATAAACTCTCTATTTTATCTCTAAAATCTTTATCAACTGTAAAATAATGTCCATTTTCTTCATGAAGACTAGATCCTGTTGAATGATATTCATCTAAATGTTTTTTAAATTTTTCAATATTTATTTCTATCAGTTTACCATTATCGTCTTTAATTTTAGCTTTTCTCACTTTAAATATTCTCTCTTTCTTGAAAGTTTAAATCTTCTGTAAACTAAAATTAAAACTAATAATAAAAATACTGAACCAATTCTAAATTCTGTACCAAGAATATAATCCGCAAATTCCTCAAATATTCCAAGTCCCATACCTGACATAGCTACTCCAGGTAAATTTCCTAATCCTGCAACAATAACAATCATAAATGATCTTATAGTATAAGGTAATCCCATGTATGGATGTATGGTAAATGTTATTGAAATTAATGCTCCAGCTACACCACATAATGCTGCATTTATTCCAAATGTTGCTGCATAAACTTTTTCTGTATCAACGCCTAAAATCTTTGCTGCTCTTGCATTTTGAGCTGTTGCCCTAATAGCACGACCTAATTTTGATCTTTTCATATAAACCACTAAACAAATTGCAAAGACTATACTGATAAAAGCAGAAAATATTTTAGAGTTAGGTAAAACAACATTATTATCAAACAACATTGTAGTTCCATATCCTGAGTTAGCCAATACAACATCTGCACCAAATGCAAAGTTCATTAACTGCATAAAAAGAATACTAATTCCAAAAGTTGCTAATATTGAAATGAAGAGATCTCTATCTACAACTTTATTTATAACTAATTTATAAATTGCAATACCAACAAAATACATAATTATAGGAGAGACAATTACTCCCCAAGCTGGATGAATACCATACAGATACATAAAATATGCAATGTAACCACCCAATATAACAAGGTCTCCCTGTGCAATGTTAATTATATTCATAACACCCCATTGGAGTGCCATTCCATAAGCAATTAACGCAAACAATATTCCAAGTAAAAGTCCATCAAGACACGCTTGAATGGTTATCATTGGATATTGGAAGACTAAAAAATCCATAATTTAATTTTGATTTCTATAAAAAAAAGCCCCCTATTTCTAGGGGGCTTAATTATTTTTTTTTATCTTTCAGACCACTTTGGTACTGGGTGTATTAACTCAGCTGAAGCCCATTTTAATGGAGCAACAACTTTATTTTCACACTTACCAGCATCATCACACATTACTTGAAAAAGCACCATAGGTTTGTCAACATTTTGACCACCAGGTGCAAATTTAATATTTCCATAGAATGTTTGCATGTTAGTTGCAGCAAGAGCATCTCTTACTTTTTTCTGATCAAAAGTATTTGCTCTTTCAAAAGCATCTTTAAATACTAACAATGCAGCTGAAGACTCTGCAGATTGATATGGTGGATCATAGCCAAATTCTTTTTCAAAATCTGCCGCATATGTCATACCATCTTTAAAGAAATCATCTTTGTAAGTTAATGTTTTATGCCATTGTGAAGCGCATAATGCATATTGAGAATTTTTACCGTGTTGCTTTGATAATTTTGCAGCATCACAGTGTGTCATTGCCAACATAGGAACATCAACTTTCATTTCTGAAATTTGTCTTATTGCTGTTAAAGCTCCTTTTGTATGACCTGAAACAACCAATACATCTGGCTTCATTTGTTTTACTTTAACTAATGTAGCAGCCATATCATTAAGCTCTTTTGGAAGTTTATCGTCGATTATAATTTCAGATCCAGTTTCTTTAGCAGCATCCAAAATACCTAATCTTACGTCTTGCGAGAATGCATCTTGCTCGAAAGCTTGTGCAATTCTTACGCCTTTTCCGCCATTTAACTCAACAGCTGTTCTTATCGCTACATCAAGATACAAGTTTGCTGGTGCTAATACCGCAAATAGATATTTGTAACCTTTCGTAAACAAAGATCTAGAAGCACCGTTAGCCTCAACCATTGGTACACCATATTTTTCTGTTACTGGTGCGATCGCTTTTGTCAAACCAGAACTGTATGGCCCAAGCATGAACTCTACTTTATCTTGTGAGATTAATCTTTCTGCTAGCTGAGCTGCTCTTTTTGGGTTTGACTCATCATCGTAATAAATAATATCAAACTTATAAGTTTTTCCCCCAACTTTTACTCCACCCATGCTGTTAATTCTGTCAACAGCCATGTTATAGCCATTTTGAGTATGAACACCATTAGATGAATACTTTCCAGTTAAAGAGATTGCAGCACCTAGAATTATTTTATCTCCAACAACTTTTGCAAATGATACAACTGAAGTTGAAAATAATAATGCTATTGCAGAAACAAATGTAATTAAAATGTTTTTTATTTTCATTTATTCCCCTTTAATTAATTAATTAATAAAGTTTAAATAAATAACAAAAATTATTTAATTGCAAGTGGGAGTAGTAACGCAATTTATCTTAGTATTGTTGAGTAAATGCAATAATTATAGCTATCAAAATTATCACACAAGCTGAAATTGTATTTATAATTTTAGGATTAGCTTTGATCCAAACAATTAATTTATTAGCTAAGATTGCATAACCAACCAAAGATAGAAAATCTAATACGATATAAGTTGTTATTAAAATAATAAATTGAATAATATAATTAGAACTAAAGTCAATAAATTGTGGAAATATAAATGGGAAGAACATCCATGCTTTAGGACTTGTTCCTGCAACTAAAAAACCATCTTTATAAAATGAAAAAAAACTTTTATCTGAAATATCTTTTGTATTTATATCTTTAGGTCTCGATTTATAAATATCATATGCAAGATATGTTAAATAAGCTATACCTAACCATTTTAAGACATTTAATATTGATGGATTGTCAGACAAAAAGGATCCAATTACAAATATCACAAGAGTTGCCTGAATAATGTTTGCCGTTACATCTCCTAATGCAGTCCAAATACATTTTTGAATACCATAGTTCATAGAATAAGAAATAATTACAATTCTAGGTGTTCCAGGAGTTATGAACATAAAAATGATGATCTGTAAAAAAAGGATAAAATCTAAGGGAAGCATTTTAAGGATAGTCCTAAAAAACCGGGAGCTAAAGATGGCTAGATAGGACTATCTAAAACTGATAATATCATAGGCTTAAATATTTGCATTAAAATAATTTTAGCAATTTATTGAATTTTGATGAAAAAAAGTCACAGACCCACAACCAGAGTTAAAAATCCAGAGCCATCTCTTGATAGTCCAGATTGGGTCATCTGGGCAGCATGGGCAGATAGAATTACTTTTGAAGAAATTGAAAAAAAAACTGGAAAGACTGAAGGTGAAGTTATTAAAATTATGAGAAGATCTTTAAAACCCTCATCATTTAGGCTGTGGAGAAAAAGAGCTAGCTCGCAAAGTATAAAACATAGAAAAAAATTTGAATATTCAAGAAAACAGATTAAGTCGAAAATAAATAAAAATGATTACTTACTATAGTAATTTATGAAACATCACCTATATATTGCTTTATGAAAAATATAACTGTTTACTCTGGTCCAATGTGTAACTTTTGTGATGCAGCAAAAAGATTATTATCTAGAAATAATCTTAATTATGACGAGATAGATATATCAACAAAAGAAGGTCTAAGAGACGAAATGACTAAGAGAGCAAATGGGCGAAGAACTATTCCTCAAATATTTTTTGATGACTATCATGTTGGAGGCTATCAGGAATTAAGAGAATTAGAAAAAACTGGAAAGCTTTTAAGTTCTTTAGAATAATATTTTAATCGACAAATGATATTGTCATTCCAGGTTCATTTGCATACATAACATTACCTGTGCACGCAGCTGCACCACCTGTAGCTTCACCGACTGCATTTGATACATCAAATGCAACTTTTACTGTTGGAAAGTCTCCTGCTTTAACTTTTAAACCACCTCCTGAAATAATTTTTCTATATTGAAAATACTCATCACTAGATCCTATTACACCATCGTTTGAAACTGTTGCGCCCAATGAGTCCACCGATCCATTCATGTGATCATCATAAGAACTTCCATCTGGAACATATAAAGTTGAAGATCCTGGAGTACCTCCAGTTTGTCCTTTTGCATCTGTGGTTTTGGTTCCAGACTCACCGGCTTTAGTTGCACAACTACCTGCAGTTCCAGTCATTGAAAATTGTCTGCTCATAGTAATTTGAATATAAGTATACAAAATTCCTATTTTTGCTTTTGCAATGTTTCCATAAGACCCAGCAGTAGCTCCTGCACTTACTGAAGCGATATCTACAGCACCAGATGTTCCGGATGGTGATATAGTTAATGCATTTAAACAATTTGCTGTAGTGCTTCCAGTTTCGCAGAGTTCGAGTTTTGTCATTGTTACTTTATATTCAGTAGCTGCACCAGTTGCTGCAAATGCGTTTAATGGATAAAATGAGATAAATAAAATAAATATAATTTTTAATAAATTTTTCATAAATTATTGTTTAGTTAATACCACTGCTCCTTGAACCTCAATCGTCAAAGCATTTCTTCTTCTAACCTTATCTTTCATTTTTACCTCAACATCACCTTTTTCAAAAGCAGTTGATGATAAAAATCCATCCTGAAGTGATGATTTATTTCTTGGTGGATTATAATAAACAATTTTGAAAGAATTCTCATCTTCAACTCCGGTTGTATTAATCAAGTTTTTAGAAGCTTCAATTTGTATACTTGGTGATAAATTCATTTCTAATGAAAATAGGTTTCCATTAGTACTTTCAGAAGCTTTATCTTTTTTAAAATCATAATTTTGAATATTTATTCTCGTCCAAGGCATAAATGGAAATTGTGAAGATAAGTTTATCTCATGACCATCTAATACTTTTTCTTTAGTTCCATTAATAGTTTCAGTCCCAGACAGACCTAAATAATAGTTTCCAGTAAGTTCTAAAATTTTAGCTTTTGCTTCAAAACCCAAACTAGTTCTAGCATGACCTTCAATGTCGTAATCAATAAAACCGTTTAAACCTGTGATCATTGATTTGTCTGAAGATATATATCTTTTACCATAACCTAGATTTAAAATAAGTCTGGTATCATCATTAACTTCTTGTGTATGTAAACTAAATTGTGAGAATGAATTTTGGTTTTCGGTACTATCTAATTCATTAAACTTAAGCAATTCTAATTCAACATCATCTTCCTCAGGAAACTCTAAAGAGAATTCAGTGTCTCCTCCTAAAGTATTCTCAACAAATGATGAAACTTTATCTGAAAGTTTATTTATTATATCATCACTTGTATCTCCGTATGCAAAAGTTGTGAATAGAGATAACCAAGTTATAAAAATAAACTTATTTATTAAATACATATCTAAAGGTTTAGTTTATTTTTATTTTGATTACAATTAATTATGTGGTTTAAAAACTAGGCATACTCCATTATTACAGTATCTTTTTCCTGTAGGTTGAGGACCATCATCAAATATATGTCCATGATGTCCTCCACACTTCTTACAATGGTACTCTGTCCTAGCATAACCGATATGGTGATCAGTTTTAGTTTCAAAGACATCTGGAATAGATTTATAAAAAGATGGCCATCCTGATCCACTTTCATATTTTGTTGATGATTTAAATAATTCGGTATCACAGTTAGCGCAGTGATATGAGCCCTCTCTTTTTTCATTATTTAATTCACTTGAACCTGGGGGCTCAGTTGCTTCATTAAATAAGATATTTTCTTGTTCTTGAGTTAATTTAGAGTTTTTTTTCATTATAAAAATTTAGCACATGTTTTATGTAAACTAGAATGTAATTCTACCAGTTTATTAAAATCTTCGTTGTATCCACCTCCTAATACTCCACATATAGGAATTTTATTTGAGAAAAAATTATCAATAACCAATTCATCTCTTTCAAATATACCATTATCAGAAATTTTTAGTTTACCCAACCTGTCATTATAGTGAATATCAACCCCAGCAATATAGAAAACAAAATCAAACTCTTCTTGATTTAAATATTTTAAGTTATTTTTTAAAATATTGATATATTCTCTATCCTCTAAATTTTCCTCTAGTTCAATATCAAGATCGCTTGTTGATTTTTTTGCTGGATAATTAACTTTCGCGTGCATACTAAATGTAAAAACTTGATTATCATTTTTAAATATTTCTGAATTACCATTACCCTGGTGAACATCTAAATCAATAATTAAAATTCTATTTGCCAATCCTCTTACTGTTAAATATTTAGCTGCTACTGCAACATCATTAAAAACACAAAATCCAGCTCCCTCATTAGATGTTGCATGATGACTACCACCAGCAGTATTGCATGCTATTCCATAATTTAGTGCTAACTTTGTAGCAAGAACAGTTCCTCCGGTTGCTATAAAAGACCTTCTAACTACGCTGTCAACTAAAGGAAAGCCGATTTTTCTGATCTCGTTTTTGTCTAAAGTTTTGTTTTTTATTTTATTTATATAATCTTCCGTATGTGCCTCTTTTAAAGTTTCAAGTGAGCATGGCTCT